>CAVOZQ010000025.1:0-275965 GCA_963700945.1 uncultured Alphaproteobacteria bacterium
AACCTTTCCTGATTATCCATTATTTTCGTCTAGAGCTATGCTAGCAGAATCATGTGGTTATGGTGGATTGGAGGCGAGCACAGTGAATAATCTGGCGGCCAAGATGCGTGGATTGAGCGAGTTGGCGTTTCGGGCGCGGTTCGGGACCGAGGCGCAATGCCTGGCGGTGCTGTTCGAGATGCGCTGGGGCCGCGGCTTTATCTGTGAGCGGTGCGGCTGTGAAAAGTATTCGCGGATGAAGAGCAGGAAGCAGGTCCAGTGTAACGCCTGCAAGCATCAGACGGGGTTCACGGCGGGCACGATCTTCCACAGCACGAAGCTGCCGCTGACGACGTGGTTTCGCGCGATCTACGAGTTGACGCAGGCCAAGGGCGGGATCAGCTCGATCGAGTTGGCGCGACGACTGGGTGTGCGGCAGCCGACCGCCTGGCTGATGAAGCAGAAGCTGATGTCCGCCATGGCGGAACGCGACGCCGGCAAGCCGAAGATGAGCGGCCGGGTCGAGCTCGACGACGCTTATCTCGGCGGCGTGCGCAGCGGCGGCAAGCGTGGGCGCGGTGCGGCCGGCAAGACACCGTTCGTCGCTGCGGTCGAAACGAGCCTCGACCGCAAGCCGAGGCGCCTGAAGCTGCTCGTGGTCAAGGGCTTCCGCAAAGCCGAGATCGCCAAGCTGGCCCGGTCGAGCTTCGCCACCGGCACCAACATCGTCAGCGACGGCCTGTCGTGCTGGCGGAGCGTCGAGGCCGCCGGTTGCGACCACTTCCCGATGCTCAGCGGCAGTGGCAAGAAGGCAGCGCAGTGGCCGTCGTTCAACTGGGTGAACACGACGCTCGGCAACATCAAGACGGCGCTCGCCGGAACATACCACCACGTCAGCCAGAAACACGCCCAGCGCTACCTCGCCAGCTTCGCCTGGCGCTTCAACCGCCGCTACCAACTCGACACCATAACCGAGCGCCTGATGTGGGCCGCGCTGCAGGCCAAGCCGCGCCCGTATCGGGCCATCATCGCTGGATGAGAAAAAGGGATAATCAGGAATGTTTTTGCCTTCTTGAGGATTCGCTCTACGGCGCTTTTTTTTGGCGGTGTCTGGATTGGGTGTTGATCAAGCAGCGAGGGCGATCTGCCAAGCGGCATTCTCTGCGTCTTGTTGATTGCCGACGAGCCTGGAGACGAACCATGCGGCATAGGCGGGGAGGTTTTTGGTTGCCGGTCCGCAGAATGGTTTCATGAAGGTCTCGAAGCGGCTGTGCAGATTGTTGACGGTCTGCATGTGGAAAGCCTTGGCGATGACCCGTGGACCCTTCTTGGGGTGAAGGCGATAGTGCGGCATGGCGCGTTGTCGTGCGAAAAGATCGTAAGCACTGTCACCATCCGTACAGAGGACCGCATCCTGTCCGACATGGGCTTCGAGCCGGGAGACGAGGCTCGTTGCGCGGCGATCGGGGAGCACGTCGGCGCGCCGCGCGCCCGTTCGATCGGTCAGGGTCAAGACTGGTATCTGCCACGCCGACAATCCGGCCGGGAAGAGCAGCCGGAGGCGCCGGAAATCACGCCAACGCGGGCGGTCGGGCTCGGCATGACGGGTCGGGTCGCGTTCGTGATCAACCCATTCACGGCTGCCCTTGCGCGACTCCCGGAAGAACTTCTCATCGGCCTCGACGATACCGTTCAATTCGCTCGCACCAGCCCCGATGAGCGCCTGGAGCAGGCTCAGGCGCCAACGCCAGACGGTCGTCTTGTCCAGTTCGAGACATCGCGCCAGGGCTCGACATGAGCGAGGGCTTGTCGACATCATGTCACGCAGCACCGCGAGCAGCTTTTCGGGCCGACGAATGCGCTCCAGCACCGTCCCGGTGGCCGAGGAGAATGTCCGACGACAGGCCTTGCATCTCAGCCTTGGCAACCCCGTTCGGGTCTCGCCCCAGCGCTGCAACGAAGGCGCGGCACAGTGAACACATTCGGTGAGCGCCTGTCCCCGGGCATCGATGCGCGAAAGAACCTCGATGCGCGTATCGAGTGCTCGAAGCTGGCCTCGCAGCGCCCGCATCTGCCCGACACTCAATCTCTTCATGCCTGCGCACAAACGCCTGAAACGTGCCTTGTTCATCGTCCGCTCCGAAATCGATGTTTCATAAATGTTCTCACCAACTTGTGCGGACTTCAACACGCAATCCAGACACCGCCTTTTTTTTCGTGGCGGATCGGCTTGATGCGGTTGCTGCGGCCTGGGATGAGAGCTTTCGCATCGGCTCGCCGCAAGGTTTCGCGAAGGCTGTCGGCGTCATAAGCCTGATCGGCAATCAGCCGACGGCAGGGACCGGCTCGTTCGGCGAGCGTTTGCGCTGGACCGATATCGGCATGGTCGCATGGCGTGAGATGCAGGTCGATCGGCCGGCCGATCAGGTCCGTGACGACGTGGAGCTTGGTCGTCCGGCCGCATCAGGATATGCTAGTCTGATCTTTTTGCTTCTTTTCTTGCACGGCTCGCGGTCGGTCCATGCTGCAAAGAGCTTCATGCAGAACCGCACGGAAAATCTAGAGCGTTTTGACGCGGACCGTAGATAAGCAGCATTCTCGATGTAGTTCTGACATTCGGTCGTGGAGAAGCGGTCGAGCAGCTGACCGATTGTGGTCCATAGGCCTTCGATAGCGCGTTCGGCAGCCGTTCTGAGCAGTGCCTTTAGCTTGGCGAATGCGTTTTCGCCTACCGCGGTCTGCTGACCGCGGCCCTTTTAGGGATCGGATCGAAGGCCTGCTGGCCTTCGATGGGTTGAGATCGGGTGAGTAGGGTGGCGGGTAGCGCAGTACCGCACCCTTGGCCTCGATCGCCTGGCGCACGCCTGGGACCTTGTGGGCGGGGAGATTGTCCATGATAACGACGTCGCCGGCTCCAGCTGCGGGGCCAGCATCTGCTCCGTCCAGGCTCTGAACGTCGGCCCATCCATGGCACCGTCGAGGACGTAAGGTGCTAAGAAACCTCGACTTGTCAGGCCGCCGATGAAGGTCGTTGTCGTCCAATGGCCATGTGGCAAAGCCGCGTCGAGGCGCCGGCCGCGCAGCGAGCGGCCGTAACGCCGGGCCATCTTGGTCGATGCCCCTCGTCTCATCGATGAAGATCAACCGGCCTCGGCTCATCGCAGCTTGCTCAGCGCGCCAGATGGCAGGCTGCTCGGTGACGTCCGGGCGATCCTGCTCCTCCGCCGTGGGGCTGCGGGGTCCCCACGGCCCCACAAGGCTGCCCATCCGGCTTTTTTTGGCGTGAGTCCGAGTTGAATCAGGGTGTTGTGCATCAGCCCGAGGCTCGCCTCGACGCCATGCGTCTCGACCAGCCAAGCGCGCAACGAGTTCAGCGTGACGTCCGGCCGCCGCACGATCTCGGCCTGGATCGTCTCGTGACAGGCCGCGAGCTTCAGCTCTTGCTGATTGCGCTGCGCGCGGGCGGCGGTCTCGCCGGTCAGTCGCCGTGGTTTCAAAACCTTGTCAATGAACGAAAGACTGACACCGAACCGCTCGGCCACAGCCGTCGCCGGTAGCCCGCCGTCCACCGCTGCCAGCACGCCTTCCCGCAAATCCGCCGCGTAACTCTGCCCCGATCGCCACGCCATCACCCTTCGCCCATTCAGCACAACCGAGAAGTGTGAATCACTCCCTGTATCAAAATAGGAATCAGGAAAAGATTCCGGTCAGCGTCAATCTGCTCTAGAAATCGAGGATCTCTAGGAGCTTTTCCAAGGGATCGCCCTGCGCTGCGAACTCGTGGGAGCCAATCCTCGACATCCCAAAACCCCGGCTGCCTCGGCATTGCTGCCTCCCTCGTTCGTCGCTCTGAAACTACCCTAACAAGGTCGAAACGGTGAGGGTTCCGGAAGCCACCTGGTCGCTCTTCCAAGCACTTGGATTTCGCACGCCAAGCCGTGGCAGCTTGTGCTCGCTGCCCAAGCACGCACTCTTCTTGCTGAGTCCTTCAGATGTCAGTGGGGAAGCGAGGAATTGCTGTCGTATGGTGGACGTCGACCGATAGCACGAGGCCGAAGCCCAGAAGGGTGGTCATCATCGCCGTGCCGCCATAGGAGATCATCGGTAGAGGCACACCAACAACGGGAATGAGGCCGGTAACCATGGCAACGTTGATCAGCACATAAAGAAAGAAATTGAAAGCGATCCCCATGGCAAGAAGGCGCCCGAATTGATGGGTGCAGCGGAGCGCCACCATCAAGGTCATGCCGATAATCGCCAGGCAGAGAAGCAGGACCACCACGGCGCCGACGAACCCGGTTTCCTCGGCGAGCATGGTGAAGGCGAAGTCGGTTTGCTTCTCGGGCAGAAAGCTCAGCTGTGCCTGGCTGCCCTGTAGAAAGCCCTTGCCCCAGAAGCCACCTGAGCCGAGCGCGATCTTGCTCTGGATGATGTGATAGCCGGCGCCCAGTGGATCGGTCTCGGGATCGATGAAGGTGAGAACCCGCTGTCGCTGGTAATCGTGCAGCCCAGCCCAGGCGAGCGGGAGCACCGCGGCAACGGCTCCAATAGCGAGACCGAAATTCCACAGACGGACCCCGGCAAGGAAGAGGAGCGTGCCGCCGCAGGCAAGCAGCATGATGCTGGTGCCCAGATCGGGCTGCTTGAGCACGAGCACAGCAGGCAGCGCGATATAGACCAAAGGCGGGATCAGAAAGACTAGGCGCTTGACCTCATCGAGATAGGCGCTGTGAAAATAGCGGGCGAGGCAAAGTACGAGCCCGACCTTCATCAGCTCCGATGGCTGTAGCTGCACGATGCCGAGATCGATCCAGCGCTGCGCGCCCTTGGAGAGTTCGCCGACCACCTCGACGCCGAGCAACATCACGAAAGCGATGGCGTAGAGCGGAAACGCCCAGCGAAACCAGACCCGGATATCGACCAGCGCGACGGCCAGCATTATGCATGCACCGAAGACGAGGCGGATGCCGTGTCGCGACGCCCAGGGAATATGGCTGCCGCCGCCGGCCGAGTAGAGCACGAGGTAGCCCAGCATCCCGAGCAGTATCAGTGCGCCCACCAGGGGCCAATGGATCGAGCGCAGTTTCTCGAGAAAACGGAGCTCGGTCTGGCGAATCCGGGCCTCGGTTGCCATTGCTCAGGTCGCCGTGCGTTGGCTGTGTCGCGCGACGAAGCGCTTGTCTGCTCTCACTGGTCTCAAAGTCCGGCCGATAATGCGCGGCCCGAGGGGTCGAGCTCCAGCACCTTGGTCATGATGTCACGAGCGATCGGCGCCGCCGCCGTGCTCCCGCTTTGCCCATGCTCGACGATGACGGAAACTGCGTAACGCGGCTCTATCGTCGGGGCGTAACACACGAAGAGGGCGTGATGCCGATGCTCCCACGGGCGGTCCTTACGCTTGTGAAGGCCTGCTGCACGCTCCGCCCGGGTGATGCGGCGCACCTGCGAGGTGCCGGTTTTGCCGGCCATCTGGACACCTTCGAGGGTCAGCGCATGGCGCCTTGCCGTGCCCCTCGGATGATTGACCACCATCTCCATCCCGGTGCGGATGTGGTCGAGATTGGCCTGAGACACGCCAATCGGATCAGGCACGAAGAGCGGCGCCGCCGCGTCCCGCATGAACCAAGGGCGGACCGCGCAGCCGCCATTGCAAATTCGGGCCGTCATGATGGCCAGTTGCAGTGGTGTTGCCAGCATGAAGCCCTGGCCAATTCCGACTACCAGCGTTTCACCGCGCTGCCATGGTTCGCCAAGCGTATCGCGTTTCCACTGGCTGGTCGGCACGAGCCCCGGCCGTTCGCCCGGCAGGTCGAGACCCAGAACATGCCCCAGGCCGAAGCGTTTCGCCATGGCCGCGATGCCATCGACCCCGACCCGCCGTGCCAAGTCATAGAAATAGACGTCGCACGATTGGGCGAGTGCCTGATGGAGCGCAACCCGCCCGTGGCTCTTCCAGCAATGGAACCGCGCGTTGCCCAGGCTCGTGTAGCCGCCGCAGAAGACGTCGTAGCTCGGCGTCACGAGACCGGCTTCCAGGGCGGCGAGGCCGACAATCATCTTGAAGGTGGAGCCGGGCGGATACTGGCCGCGAATGCACTTGTTGACCAGCGGTGTCCGCGGACTGTCTCGCCATTCTTTCCATTGCTGGTGCGACAGGCGGTCGAGAAATGCAGTAGGGTCGAAGCTGGGTACGGATGCCAGCGCCAAGACGGCGCCGGTATTGACGTCGACCACGACCGAGCTCGCCGACAGCTCTGCCGATAGCCGCTCATAGGTGAATTCCTGGAGCTCAAGGTCCAGGCTGAGGCGAACGTCGCCACCTGCCTGGCCGTCGTCACGGTCCAGCTCTCGTATCTCACGCCCGATCGCGTTGACCTCGACTCGCCGCCGGCCTGCGCGTCCTCTCAACAACTGATCGTGCGCGTACTCTATACCGTTCTTCCCGATGCGAAACTCAGGCAGACGCATGAGCGGGTCGGGATCTTTGACCTGCTCCTCTTCGTTTGGCGGCCCGACATAGCCGAGCACGTGGGCCAAGACCTCACCGTAAGGGTATTCGCGTAGCAACGTCGAATCCAGGACGACACCGGGCATGTGCGGGCTATGCACGGCGACCGCGGTAACCTCGTCCCACGACAGCCCCTCGCGCACCAGGACCGGCACGAATGCGCGCTGCATATTCGCGGTCCGCACGATATGGCTGATCTGCCGTTCGTCCAACGGGATCACTTGGGCGAGATTTCGGAGTGTTGCCTCCAAATCCCTCGTGTTCTCACGAATCACTCGCACCCGGTAGCTCGGTACATTGCGCGCCAAAACCCTGCCATTGCGGTCGAAAATTCGGCCTCGCGGCGGAACGGTGAGCCTTTGGCTGACGCGATTCTCCTCTGCAAGCAGCGAGTAGCGTGGAGACTGGTCGACCTGAAGCTGCCAAAGGCGGCCGGCCAGCAGGCCGAAGAGCGCGGTCTGCGCGCCGCCGACGAGAAGCGCCCTACGGGTGAAGCTCTTGGTTCGGTCAGCTGCGTGGTGCTGCATGGACCATCTTTGGCAGACTGGGTTGCACCATTGCGAGGGTGAGAACTCACCAGCGGATAGGCTGCGATCGTCAGGACGATCTCGAAAAGAACCGGGCGAATGACGAAAAGGTGCTGGAAATAGATGCTGATCAGAAGCCAGCGGATGGTCAACAGCAAGACCACAGCCAGGCTGAACCAAGCCCAAATCACGAGGAACGAGCGCCCAGCTAAGAACCGCGGTGGTGCCAGCAGGATGAGGCGCGTGGCGAAGAGGGCTAGCGCCGTAAGACCCAGCGGCAGTCCGGCCGCGGCATCGAGGGCGAGCGCAGCCACAAGCACGATGCCCGGAGCCATTAGGTCCGGGCGATGCAAAGTCCAAAAGAAGATGGCGACCAGCGAGAGGAAGGGGGCGATAGACGTCGGTGCGGCGCTCGGCAAGGGGGCCAGATCGAATGCCATCAGCGCCAGCAATGTCAGGAGCGGCAGGAGGCTGCGCAGGAATTCTTCCGGTCGGCTCAACGACGTGACACCTTCTCGCCCGAGGACGCTCATCCGCCGCGTGCGATCTGAAGAAGGCCAGTGTCTACGACGACCCCAGACAGCGGCGGCGGCAGGGGCCAGTCGCCGGTCGCGCTCGGACTGCGCGCGCCGTCCTGCACCGCGCGATCGTCTATCCTTGGTGCGCTCTCCGGCGGTGGCAGGGGGGGCTGGCGAAGCACGGCCACGAAGTCCATGGCGTTCCAGTTCACGGCGGGGCGGACGCTCACTCTCGGACCATCGACGTTGCTGATCTCACCGATCATCAGACCGGCCGGAAGGACGCCACCGCGCCCGGAAGTTATCACGCGATCGCCAATCTGGAAGCGAGGATTCAGCGGCAGGAACTCAAGCCTGGGCTCCGCGGTATTGTCGCCAGCGAGCAGGGCTTGGTCGCCCGAGCGCTCAACAATGACCGGGACCTTCGAATTGAGGTCGGTTAGCAGCAAGATGCGCGCGGACCGCGCACCGACCTGCACCACCCGACCGACCATTCCGGCTGGAGTCAGCACGGCCATGCCGTTCGCTATGCCGGCATCCGTGCCGATATCGATCAGCCGTGTATGCACGAAGGGGCTCGCCGAGTCGGCGACGATCCGTGCATTGACCCGGCGGGCCGTCGGCTCGGCGTCGGGCATCTCGAGCAACGTCCTCAGGGAGCGGTTCTCCACGCCGAGCCTGACCGCCTGTGTTTGCCACTCCAGCAAGCGGCGGTTCTCGGCCTTGAGCCGCTCGTTTTCGGCATAGACGGCGAAAATACTTCCCAGCGATTCGCCGAACTGTCTACTCCACGAAACCGGCTGGCGGACCAGCGTCACCAACGGCACGGCCTGATCGGCGACCAGTGCCTTCACCTGATCAACGGCCGGCACCTGCAGGCGATCGAGAATCAGCAGAACGAGAGCGAGCGCGACACACGCGGCCAGCACGGGGCGTTCGCCCATGGAGCGCCAGATTGCGCCAAGACGGATCAATACATCGACGAACCGCTTCACTGCTGCTCCAACCGCATCAACGCCGACCTACAGAGTACCACAGATTGACGCCGGCAATGCAAGCTTGGGTTGGGCTGAATGGCAGGTCGATGTCGCATGGAAGCAACATCCGATGCGCGTTGAGTGCCAGCCACTTGCAGCGCAGGACTAGGGCCGAGGCTCAATAAGCCGTGTGGAGGACATGCTTCAGGCCTTTCATGTCCTCCAAGCAACGTCCGGTGCCGAGCGCCACGCAACTCAGCGGCTCATCGGCTTGGCTGACGGGGAGACCGGTCGAGTGGCGCAGGACGAAGTCGAGATTTCCCAGCAGCGAGCCGCCGCCGGTAAGGACGATGCCCTTGTCGACGATGTCGGCAGAGAGTTCGGGCGCGGTATGCTCAAGCGCAACTTTCACGGCCTCGATGATGGCATTCACGGGCTCGGCGAGGCTCTCGGCGATCTGCCGTTCGCTGATCACGATTTCCTTGGGAACACCGTTCATCAGATCGCGGCCCTTGATCTCCATAACCTCGCCGTTGCCGTCCTCGGGCAGGCACGCCGAGCCGATGCGCTTTTTGATGTTCTCAGCCGTGGCCTCGCCGATCAACAGGCTGTGGTTGCGGCGAACGTAGTTGATGATCGCCTCGTCCATCTTGTTGCCGCCGACCCGAATCGAGCGCGCATAGACGATGCCGCCGAGTGACAGAATAGCGACCTCGGTCGTGCCGCCGCCGATATCGACGACCATCGAGCCGGTAGGCTCCGTCACGGGCAGGCCGGCGCCGATGGCGGCGGCCATCGGCTCCTCGATCAGGTGGACGCGGCGTGCGCCGGCGGCTTCCGCAGCCTCCTGTATCGCCCTTCGCTCGACTGCCGTCGAGCCCGACGGCACGCAGATGATCACTTGCGGGCTAGCGAAGCCGCGGCTCTTGTTCACCTTGCGGATGAAATGCTTGATCATCTCCTCGGCGACTTCGAAATCGGCGATCACGCCGTCGCGAAGGGGCCGGATCGCCTCGATGTTGCCGGGCGTGCGGCCGACCATCTCCTTGGCCTCCGTCGCCGACGGCAAGGACCTGCTTGCGGCCCTTGACCGTGGCGATGGCGACCACCGAGGGCTCGTTCAGCACGATGCCCCGACCCTTCATGTAGACCAGCGTGTTGGCGGTGCCGAGATCGATGGCGAGATCGGCCGAGAAGAGACCAAGAAGGCGAGAGAACATAGGGCGTCTGTCCGCTCCAGGCTCGGCAGTTGCAGGGTCGTCGGGACTGAATGAGCCTTACGGATCGTGGCAGGCGAGGCGAGCCGCGCAGCTGGACGACGATTAACCGTCCAGCCGCAACACTGCCACGAAATAGTTGAAATTTAGTTACCAAGCTGAACGTCGGGCGCGAATCCACGCTCCCAGAGCGCTAAGCGAGGCTTGGCCGAAAATGTTAACATCAGGCGGAGAGCGGCTCCGGCGCGCTGCGGCTGCGCTTGGCCAAGAGCTTGTTCAGGGCGCCGATATAGGCCTGCGCGGAGGCCACGAGCGTGTCGGTATCGGCCGACTGGCCGGTTGCCCTCCTGCCGTTCTCCTCGAGCCTCACCGTCACGATTGCCTGTGCGTCGGTGCCTTCGGTAACGGCATGGATCTGGAAGAGCGGCAGCTCCGCCTCGTGCGGGTAGAGCGCCTTGATCGCCTTGAACGTGGCGTCCACCGGCCCGTCACCGATGGCGGTGGCGGATCGCTCGACGCCATCGATACTCAAGGTCAGATCGGCCTGTGGTGTGACGTGGCTGCCGCAGCGCAAGTCGAGGCGGACGAAGCGGATGGTCTGCCCGGACTCGCCGATCTCGGTGTCGACCAGCGCGACCAAATCCTCGTCGAAGATCTCTTTCTTCTTGTCCGCCAGTGCCTTGAAGCGACTGAAGGCGTCCTCGAGCGCATTGTCGCCCAGCTCGTAGCCCAGCTCCTTGAGCTTGGTCTTGAAGGCGTGGCGGCCGGAATGCTTGCCCATCACCAAGTTCGACTTGACGAGCCCGATGTCCTCCGGACGCATGATCTCGTAGGTCTGGGCGTTCTTCAGCATCCCGTCCTGGTGGATGCCACTCTCGTGGGCGAAAGCGTTGGCGCCGACGATCGCCTTGTTGGGCTGCACGTTGAAGCCCGTGATCGCCGAGACCAGGCGAGAAGCTGCCATTATCCGGCGGCTGTCTATTCGCATGGCGTAGGGCAACTGGTCGTGGCGGGTCTTCACCGCCATGACCACCTCCTCGAGCGCGCAATTGCCGGCTCGCTCGCCGATACCGTTGATCGTGCATTCGATCTGCCGCGCCCCAGCCTGAACCGCTCGCAGGGAGTTGGCGACGGCGAGGCCCAAATCGTTGTGACAGTGCACCGACAAGATAGCCTTATCGATGTTGGGCACGTTGTTCCTGATCGAGCAGATCAGATCGGCGAACTCCTCGGGGTACGAATAGCCGACCGTGTCTGGGATGTTGATCGTGGTGGCGCCGCAGGCGATGGCCGTCTCGATGCAGCGAAAGAGGAAGTCGTGCTCGGTGCGCGAGGCGTCCATGGCACTCCACTCGACGTCGTCGGTGTAGGTCCTGGCACGCTTGACGCTCTGAATCACGCGTTCATGCACCTGTTCCTTGTCGAGTTGCAGCTGGAACTCGCGGTGCAGGGGGGAGGTGCCGATGAAGGTGTGGATACGTGGCTGGGCGGCGGGCTTGAGTGCCTCGGCAGCGCGATCGATGTCGCCTGTGGCGGCACGGGCGAGACCACAAACCACGCTGTCCTTGATCCGCCCGGCGATCTTATGGACCGCGTCGAAGTCGCCTTCCGAGGCGATCGGAAAGCCCGCCTCGATGACATCGACGCCCATCTGCTCGAGCAGCTCGGCAACCTGGATCTTTTCCGGCGTCGACATCGAGCAGCCGGGCGATTGCTCGCCATCGCGCAAAGTCGTGTCGAAAACGAAAATTCTGTCGTCAGTCGATTGGCTGACGGCGGCAGCGATAGGGTGTTCGGAAGTCGTCATTGGCTCAACTCTCAGTGAAGGCGCGTGGGCTCGATCATCGTCCCCTGAGCGCGCGTCCGATGGACGCGATGGCTCAGGGGCGGGTAAGTCGAAGCCCAAGCTGGTGCGGCAGAGCGGCGCCAATGCGGCGAGCGCGTGCGAGAGTCGCGGCATTCACCGCCTCCATCATCGCATCGTTGAAGCACTCGTGCATTGCTGCCTTACCGGCTACTGAGAATCTCGCGCCTTCAACAACGATGGCAGCGCGACCGCCATCGAACATTTCGTATGCCGCCAAAGACGCTTGTTTGTAAAGCGCCTTCATCGGCTGGCGATCCGTTGCCGCTGGCCTACGCTCCAGCTTGCATCTCGGGCGATGGGCTCTATGAACATCCCCGATCACGACTGACGGTGATTGGGCTGCCCGTTTCGTAGCCAGAGCGCGCGCCTTATCTAGGTGTCGCGCCCGCTTGTATGAGCTTCGGCGATGATCGGCACAGCCTGCCACGCCGAGCGTCATGGCAGCTAGGCTCGATTTTCGGCGTCGGCGGTCCATCTTTGCCTTCGAATTCAAAGCGAGGTCTGGCACCTCGAAACCAGGAAAGTTCCAACGAATGAGCCAATTCACCGACTTCAAGGTCGCCGATATCAGCCTCGCCGGCTGGGGCCACCGCGAGATCGCCATTGCCGAGAAGGAGATGCCCGGTCTCATGGCGCTCCGCGACGAGTTCGGTAGCCGCCAGCCGTTGAAGGGCGCACGGATCGCCGGCTGCCTGCACATGACGATCCAGACAGCCGTGCTCATTCAGACGCTAACCCATCTGGGCGCTACCGTCCGCTGGTCTTCCTGCAACATCTTCTCCACCCAGGACCAGGCGGCAGCGGCCATTGCCGACAGCGGCGTTCCGGTCTTTGCCTGGAAGGGCGAGACCGAGGAAGAGTACGACTGGTGCATCGAACAGACGATCCAGGGGCCAGACGGCTGGACGCCCAACATGATCCTCGATGACGGCGGCGATCTTACGGTCGTCATGCACGAGAAGCACCCAGGGCTAATGAAGGACGTGAAGGGTATCTCGGAGGAGACGACCACGGGTGTTCTTCGACTTTATGACATGGCGAAGAAAGGCAAGCTTCTTTGCCCGGCCATTAACGTCAATGACAGCGTTACCAAGTCCAAGTTCGACAATAAGTATGGCTGCCGGGAAAGCCTCGTCGACGGGATTCGCCGGGCGACCGACGTGATGATGGCCGGCAAGGTCGCCGTCGTCGCTGGCTACGGCGACGTCGGCAAGGGCTCGGCCGAGAGCCTGCGTCATGCTGGTGCGCGTGTCATGGTCACCGAGATCGACCCGATCTGCGCGCTCCAGGCGGCGATGGAGGGCTTCGAGGTCGTCACGATGGAGGAAGCCGCGACCCGGGCGGACATCTTCGTCACCGCCACAGGCAACAAAGATATCATCACCCTCGATCATATGCGGGCGATGAAGGACGGCGCCATCGTCTGCAATATCGGTCACTTCGACAACGAGATCCGCGTCGGCGACCTTAGGAATTTCAAGTGGGAGGAGGTCAAGCCGCAGGTCGATCAGATCGAGTTCCCCGACGGCAAACAGATCATCCTGCTGGCCAAGGGCCGGCTCGTGAACCTCGGCTGCGGCACCGGTCATCCGAGCTTTGTCATGAGCGCCTCCTTCACCAACCAGGTGCTGGCGCAGATCGAGCTATGGAACAATAATGGCCAATATGCGAATCAGGTCTACGTGTTGCCCAAGCATCTCGACGAAAAGGTGGCAGCTCTGCATCTCGAAAAGTTGGGCGCCAAGCTGACCAAGCTCACCGATGATCAGGCCACCTATATCGGCGTCGAGGGCCACGGCCCCTTCAAGACCGAGCAATACCGCTACTGACCGTTCCGAGACGCGCATGCCAAGCCTCTTTCACCGGCAGCGCGTCTCGTCTCTCGAAGCCATGCACGCCTTTGCGCGTGCCTTGACCCGAACGCTGGCGCAGGGCGACGTCATCCTACTTGAGGGCGAACTTGGCGCCGGCAAGAGCGAGCTGGCGCGAGCCGTGATCCGCGCGTGGGTGGGCTCGCGAATTGATGTGCCGTCACCAACCTTCACGTTGGTGCAGCGTTATGAAGGTGGCGATTGCCCGATCACGCATGTTGATCTCTACCGGATCGGGGGTCCTGACGAGCTGGTCGAGCTTGGTCTCGACGAAGCTGGTGACCGGGGCGTCCTCATCGTCGAATGGCCGTCGCGAGCCGGCGACGGCTGGTTTCCCCCATCAGCGCTCAGCATCAAGATCGCCGACGTGGGTGGCCAGAGCCGTACCTTGCAGATCAGTTCGCCGGACGAAGGCTGGGGGCACCGGCTGGCGAAGCTGCTCGACTCTCGATAGAGAGTTGCCTCCATGGGCCAGCTTCTCACGATCCCGGCCGAGCGGCCGTTCCTGCCGAGCCTCGCTGCGGGCCTCTTGCGGCTCCCCAGGGAGCAGCTTGCCGATCACCTGATCTTGCTGCCGAGCCGACGTGCCTGCTTCGAGCTGCGCGACACTTTTCTCGAGCTCAGTGATGCGGAAGCGCTTCTGCTGCCACGTTTGCAGCCGGTGGGCGAAGTGGATCTCGCCGAGCTGCCACTGCCGCTCGTCGCAGATGCCGCCGAGTCGGCGCCAGCCATAGATGCGCTGCGCCGTCGGCTGCTGCTCGCCCGGCTGGTCCAGGCGAAGGCACCGATACCGGACGAGCAAGCGATCCGATTGGCCACCGCCCTGGCCGAGCTGCTGGACCTGGTCCAGACCGAGCGGGTTGATCTCGGCATGCTCGAGGCGCTGCTGCCCGGGGATCTGGCCGAGCACTGGCAGGAGGTCGTACGGTTCCTGGGCATACTCGGCGATGCCTGGCCGATCCTGCTGGCCAGCGAGCGCGCTGTCGACCCGGCGCTGTGGCGAAATGCGCGTTTGGCCGCGGCCGCCGAGAAGCTGCGCGCCGAGCCACCTGAAGCCCCCGTCATCGCAGCCGGCATCACCGCTTCCGTTCCGGCAGTGGCCGACCTCCTCGAGGCTGTGCTCGACCTGGGGCAGGGGGCGATCGTTCTGCCCGGCTTTGATCCGGCGATCGATCCAGACACTTATGCAAAGCTCGGGCCAACCCATCCATTCTTCGCCATCCGACGCTTTCTTAGCCAACTCGGGCGTCAGCCCGCTGACGTCGGCATCTGGCCCGACCTCGCAGAGGCGCGCTCGCCAACGCCGCGGCGCGCGCTGTTGATGGAGATTATGCGTCCGGCGGCCACCGCGGAGGCTTGGCAGAGCATGCCCCCGCCGCCGGACGCCGCATTCGACAATCTGTCGATTGCCGAATGCGACAGTCACGAGAGCGAAGCGCTGCTATTGACGCTCAAGCTGCGGGAAGCTCTGGAAACGCCGGGACGCACGGCCGCCCTTGTGACTTCCGATCGCCAGCTTGCCCGCCGGGTGGCTGCGGAGCTGGCGCGGTACGAGATCAGCGTCGACGACAGCGCCGGCGTGCCGCTTGACCAGACACCTCCGGGTAGTCTCTTCCTGCTGGTCGTGCATGGGCTGCTCGGAGATGGTGGGCCAGTGCCGCTGCTTGCGGCGCTCAAGCATCCTCTGGCGCGTGGCGGCCTGCCAGCCGGCGGGCTGCGGCGCTTGGTGCGACGCCTCGAACGACTGGTGCTGCGCGGTCCGCGTCGTGGCAAGGGATTGGCTGCGATCAGGGCGGCGCTCGCCGAGATCCAGCGCGAGGATGTCACCGAGCTGATCGCCTGGATCGATGCATTTGCCGTGGCGGCATCCCAGTTGGCGATAGCACAGAACCGCGGCTTTCCCGACCTCGTTCGGGCCCACGTCGCACTCGTCGAGTGGCTGGCGGCGGATGAAAGGGGCAGCAGTGCTGAACTCTGGGCACGCGAGGCCGGCGAAGCGACGCGGGATTTCCTGGCCCGGCTGATCACGGCGGGCGACGGTGAGCCGGCGCCGGTCGGCAAGGCTTATCCCGCGGTGCTGGCCGTCCTGATGGGCGGTGAGGCTGTGCGGCCACGTGGTCCGAGTCATCCGCGCGTGATGATCCTGGGCCAGCTCGAGGCCCGGCTGGTCGAGGCCGATACGATCCTGATCGGGGGGCTCAACGAAGGCACCTGGCCGCGGTCCGTGGAGCCCGGCCCCTGGCTGAACCGGCGCTTGCGGCACGCGTTGGGCCTGCCGCCGGTGGAGTTCCAGATTGGCATCGCCGCCCATGATCTGCTCATGGCGGCGACTGCCCGAGAGGTACTGCTGACACGCAGCCGCAAGGATCAGGCTGGCAGCCCTACGGTCCCGTCCCGCTGGCTGCAGCGCCTGGATACCGTGACGCGGGCCTGCCATCGCCGGGATCGGTTGAAGCTGGCCCCAGAGTGGCTCATCTGGGTGGCCGCGCTCGACGCGCCGTCGGGGTCGGTGCGTGCCTGCCCGGCGCCGGCACCACGGCCTCCGGCCGCGGCGCGGCCGACGGATCTTTGGGTCACCGAAATCGAGATGCTGATGCGTGATCCCTACAGCGTCTACGCAAGGCGGATCCTTGATCTCGTCCCACTCGATCCGCTCGACGCCGACCCGGGTATTCGCGAGCACGGCTCGATCATTCATGGTGTACTCGAGGATTTTGCCAAGAGCCATCCGGCGGCATTGCCAGACGACGCCGACGTGCAGCTCACGCAGCTGGGCCTGCGGGCTTTTGCCCGCTTCAGCGATCAGCCCGAGATGCAGGCGCTTTGGTGGCCGCGCTTTCGCGAGATAGCCCGCTGGTATCTCGACCAGGAGCGCGAGCGGCGTTCCATCACCGATCGCATCATGGCTGAGGTGAGGGGCGAGCTCAGGCTGGGTCCTGACGGAAGGTACACCATTCGCGCCCGCGCCGATCGATTGGAGGTACGGTTGTCCGGCGGGATTGGGATCGCCGACTACAAGACCGGCACCATACCGTCCGTGACGGACATCAAGGCCGGCTTGAGCCCGCAGCTGCCGCTTGAAGCCGCGATTGCCAAGGGCGGGGGCTTTGGCGGTGGTGGCGTTGCGGCAAGGATCGAGGCGCTTGAGCATTGGCCGCTCAAAGCGAGCCCAAAGATCCCGGCGGTCAAGCCCGCCGGCGCGCCAGACGATCTGGAGGGGCTTATCCTCTCGGCATTGGACGGTGTCGAAAGGCTCTTTGGGCATTTTGCTGATCCGGCAACGCCGTTCTTTGCTGTGCCCCGGCCAGAGGTGGCACCGCGCTATAATGCCTATGAACACCTTGCCCGGATCAAGGAGTGGCGAGGTGCCGGTGACTGAGCCGACCATCAGCAAGCCAACGGAAACAGGGCCGAAGGCGAGGTCCGATCGACCAACACCGGCCCAGGCCTTGGCGTCAGATCCAAAACGCTCGGTCTGGGTGACGGCCAATGCCGGCACCGGCAAGACCCGGGTCCTCACCAATCGTGTGCTGCGGCTGCTGCTCGACGGGGCCGATCCGGAAAGCATTCTTTGCATCACATTCACCAAGGCTGCGGCAGCCGAGATGGCCGCGCGGGTCGAGAGGCAGCTGGCCGAATGGGCTATAGCCCCGGACACTTCCCAGCTCGCAGCCGATCTCGAGCAGCTGACTGGCGAGGCGCCCGCCGATGCCGTTCTCGATCGAGCGCGGCGGCTGTTCGCGCAGGTGTTGGATTTGCCGAGCGGGCTCGGGATCATGACGATCCACAGCTTCTGCCAGAGCCTGTTGCGACGCTTTCCGCTCGAGGCCGGAATCGCCCCGCATTTCGAGCTGATCGACGAGCGCACGGCGCGTGAGCTGCAGATCGAGGCCCGCCAGCAGGTTCTGGCCAGCAAGGAGCTGGCGCTGGTCGGGGCGATCGATGCGCTCGCGGTTCTCCTCGGCGATGAGTCGCTTACCGAGGCGATGGCGCACCTCCTTGACCGCCGCCAGCATTTGAGCCAGCTCGCCTTGGCCAAAGGCGGCGTCGTTGGCGTGATCGAGGCCGTCCACAGGCTGCTCGAGGTCGAGCGAGACGATACGGAGCAGGCGCTCATCGAGCGCGCTTGCCGGGCAGAGGAGGTGGACACCCGAAACCTCGTCCCGGCCGCCAACGCGCTCTCGGCGGGAACGCCTGCTCAGGCGGCGAATGGGCTTTGCATCCTGGAGTGGTTGAACGCCGCCGAGGGCGACCGCGTCCGGCTTTTCGACCGCTACAGGTCGACTTTGCTGACACAGGCCGGCGAGCCGGTGAAGCGGCTCATTCCAAAGGCGCTGGATGGAGCATCGGCAAACGCTCTCTTGCGCGAGCAAGCAAGACTGGTGCGGATCGAGGACAGGCTTCGGGCGCAGGAGGTTGCCCGCCGCACGGCCGCGCTGCTGACCGTCGGCTACGCGGTCATCGACACTTACGCCGAAACGAAGCGACAGGCGGCAGCCCTTGACTTCGAGGATTTGATCAGTCGATCGGACATGCTGCTGCAGGATCCCGAGAAGCGCGATTGGGTGCGGTTCAAGCTCGACTCGCGGATCGATCATCTCCTGGTCGACGAGGCACAGGATACCAGCCCGGCCCAATGGTCGATCATCGAGCATTTGGTTGAGGAGTTCCATGCCGGCCAAGGCATTGAGCGCGGTGTCCGCACGCTCTTCGTCGTCGGTGACGAGAAGCAGTCGATCTACAGCTTTCAGGGTGCTGATCTCGAGAGCTTCGCGGCTGTGCGCGAGCGGCTCATGGCCCGGTTCGCTGCAGCTGGCCATCCGGTGGAGCGGGTCACTCTCGATCTGTCCTTTCGCTCCGGTCCGGCGATCGTCGAGGCCGTCGATGCTGTGTTGGCCGACGCAACGATCGCTGCTGCCGTGGCCGGCGAGGAGTCGGCGGCGGTGCGGCACCAAACGTTTCGTCAGACGGCGCTTAGCCATGTCGAGATCTGGCCGCTCGTTACACAGCCGCCACGGCAGGTGCGGGCTACGGATGGTTGGCAGCTACCGTCCGAGCGCTTCGATGCTGACGAGGCGGAAACCCATCTAGCCCATGAGATCGCGAAGCAGATTCGGGCTTGGCTCGACACCGGTGCCGTGCTTGAGGCCACAGGCGCTTCGATTCGGGCCGGAGACATTCTCATCCTCTTGCAACGCCGCGGCATCGCGCAAGAACGCATTCTCAAAGCGCTGAAGGAGAACGAGATTCCGGTCGCTGGAGCCGATCGCCTCAGGCTTACGGATTCGATCGCAGTCGAGGACATGATTGCCATGGGGCAGGCATTGCTGCTGCCCGAGGATGACCTTGTGCTTGCGGCTCTCCTCAAGAGCCCGCTTCTCGGCCTCGACGAGGAGGCGCTGTTTCGGCTCGCTTTCGATCGTAACAAAAAAAACTTGGTGGAGCGGTTGAGGCAACTCGGCGAGCGCGGTCTCGAGCCGTTCGCGGGAGCTTGGCGTCGCTTCAGCGGATGGCTCAAGATGGCAGACTTCATGCCGCCGTTCGAGTTGTTCACGCAAGTCCTCGGCAGCGAGGGGGGGCGGCGCCGTCTGCTGCAGCGTCTGGGGCCAGATGCGGCAGAGCCGATAGACGCTTTTCTTGCGGCGGCGCTCGCCTACGAGGAAGGTCACGCGGCATCGCTGCAAGGGTTCATTCATTGGCTCGGCCACGATGCCCAGCAGCTGAAGCGGGACATGGAGCAGGGGGTGGATGCCGTTCGGGTGATGACGGTGCATGGTGCCAAGGGACTGGAGGCACCGATCGTCTTTCTGGCCGAGACCGGGCCATACCAGCCGCAGGAGGGACGCGACCGACTGTTGGTCGATCCAAGAACCAGCCTGCCGCTTTGGCGTATCGCCTCAGCGGAGCGTGATCCCGTCAGCCGGCAGATCGCGGAGAGCCTCAAGGCGCGCGAGGCGACCGAGCGATGGCGCCTGCTCTACGTGGCGATGACGCGGGCGCGCGATCGGCTCTATGTCTGCGGCTGGAAGAAGCGTCGCGGTGGCTCAGAGGGCTCCTGGCACGACGTGATCGGCCGCGCGCTCGCTAGCCTCCCGGACGTGGAGCAAGGGGCGCTTGACGGGCGCTGCCGCCTTGTCAGAGGTGTCGCGATGAGCGAAGCCCATGAGGTCTTGCCGACGCCGGGGCAAGTCGTCCCTGAGCCTTCCTGGCTGCGGCGAACACCTGCCGCTGAGCCTGTTGCTTTGCGGCTGGTTCAGCCATCGCGCGAAGAGACCCTTGCTCAACCAGCGAGTTCGCCGCTGGCGCGAGGAGATGGGCGCCTGTTTGGCGTGGCGCTCCATCGATTGCTTCACGAGATTGCAGCGGTGCCGGAGGCGGACCGCGACCAGAGGCTCCGAGCCCGTGTGCTGGCGTGGCCCGATTTGACCGAAGACGCTCAGACTAACCTGATCCGGCAAGTGAAGGGAGTTTTTGAGCTTTCTGATTTGAAACCCGCATTCGGGCCAGGGAGTCGCGCCGAGCAGCCCATCGTCGGGCGCATCGGCTCGACCGTGGTCGCCGGCCAGATCGATCGACTCGCGGTCACGCCGGATGCGGTCTACTTGGTGGATTTCAAGTCGAGCCGTCTGCCGCCGGCCGATCTCGCGGATGTCCCTGTCGCCTATCTGCGGCAGCTTGCCGCTTATGCGACGTTGCTTGGCCGAATCTATCCGGGCCGGGCGATTCAGGCCGGGCTGGTCTGGACCGCCGTGCCGACCTTAATGGCTGTCCCGGCGGCTCTCCTCGATGCCCACCGGCCGGTCGCTGTCGTGCCCGCTTGACGGCTGTCAGTCGCTGATCCAAGAGTCGCTCCTCGAAGCGACGCCGGCGACGGCGTCCATCAACAATAACGGATGGACCAGCATGACAGTGCACCAAACCAGCGATGCCGCCTTCGACCAGGACGTCCTCAAATCGTCGACCCCTGTCGTGGTGGATTTTTGGGCGGAGTGGTGCGGGCCGTGCAAGATGATCGCACCACATCTGGAGGATCTCGCCAGCGAGATGGGTGAGAACGTAAAGGTTGTGAAGGTCAACATCGACGACAACCCGCTAACGCCGACCAAATATGGCGTACGCGGCATTCCCACGCTGATGCTGTTCAAGGATGGCGAGGTTGCGGCGACAAAGGTCGGGGCCTTGCCGAAGACCAAGCTGGTCGAATGGGTGCAGGAGAGCATTTGACCATCAGTGCCGCAGCTGACCGTGGCGGATACTGGAGCTAGCCAAGCTGCCCACGAGCGCTTTGCCCGTTTTCTGGCCGATCACCCGCTGATCGACACCGTGGATGTAGTTTTGCCGGATATCGTCGGCATTCCTCGCGGCAAGCGGTTTGAGATAGGTGAGTTGGAGGCGGCGCTTCGCGGAGAGGCGCTGTTCTCGTCAACCCTGTATGCGATCGACACGACCGGGGCCAATGTCGATCGGAGTGGGCTCGTCTGGGAAGAGGGCGACGCCGATCGGCCGATCAGGCTGGATATTTCCACTCTGGCGCCAGTGCCATGGTCCGGGACCCGCGCCCAGATCCTGGGTGGCCTCGCCGATTTCGACGGCACACCCTTTTTCGCCGATCCTCGCGCCCTATTGGCGCGGGTCGCAGAAGGTTTCAAGGCCTACGGCCTCTCGCCGATGGTGGCACTTGAGCTCGAGTTCTACCTGCTCGACCCGGAGCTCGATGACGAAGGCATGGCGCAAGTGCCGCGGAGCCCGCGTCTTGGGCGGCGCGCTCGCGAATGCGAGGTCTATTCGTTCGACCGCCTGAACGAGGTGGACGGCTTTCTTGAAACCCTTCGGCATTTTTGCACGGTTCAGGACATTCCAGCGAAGGGGGCCGTCTCCGAGTTCGCACCCGGGCAGTTCGAAGTCAACCTTAAGCATATCGACGACCCGGTGACCGCTGCAGATTACGCACTCCTGTTCAAGCGATGCGTGAAGGCTGCTGCAGAAAGCACTGGATTTCGAGCTTGTTTCATGGCGAAGCCCTTCGAGAAGCTGGCTGGGAGCGGCTTGCATATTCATTTGAGCTTGCTGGACGAGGACGCTCGGAATGCCTTTGCGACCGGCGAGGCGGGCAGCCAACGCCTGCGCTACGGCATTTTCGGCCTGCAGCAGGTGATGGCCGAGTCGATGCTACTGCTAGCGCCGAATGCCAACAGCTACAGGCGATTGCAGCCGCTGTCCTACGCCCCCACGGCTCCGACCTGGGGCGTGAACAACCGGACGGTGGCGTTCCGGGTGCCTGCAGGACCGGTCACGGCCACGCGGATCGAGCATCGCGGTGCGGGCGCCGATGCGAGTCCCTATCTGGCTACGGCGGCGATGATCGCGGGCGTCCTGCTGGGGCTCGAGCAGAAGGGAGATCCGGGGCCGCCCATCACCGGCAACGCGTATGCCAAGGCACGCCGAACCGTGCCGACGAACTGGGCCGAGGCGCTCAAGGCGTTCGAGACCGGCAATCTTCTGGATGCGTATTTCGGTGAGCGGTTCAAGCGGCTCTACGCGGCCTGTCGAAGGGCCGAGTTCGACCGCTTCGAGGCGCGCCTGACGGCGCTCGATTTCGAATGGTATCTCTCGGCCGTCTGATCTTAGAGCCCACGGCGCGTAAGAGCGTCGGCCTCGTCGGTCGAGAAATCGATGTGCAAGTGGTTCCGGTCGGGGTCGAAGATGTTGACCTGGATGATCGGGAAGTTTGGCGGCCGGCCGATCTCGTAGTCGATCCCCTTCGTCTCAAGCATCGAGAGAAAGCCATCCAAATCTGTGGCTCTGACGGCGAAATGCTCGATTTTGGGGGCGATTGCCGCCGGCTCGTCGCTGACCCCGACCAGATGGACAATCGGGTTGCCGGCACAGTAGAGCCATGCACCAGGAAAACCGAAGTCCGGTCGCGGGCCGGTCACCATGCCGAGGACGTCCTCGTACCAGGCGACCATGGTTTCGAGGCGGTTCGTTCTGACGTTGACGTGGTCGAGCGTTCTCAGCGGCATAGCGGCTGCTCCCTGCATTTGTCGCCTTCTCTTATCGCACGCAGAATGTGATGGATAGGCGGACACGGCAGCGGCGGTAGGGGCGCGTTATCGTCGCCGAGCAGAGCGCGAGCGCCGGGCAGGGGGCTACTAGCTATTGGCCCCCACCCAGATTGTGGACGTATACCGCGAGCATCTTGATCACGTCGTCGGAAAGCCGGCCCTGCCAGGGTGGCATCACGCCGTGTCGTGGGTTGGTGATCTGTGCCCGGATGGCCTCGCGCTCGCCGCCATAGAGCCAGACGGCATCGTTCAGGGCCGGCGCGCCAAGCTCGTACATGCCATCGCCGCCGTCACCGTGACAGGCGGCGCAATTCAGCTCAAAGGTTTCGGCTCCGCTCGCCGCAAGGTCTGCATCATGCTCGCGATTGCCGAGGGACATGACATACTCGGCAACCGCAGCGATCTCCTCTCGCGACAGGATGCCGTCCGCGCCGTAGGCCGGCATCATCGAAAAGCGTGCATCCATGTCGTCCTCGTTGCGGATGCCGTGGTTGATCGTATAGAGGATCTCGTCCAGCGATCCGCCCCAAATCCAGGAATCGTCGGCAAGCGACGGGTAATGGAGCTGGCCGCCGCCACCGAGCCCATGGCAGCCGGCGCAGTTGTCGTTGAAGTGCCGCTGGCCGCCGTGCACGGCGAAGTTTAGAAGGTCCGGAGCGGCCGAAATCTCCTGTGGCGTCAAGGCCGCGATCTGCTCCAGATAGACTGCCTGGGCTTCGCGGGCTTCCGCCAGGCGTTCCTCGAGGCTGACACGGGCGTTCGAGCCGAGAATCCCGCGGGTGTAGCCGCTCGAGCCCGGCCATGCCGGATATAGGATCCACCAGATCACCGAGAAAACGATGCAGGCATAGAAGACCCAGAGCCACCAACGGGGCATCGGGTTGTCGAGTTCCTTGATCCCATCCCACTCATGGCCGGTGGTTTGCACCCCGGTGACCGGATCCCGCTCAATCTTCTCTGCCATGCCTCTTCCTCTCACTCTCACTTTCGTCGAGCGGATCCTCGAGCGGAATTCTCGCGTGCTCGTCCATTTCGCGCTTGCGGCTCGGCCACATCACGTAGGCGACAATGCCGACGAAGATCAGCATCAGCCACAGACCCCAAAACGTCTTGGCCTCTTCGACGAGATCGCCCATGTGCGGCGCCTACTGGATCAGGTCCTCGGTGCGGATATCGGTGAAGTCCACCATCCGGCCGAGGATCTGCAGATACGCAACGATGGCGTCCATCTCCGTCAGCTGCTCAGGCTGACCGTCGAGCGCGCCGACCTGCGCTTTGGGATAACGTTCCAGGAAGCCGCTGTGGTCGGCATTCGGGTCGGCCTGCGCCTGGAGATCGGCCATGGCATTCTCGACCATCTCCGCCGAGTAGGGGACGCCGACGAGGCTGAGCGCGTCGAGGTGCGCTGCAGGATCCTCCATGTCGAGCGGTCGATCGAGCATCCAGGGATAGCCTGGCATGATGCTTTCCGGCACCACCGCGCGCGGGTTGATCATGTGGGCCACGTGCCAGTCGTCGGAGTACTTGCCACCGACCCTGGCCAAGTCGGGCCCGGTGCGCTTGCTGCCCCACTGGAACGGATGGTCGTACTTGCTCTCGGCCGCGAGACTGAAATGGCCGTAGCGCTCGATCTCGTCACGGAAGGGGCGAATCTGCTGGCTATGGCAGGTGTAGCAGCCCTCGCGGATGTAGATGTTGCGGCCGGCGAGTTCGAGGGGCGAGTAGGGGCGCACGCCCTCGACGTCCTCGATCGTTGTCTCGATCTTGTACAGGGGGACGATCTCGACGAGACCGCCGATCGCCACCGTGATCAGGATCAAGACGGTGAGCAGCATTGCCCGAGTCTCGATCTTGCTGTGATGCTTCATCAGGCTCATGGCGACGTTCCCTTACTCGGCCGGCTGCGCTTGACCTGTCGTAGGAGCAGTGCTCATCACGCCGGGCTCCTCCTCGGTCCGAATTTCATGCCGCACGGTGCGGATGAGATTGTAGACCATGATCAATGCACCGCTGAGGAACAGCACTCCACCGAAGGCACGGATCACGTAGTAGGGGTGCATGGCCGCCACCGTTTCGATGAACGAATACTGAAGGAAGCCGAGGCTGTCGTAGGACCGCCACATCAATCCCTGCATGATGCCGGAGACCCACATTGCCGTGATGTAGAGGACGATGCCCAAGGTCGCGATCCAGAAATGCCACTCTACGAGGCGAAGCGAGTAGAGACGCTGCGCCTTCCATAGCCGTGGCACGAGGTAGTAGACGGCGCCGAAGCTGATGAACGCGACCCAGCCCAGGGCGCCCGAATGCACGTGGCCGACCGTCCAGTCGGTGTAGTGCGAGAGTGCATTAACCTGGCGGATCGACATCAACGGCCCCTCGAACGTGCTCATGCCGTAGAACGCCACTGAGACCACCAGGAACCGCAGTATCGGGTCGGTCCTCAGCTTGTCCCAGGCGCCCGATAGCGTCATCAGGCCGTTGATCATCCCGCCCCAGGACGGCATCCAGAGCATTACCGAGAAGGTCATGCCGAGCACCTGCGCCCAGTCGGGCAGGGAAGTGTAGTGCAGGTGGTGCGGACCGGCCCAAATGTAGAGGAAGATCAGCGCCCAAAAGTGGATGATCGACAGGCGATAGGAGTAGATCGGCCGGTTCGCCTGCTTCGGCACAAAATAGTACATCATGCCGAGAAAGCCGGCGGTGAGGAAGAAGCCGACCGCATTGTGGCCGTACCACCACTGGGTCAGTGCATCCTGCACGCCAGCGAAAAGTGAGTAGCTCTTGACACCGAACAACGACACCGGCATCGCCAGGTTATTGACGATGTGCAGCATCGCGATGGTAATGATGAAGGCGAGGTAGAACCAGTTCGCGACGTAGATATGTGGTTCTTTACGCTTCAGCACGGTGCCGAGAAAGATCGCGAGATAGACCACCCAGACCAGCGTGAGCCACAGGTCCACATACCATTCGGGCTCGGCATATTCGCGGCCCTGGGTAACCCCCATGACGTAACCCAAGGCGGCCAGGACGATGAAGAGCTGGTAGCCCCAGAATAGAAAACGAGCTAGCAGCGGGCCACCGAACAACGAGGCCCGACAGGTGCGCTGTACGACATAAAGCGACGTGCCGAGCAGCGCATTACCGCCAAAGGCGAAGATGACGGCCGAGGTATGCACTGGGCGCAGCCGGCCGAAGCTGGTCCATTCCAGATCGAGGTTGAGGATGGGGAAGGCGAGCTGGAACGCGATATAGGTGCCAGCGATAAAGCCGATCACGCCCCAGAACATCGTCGCGATGACGAAGAGCCGTACGACCCCTTCGTCGTAGGCGCTGTCGACGTACCCTCGAGGGGCGGAAAGGACCGCTGCCATAGTGTTCTCCCAAGTGGCGCGTCGGAGCGCCGAACGCCTTGCAAGTCGTTGGTCGACTTGGGGGCTTTCTGCGCGCCCGCAGCGACATGGACATTGATCCATGTCAAACCCACCTGACGCTGGTTGCACTACGAAAGCGGCTAGATCGCAAGCCTGGGGAACCGTCTCGGGCAACGTGTCGCGGTCACCGTGCCGTGGCGACCATGCGACACCCGGCATTTCGGTTGCGGTGCTACGCCAATGCAGCCAAAAGAAGCGTTCTGTGGCCGGTCCGGGCGGCCAACGAGGGAGCGGGCTGGCCGCGCGGCCAGCCGGGAGAGGAAGGGGAGAATCGACGTATGGCCGAAGTCGTACCGGTGTTTGCCCAGACAGGTTTGAGCGTGCGCAAGCTCGAGATGGACCAGCCCTGGACTTGGCTCAAGAAGGGCTGGCAGGACTGTCTCAAGACCCCCGGTGTCAGCTTCGCTTACGGCGTGCTGGCCGCGGTTACGGGCTACATCATTACCTGGGCCCTGTTCGCCTTCGATGTCGCCTATCTCGTCTTGCCGCTCGTTGCCGGGTTTCTGATCGTCGGCCCAATTCTTGCTGTCGGCCTTTACGAAGCCAGCCGGCGTAGCGAGGAGGGGCAGTCAACGACGATCAGCCAAGCGCTTGCTGCCTTCAAGCGAAACCCCAGCCAGATCGCCTTGATGGGAATGGCGCTTCTGCTGCTGATGATTTTCTGGGCACGGATCGCAGCTGTCCTGTTCTTCCTCTATTTCGGCCTCGAGCCGCCCGATTTCTCGAACCTCTTCGTCTCGACGTTCCTTTCGGCCGATAGCTGGCCATTCCTCGTCATCGGATCGGCGATCGGAGCCGTGTTCGCGCTCATCGCGTTCTCGATCAGCGTCATCTCCATCCCGTTTCTGCTCGACCGGCGATCGAGCAACGTTATCGAAGCGATTGCGACGAGCGTCCGCGCCGTTCAGGCGAACTTCATGCCGCTCCTGCTCTGGGCGGGTCTGATCGTCATCTTCACGCTCGCCGGGCTGGTCACCCTCTATCTCGGTCTCATCGTGACGTTGCCGTTGATTGGGCACGCCACTTGGCACGCCTATCGCGATATTGTCGTGGATGAGAAGGCCTGATACCACGCACTCGGGCGTGGCGCGGTAAGCTAAAACGCTCGTGGCGGTTGTGTGGACGGACATTGACGGAGTTGGCGGCTTGGCAAGCGATCGACGTATCTTCTCGGGTGTGGGTGGCGCGGTTTGCGCCGTCCTCGGCATGATGCTGGTCGTCGGCGCCAGTGGCGGGCTGTTCCTGTTGGGCCTGCTCTTGTTATTGGTGGGCGTCTCGCTGCTCGTTCGCCTGTTGCTGCAGCTCACCGAGACCGGCCTCAAGCGCGGTGGGTCGAAGGGCAGTGGATTTGATCTCAAGGGGATCGCGAAGATGCCGGCGATGAGCCAATGGGTGGCGGGCGCCGTCATGGGTGTGCTGTCGCTTTTCGGATTGTTTCTCTACAGCCGCGCGGCGGATGGCATGTTCGCCACGTTTGGTGGACTGCTCTTCCTTTTTGGGCTCGGCGTGATCATCGTCTTGGTGCACAAGGCCACCGATTACTCGAGCAAAGAGCCGGTGGACGATGCGTCCGAGAGCGCCGCGCACAGCTGAGGCGCGATGCCAGAGCCATCGTGCGCCGGCTGAAAGATGCTTTGCTGGCGCAGCTCCAAGCGCAGCCGAAGCCGGACAGCTTCGTGATGAGGCGCAATCCCTAGGACACCTTCCTGATTCCGCGACTGGTGCTTTGGGGAATGACGAACCAACGCTTGCTGGAGTGGCGGGCGCCCACGGCTGGCGCGACACGCGGGCGTGTCCTGGTGATCGGTATCGGCTCCGGTCACATTTTTCTCCATCACAGTCGCGACGTCGTCGAGGTAGTCGGCGTCGATCCCTCGCCGGTTTTGCTGGCACGCGCCGCGAGGGCATCGGATTCGATGCCGTTTCGGTTCAAGCTGCTCTGTCAGAGGGCTGAGCACTTGCCTTGTGGGGCGCATTTCATCGAGCACGGCGTTCGTTGCTGATTAAGCTACGATCCGCCGCTAGCAGCGGCGCCTGAAGCCGCTCTGGCGCCACGTTACAGGCGGCTGCCACTTGGATCGTCGTCCCGACAAGAATCTTGGAGGCGTTCGGGTTTCGTCTGATTACGCTTGAGAAGGGGGCTCTGCTCAACGGACCGCGGCCTCGTTTCGTATCACCATCAAGGTATGGCCGAGCCCTGAGCGCCATCGAGCGGGCAATGGCATGCTTGCCCAGCTTTCGGCTTTGCCAACTGAACGGCACCACGCCATATTCGCGCGTAAGTCTCGAGGAGGGCATATGCGGGAAGTAACCGTCGCTGCCACGCAAATGGCTTGCGGCCCCGACCGTGACGGCAATCTCGCGACAGCCGAAGCGCTCGTCAGACGGGCGGCCCGGCAGGGGGCACAGGTCGTCCTGCTGCAGGAGCTGTTCGAGTCCGTCTATTTCTGCAAGGAGCAGCTGCCGGATCATTTCGGCCGCGCCTTTGCGTTCGAGGGAAATCCACTCTTGGCACGGATGAGCCGGCTGGCCGCAGAACTCGGGGTCGTTCTGCCGGTCAGCTTCTTCGAGCGTGCCAACAACGCCTATTTTAATTCGCTGGCAATGATCGACGCCGACGGGCGAGTGATGGGTGTCTACCGAAAGAGCCACATCCCGGATGGGCCGGGCTATCAGGAGAAATACTATTTTACGCCGGGTGATACCGGTTTTCGCATTTGGCAGACGCGCTTCGGCTGCCTCGGCGCTGGGATCTGCTGGGACCAATGGTTTCCGGAGGCGGCCCGGGCAATGGCCGTGATGGGTGCGGAAATTCTCCTTTACCCGACCGCGATCGGCAGTGAGCCGCAGGATCCGTCCCTCGACAGCCGCGAGCATTGGCGGCGGGCCATGCAGGGGCACAGCGCCAGCAATTGCATGCCCGTGGTGGCGTCCAACCGAATTGGCTACGAGCAGGGCCAGCATTGCGCGCTCACTTTCTACGGCACGTCGTTCATCAGCGATGCCACGGGCGGTATCGTTGCCGAACTCGGTCGAGAAGAAGGCGTGATCACCGCCACCTTCGATCTCGACGAACTGGCCAAGGCCCGAGCCTCTTGGGGGCTGTTTCGTGATCGCCGGCCCGATCTCTATTTGCCGCTCTTGACGTTGGATGGACGTGAGGCGGGGCTCTGAGCCCATTGGTGGCCCTAGAGAGCGCATCAGCCATCAAATGAGTCGCATAATAATGATTATGACAAATTATCTACTTTAACGTGATCAACGAATTGCCGTTAGACCGTAAGCTCTGCTCGTTCAGCTAGAGCCCGACCTCGACCGCGGCATTGACCATCAAGGCGTTGTCGCCAATGCCGTTCGACGGTGATCATGCCACCCCGGATGACCTCGAAGGTGACGGTGCCGACAGGCAGGACCTCGCGGATGGCGTCGAAGTCGATCGGATCGTCCGGTGTCGGCACGGCGAGCTTGACGTGGACCCGGAGCTTGTCGTCGTCGCCGCCGGTCAAGAGCGGCACCGATGGAATCAGATTGTGGCCGATGGCGTCGCGCACCGCACGGACGGCAGGCCTTGGTCGACGCTCTGGCCGCGCAGATCGACGCCGGAGCCGAGCTCGATGAAATAGAGTCTGCTGCATGATCGTGCGTGCCTTTCAAGGCCGTCGACAAGGATGACGCGCTCAGCTCAGCGTGCCGAGGTACCAGACATAGAGATTGGCCGTGAGGATGCCGAGCACGGCTGCGAGCGCCAGAATGCTCAGGACGATCACGACGACCCGGACCAGCATCCTGGCTGGCACGCCGGGGCGACAAAACGGCACGAGGTTGAAGGCGAGCCCCGCAACGACGACCAGCCCGCAGCCCCAGGAGAAGAGGCTCAGCGAGAATGGTTGGAAGATCATCAAGATGGCAACGATGGCCAGCGCGATGATCGCATATTCGATCGTCTTCGCTTGCGCCCGGCTAATGCTGCCGGCTGGCGGCTTTTGCTTTGCCGCGGCGACCGCCGAAGGTGGGCTTTGGCTCATGATCGAACCGCCTGCTCATCGCGATCGAAGACGTGGGTTGTGCCCGGCAGAAATCGAACATGCACTTGGTCGCCTTCCTCGAGCGGCGTGCGCCAGTCCGCCACGACCCGAATGTCGTGGCGGCCATCGTTCAGATGCGCCAGGGTCTCGGCACCCATTGGCTCGACGATGTCGATCTCGGACGACAACCCATCGGCGGTCGGCTCGTGGACGATCTCCAGATTGCGTGGCCGAATGCCGAGCGTGACCTCGGCGCCACGCTCAAGCTTGCCGATCGCCGGATCGACCTGAATTGTGATCCGCTGACCACCTTCGACGTCGAACGACCCGAGATTGGTGTCGCTGAAATCGGTGAGCGTCGCCGGGATCAGGTTCATGGCCGGCGTGCCGATGAAGCCTGCGACGAAGAGCGTCACCGGCTTCTGGAAGATGTCGTGCGGGCTCGCGACCTGCTCGATCACGCCTGCCCGCATGACCGCGATGCGATCCGCCATGGTCAACGCCTCGAGCTGGTCGTGGGTCACGATGACGGTGGCCCGCTTGAGGCCCTGCAGCACCTCCTTGATCTCGCCGCGCATCTCCTCCCGCAGCTGCACGTCGAGCCGCGACAGCGGCTCGTCGAAGAGAAAGCAGTTGGGCTCGCGGATGATCGACCGGCCGACGGCGACGCGCTGCTTCTCGCCCTCGGCGAGCTGGCCTGGCAATCGCTGCAGGATCGGCTCGAGCTGCAGCACGCGGGCGACCTGCAGCCACCTTGGCGTTGATGTCGCGGTTGCTCAGCCCCTCGGCGTAGAGCGGAAAGGCCAGATTCTCGGCCACCGTCAAGCTCGGATAGAGCGCGTAGAACTGAAACGACATGGCGACGTTGCGGTCGCGAGCTGCCAAGTGATTGACGATGTTTCCGGCTAGCCGAATGTCGCCCGAGCTCGCCAGCTCGAGCCCGGCGATCATGCGGAGCGTCGTCGTCTTGCCACAACCGGACGGGCCGAGAAGGCACAGCACTTCGCCGTCGCCGACCTCGAGGTCGATCTGGTCGACGGCGGTGAGCTGGCCGAAGCGCTTGGTGAGTTGCCGAAGCTCGATCGTCATTTCTTGATCGTTCCGAAAGTGACGCCGCGCAGCAACTGGTTTTGCAGGAGATAGGTGACGACAAAGATCGGGATGAGAAAGAGCGTGACGATCGCGGCCAGAAGGCCGTAGTCGACACCGATTTCGCCGCCCATCGTCCGGGCCATTGCCACAGGGACCGTGCGCGTCTCGACGCCCGTCAACAGCAACGCAAAGATGAACTCATTCCAAGTGAGGATCATGCCGAAGACGAAGGTGGCGGCCAGACCGGCGAGTATCTGAGGCAAGCACATGGCGAAAAAGACGCGGCTCTCCCCTGCCCCATCCATTCGCGCGGCATCCTCGATCTCCGGATTGAGCTCGTCGAAAAAGCTCTTCACCAGCCAGACCGAAAACGGAATGTTGAAGGCCGTGTAAAGGAGGATGATTCCCCAATAGGTACCGGCAAGCCCGGTCAGGCGGAACATCAAAAAAATTGGAATGATGACGACGATTGGCGGCAGCATTCGGGTTGTCAGGATCACGAAGAGATAGGTGTCGTTGCCGCGCAAGGGGTAGCGGGAGAATCCGTATGCCGCGAGGGTGCCGAGGACGAGCGCCAGAAAAACGCTCGATCCGGCAATGAAGATCGAGTTGAAAAAGAAGAGCGGGAACTCGGTCGCCTGCGCCGCATCTGCCGTGATGCTTTCGCGAAAGAAAACATTCTGGAAGTTCTGCAGGGTCGGCGTGAAAAAGAGCTTGGGCGGCACCGCCAGCGCGTCGGCGCGGGTCTTGAACGCGGTCAGAATGATCCAGAGAACAGGAAAGAAATAGATCACACTGACCAGCCCGGCGAACGCCGTCCAGCCCCAGCCGGCCTTGCCGATCTCGCGCGGCCGAGCGCCTTGCCTCGCCATCAGGAGACCTCCCGTTCACGCTGCTTGACCGCGTAAAGGTAGAGATTGGTGAGCACGATCACGACGAAGAGAATGATGTAGGCGAGCGCCGCGGACTGGCTCGTCCGGAAGAACTGGAAAGCCAGACGGTAGGTGAAGACAGCGATGGTCTCGGTCGCTGAGCCGGGCCCACCCTCGGTGATGATGTAGACGATGTCGAACAGCTTGAACGTCTCGATCGTGCGGAACAGGACGGCTAGCAGCAGCAGGCTGCGGATATACGGAAAGGTGATCGTCCGGAAGCGGCGCCACCACGACGCACGGTCGATCTCTGCCGCCTCGTAGAGATATTTCGGCACGCTGACCAAGCCGGCGAGCACCAACAGCATGACGAAGGGCGCCCACATCCAGGCATCGGCGACGACGATCGCAATTATGGCGCCGGTTGGGCTCGCCAGGATGGCGAACGGCTCGCCGGTGAAGATGCGGATCAACTGGCTCAGGATCCCGAAGGTCGGTTCGTAATAGAGCTTGAAGAAGACGCCGACCGAGACGAACGATAGCATCATCGGTGCCAGCACGAGCATCAGCAAGATGCGCCGCATCGGAAACTGGTTGGCGAACATCAAAGCCAGCAAGAAGCCGAAGATCAACTGCAACAGGACGCTGGAGCCGACGATCAGCGCGGTGGTCTGAAAGCGTTCCCAGACATCGGGGTCGGTGAGCACGCGCTCATAGAAGCGCAAGCCGACGAAGCTCGGCACGTCCTGGCGGTTGGCCCGGTAGTTGAAGAAACTGAGCCCGAATGACCAGAGCAGCGGGAAGATGTTCATTATGAAGAGGACGATCAGCGCCGGCGCGACGAGCAACGGCCCACGACGTTCCGGTGCCATCATCCAAGCGAAGAAGCCGCCGTCCGTCCCTGGCCGTGCTGCTGCCATCTTTACCGGTTCTCTCAACATCGACTGTTGGATCGACGCCCGTCAACGCCTAAGCGGCGCAAAGATGCCGGGAGCCCGGATCATGTTGATCCGGGCTCCCGCTCGATGGTGACCTACTCGATCAGACCAGCGTCCTCGAGCAGTTGCTGCTGGAAACGAGCAACCGAGTCGAGGGCGGTCTGGGCATCGATCTGGCCCGTGATAGCCCGGTCGAATTCCTCCTGCTGCTGGGTCAGCAGCTCGAAGAAATCGGGCACGTGCCAGACGTCACGCTGCCAGTCGAGCATCTCGACATGGGCCCGGTTCCAGGGCCGCAGGTCGTTGTACTCGGGATCGGCCATCACGCTCATCAGGCCGGACTGGCCACCATTGGCGACGAAGTTCTTCTGCGTCTCCGGCTGGAGCCACCACTTGACGACGTTCAGCGCTTCGTCGACCACCTCGTCGCTGTTCCAGGTGGTGAGCACGAATGGTTGGCCGCCGATATTGCCGGTCCGGTCAATCGTTCCATCGTCCTTGCGCAGGCCTGGCGCCGGTCCGAAGGCCGACCTGTCGGAGACCAGCGAGGTATTGGGATCGAGCACAGGCTCGCCGAGGCCGACCCAGTCGATGATGGCTGCCACCTTGCCCTGCATGTACAGATCCTGGATGACAAAGATGTCCATCTGCCCGGTCTGCGCCACCGGCGGCATGTATTCGAGCATCGAGAGATAGTGCTCGAGCGCCTCGACAGCCTCCGGCGAGTTCACGACGCCCTCGGCTTGGCCTTCCGGTGCGGTGGTCTCGTCCCAGATCGAGCCGCCATGTTGCCAGATGAAGGCGTTGATCGCCATCGTCGAGAAGTCGTAGCCTTTGCCGGCCTGATAGGCGATCCCGTAGAAGTCGTCATCGGCAACGCCGTCACCCAGCGGCTCGCCCGCGGCGCGGCGGAAATGCTCACCAATCGCCCGCCACGTATCCCAGTCCACGTCCTGCCAGTCCTCGTAAGTGCAGGGCAGCGGACGGCCGAACTGCTCCTCGAAGCTCGCGGATTCACCCTCGTTGCAGAACAGGTCCTCGCGATAGAACGTTACGTAGGTGTCGGGGAACTGCGGGAAGCCGAAATAGCGTGTGTCGGGCGCCGGGAAGCCGTGCTCCGCAATGTAGTCCTTGGTCTTGTGCGGGTAGGTCGAATAGGCGGAGACCAGGGCCGGGTGCAGATCCTCCATGATCGCCGTGAGCTCGGGGTCCGCGATCATTAGATCAGTTAGATCCTTGTAGTAGCCGCCCTCGACGAAGGCGCCGAGCCACTGGCTGTCGGTGACGATCATTTGGTACTTTTGCTCACCAGATGCGAGCGACGCCGCAACCCGCTCGTAAAAGCTGGGCCACGGGATGAAGTCGATGTCGAGGGTCGTGTTGTGACCGTCCGGGGACTGGTAGGTTCGGTCGAACTCTTCCTTCATGAACCGGGTCGGCGGCCAGTCCGGAGCTGCCATGGTGATCGTGATGTCGGCGGCGATTGCCGGGCTACCGGCGGCCAAGCCGATGCCGAGCGCCGCCGCTGAAACTCCGAGGACAAGCTTTTCCCTGATTGTTCGCATCTTGCACTGGCTCCCCTTTTTGTGATGGCAAGACTTAGCAACAAAACGCGCGCGACCGCGGCTAGCTCAGCCGTGTCCCGGTCTCGGCGTGAAACACGTGCAGATCGGTCGGATCGATCGTGACGTCAATGGCATGCCCCTCGACCAAGCCCACGCCGACCTCCTCGCGCACCACCATTTTCGCCGGCACCTCGCCGAGACGGAGGTCGATGACGGTGACATCGCCCAGTGGCTCGCGCAGATGCACCTGAGCCTCGAAGACGCGACCGCGGGCCGTGTCATTGCCCAGATGGATGTCGTGCGGCCGGATGCCGACGATCACCGGCTCGCCGGCCAGCAGATCGCCCATCCGCGGCCCTGCGTCGATGCCGGCGAACCCAAGATCGATTACCCGGCCTTCGGCACCGACGGTCACCTGCCCGCGGAGCAGATTCATCGCAGGTGCGCCCACGAGGCCGGCGACATAGGTGTTGGCGGGTTGCTCATAGAGGCTGCGCGGCGTCTCGATCTGCACGACCCGGCCGTCGCGGATCACCGCGACCCGCTGCCCCATGGTAAGCGCCTCAAGCTGGTCTGGTGTGGCATAGAGCATGGTCATGCCCAGCTCACGGTGCAGGCGCTTGAACTCGGCCCGCGTGTCATGACGCAGCTTGGCATCGAGATTAGTCAGAGGCTCGTCGAGCAGCAGTAGCTTGGGGCGCCGGACCAGCGCGCGTCCGATCGCGACCCGCTGCTGCTCGCCGCCAGACAACGTGTCCGGCTTCCGATCGAGCGTATGGCCGACCCTCAGAAGCTCCGCGATCTCGCCGACTCGCTTCTTGATCTCGGCCCGATCGACGCCATCGCGTTGCAGTGGATAGCTGAAGTTCTTACGGACGGTGAGGTGTGGGTAGAGGGCGAAGGTCTGAAAGATCATCGCCATGCCACGCCCTTGGACGGGCGCATCCGTCAGATCAAGGCCATTGAACTCGATAAGGCCCCGCTCGAGGGTCTCTAGGCCCGCAATGGCGCGAAGCGTCGTCGTCTTGCCTGCGGAGCTGGGTCCGAGGATGCAGTAGAACTCCCCCTGCTCAACGACGAAGCTCATGCCGTCTAGGGCGGTCACGCTGCCGAACCGGCGTACCACGTCGTCGACACGAAGATGTGCCAAGCCTGCCTGACTCCATTTTTTGTGGCCTGCGACACGCCGGTCCAGGCCTGCTTCCTAGGTCGACGCTTAATGCAAGCGGCTAGCCCTGCCAAGCACTCAACTGATGAGATGACCGAACTAGCACTCATGAGGACATTCTGCGCCTTTGGCGTCCTGTTCCGACGGCACGGTTCATCCGGTGAATTACAGAAGTGCCTCACGCGGCAGCCTGAACACCTGGATCGGGCGCGTGCGTCCGCGCAGCTCGGTGGCCTCGCCGGTTGGCTCAAACGCGCGAAGCACCGGATGATCGGGGACCTGAACAAGGACGTCCTCGCTGATCACGGCAGCCGCCTCGAGCGGACGGCAGAGGCTCTCTAGCCGGCTCGCGACGTTGACGGTGTCGCCCAGGACGGCAAACTCGAGGCAGCGCGCATCGCCGATGTCACCGGTGACGACGGTGCCGAAATGGAGCCCGAGCGCGAGTGTCAACGGTGTGTGCCCTTGAGCTTCCCGCTCGACGTTCCACGTCGCCATGGCGCCGTGAATGGTCTTCAGGCAATCCAGGGCCTGGGCGGCAGGTGGTTGGATAAGGCGCTGCCCAGCGTCGGTGACGCCAAAGCTCGCCATGAAGCCGTCGCCGAGGAACTTATGGAGCGTGCCTCTATGGGCGAAAACGGCCTGGGCCATGCGGCCGTGGAACTCCCGCAGCAGTTCGATCACAAGCTCTGGCGCCATGTTCTCCGATATTCGGGTGAAGCCGACAAGGTCGGCGAACAACACGGCTGCTTTGGGGCGCGACACTTCCTTGCCGAGCATGCGGCGCGTTGCCAGGTCGTCGACGAGGTCCGGAGAAAAATAGCGGGCGAGGTTGGCCCGCTCGGCGGAGCTCCTGATCTCGCGTTGCACGAGGCGACGCGCCCGGGCGCACGCCAAGGCCACGATTGTCGCAAGAACGAGCGCCAGGAGTGCTTCCTGCAGGCGCTCGACGGCGCTCAGGTAGTCGGGATCGAGGAGCGTTCGGCGCAGGGTTGCACCGTCCATGTCCTGGAAGCGGCCGAGGTCGATGATCGTGTATGTGGCTCCTTCATGGACCGCCATGAACATGCCCGCGCCCCAGGCGGCGATAGCCGACAGCGCCGTCCAGATGGCCATCCCCGGGCTGTAAGTAAGGGCGGCCAGAGCGATAAACATGAAGACGTAGCCGAAGCTGCCGAGCCGGAACTGCATCGCCATGCTCCACTCGGCAGGTGCACCGGGTGGCGGCGCGAGCAGCGCGTAGGCGAGGATCGCCATCTCCAGAAAGATCACCGCGGCTTGCGCTAAGCGGCCCGCATGGCTGCGAATTCGCGCCAGCGGCACCTGGAGATAGCCGATGGCCGCGAGCAAACCGATCAAGAAAAGATAGTGAAAGAGTGTCGGCGGCTCGATCCGCAGCGTCGTCCAGATCGCGATGAGCAGCAGCGCCGCCAAGCGAACACGAAAGGCCAAGCGGACGCCAGCCTCGATCTCCCGCTGGAAGGTGGCGGCGATCGGGATCGCGCCACCTTCCCTGGCGACCGTCCATTCAGCCGTGTCGGATCTCCGTCCCCAGGACCTTGAGGCATTCGCGAATGAAAGCCGCGAGGCCGGGCCAGCCCTTGGCCGAGACCAGCTTGCCGTCGCTGATGGCACCGTCCGGCGGCACGTCGACATAAATGCCGCCGGCCAGTCGAACCTCGGGCTCGCAGTATTCGAGAGCTGCCACGCGCTTGCCGGCAACCACGCCATCCACGGCGATCAAGACCTGAACGCCATGGCAGATGGTGAAGATCGGCTTGTCCGCGTCATGAAACTCCCTCACGATCGATTGCACGCGAGGATAGATCCGAATGTATTCCGGCCCGCGGCCACCGGCGACATAAATGGCATCGTATTGCGGCGTATCGACGTCGGTGAAGCTCTTGTTCAGCTGATAGAGGTGCCCGGGCTTCTCGGTATAGGTCTGGTCGCCCTCGAAATCATGTAGCGAGGTCTTGATCATCTCTCCTGATTTCTTGTCGGGGCAGACGACATCGACGGTATGGTTGAACCGCCCTTGGTTTCCCGGAGGCCGGTTTGTTTGAGTCCTATGCCGCCATTGGCGTGGGCTCAAGGGCGGCGTAGTGGCTGGCTTCGGCCTCGGCGGGTGGGATGTCGCCGATCGAGCCGAGCAGGCGGCGGTTATTGTACCAGTCCACCCAGTTCATCGTGGCGACTTCGACGGCAGCCAAGCTGCGCCAGGGACCTTGGTGATGGATGACCTCAGTCTTGAACAGGCCGATCACGGTTTCGGCGAGCGCATTGTCATAGCTGTCGCCGACGCTGCCGACCGAGGGGTCGATGCCGGCTTCGGCCAGGCGCTCGGTGTACTTGATCGAGACATATTGCACGCCGCGGTCGCTGTGGTGGATCAGGCCGGGCTCGGTGGGCCGGCGCATGTGGACCGCCTGCTCGAGCGCGTCGAGCACGAACTGGGCGCTGGCGGTCTGGCTCGCCCGCCAGCCGACGATACGTCGGGCGAACACGTCGATGACGAACGCCACGTAGACCATGCCCGCCCAGGTCGGCACGTAGGTGAAGTCACTCACCCATCATCCGTCAGCAGGCGGATGATCCGATTCCCGAAGGGAACCGGGTCAGAAGACCCGGGAGGGGCCGGTTCGGCCTGTGGGCGGTGAACTGGCGGTTGACCTTGTCGAGCGGACACGGCGCCGTCTTGTCGCTGACCGTGGTTTTCACGCGCCTTCCTCTGCGCACGCCTTCGAGACCCAACCTGCGCATCAGCCGCGCCACCCGGTCGCGGCCCACGTCGAAGCCCTCCCGCAGGAGCTGGCGCCAGACCTTGCGGGCGCCATAGACCTCGAAATTCTCCGCATGGACCCGCAGGATCGCCGCGCCGAAGCGCTCATCTTCCTTCGCCCGCTTCGACCGCAGATCGGGCCTGGCCTTGCGCGCGGCATGCGCATGCCAGGTAGAGGGGGCGATGTTAAGAACCCTGCACATCGGCTCGACCCCATGCTCTCCGCGATGATCGTCCATAAAGGCGATCACTTCCGCCATGGGCGGTCGAGCTCCGCCTGGGCGAAATACGCCGACGCCTTCTTCAAGATCTCGTTGGCCTGCCGGAGCTCGCGCACCTCGCGCTCGAGTTCCTTCATCCGAGCGGCCGTGTCCGCTGTCACGCCGGGGCGCACGCCCGAGTCGATCTCGACCTCCCGGACCCAGCGTCGAAGCGTCTCGGCCGTGCAGCCGATCTTGCCCGACACCGACACCAACGCCGCCCACCGCGAGGGATGGCTGCCTTCACTCTCGTGAACCAAGCGCACCGCCCGCTCGCGAACTTCGCCGGGAAACCTGCCCGTCTTCCGATGCTTCTCCATATCGACCCCTTCTCACAGGAAAGAGCCTCCGGGAAACCCAGGGCGGTTCAGGTCGACCGCCTCCATCGCCTGCTGGAAAACGAAGGTTTCGTACTCCTCGCTGAATTCGCCTGTCAGCATCAAGATCTTCTTGCCACCCATCGTGTCATGCTCCGTTTCTCGTGCGATAGGTCGCTTCATCATATGCCCGGTCGAGCGATGTCTGTTTTCCGGAGCCTAGAGACCGGTCGCTTCCCAAGTGCCCGTGACGGCCGAGCGTAGCACGGCGTCACAGACGCGCTGGGTATCCAGAGCGTCCTTGAAGGTCGGCGATGCGTAGCGGCCGGTCGGCGCCGCTGCGAGAAAATCCGCCAGGGCATGCAGGAAGGTGGCCTCGTAGCCGATTGTCAGCCCTGGGACCCACCAATGATCCATGTAGGGGTGTTCGTGATTGGTGACGTGAATCTTGCGCCAGCCAGTGAGATGTCCTTCCACCTTCTCGCCAGTTTGCTTGGCCTTGTATTCGAAGAAGTCCAGATATTGCGGGTCGTGAAGGTCGAAGCGGACGGAGCCGTCCTCACCATTCATCTCCAGAGTCTTCAGCGCCTTGTGCCCTCTGGCGTAGCGCGTGCTTTCAAAGACGCCCATCGCACCGTTCGCGAAACGGCACATGAACATGCACGCGTCATCGATGCCGACGGGCTGTGGCTTGCCCGTTTCCTGATGCACGCGTTCCTTCACGAAGGTCTCCGTCTCCGCCATCACCTTGGTGATCGGTCCGTTGAGCCACATCGCGGTGTCGATATTGTGGGCCAGGAGATCGCCGGTGACCCCGGAGCCGGCAGCCGCAGCGTCGAGCCGCCAGAGCGCAACGCCCCCTTGCGGCACGTCCGGAGCGATCGTCCAATCTTGGAGGAACTGGGCGCGGTAGTGATAGGGGCGGCCGAGTCGTCCCTCGTCGACCAGTTGCTTGGCCAGGCTCACCGCCGGCACGCGCCGATAGTTGTACCAGACCATGTTCGGCAGGCCGGCCTTTTCTATGGCGGCGACCATCGCCTCACCCTCGGCCACGTCCATTGCGAGCGGCTTCTCGGTGACGACCCATTTGCCAGCCTGCGCCGCCGCTATCGCTATCTCTTTGTGCAGGTTGTTGGGCACACAGATGTCGATCAGGTCGACATCTTCGCGCGCGATGGCAGCGCGCCAGTCGGTCTCCACCGCAGCGAAGCCCCAGGTGTCAGCGAAAGCCTTCGCGCTCGCGCCATCTCGGCCGCACAGGACAGCCCGCTCGACGGTGTAAGGCAGATCGGTGAAATAGTGGTTGACGTTGGCATAGGCGCTGGAGTGCGCCTTGCCCATGAACCCGTAACCGATGACAGCAACTCGCAGTGGCTTCGACATTCGCGCGCTCTCCTCCCTGGCTCACGACCGGCTGTTGGACGCTGTCTTTAGCACGCAACCAAGTGCTAAGGCAGTAGCTGGGCGGCATCAGTCCGGCGCTTGCGCACCGGCTCCTGCCAGGAGAAATCTTCAGTGATCCTTAAAGCATTCTCACGCATACCGGTGTCCATGAGCACGATTTCGATCTCGGCCGCACAGAGATCCATCGGCATTTGCCGGGCGGCGCTGCCGCTCATGCTGCTTGCCGTCATCTTGTTGCTTACGCTAGCCCCTATCCTTCGCGAGCACAGCGTGCTCATAGACTTTTTCGCGCATTTCTTGCTGCAGAGCGCGATCTTCAGCCTTGCCGCCGGTCTCTTCCTGCTAGCCTGCCGGCGTTGGATCGCGACCGGGCTCGTTACGGTCTGCCTGATCGCACAGGCTTCGTTTCTTCAGCCCGACCTCTTCCCGGCTAGCGCCGCTCATCCTCAGCCAACCAGCATCAGTGTCCTGTTCTCGAATGTCTGGACGGGGAACCGGCAGGTCGACGCGGTTGCCGAGAAGGTTCGCTCACTCGATCCGGATGTCGTCGTCCTGGCCGAGCTCAACTCCCGCACCGCGGCTCTGGTTGAGGACCTAGCAACGGCCTACCCCTACAGCGTCGATTGCTTCCGACATCTGGCGTGCGACAGCGTCGTCCTGTCGCGACTGCCGGTGTTGGAGGACCTGAGCGACGCGATCCTCGATCATCGCGTGGCAACGAGCGCCGCTCGCATCGCCGCGCCTTTTGGGACTGTGGCAGTTGCTGGGGTCCACCTCGACCGCCCGCTGCCGCCGCGCCGCTTGCACCGACAGGAACTCCAAGTCAATGGCCTAGTAGCACTGCTTGCCGAGATCGACAGCCCGCTTTTGGTCGTTGGCGACTTCAATGCCTCGCCCTGGGGACGGCTCCTGCCGAGTTTTGCGCGCGATGCAGGGCTGGAACTCGCCTGGGGCCTGGAAGGCACATGGCCCGCGCTGGCGCCCTGGCCATTTCGCATCCCGATCGATCATGCTCTAACAGGGCGCGGGATGGCGCTCCTGGAGCGCGAGGTCATCCGTCTTCCCGGCTCGGATCATCTGGCACTCCTGCTCAGGGTTGGTCCGAGTTCCAGCCAGCCAAGCAAGATGTGAAAGGGGCACTGGCATCGCTGGCGAGCCCGATTGCGGCAGGCGAGCCGATCGGCCAGTTGGCTGCGGATGCTTTCCGTGTCCGGTAACGCTCCCCTCCTATCGTATGGCGCGTCCTAGAGTTCGTTGAGGCGTGGGTGGACTGGCCTTCGGCTGTCTCCGTAGCCGATCTGCCGCTCTATAGGCAGCTCTTTTGCCAGTCCCAAGGAAAACCGTGAGCGCGTTGGGTAAGGCCGAAACGCGGGACAGGGTGTTCACGCGACTCGGCTGTGAGAGCTCAGGGCACCCGCAAGCTTCGGGTGATCAGCCTGGGTCGATTCAGCCCTGCTTAAGAACGCAGTGCTCTTTCGACCGGCAGATCGTGCCGTTCGGCACGTAGATGTGACAGTGCGGGCACTCGTAAAGCGTCTCCGCCTTTGGCCTGCTCGGCGGTGCTTGGCGTGGTGCTTGGCGCACTTGGTCGGCCGGCGGATCGCTGATCTTGTCGCGAATCACAGACAACAACCGCCACCCTTTCCATACGGCAAGGACAAGCATCACGGTGAAGAGGATCTTCGAGAGGGAAAGACCGAGCATGGCTCCAAAGCGGCGCTGAGTGACGTGAACTACCGTTGATGACGGGACGCTTGAGAGCGGCCTTGGTTTTGAACGTGGCGTGCAATCGGCAAGACTGCAAGGATGCGCTGGCACCGCGTGCCGCCGCGCGCGTCGAAATCATTGCCCATCCGTGCAAGGCACGATTGGAGATCTCGCCCTGGCGGCCTCGTCAAAGGCCGAAGCGTCGCCAATGTGCATGCTCCTCGACCTGGCCGAAGAGTTTGGGCAATGCCTTGTCCAGCAACGCATCGGCCGCCGTCTGGCCCTGCATGGTAAGCCGCCGCTGCAACCACCCTCGTTGTCGGCTGACAGGTTGCAGGCGCAGCTTTTCGCCATATCGGTCGCGCAGGACTCGGCGCAGCTCGCCGATACCGTCCACGAGGCCATGCTCGACGCTCTTCTCGCCGCTCCAGACCCGACCCGACATCAGCTCACCGGTGGAGAGTCGAAGCTTGCCGCCGCGGCGCTCCTCGACCTGTGCCCTGAACGCCCCGAGGATATCGGCGTGAAGCTCGCGCAACACCTCGAGGTCGCCGGGCTCCTCTGGGCTGAACGGATCTAAAAGTGCCTTACGCGGACCCGTCGTGTGCACACGCCGCTCGATGCTGAGCCGGCCTATGGCTTTGTCCAGACCGAATCCTGCCGAGATGACGCCAATGGAGCCGACGATGGACGACCGATCGACGAAGATCTCGTCAGCCGCGAGCGCCAGCCAGTAGCCGCCAGATGCCGCAATGTCCTCGACGAAGGCGATCACGGGTTTGTGCTTTTCGCGCGCGAGATCGCGGATCCGCCCGGCGATGAGGGACGATTGTACTGGCGAGCCGCCGGGACTGTTGATCGCCAGGGCGACGACTGGCGCCCGCTTTATGGCAAAGGCCGCCGTCAGCATCGGCTCGACCGCTTGCAGCGTCAGCCCGCCGCGAAACGGCACGACACCGATCACGCCGGAAAGGCGAACGACCGGAACGGTGACTCCGCGACGGCGCAGCCAATGCGGCCAAGACCAAACCAAGATGCCAACTCCTCAAAAATGGCCCGACAGCAGAAGCTGTGCCGCCGCGGGCTGCCAAGCACTCACGCTCAAGGTTTCGGCAGGACATCATCCAAGCCGGCGCCATCCCACAAGATCGCCTCGGCCCTAGGCGTGAACTTGCCCGTCGTCTCGTGCAGAACAAGGCCGGGGAGCAAGGAAGCGGGCCCCCGGCTCCCTTTTCGACAGCGAACGATGACACGCTTGGCGTGCTGTCCATTCGCCTTCGGCCAAAGCGGGATCACTTCGATCTGCCCGGCAACGTCGTTCATCGCCGAGAGCAACGCCGGCAGGCAGTCAGCACGGTGAATGAGGACGAGTTGGCCGCCGGATGCGACCCGCTTCAGGCAAGCGCCTAGCCATGCCGTGGGTCCCACGGCATCCATGGTCGCGAGCGCTCGTGCGTCATCGGTGGCTGCTGGGCCGTGCCTCGGATGGAATGGTGGATTGGTCATCACGGCGGAAAACTGCCGTTGCCGGAGCGGTTGAGGCGGCAAGAGCATGTCGCCCAGCACAATGGTTATTCGATCGTCGAGGCCGTTGCGCGCTACATTGTCGCGGGCCAGATCGGCTGTCGATGCATCAATCTCCAGCCCGGTGACCTCCATTGACGAAAGTCGTTGTGCGAGACAGAGACTTGCCGTGCCGATCCCGCATCCGGCGTCGAGGATCTCGATCTGAGCAGCGGATGAGGCCGGCCTCAGGCTCGCGTCCACAGCGGCCGCGAGCAGCATTGCATCGATCGATGCCCTGAAGCCCCGGATCGGCTGTTGCAGCAGCAGCTTTCCGCCGAGCAGGCGATCGATGCTGGTCGCCACCTCTCGCCTCAGCTGCCGTCGAGGTCGGCTGTTGCTTGCGCGAGGATGCGTCGCGCACGGCCGAGGTCGTTCTCATCCACGATTATCCGCCTGGGTATCGCGCCGATGCTTCCTTCCAGAACGCTGGTGTGCTGATCCATCACGAGGAACTCGATACCTTCTGCCGATAGTGTCGCTTCGATCCATGACAGGTAGACAAGATCATTGCTGCGCACCAATTCAACCATCTATCGACCAAGCCATGTTGTCGGCCACGATTGGCCGAGGTTTGCCAGGATTGAGATCGGCGTGGTAGCTAGCGGCGCGATACGTGACAAGCGCGCCGGAGATGAGCGCGACCATGGACTGCACAGTCAGGGCTCTATTCGCCATTGCTTCAGGAGTATGCCGAGTTGACCGCTCTACCTCTGTCGGCCGTGGCCGAACCGATGTCAGCCGAATCTAGCCTGGATCGGGCCAAGGCCCTCGTTCACGACGATATGGCGAAGGTCAATGCGTTGATACTCGATCGGCTACAGAGCGAGGTCAAGATGATCCCCGAGCTGGCCCGCCACTTGATTGCCGCAGGTGGCAAGCGGATTCGGCCGACCTTGACGCTGCTTTCAGCGCGGCTCGCCGGCCACCACGCGGACCGGCATATCGGCCTTGCCACGGCGGTCGAGTTCATCCACACCGCGACGCTGCTGCATGATGATGTGGTTGACGAGAGCGACCTCCGCCGCGGAAAATCCACGGCCAACGCGCTGTGGGGCAACAAGGCGCCGGTCCTCGTCGGCGATTTCCTGTTCAGTCGTGCCTTCCAGTTGATGGTTGCGGACGGAAATCTTCGTGTTCTCGGAATTCTTTCGGACGCCTCGGCTGTGATCGCCGAGGGCGAGGTTGCCCAGCTCCTGACCGCTGGCGACGTGTCGACCACCGAGGCGGCATATTTTGACGTGATCCGGGCGAAGACCGCAGCTCTATTCCGCGCCGCCTGCCAGATCGGTGCCGTCGTCGCTGATCGTGAACCCGAAGCGGAGGCGGCGCTGTCCATCTATGGCGAGGAGCTCGGGATCGCTTTTCAGCTGGTTGACGACGCGCTCGACTACTCCGCCCGAGAGGCGATGCTCGGCAAAACGATCGGCGACGATTTCCGAGAGGGCAAGGCGAGCCTGCCCGTTCTCATGGCCTATGCGGCTGGCAGTGCCGATGAGCGTCGGTTCTGGGAGCGGGTGATCGACGCGCCGGAGAAGCAGACCGACGGCGATCTTGACGAGGCGCAGCGCCTATTGGCGCGGCACCGCACGCTGGAGGCGACCTTCGCCCGGGCGCGAGCGGCGGGCGAGCGAGCACGAGACGCGCTCCATAGCTTCCCGGCGTCACCGCATCGCGACGCGATGGAGGACGTCATCGACTTCAGCATTGCCCGGGCCTACTGACCGGCGACGGGACCAGATAAGCTCATATCCTGGCCGAGCACCACGCCGCACCTGAACGGCTGGAGTGGACGACGGCCTCGACAAACTTGACGCCTCTGACGCCTTCCCGGACATCGGGCACGAGTTTTGCCTGGGGGTTCGCGTCGCGGCCTTCCATCGCCGCCCAAATGAGCTCGGCGGTGTCGCTGTAGATGGTTGCGAACCCTTCGAGATAGCCCTCCGGGTGACCGGGCGGAATGCGTGTCACCCGGGCAGCTTCGGGCCAGGTGCCTGAGCCAGAGCGCGTGATGAGCTGCTTAGGCTGGCCGAGCGGGACGTGCCAGAGGTAGTTGGGATCCTCTTGGGCCCACTCGAGGCCGCCTTTGTCACCATAGACGCGAAGCCTCAGCGCGTTCTCGTTGCCGCAGGCCACTTGGCTCGCCCAGAGCATGCCGCGGGCGCCGCCGGCAAAACGCAACATGACCTGGCAATTGTCATCGAGACGACGCCCTGGGACGAAGGTCGTGAGCTCCGCTGCGATCTCGTCGATCTCCAGGCCGGTCACGAAGGTTGAAAGGTTCATGGCGTGTGTGCCGATATCGCCGGTCGAGCCCGCTGGGCCAGAGCGCGCCGGGTCGGTCCGCCATTCCGCCTGCTTGAGGCCAGTATCCTCGAGCTTGGTCGCCAGCCAGTCCTGGGCGTACTCGACCTGGACGACGCGGATTTGGCCCAGCGTCCCAGCTGCCACCATTGCCCTCGCCTGGCGGACCATCGGATAGCCGGTGTAATTGTGGCTCAGCGCAAACACTCTGCCAGTTCTGGCGACGAGCGCTTGCAGCGCCACCGCGTCTGCAAGCGTCGTAGTCATCGGCTTGTCGCAAATGACGTGAATGCCGGCTTCGAGGAACGCTGCCGCCGCTACAAAATGGACGTGGTTGGGGGTGACGATCGAAACGACGTCGATCCCGTCGGCGCGCTCGGCTTCGGCGCTCGCCATGGACTGGAAATCACCATAGGTGCGAGCCGGATCGATGCCCAGCTCGACGCCTGAGGCCATGGATCTCTCGGCTGTGCTGGCGAAGCAGCCGGCGATCAGTTCGTAGCGATCATCGAGCCTCGCAGCAATCCGATGCACGCCACCGATGAAGGCCCCCTGCCCGCCACCAACCATGCCGAGCCGCAACCGTCGCCGCGCGCCACTTTTTGCCTGTGCGCTCTCCCTGACCATGGGCCCTCTCCGCTAACCGATGCCGAGAATACGGCGATTGGCAGCGAGATCGCTGCCTCCAGCGGCGAAATCGTCGAATGCCACCTCGGTCACCCGAATGATGTGATCCTCGATGAAGTGTGCCCCCTCCGCCGCGCCATCCTCCGGATGCTTGAGGCAGCATTCCCACTCGAGCACCGCCCAGTAATCGTAGCCGTAGGTAGTCAACTTCGAGAAGATGGCCGAAAAGTCGACCTGCCCATCGCCCAGCGACCGAAAGCGCCCGGCCCGGTTCACCCAGGACTGGTAGCCTGAGTACACGCCTTGTCGGCCGTCCGGATTGAATTCTGCATCCTTGACGTGAAAGCTGCTGATGCGCTCGTGGTAGATGTCGATAAAGGCCAGATAGTCGAGCTGCTGCAGGACGAAGTGGCTGGGATCGTAGTTGATGGTGGCGCGCTTGTGGCCGCCCACGGCGTCGAGGAACATTTCGAAAGTGGCACCGTCGAAGACGTCCTCGCCGGGGTGAATTTCGTAGCCGTAGTCCACCCCGCACGCATCGTAGTGATCGAGCAACGGTCTCCAACGCCGCCCGAGCTCCGCGAAGGCCTCTTCGACGAGGCCGGCCGGGCGTTGTGGCCAGGGATAGAGGTAGGGGAACGCCAGTGCGCCGGTGAAGCCCACATGTTTCGCCAATCCGAGATTCTTGGAAGCAGTCGCCGCCATCTTGACCTGATCGACGGCCCAAGCCTGCCGTGCCTTGGGATTGCCCCGGACCTCGGGAGCCGCGAACCCGTCGAACATCTCATCATAGGCTGGGTGAACAGCGACGAGTTGGCCTTGAAGATGCGTCGAGAGCTCCGTGATGCTCAGGCCGTGCGCGGCGGCCACGCCCTTGACCTCGTCACAATAGGTTTGGCTCTCGGCCGCCTTCTTGAGATCGAACAAACGGGCATCCCATGACGGGATCTGGATGCCCTTGTAACCGAGCGACGCTGCCCAGCCCGCAATGCTGTCCAAGTTGTTGAACGGTGCCTTGTCGCCGGCGAACTGAGCGAGGAACAGTGCTGGTCCCTTGATCGTCGTGATGCCCATCCGAAATCTCCCTGAATTCGCTCACGCTCAGCTGTTTTCCCAGCCGGTGCGAATGAAGTTGTAGCCGAAGGTGTAGACCTCTTCGCGACTGGGGAAGAAGTCGCGCCAAACCCTTGTTGCTGCGGCCAGATCAGGCAATGCGCGGCCGAACGCCTCGATCGTCAGCCAACGGTCGTAGTCGTTTTCTTTCAAGACCGAGAAGGTGGCAGCCCAAGGGATGTGGTCCTTGCCGGGCGTACCGCGATCATTGGCCGAAATATGGACGTGGTTGATCCAGCGCATGCTCTCGCGCAAGGCGCCGACAGGACGCTTTTCTTCAATATTGGCATGGAAGGTATCATAGAGGAGCCCGACATTTGGCTTGCCCACTTGCTGAACAAAGGCCGCCGCGTCCTTGACGGTATTGAGAAAATAGCACTCAAATCTATTGAGCGGCTCGACGGAGAGCGAGATGCCTGCATCGGCCGCGTGATCGGCACAGCTACGCATCACCTCGACCGCGCGCTCCCACTCTTCGGCCGTCCGGCCCTCTCCGGAGAAATGACCCAGCGCCTGGTGCATGGGCCCGGCGAGAAGGGTACCTCCCAGCGCCGCGGTATTGTCGATGGCCCAGCGGATGTGGTCGGCGCCGCCCTGTCGCTCCTTGGCATCCGCGCGGGTGATATCGTGCGCGGTGTCGGGCATGACGGTGACGGTGGTCGCAGCGAGACCAGTATCTTTCAGCGCCTGGCCGAGATTCCGGTAATGCGCAGGATCGCCCTCGAAGATCGGAATCTCCACGCCATCATAGCCGACCTTCTTCAGACTCTCGAAAAGGTGGAAATCCAACTCGCTAATATGCGTGGCCCAAAGCAGGAGATTGAAGCCGATCTTCATGCGCTGGTCCCCGTCAACCGTATTTGCGGTTCAGCGCGTCGAGCGCCGTCTTGCACTTGGCGGTTGCGTTCCATGCATCGGACCAGAAGCACAGATCGACCGTCCACCAGTCGTGGCCGACGTCTTCGGCCGCCAGGGCTGGAACAATGGCATCGAAATCGAGCACGCCCTCACCGAAAGGTGGATGCGAGCTGGTCTCGTCGTCACCATTCGCGTCCTTGTGGCAGGTGTTGTCGCTGTCGATCAGGTGGATGTGGTTGATGCGACCCGATAGCCTGGCGATGAGCTCTAGCTGGCCACCGGGCAGCGTCTCCTTCGCACCCTCCTGCCGGGTGCCGTTCACCGCCACCATTTGGCCGTGGCACGTGTCGTACATGACCCCGAAGTTCTTGTGCGGGAGCGCTTCGAGGACGCGCTGGATGTCGGATGGCTTGTTGAAAGCGAAACCCGGCTCGAACTCCCAGGTCACGTAGAGGCCCTTGTCGCCGGCATACTGGATGCAGCGATCCCAGACCGAGGTCAGCCGGGCCAGCAGCGTGTCGTAGTCGACGGACCTGTGAATGGTCGGCGGCTGGACCGTGTCGACGCGAATCCCCTTGATGCCAAGATCGACGGCGAACTGCACATTCGCCTTAAAGCTGTCGATGTAATGTGTTGGATCGTCCGTATTGAGGAGATGCTCGCTCCACAGGTCCTGAGCAAAGCCCGACAGCGCGAGGCCGTGAGCCGCCACCTTCTGCTTCAGAGCTTCGCGGTCCTCCTTGGTCGGATGGTTCTGCGGATTGGGGTAGCCATTGAAGCCACCCAGCTCGACGCCGTCGAAATGCAGCTCGGAAAGCTTCTGCAACACGGTGTCGAAGGGTATTGGGTTCTCGCCGTAGGGGCCGACATTGTACGCCCAGCTGCCGATTGACGTCCTGTGCATCTCAGATCTCTCCGATCAGTGTTGGCTGCTCAAGCGACGTTCCCGTCGGGGCCGAGCACACCTTTAGCCAAGAGAAAGCAAGCATAGCCACGGCGGTCGAGCGTGGTCACGATGGCGGCGCACTTGGCAGCTTCCTGGTAAAAGGTGAAGCGCTCGATTCCGCCCATGCGCCAACGATCACCGGCCGCTTGGTGAACGCCGGCGAGAAAATCCTGGTGCGCCTCGTTGGGCTCGTCCGGATTGGCGCAAACCTGCATACGATGCACCGGATGCTCGACGAAACTGTCGAGCGGCATAACGGAAAGAACCGCCTTTGCGGCGCGTGCCGTGTCGGTTGCGATCGAGATGCAGGGGACACCAGCCCGGCGAGCGATCTCGTGTGCCGGGAAGTTGCAGTCGGCGATGCAGATCGTGTCGCCGTGGCCCATATCGCGCAGGACCTTCAAGAGATCACCCGTCAGCAGCGGATCAAGTCCGAGCAGCATCGTTGTTGGCCCCCCAGCGTGCCCTTATCGTTGATAGTCGCATTGCTGCGAAACTGGCCGGACGATAAGCGTCGTGGCCCCTATGAAAAAGTCGATTCGTGCGCGACAGGCGCAGCCATCAGCCGCCGAACCGGCTCTTCAGCGCGTCGAGCCCGATCTTGAACACTGGGCCTGAAAACGTCTCGACCCATTCGTCGATCTTGGCGACATCGCAGTCGAAAACGGTCCACCATTCGACGAAGCAACGGTCGCCGTCGGTCACCGGCGTCACGCGAAGCGTGGCGACATAGTTCTCAACGTCGAACGGTGTCTTCTCGAAATTGTAGCTGTAGGTCATCTCAGGATCGGAAAAGGACAGCAAGCGCTCCCGCAGATGGGCGCCGTTGGCGAGGTGGAAGTTGCGAATGCCACCTATCTGGTCCCCAGCCTTACCGTCCTCGATCTCACTGTCGGCGACCGCCGGATGCCAGTTCGGCAGGCCGTTGAAGTCGCGGATTACACCCCAAACGTCCGCAGCCGGTGCGTTTAGCACCGTGCTGGCATAGGCCCTTGGCATTGCAGCCTCCCCCTGATCGCCATCGCCAATGTGGCGTAGCGCCGATCCGCAGCGCTTGGCAAGGCCTGCGCGGCATAAGGCCGGCCGGCAATTAGTCCTCGAGCGTCTGCCGCAGCCGTGCAAGAAGCGTGTCTCGTTCGCTATCATCGCCAAGACCTTTGAGGCGCTCGCCCAAGTCGAGGAGCAGCCGCGCGTAGGCGTTGTGCCAGTCGCTCGGCGCCAGCGCAGCGGACTCGCTCAATCGCTTTACGAGGTCATGACGGATTGGCGCTGTCGCCACGGCCAGATCGAAGCGGTCGTCGAGGCTGGGCGCGATCACATGCGCCGGATCGCAGCCCACTTCCGCCAGCTTCTCGCGCAGCGCCGCCATTGCCTCGGGCTCGCCATGCGTCAGAAAGATCGTGTTCCGCACTGGGAGTCGCGCCTTGACCCAAGCGACCAGTTCGCCCTGATCGGCGTGCGCCGAGAAGCTCTCGATCGAGCGGATTCGAGCCCGAACCGCTATTTCCTCGCCATGAATGCGCACTCGATCGGCGCCGCTCTGAATGATCTGACCGAGCGATCCGGGCGCTTGGTAGCCGACGAAGAGCACGGTGGCCTCGCGCCGCCAGAGGTGCTGCTTGAGGTGATGGCGGATTCGTCCGGCGTCGCACATGCCCGATGCCGCCATGATGATGGCGCCTTGCGTCACCTTGTTGATCGCCTTGCTCTCGTCGACGCTCTCGGTGAACCTGATCCAGGGCGCTTCGAAGAGATCAGCGCCATCTGCGACATCGTGCAACTCCAAATGATACTGAGCGAAGGTCCGAGTCACGTTGATGGCGAGCGGGCTATCGATGAAGACCGGGACTTCAGGAATCACACCGTCCCTGATCAGCCGGGATAGCGCCAGAAGCAGTTCCTGGGTTCGCTCAACCGCAAAGGCGGGGATCAGCAGGTTGCCACCGGCGTCGAGCGCCGCGCGCACCTCCTCGCCGAGCTTCCGACGACGCTGGTCGAGCGTCACCTCTGTCCGGTCGCGATTGCCGTAGGTCGAACTCGACCACGAGGTAGTCGACGTCTGACGGCGCCTCGGGGGCTGCGTGGAAGGCTTTCTCGTCGGGACCGATATCACCCGAGAACAGCAGCTTGAGGGAGCCCCCGTCAGCCTCGGCGATTTCCAGCTCGATCGAAGCGGAGCCGAGGATGTGCCCCGCATTCCAGTAGCGGGCGCGGACACCGTGCAACGGCTCCAACCATTCGCCATAGGCGCAAGTGGTGACTTGCTCCAATGCCGCCTCGGCATCCCGCTTGGTATAGATCGGCTCCACCCTTGGCCGGCCGCGCTGCCGATTGCGGCGGTTGAGGCGCTCTACCTCGCTCTCCTGGATGTAGCCGCTATCCGGCAGCATGAAGCCCAGAAGGCCCGCCGTCGGCTCGGTTGCCATGATCTGTCCCTTGAAGCCCTTGCGGATAAGCTTCGGGATCAATCCACTATGGTCGATATGGGCATGGGTCAGAAGAACCGCTGCGAGCTTCGACGGTTGGAACGGGAAATCCTGGTAGTTGAGTTCCCGAATGGTCTTTGTTCCCTGGAAGAGCCCGCAGTCGACCAACAACTCGCCGTGCTTCGTGTTGACCAGGAAGCATGAGCCGGTCACGGTCGATGCAGCACCGTGGAATGTCAGAGAGACGGACATGGCAAGCTCCAGTCAAACGAGCCGCTGAGGACGTGTTTCAGTCGCGGCCGACGACGCTGTCCTCGACGAGGCCGTAGTGCTGCTTAATGAAGCTCCAGGCGGCCTCGGCCGTATCGACATAGTGGAATAGGTCGAGATCCGCTGGGCTGATCACCTCCTCGTCGAGCAAGGCGTCGAAATCGATGATCCGCTGCCAATAGGCGCGGTCGAACAGCAGGACCGGGATCTTGCGCACCTTTTGCGTCTGGATGAGACACAACAACTCGAAAAGCTCGTCCAGCGTGCCGTAGCCGCCCGGAAAGACCACGAGGGCGCGGGCGCGCATCAAGAAGTGCATCTTGCGCAGAGCAAAATAGTGGAACTGGAAAGAGAGCTCCGGCGTCACGAACGCATTTGGCGCCTGCTCATGCGGCAGCGTGATATTGAGACCGATAGAAACGGCACCGACATCGTCCGCACCACGGTTTGCCGCCTCCATGATGCCAGGTCCACCGCCTGTGACGATCACGAAGCGTCGTTTCGGGCCAACCTGCGTCGCTGCCGAGACGAGCTGCCCAAATCGTCTCGCTTCGTTGTAATATCTCGACCGTGCGACTGCACGCCGGCATCTCTCGACGGCTGCCGCCTCGCGTGGGTCCCGCTCGGCGCCAGCTTCAGCACGGGCGAGGTCGGCCGCCGCGGTTTCCGGATCGCCGATCCGAGCGCTGCCATAGACCACGACAGTCAACTCGATGGCCATCTCTTGCAGCTCGAGCTCGGGCTTGAGCAGCTCGAGTTGCAGGCGAACCGGGCGCAGCTCGTCGCGCAGCAGGAACTCGGGATCGGCAAATGCGAGTTTGTAGCTCGACGCCTTGGTCTGTGGCGTCGACGGCACCTCCTTGGCGTATTCGATATCCTCGCGAGCACTCGGTCGGTTGAGGTGGGCGTCGTCGCTGGTCCGCATGAAAGGTCCCGATGCTGTAGGGCGCTTACCGTGCACTGCCGACCGTGCAAGGCACGCGCCTCGCAGCCATCGCTACAGCAAATTATGGCGATGTGCGCTCCAAGCCAACAAAACGGCCCCCGATGCACGATCGGGAGCCGCTTGCTGTCTCTTCCTTGGCACAAGGAGAGAAGGACCCTATGGGCGCAACCTTGCGTCGCCGCTCCGGGTCATGCGGCGATCGACTTGGCCTCGTCGAAATTCGCGGTGGCGCGCTTAACGAATAGGTCGACGACCTCGGTTTGCGCCTTCATGCCAAGATCCATGGTCTCCTTAGCCTCGGCAATCGCCTTCTCCATGGCGGCCTTGGCGTCGTCCATGTAGGCCTGCGGCTGCTTCTTGCCGTCGAAACCCTTCATCATTGCCTCGCTGCGCGCGAAGGCATCCTTCATCATCTCGCTCTGCCGCTTGGCCATCGTCTGGACCAGATCGAACATGATCTTCTGAGCAGCGACGAACGTCTCCAAGTTCGACTTTTGCAGCGACATCATCGCATCGACGTCAAACTTGGGCATGGCCGGTGTAGCGGACTTGGTCGTCATCGGTGTCTCCCGAAAGAATGTTGCGCTGCACAAGAAATAGCAATTCGATGCGCATGTGCAAGAGGATTTATGCTGCGCTGCACAAAATTCCTCAAAGTGCCACGGGATGTGGCAGAAGTGTTGGAAAAGCGGTAGCCCAAGATGGGCGATCCAGCGCTGGAGGAGGCATACGAGAGCAATAACGCCATTGTCGGCCTCAGCCCGCCGCTCAGGAAGACGCGGACGCGGCGCACTCGGCCGCCGATCATCCCTGCCGCATAATCCCGATTTGCCTACCGAGTTCCGAAAAATCCAGCCTTCCAGCCTTCGGCAACGACAAGTGAACCAGCCGCACTTCTGATACGTGCGGCCGGTTCAAGCTTGGCAATGGACTACGCGGCCTTCGACTGATTGCAGAGACGCCAGAGCTTTTCGGCCGTGGCAGGCATATCGACATGCTTGACGCCTAGCGGCTGAAGCGCGTCGACAAGAGCGTTAATGATGGCGGCTGGCGAGCCTACAGAGCCTGCCTCGCCGCACCCCTTGATGCCCATCGCATTGTTGGCGCAGAGCACCTCGACCGTGGAGAAGTCGAAGGACGGTAGATCGTCGGCCCGCGGCATGCAGTAGTCCATGAATGAGCCGGTCATCAGCTGTCCGCTCTCGTCATAGACGGTATTTTCCAAGAGAGCTTGGCCAATGCCCTGGACCACGCCGCCGTGCACCTGCCCTTCGACCAGCATAGGATTGAGAACAAAGCCGAAATCGTCGACGATGTTGTAGTTGGCGATACTGACCACGCCGGTATCGGGGTCGAGCTCGATCTCGGCAATGTGACAGCCATTCGGGAACGTCCATGCATCGAGCTTGATGGTTGTAGCGGCATCCAGCCCGCCTTCGATTCCGTCGGCCGGTACTGGCATGGTGCGGGCCTTGGCGGCCAAGTCCATGATATCAATGCTCTTGTCGGTCCCGGCCACCGAGAACGTGCCTTCGCTGAACTGAATGTCGGCTGCTGCCGTCTCGAAATGCATCGCCGCATAGGCTTTGCCGCGCTCGATGACGATGTCGCCAGCGCTGTTGATGGCGGTGCCTTGCGCGGTCAGAGAACGCGAGCCCCCAGTACCGCCGCCGGCCTTGATGCGGTCCGTGTCACCCTGCACAATTCGGATCTGATCGAACGGGACGCTCAGCTTCTGGTTCAGAACCTGGGCATAAGCCGTTTCGTGCCCTTGCCCATTCGACTGCGTACCCACCAACACGGAAACGGTGCCATCCTGGTTGAACTCGATGCCGGCGCTCTCGGAAGGATCGCCCATGGTCGATTCGATATAGTAGCACATTCCGATGCCGCGATACCTGCCTCTGGCCGCAGAATTGCGCTTGCGAGCCGCCACGCCGGCGTAGCCAGCTTTCTTCATGCAGGTGTCCATCACCCGCTCAAACTCGCCCGTGTCGTAGGTCTCTCCGGCGGCGGTGTCGTAGGGCATTTGCGACGGCTTGATGAAGTTGATCCGGCGGAGCTCGGTCGGCTCCATGCCGAGGTCTCTGGCTGCAGCGTCGATCAATCGTTCCATGCAGTAGATCGATTCCGGCCGGCCGGCGCCCCGATACGCGTCCACGGGAACTGTGTTGGTGAAGACGCCGGTGACGGCATAGGTCATCGCTGGGATGTCGTAGACGCCCGGCAGCACCTTCAACGCGGCGCCGGTCGGGATGAAGGGGGCGTAGAAGTAGTAGTAGGCGCCCATGCTGGCGATCGTCGAGACACGAAGGCCCGTGATGCGGTTGTCGCCGTCGAGCGCGAGCTCGGCCGTCGTGACATGGTCGCGGCCCATCGAATCGGAAAGGAAGCTCTCAGAGCGGTCGGCGGACCATTTCACCGGCTTGCCGAGCTTGGTGGCAGCCAGTGCCGCCATCGTGTACTCGGGATAGAACATGGCTTTCATGCCGAAGCCGCCGCCCACATCTGGCGTGACGACCCGAACATTCCCCGCCTCGAGGCCGAGATTCTGTGCGAGCGTGTCACGGAACGCCCAACCGCCCTGGGTGCAGGTGTGAACAGTCAGTTTGCCGGACGATTTGTCGAATTCGGCGACCGCCGCGCGCGGCTCCATAGCGTTGCAGACGAGCCTGTTGTTGATCAGCTCGACCTTGGTGACGTGCTTGGCTGCCTTGAACGCTGCATCGACCTTAGCCTCGTCGCCGTAGAACCAGTCGAAGGCGATATTCTTGGGTGCGTCGGCGTGGATCTGTGGCCGGCCCGCCTCGATTGCCTGAGCCGTGCCGGCTACCGCCTCGAGTTCCTCGTAATCGACCTCGATCAGCTCGGCCGCGTCCTTGGCTTGTGCCACCGTCTCGGCAACGACAAATGCGACATTGTCGCCGACGTAGTGCACCTTGTCGCTACACAGGATTGGGTGCTTGGGGTCGGCGCGGTCTGAGCCGTCCTTGTTGGTGACGGGGATGAAACAGGGCACGCCCGCATCGGCGCTGCCGAAATCCTTCGCCGTGAAGACGCCGAGGACACCAGGACTTCCTGCGGCCGCGGAGGTGTCAATTCCGAGGATTTTGGCATGTGCATGCGGTGAACGAAGAACATAGCCATATACCTGCCCGACGATGCTAATGTCGTCTGTATACCGACCTTTGCCGGTAAGCAGCCTTTGGTCCTCGACCCGCTTCACCGATTGGCCGACCCCGAACTTCGCCATCTTGTCCTCCCAACGAGCCTCTGGGCCGAAGCGGCCCGCTCTTAGCGCAATTGAAACCTTCGGTGACAATTGTAGAGCGCGTCACCGTCAACACAACGGTACGCGTGCTACGCTCGCCCAAAAAATCGGTCTCGCCCGAACCACGCAAAAAAAATGGCGGTGTCTGGATTGCGTGTTGAAGTCCGCACAAGTTGGTGAGAACATTTATGAAACATCGATTTCGGAGCGGACGATGAACAAGGCACGTTTCAGGCGTTTGTGCGCAGGCATGAAGAGATTGAGTGTCGGGCAGATGCGGGCGCTGCGAGGCCAGCTTCGAGCACTCGATACGCGCATCGAGGTTCTTTCGCGCATCGATGCCCGGGGACAGGCGCTCACCGAATGTGTTCACTGTGCCGCGCCTTCGTTGCAGCGCTGGGGCGAGACCCGAACGGGGTTGCCAAGACTGAGATGCAAGGCCTGTCGTCGGACATTCTCCTCGGCCACCGGGACGGTGCTGGAGCGCATTCGTCGGCCCGAAAAGCTGCTCGCGGTGCTGCGTGACATGATGTCGACAAGCCCTCGCTCATGTCGAGCCCTGGCGCGATGTCTCGAACTGGACAAGACGACCGTCTGGCGTTGGCGCCTGAGCCTGCTCCAGGCGCTCATCGGGGCTGGTGCGAGCGAATTGAACGGTATCGTCGAGGCCGATGAGAAGTTCTTCCGGGAGTCGCGCAAGGGCAGCCGTGAATGGGTTGATCACGAACGCGACCCGACCCGTCATGCCGAGCCCGACCGCCCGCGTTGGCGTGATTTCCGGCGCCTCCGGCTGCTCTTCCCGGCCGGATTGTCGGCGTGGCAGATACCAGTCTTGACCCTGACCGATCGAACGGGCGCGCGGCGCGCCGACGTGCTCCCCGATCGCCGCGCAACGAGCCTCGTCTCCCGGCTCGAAGCCCATGTCGGACAGGATGCGGTCCTCTGTACGGATGGTGACAGTGCTTACGATCTTTTCGCACGACAACGCGCCATGCCGCACTATCGCCTTCACCCCAAGAAGGGTCCACGGGTCATCGCCAAGGCTTTCCACATGCAGACCGTCAACAATCTGCACAGCCGCTTCGAGACCTTCATGAAACCATTCTGCGGACCGGCAACCAAAAACCTCCCCGCCTATGCCGCATGGTTCGTCTCCAGGCTCGTCGGCAATCAACAAGACGCAGAGAATGCCGCTTGGCAGATCGCCCTCGCTGCTTGATCAACACCCAATCCAGACACCGCCAAAAAAAATACGGCCCCCGCAGGGGCCGCTAAGCGGGAGTGACCAAGCGTTTGGGTTACTGAACCTCGGGGACCGCGAAGGTCATGACGTTGCCAAGGTTGACGCCAGAGAGCGCCGCACCGGCAACGGAGCCATGGGCGCGAACGCCGTTCTGGATAGTCTGCTTGACGTCGTAGGTCTGCTGGCTGATCCCGATATTGGCGTTGCCGCTCATGTCACTCAGATCGAAATTGGCGATGTTGACACCGTTGGTGGCGCTCATGTCGAGGCCGCCGACGCTACCGGCCTCCACCGAGTTATTGGCGATCTGGACGGAGTACGCCGCGAACTGGTCCAGGCGGAGGATGTCACCATAGGGATCGCCACCCTTGGCGCCGATGATGTCTGCGACATTGGCGAGGTTGGTGATCGAGGCCGAGCAACCCTCCAGCACCTCTCCCTTGGCGAGGATGGTATTGATGCCCTTCTGCTCCGTGCCCCAGAGCAGCTGATCGACAGGATGTGGTCCCCAACATGCCCTGCACCGCCGAGCATGTCCTCCAGCTCAAAGTAGTTCATGATGTTGACGGCCTCGAGCGCCGCACCGACATCGCCATAGGACGAGATGGCGGTGTTGGAGACGAGTTGCTCCTCGTCGGTGTACTGGCTGAAGTCGTAGATGTCGCCGACACCGCCGTCGGTCGCCACGTCACGCCACTGTAGCAGGTTCTGGATGTTGGTGCCCGACAAGCTCGAGTCGGTGATGTCGGTAACGGCACCGATATAGTTGGTGACGTCTTGCACCTCGAAGCGCGGCAGGTCGAATTTCTGTCGGATCTTCACCGTCTCGGGATCGTCGGCCTGAGCCACACTGGCTGAAGCGATTAAGGCAACCTGATTATCCGTTTTTCTCATCCAGCGATGATGGCCCGATACGGGCGCGGCTTGGCCTGCAGCGCGGCGCACATCAGGCGCTCGGTTATGGTGTCGAGTTGGTAGCGGCGGTTGAAGCGCCAGGCGAAGCTGGCGAGGTAGCGCTGGGCGTGTTTCTGGCTGACGTGGTGGTATGTTCCGGCGAGCGCCGTCTTGATGTTGCCGAGCGTCGTGTTCACCCAGTTGAACGACGGCCACTGCGCTGCCTTCTTGCCACTGCCGCTGAGCATCGGGAAGTGGTCGCAACCGGCGGCCTCGACGCTCCGCCAGCACGACAGGCCGTCGCTGACGATGTTGGTGCCGGTGGCGAAGCTCGACCGGGCCAGCTTGGCGATCTCGGCTTTGCGGAAGCCCTTGACCACGAGCAGCTTCAGGCGCCTCGGCTTGCGGTCGAGGCTCGTTTCGACCGCAGCGACGAACGGTGTCTTGCCGGCCGCACCGCGCCCACGCTTGCCGCCGCTGCGCACGCCGCCGAGATAAGCGTCGTCGAGCTCGACCCGGCCGCTCATCTTCGGCTTGCCGGCGTCGCGTTCCGCCATGGCGGACATCAGCTTCTGCTTCATCAGCCAGGCGGTCGGCTGCCGCACACCCAGTCGTCGCGCCAACTCGATCGAGCTGATCCCGCCCTTGGCCTGCGTCAACTCGTAGATCGCGCGAAACCACGTCGTCAGCGGCAGCTTCGTGCTGTGGAAGATCGTGCCCGCCGTGAACCCCGTCTGATGCTTGCAGGCGTTACACTGGACCTGCTTCCTGCTCTTCATCCGCGAATACTTTTCACAGCCGCACCGCTCACAGATAAAGCCGCGGCCCCAGCGCATCTCGAACAGCACCGCCAGGCATTGCGCCTCGGTCCCGAACCGCGCCCGAAACGCCAACTCGCTCAATCCACGCATCTTGGCCGCCAGATTATTCACTGTGCTCGCCTCCAATCCACCATAACCACATGATTCTGCTAGCATAGCTCTAGACGAAAATAATGGATAATCAGGAAAGGCAAAGGCCGTCGTCGCAAGCAAGCGCTTCATGGGTTATGCTCCATCGTGTTGAAGGTGCTGTCTAGGGACTATTCAGCGATCCTGAGGCACCAGGATCTTGCCGTCCGGCAGGCGCACTGCGCGCCTGCCGGCGGTTATCTGCCCCGTTCTGGACTCGGCTCTCTTCACCGGTTCTACGACCTGGGGCATTGTCTTTTTGGGGGGTCGCTGGCGCGATCGCGGCATCAGACGTGCTTGCCAGCTCACGCGGCTCCGCTACTGGCGTGGGTGGCAGCGCTGCGAGCTGCCGGCCTCCGGGCACGGCCAGCGCTGCCGTGCTGGGCTCGCTCCGACTCGGCTCGGGAATCAGCGTCTCGCAAGCCGAGCCGACGCCGGCAAGGTCACGAACCATCTCGAAAGCGGCCTGTTCGACCACCCACCGAACACTCTGATCGATCGGCTCGTTCTTTTGTTGGCCGAGCCTGAGGTCAAAGAGCTCGGTGCCGAAGTCACCAATATCATTGCCGCCGTTGCCGATATCCCAAAAGCAGAAGAGATCGGCTTCGAGTTCCTGGCCCCAGATCTGCTTCCGATAAGACTTGGCAAGCACGATCTCGGTCGAGCGGCTGTCGGCGACGATGACGTCGAGTCCGATGCTGATGTAGTAGCCGCGCGCCTTGCCGCCGATCCCCGCGACCTGGCCTTCGAAGCCGCCACTGACAATGTCGAAGTCGAGCTCGGTGATGCCGCCATAAACGGTATGCGTCGAGCCCAGATTGTACCCGATCTGCACCGGGCGGAAGGCGACCGGCGTATCGCCGACCATGACCTTGCTGCCCTCCCCTAGCCGCTTCTCCATCGCCTGGGTGAGCTCCCACTCGGCAATGCTTGTTGCCGTGCGGTTGACTTGGCGAACGCCGGTCTTGGCGAACGCCGAAATCATCATCAGTTCGGCGCCTTGGGTCACGTAGGAACCCGGACCGTCGTAGTCGTTAACGCCGGTGCGATCGGGGATGCTGTGCATGGCAAGGCGCATGTCGAGCCCGGGCGGAATATTCTTGCGGAGGCAACTGAGGGCATTGTCCATTGGCGTCGTAGTCGTAGTCGTAGTCGTAGTCGTAGTCGTGGTCGGGAGCGGCCCGCGGACAACGGCGACAGATGTATCGCCGGGTGGAACGGCAGCACAGCGGGCAAGCACCGTCGCAGCCAGGACGCCAAGCAGCAGCGATCGTCTCATTGCGCGCCTCCCGACCCGATGTTGGAGGTTTGCCCTTCGGTCGTCTGCTCTGCCTCGAGATTGAGATAGCCATCGACCGTGACGTCGTTGCCGTCGCCGGTAACGTTGGTCGTCGTGTTCGTCTGATTGCCGAGCTGCCGCCGAGCCCGACGCTGGCGCTACCAGACGAGAGCGGCACGCTGAGGGCGCCACCGCCGGCGCCCGGAAGAACGGAGCCCTGCTGCTCATGCTGCAGGCGGAGCGCCTCTTCGTTCAGCTTGACCTGTGTCTCGCCGGTTGGTTGGAACTGCCAGCCGAGACTCTCGCGGAAGCCGGCGGCCGACGAACTGCCTCCGGTGAGCAGCAGAAGCGCAAGGCTGAGCCCAACTGTCCAGCTCAGCTTAATAGGGGGAAATTTGCGCACGGTCGAACTCTCCACTTGGTCTACCGATCTGCTAAAGGGCGATCAGTGAATTGCATCGACGTATCGAATTTAGTCTATAGTGGACACATCATGGCAAATAAATCTTCATGCTTCTCTACATGCTCCTTGGTCAGCGGAGGGCTTAATAGTTAATTATTGGTGAAACGCTGGAGCTCCGTTGGACAATCAAGAAGAGTCCAGCCGAGCAGGGTGACGCAAGTGCGTAACGGCTGGATTTTCAGGGCTTTACGCGTCCGGCGGGCTCTGTATGCTTCTCGTGCGAGTGAGCAGAGCAAAGGGTCGATTTAACGGCTCCGGGGAGGAAAATGGCGGTACTCGAACTGCAGCATATCGCCAAGCACTTCGGCGCCATCGAGGCGCTGAGGGGGGTCGACTTGGCCCTTGAGCCTGGCGAAGTGCTCGGATTGATGGGCGACAACGGCGCCGGCAAGTCGACGCTGGTCAAGATCATCGCAGGCAATTTTCCGCCATCGGAAGGTGAAATTCGTGTTGATGGTCGCGCGAAGCATTTCCACAAGCCGATCGATGCGCGGCGCGAGGGGATCGAGATCGTCTATCAGGACCTGGCACTTTGCGATAATCTGACGGCCGCGGACAATGTCTTCCTGGGCCGCGAGGTAAAGCGCTCAATCGGCCCATTCAAGTTCCTGAACTTTTCGGCGATGTTCACCAAGGCGGGGGACCTATTCGGTGAATTGAAGTCGGAGACCAGACCTCGTGACCTCGTCAAGCAAATGTCGGGCGGCCAACGGCAGGCGGTGGCCATCGCCAGGACCCGGCTGACGGAGCCCAAGATAGTGCTGATGGACGAGCCCACCGCTGCCATCAGCGTCCGCCAAGTGCATGAGGTGCTCGAGTTGATCCGCAGGCTTCGCGATGCGGGCATTGCGGTCATCCTGATCAGCCACCGCATGCCAGACGTCTTTGCCGTTTGCGATCGTGTGGCGGTTCTGCGTCGGGGAACGAAGGTTGCGGACAAGAAGGTCGCTGAAAGCTCGCCCGAGGAAATTACCGGGCTCATCACCGGCGCCATCGAGCGGGCATGAGGTAGAAACGAATGCAAGCATCCGGGCAAAGCGGCTCGTCGAGTGTCGCGATCAGCGACGTCACCGGCCTGCGTGAGACCAGCTACCTCCAAGCAACCATCGCCAACCAGGCTTTCTGGGTCACGGTGACCGTGATCCTGCTCTGTCTTGCGACCGCGTACTATCAGCCCGACACATTCGCGACCAAGAGCAACTTCTTCAATATTACCCGCAACTTCGCCGCCATCGGCATCATGGCGATGGGCATGACAGCGGTGATCATTACCGGCGGCATCGACTTGTCGGTGGGCTCAGTGATGGCGGTGGCGGCGGTCGTTGCTGCGCGGGTGATGGAAGCGGGCGGCGACTGGTACATGGCGTTCATTGTGGGTCTGTTTTCCGGTGCGGTCGCCGGCGGCATCAACGGCACCCTCATCGCCTACGTCAAGCTACCACCTTTCGTCGTGACGCTCGGCATGCTGTCGATTGCCAGGTCAGCCGCTATCGTCCTTTCGGAAAATCGAGTGATCTATCAGTTCGGCCCGGGCGGCGACGCGTTCAAGGCGATCGGCGGCGGGAGGGTCAGCATCCCGTGGATCGACGGCGGTTGGCTCGATCTCTCGAACCTGTTCGCGGTGCTGGTCGTTCTGGCCATCATCATGGCGATCGTGCTTAAGTTCACCGCCTGGGGCCGCTATCTCTATGCCATTGGCGGTAACGAGCATGCCGCGCGCCTCACCGGCATTCCGGTCGACCGCATCAAGCTGCAGGTCTATATACTCGCCGGCACGACGGCGGCATTGGCAGCAGTGATGAGTGTCGGCTACATGGGCTCGGCGTCGAACGGCATGGGCCGGATGTACGAGCTCTACGTCATCGCCGCCACGGTCATCGGCGGGGCAAACCTCGCCGGGGGCAAGGGCAGTATCTATGGCGCGTTCATTGGTGCGGCGCTTATCTTTCTGATTCGCAACAGCCTGATCATGTTTGGGATCGACGCCAACTGGTACGATTTCTTCGTCGGGCTGTTCATTATCCTCGCGGTCTTGCTCGAGCGCTTGCGGGCGCGACAGCAAGGCTGAGCGGATGGGGTTCTGCCCCATTGGTTAACCCAGAGAGCACGGGAGGCTCGAAGCTTATGAAGAAACTACTGTTGGGCGCCGCTGGCGTTGCGGCACTCCTCGCCTTCAGCGACAGCGGGGCGTTGGCCCAGGACAAGCCCGTCTTCGCCCTGGTACCGAAGAATACTAACAACCCGTTCTTCGATCAGGCTCGCGATGGCTGCATGAAGGCCCAGGAGGAGTTCGGCGATTTCGAGTGCCTTTATATCGGTCCCGGTGAGCACGGCGGCGGTGAAGAGCAGTTGCAGGTCGTCAACGATCTGATCGCGCGGCAGGTTGACGGCATCGCGGTCTCGCCCTCCAACGCCCCGGCGATTGCAACGGCACTCACCGGTGCTGCCGATGCCGGCATCCCCGTCCTGACCTGGGACAGCGATCTGCTGCCCGAGCATCAAGACCTGCGCATCGCCTATGTCGGCACGAAGAACTATGACATCGGCGTCAATCTCGCCAAGCGTGTGCAGGAGCTCAAACCCGATGGTGGCACCATCTGCATTCAGTCAGGCGGTGCGGCTGCGGCGAACCACAACGAGCGCATGCAGGGCATTCGCGACACGCTCGCCGGCGTCGATGGCACCGAGCCTCCTGGTGAGCGGTTGGAGGGGACAAACGGTTGGACCGAAATCGACGGTTGCCCGCTCTACACCGACGACGATTTCATGCGCGCGAATCAGCAGCTCGAGGACATCCTCGCCCGCGAGCCGGATCTGGACGCCTTCGTGCCGACCGGTGGCTTCCCGCAGTTCATTCCTGACGCCTATCGTGCCGCGGTTGAACCATATAAGGACCGTATCGCAAGCGGCGATCTTGCGCTTGTCGTTGCTGACACGCTGCCTGTGCAAATGGATCTGATGGCCGAGGGGTTGTCCCTCGGTCAAGTTGGCCAACGGCCCTTCGAGATGGGCTACCAGTCGATGATCTTCCTCCGCCAGATCCATCAGGGCGGCGAGAATCCGGAGGACCCGACCTACACCGGTCTAGATGTCTGCTCGCCCGACAACGCGGATACCTGCATCGGCGGTTGAGCCTCGTCACAGGCCCAATGATCGAGGGAGCCCCTCGGCCCGTGCGGTCGGGGGCTTTCTCGTTCAAGCCGGTACAGCGATCAGCTCGCGTAGCACGGCGTCGAGATAGAGACGGCCACCCGATGTGAGCCGCAGCGAATGCGGGTCATCGTCGAGCCAGCCGGCATCGCTGAGCGTCGATATTGCCCGCTCATCGACCATAGATCGCCAGCTAGCATCGAGTTCCCCGAGACGGCCGAGAGGCACGCCTTCCGTCAGGCGAAGTCCGGTAAGAAGGCATTCGATGATGAGCTCGCCGGGTGTAAGGCTCTCGCGCTCCAGTTCGCCATGCCCCTGGCGCTCGACGCTTTCGAGCCAGGCTTCGGGGACGCGCCGGGTGGCCGTTCCCAGCCGTCCGACCCCGCCCGGCAGTCTTCCAAAGGCACCGGGACCGATGCCGATATAGGGCTGGTAGCGCCAATAGGTTAGATTGTGCCGGCATTCGCCGCCGGCGCGCGCGTGATTGGATACCTCGTACGGCGCGAAACCCGCCGCGGCGGTCATTTCCTGCGTCAGCTGGAACAGCTGCGCCTGCGGCCGATTGGCCAGAGGCTTGAGGAGCCCAGCCCGGTGACGTGCATGAAACACGGTGCCGGGCTCGATGGTCAGCTGGTAGAGGGAAATGTGGTCGCCCGCGAGTTTCAACGCTCGCTCGAGCTCCACTTGCCACTCCGTGGCCGTCTGGCCCGGGCGCGCGTAGATTAGGTCGAACGAGAATCGGGGAAAAACCGTGCCAGCGAGTTCCAGCGCGGCAAGAGCCTCGGCGACGCTGTGCTCACGGCCCAAGGCCTTCAGAGCGGCGTCATCGAGTGATTGCACACCGAGCGACAACCGATTGACGCCAGCGTCGCGGTACCCGTGAAAGCGCTCTGCTTCGGCCGAGGTCGGGTTCGCCTCGAGGCTGATTTCCAAATCCGGCCCTGAGGAGAAGTGTCGAGTGGCACGGTCGATGACCGCGGCTGTTGTCTCTGGGGGCATCAAAGAGGGAGTGCCACCGCCGAAGAAGATCGAGTTCAACCGGCGTGGCCCTACCTCCGCCGCAAAGTGGTCAAGCTCACGCAAGAGCGCCCTTCGCCAGCGTGGTTGGTCGACTTTCTCGCGCACATGGCTGTTGAAGTCGCAATACGGACATTTCGATCGACAGAACGGCCAATGCACATAAAGAGCAAGGGGATCCGGAGGCCTCACGAGTAGATGCCGGGGCCGAAGGTATCGCCGAGCGCATGGCCTTCCGGAAAAGGCTCGTCGTCGAGCAGAAAAAGCTCCTCGCGGCCGTAGACCCAACCGCGTCCGCTGATCCATGGGCGTATCGCCGGCTTGCCGGCAACCTTGGAGACGGCGCCGATTCCGGCGTCGAACCGGCTGCCGATGATCGAGTGAAAGCTGTAGCTGGCGCCTTGCCGCACTTCGCCTCGAGCGTGCAGCAACGCGAGCCGGGCCGAGCTGCCGGTTCCGCACGGTGAGCGATCGACCCGGCCGGGCGGCATGATCGTGGCGTTGACCGGTCGGCCGTCGGGCGTTTCGTCCATGAACATGAGATAGGCGAGCCCGCCTATGCCCGGACGCTCGGGGTATTGCGGGCTCCATCGCGACTGTGCTGCCTCGAGGATCGTCATGCCGAGATCGACGAGGCGCCTGGCCCCTGCAGCGTTGATCTGGATGCCGAGGGGCCTGGTCTCGACCAGGAGGTAAAAGACACCGCCGAAGGCAATGGCGACTGTGACAAGTCCGATGCCGGCTATCTCGAGCTCGAGCCCGTCATCGACGAGAAAGCTCCATGGCATGTCGATCCGAACGCGCTGGCAGCGCCCGTTCGCGCAGGTCGCCTTGACCGGCACAGGGCCGACAGCCGTGTCCAGAACGAGCCGTGTCTCCGGCTCGGCGATCGGCACGCGACCGCTTTCAAGCAGAGCCGTTGTTACGCATATGGCGTTGGAGCCCGACATCGCATGGCAGCGGTCGGGCTGCATGACGATGAACCCGGCGTCGGTGCCCGTAGCCGCGGGAGCGATCAAGAGGTTCACGGAGGACTGGACCGTGCCTCGCGGCTCCAGCGTGCAAAAGCGGCGGAGCCTGTCGTCGGCCTCGTTAAGATGGATGAGCTTGTCCAGCACGCTTTCGCCGGGAATCGCCGGTGCGCCGCGCATGATCACCTTGCCGATCTCGCCCTCGGCGTGGACTAGCAAAAGCTCGAGCGGTTCAGCACGCGCTGTCATGCGTCACCTTGCGTCGAGCCACGCTGCTGCCTATAGGACGCCTCTTTGCTCACCCCATTTTGTAGAGCGTGACGTATGCGCCTGCTGCTTGCCATCTTCCTGCCTTTCATCGCGTTCTTCACGATAGGCCGCCCCATCGCCGGCATCGTCTGCCTTATTCTGCAGCTTACGCTGATTGGGTGGATACCGGCAGCGTTCTGGGCGGTCTACGCGCTTTCACAGTGGAACACAGATCGAAAGATCGAGGCGGTGCGGCGAGGCGGTTAAAATCGATGGCTCTTCCCCGCATCACGACGAGCACCGTGGTCAAGCTGGTCATTGCCTCGCTGTGTGTCGGGCTGGTGCTCGCCTACTTCGACACCGATCCCCTCGATCTGCTCTATCTGGCCCGGGACCAGATCACCTCGATCATCGGTGACGCCAGCGGTTGGCTGCAATGGGCTATCAAATACATCTTCATCGGGGCGGTTGTCGTCATCCCGATCTGGCTGATCCACTATCTGTGGCGGGCGGCTCGCGGCAAGTCCTGAGCTTTAGTTCGTGGCGCTGCCGAAGAAGCCGTCGAGCCAGCGTTTCAGGTCATGCAGAACGAACGTCTCTCGCGAGCCGCCGCGCTCGGCACTGGCCGGCTTGGCGACCGGCCGGTCGAGTCCCACCAGAAGGTCGGGTGGCGCGGTGTGGCTCATCACGTCGGCCCAGATCTGGGCCGGCAGGTTGGCGCCGGTAATCCCCTGCATAGGCTGATTATCGTCGCGGCCGACCCAAACGCCGAGGATCGAATTGCCTGATAGCCCCACGAACCAAGCATCACGGCTGTCCTGGGTCGTTCCAGTCTTGCCCATGACTTGGCGATCGGCCAGGGCGGCTTGGCGACCAGAGCCGTGGCGGACGACATTGGCAAGCATCGAGCGCAACTGACGCGCGACGTCGGGGTCCACAACCTGAACCCAGCTATCGTGATGCTCGTACAGGACATCTGCACCGGCATCGGTCACGCGCTCAACACCGAAATAGGGCCTGCGGACACCGTCGCTGGCGAAGACCTGGTAGGCGCCCGTCAGCTCGAGGGGCGTCACCTCGGAGGTCCCGAGGGCGAGGGAGGGAACCGGACGAAGCTCACTCGCAATGCCAAGCAGGCGGGCGCGCTCGGCGATGCGTGCTGGCCCGATCTGCTGGCCGATACGTACGGCAGCGGTGTTGATGGAGCGCGCCAGGGCCTCGTCCAATGTGACCATCCCGAACGCCTCGCCACCGAAATTGCCGGGAGCCCAGCTGCCAAGGCGGATAGCGCCGCCGTCGACCAGATCATCGGGCGCCATGCCCTGCTCGAGGGCGGTCATGAACACGATGGGCTTGAACGCGGAGCCTGGCTGTCGCTCAGCGAAAGCGGCGCGGTTGAAGCGGTCCGTCCGGTAGCTCCGTCCACCGACCATGGCGCGCACGGCACCGCTGGTGTCAAGGAGCACGACGGCAGCTTCCACGCCGGGCTGGCCCGTGAGGTGAGCGGCCACGGCTCGCTCGGCTACCTGCTGCAGGCGAGGATCGAGCGTAGTCCGAACAATCCAGCTCTCCTTGGGCTTGCCCAGATGATCGGTAAGCCGGTCCAAGACCCAGTCGACGAAGTGGCCCGCCATCTCCGAGCCGCCCGACGGCGCCAGCCTGGCGGGTGTCGCGCGCGCGGTGGCCGCCTGCTCTGGCGTGATCTTGCCGGTCTCGACCATTAGCCTTAGGACCGTCGCGGCCCGACGGTTGGCGCGGTCCAAGTCGTTGGTCGGTGCGTAGCGAGAGGGCGCCTGCAGGAGGCCGGCGATCAGCGCAGCCTCGGCAAGATCGACCTCGGCCGCTGGCTTGCCGAAATAGCGCTGTGCGGCGGCTTCGACTCCGTAGGCGCCTGCACCGAGATAGACGCGATTGAGGTAGAGCTCGAGAATCTCGTCCTTGGAGAGGCGCACTTCGAGCCATAGCGCCAGGATCAGCTCCTGCATCTTGCGGCGTAGCGCCCGCTCCGGCGTAAGGAACAGGTTTTTCGCGAGCTGTTGGGTCAGCGTGCTGCCGCCGGCGACCACGCCGCCCGCTCGAAGATTGCTCAACAGCGCGCGTATCGTGCCTCTGACGTCGAGGCCGAAATGGCTATAGAATCGACGATCCTCGGTGGCGATCACGGCCTCGCGCAACAGCGGATTGACCTCGCCCAAGCGAACGAAGGCCGTGCCGCTGGCACCACGCTCGGCCAGGACGCTGCCATCGGCAGCAATCAGCGTCACCCTCGCCTGCTGCGCATCGTTGAAAAGCGCATCGGTATCCGGCAACTCGGGCGCGTAGACGACGAAAAGCCCCACCCATAGTATCAGCAGGGCAACGAAAAGGGACGGCAGGAGCCGTAATAGCGCTCTGACCGGTCGGCGCCGTTTCTTGGCCGAAGGAGCATTTATCCCTCGCTCTGGCTTCGGTGAACGCAGGCGCCTTGCCATCTTCCTCCTGGGGTAGGCGAAATTCCGATAGCCTGATCGCAGAACGAGTCGTGCCTTGCAAGCCTGTGTCAGTGGCTTAGTCTGACGTATTCAGAGAGTGTTGTAGGAGCGCGTCGCCGATCATGGTTTCCGCAGAGCTCAGCGCACCCCGAAGTCTCATCCTCCCGAATCCAGACGATCCGCGCCTGACGCGAGAGGTGACCGGGATCGACCATGAAGGACTCGAAGTCGCCACGGCCGTCATTCACGAGAGGCCGCTGACCCTTTTCCTTAACGGTCAGGAGATTGTCACCATGATGACGATCGGCGACCATCCCGACTATCTGGCGCTAGGTTATCTCGTCAATCAGAACATGCTCAAGGCGGATGACCGCATTACGGCCATCGAGCATGATGATGATCTCGAGGTGATCGTCGTTCGGACCGAGCGCATCACCGATTACGAGCAGAAGCTCCAGAAGAAGGTTCGAACATCGGGTTGTGCGCAAGGCACCGTGTTCGGCGATCTGATGGAGCGGTTCGACGAGGTTCGGTTGCCGGCTGATGCCGTGTTGCGGACCTCCTGGCTCTATGCGCTGATCAAGGCGATCAACACCTGTCCCTCGCTTTACCTGAAGGCGGGCGCCATTCACGGCTGCGCGCTTTGTGAAGGCCCGAATATCCTGGTCTACATGGAGGATGTCGGCCGTCACAATGCTGTGGACAAGATCGCGGGATACATGCTCCGGTATGGTCTCGCGGCGAGCGACAAGATCTTCTACACGACCGGTCGCCTGACTTCCGAGATGGTGATCAAGACGGTGCAGATGGGCATACCCATCCTCGTTTCGCGTTCCGGATTTACCGCCTGGGGTGTCGATCTCGCAAGGCAGGCCGGGTTGACCCTGATCGGCCGTGCGCGCGGCCGGCGCTTTCTCGCCCTTTCCGGTGCGGAGCGCATCGTTTTCGACGCCGACCTCACCACGCGTCGATGACGAGGCGAGTCGGCATCGGCGCAAGGCCGCGCCTCGCTGATGGCGCTCAAGCGAAACTCTCTGGTCGGTGGCTTGCTGCTTGCAGGCGGCCAGGCACGACGCATGGGCGGTGGCGACAAGTGCCTGCTCGAGCTCGATGGCATGCCGATGCTGACGCACGCCATTGACCGGCTGCAGCCGCAGGTGACGACACTGGCGATCAACGCCAATGGTGACCCCGGCCGGTTCGCTGCGTTCGAGTTGCCGGTCGTCGCCGATCTCGTTCCGGGGTTTGCCGGGCCGCTCGCTGGGGTCCTCACGGGCATGACTTGGCTCTGCGGGATGCGTAACGGCGCAGAGTGGCTGGTGACAGCGGCAACCGACACACCCTTTTTTCCCCGCAACTTGGTCGTCGAACTGCTGGCCGCAGCGGTCGCTGATCGGGCTCAAGTGGCTTTCGCCGCATCGCTTGGTCGCACCCACCCGGTGTTCGGGCTTTGGCAGTTGTCGCTCCGCGAGGCAGTGGCCAGCGCGCTGGCCGAGGAGAACGAGCGGAAGATCGACCGATTCGCGGCGCGTTACCGGGTAACGACCGTGACCTTCGAGGGTGGCGGCTTCGACCCCTTCTTCAATGTCAACCGGCCCGAGGATGTCACCGAGGCGACGCGGTTGCTAAAGTTCGTCGAAGAGGGTTCGCAGCCGCAATAGAGCTGTCCGCAACCGCTCGCTCTCGATCGCGAAGCAGATGCGCACGTGCCCCTCATTGCCGGCACCAAAGGTGTAGCCACCAGCGATACCGACCTTGCAGCGATCAAGCGCGGCTCGGGCGAAGGCCAGGCTGTCGGTCATGCCGGACAGGTGCGGGAAGGCGTAGAATGCCCCTTCCGGCACCGCCATCGAGACCTTCGGATGGCTGCCGACGATCTCCATGACGATGTCGCGGTTCACTCGGGTGCGCTTGACGAAAGAGGCGATGAACGGCTCGCCGCCCTCCAGGGCGGCGAGTCCGCCTGCCTGGGCGAACACCGTGGCGCCGGTGTTGTTGCATTCGGCGAGCACCGCCATGGGCTCGGCGAGGTGTTTCGGCGTCACCATCCAGCCGAGCCGCCAGCCGGTCATTGCCCACGCCTTGGAAAACCCGTTCAGGATGAAGACCGGCTCGTCGTCGCCCGCGAGCTCGAGAAACGAGGGTGCCGGATCGCGACCCACGAACACGTTTCGATGATAGACCTCATCGGCAATGAGGCCGAGGCCGTGGCGCCGGCAGAGGTCAAGCAATGCCGTCCCTTCGTCTTCATGCATGATCCAACCGGTCGGGTTGGAGGGGGTATTGACGTAGACAGCCTTGGTTCGGGCCGTGATTGCCCGCTCGACGTCGGTAAGATCGAGTTCCCAGCGGTCGTTGCTTTGCCGTAGCCGGATGTCGACACTACGCCCGCCCATGATCTGGGCGGCGACCCGGATGTTTGGCCAGTAGGGTCCGATCAGGATGATCTCGTCGCCAGTCTGCAGCAGGCACTCGCAGGCGACCACCACCGAGAGCATGGTCGAGCCGGCGACCGAGATCCGATCAGGATGGACCGAAACCGCATAGAGGCGATCCAGGTAGCGCTTGATGGCCGCTCGAAGCTCGGCGGTCCCACGGGAAAAGGAGTAGAATGTCTCGCCACGGTCGAGCGCCGCTTTGGCCGCATCGCGGATGAACGACGGCGTCGCGATATCGCTTTCCCCGAACCACAATGGGATCACGTCCGGATCACCCAACGCGCCGATCGCCACCTTGCTGATGCCCGATAGCTCCAGATCTGCGATTGCCTGTCGAATTGCCGCCATTCCCGCTCCACTCGCTCCGCGCGTCGCAGGTGTTAACGTGCTCAGGCAGCCGGCGCCAGTGACGTCGGTAGGCGGATGATGGGAGCGGCCAAGGTTGGCAGCATGCGACAATCGAGCGGCCAGTCGAAGACGATGGTCGTGCCCCGACTGTACCCATCGCTCTCAAGCTCCAGGGAGCCACCAAGACGCTGCACGATGCGTCTGACCAGCGCAAGGCCCAGGCCTCCGCTCCGCGGACTGGTGCGGCTTCGCGCGTCGCGATTGCCGAACAAGGCAAGAACGCGCTCTTGAGCCTCAGGGGGAATGCCTGGGCCATCGTCGCTGATCCGAAAGGCGACGCGACGCCCTTGACGCATGAGATGCACATCGATGGCCACCGCCGGCCGATCATGGTGCTGAATAGCATTGTCGATCAGGTTGCGCAGGACCAACGCCAGAGGCGGCTCGGGCGTCATCAGGACAAGAGGATCGCCGCTCACCGAAAGGTCGACAGGCTTTTTCGGCGCCAGCAGCTTGAGCTGCTCGCTCAACAACTCCCGGATGTCGCAAGCGCCCAGTGGCCCGGTTACCTGGCTAGCCTTGGCATAGTGCAGCAGGTCCTGCAGCATGCTGTCCATGCGTGCGACCTGGTCCTTGAGACGATCGAGGTGCGCCAACGCCTCCGCCGGCAGCGCTCCCGCTTCGGCCTCGAGCCATCCGGCAATCGTCTTGATGGCGCGAAGCGGGCTCCGAAGGTCATGTCCAACGGCCGCGGCGAAGCTATCGAGCTCGCTATTCGAGCGTTCGAGCTCAGCGGTGTAGGCTGCAATGCCGGCTGCCATGGCATCCATCTCTGCGGCGAGCTCGGCGATCTCATCAGCGCCCGATAGCCGTAGATCATCGGGTGGACGGCCCGCTGCGAGCGCCTTGAGCTTGTGCTCGAGTTGGCGAACCGGGCTGATCACCAAACGGTCGACGCCTACGAACAAGCTGAGCGCCATGCAGAGCCCCGCGAGAACCAATGCACCCGTAATCGCAAGGTTCACCTGGCGAATGGCATTCTTGACGGCTGCCAGAGGGTAGGCCGCGAAGACGGTCCAGTCCCAAGCTTCGAACCTGCGGGCGACAACCAGATAGGGTTCGCCGTTGAAATCATGAACGAAGCTTTGGCCAGTCAGCGATCCGGGGGCGGGCAACGTTGCTTGATTGTGAAGTAGGCCTGGCTCTGGGAGCAGGAGGTTGCCAAGGCCGTCGCGAACGATCAGCGTCACGTTGGCGCGCGCGGCAAGCTCGTCAAGTTCGTCTAGCACCGCGGTCTGATAACGCTCCACATAGACCGCCACCTGCTCGAGGGCATAGGTCTCGAGCACTTGGTGACGTTCCTCAATCATCCGCAAGGCTGCATTGTCGAGAAGATGTCCGAGCAGCGCTACCTGTTGGCCCGTTAGCTGCCGATCTTGAGTGTAGCTGCTGACCACCCACTGCAACGTCAGCCCAGCCAGAACGACCGGCAACAGAACGACGAGAAACTTGCTTCGCAGCCGCATAGTCTGCGCCTCATCTGAACAGCCGACCACGAGCGAGCTCCAGGAGCTCATGTGGCGGAATGATCTGGAGTGCCTCGGCCGTGGTGAGATTGAGCGCGAGCTCGACACGGCGAGGCGTACGAACCGGCAGGACAGCGGGCTCGGTGCCACCGAGTAGATGCCGCGCGAGCAATGCTGCCTCCCGGGCGGTCGTGACCGGCTCCGGTGCCAGTGACATCAAGGCGCCGGCAGCAACGGCCCCCTCCGTCGGAGCGAACACGACCGGTCGTGAAGTTCCCTCCTCTATGGCTCGGACGAGCAGGTCGAATGGGCCAGCCACCTCGAGAGCGAGCCAGAATGCATCGACCGATGGTTCATCGGTAGCCGCCTCCATGGCGGCAGCGACCACGCTGGCAAAAACGGCTTCCGAGCTGGCGTCTGGAGGCCGCTCGAACGGCACGTCAACGAAGCGCCCGACTTCTTGACCATAACCGGCCGGAATTGGCGCACCGCCTGAGACGTGGCTCGGTGCCGGATGAACGAGCCCTATCCGCAGTGGCGAACCAGGACGTGTCCCGAGCAGTCTCGCTGCAATGGCAAATGCAGAGCTGCCCTGCAGCTGGCCAGACAATCCGGTGGGTGGCTGCTGCCCCAGGCTGTGAGCATTCGCCAGCACATTGGATGCAACTCGGCTCGGCACGAAGGCAAACAGGTGAGGCGTTGTCGTTCCTCGAAGCGCCTCGCTCGCACGTTCGGTCGCCAGCGCACCGAAGCTCACCACCAAGTTGGCGTCCGGCAGCTCCAGCGGCAGGGCTGGCAGCTGCTCTGCGCCGTGGCTCAAATGTGAGCGATGGAAAACGACCGTATGCCCTGTTGCCGCGAGCTCCACCCTGAGCTCCGCCTCGAACACTGGCAATGCATCGGTCGCAATTGAACCGGCGAGGCTATCAAGGATCAAGACCTCGAGCGGCAGAGGTTCGCTGCGCTGCGCCCAAGCAACTAGACCGACCATCGCCACGAGGACGGGAGAGAGAACAAAGCTGCGCACGAGCGGCCACCGCTGAAAGAAGAAGATAGGTATATTAGCCTATCTTGGCATTTTCTGCAACGGTGGAAAATGGCTGCAGCGGCGCGGATACCAAGCGCGCCGATGTGTCGTCGTGAATCACCCGGCAGGCTGCCTGGACGGCGCCGCTCCTATCGAGCGTCAAGGCGCCCAATCCTCGGCCCTTGCCAGCCCCGCAATCGAGATGAATCAGCTTGCCGCCCGCTGCGTTCTCCCGGGTGAGGATGGTCGCATCGCTGATTGGATGATGGCCAATGATCACCGTCTTGTCGGCGGGCACAGAGGCCAGCCAACGATACGTGCGGACCGGCTTGTTTCGGCTCTCGTCGATGGTCGCTTCGCCATAGAGGGCCAGCGACCGCAGCTTTCGGGGCAGGCTGCGGGCTCGCAGCATCGCCGGTGCCATGGCCCCATGCACTAGGACCGTGTTGCCGAGCACGACCAAGAACGGTGCCGCCTTGTAGGCGGCGCAGAAACGCCGCTTGAGCGCTTTGCCATCGACCGCAGCGTCCAACTGCTCGATGGTCACCGCCAGATCACTGTCGACGATTGTGGGGTTGCCCTTCAGGGTGCGGAAGAGCTTGTCGTCGTGATTGCCACGAATGAACAGCCCACGCTCCGCATCGACGAGGTCGAGCATCAACCGCATCGAGCCTGCGCTGTCGGGTCCACGGTCAACAAGGTCGCCGAGCGACACCAGACCCAGGCTCTCTCTCTCAGCGACCTCGATCATCTTCCTGAACAGCGCGAGCTGGCCATGGATATCGCCGACGACCAGAACGCCGGCCGCCCAGGCTGGCAGAACGAGAGGTAGGCGATCAGCCACGCTTTTCGATAATCACTGCCACGTGGTCGCTCAGCGCCTCGCATGCGATAAGGAGGTGCCCTGCGGCTTCGCACAGGTGCGTCAGGTCGGCGGGCGCCTTCGGATCGGTGGTCAAGATCTCCAGACGCCCTCCGGCCGCCATGGTGCGCAAGGCCTTTTGCGCCTTGAGCACGGGCAATGGACAATTCAGTCCTCGGGTGTCGAGCCTGGCTGGAACGTCCATGTCTCCCTTTTCCACTGCGTGCCGCGCGGCAACGGCATTTACACCGATTAATCGGCATCGGTGGATATCAAGGCAGGGTGTGGTGGCGATCCCGACAGCATGCTAGACAAATCGCCGCCGGCGCAAGGCACTGTCACGACGAGCGGTCTCAAGCAACGATGCGTGTCATAGGTGTTGTCGGCTGGAAGAACAATGGCAAGACGACGCTTGTCGTGCGGCTCGTCGAGCATCTTAGTCGCGCTGGATATCGGGTTTCGACGATCAAGCATGCGCATCACAGCATCGATCTCGATAAGCCCGGCAAGGACACTTGGCGGCACCGCGAATCCGGAGCAAGCGAGGTCTTGCTCGCCACGTCTCGACGCTACGTCTTGATGCATGAATTGCGAAACAAGGCCGAGCCCGCGCTCGAGGAACTTGTTGCTAAGCTCACTCCCGTCGATATCGTCATTGTCGAAGGGTTCAAGGGAACGCGATTGCCGAAGATCGAGGTGCACCGAGCCGCGAGGGGTACGGATCTTATCGCGCGCACCGACCCGGATGTCGTCGCCGTCGCGAGCGATGTGCAATTCACCGATCTTGTAGTTCCGGTTATCGAGCTCGATGACATCCCGGCAGTAGCGGCGGCGGTGCTGGAGCATGCGCGAGCGCTCGATCAATGAGCAAGCCGCTGCAAAGCGATTGCTTCGACTTCAGCGGCGGCCATATCTCGCTAACAGGCGCGTTGGATCTGCTCCAGAGCCGGCTGCGAGCGGTCGTCGCCACCGAGACCGTGCCGTTGGCGCAGGCGGCAGGGCGAGTGCTCGCTCGCCCGCTAACAAGCGCACGCCCGGTGCCGGCATTTGATAACTCCGCTGTTGATGGGTTTGCGTTTGCCGCGCGAGCCAACCGTCGACTGGGCCGGTGCGCCTGAAGCTAGCAGCAGGGCGCGCTGCGGCGGGTCATCCTGTCGTCGACGCCGTGCCACCTGGGCATGCCATCCAGATTCTCACCGGCGCCGTGTTGCCTCGATGCACAGATACGGTTGTGATGAACGAGCAGGTTGAGATCGGTGGCGAGACGATCGCTTTTCGTGATCCGCTGCCGGCAATGAGCAACCGCCGCCGTGCCGGCGAGGATATCGCGGCAGGGCAACGCCTGTTTGCCCAAGGGACACTGCTGCGTCCAATGCATCTCGGTGTCGCGGCGGAGCTAGGGCTCGATGTGCTTCCGGTCTTTCGCCGCTTGCGCGTGGCCTTGCACTCCACCGGGGACGAGTTGCGGCAGCCCGGCAACGTCCTCGATGCCGGCGCCGTCTTCGATGCCAACAGCATCATGTTGAGCGCGCTGTTGCGCCAGCTGCCGGTCGAAGTCGCCGATCTTGGCATCTTGCCGGACAATGCCGACGCGGTGTGCGCTGCGCTTCTGGAGAGCGCCCGGTCCCATGATGTTGTCCTGACCTCGGGCGGTGCCTCGAAAGGGGACGAAGACCACGTCGTCAGGGCGGTCGAGGCGCACGGGCGTCTCGATTTCTGGCAGATCGCCATGAAGCCGGGCCGGCCTCTCGCTTTCGGTCGACTGGGCAATTGCGTCACGATCGGCCTTCCCGGCAACCCGGTGGCTGCAGCGATCTGCTTCATGCGACTTGCTCGACCGGTGATCGCACGGCTTGCCGGCTGCGATTGGCTGATGCCGCAGGCTTTCGGCGTTGCCGCGGCCTTCAGCTTCGAGAAGAAGCCCGGGCGAACGGAGCTGTTGCGCGCCCGCCTCGTTGGCACAACTTCAGCCGAGACGCCGGCTGTCGCGCTCATCAAGCGGCAAGGCTCTGGCATATTGACGTCGCTCACTGATGCGGACGGCCTAGTCGAGGTCGATCCCCATGTCACCGTGATCAAGCCGGGCGATACGGTGCGGTTCTTGTCCTTTGCCGAGCTCGGCGCAGCCTGAAAGTTCGCAACCATATGTCGACCTACGATGTCGCCGTCATCGGCGCTGGAATAGCTGGCGCTGGCGTCGCCTGGGAGCTCGCCGACCGCCGCCGAGTGGTCATCGTCGAAGGCGAGGAGCGGCCTGGCTACCACACTACCGGGCGCTCGGCCGCTGTCTATCTCAAGGGGTACGGCAACGATGTCATTCGCGATCTGACAGCAGCAAGCGAAGCGTTTTTCGAGGCGCCGCCGGACGGCTTTGCGAGCACGGCGTTGGTCAGGCCGCGAGGTGCGCTGACACTGGTTCGCGCCGACCAGCGCGAGCGCCTCGAGCCGACATTGAGCCGGCTGCGCCGCCATGTGCCGTCTGCCCGGCGGTTGGATGCAGACCAGCTGCTCGGCATGGTTCCGGCGCTCAATCCCGATTATGCTGTGGCCGCTATCTACGATCCTGGTGCGCGCGATATGGACGTGGATGCGCTTTTTCAGGCGTATCTGCGTGGTTATCGTGGGCGGGGCGGCGAGCTCTTCATCGCTGCTCCCGTACGTCGGCTCGAGCGGGCCGATGGCATCTGGCGGCTCACCGCGGGCAACAGAACGCTCCAGGCATCGATCGTCGTGAACGCCGCCGGAGCCTGGGCGGACACCATCGCCGGACTTGCGGGGCTGCAGCCGATCGGTCTCGTGCCGAAGCGGCGCACGGCGCTCATCGTGGCCGGTCCTGCTGGGTGTGATGTCAGCGGCTGGCCGGTCGTCGATGATATCGATGAGCAGTTCTACTTTCGTCCGGAGGCCGGCAAGCTCCTCTGCTCACCCGCTGACGAAACGCCTTCTGGGCCATGCGATGCACGGCCGGAGGAGCTCGACATCGCGATCGCGATCGACCGGATCGAAAGGGCGCTTCCGCTCAATATTCGGCGCGTCGAGCACAGCTGGGCGGGATTGCGGACCTTTGCCACCGACAAGACGCCAGTCGTCGGGTTCGATCCGCGGGCTCCAGGCTTCTTTTGGCTCGCCGGACAAGGCGGCTACGGCATTCAGACCTCACCGGCGATGGCGCTCTTGGCGTCGACCTTGATAAAGGGCGAAGCGGCGCCGGCTCAAATCGCTCATCTCGTGGCGACGCTGTCGCCCGAAAGGATGCTTCACTGATCTCGCGCGGTGTGCCCGGGATCGAGGAGGCGGTGCATGTGGACGATGAAGTAGCGCATCTGGGCATTGTCAACGGTGGCCTGGGCGCGCGAGCGCCAAGCCCTCTCCGCCTCTGCGTAGTTGGGAAAGATGCCGACGATGTCGAGCTTCTTGAGGTCGACGAACTCGGTACCGGTCGGGTCCGTGAGCTCACCTCCAAAAACCAGATGCAGCAGTTGCTTGGCCATCGATCATCCCGGTTGCGCCCGTCGGCCAGTAATGTGCGCGGCACGTCCTGGCTCAGCAAGCTTATGGCATCCGTGCGATTGACTTGGCAATAATGTCGCCATTTCGTCTGACGCTTCTGTTGTGCGTCGTCCAGCTTCTGGTGATGACCGGCTCCCTCACCTTTCAGGCCTTGATCCCGGTCTTCATCCTTGAGTGGCAGCTCACAAACACCGAGGCTGCATGGATCGGTGGTGCTTCCTATGTCGGCTACGCCCTCGCAGCACCCACGCTCGTTGCCCTGACCGATCGGCTTGACGCACGACGGATTGTGATCTGCGCATGTCTCCTGGGAGGTGTCGGCGGGCTCGGCTTCGCTTTTGCGGCTGACGGCTTCTGGTCGGCCATGGCCTGGCGCTTCGTGACCGGCATTGCCGTTGCCGGCAGCTATATGCCGGGGCTCAAGGCCTTGACGGATCGGCTCAGTGAAGGGCCCGCCGGCGGGCGACCGCAGGCGTTTTACAGCGCGACTTTCTCGCTCGCCTCAGCCACGTCGCTGCTCGCTGCGGGCCTACTGACGCAGAGCCTGGGCTGGCGAACCGCATTCGCGGTGACGGGCCTGACGGCGCTGTTGGCAGCGGGCCTGATGTTGGCCTTGCCTGCCCGGCAACCAGCGCGCTCTGCTGGTGCCGGCAACATGGTGACACGCATTCATGCGGTCCTCCAGGATGGGCCCGCCGTGCGCTATATTGCGGCCTACGCTGCCCATTCATGGGAGATGTTTGCATTCCGGACCTGGATCGTGGCGTTCCTGACGTTCGCAGCGGCAGCCAGTGGCGTCGGCGGTGCCGTCGTCGTGAGCATCATCGCGACGATTCTGGTGCTGGCTGGGCTTCCCGCAGGATTGCTCGGCAATGAGCTCGCAGCAAGGACCGACCGCCGTCGCGGCGTTGCTGCGCTAATGCTTGGCGCTGCTGTCATGGCTGTCGCTACTGGGCTCGCCACAAGTCAGAGCTTCTTGGTCGTGGCAGTTCTGGCTATGGCTTATGGTGCACTCCTCATGGCCGATAATTCGGCAATTCTGGTCGGCACGATCCAGAGCACACCAGCCGACCGACGCGGTGCCGCCATCGCCGTCCAGACTTTTTTAGCAGCCTTCATGGCACTCGTCAGCCCGCTTGCCGTCGGTGGCGTTCTCGATATCTTTGGCGGCGGTCATTTTGCTTGGACAACGGCCTTCTTGGTCATGGCGCTTGGGCCCAGCGCCGGAGCGACTATTCTTCTCTGGAAAAAACCGAGCTGAGGCCGTTTCGGTCCATGTGCGACTACTGGGTTAGCTCGATGCTCAGGGGGCAGGACGCGCGTGACGTTTGGCCCAGTCTTGTCGCGTTTTGGTTGCTTATGTTCGCATTTTATCTACTAAATATGCCTTAAGCGTGTCGCTTACGGACGTCATTCGATGGGTAGTCGTGAAACGGAGCGTTTCGGGCGGCGGGCTGAGCTGGTCGCGTCGCTATGGTTACGGCTGAAGGGCTACGCAGTGCTTGCGCGAAGGGTGCGAACACGGGTCGGAGAAATTGACCTCGTCTGCCGCCGTGGCCAAAGCCTCGTCTTCGTCGAGGTCAAAGGCAGGGTATCGACAGAGGCGGCCCTGTTTGCTTTGCGCCCGCGCCAACAGCAGAGAATTGCAGCAGCCGCGCAATACTACCTGAAAAGGCATCCGCGGCTTGCCCATCTCGATTGCCGCTTCGATTTGATCACCGTCGATCGCTATGGGCTGCCGAGGCATGTTCCGGACGTCTGGCGCGTCAACGGATACTGACTGCGGTAGCAGGCAAAGACCCTCGAGCCATCCGCGCCGAGCAACTTTGCTGGACTCGAATTGCTGCTGGCCCATTGGTCCGATCCGTGCTGCAGTCCTTTGATGGCGAATTAATTCAGGTAGCTGCGCAGCGTCAGCCCGCGCCACGTTCTGCGGCCGCGGGTGATAGTCAGCACGGGATACCAGACGGACGATGATCCTGCACAGCATTCGCGCAATCTCCGCGACGCGTCCGACGCGTGCCGTAGCGCTGCTCTTTCTCTGCAATGGCTTCGCGCTCGCAAATTGGTTCAGTCGTATCCCCGCCATGAAGGAGGCGCTGGCGCTCAGCGATGGTGCGCTCGGTGTCGCGCTCCTGGGCTTGCCTTTGGGCTCAATGCTGGTCTTGCCCTTCAGCGGCCGCTTGATCGGGCGCGTCGGTGCCGGGCGACTGGCGGTGGCGGCCGGTAGTGCCTTGGCCGCTGCGATCACGCTTCCCGGGCTCGCGGGAGAGCTCTGGACGCTCTTCATTGTGCTGATTCTTTTGGGTATTGCCAACGGCACGATGGACGTCGCCATGAATGCAAAGGCGGCCTCTGTCGAAAGCGCGGCCGGAGTCCATTTGATGTCCGCGTTTCACGGAATGTGGAGCGTCGGCCTCTTCCTCGGTGCCGCGACAGGGGGTCTCTTTGCTGCGATCGGGTTCACCCCGGGCCTGCATCTACCGATCACGGCGATGGCTATGCTTTGGCTCCTGCTTACCCAGCGCGCGGTACTCGCTGACAAACCGATCCAGGTGTTGACCACCGATCCCGTCTTGGCCTTGCCGCGGGGACCACTCTGGCCACTCGCGCTGATCGCCACGGCTTCGCTGCTGGCAGAGGGAGCCGTTGCCGACTGGAGTGCGGTCTACCTCCGCGAGTTCATTGGGTCGTCCGACGCGGTTGCTGCACTGGCACTCTCCGCGTTCTCGCTCGGCCTCACGGTCACGCGATTCGTTGCCGATCGGCTTGGTGAGCGGTTTGGCGACTTGGCCTTGCTGCGGGCCGGCACCGTTATCGCTGCGCTAGGGATGACAGGCGGCATCCTGTTCCAAAACGCGGAGGTGGCAATCATCGGCTTCCTTGCCGTTGGCGTGGGCTTCGCGGCGGTGGTGCCAATTGCCTTCCGACGGGCGGCAAACATTAAGGGCGTCGCGCCGGGTGTCGGTGTGGCTGCAGTCGCGACCCTGGCCTACACGGGGTTTCTCGCAGGCCCACCGCTCATCGGGCTTGTTGCGGAAGCTGTCGGCCTTGGCATGGCGATGGCCATCATTCCCGCGCTCGCCTTGCTCATTGCGATGATCTCGTTGGCCATAAGGGAAGACCAAGTGCACCAACGTTGACCCTCGATTGGTTTGCCAAGTCGCAGACGATCAAGCTATCTGCGATCGGCGAGTGAATGCACGCGTTGTTGCAGACCCAGGTGTCGTCCCCTGCCCCAGCTCTCGAGCGCCACGCCATGACTGGAAAACCCATCGGCCGCATACCAACACGGATCACCTGGATGGAGATGCTGCAGCGCCCGCTTGGCTCCGTCCTACAAGCACCTGTCGCAGGGGCAGAGATCGTCCGCGCCCTGGAACCGCCGGTTCACTTTTATCGCTATCTCTATCACGCCGTGGGCAGCCCGTGGCTCTGGACGCGCCGGAAGCTCATGGACGACGAGACCTTGCGGCAGCTCATTCAAGCGCCGACCACCGATATACGTGTCTTATGGGTGCATGGTGTGCCGGCTGGTTACACCGAGCTCGAGTTCAGCGAGCTGCCCGACGTCAACCTTGCCTATTTCGGCCTTGGGCCGGAGTTCACCGGACAGCGGCTCGGCCCGTGGCTGCTCGACTGGACCATTCGCCATGCTTTCGCCAAAGGTGCCTCACGTTTGCATCTGAACACGTGCGATCTCGATCACCCGAAGGCGCTCGCGATCTACGAGGCTGCAGGGTTTGCGGTCTACGATCGGACGGATGCGTTTGAGACTGTGATCGAGGGAATGGCGGTGCCAGCTCATCTGGCCGGAAGGCCGTTGGTGCCGCTTGCTTGAGCCGTTGAGCGGCCAGCCGTCAGAGGTTGAGCTCGATAACCAGCCCGTCATGTGCCGGTGTGACGCCCAGAGGCAATTTCGCCTGCCAGCTCGCATAGTCGACCTCGTGGTTCATGTGCGTTAGATAGGCTCTCGCGGGGCGAACACGCTCGATCCAACCTAGTGTCCTCAAAAGATGCGAATGACTTGGGTGCGGGTCGTCGCGAAGCGCGTCGACGATCCAGACATCGACGCCGTCGAGCGCCGTGAGGTAGGCGTCATCGAGGTCATCGGCGTCGGTCGAGTAGGCGAATCGGCCAATCCGGAACCCCCAGACCACCGATCGGCCGTGGCCGTGCCTAAGCGGCAATAGCTCGACGGAGCCGATCTTGAAGGGCGCCTCGCCGGTAAACGGCATCGGCAGGATTTCCGGCCGCCAGAACTTGCCGATACCATGCTGGCCAGTGCCGAACGCGTAGGGGAAGCGTGCCTGGATGCGCTCGATGACGTCGTGATGGGCATGGGCCGGCAGTGGCGCGCCAACGATGTTGTTGATCGCGCGCAGATCGTCCAGGCCGTGCAGGTGGTCGGCATGGGCATGAGTGAAGAGAACCGCATCCAGCCGATCGATACCGGCGTCGAGGCATTGCTGGCGCAGGTCCGGACCGGTGTCGAACAGGATGTTCTGCCCCCGATCCTCGAGCAGGATCGAGCAGCGGCGGCGCTTGTTGCGAGGGTCGCTCGAGCGGCAGACCGCACAGTCGCAGCCGATCATCGGCACGCCGGAAGAGGTGCCGCAGCCGAGCACCGTGACCCGCATCACACCGGCCGGCCTTGTTGAAGAGCGCAAAGAAGTTGGCTGTCGTGATCTGTCCAACCGTTGCCGTGTCCGTTTCCCAGAGCTCCGCTAGAACCTGAGCCACGTACGGAATGTAGGCGGGCTCGTTGCGCTTGCCGCGATAGGGCTCGGGCGCGAGGTAGGGAGCGTCGGTCTCCAGCAGAATCCGTTCGAGCGGCAGGGCGCGGACGGTGTCCCGCAGCTCGTCCGAGCGCTTGAAGGTCAGGATGCCGCCCACACCAAGATAGAGCCCGAGCTCGACCGCCTTCCGACCCAGCTCGGGTGATGTGCTGTAGCAGTGAATGACGCCGCTTAGGGCAGCGCCTCTCGAGCTTCGGCAAGAATGGTGGCCGTGTCTGCGTCGGCGTCGCGGGTGTGAACGATGAACGGCAGTCCGGTCCGTGCTGCCGCGGTAAGCTGGGCGCGGAACGCTCTCGCCTGCACGTCTCTCGGGCTCTTGTCATAGAAGTAGTCGAGACCGCATTCGCCGATGGCGATGACCTTTGCATGCTCGGCGTTGGCAACGAAGGGCTCCGCTGCGAAACAGCCGGGCTCTTCCGCGGCCTGGTGCGGATGGACGCCAGTCGCAACCCAGACCTCCGGGTAGCGGCTCGCCAGCTCCAGACCGAAGAAAAGCTAGACAGCCGGGTCGAGATGGTCAGCAAGGTCCGCACACCGGCCGTCCGCGCCCGCTCGACTACGGCGTCGGCATCAGCTGCCAGGCCCGGGTAGTCGAGATGGCAATGGCTGTCGACGAAAACGCCAGGAGCGTCACCAGTCGATGCGTGCTCAGCCATTCGGCGCTTCCTCGACCAGTCGGGGAAAGACGCCTACAGGCTTCGGCAGCGCAGTCCCGGGCGGAAGCTCTCGGCGTCGGTCAGTGCCCAAAGCTGCGTCGGTCATCGGGCACGCGAGCTGATCCAGAATGCGGGCCGAGGCGTCCGGCATGAAGGGCTGGGTCAGGATGGCGACGCGACGGATGGTCTCGGCCAGTACCCAGAGCACGGTCGCCATGCGGGCAGGGTCGGTCTTGCGCAAGGCCCAGGGTGCCTGGGCGTCGACATAGCGATTGGCGTCGCCGATCACCGTCCAGATGGCCTCGAGCGCGGCATGTGTGGCCTGGCGCTCCATGAAGCGTCGGCAGTTCGGAGAGCACCTCGGCGTTCTCGTCAGCAGCGCCCGATCGACGCTTTCGAGGTCGCCAGGCACCGGCACCTCGCCGGCGCAGTTCTTGTCGATCATCGACAGCACGCGTTGACAGAGATTGCCGTAGTCGTTGGCGAGGTCGCTGTTCATCCGCCGCTGCATCGCTGCGTGGCTGAAGTCGCCGTCATTGCCGAACGGCACCTCGCGCAGCAGGAAGTAGCGGGTCTGATCGAGACCGTATCGGTCGACCAAGTCGTGCGGGTCGATGACGTTGCCGACCGACTTCGAGATCTTCTGGCCCTCGTTGGTCCACCAGCCGTGGGCGAAGACGCGTCGCGGCGGCTCCAGGCCGGCCGCCATCAGGAACGCCGGCCAGTAGACGGCGTGGAAGCGCAGGATATCCTTGCCGACGACATGCACGTCGGCCGGCCAGAAGCTTCGTAACCAGTCCTGCCTCGTCATCGGGGTAGCCGAGGGCGGACATGTAGTTGGTCAGCGCATCCAGCCAGACATACATGACATGGTCCGGATCGTCCGGCACCGGCATGCCCCAGTCGAAGCGTGGTGCGGCAGACCGATAGGTCGTTGAGCCCGCCGCGGACGAAGCTGATGACCTCGTTGCGGCGGGTCTCCGGCAGGATGAAATCCGGGTGTGCGTCGTAGAACGCGAGCAGGCGGTCCTGCCATGCCGACAGGCGGAAGAAATAGGACGGCTCCTCGACCCATTCGACCGGCGCGCCGGTCGGCGCCTTGCCATCGACGAGCTCGGTTTCCGCATAGAAGGCCTCGTCGCGCACCGAGTACCAGCCGGCATAGGCGCCGAGATAGATCTCACCAGCATCGACAAGTCGTTGCCAGAGGTGCTGCACGGCTCGCTTGTGGCGCTCCTCGGTGGTGCGGATGAAGTCGTCGTTGCTGAAATGCATCGCCGCCGCGAGGTCGCGGAAACGGGTCGAGACCTGATCGGTGAAGGCCTGCGGGTCCATGCCACGATGATGCGCGGCTTTCTCCACCTTCTGACCGTGCTCGTCGGTGCCGGTCAGGAAATACACGTCTCGACCGTCCAGGCGCATGAATCGGGCTACGGCGTCGCACGCCAGAGTCGTGTAGGCGTGACCGATATGCGGCGAGTCATTCACGTAGTAGATTGGCGTCGTGATGTAGAAAGCAGCGCCGACTGCCATGCTGATCTCCATGCACAGGCTCAAACACATCGGTCGACGCCAATCAAGCGCATCGGCGACTAGCGTGTTGCACCCTCAGACCCGCAGCGCTGCCCTCGGCCCCGGGCCGGCTCCGATGAGAGCACCGAGGACGAGGTAGTAGGCTTGTCGGGAATCGACGTTCAACTGATCCACGTCGAACGCGAGGCGCCGCAGCTTGTCCCACATGGCCAACCACTGATCAAGCGGCAGCCGGCGAACCAGCTGCGACAGTCGATCACCTTCCCCCGCCACGAAGGGCTCCAGCAGGTCCCCGCGGCTCGCATGCTCCGCACCACGTTGAATCAGTGCACCGATCAGATCTACGGCGAGGTCGGTGCCGGCGTCGCTGCCAAATGTCGCGAGGCGCTCGGCCGCTTCCATCAGTCTGACACGATCCCTGGTGGCTGCAGCCAAGCTCGCGAGCAGCGCTTCATACTGCTCGAGAAAGCCCGAGGCTGCCAATCGCACATAGCGGCCAGGGGAACCTTTCGCCAGCGTCAGCAGCGCCGGGTCCGGATCGTCGGCCAGCCCTGCAGCCCGCAGCGCCGTGCACAGAGCTTGATCGTCGAGCGGCGCCAGCAACACCTTGATGCAGCGGGAGATCAGCGTGCGCGGGATGCGGCCCGGCGCTTGGCACACGAGAAACAGAACGACACCCGCCGGTGGCTCTTCCAAGAGCTTCAAGAACGCGTTGGCTGCCTCGTTGTTCAAGGAATCAGCCGCATCGACGACGACAGCGCGCCCGCCCTGCCCCACCGCCGTCTCGTGCAATGCCGTCGTGACCGCGCGTACCTGATCGACGGTGATCTCATGCCGTTGCTTGCCGCTGCGCGGATGCACCGTTGGCTCGAGCACAAGCAGATCGGGCTCGCTGCCATGCGCTACCCGACGAAACAAGGGCGAGCGCGGGTCGTCGGGCTGGCCAACGGCCTCACCGGTCGCCAGCACCAAGCGGCCAAGACGGTAGGCCATGGTCGCCTTGCCGATGCCGGGTGCGCCGCCGATCAGCCATGCATGCGGCAGGCGACCACTCTGTAGTGCACGCTTGAAGACGCCGAGTGCTCGATCGTGGCCAAAGAGACTCGGATTCTCCCTGGGCGCCAGAGTCGACATCTCAGTCCTGCCCGAGCGGCTTCGGCAGGCGTTCGGCCAGTCGGTCGAGGACAATTTTCGCGACCCGATCCGCAACCCGATCCGGTGCTTCCGTCGCGTCGATGACCGTGAAGCGTTCCGGCGTATGGCGGGCGAGCTCGAGGAACCCTTTGCGGACCTCCTCATGAAACGTTCTTCCCTTAGCCTCGAAGCGAGTGGCGCCACCCGCAGCTGACCTTCGGCCCAATCCGACATCGACCGGCAGGTCCAAGACAATGGTCAGGTCGGGATTGGCGTCCTTCAAGAATAGCTCGTGCAAGGCGTCGATTCGCTCCAACCCGGTCTTTCCTGCGATCCCCTGGTAGACACGGGTGCTGTCGGCGAAGCGATCGGACAAAACCCAACGGCCGGCAGCAAGAGATGGTGCGATCAGCCGCTCGACGTGATCGAGCCGCGCTGCGGTCATCAACAGCGATTCCACAGCACCGCTCCAGCGCTCGGTGGTCCCAGTAAGCACCAGCGCGCGGATCGCTTCCGCACCTGCGGTGCCGCCAGGCTCCCGGGTAAGGACCGCATCGATCGAATAATCCCGCAGGCGCGAGGCCAGCGCTTGCACCTGCGTTGTCTTGCCGGCGCCCTCACCGCCCTCGAAGGTGATGAAAGCACCTCTGACGGTCGCAATACCGCGCTCGCTCAGCCGGGCAGCCCCCAGATCAGGTACTCGAGAGTCCCTGTCATTCTGCCGAGCACCCCCGCCCTGGGAATGGCCTCGGCAGCCACGAGCGGCATGACCCTGGTCGGCTGATCTGCGACCGTCATCTCAATTTGACCGATGACCTGTCCTGCTTCGACCGGTGCCGGAGTCGGGCTGTCGTAAACGACCCGCACCTCGAGAGATTCGCGCGCTTGGCGGGTGAGCGTGATTCCCACCACCTCGCCGGCGACCAATGCGACCGATGGTCTGGCACCCTGCCAGACCGGCGCTTCGACGACGGTCGTGTCGGCCTCGAACAATCGGTACTCTTCAAAGTGTCGAAAGCCGTATTCCAGCAGACGCTCGCTTTCACCACGCCGCTGCGCCGGGCTCTCGAGACCGGCAACAACAAGAATCAGGCGTCTGCCATCTCGCTCGGCTGAGGCGACCAGGCCGTACCCGGCCTCGCGGGTGTAGCCGGTCTTCATCCCGTCAACACCGGGGATGCCTGCCTGGAGCAAAGGGTTTCGATTGTGCTGGTTGATGCCGTTGAACTCGAACTCGAGCTGTGAATAATATTGATAGTATTGCGGAAAACGCATGATGATCTGTCGCGCGATGATCGAAAGATCGCGCACGCTCATCAAGTGCTCGGCATCCGGCCAGCCCGTTGCATTTCGAAATGTTGCATTGGTAAGCCCGATCTCCTGCCCGCGGCGGGTGAGGCGATCGGCGAAGGCTTCCTCGCTGCCGGAAAGGGCCTCAGCGATGACCACACAGGCGTCATTTCCGCTCTGCACAATGATGCCCTGCAACAGCTCATGAACGGAAACGCGCGTTCCGACTTCGACGAACATCCGCGACCCGCCCATGCGCCAGGCCCGCTCGCTGACAGGCAGGGTCTCCTCGAGAGTGAGATTGCCGGCCTCTATCTCCTCGAAGGCGACAAGTGCCGTCATGAGCTTGCTCATCGAGGCAGGCGGTATGGGCTCGTCCGGGTTCTTCTCGAAGAGGATATCACCGCTACGGTGATCGATCAGGATGGCAGCCCGCGCTGCAGTTTCGAAACTCTGCGCCGCAGCCGAGTTGGCCAAGAGCATGCCGGACAACAACCAAAACAAAGAAACGCAGCATGTTATCTGTATTCCCTCAATCGGCTTGCACGGTGGCCAACTGTTGCCAGGCCTACCCCCTTGAGCCTTGATGAGTCCATCATGAGCAGCTCACGACCAACGCGTCATGGTAGCCAAGGCCGCGCAGCTGCGCGAGCTTGCCGAAAGCGTCCTGCCGACTGGCAAAGGGGCCTAAACGCACGCGGGTGAGCTCCTGCGCAGCCGCCAGCTCGACGTCGCCGAGACGGCCGAGTTCGGCAGCCAAGCGTTGCGCGTTGGCCGATTCACTTACGGCCGCCACCTGCACGAAGTGTGTATCAACAGCGCCGCAACCTCTGGCGGTCAATGCAGCTGCAACGCGCCTTGTACTGGCGCTGCCGTCTTGAGTTCTCGTTGGTGGCGAAGCGGCGACGGTGATACTAGGCCGCGTCGTCGTCCCGGCGAGTGGCGGCGTGCCGTTTGCCGGAAGCAGTGCGATAAAGCGCACCCGCACCTTGGCCAATCCCTTGCCTTCAAAGCCCAGTTCGCGAGCGGCCGCTCGCGAGAGATCAATGACGCGGTTGCCGTGGAATGGACCTCGGTCGTTCACCCGGAGCCGCAGCGACCTGCCGTTCTCAAGATTCGTTACCTCGACGAGGCTTGGCATCGGCAGCGTTGGATGTGCCGCGCTGATCTGCTCCATGTCAAAGGTTTCGCCATTCGCTGTCGGCAGACCGTTGAAATCACGGCCGTACCATGAAGCAATCCCAATCGTGTCGTACGCGGGATCGAATTCCGGATAATACCAGACGCCATTAATCTGGTACGGCGATCCGAGCTTGTAGGTGCCATATGGAACGGTGCTGGTTGGATCACTCGGCACGGTCGGCTGACGGCCTGAGCACCCGGCCAAAAGCAGGCAGACAAGAGCCGCTATGATCAGGCTCGAGCGGTGAGGCATCATCACGCGCTGATGGCATTGGCCAGAAGGCCTACGCTCGTCGCAAAGTAGGTTGATCGATTCCACCGCATCAACACACGGAAATTGTCGTAAACAAGGAAACTCGGCCCGCTACCGTCGTCCATCTTTAGCAGCGAGGCATCGATCGCGACCACCGGTAGGTTGCCGCCGTCGGTCCTGCGGACGCCGGCTGCTTGCCAGCGCGACAAATTACGGCTCTCGTCCAGGCCAGCGCTCTCGACGTCGCCGGCCAACCGCACCTCGCGGCCCCAGATATACCGGCGATCCCAGCCCATGCTGCTCAGATAGTTGGCCATGGAGCTGAAGATATCGGCATGGCTGGTCCAAATGTCGCGCCGCCCATCGCCGTCGCCATCGACGGCGTAGCCGAGGAAGGTCGATGGCATGAATTGTGATTGCCCCATGGCACCGGCCCAAGATCCGTTCATAGCCTCCGGTGTAATGTCGCCAGCATCCAGAATACGGAGCGCGCTCAACAATTCATCGCGGAAAAACGTGGCGCGCCTCCCGTCATAGGCCAAAGTCGCCAGCGAAGCGACAACGGAGAAGTTCCCCGTGTATTCTCCATAGCTCGATTCGATCCCCCAAAGCGCCACAATGACTTCAGCGGGCACGCCATATGTTGCCTCGACGCGCGACAAGAGCGCACGATGCTTCTCCAGGAGGTCCCGTCCCCTACGAATACGCGCGTCCGAAATCACCTTGCCGCGATACTCCGTAAAGCTCATTCTTCCTTCTGGCTGCCGGCGATCGAGCTCGATGACACGGGGGATTGGCTGAATGTCGGCAAGCGCCTTGTCGAGCGTCGCTTGACTGATCCCCTCTGCCGTCGCCTGTTGCCTGAAATCGAGCAACCAGGCATCGAACGCAGCGGCCGCCACGTTGGTGGCGCTGCTGGCGCTGCCGACCAACAACAGAACAATCAGTGCAGCCAGCTTCAATGGCTGTATACGGTGGCGGCACTGGGGTGCAATGATCCGAAAAACTCGAAACGCCATGCTCGATACATCCTCGTTGACCGATATAAAGTCTTCCTACCCGAGGTTATGCTGCCACCGGCAAGCCCGATCAAGCATCGACACTCGCTCAGTAGACGACCGTGATGTAGCGAACACGCTGAGCGATCCGCTCCGCCATCTGACCGGCGCGCCTATTGGCGCTCGCGATACGCTCAAAGCGATCCAGCGTGATCAGCGCTGCCACGCCGCCGCCGGACAAAACGGCGGGCTGCTTTAGCGATGCTAGCGCAGCCGCACGCTCGCGCAGAGAGTCGAGCAACTCCCCAATCGGCGGCGATGGAAAAGCGTTGCCGACTCGCCCTCCGCCGCACGATTGCGCAAGCCGTCCAGTATTTGAGACCTGGATTTGACAACTCTCGACCACTTGAACGCGGATCTGCAGTGTGGTCTCCCGACCCGCGGCGGAGGCTTGCTCGGGCCTCGCCATCCCGGTCGCGATCAGCCCAAGGGCTGCTGCGGCCGGCACGATGAGCCTACCTCGCGCAACTCGTTCCACCATTGCGCCCACTCCTTCCCGCGCGCCACAGTTCAGCAGCAGCGTCGGCCAAGCTGTAGCACATCTTTCTTTACGATATGTAAGGACGGTGCGCTACGTACGATCGACATCAGAAGAAGTCGACGGAGATCGTCACGGCATCACTATAGGCGCCAGGGGGTACGGGCTTCTGCGACGGAACGCGGCCGTAGATCGCGATGCGATTGGTGCTCTCGCCGTCACTGCTCCCCGTGACCCGGCTGCCATCGCCGCCGCCATCGCCCCATCGTGTCGAGCGACTTCGGTCGGAATAAAGATCGTAGGCGAGCCGGCCGCCGTTGGGGCCTGACATGGCTCTGACACCGGCAGAGCCATTGCTCGAGAGCCCGATCGCGAAAGAGGTGCTGACGGAGCAGTTGAGCACTATCTCACCAGTGCTGTCATTGCGATTGGCGACATCGATCACGCCGAAGGTCACCGGCTTCGTATCGACCTGACAGGCGGCATGAGCTGCGCTGGCCGCGAACAGTGCCGAGGGAACGAGGAACCATAGAGCAATCAACCGGCGCAACGGATGCCTCCCAGATACGGCAACGGATCGTCGGCCGGCGCCGGCGGAACGGCACAAACGAAGCGGCGGCCATTCGCCTCACCGGCAATGTAGCTGCGCGAGAGTAGCTCGCCGGTGAGTTGAGCGAAGCCGTCACGCCCGACCATAGCCTTTAGGTTTCCGTCATCGCTTGCAAGCAACAGGCCGGGCGGCAATGGGCGGTCATCCCTCGCCAAGAGCGTGACGGTTGCGCGATTGACGGTCAGGATGCCGAAATCGACTGTCATTCCGCTACGATCATAGGGAATGGCTGTCATCTCCGCCGTCACCAGATCAGCCGAAAGTGGCAGATCTTCGACCGCCAAGCGGACACGATTGTGTTCGTAGGGACGCAAATTCGGCAGGAACAACTTCCCGTCGGCATTCGTCTGGCCAGCGACGCGATTGTCAAGATAGACGCGGACATTGGGGAAGCCCGGCAGGTCGACTAGGCCGAAAGCCCGGCCGATACGCCGCGTCAGGCCAAAGCTGCCGTCAACGACGGCAGCACTGCCGTTGAGCCCGAGGCGAAAGCGGTTGTCGCCGGAGGAGCGCTCGACCTCCACATCGCTGCCGATCCAACTCGCCTGATAAGCGAGGCGTGCGTCGATGGGCCGAGAATCGTCGCCGACCTCGCCCGCGACGCGGTAGTCGAGACCGAGTTCTGAGGCGCCGCGAGTTTGCGTATATTGAAGTCGCCCTCGACCGTTGTCGTTGCTGCTGCGGGCGGTGGCGGTCATGCTCCTGGTTGGGCCGAGCGGCACCGAGTAGGCAGCTGTGACCACGTAGTCGCGGTCGGGCGTGAATGTTCTACCCGCGTTGATGATCAACGAGCCCGGACCCAGTGGCAAACTGTAGCTCGCGGTAGCGGACCGCTGATTGTCACCATCGTTGCGCTCCTTGTTAAGCAGGAGGAGCCCCAAGCGTCCGTAGCTCAACGCATCGAAGCCGATGTTGAACTGATCGACGCGCTCGAGCCGGCCGTCGTCGGCGCCGGATTGCCGAAAGCTGCTCGATGTGTAGCGCGTCCGGGCGCCAACGCTGAAGCGCTGGCCGATGTATTCGTAGGCTAGCTGAACCAGCGCCCCATTGCCGTCGTCCTCGTCCGCGCTGCCACCGACGCCACCCGTCACGAGCCCGTAAGGTCCGAGTAGCAGGGCGCCGCCGACGACGACGCTGGCACGGTCGCTCTCTGCCTCGGCATGAACCTCGCCAGTGACTGTGTTCGCAAAACCGTAGCGATGGGTTGCCGTGCCGAGGACGTCTCCGTAGTCGAAGCTCTTGCTGCCGAAATCGTTGCGTTTGAAGCCAACCTCATAGGAGAATTCGCTCAGCCCTTTTTTCAAGGAGCGAGTACTGACGTAGTACGATTGCGTGATCAGTTGCTCGCGCCCGAGAAGGTCGGTCACGCGCAGCTGCACCTCGCCTCCACCCGTGACAACGGGGATGTTCTCGATCGCGAACGGACCTGGTGGCACGTTCCTCGTGTCCTGATTGAGATTGTCAACGATGACATCAACAACGGAGTTCTGCTGAGCCAGGCCACCAATTGTCGGCAAGGGAAACGTCACGAAAGCAGGGTCCGTCGCGAAATTGGTTGACCATTGCAGGCCGCCGAAACGCACGCCTTCAGCAAAAGAGCCGCCAACTGTCAGGCTGTCACCGAGTTCGAAAGGTTGCCCGCTTATCTGGAAAATCCTTCGAGAGGGTCGTGTCCAAGCGCTGCAGTTCGGGATCGCTGGTGGCATCCTGCACGCGCATGTTGCCGATCAACACCGTCCCGGCGGCGAAGAGTCCCGTCTCTAACAATCCGTCGATCTGCTGATCGATGTCCTGGCCGCCGCTGGCGAGGACATCGTAATCGAAAAAGGCGCCCGTTCCCGGCGTTGGCGGTTCGCGTTGCTCGCCCTCGATCTCGATCCGCGACGTCTCGAAAGCCTCGGGCGGGATCTGGAGCTGGATCGACAAGTCAGTCTCGTCCAACTCGATCTGGAGTCCCGCGATTGCGTCGAGGGGGTAAAATGGCATGCCCCCGAACGATAGGACCAGATCGCGGTCGATCAGGAGGCGCCAGCTCTGTGCTGTGGCGAGCTCGACGGCGAGCCGGTCGGAGACCGGATCTCGAATGAAAACACTGCCGTCGCTGACCTCTCGACCGTTGATCGCGACCGACAGCAACCACTCGGCCCATCGCCCCTCGTCCAGGAGTGGCGGCTCAACGACGTCGCGGCGAAAAGCGATCCCGGCGGCCGGCTCGACGGCCTCCAGCTGCTCGATCTCACCAAGCGACTCCACCAAGTCGCGTGGACCTGCAGCCGCCTCGTTCGCTGCCATCTCGACGGCAAATGTATCCGGGAGGTAGCGTTGGCGTTCGGCCGGCAGCAATCGAGCAAAAAAGCTGGCCTCAGGGGCCACGAACTTCCGTGAGGCGACATGCCGCTCCGAAGCCTGCTGATCATTGCCAGCATGGAGGGATACGATACTGGCGTCCTCGGATGCCGTTTCTGCTTGACTCCTCGCTTCTCGAGCCGTCTCAGCATATCGAGGCCGCGCACCGGGCACCCGTCGTTGGCGATAGAGCTCGGCAAGCAGTCTCAGCCGCCGCTGGTCACTCGCGATTTGGCTGGTATGCGGCTCTGACGCGGGATCATCGAGCGATACCGCAAGGCTCCTTGCCTCGTCGCTGGCATAGGCCAGGATCGCGGCTGTCGAAAACCCGAGCGCAATACTCCAGCGCAGAATTGTCGCTTTAGCGTCCGAGGACAACGCTCAGCGTGCCCAGGTTGGTTTGTGCTTCGACCAATACGGCTTGCCCACTGGCTGGCAGCACATCCGGCCAGCTATGGGCAGTTTCCGCCAGGACGTAGCTTGGGGTGTCGATGTTTGTAAGGACGCGGCCGCTCGCCTGATCACGAATGACCAGGCGCTTAACGTGAAGATGTGCTGTCCCTTCGTTGCGCACGTCGAGGCTTCGACCGTCGGCGCTCGCTGTCCAGGTAGGCACTGCTATGGCATCTCGGGGTGTGATGAAGACCGGGAGGCTTAGTCGAAGAGCGAATCGAATTCCGGCTGCGCTATCCGGGCCGTTAGAGGGCACCTCGGTAATCACGATCCGATAGGCGGTCTCGACATCATTTGGCACATCCTCGCGACTCGCCACCCGGATAACCTGCCTGCCGCCAGCGGGAAGGTTGAAGACTGCGGGCACAGCTAGCAGGCCGCGAGTGGGCTCGAGTTCCTCGATGGAGTTGCCGCCCCTCCAGGCGAACGTCTGAACCTGGACGGTCGTTGCCAGATCGCCGGTGTTGTCGAGGCTTACCGACCCGCTGCGCGCATTGCTTGTCAGGTCGACCCGGGTTGGCGCCACACTCAAGGACGTGGCCAATCCAGTGGCCGGAGCGCCACATAGCAGCGTGATGAAGGCCAGCAGGCAGCAGAGAGCAAGCGAGCGCATCGGTCGCCTCAAAAGGTGAGCGTGATGTTGACGATGTCGGTGTAGGTGCCGCCGGGAACGGTCTGGCCCCCAGGGATGCGGCCGTGGACGGTAACATCGCCGCTCGACGGCGTTGCGCCCAAGAGGTTCAGCACATAGGCGTTGCCGCCGCTGCCCCAGATCGAATTTCGCGTGCTGGTCTGATAGATCTGATAGCTCAGCTTGCCATCGGGGCCGTTCATCTTTCGGGCGTTGACGTTGCCCTCCTGGCCGCCATCCAGCTCGAAGGTGAGCCTGCCGCTACAATTGACGTAGCCAATCTGGCCAGACGCATCGAGCGGTGCCTGTTGCCCAGAGATGTATGTTCCAAAGTTCAGCGTCCCGCCGATAAGCGTGCAGCCGGAGAGAACGGTGGCGCTCACCGTCAACTGCCCGGTTTCACTTTGGCCAGCTGCATCACCACCGAGCACCGCGAACGCACAGATGCCAAAGGCCACTTCGCGTGCGTATCGTCCGGCGCTCGACATGCGCGCAGCCATGCAGTTTTCTCCGCAAGGACATGCCAAACTTCAACTATTGCGCGAATATAGTGATCTGAAATCTCTTATCAAGCGATGATTGCTAGATCACGCTCGCCCAGTGGTTGACCGAGAGTGCGCTTTCAACAACACTCTCTCTCCTGTGGCTTCCGTGTTGGGCTGGAATATCAGCTAAGCACGGCGAGCTCCGCGGATTGGCAGGTTTCGGCCGCACCTTCAGCGAAACGAGGAATAAATGGACAAGCCCCTTCAGATCACCTTTCACAACCTGCCACACAGTGATGCGTTGGAGACCGACATCAGGACGCGAATGGAGCGGCTAGAAGAGCTCTATGACCGGGTGATCGGTGCCCGCGTGGTGATCGACAGCCCGCATCGCACGCAAGCGAAGGGCAAGACCTACGCTGTCCGGATCGAGATCGCGCTCCCTGGGCGCGAGCTCATTGTGACTCGCGAGCCGATCGCCGACCTTCAGGGCGCCCTTAGCGGCGCATTCGAGACGGCCCGACGCCGGCTCAAGGGCTTTGCCGAGCGCAATCGGTTCGGGTGAACGTCTTGCATCCGCTCACTGTCAAGACCGTGGCCGCCTGCGCAAGCAACTCACCTGGCTGTCGCCAATCGATCCAGCGTTTGCAGTAGCAGAGCTTGGTCGATCGGCTTGGTGACATAGCCGGACATCCCAGCAGCGAAACAGTCTTCGTCGTCGCCGCGCATGGCGTTGGCCGTGATCGCGATGATCGGCAGCCGTGCGCGCTCATGATCGGGTAAGGCCCTGATCCGGCGTGTCGCCTCAAGGCCTCCCATAACCGGCATCTGGATGTCCATCAGAACGGCATCGAAGTGCTCCGCCGCGACCGCAGCGACAGCTTCGGCACCATTGGGCGCGGTGACGACCGTATGGCCTGCGCGTTCCAGCATGATGCCCGCAAGCCGGCAATTGACCGGGTTGTCGTCTGCAATCAGCAAGCGGAGTGGTCTGCCTCGCTGCTCGTTAACGCTGTGGACGGTCAACAACTCACCGGAAGCCTTGGCACCATGAAGCTGTTGCAGAACGTCGAGCAACGTGCTGGCCGTTACCGGTTTCTGTAGGTAAGCGTCAAATCCAAGCCGATGTACATCGGCGGCATCACCACGAAAGCCGGCCGCAACCATCAGCCCTAGCTTGAGTCCCGCCAGTCCCGGTATCGCCCGCACGGCCGGCCCAATCTCGTCGCCACGACGATCCGCGAGGTTGCGATCAACCAAGGCAAAGTCGAACGCAGCGCAGCGATCAGCGCTCTCTCTTAGAACGGTGAGGGTCTCGGCGGCGCTCCCCGTGATTCGGACCTCCATGCCCCAGAGGCGAGCAATTTCCGCGAGGAGCTTGGCTGGCCGCCGCTGCGTTTCGGCGATCAAAAGGCGCGCGCCCGCTATCGTAGCGCGCTCCACGCGTGATTCGGCTTCTTTTGGCGAACTCGAGCACGATCCTGGCTACGAAAACCGTGCCACTCTTTGTTGAGGACTCGAGAACAAGCGAACCTGACATCAATTTCGCTAGCCGTTGGGCAATCATCAGTCCGAGCCCGCTTCCGCCATAGAGCCTGCCCGTTTCCGCAGTAGCCTGGGTAAATGGACTGAACAGCGTCGACTGGCGATTCGGCGGAATGCCGATCCCCGTGTCTGCGATCCGTAGCCGGAGACTGATATGCCCGGCATCGACGTCCTCCACAGCCGAGACCGCCAGACTAACATTACCTCGACTCGTGAACTTGATCGCATTTGCCAGGATGTTGGTCGCAATCTGGCGTAAGCGTCCTGGATCGCCGCGCGCTATCTGCGGCAGATCCGGCGCCAAATCCAGCACGAAGTGGATACCCTTGGCACTGGCGCGTCGCGAGAAGACCTCAGCTAGGCGCTGAAAAAACGCGGGCAGCGCGAAGTCAACGGGATTGAACTCAATCCGGCCGGCGTCGATTCTCGATAGATCAAGAACGTCGTTGACCAGGGTGACAAGTGACTCTGCCGAATCGACGACCGTATCGACGTAGGCTGCCTGCTCGTCGTCGAGTGACGTTTCCTGAAGCAATCGAGCCATGCCGAGCACGCCATTGATCGGCTCGCGCAGTTCATGACTCATTACGGCAAGAAAGGAACCGCGTTCCTCGAGCCGCCGTTCTGCAGCTGCGAGCTTGGACCGCAACAGGTCGACTTCGCTGGCGAGCGGCTCAGGATGATCGATGGCGCTTTGCGGCGTTGGCAGCTTATCGCTGGGCATGAGCGGTCCTATGATCGGCAAGCTCCGCATTCTACCCAGGGTTGATTTATGCTGCAACGCTTTTGACATAGGAGTATTTTCTGTTATATTTCACCCGGCAATCGCGCGCTTAGGGGAGTCGTCGTTCATGCTCGGAAATGCCTAATGCCGATCGATTGGGCCAAGGCAGCTAGGTTGGCGGCGGGAGGTGCCAAGACGGCGGAGATCGCGACGACAGTGGGATGCTCGCGTAGTCAGCTCAACCGCCGACGGCGCTACTGTAGTTTGTTTCGTGCGCTCACCGAGCAATATGCAGCTGCAATACGCGGCGCTCCGCCGGTTCTTCCAACAAGCGCCACTCCTGAAAACCCTATAGCGGAAGCGGTGCGCGAGAAGCTTGAGCACGAAATTCTCGACGGCAATACGCGCGTTGCACTCTGGGTGGCGGAGCAGCTCAGGCTGTTCGCACCGGATAACGGACAGGCTTCGGAGCAGAAGCTCAGGTCTTTGTTGAGCGCCATGACCGACGCCGAGCGCGCTGCTTTTACCCGACCAGATTAGGCTACCGGACTGTCACTCATGCACACCGGTCGGTCAGCCATGCAGAGCTTCTTGGCTGTGCAGAATAACCAGATCGAGAGTGTCTTGGTAATAGAGTGTCTTACCGTTGTCGAAGGCAACGTAGCGATAGCCGGCGACATCGTCTCCGGCAATGGTAACATGGTGGTCCACCGCACCGCTTGCTATGAGCTGGCTGTCAGCCCGAACGGCCAAGGCCGGAAGGTGCGAATCATTGAAGAGCACCACCTCCCCGTTGCTGTCTCCAAGAAGGTCCGTCAGCTCCAGGGTTAAGACCCCTTCCTCGGCCTCATGGCTCTGCCCTTCATCCTGCGCATCAGCTGCGGCAAGCGCTGCCGCCTGCTCGATGCCAAGCGTTGACTTGGTTCGTTCTGTGCTCATTTTGCTCAGCCGCTGTTGCGATCCGTACGGCCGTCACGGGTTCATCGCCCATGCGTTACACAGAAATTAACCATAGTTGTCGTTAGCAACAAGCCTGATCGCTCCTTCAGCCACTGCATCCCGGTATGATCCAGGCATCTTGTCGGGCTTTAGCGAGGAGCCCGGTGCGTGGCTCAGCCACCCGCGGCAGCGCGATCGACCCATATCGGATGAGCGAACGCCGCGACGTGTACCTCAGGTGTGTAGTAGCGAAGCCCATCTGGCTGTGGCCGGGAACGCAACGTGTCGACACGGACACGCCGACGGGTCGCGTCGTCGGAGGCCCAGCCGAGAGCCATGAAGCCGCCGACATAGGTGGGCACCACTGTTAGAAGGAAGTCGACGTCCGCAAAGCCGGCCGCGCGCTTGCGCGCCATGACCTCTGCAAGCTCGCTTGGCGCCAGGGCGGGGTTGCCGGCCTGGGTCACCAAGATCCCGCCGTCGTTCAGCCGCCGGCGACAATCGCGATAGAAGGTCTCGGTAAACAGCGCCGCTCCGGGCCCGATCGGATCGGTCGAATCGACGAGAATAATGTCGAAGCATTCGCCATCCTTGGCCATGAAGGCCGCAGCATCGCCGTAAAACAGCTCCAGTCTCGGATCATCAAAGGCGCCATCGCTCAAGCTCGGCAGATATTTCAAGCAGAAATCGATCACACCGGGATCAAGTTCCGCCTGCACGATGCGCTCAATGCTCGAATGCTTGACCAACTCGCGCGCCGTGCCGCCGTCGCCGCCACCGACGATGCAAGCGGTGCGTACCCGGCCATGTGCGATGATTGGTGGGTGGACCAGCATCTCGTGATACGCAAACTCGTCGGCGGTGGTCGTCTGGACGATGCCATCAAGTGCCAGTACTCGGCCCCATTGCTGGTTTTCGAAGAGTATCAGATCCTGGTGCTCAGTCTTATCGTGGAAGAGCACGCGATCCACCTTGATCTGTTGACGCCAACCAATGTGCAACGTCTCGGTGAACCACTCCATCGACCAAATTCCATTTTGTTGTGTCGCAACCAGACCATTGCTCTAGGCTGGCTACTTCATGACGTAAAGGCCATCGAGCGATTGTCGGCCGATCGCCGAATGTCTCGGCCGGTGGCGTCAAACCAGAATACGCGGCGCGAGCCAGAGCCGAGCGATGCGAACAAGCGCACCCGCCGACGCCAGGACTCCCCAGGCTACGATGAATAGGCCGAGCGGCACGGAGCGGCCGCCTCCGGTTACGATCAGTACCCACAAGAGGGCCATGAACACGATTGTCGACCGCCAAATGCCGTTCGTGATCGCCTTCGCTGCGGTCCACCCTTCCGGCTCCGCTGGATGCACCAGGACCATCAATATACTCAAGAGTATGACACCAAACGGCAGCGCCGAAATCACTGCCCAAGTCTCGTCGCCGTCGAGCATCGCCGGTGGCACGGCGAGCGCCGCCAGCGGAAATGCCAGAGCACCCGCGACAAAGTCAAAAAAGACAGTCGAGAGCGTTAGGCGACGGTCTGGAATCGGCAGATTCTGCGCCATGGGAGAGCCCAAGCGTGGTCGTGATGCACGGGCTTACCAGTCTGTGCCGCGTCGATACCAGCCCGCCAGTGCGATGAGCATAGCATCGCGCATCGTCTCCTTAACCAGCAAGCTGGGGCCCGCGCATACGCGGTCAACGACTTAGTCGGCGAAACGACAAGCGCATTCGACCGGCTTGCGTAGAGACCGATCGATGTCTCGCGTAGCCTCCGCCCGAGACGTTTCCGTGGCATCTCAGCGACTTGCGATCAAGCACTGCCCGATGCCAGAGCATTGGCCAGGCTCATGCCAGCCCGCTGAAGCGCCCCCGGTGGGCACTTGGTTGCCGCAACTGCTCTCGCGACAGCGTCAGGGATCGCGCTAGAGTCCTCTCAGAGATCAGCATAGACATGGCGCTCGGCCGTTCCGCCGGGATGCGTGACGGCGCCTTTCTCCGCCGAACCAACGGTTTGCGCGTACTTCCAAAGAGCCCCAGAGCCGTAGAAAGTGTCGCGGGATTGCCAAGCCGCACGACGGACTGCAAGGGTCGCTTCCTCCAGTTCCACGTCGAGCGTGCCTGCCCCAGCGTCTATGGCGATGATATCGCCGTTCTCGAGCAGCCCGATCGGACCACCCACGGCTGCTTCAGGTCCAACATGACCGATACAGAAGCCGCGCGTTGCGCCCGAAAAGCGGCCGTCTGTGATCAGCGCCACCTTGTCGCCCATTCCCTGCCCATAAATCGCGGAAGTGACGCCCAGCATCTCGCGCATGCCCGGTCCCCCCTTGGGCCCCTCATAGCGGATGACCAGAACCTCGCCGGCCTCGTACCGGCCGGCCTGCACGGCTACCATCGCATCTTCCTCACAGTCGAAGACGCGGGCAGGTCCCCGGAACTTAAGGTCGGCCAAGCCGGCGACCTTGACGATCGCGCCCTCGGTCGCGAGCGTGCCCCTGAGGCCGACGACGCCGCCCCAGGTCGTGATCGGCTCGCTCGTCGGCCGCACCACCACTTGATTGCGGTTGAACGTCACATCGGCCAGGTTCTCGGCAATGGTCTTGCCGGTGACGGTCATGCACTCGCCGTGCAGATAGCCGCCATCCATGAGTGCCTTCATCAGGAGCGGAACGCCGCCCGCTTCGGCGAGGTCCTTCATGACATAGCGACCGGCCGGCTTGAGATCCGCGATATAGGGCGTATCGCGGAAGATCGCGGCAACGTCGTGGAGATCGAAGGCGATACCTGCCTCGTGAGCAATCGCCGGTAGATGCAGAGCGCCGTTGGTCGAGCCACCGGATGCGGCAACCACGCGCGCGGCGTTCTCGAGGCTCTTGAGGGTGACGATATCGCGTGGCCGAATGTTATCCTTGAGCAGGCGCATCACCGCTTCACCGGAAGCCTCAGCCCATCGATCGCGCGCCTCCATGGGGGCGGGCGTGCCGGCTGAGCCCGGCAGTGCCAAGCCGATGGCCTCGGAGACGCAGGCCATTGTGTTCGCTGTGAACTGCCCGCCGCATGAGCCTGCCGACGGGCAGGCAACGGACTCGAGCTCGGCCAAGTCTTCATCGCTCATCTTGCCGACCGCATGCTGCCCAACGGCCTCAAAGACGTCCTGAACCGTAACGTCCCTGCCCTGGAACCGACCGGGCAGTATCGACCCACCGTACATAAACACGGCCGGAACATTCAGGCGGAGCATCGCCATCATCAGGCCAGGCAGCGACTTGTCGCAGCCGGCGAGTCCAACTATGGCATCGTAGGCATGGCCGCGCATAGTGAGCTCTGTCGAGTCAGCAATCACCTCGCGACTGACCAGCGACGACTTCATGCCCTGGTGCCCCATGGCGATGCCGTCGGTCACGGTGATCGTCGTGAACTCGCGTGGCGTGCCGCCAGCACGTGCCACACCTTGCTTCACGACTTGTGCCTGACGGCCGAGAGCGATGTTGCAGGGCGCAGCCTCGTTCCATGTCGTGACCACGCCGACGAACGGCCTCGCCATGTCCTCTCGCGACAGACCCATCGCATAGTAGTATGAGCGATGCGGTGCGCGATCCGGCCCCACCGTCGCATGACGGCTCGGCAAGCGGCTCTTATCGTAGAACGTGACGGTGGACATATGTTCCCTCTCTGGTCCTGCCGGCTGAGCCAAGAGTTGATTTGCTCGCTGGGTGTTGGCCAGGGACCATAGTCACCGGTGCCATTGCTGGCTAGGTATTGGGTTGGAAGCCGGTCGAACCGGGGCCGCCGCTTCAGGGCTCGGGGCGGTGGTAGCGCTCGGTATTCTCGACGGCGATGGGCGCTGCGAACAGGAACCAGCGGACCGAATGGCAACTGGAGCGAAAATCGTCAGGCGCACTTCCAGGCGCGGCCGGCATCGGCCGACGCTCCTGGCGCCTATTGAGCCGTTTGCAACCACCGAGTTGGAGAGCCGGAAGTCGCCGGTCCGCACGCGACGCACGCGGCCACCGGACCTTGGTTGGATGCGTCGCATCCTCTGGCCAGCGATCGACCACTTCATCAACGACCAAGGATTTGTGCTGGCGGGCTACATCGCATTTACGGCGATTTTCGCCCTTTTTCCATTCCTCATTTTTTTGCTTTCGTTGGCCGGCTGGCTTGGTCAGGGCGAGGCGGCGCAGGAGTTTCTCTCGATTTCTCTCGAGATATTGCCGGCCGAGGTAGCGAGCGTCTTGCAGCCGGCCATCGTCGAAATCCGTTCAGCGCCCCACGGCACCCTGATTACCTTCTCGATCGTCCTTGCCATTTGGTTTGCGTCGTCGGGCTTGGAGAGCTTGCGCCACGCACTGAATATGGCGCACGGGGTGAGCGATCCACCCAGCTTCTGGGCCAATCGGCTCTCGAGCATGGCAATGACCATTGCCTCCGCAGTCGTCATCCTCGCCGCGATGACGGTGCTCGTCGGCCTGCCAATCGCCGACAATATCATTTCTTTTTTTGCCGAGCACGAGCGCATCGAGGAGCGCATGGGCCTGATAATGCGCTACGGGATCGGTTTGGGGCTACTGTTTATCCTAACACTCTCCCTTTATCTGCTGTTGCCAAACCGCAGCTTGCGGGTCATCGATGTCTTGCCGGGCACCATTGTGTCAGCCGGATCTTGGCTCGCCGCGACCAAGGCTTATTCGCTCTATCTTTCGAGTATTGGCCGCTACAGCATCATCTATGGCAGCTTGGGTGGCGTGATTCTTACTTTGTTCTTCTTCTATGTTTCTGCCTGCATCTTCATCATCGGCGCTCAGCTCAATGCGGCAATAATGCGAGAGCGGGCACTGCAAGCCGAGCGGCGATCAACCTGACCAAAGTGCGCACTGCGGCAATGCCTTGGCGATGAGCGGAGACACGCGCGTCGAACAAACCGTGCTGCGTCATTCCCTCTCCTGATTATCCGTTTTTCTGATCCAGCGATGATGGCCCGATACGGGCGCGGCTTGGCCTGCAGCGCGGCCCACATCAGGCGCTCGGTTATGGTGTCGAGTTGGTAGCGGCGGTTGAAGCGCCAGGCGAAGCTGGCGAGGTAGCGCTGGGCGTGTTTCTGGCTGACGTGGTGGTATGTGCCGGCGAGCGCCGTCTTGATGTTGCCGAGCGTCGTGTTCACCCAGTTGAACGACGGCCACTGCGCTGCCTTCTTGCCACTGCCGCTGAGCATCGGGAAGTGGTCGCAACCGGCGGCCTCGACGCTCCGCCAGCACGACAGGCCGTCGCTGACGATGCTTGGTGCCGGTGGCGAAGCTCGACCGGGCCAGCTTGGCGATCTCGGCTTTGCGGAAGCCCTTGACCACGAGCAGCTTCAGGCGCCTCGGCTTGCGGTCGAGGCTCGTTTCGACCGCAGCGACGAACGGTGTCTTGCCGGCCGCACCGCGCCCACGCTTGCCGCCGCTGCGCACGCCGCCGAGATAAGCGTCGTCGAGCTCGACCCGGCCGCTCATCTTCGGCTTGCCGGCGTCGCGTTCCGCCATGGCGGACATCAGCTTCTGCTTCATCAGCCAGGCGGTCGGCTGCCGCACACCCAGTCGTCGCGCCAACTCGATCGAGCTGATCCCGCCCTTGGCCTGCGTCAACTCGTAGATCGCGCGAAACCACGTCGTCAGCGGCAGCTTCGTGCTGTGGAAGATCGTGCCCGCCGTGAACCCCGTCTGATGCTTGCAGGCGTTACTCTGGACCTGCTTCCTGCTCTTCATCCGCGAATACTTTTCACAGCCGCACCGCTCACAGATAAAGCCGCGGCCCCAGCGCATCTCGAACAGCACCGCCAGGCATTGCGCCTCGGTCCCGAACCGCGCCCGAAACGCCAGACTCGCTCAATCCACGCATCCTGGCCGCCAGATTATTCACTGTGCTCGCCTCCAATCCACCATAACCACATGATTTTGCTAGCATAGCTCTAGACGAAAATAATGGATAATCAGGTTGCGGTTTGGCATTGGCAAGTGTCGCTACACTCGACGAACTAAGAAGTGAGATCGCCGAAGCGCTCGGTGCAGCGAGCCCGCGGCGATGGCTGACCATCGCTTTTACCGGGGATGTCCGGCTGATCTGACGACCATCCCAAATTAGGTGGGCGCAGACCGCCTTGCGCCGCAGCGGATGTGCGCTTCGGTACCCCTTTCTTCAGGCCGTGCTTCGGACTAATGTCCGGCCACTTGAAAACAAGCGAGGAGCGTACGGCCATGACCCAAGGTGCATCGCTCATGGCCGGCAAACGTGGCCTCGTCATGGGTATCGCGAACGAGCGGTCGCTGGCTTGGGGGATAGCCCAGGCCGTTGCCGCCCAGGGCGCCGAGTTATGTGTGACCTATCAAGGTGACGCCCTGAAGAAGCGAGTTATGCCGTTGGCGGAGCAACTCGGCAGCGCGTTCGTTCTGCCGGCCGACGTGACCGACAGCAGCAGCATGGACGCCTTGTTCGGGACGATCGACGAGCGATGGGGACGTCTAGATTTTGCCGTGCATGCAATTGCATTCTCGGACAAGGAAGAGTTGAAGGGACGGTACGTCGATACGACGGCAGAAAACTTCCAGCGGACCATGTTGATCTCTTGCTACTCGTTCACCGAGATTGCGCGCCGCTCGGCCGCGCTCATGTCGGCAGGTGGCAGCCTGCTGACGCTGAGTTATTACGGCGCCGAGAAGGTTGTCCCACATTACAATGTCATGGGCGTCGCGAAGGCGGCGCTCGAAGCCAGCGTCCGCTATTTGGCAGCTGATCTCGGCGGTCAAGGCATTCGGGTGAACGCCGTCTCCGCTGGGCCTGTGCGCACCCTTGCTGCGTCTGGGATCGGTGATTTCCGCTATATCCTCAAGTGGAACGAGCTGAATGCGCCGCTCAAGCGCAACACGACGCTCGGCGATGTCGGCGGAGCGGGCGTCTATCTGCTCTCTGATCTGGGCGGAGGCACCACCGGTGAGGTGTTGCATGTCGATAGCGGCTATCATGTCGTCGGCATGAAGGCGGTCGACGCGCCCGACATCGCCACCGTCTAGCCGAGAAGGGTCGTCGCTCAATGGCCGGCAGCAGCTTCGGCACGCTCTTTCGCTTCACGACGTGGGGGGAGAGCCACGGGCCGGCGATTGGCTGTGTCGTGGACGGCGTTCCGTCGCGCATGGAGCTGGCAGCTGAGGATATCCAGCACTGGCTCGATCGTCGTAAGCCAGGCCAGTCCAAATGGACGACCCAGCGCCAGGAACCGGATCGGGTCGAGATCCTGTCCGGCGTGTTCGAGGGACAAACCACGGGCACGCCGATCAGCTTGGTTGTCCACAACCAGGATCAGCGATCGAAAGACTACGGCGCAATTGCGCTGTCCTACCGACCTGGTCACGCCGACTACACCTATGATCGGAAATATGGCATCCGGGACTATCGCGGCGGCGGCAGGAGCTCGGCGCGCGAGACAGCGATGCGTGTAGCCGCGGGCGCGATCGCGCGAAAAATTCTCGGCCCCACTGTCAAGATCAAGGGCTACATGGTGCAAATGGGGGCCGACGCGATCGAGCGGGATAAGTTCGATTGGCAGGCGATCGAGGGAAACCCGTTCTGGTGCCCGGATCCGATGGCGGCGGAGCGATGGGAGGGGCAGCTTGCCGCAGTTCGCAAATCGGGCTCATCCGTCGGTGCGATCGTCGAAGTGGTCGCTAGAGGGGTTCAGGCGGGTCTCGGCGAGCCCGTCTATGACAAACTCGATGCTGATCTCGCAAAAGCGATGATGTCGATCAATGCGGTCAAGGGCGTCGAGATTGGCGCCGGCATGGCAGCCGCGACATTTAGCGGCGAGGAAAACGCCGACGAGATGATTGTCGATGCCGGTGCGCCGCGTTTTCTTTCAAACCACGCCGGCGGCGTCCTGGGCGGGATATCGACCGGTCAGGACATCGTCGTTCGATTTGCCGTAAAGCCCACGTCATCGATCCTGACGCCGCGACGCAGCATCACGCGCGGCGGCGATGAAACGACCGTTGTGACCAAGGGTAGGCACGACCCGTGCGTCGGCATTCGCGCCGTGCCGGTCGGTGAGGCCATGTTGGCCGTGGTGCTGGCCGATCATCTTCTGCGGCACCGGGGTATATATGAGCGGTGAGATCACCCGGCGACCGTTTACGCCGACTTCATCATCGCGGCGGTAAAAAGGGCATCGCGCCAGCTTGCTGCATCTCCGGGAACAAGAAGTTCCCCGCAGTGAGACCATAAACGCCTCAGGTAGAGGGAAACAGATGATGCACTGGGTGCAAAAGCGCTCCTTGCCGATTCCTGCATTGACCATTGCCGATCCGGCCCTGGTCGTCGCTTATCGGTGTTGGTCCGATCTTCGCGATGGGGATTTCCTGCCGACGCGCTGTGCAGTGGACACGCCGACGTTTCGCCTGCTCGTGCCGAATACCATTTGGTTGTCCAGGGGGTCCTATTGCGGTCGCCTTGCGCCCTATGCTGCGGCGACACAGCGCGATGCGGAGCATCTTACGCTCGAGGAAGCACTTTGCCTGGATCTCGATGCGGCTCTCGTCACCTGTATCCCAAGCCTGCAGCTCATTGAGATCAAGATACGTGGCCAGTCAATTCTCTACCAACAGTTGCTTTTACCCACATCTGATGATGGCATTCACGCGAACGAGGTTCTCGAGGTGAGCAAGCTTGGAGCGCTCAGGCTGGTGCAACCAGGTGCAAGCGCCGCGTAAAAGCCGCATTTTAGCGCACTTCAGCGACGGTTTGTGCGATTTCGCACAGCGTTCGCTGAGGACCCGTGCTCTCTATCGACGTGCTGAGGGCTGAGATTTGAAACCTGTGAGGACGATTTCCTCACAGGTTTTTTTTGTCGCTGTTCCCTAGGCCACGCTTTGGGAACAAAAAGCGGCGAAGCCTCGATCGCCCAATCGTTGATATTCACGTTTGGGCTTTGCGAAGCATGAGCTGCGGCCCGCTCTCCTGCTCCATGCATCAATGGCAGGACCGCTGGACGCACGGTATCGTGGCAGCCTAGAGAGGCGCCAGCGCTTCCGGTTGGAATTGCGCCAAGCATCCAGGGAGGACGGTTATGCGGCTTGCAAGCGGCATGCAGCGTTTGGGCACGGAGAGCGCCTTTGAGGTTCTAGCGCGGGCAACCGCGCTAAAGGCAAGCGGCCGCGATATCATCAACCTTGGAATTGGTCAGCCTGACTTTCCGACGCCGCCACACATCGTGGAGGCCGCAATCAAGGCGCTGCGCGACGGCCACCACGGCTACACGCCGGCCAATGGCCTGTTGGCGCTGCGCGAGGCGGTTGCCAAAGATATGCTTGTGCGCCGCGGTGTGGAGGTCGACGCAGACCGAATTGTCATCGTGCCGGGCGGAAAAGTGACGATGGCCTTTGCGATCATGATGTTCGGTGAGCCCGGCGCAGAGATCATGTACCCGGATCCAGGTTTCCCCATCTATCGCTCGATGATCGAGTACACCGGCGCCAAGCCGGTGCCGATGGCGCTTCACGAAGCAAAGGGCTTCGCCTTCGGTGCCGAGGAGGTGCTCGCGCAGATCACGGAGCGAACACGCCTCATCATCGTCAATAGCCCGGCCAATCCGACCGGTGGCGTGGTACCAAAGGCAGAGCTCGACGCCTTCGTCGCTGGCCTCGCTGCGTTTCCTGAGGTGGCAGTGATGTCCGACGAAATCTATGCACGGATGTGCTACGATAACGTGCCGCATGCGTCGTTGACCGCTTATGCGGAATTGCAGGACCGGCTCATTCTTCTGGATGGCTGGTCGAAGACCTATGCGATGACCGGCTGGCGGCTGGGCTGGGGCGTTTGGCCGGTGGGCTTGGCGGAGCTCGCCACCCGCTTGGCGATCAACATCAATTCGTGTGTCAATGCCCCGACCCAGTTCGCCGGAATTGCTGCACTGGAGGGCCCGCAAGACGCTGTCCAGTCGATGGTCGCCGCCTTCGATCAGCGTCGTGGGGTGATTCTCGATCGGCTGAATGCATTGCCCGGCTTCCGCTGCGCTCGCCCGGGCGGTGCGTTCTACGCTTTTCCGAATATCGAGGGCACGGGTCTCGGCTCGCGAGCCTTGCAGGATGGCCTCTTGAACGAAGCTGGCGTCGCCGTCATCAGCGGCACGAGCTTTGGGATTCACGGAGAAGGCTATCTGCGTTTCTCCTATGCAGCGTCCATCGAGGCGATCGACGCGGCCATCGAGCGAATTCGGCGTTTCCTGGGGCAGCGCGCCGCCTGACCTTTCCGGCGTGCCGCTGCGCGGCAAGTCTGGCCTCGAGAGACCAGCTAGCCTTCGGATAGCATTTGCCAGGGGAATGCTGATGGTTGCGGCATGCAAGGCTGAGCAGGGCACAGTTGCGGGACGGCCGCTTGGCAACCGTGCCTATGTCGATCCTGGGTTCTTCGCTCGCGAGCTGGCGGCCGTTTGGGCTGATGACTGGTTCTGCCTAGCTTTCGCCCACGAGGTTCCAGAGCCCGGACATGTCCGGCCGGTGCATATCGGCCAAAAGCCGCTCCTGCTGGTGCGCGACCACGACGGTCGCCTGCGCGTCTTCTGGAACGTCTGTCGGCATCGCGGCATGATCTTGATCCAGGAGCCTGCGCGATTGCCGGGGGTGCTTCGGTGTCCCTATCACTCCTGGTGCTATGCGCTAGATGGCAAGCTGAAGGTGACACCGCATGTGGGCGGGCCGGGGATCAACGCTGATGCATCGATTGTGCGCTCCGCGCTCGGCCTGATCGAGGTTCGGGCGACCGAGTGGCTCGGTTGTGTCTTCGTCGACCTGTCCGGCACTGCCAAGGCGTTCGCCGAGCACATCGGACCGCTGGCCCAACGTTGGGCGGATTTCGCCGAGCGGCCGTTGCACGCTGGCGGGGCTGACTGCAGCTTCACCCTCGAGGTAGGATGCAACTGGAAGCTCGCTGTCGAGAACTATTGCGAGAGCTACCATTTGCCTTGGGTCCATCCGGGTCTCAACAGCTACTCGCGGCTCGAAGATCACTATACCATTGCCGAGCGGGGATTTGCGGGCCAGGGCACTCTCGCCTACCGGCCAATGCTCAGCAGTGACGGAAGGCGGTTGCCGGCGTTCGAGCACCTGCCCGAGCGCTGGAACGAGGGCGCCGAATACGTTGCGCTCTACCCCAATCTCCTTTTGGGCGTGCACAAGGATCATACCTTCGCGCTTCGGCTCGAGCCGTTGGCATCGGATCGAACCCGCGAGCATGTGGCACTCTGGTTCGCCGATGCAGCGGCGCTCGACCATGCCTACGCTGATGTTCGGCAGCGGCTATCGGCGTTGTGGCGCGAGGTGTTCGAGGAGGACATTCTGGTCGTCGAGGGAATGCAGCAGGGGCGCCACGCGGATCGGTTCGACGGCGGCGTTTTCTCGCCTCAGATGGATGAGGCGACCGCCGCCTTTCATGGATGGGCTGCCCAGCGCTACGCGGCAGCCGGACTCAATGACGGCTGACGGTCGATCGGATCGGCAGAAGCTGGATCGGGCGCTCCAAGCCGCAGAGCGAACCGGGGACGCCAGCACACTGGCGCGAGGCTACGAGACGGCAGCCAACCTGACACTCGCAGACGGGCAAGAGCCCGCAGCCGGCTTCTTCCTCACCCATGCCTACGTATGGGCGTTGGTCGCTGGAGACGAAGCGGCCGCCTCGATCGCTGCACGGCTGAACGACATGGGTCGCTTGGAGCAGCAGGAAGGCAGCAGGGGCCAGAATGACTAGATGTTCAGTCCATTGGCACACTATCGTCGTCACAGTCGCGCCTGTAAGCTGTCGCCAGAAGGAACGCCTCGGACGAATCGCTCCGCGTCGCCTTTGGGCGCAGAAGCCGTAGCCGCGAGAACCGAGGCCGGGCCAGGTCCAGGACGCTTGCTTCGGCGCCCTTCACCAGCTTGATGAGAAGATGGCCATCGGGACCGAGCACGCGGCCGGCGAAGTCGACGACAAATTCGCCGACCGCTTCGGCGCGCAGGCGATCGACGACGCGTCGGCCGGTCGAATCGGGCGCAATGTCGCTCAGCACGATCTCGACCTTGCCGTTCAGCCGGCGCAGAAGCTCGGCCTGCATCCCCGGATCCAGGAAGTCACCTTGCAAGATCTCGACACCGGGTATCGGGTCCATCGGCAACAGGTCGAGCGCCACCACGCGCGCCGCCTTTTGCGCTGCGTATTGGCTCCAGCTCCCCTGGCGCCGCGCCAAGGTCGACCACGGCGGAGCCCCGGCGGATGAGCTCAAACCGCTTGTCAATCTCTTCCAGCTTGAAGACCGAGCGGGCACGATAGCCCGATCGTTTCGCCTCCTGCACGAACGGGTCGTTCAGCTGCCGCTGCAGCCAGCGGGTTGAGCTCGCTCGTCGGGTCTTCGAGCGATGAAGCTTGGTTTTCTCAGTCCGTTGCATGGGGCCTGCCCGTCTTACAGCTCTCGCAGTCCGCCACAACCAGCGTGAGTATCAGATGCGGTCAGGCCACTCTCTCCCCAACGCCTGCAGGTCGAGGCCCATAAGCCCGAGCAGAATGCCCTCGCGCACCCCTCGGTCGGCGACCCGCATCTGCCGCACCGGCCACCGTTGGTGGACTGCTTCGAGAATGGCGCATCCGGCGACGACTAGGTCAGCGCGTCCCTGACCGATGCAAGGGTGCGCCGCGCGACCACGATTGTCCAGGCGCCTGAGCCGGTCCGATACTGCAGCGATCTCGTCATAGTCCAAGATGATGCCGTCGACGCGTCGGCGATCGTAGCGGCGCAAGCCGAGATGCACCGCCGCCAATGTCGTCACGGTGCCAGAGGTGCCGAGCATTTGAACGGTCGGCGCATCGAGGTCGCGAAGCTTGAAGCCGTCCAAAGGGGCTGCGCTAATGGCGGCCCGAGCGGCGCTCAGCATGCCCTCGTATGCACCGTCCTCGAGATCCGAGGGGAAGCTCTCGGCAAGCGTAACCACGCCAACCGGCAGCGAGACGGCGATCTCGGCAGCGCCACTCGTCCCGACGCCGTGACATCGATCAAGGCAAACGAGCTCGGTGCTGCCGCCGCCGATATCGACCATCAGCAGCTGCTCAGCCATCTGGTCGATCAATGGCAGACAGCCGAGCAACGCCAGACGCGCCTCCTCGTCTTGGGAGACGATCTCGAGCCTGATGCCGACGTCCCGCTCGACCCGGTCAATAAACGCTGCGCCGTTGCTCGCCCTGCGGCATGCCTCGGTAGCGACGCAACGCAGCTCCGCGATATGATTTCGGTTGATGATGCGGCGACATACCGCCAAAGCCATCAGTGTCCGTCGGACGGCGGCCTCACTCAATTCGCCGGTGGCTGCGAGTCCCTCGCCAAGACGGGTGATTCGCGAGAAGCTGTCGACCACTTCGAAGCCATTCGAGCTTGGCTCCGCGACCAGAAGTCGGCAATTGTTCGTGCCAAGATCCAGGGCGGCAATCCGGGTCGGCGGGCCTGCCCCGGGACTCCGCCACGCCCTGCCGCCAAGCTGTGCAAAACTCTGTTCTGGTTGTCTGTACATCTATTCACCCGACGGAAACATGGTACGGGTCTTGGGCGTTCCCGCAAAGCGCTTTCCACCGCCAGTCGGGTAGCTCGACGCTAAATGGCGTTAACGGTTGCTCGCTGATCGGCCGCTTGCTAGGTCGCGTTACCGGTGATGAAAATCTCGAGGTGCCGAGCATGGACGAACCTGCAATGCCCCAAAGCGCACCTTTCGAGGTCGAGTGCGAGAGTGGCACGACCTATTTTTGGTGCGCCTGTGGCCTGAGCGCCAATCAGCCGTTCTGCGATGGCAGTCACAAGGGCTCTGGCTTTGCACCGCTGAAATTCACCGCCGACAAGGACGGCCCCGTTTTTTTCTGCGGCTGCAAGCGAACAGCCAACAAACCGTTCTGCGACGGCACGCACAAATCGCTTTGAGGGACACATTGATGACGTCTCGCTCTCGGCGTTTGGCGCTTTCCGTCGGTCTATTGGCCACACTTGCCGCTACAGCGTGCAGCAGCAATCGCTCCACGGCAGCCGTTTGCCCGGACAGCGCCATCATTTACGGACTCGATCGAATGGTCGGACAGAGTGCAAGCGGCGACGACATCATGGTCACGCTTGAAAATATTGATGGGCTATGCACCTATGGTGGCAATGAACTCAACATGGAGATGAGCGTCGATTTGGTGGTCAACGCTCCTCCCGGGACCCTCGTGCCCTATTTTGTTGTAATTGCGAGCCCTGCGGGAGAGATCCTGGACAAGGCAAGCTTCACGGCCACCGTGCCGCCCGATGCAGCTGCAGGACCGGTGCGGTTGCGTGAGCAATTCACGCAGCAGATCACCGGCGTCGCGAATGGCACGCCGTCTGCGTACGCAATTTATTTCGGCCTCGATCTACCGCCTGATGTCGCGATCGAGCAACGGCGTACCCTCTAGCGAGCGTCCCTCGCAGTTTCACTCCCGATTAGAGATCCTCTTTAGCCAGACTGCGGTATCATGAATTGCGGCACCACCGTTGGGCGGTGCTGCATCGGCCGACAGCAACTTGTTCACCCCGACCCCATCGGGCCAAGCAGCGTTGGGCCAGATGCTTTCCACGACGACCGTGTCCGGATGCTGTCGCTCGCCTGCAACTGCGTGCAGACGAACCGATCCCTGATCGTTGCCAATCTCGACGAGGTCGCCCACCTCAATCTCGAGGCGATCCATCACGTCGCGATGGAGCATCACCGTCGGCCGGCCCTCACGCCGGCGGCTACTGGCCAGCTCAGTAAAGCTGGTGTTCAGGAACTGCCTAGCCGGAGCCGCGACGAGGCGAAACGGGCGTCGTTCGTCGATTTCATCGGTAATGGCGAGATGGTCAGGCAGCACTGGCATCCGCTTGTGATCCGCGCCGAGTGCGGCCCAATCCGGGCGGAAATGAAATCGGCCGGAAGCCGTGGGAAATCCGTTTCGATAGTGGGCTGTGTCGTCGTCGGGCAACGCTTCCCATCCGCCGGCGTCAAGAACCGTTTGCGCGTCGGGCCATCCTGAGCGCTGGAGCAGATCGTCAATGAGTTGCCACTCGGTCATCTCGAAACCGGGGTGCTCGGCCCCAAGACGCTTCGCCAAAGCGCACACAACGAAGTGGTTGGTTCGAACGTCAGCATATGGCTCGAAGAGCTTCGGCCCGATTTGGAAACGCGAATGACCGGAGGCATGGTAAATATCGTCATGCTCCAGGAACATGGTCGCCGGCAGCAGCACATCCGCCTGCTTCGCCGTCTCGGTCATGAACTGCTCTTGAACGGCGACGAACAGGTCATCGCGTGCGAAGCCTGCGTGCACCTTGCCAAGATCCGGTGCAATGCACATCGGGTTCGTGTTCTGGATCAAGAGCGCTGTCACCGGTGGGCCGCCTTGCAGGTCGACCGGATCATGGGTCAAGATTGGCCCGATTCTCGACTGGTCTAAAAGCCGGGTCGTCGGATCCATTACGTCCGTGCCCTCGATCACGGACTTATCCCAATGGTAGAGATCGCCCATATTGTAGAGGCCGCCACCGCCGGCATGTTGCCAGGCACCCTTGACCACTGGCACGCAGGATGCTGCGTGCATCACGGCGGCACCATTGCGCGACCGGGTGAAGCCGAAGCCGAAGCGGATCCAAGGGGCGTTTGCCCGACCGTATAGCGCCGCAACGCTTTCGATCGTCTCGACCGACAGGCCAGTCAAGCGGCTGGCCCATGCCGGATCCCGAGTTGCCAGATGCGCCTCGAGCTCGTCGGGGCAATCGGTATGCGCCGCCAGATACGGCCGATCGGCAAAACCATCGCGGAACAGCACATGCATGATGGCGCATGCCAAAGCGCCGTCGGTGCCGGGCCGGACAGGAAGGTGCAGGTCTGCCTGTTCGGCGGTTCCATTCCGATAGGGATCGATGACCACAAGCTTGACGCCACGCTTTTTCGCGCGGGCGATGTGGCTCATCAGATTGACGTGGGTCGCGACAGGATTAGCACCCCAGACGACGATTAGATCGGCGTGTGAGCCCGCTTCCTCGGACGAGACGCCCCAACGCTTGCCATAGCCGGCGCGCCAACCGTTGTCGGAGAGCATGACGCAAATCGTCGACTTGAAGCGCGACCAGCGCATGACGTGGGTCAGCCTCTGGATGCCGTCACGCTGTACGAAACCCATCGTGCCCGCGTACCAATAGGGCCAGACCGCCTCGGGACCATGCCGCTGCTCGGCTCTGGCGAGCCCCTCGGCCACCTCGTCCAGTGCGTCGTCCCAGCTGATGCGAGCGAAACTGTCACAGCCCCGTGGCCCGGTCCGACGCATCGGAAAAGCGAGCCTATTCGTGTGATGAAACCTCTCAGCGTATCGACTGACCTTGGCGCAGATCACGCCTGCCGTGTACGCGTCGCGCTTCGAGCCTCTGACCTTGCCGAGGCGTCCATCCGCCGTTCGCTCGACCTCCAGAGCGCAGACCGATGGGCAGTCGTGAGGGCAAACAGTGGCATGGAGAGGCATTGTCATCAGCGGCTTACCTTCAGGCTTCCAAATGCATTTACCCCAAGTGCTGAAAAATCAGGAGAACCATTTCGAGCCGGACCAGGAGCCACCGATATCTGCGCCAACGCGACTTCGTTGAGCCGTAGCGCGAAAATCTGTCCGCATGAAGCTGGCTGAATTTACGCCTGCAGCCTAGAAAGCTGCAGGCTGATTTCGACTGCCTATCGTCGTGACGATTGCCGGGCGCTTAAGACATCAGGCCAGACGTCTTAATGCAAGACGCCGCAGGGCCAAAGGTCTACTTGGTGATGCTACTGGCCCAAAGCTTGCAACAAATTCCTCATGCTATTGCACCGTAATCGTAATCTCTTCCGAGAGTATTGGCGGGTCATGTGGCACGTGTTGCCAATCGGCGAGCAAGAGCTGGAGCGTGTGCTCCCCGGGCGCTAGGTCCAGCGTAACCTGCGTCTGGCCACCGCCGAAATGCCGATGATTGTCGTCCGCCGGAATAGCCGCGTTAAAATCGGGCAGCGCGTCGAGATCGATCAGCAGGTGGTGATGGCCCGTGTTTTCATGCCGCACACCAGCCGGCGCCACCCCCATACCGATTAATCCGAATTGCACGGTGAAGGGGTTCGATACGACAGCACCATTCCCGGGCGACAAGATGGTGACGGCGGCCCCAGCCGGCGCAGCGGTCCGATCGATTGCCAGAACAACTCCTGGCAGAGCGTAGAGCACTAGCGCAGCGAACAATGGCAAGCGATTGATTAGCATTGATCGTCCCTCGTTCGTGGTTTCACACCACCTCAAATAGAAGGGGCTGGCAAGCTGCCAAGTTTGTGACGTTCCGAATGGCTATCTCAAGCGAGCGCTGCAGCGTCTCGGCGGTCAGCCACGCAAGATGCGGCGTCGCGGTGACCGAGTTCAGCGTCAAGAGCAGGTGGTCGGCACTGATGGGCTCGGCTTCAAAGACATCGAGCCCCGCGGCCGCCAGATGTCCAGATGAGAGCGCAGCATAAAGCTGACCCTCGTCGACGAGCCCGCCTCTCGCCGTATTGATCAGGATTGAGCCCTTTTTCATCGTCCATACATCGACGATTCCATGGGTCTCGATGGACAAAGGCAAATGCAGCGAGACGATGTCGCAGCTTGCGAGCAGCTCGGCCAGCGGCACGAACGGCACGCCAGAGCCGTCCTTTCGTGATCTGCTCCAGTAGCAGGTCTTGGCGCCGATCGACTCGAGCATCGGCACCAGAAGAGACGGGACGGCGCCCATCCCCACGAGCCCGACCATTCGCCCGCCGAGCTCGCCCTGAACGCCGAGGATGTCGGGGCCAGGTACCCAGCACCCTGATCGCAGGTGGGCCTCGACCGTCGTGAGACGCCGAAGGCAAGCAAGCATTAAGAGTAATGCCAGCTCAGCCACCGCACGGGAGTTGGTTCCGGGCATGTTGCTGACCCGCATACCGCGTGCCCTAGCGGCTGCGAGATCGATCGTGTTCAGGCCGACACCCCATTTCTGGATCAGGCGTAGTTTTGGTGCCTTTTCCAAGAAGGGGCCATCGACAGGTGCTAGGATATGCCAGAGCACCTCGGCATCTGCCAGCTCACGCTCGAGGCCACTGTGATCGGCTGGCGGCACGATTCGCACATCGATGCCTTCCTCGCCGAGATCGTGCAGACGTCTCGCCAGCTGCGGCGTTGGTTGGTAATGAAACAGCACACGGGTCAATTACCACTCCTCTACCCCACTGCTGCCGGCACGGTCGCTTCGGGGCAAGTCTATCAGGGAAGCTGCGGTGCGGGTCGGTTGGAACAGCGACATCATGGCGATCTTGCGCCGAGCTGGTATTCTGGACATCGGCGAGGTGCCAATGATGCAGCCGCTCTCCGGTGGCGTCTCGTCCGACATCTGGCGGGTCGATGTCCGATGGCAAGGTCGTATTGCGTCAAGCGGGCACTGGCCAAGCTGAAGGTGACCGCCGACTGGCGCGCGCCGGTTGAGCGGAACAATTTCGAAGCGGCCTATTTGGCGGTGGTCGACCGCTTGGCGCCGGGTGCCGTGCCGCGCTTGGTCTACGCCGATCGCGGTGCCGCAGCACTGGTGACACGGTATCTGGACCCAACGGCATATCCGCTTTGGAAGACCGATCTGATGGACGGTAGGGTCGATCGCTCCGTCGCCAAGCTGGTCGGCGATCGCCTTGGACGCATTCACAAACGGAGCGCGAACAGTCCAGCGATCGCGGAGCGTTTTCGCAGCGATGACATCTTTCACGCGATTCGGCTCGAGCCCTATTTGTTGGCGACGGCAGAAGTTCAGCCGATGGTCGCATCTCCCCTTCGTGCTTTGGCACGGCGAACAGCGGGCATCCACCGGGTGCTGGTGCATGGAGATGTCAGTCCGAAGAACATTTTGGTCGGCCGGCTCGGGCCGGTTTTCCTGGATGCGGAATGCGCATGGTACGGCGATCCTGCATTCGATCCTGCTTTCGTCTTGAACCATCTGTGCTTGAAAGCGTTGCATCGAAGGGAGGATGTCCGGTTGCTCGGCGACGCTTTCATGGCGTTGGGCAATGCCTATCTCGGCCACGTCGACTGGGAGCCGCGCACCGAGCTCGAGGCCCGTATCGCCTCGCTTCTGCCCGGTCTGATGCTGGCGCGGATCGATGGCAAGTCACCCGTCGAGTACCTCAACACCAGCGAGGAGAAAGTCGACGTGCGCGGCTTTGCGATCCAGCATCTGACAGAGCCTCCATCGCGCCTGTCCGCGGTGCATGAGGCTTGGTTCGATCGGCTGCGTCGATGACGACCGAAAGCCTCATCGAGCTGGTGCGGGCGCGGCGAGTCTATGACAGTCGCGGGCGTCCGACGATTGAGTCCGATATTGTTCTCGCCGGCGGTGCCATTGGCCGTGCCATCGCGCCCGCCGGCGCCTCAAAGGGTTCAGCGGAGGCGCTCGATCGGCGTGATGGCGGCAGTGCCTTCGGCGGGTATGGCGTCGACATGGCGCTGGCCGGCATTTCCGAGCGAATCGCACCGGCACTGGTAGGGCTCGACGCTAGGGACCAGGCAGCCATCGACAGCATGCTCATTCAGCTCGACGGCACACCCGATCGCCGTGTACTGGGCGCCAATGCCATGATCGCTGTATCGATGGCGAATGCTCACGCTGCTGCCGCGGCGTCGGGACATCCCCTTTGGCGGCACCTCCTGGCTGACCACTCGGGACCGATCGTAATGCCTTTGCCGGAGATCCAGATCTTCGGCGGCGGTGCGCATGCCGCAGAACGACTGGATGTCCAGGACTTCATGGTCACCTGCCCCGGTGCGGCAACCGTGGCGGAAGCGCTCGCCTGGACGGCCGAGATTTATCGCAGCGCTGGTCGGCTGATGGCCGAGACGGGGAGCCTCGCAGGGGTCGCGGACGAAGGCGGCTGGTGGCCCATCTTCGACAGCAACGAGGCAGCTTTGGAAATGCTGGTTCGTGCGATCGAGCAAGCCGGACGCCGAGCGGGTGACGAGGTAATGATCAGCCTCGATGTAGCGGCCTCGGAGTTCGGCAACGGACGGCCGCTACCGGCTTGCCCGTGACGGCACGGAACTCGACCGTGATGCCTTTCTCGAGGTTCTCCAAGGATGGCTCGATCGCTATCCGATTGTCTCCATCGAGGATCCGTTCGGCGAGGACGACCCGGAGGGTTTTCTTCGGCTCACTAGCCGTGTCGGAAGCACCGTGCAGATCGTCGGCGACGATCTCCTGGTGACGGATGCCGACCGTGTGCGGGCCGCGGCGCAAGCCGGAACGTGCAACGCTGTGCTGATCAAGCCGAACCAGCGAGGCACACTCTCGGAGACAAACGATGCCTGGTCTGCCGCGAGCGCCTATGGGATGGGCGGGATCGTTTCCGCGCGGTCCGGTGAGACCGAGGATACTACGATCTGTGATCTGGCAGTCGGCTGGCAGGTGCCACAGCTCAAGGTCGGCTCGTTCAGTCGGAGCGAGCGCATGTGCAAATGGAACGAGCTGCTCCGTATCGAGGAGGAATTGGGTGATCGCGCGCAGTTTGCAGGCAGCGTACCCTTTAAGCCCAAGGGAGCATCTCAATCGGCAAGCAGTACGCTGACTTGAACCGTGGCGCTCGAACCAAGCTCGCTGCAGATCGCGTCACACCTGCAGGCCATGATCTGGCGGTGCGAATTCGGTCGACGTTCTGGCTCTAGAAGCTGCTTGAACCGCGGCCCCGGAGCCGCCATCTCTTCAACATGCAATCTGACCTGATTTCGCTACCGATAGCGCGACGAAAGCCGGACGAGCGCACTTTCTGGCGCAAACTCGCGCGTGTGCTGTCACACATCCCTTTCGCCGAGGACCTCGTTGCCGTGTGGTATTGCGCGCTCGACTCGGCAACGCCCGTTCATGTCAGAGCGCTCCTGTGGGGCGCCGTCGCCTATTTCATCCTGCCGACTGATCTCATGCCGGACTATCTTGTCGGGCTGGGCTTCAGCGACGATGCTGCGGTCCTTGCGACAGTCATGTCGTTGCTGGGTCGGCATCTGATGCCGCAGCATCGAGTTGCCGCCGCAGCAAAGCTCCGAGACCTCCGCAACAGCCAGCCGTGACGGTGGATCGAGAGGCGTTGGCGCCGCGCCTAGCCTAGACGTTGGGCCGAGAACGGGAGAACGGGTGATGGCGGCGCGGACAAGCTTGCTCCGCTTGAGGCGCCCGACGGAGCCAGGGTCATCGGCGGCCATCGTCAAGAGCGTCCTCGAATGGCACGAGGCGCGGAACCTGAGACGCTTGACCGTTGCCCGCAGTCTTGTGTTCGTCGCCATCTTCTTTTGGCTTTGGATGAACTACGGCTGGTCGATCGCAGCCGAAAACGCCCTCATTCTCATGGCATTCATTGCCAACGGGCTCATCGCCTACGCGCTGACCAAGGATCGCCCGGATCGCGGCTGGACCGCTTATCTCGTCGTGTCGATTGACGCCATTCTCCTCGGGTTCACGCTGATCGCTCCTGGGCGGACATACCCAGCAGAATGGCCGTGGCCGACCGTGCTACGGCAGCCGAGCTTCCTCTATTTTCTACTTCTCCCGGCGATTGCCGCATTGAGCTTTCGACCCGCCATGGTGCTCTGGTCGGTCTTCTCGATCGCCGTAGTCTGGGGCGTTGGCACTGCGCTGATCATGCAATCGCCGGGCGCACTGCTGGCGCTTCCCAATACCGGAGATCCGGGCGACAGCATCGTCCAACTGATGGGCTATCTCGACCCTTATTATGTCCATATCGATGATGCGGTGGTGCGTATCTTCATCACCGGCCTAATTGGCATCATACTCGCCTACGGGGCCTACCGCGCGCGCCGACTGATGATCGAGCAGGCGGAAGTGGTCCGCGAGCGCGCCAATCTCGCACGCTATGTCGCACCGAACATGGTCGAGGCCTTGGCCCGCGTCGACCGACCGATGGGCGAGACCCGGACCCACGACGTGGCCGTGCTGTTTGCCGACATCAAGGGGTTCACGGCTTTGGCCGAGGCCGGCACGGCGGCGGACACCATGCGTCTGCTACGCGCCTTTCATGGCCGAATGGCGGCTTGCGTCTTCGCCCATGGCGGCACTCTCGACAAGTTCATCGGCGATGGTCTCATGGCGACATTCGGCACCCCGCAACCCCTAGACGACGCTGCCGATCGCGCCCTTGCCTGCGGCATGGCGATGCGCCAGACCATCGATGATTGGCAGGGAAATCGCCGTGCCGCTGGAGAGGCAGCAGTCGAAGTCGGCATTGGCATCCACTACGGCCAAGTCACAATGGGTGACATTGGCGGCGGCGGTGAAGGCCTCGGCCAGCGCTTCGAGTTCGCGGTCATCGGCGACACCGTCAATGTCGCGAGCCGCCTGGAGCGGATGACCAGAGACCTCTGCGTTTCGTTGCTCGTCAGTGACACGCTGGTTCAGCTCCTTAACGAGCGGCCAGCGGGCCTTCTGTTCCTCGGGTCGCACCACATCGATGGGCGAAGCCACGATCTCGTCCTATGGACCATGGCATAGCGAAATCGCGGCGCCGTACTGCGGACAGGTGCCACTGTAAGCCGATTAATGGCTCTTCAGCTTGCCGAAAAGGTCGGCGAGATCGGTCGGGAACGGGAACACGATCGTGTTGCTTCGATCATTAGCGATGTCGGCAAGGGCGCTGAGGTAGCGCAGCTGCATCGCTTCCGGCACCGCGTTGAGCACTCTGCCGGCGTCGACCAGCCGCTCTGCCGCCTGAAACTCGCCCTCTGCGTTGATGACTTTTGCCCGCCGTATGCGCTCCGCCTCCGCCTGCTTGGCGATGGCCCGGACCATGGTCTCGTCGATGTCGACATGCTTCAGCTCGACATTGGCGACCTTGACGCCCCAGGCGACGGTCTGGCTGTCGAGTATCTCCTGGATATCATCGTTTATCTTGTCACGCTCGGCCAGCATCTCGTCGAGCTCATGCTTGCCGAGCACCGACCGGAGGGTTGTCTGAGCGAGCTCGCTGGTCGCTGCGGCAAAGTCCTCCACTTGGATCACCGACTTATCCGCCTCGATGATGCGGAAATAGATGACCGCGTTGACCTTGACCGAGACGTTGTCTCGGCTGATCACGTCCTGCGACGGCACGTCGAGCACTCGGGTTCGCAGATCGACGCGGACCATCGTCTGCAGGCCAGGAATGATCAAGATCAGCCCTGGGCCTTTCACCTTCCAGTAACGGCCCAGCAGGAACACGACCGCTCGCTCGTATTCGCGCATGATCCTGAGGGACATCAGGATGATCACGACAGGCACGACAAGCAAGATCAGCAGCGGTTCGAAGAGCATAACGTCCCTCATTGTCGGGGTTTTTCAGGCTCGACCATCAAGGTGAGGCCGGCGCGGGATCTGACGGCGACACGTGCACCGGGGACAAGGCCGGCAGGACCCTCGGCATGCCATAGCTCGCCGTCGAGGCGCACCCTGCCCTCGCCTCGACCGCCGCCTGCGGCATCCCAGGTGACAATCTCGGCATGGCCAGACGCAATGGCCTCGACCCCGGTGGCGACCGGCCGATTTTGGCTGCGCATGACCAAGGACAGTGTGACGAGAAAGACCGCACTGCTCGACACAGCGAGCGATCCGATGACGTAGGGTGAGATGCCGAAGCCCGGGACGTCGGTATCCATCAGCAAGATCGACCCGGTGATGAAGGCGACTACGCCAGAAATGCCCAAAACGCCGAACGCCGGTAGGAATGCTTCGGCCACGACGAGGGCAATCCCGAGGCCGAGCAGCGCCAGACCCGCATAGCTAACGGGCAAGACCTGAAACGCGTAGAGACCGAGAAGGAGGCATATGGCGCCAACCAAACCCGGACCGACCAATCCAGGTGAATAGAACTCGAAGATGATCCCATAGACACCGATCAGCATCAGGATGGCTGCGACGTTCGGGTTGGTGATGATGGAGAGCAGCCGGTAGCGCCAATCGGGCTCGACGATCTCAATAGTGGCACCTTTGCTCGCGATAACCTCGACACCTCGCGCGAGGTCCACAGGGCGCCCATCGATCATGGCCAAGAGCTCGTCCACGTCGGCTGCGATGAATTCGATAACCCCGGCATCGAGGGCCTCGCGGTAGGTCAAGCTCGTCGCTCGCCGAACAGCAGCTTCAGCAAACGCGACATCGCGACCGCGCATCTCCGCGAGCGCCCGCAAATAGGCTGCCGCGTCCTCGACCGCCTTGGAATCGCTCGCCGATTTGCTGGTTGACGGCGGTGCGTCGGGGTTGTCAGCGCCGGTAGTCCGCGCGTCGGCAGCACGCTTTGCATCCGCTGCGTCTCCACCCCCGACCGGGACAGGCGTGGCCGCACCGAGATTGGTGCCGGGGGCCATTGCCGCAATGTGTGACGCGTATAGGATGAAGGTACCGGCGCTGGCAGCACGCGCGCCCGCCGGTGCGACGTAGGCGACAATCGGAACGGGCAAATCGATGATTGCCTGGACGATCACACGCATGGAGGTGTCGAGACCGCCCGGCGTGTCGAGCCGCAGAATCAGCAAATCTGCCCGCTGCTCTACCGCGTCAGCCATCGAACGCTCGACAAAGTCGCTGGTCGCGGGTCCGATTGGCCCTACAATGGGCAAAACATGAACGCTGGAAGCGCCTGCGCCTCCAGGGAGGACGAGCCATCCGCCGAGCAAAGCGACGAGCGCCACGACGAGGCGAGACATGTTCGAGCCGTCCACTGCTGGTCCCCGCGCGTCAAGCGAGAAGGTCACCAGATCAGCAATAGCACATCAAGTTGCAAAGAAGGTTAACAGCTCCTGCGTCGTCGCCTCGGCGGCTTCCTCGGGGAGATAGTGACCACAGTCGAGAGCACGCCCGCAGACCGCGGCGCTCGCCTTGGTGCGCCAGGTCGCGAGTACGTCGAAGTGCTTCTCCATTAACCCATGCTGGCCCCAGAGCACCAGGAGCGGACAGCTTATACGTTGCTCCTCGTCCGATATGTCATGATTGAGGTCTATCGTGGCTGCTGCTCGGTAATCCTCGCAGGAGCTGTGAATGGTGGCGGGTTCGGCAAAGCACCGCTCGTATTCTGCCATGGCGTCCGGATGAACGAAGCTGCTGGACTTGCCGGCAGACCACCCTCCGAGCTTGGCATGCAGGTAATAGAGCGGATCGGCACCGATCAGCCGCTCGGGAAAATCGAAGGGCCGGCTCAAGAAGAACCAGTGGTAGTAGCCTTCGGCGAGTTCCTTGTTGACCAACTCGAAGAGTGTCCGTGTCGGCACGATATCGAGCACTCCAGCACGCGTCACGACGTGTGGATGATCGAGGCACATACGATGGGTGACGCGCCCGCCGCGATCATGCCCGGCAACCATGAAGCTCGAATGGCCGAGCTGATCCATCATTTGGACCATGTCGCCGGCCATCGCTCGCTTGCTCATGACAGCATGGTCGCCCCCGCCCTCGGGCTTGGTGCTGTCACCATAGCCGCGCAGATCGGCGCAGATGACCGTAAAGCGGTCGGCCAGCCTTGGGGCAACTGCGTGCCACATGGCATGGGTTTGCGGATAGCCATGCAGCAGCAGGAGTGGCGGACCATCACCTTTGCTGCGCACGAATATCTCGGCGTCCGCCGTCGCGAAGCGGCGGGAGGCAAAGCCGTCAAACAATGACACGGACATGAACTCCTTTGATCGGGTCGCGAGAGACGGCACCCGGTCCTGCGTCGGATCGGCCCATTGTGTGCCGGGAACGAACGTGGAGCAATCCGCTCCGGGTCGAGGCTCAGCCCGATCGGAGCGCAAAGCGACACGCAACCGCAAAGCGGTCGCCGGGCGCCAGCAATTGAAGTCCTGGACGGCCCGGCAGGCGGTGAGCGTCGACTGGATGGCTCACGGGCTCGAAGCAGAAGAAATCACAATCTGCAGTGGGCGAGAAAACGATGTAAGTGCCGAGCGCGTCGGATCCCTTGATTGCGATACCCACGCCGGTCTCCTTCCAGCGCACCTCTGCGTCACCATTCCAGCCGGTGAATGCATTGTTGATCCAGCCATCCGGCAATCCGCGCGGCTGATTGAAGTCCCAATGTGGCCGCTCTTCGACAGGCACCTCCCGATCCGGAAGGTGGTCTGCCCGCTCTAGCCATACGCCGGTTGCCGCCGCCTCCAGCGTCGTGCCGCCTGAGCGGGGCAGCCAAGGATGAAAGCCGAGGCCATAGTGCACCGAAGTGGTGCCTCTGTGTTCGACCTCGAGGCGCATTGTCAGGCTTGCCCCGCTCACCGCGTAGGTGAGATTCGCTGCATAGTCGAAGGGCGGCATCGAACGGCTCTCGAGCCCGAGCACAACGCGCGCCTCGGCACGCTCCACGACTGTCCATGCCTGCTGCCAGCCATCGCCATGGATGGGATGCGGGTCTGGCGGCATGTTGGGCGCAATCGGCCAGAAGCGCCCGCCAGCATCAATACCACCGGCACCAAGCCGGTTCGAATAGGGGACAAGCGGATAGCAGCTGAGCGCGTTCGGCGCCACGGTGGTGCCGTCCCAAGGTCGAAAGAGCGGGACCGGTCCGCTGTCGGTCAAGGCGTCAAACCGCGCCAAGCTCCCACCTACTTCAGGGACGATCGCAATGGCCAGATGATCGCTTGCAAGCTCGATCAAGCTCAGAGGAGTACCGGTCATTGCGGCTTCAATTCCCCAACTGCGGCGCCGGGCCACATGGCGCTCGATCTTCATCAGTGACCGCCGCGTCGAGGGGCGCTCTTCAGCTCCACTGCGGCAGCATCGATGACGGCAAGCATCGAAGCCTCTACCGCGTCCGGCCTGCGGTCCTTGATGGCCTCCAGAACCGGCGGATGCAGGACGAGGCCCGTATGGGTCGGGATCGGCGAGCGCTGCGGGAGCCGAAAGCTAACCTTAAGGATTACCGCGACGATCGCTCCCAGCCGGTCGACGAACGGGTTAGCAGAGGCACGAAAGAATGCACGGTGAAACGCCAGATCGGCTTGGCAGTAGGCGACGAGGTCCTTGAGACCGCTACGCATCGCCGCAAACGCAAGGTCCAGTGCGACCAGTTGCGCTTCAATAGGGCGATCGGCCGCAAGCCTCGCTGCTGCGGGCTCGATCATCCGCCGCGGCTCGACCATATAGGAAACGAGCTTGGCCGAACGGCTGGAGGCGGCGTACCAATCGAGCACGTCGGGATCGAGAAGGTTCCAGTCGTCCTGCGACCGGGCTTGCGTACCCCCCTTTGGAGTGAATCGACGAGGCCCTTGGCTGCCAGGATCTTGGTCGCCTCCCTGACCGCCGTGCGCGACGCCTGGAACTCGTCAATCAGCTCGACTTCGCGCGGCAGGGGCGTGCCTGACGCCAAGGAATCAACGACAATACGCTGATTGATCACCTCGACCAGCCGACCACGGACGCCCCGGTTCGGATAGGTTCGATTGTGCAACTCGGCGACGAAGGCGCTTGAGGGATCGCTCATCGCCCGCCGCTCACGCCTGCCCGCTCAGGTCATCCACCAGCCACCATCGACGACAATGTTCTGGCCGGTGATGAAGCGCGCCTTGGCCGAGACCAGAAACAGGATGGCGTCGGCGATGTCTTCCGGGCTGCCACGATACTTCAGCGCCTGGTGGTCGAGCAGGAACTTCTCGTAGGTCTCCAGCTGATCGGCCCAGACCTCTTTCTCGAGCGCTGTCGGAATGGCGCCGGGGCTCACCGCGTTGACCCGGATGTTGAACTTGCCGAGCTCGCGGGCCATCGATCGGGTCAGCCCGAGCAGCGTGCCCTTTGACGAGACGTAGGAGGTGAAGTCCGACCAGCCGCCATTGAGCGTCACTGAGCAGATCTGCACGATCTGGCCGAATCCCTTGCGCTTCATCGACGGCACGACGGCTTGGGCCAATGCAACGGCCGCCGTGGCGTTCACGTCTTGAACCTTCCGCCATTCTGCGAGATCGTAGCCGTCGATGGGCTTCAGCGGATTGATCGCGGCATTGTTGACGAGGATGTCGATCCCGCCGGCTTGCTCATCGAGCATCCGAACCAAGTCCTGGGCGGCCTGAGGATCGGCCAGATCGCAGGCGACGAAGCGCAGCTTTCCAGATCCCGCCGGGAGTTCCTGCCGGATGCTGTCGAGCCACCTCTTCGCCCTTGATGTCGAGCATGAGGACATCGGCGCCGGCACCGGCCAGCGCAGCGATCTCGGCGACGCCGAGGCCGCCGGTAGCACCAGTGACGAGTGCGGTTCTGCCTTTGTGCTCCATTTCTCGCCCCCCTTTAGACGATGAGCTCCGTTAGCTCGTCGATCGATGTTCCGGTCTTCAGCACGTCGGCGATCTTCTCGCCTCTGCGCCATGGCCACGATCCGGTCGGCGATCGGGAAGATGTGATGCAGGTTGTGGCTGATGAAGATCGAGCCGATGCCCTGCTCCTTCAGCGAGATGACGTAGTCCAGCACCTTGTTGGTCTCCTTGACCGAAAGGTGGTTGGTCGGCTCGTCGAGGATCAGGAGCTTGGATTTGAAGTACATCGCCCGCGCGATGGCGACCGACTGGCGCTGGCCGCCCGACAAGCTCCTCCACCGGCGTCTCAGGCGAGCGCTCGGTCAGGTCGATATTGGTGAGCGAGCGCGTGGCATGGTCGACCATGGTTCGCTGGTCCATGAGCCCGATGCCGCCAATGCGAAAGCGACTCAAGGGCTCGCGGCCGATGAACATGTTGCGGGCGATCGACATTGCTGGGACCATCGCCGTGTACTGGTAGATGGTCTCGATGCCGAGCGCCATCGCCTCCTTGGGCGTCCGCAGCTGGACCTCCCTGCCCTCGATGAAGATCTGGCCCGCCGTCGGGCGGATGGGCGCCGGAGAGCATCTTGATCAGCGTCGACTTGCCGGCGCCGTTGTCGCCAACAAGACCGACGATCTCGCCAGGCTCGGCGTGGAAGTCGACGTTGCTCAGCGCATGAACGCCGCCGTACCATTTTTCGAGACCGACGCAGCGGACCAGTGCATCGGCGCTCGGCTCGACGAAGCGATCCCGCGACAGGCGGTGCTCATGGAGGATCTCGCTCAAGCGCGGGCTCCTAGTGCATGCGCCGGGCGCGGTTGCGCACCCAGATATTGAGGATGACGGCGAGGATCGTCAGCGCGCCGATGGCAAAGCGGAACCAGTTGGCGTCGATCGCGGGCCATGACGAGGCCGTTGTCGATCACGCGGATCAGGCTGGTGCCGACGATGAAGCCGATCATCGAGCCGATGCCACCGGTGAGCGCCGTGCCGCCGATCACGGCGGCCGCGATCGCCTGCAGCTCGAGCCCCTCGCCCAGGGACGGCAGGGCGGAGCGCAGGCGGAAAGTGGTGATCATGCCGGCAAAGCCCGCCATGACGCTGCAGAGCATGAAGCAGGCCATCTTCACCTGGCGCGTGTCGATGCCCATGTCGGCCGCGGCCTGCTGCTGGCCGCCGGTGGCGAAGATCCAGTTGCCGAGATTGGAGTAGTGCAGCATGATGCCGAGGATCAGCGCGAAGCCGGCAAACCAGAGCATCGAGCTACGGAACAGACCGAGATCGGCGACGAAGATGTCCGTCGGTAGCTCGGCCGGAAAGGGCGGCGGGAAGCCGCCCGAGAGCACCGTGGCGAGCGAGCGCGCCATGAACAACATGCCGAGCGTCGTCACGAAGCTCGGAATGTTGAAGGTGAGCGTGATCCAGCCGTTGATGTAGCCGACGAGCAACGCCACCGCGAAGCCGAGCGCAATCGCCACAAGGGGGTCGAGGCCCCAGCGGCCCATGGCGACGACAATCACCATGGGCACGAGCGCGAAGACGGAGCCGACCGAAAGGTCGAACTCGCCGGCGATCATCAGGATGCCGACGCCCAGCACGATGATCCCAAGCTCGGGCAGCGCGAACAGCAGCACCCGCGAGTTGCCGTAGGAGGCAAATTGCGGCGCATAGAAGGCGAAGCCGCCCGCCACCACCAACAGCATGATGATGGCCGTGATCTCCGGGCGCGAGAGCAATGCCTTGACGATCGTCTCTATCCTTGGATCGGCAAGCCTGCCGGGCCGCCCCAAAGAACGGGGCGGCCCGAGTGCCTCAACTCCAGCGGTGCTTGGTCAGCGGATGCCCTGAGCGGACAGCTCGAGCAGAGCGTCGACCTGATCCGGGCGGACCAGTGCCTTGCCGGTGTTCACGTCGTACGCACCGAGCTGATACTTGTTCATCATGTGCAGCTGGTGGATCGGCACGTAGCCCTGCAGGAAGGGCTGCTGGTCGATGGTCAGCTGGATGTAGCCCGATCTTCATCTCGTCCAGCACGACCGGCACGAGGTCGAAGCAGGCGAGCAGCACCTCGCCGGGCTCCTTGCCGAGATCACGCAGCGAGACCGCGGCACCGGCCGCCCAGTAGCCGACGTCGAAATAGGCCGTGGTCGGCGTCGTCTGCACGTAGGCCGCGACACGCTGACCGGTGACCGCGAGGTCGAGGCCGCTGTCGATCTTCTCATACGTGATCTCACGGTCCGGGTTAGCCGTGATGTAGTCCTCCATGAACCGCGCGATGCCGGCACCCCGGCTCTCGGCCCAGACCTGACCGGGGCCGGAGATGCCGATCAGCACATGGATCGGGCCTTCCTCGGGAAACTGCGGCGCTAGGCCGGCGGCGAGATCGTAGCCTGCCTGCTCGAGGTCCTGGCCGGTGAAGGAGAGCCGGTGCGTGCCGTCGGGGTGATCGACGTTGGAGGCCAGCACCGGAATGCCGGCGGCCATCGCGCGGTCGATGGCCTCGTCGAAGACGTTGCCGCCGGCGAAGGTGTTGATGATGCCGTCCGGCTGCTGGGCGATCGCCGCTTCCAGGTTGTTGAGCTGCTCCTGGAAATTGCCGTCCTGCTGCAGGAAGACCATCTGGCAATCGGCGCCGATCTGCTCGCAGGCCTCGTCCATGCCGAGCTTCACCGCCTGCCAGAACACGTTGGTCGGTGTGGCATGGTGCAGATAGGTATATTGCGCTTGGTCCTGCGCCATGGCGGCGCCGGTGCCGATCGTCAGCGCCAGAGCGGCAACGCCGCCCATGCCTGCGAGCTTTCGCATCCTCGTTTCTCCCTGTTCGTGCTAGCCGGGAACGAGGCTACGCGGGCTGTTGGCGGACCGCAACGTTAGATCGTATTATACGATAATGTCCAGCGGGTGTGCTGGGCGAACCCTCCCGGCGAGCGGCGGTCTTGATGGAAAGCGAGATGACGAGGATCGACGGCAAGACATTGATCGCGTTGGGCTATGAGCCCGGGCCATGGTTCAAGGCTGCGCTCAAGGCCCTGGCAGCGGAGCCGGACTCCGCCGACCTCCGCGCGGTCGTCGATCGCGTGCGCGACGACTGGCTGGCTGCCGAGGCGCAAAGGCTTGACGACGCGAGGGCGCTGGTTCGAAATGCCTTGCCGCCCGGTGTTGTTCATGATCCGGGCGAGACGGCGCCGGAGCCGGTGGTCGTCGGCCAGCACGATGCCGGAACGCTGGCGCAAATGAACCGCTGCCTCGCCTATGGCAGCGTGCTCGGTGGTGCGATCTGTGCCGATGGTCACCTCGGCTATGCGCAGCCGGTCGGTGGCGTGATCGCCTATCGCGACCATGTCTCGATTTCCGGTGTCGGGTTCGACATCGCCTGCGGCAACATGGCCGTGCGGACCGAGCTCACGGTGGCCGAGCTCGGCGACCGGGAGGCGCTTGCCGACAGGCTTGCCGGCTCGCTCTCCTTCGGTATCGGCCGGGTCAATGACGATCGGGTCGAGCATCCACTGTTCGACGACGACGAAGCGTGGGCCGCTGGTGACGTCGAGGATCTGCGCCAGATGGCACGGGAGCAGCTCGGCACGATCGGCTCCGGCAATCACTACGTTGATCTCTTCGCCGATCCGGACGACTGGGTCTGGGTGGGCGTCCACTTCGGCAGTCGCGGCTTCGGCCACCGCACCGCCACGCGCTACCTGAAGATGGCGGGCGGCGCCGACGGCATCGATGTGCCACCGACCGTGCTCCACGTCGAAAGCGAGATCGGCCAGCGCTACCTCGCCGCGATGGAGCTCGCCGGCCGCTATGCCTATGCCGGGCGCGAGTGGGTCGTCGGCAAGGTGCTGGAGATCATCGGCGCCCAGGCGGTGGAGACCGTCCACAACCACCACAACTTCGCCTGGGCCGAGGATCACGGCGCCGCCGGCACCGCCTGGGTCGTTCGCAAGGGGGCCACGCCAGCCTTCCCTGGCCAGCGTGGCTTCGTCGGCGGTTCGATGGGGGACGAAGCGGTGATCGTCGAGGGTGTGGGCGGTGAGGCGTCGGCGGCCATCTGGCACTCGACCGTCCACGGCGCCGGGCGAACCTTCGGCCGGCGCGAAGCCATCCGCCGGTTCGCCCGTGAGGAGATGGACGCGTGGCTGAAAGCGCGCGGTGTGGTCCTGCGCGGCGCCGGGCTGGATGAGAGCCCGATGGCCTATCGCCGCCTCGATGAAGTGCTGAACCACCACGCCGACACCATCCGAATCGTCACGCGCCTCCGCCCGCTGATCGTCGTCATGGCCAGTGCCGGCGAGACCGACCCTTACAAGGACTGACCCGGAACGACTGCCGAGGGCACGTAAATGCTGAGCCACGTCACTATCGGTACCAACGATCTCGACCGCGCCAAGGCGTTCTACGATGCAGTCATCGGGACACTCGGCATCAGCTGCATCGCCCATGAGCCCGAGCACGGCCTCGTCGGCTACGCCGAGACCCCCGTGAGCACGCCGCAGGTCTATCTGACGAGACCCATCGACGGCCGACCGGCCTCGGTCGGCAACGGTCAGACCTTCGCCTTCTTGGCCAAGGACCGAGCGACGGTGCGGGCCTTCCACGCGGCAGCTCTGGCTGCGGGCGGCGCGTGCGAGGGACCGCCGGGGCTGCGGCCGCACTACCACCCGGACTTCTACGGTGCCTACATACGCGACCTCGACGGCCACAAGATCGCCTGCGCTTGCCATCGCCCGGAGGCATGAGTCGGCGCCGTTGCCAGCCCGTCAGGCCGGCGCCATAGTCCGGCGACGAGACGCGGCAGGGAGAGCTGGGATGCAGGTCGAGATCGCGGTCGATGCCAAGGACGGCGTCGGCGAGGGTCCCTTCTGGGACGAGACCAAGAGCCAGCTCTGGTGGGTCGACATCTCCGGCAAGCGGCTTCATCGCTGGCAGCCGAACACGGCTGAGCGGCAGGACTGGCCGCTGGACGACTTCGCCTCGGCAGTCGTGCTGCGCGAGGAGGGCGGGCTTCTCCTGGCGATGCGGGACGGGCTCTACTTCATGGACCCGGCGACGGGAGCGCGGACGCTCTTCGTCCGCCATGAGCCGGATCGGCCGGACAACCGGACCAACGAGGCCAAGTGCGCGCCGGACGGCAGCTTCTGGGTCGGCACCATGCAGAACAACCTCAACCCGGACGGCTCGGCCAAGGAGATGACCGGTGCCACGGGCGCGCTCTACCGGGTGCGCCACGACGGTGGCATCACGCGCGAGGTGGACGGGGTCGGCCTCTCCAACACGCTCGCCTGGACCAATGGCGGGAAGACGCTGCTCTTCGCCGACACCGCGACAGGTGTCATCAAGGCCCACGAGGTCAAGGAGGATGGCCGGCTCGGCGTTTCCTGCACCTTCTCGGACGCCAAGCTGCCCGGCTATTGCGACGGCTCGGCGATCGACGCCGACGGCTACCTGTGGAACGCCCGCTTCGCCGGGTCCTGCCTGATCCGCTTCCGGCCGGACGGCACGGTCGACCGCCAGATCGACCTGCCGGTCAGCCAGCCCACCTCCTGCTGCTTCGGCGGGCCGGACCTGACCACGCTCTACGTCACCTCGGCGCGGCATGGCCTCTCGGCCGAGGCGCTGGCCGCCAACCCGCACGAGGGTGCGGTGCTGGCGATCGGGACCGGTGTCACCGGCACGCGCTCCACGCGCTTCGCCGGCTGAGAGGGAGCGCCATGCCTGAGCACCACGAACTGCCCGCGACGCCCGAGGCCATCGCCTGGGGCTATCTCGACGCGGCACGTGCCCCGGTGCTCCGGGTCTCGTCCGGCGATACGGTGCGGCTGACCAGCTGGTCGGCGGCGGACGAGGCCGACCTGCCGGCCGATCGCTCGCTGGTGCAGCCGGGCCAGCTCGAGGCGATCGCGCGCTGCGAGCGCGGGCCGTCGAGCCACATGATCACCGGGCCGGTGCATGTCGAGGGCGCCCTGCCCGGCCACGTGCTGCAGATCGACATCCGCGAGGTCACGCCCATCGACCGCTGGGGCTACGTCGCCATCATGCCGCTCAAGGGGACGCTGCCTGACCAGTTCGACGAGCCGGCGCTGATCCACCCGGAGATCGATCTGGAGCGCCAAACGGCACGGCTCCCCTGGGGCACCGAGCTGGCGCTCGATCCGTTCTTCGGCGTCATGGCCGTGGCCCCGCCGGCCCATTGGGGGCGCTGCTCGTCGATCCAGCCGCGCAAGTTCGGCGGCAATCTGGACAACAAGGAGCTCCGCCAGGGCACGACCCTCTATCTGCCCGTGTTCAACGAGGGGGCGCTGTTCTCGGCGGGTGACGGGCACGGCGTGCAGGGCGACGGCGAGGTCTGCATCACGGCGCTCGAGACCGGGCTCGCCGGCACCTTCCGGCTCACCGCGCGCCCTGACCTGGACTATGCTTATCCGTTCGCCGAGACCGCGACGCACCTCATCGCCATGGGTCTGCACGCCGAGCTCGACGAGGCGGCGCGGATCGCCGTGCGGGAGATGATCGCCCATGTCCGCCGCCGCACCGCGCTCAGCGCCGAGCAGGCCTACATGCTCTGCTCGCTCGTGGGCGACCTCCGGGTCACCCAGACGGTGGACGGCGAGAAGGGCTGCCACATGATGCTGGCCAAAGCCCACCTCTGAACGCCGGGCCGCCAGCGGACCAGCCACCGCAGCACGGAGAGCAGGAGATGCCCGACGCGCCGAAGCCGCTTTGGACCGCAGCCGAGATAAAGGCGGCGGACGACATCCACATCCGCCATCCCTGGAACCCGCGATCCGACATCCACATGACGCCGCTCTCGATGCTGGCCGGGCTCGGCCGCACCGTGGTCAGCCTCGGCCGGGTGCCGCCGGGCAAGGAGAGCTTCGTCTACCACGCGCACGAGCGGGACGAGGAATGGCTCTACATCCTCTCCGGTCGGGGCCGGATGGAGATCGACGGCGAGACCCATGACGTCGGGCCCGGCGACTTCATCGGCTTCCCGACACCGAGCGTCGCCCACCAGCTGACCAACGCCGGCGACGAGGACCTGGTCTACCTGATGGGCGGCGAGCGCTCCGGGCTGGACGTCGCCTACTTCCCCCGGCACGGCAAGACGATGGTCTTTAGCCGAAGCGAGCTCTTCGCGGTGGACGACAAGGACAAGCAGGTCATGAGCCTCGCCGACTACGTGGCGAAGGACGACGACTAGTCTAGGAATAATAGCGGATATCGCCGCGCTCGTCAAGCGCGGCTCGGGTTCGATCGGCCAAGCCATGTGGCCGTCGATGGCGTGTGCCTTGGTTGGCGAACTGGCTTTCTGAAGGTCAATCTGTTACTCTCTGAAATGCTGGCCTTTTCGGCCGTCTGGTGCGACAAACCGCACCTCGGGTTCGGGAACCCGAGCGCAGGTTCGTTCGTCGCGATTCCTGGGTTCGATCGTTGCAGAGCCGGGTTCGTTCGTCGCGTTTTGGGCCGGTCTCGGGTTCGTTTTTAGGAATTGTCGCGCTATACGCGACATAAGCGATGCTAATGTCGCACTCGATGCGACAAAGTCGGGTTGCCTGTCGCGCTATACGCGACGGGCTCGGGTTCGTGTCGCATATAGCGCGCCAAAACGGGCGCCTCGTTGCAGTATATGCGACAGCTTCCGCGTCGATCATAAGCGTTCGTTATGACCGCATTTGCGGTTGAGCGATGCACGCGGCAGGCCCTTTTGGCTCGGGTACGGTCAGTGAAGGAAGCGGGGAGGCTGGCCTCCCCGATTCTTTCTTCGTGAGTCAGTTAGCGATGTCCAAGCCCTGGGGCGCGACGCTGCCGCCCCGTGACGACTGGCGGCCCCACTGTATAGTCGACGGGGGTGGCTATCATGGGTTCAAGACAAAAGGACAAATAGTCATGCGGCGCGCAGCGGGTTGCTCGGTTGGGTTTCGGCGCGGCTTGCTGGCTCTCGCTTTGACGCTTCTGACAGCCGCGCCAAGTATTTCTGCGTGGGGAGCTTCGGGCCCGGAGGAGCAGCCACTCAGGGAACTGCTCGCGCCCGAATTCCAGCTGCCGGCCGTCTGGACAGGTGATCTCGACGGCATGGTCGAGCGCCGGGTGGTTCGGGTGCTCACCACGTTCAGCAAGACCATCTACTTCTTCGACGGGCTTACGCAGCACGGCACGGCCTACGAGATGCTGCAGGCTTTCGAGTCCTTCTTGAACGAAGAGCTCAATACACCCGAAGCCTTGCCAGTCCGCCTACAGATCATTCCCGTCGACCGGGATACGCTCTTGCCGGCTTTGGCAGAGGGGCATGGCGACATCGCCACCGCCAACCTGACCATCACCACGGAGCGCGCCGAGATCGTCGACTTCAGCGATCCATTCTCCAACGAGGCACGCGAGATCGTCATCACTGGTTCGGCTGGTCCAGAGCTTGCGAGCCTCGATGATCTGGCCGGTCAGACGCTGCATCTGCGTCGCTCCAGCAGCTACTGGACGAGCGTCGCGGAGCTCAACCAGCAGTTCGCTGCGCGTGGCCTGCCGCCGATCGAGCTCGTGCCCGTCGACCCTTATCTCGAGGACGAGGACCTTATCGAGATGGTCGCGGCTGGTGCCTTGCCCTGGCTCGTGGTCGATGAGCACAAGGCCGCCTTTTGGGTCGACATCATACCCGGTCTCACGATGCGCGGTGATCTCGTGTTGCGAGAGGGCGGGGAGATTGCTGCCGCCCTCCGCAAAGGCACGCCCAAGCTGCTGGAACTTGTCAATCGTTTCCTTTCGACCGTCAAGCAAGGGACGGAGTACGGCAACATCGTCACCAAACGCTACTATGCCGACAATCAATGGATGAGGAACCCTGCAGCCAGCGAAGACTTCGAGCGCTTTCAGACTGCTGCCGATCTGTTTCGACGGTACGGCGAGCAATATGGCTTCGACTGGCTGATGCTGGCGGCCCAGGGCTATCAGGAATCCCGAATCGACCAAAGCGTGCGCAGCCCCGCCGGCGCCGTCGGGGTGATGCAGTTGCTGCCCGAGACAGCGGCCGACCCCAACATCGGCATCGAAGATATCAGCGATATCGAGAACAATATCCACGCCGGAGCGAAGTATCTGCGCTTCCTCATCGACCACTACCTCGCCGATGAACCGATCGACGATTTCAACCGCACCTTATTCGCATTTGCCGCCTACAATGCCGGACCGGGCAATCTGCGGAAGATTCGCGCCGAGGCCGCCCAAATGGGCCTGGATCCGAATGTATGGTTCGGTAATGCCGAGATCGCCACGGCCGAGCTGATCGGCCGGGAGACGACCGCGTATGTCGCCAATATCGCCAAGTACTACTACGCCTACCGACTGATTCAGCAGGCCGAGGCCGCGAAGGCCACCGCCGACGCGCCCGGCTGAGCGGTCTGCCTAATCCGCGAACAGCGCCTTGACCCGGGCCATGTCGAAGGGGTGCTCGTCGAGGCTTTCCGGGTCCCATTCGCTGCGCTCGGCTGCGAAGAAGTCGCCGCCATAGACGTGGATGGCGCCGGTGAGCTTGGGGATCGGGTTGGTCACCGAGTGGATGATGTCGCGGCCCAGCGTGACGTGGTCGCCGGTGCGGAGCGCCTTGGCGCCGGCGGCCTCGATGTGGCCAGCCGGATCGTCCGCGATGCGGCGCCAGAAGATGTTGTCCTCGCGGCCGCCATAGATGCCGATGACGGCCCACATCTCGTGATTGTGCGGCTGGACCGTCATCGACGGCTTCCAGACGAGGTTGAGGATGGTGAGGCCGGCTGACCTGTAGATCGGCGTGAGGGCGGGGCCGGTGGGCTCGCCGAGCGTGGTGAGCACTGCCGTTGGATCGGCCATCGCCCGCGCCATCACCTCGGCGACGCCCCGATGGCTGGGATCCGCCTGCACGGCCGCGCGGCAGTCCTCGACGAACCGTTCGAGGTTGAACATGGCAGCCTCCCGAACTGTCCGGTGTTCAGGCGGAAGTTAACATAAAAAGTGATTGTCTTCCAGCGGGTGCCCCGACGAAGCGTGCCGCGGCTATGAGGGATCGCTGCCGAAGGTGTTGCAGGCCTCGAGCTGGCCGGTCTCGAAGCCGCGCTGGAACCAGCCGCGGCGCTGCTCGGAGCTGCCGTGGGTGAAGCTGTCGGGGACGACGAAGCCCTGGCTCTGGCGTTGCAGCGCGTCGTCGCCGATCCGGCTGGCGGCGTTCATCGCCTCGTCGATGTCGCCGGGCTCGAGCGTGCCGAACATTTCGTGGGCCCCCCTCGCCCAGACGCCGGCCAGGCAATCGGCCTGCAGCTCGACCATGACCGAGATGGCGTTGGCCTCGGTCTTCGACGCCCGGGCGCGCAGGCTGTTCGTTTCGTCCATGACGCCGATGATGTTCTGCACGTGGTGGCCGACCTCGTGCGCGATGACGTAGGCCCGGGCGAAGTCGCCTCTGGCGCCGAGCTCCTGCTCGAGGGTGCGGAAGAAGTCGGTGTCGAGGTAAACGCGCTGGTCGCCCGGGCAGTAGAACGGGCCGACGGCGGCATTGGCGGTGCCGCAGGCGGAGTTGACCACGCCGCTGAACAGCACCAGCTCGGGCGGCTGGTAGGTGGCGCCGCGGGCGGCGAATTCCTGCGCCCAGACCTCCTCGGTGTCGGCGAGGACGACCGCGACGAACTCCTCGGCCTCGTCGTCGATGGTGTTGGGTCCGGATTGCTGCACGGTCGTGCCAGGCTGCCCGCCGCCGAGCCCCCCGCCGCCGAGGCCGAGAATGGGGCTGAGATCGACGCCCAGGAAGAGGCCGATGAGGATGACGATGATGGCACCGATGCCGCCGATGCCGCCGGCCCGCCTGGCGCCGCGGCCCATGCGATGCCGGCCGCCACCGCTGCTGCGGACGTCGATCACGTTCTTGCTGCCGCGCCGGCCGCGCCATTCCATGCGCCCGCTCCCTAGAGACCCGTCGGTGCTGGAAAGTGCGTCAAGGTTGGCTGCCGGTCAACGATCTGGCTCACGCCATGGCGACGCTGCCGGCTATCGCAGGCCTTCCCAGCCGGTTGGCAGGGTGTGGACGTTGAGATCGTGGCCGGCGTGCGGCGCCGTCGATGACCGCAGCCACGCGCGGCGCGGCGCCGACGTCTTCAGCGGGTCAACCGGCGACGCCGAAGGCACGTTGACAGTCGCGGGCTTGCTTCATGTTGGCGCGATTGCCGCGGTCGGCGGCATCTCGGCTGCCGTCTTCACCGGCGCGGCACGGCGTTTCGGCTCAGGTCATCCAGCCGCCAATGACCGTGGCCGGGCCCAGCCGCCGGGCTGGCTGAAGCGGGCGCAGATCCAGGGGCTGAGGCCCATCAAGATGATGCCGATGGAGAACAGGCACCAGACCGCCGGCATCTCGTTGGGGTCGCTGGTCAGGAGGTGGGCCAGGACCGGGCCGGCCAGGGCGTGGAAGACGACGAAGCGCCAGGCACCATAGGCGAGCGGCAGGGCGAAGACGGCGAGCAGGTAGGCCGGGAAGGCGAAGCTGGTGCCGAGCGCCTGGTCGAGGGGAACGAAGAGGCCATTGTAGGGAACGTCCCAGGCGATGTGCCACGTGCCGGAGACGGTGCAGAGCGCGGCGCCGCAGAGCACGTCGCCGGGGCGGCAGAGGCCGGCAAGGGGCAGCGGCAACAGCTGCAGCAGCATGATCAGGCTGGCGATCCCGGCGGCGCCCAGCACCCAGGGGCGCGCCCGAACCTTGCGCTCGGCCGGGACCAGCTCCAGGGCGAAGGCGTTGATGACCAGCGGCTGGAAGGCGATGTGCAGATAGGAAAGGAGTGTCACGGCCTGGTTCTCGGGCGTGCCGCAGGCGTCGATGACCGAATAGCCCCAAACCTGGAGCCCCTCCATGACCGCGAAATAGCCGAGTGCCAATGACACGGCGGGTGGTCGCCGCTGCACGATGGTGACGACCGTCGCTGCCGCGCCGATGGCAAGGAAGGTCATCGACGCCGCCTGGCCCCAGCACATCCCGCCGTCCCTCATCGAGCGTGACGGCGCGGTGCGCTGCCTGCAAGACTAGCATTAGAGCACGGATCGCCGGGCGCGCCCAGGACGGTGGCGGGCAGTGGTCCGCTCAGGGTGCGAGGTCGAGCCGCCGGTAGGCCTCGGGCGGGGCGTCATGGGCGCGCATCTGGGCCAGCATCAGCTCGGTCAGCCGGCCGATAATCTCTCCGTCGGCCAGCGGCCGGGCCTGGCCCGGGTCGGTCTGGGTGTCGTAGAGGACGGTCACCGTCTCGGCGAAGCCGCCGCCCTGGGTCGGCGGGCGCTTGGCGTCGCGGCGGGCCGGCAGGCGCATGATCGGCAGGCCCTTGAGGAAGTCGAAATCCTCGACGAGTGCGGCCCCCTCGAACTCGGCCTTGGTGAAGAAGCTCTTCATGTGGACCGGCAGCAGCGTGTACTCGAAGATCTCCTGGGCGAAGAGGTCGTCCGGGTAGCGGAAATAGGTGTAGCGGCCGTCGGTGACGTTGGTGGCGCCGCCGAAGATGCCGTAGATGGCGGCATCGCGGACGTGCTGCTCGTTCCGCCAGTGCCGGCAGCAGCGAGCGGCCCTGGACCTCGGGCGGCACGGGCTGGCCGAACATCTCGAGGAAGGTCGGCATCAGGTCGATGCACTGGGTGAGCGCCTGGCGGTGCTGGCCGGCCGAGGCGCGATGGTCAGGGTGCCAGATCATCAGCGGAATGTGGGCGATCTCGTTGTAGAACGGCATCCGGTTCTTGCCCCACCAGTCGTGCTCACTGAGCATGAAGCCGTGGTCGGTGGTCAGCACGAGTGCGGTGTCCCGCCAGAGGTCGTGGCTGTCCATGTAGTCGAGCAGCCGGCCGAGATAGTGGTCGCACATGGCGACCAGGGCCGCGTAGTTGGCGCGGAGCTCGGCGATCTCGTCGGGGCTTTCCTCGGTCTCGCGGTAGCGCGGCCAGTCGAGGACCGGCCCGCCATAGTTGGTGGGATAGTCGTGCGCGGAAGCGCTCGGGCGCCATGAACGGCTCGTGCGGGTCGAAGGTCTCGATCTGCAGCAGCCAGTCGTCGGCGTCGCGGTTGGCGTCGAGGAACGCCAGGCCCTGCTCGAAGCAGCGGACGGCGGGATAGTCCTGCTCGTCCTTGATGGCCTCGCGGTTGAGCAGGTTCTGCAGGCGGTAGCCCTTGCGGTCGTCTTCCATCTGCAGCGCATGGTAGCGCTCGCGCAGGCGCTCCAGGGGCGGCCGGACCATGGCCTGCCACTTGTCGGCTTCCTGGCCGCGGATGAACTCGAAGCTCGAGTAGCGCTGGTGGTAGGTCCAGCCGCCGTCCTCGAAATAGTGGTAGTGGTCGGAGACCAGGTGCGAGTAGACGCCGGCCGCCTGGAGGAGCTCGGGGAACGAGTTGTCGAAGGGCTCGAGCGGGCCCCAGGAGCGGTGCAGGAAGTTCAGCCTGCCGGTATGCAGGTCGCGCCTGGCCGGCATGCAGGGCATCGAGCCGACATAGTGGTTGTCGAAGCTGACGGCGCGCTGGGCCAGGCGGGTGAAGTTGGGCGTCTTGACGGTGGTGCCGCCGTAGCTCTCGAGTGCCCGGCGATTCAGGGAGTCGAAGAGGAGGAAGATGACCCGCATCGTGGCGCTCCGCTGGCTGGGGCTGGCCGGGCTGGCAGGATGGCGGAGCGTGCCCGATCGGCTGCAGTCGGGCAACGCCTGGGTTCACGGTTGGCATGGCTGGCGCGCACGCTATTTCGGTTGGGCGCGCACCGCGCTGGAGCATCGCACGATGGAACGTCGCCTGCTTGCCGCCCTCGCCTGCGGTCTTCTTCTCATGATCGCGTCCGAGGCCCGGGCCTGCGGCCGCGAGGGTGCGGCCTGCGAGGTGCCGCTCGGCAGCTACCGGATCGTCCTGCCTGAGAGCGCAGCGCCCGAGGCGGGCTACCCGGCGCTGTTGTTCTTCCATGGCGCCGGCGGGTCGGGGGCGCGCACGCTCGCCAATACCGTGATGGTCGATGCTTTCCTGGCACGGGGGTGGGCGGTGATCGCGCCGGACGGGCTGGAGCGGCCCGATAGCCGGTTCGGGCCGGGCTGGTTCTTTCACCCAGCGCGCCCGGCACTGCGCGACGAGCTGGCATTCAGCCGCGAAATCCTGGCCGATGCGGCTGAGCGGTTCGGCATCGATCGAGTGTCCGTGCTCATGTCGGGCTTCTCGATCGGCGGCTCGCTAACCTGGTACCTGGCGTGCCGCGATCCGAGCGTCGCCACGGCTTATGCGCCGGTGGCCGGAGCCTTCTGGCGGCCGCATCCGGAGGTCGGCGCTTGTGCCGGCCCGGTGCGGCTCCTGCACACGCATGGCTGGCGGGACGAGACCGTGCCGCTCGAGGGCCGGCCGCTGCGCAGCCCAGGCATTCTCCAGGGCGATGTCTTTCACGGCATGCTCATCCTCCGCGATGCCAATGGCTGCAACGGCCTGCGCGCCGACGAGTACGACACGGACGGCTTGTTCTGGCAGCGTTGGTGGACCCGTTGCACGGAGGGTTCGGCGCTCGAGCTGGCGCTGCACACCGGCGGGCACGTCGTGCCGGAGGGCTGGGCCGAGTTGGCGCTCGACTGGTATGATCGGGTGACGGCAAATTAGTCTGGCGCGATCAAGGGAATGAAGGCGATGGCGGCGGCTGCGATCCAGGTTCACCCGGCGACAGCCGAGCGGTTCGACGGTTTCGCCACGCTGATGAGGCCCAAGGGCGGATCGGCGGTCGCTGGCGCATCTTCTGGCGGTTGACGGACAAGGAATTCGCCGCCGGCGGTCCCCCTTGCCGGCGGGTGGTGCTGGATGGATGAGCCAGCAACGAGATGGAGTCGACCCTGCGTGACGCGATCCTCGAGATCGGCGCCCTGATGGATGGCGGCAGGCTGCCCGAGGAGTCGTTGAAGTGGGGCCAGCCGACTTTCGGCGTGCGTTCAAGGCCGTCGCCATGACGATCGGCGTCGATGCGTTGCGCGACGCGCCGGGCTGCGGCGCCCCGTTCCCGGATTGCCAAATGATGCTCGTGGAGCGCGCTGCGGTGGCTTTGTCTGGAGACTTTCACCTTTCGGGCCAATCGGGCGTTGCTCATGCGGGTGGACGAGCGCGTCGACCAGGCGGCCCCGGTCGCCTCGGGCACGGCGGCCGGCATCGATCGTTGACGCGGGGGTCGCTTCGACCGCTTATGGCGCCCGACGACGGCGAGTGGCGGCACTCCGTGCTGCCGCCCGTGCCAGCGCCGGCGCGCAGCAATGACCAAAATGGGTGGAGAACGCCGTGTACGAGGTTCGCTTCTACAAGGGGAACTATATCGAGCGGCAGCGGCAGGCGAGCGCCGACAAGGCCGTCGCCTATGTCGAGCAGCATTTCAATGCCTCGGCCTCGGCAAGTGCGGGCTACGTTGTGGTGATCACCGGCTCGAACGCGTCGCAGGTCAGCCGCAATTGGGGCCAGTGGTACAGCCAAGCGATCAATCGCGAGTTCGACGTGCCGATCGGTGGTGACAAGGGGATCAAGGTCGGCGGCTACAACGGTCGTGGCGACGGCAACCTCAAATACACCTCGATGCCCGCGATCCTGCTCGAGCCGTTCTTCGTCAGCAACCCGGCGCACGCCGAGATCGTCCGCAGCGATGACGGGCAGACGCGGCTGGCGCGCGTCCTGGTCGACAGCATCGAGCGGTTCTTCCCCAAGGGCGGGCTGATCGCGTTCAGCGTCGGTCACAAGTACAAGCGCTCCAACCCGGACGACCGGGGGGCTGCCGTGGTCGGCGGCGGCACCGAGGCCGACATTGCCGAGCAGGTGCTGGAGAAGGCCGCGACGATGCTGCGGGCCAGCAGCGGTGCTGCCGAGGGCCGTCACCTCAAGGTGATGCAGGGTGAGACGGTGCTGCTCGACCGAACGCTCGACGAGGATGCGGAGATCGTCTGGGACCCTGAGCGCTCGATCCTGAGGATCGTCGGGTGAGCACGGCTCGAGCGCCGCTCTGGATCCTCGCCCTTCTCCTCGTCGCCGGCTGCGCCGCCAAAGACCCGGTCGACAGTGCCGGCGGGCCCTTGCCGGGTGATGAGACCGTAACGGTCTACTACAACAGCGAAGGGCTCGGCGAAGGCGATGCGGCCTGCAGCATGGTGGCGCCCGTGCGGCGCTCGGTGCCGGCCTCGCCCGATCCCGTCGAGACCGCGCTCGTCCAGCTCTTCCAGGGGCCGACCATCCAGGAGCGGGCCGCCGGCTACTATTCCTGGTTCTCGAGTGAGACGAGTCCCGCGCTACGCTCCGTCGCGGTCACCGACGACACCGTGTATGTCGACCTCGAGGATATCCGTGGTGTCGTGCCGGGTGCCAGCAGCAGCTGCGGCAGCGAGTCGTTTCTGGCCCAGATCGAGGAGACCTTGTGGCATGTGCTGCCCGAGCATCGCATCGTGCTGGCGATCGAGGGTGATCCGCGCGTCTTCTACGAGTGGATGGAGATGGCTTGCGACGAGACCAACGACTTCTGCGAGCCGGTCGGGTTCGTGAACTGACGCCCGGCTAGCCGGTGACGGCGCGCAGCAGCCGTCAACCGAGATAGCCGCGCTCGCGGTCGCGCTTGGCGAGCTTCGGATCGCGCTTTGCCGGGTCGCCGTAGCCGCCGCCGCCGGGGGTCTGGATGCGGATGGTGTCGCCCTCGCCGATGCGGATGTTCTGCGCCTTGGAGAGATGTGGCGGCGTCTCCCGGCGGCCGTCGCGGTAGGCGATCTCGATCCGGTTGACCGCGCCATCGGCGCCGCCGAGCACGCCTTGTGGGCCGAAGCGGCCGTGGTCCATGACGAAGCTGGCATTGGCGGTGCCGCGTCTGAGGGTCACGGCGTAGCGGAGCCCCATGCCGCCGCGGTGCTCGCCGGCGCCGCCCGAGCCCTCGCGCAGCGCGTATTCCTCGAAGAGGATGGGGTATTGCTGCTCCATCACCTCGAAGGGGGCCGATTTCGAGATGCCGATGGTCGAACAGCCATAGGAGAGCCCGTCGGTCCGGGCGTTGCCGCCATAGCCGCCGCCGGTGATGTGGTACATCACGTAGCCCCGGCCCTTGCCCGGATCGACGCCGCCGAGGCAGAAGTTGCCCGACGTGCCGGCAGGAGCGGCGGTGACGCGCTCGGGCACGGCCTGGACGAGGGCGGCGAAGACGGCCTCGGCGATGCGCTGCGAGACCTCGGCGGCGCAGCCGGAGACGGGCCTCGGGTACTCTGCATAGAGGAAGGTACCCACGGGATCGATGATGTGCGAGCGGCTCGAACAGGCCGGCATTGATCGGCACCTCGGGCCAGATGTGCTTGACCGCGAGGTAGATCGAGCTTCGGGTGGTGGCGATCACCGAGTTCATCGGACCCTGGCAGGGCGGCGACGCTCCGGCGAAGGTCGAAGGTAAGCGCGTCGTCCGCCTTGGTCACCGTGAGACTGGATGGCGAGCGGCTCGTCGACCACACCGTCGGAATCGACCCAGGCCGTGCTCTGCGTAGGTGCCGTCGGGCAGCGCCTCGATCTTCGCCCGCATCTGCCGCGCGGCCGCTTCGCGCAGCTCCTGGATGGCGGTCTCGACGGTGTCCGGCCGTAGCGGTCGAGCAGCGCGGTGAGCCGCCGGGCGCCGACCTCGAGCGCTGCCGCCTGGGCCTTGATGTCGCCGATCCGCTGCTCGGCGACGCGGATGTTGGACATGACGATGGCTAGATCTCCGGGTCCATCCGGCCGCGCTTGAAGAGCTTGACCGGCGGCAGGCGCAGCCCCTCCTGCTCGATCTCGGTCGCGCTCGCCGAGAAGCCGCCGGGCACGGCACCGCCGATGTCGGGCCAGTGGCCGGTATTGGCGAGCCAGCAGAAGTGCTCGCCCTTGTAGAAGAAGGGCTTGATGAAGCGCACGTCCATGAGGTGCGTGCCGCCGAGATAGGGGTCGTTGACGATGTAGACGTCGTCGGGCTCGGGCGGCGCCGTCTCGCCGGCCCTGATCTTGCCGATCACCGCCTTGGCACTGTCCTGCATGGTGCCGACGAAGACCGGCAGGCCCAGCTCGCCCTGGGCGATCAAGGCGCCGTCGGCCAAGGCGTAGATGCCGTCGGAGCGGTCGTTGGCCTCCGCGATCACCGGGCGAGAAGGCGGCGCGGCTGAAGGCGATGTCCATCTCGTTGCAGACCTGGACCGAGCCCGGACTGGATGACGGTGAGCGTGACGGGATCGAGGCTCATGGGCTATCATTCCGCTGCGGCAACGAGAGGCAGAGGCCATGGGCAACGAGATGGCACGGCTCTACGACGATGATTTCTACGCTTGGACGCAACTGCAGGCGCGCGAGCTGCAAGCGCTTCGCCGAGACGCGCCCGAACCTGGCGCTGGATTTGCCGCATCTGGCCGAGGAGATCCGCGACTTGGGAAAAGAGCAACGCAATGCTCTTAGGAGCTGGGTGAGGCAGATTTTGGTGCACTTTTTGCTGCTCGAGCATCTCGTCGGCCCGCGATCCACGGGCGGGCTGGCTCGACGAGATCGACGTCGCGCGGGCAGACCTCGCCGATCGACTGACGACCACGCTGCGTCGTGACCTCACGCGTCGTTTTCCGCGGCTCTACGACGAAGCGCGCAAGCTCGCCGGCCGCAAGCTGATGCGTCACGGTGAGGGCGAAATTCTGCCAGAGGCCTGCCCCTATACGCTCGACCAGGTGCTGGACGCCGACTGGTATCCCAGACGGCATGACGTTACGCCCGCAACCGTGATCGATGCAGATTGCCGAGCCGGTCGACCTCGACCCGGTCGCCGGGCTCGATCACCGTCGTCGCGTCGAGCTGTTGGACGATGGCCGGGCCGGCGAAGCTGGCGGCGAGCGGCAGGCGCTGCGCGGTCATAGACCTGGTCGGGCGCGCAAGCCGCCCGTCGAACCAGACCGGGCGCTCGCCGATGACCGGCCTCGGCGACGTTCGGCGGCGCGCTGTCGGCCGGCGATCAGCGCCCTGGGATCGAGCGCCGGGCGGTGGCCGATCAGCGTGGTCACGAGGTTGACCAGCATCGCCCCGATCTCCGGCAGGCGGACGGCGAAGCGCTTGATAATAGGCCTCGGCGAAGCGCTTCTGCAGCGTCGTCTGTCGGCAAGGTGCCGGCGAGCAGCTCGCGCTCGGGCGGCAGATCGACACGGATCAGGTGCGTCTGGCCGCGGAACTGCATGTCGGCGGCGATCAGCAGCGTCTCGCCTTCGATCGGCGTCGTCTCGCGGGCGAGCGACGTCCTGCCCTCGGCCTGCTGCTCCAGCGCCACCGCCTGCAGATCGGCCATGTCGAGGCCAGGCCAGCGGCCGGTTGAGCGTGCGGACGAAGTCGTGGCGGGCGTCGGCGACGAGGCAGCCGAGCGCGTTGGTCACGCCGGGCCGTGGCGGCACCAGCACGCGGGGGATGCCGAGCTCGCGCGCGAGGGCCGTCGCGTGCAGCGGGCCGGCGCCGCCGAAGGCGAGGAGCGCGAAGTCGCGGGGATCGTGGCCGCGGGCGACCGAGCGCCATGCGGATGGCCCCGGCCATCCGGTCGTTGGCGATCCTGAGGATGGCGGCAGCGGCGCCGAGCGGCATCCAGCCCGAGCGGCGCGGCCGATCCGCTCCAGCATCGATCGCCTCGATGTCGGCCATGGAGACCGGGTGATCGACCGCGGTCAGCCGATCGGCCGGCAGCCGGCCGAGCAGCAGGTTGGCGTCGGTGATGGTCGGCTCGCTGCCGCCCCGGCCATAGGCGATGGGGCCCGGATCGGCGCCGGCGCTCTCCGGGCCGACACGGAGCAGGCCCGCCTCGTCGATCCGCGCGATCGAGCCGCCGCCGGCACCCAGCGTGTTGACGTCGACCATCGGCACGTGCACCGGCATGGCGTAGTCGAGCTCGAGCTCGGCGCTGACGCTGGGCACGCCGTCCAGGATCAGCGCCACGTCCGAGCTGGTGCCGCCCATGTCGTAGGTGATGACGTCGGCGATGCCGGCGTGGCGGGCGGTCCAGGCGGCGGCGATGACCCCGGCGGCCGGGCCGGACATGACGGTCTTGACCGCGTCCTCGACGACCATCGGCCGCCGGCAGGGTGCCGCCATTGCCCTGGACGATCAGCAGCTCGTGGGCGTAGCCGCCATCGCGCAAGCCGGCCGGCGAGGCTGGTGACGTAGCGGTCCAGCACCGGCTGGACGGCGGCGTTGACCGAGGCCGTGCAGCCGCGCTCGTACTCGCGGTACTCCGAGAGGATCTTGTGGCCGACAGTGACGTAGCGGTTCGGCCAGACCTCCTGGACGACAGCTTCGGCCAGCAGCTCGTGCGCCGGGTTGGCGTAGGCGTGGAGGAAGTGGATGACGATCGCCTCGACAGCCGGCCGCGAGCAGGGCCTCGGCGCGCGTCCTGACCTCGGCCGGATCGAGCGGCACCAGGACCTCACCCTCGGCGCTCATCCGTTCGGCGACCTCGAGGCGGTAGCGCCGGTCGATCAGGGGCTCGAAGGTGCCGGTCATGCCGTAGGGCTGCGGGCGCGTGCGCCGGCCGAGTTCCAGCATGTCGCGGAAGCCGCGCGTGGTGATCAGCCCGACCTTGGCGATCTTGCGCTCGAGGAAGGCGTTGGTCGTCGTGGTCGTGCCATGGACCAGCGTCGCCACGTCGGCGAGCGGGAAGCCGGAAGCGTCGATCGCGCGCATCACGCCGTCGGCCTGGTTGGCGACGCGTGGTCGGCGTCTTGCCGACGCGGATGCCGCCCGCGTCGTCGATCGCCATGAGATCGGTGAAGGTGCCGCCGACGTCGATGCCGATGCGGATCACGAGCGCTGTCCTGAGCGGTCAGACACTGAGATAGGCCCGGCGGATCGAGCCGCGTCCTCGAGCAGCTGCTGCATCGGGCCGGAGAAGCGGATATGGCCCGATTCGATGACGTAGACCCGATCCGCCACGGCCCCGGCGAAGCGCAGATTCTGCTCGGACAAGCAGCACCGAAAGTCCCTCCTGCTTGAGCCGGCCGACCGCTTCGGCCATCTGCTCGACGATCACCGGTGCGAGGCCCTCGGACGGCTCGTCGAGCAGGACCAGGCGCGGATTGCCCATCAGCGTTCGGGCGATCGCCAGCATCTGCTGCTCGCCGCCGCTGGTCTGCCCGGCCGGCGGTGCCGCAGCTCGGCGAGGTTCGGGAAGATCTCGAAGAGGTCGTCCGGGCGTCCAGGTGGGTGCGCCTTCGCGTGTCGGCTGGCGGCCGACCTCGAGGTTCTCGAGGATCGTCAGTTGCGGGAAGACGCGCCGCTCCTCGGGCACGTAGCCGATGCCGAGCCGGGCGATCGCATAGGCCGGCCGGCGGCTGATGTCCTGGCCGTCATAGCGGACGGCACGCCGTCGCGGCGGACCTGGATGCCCATCACCGCCTTGATGGTGGTCGACTTGCCGGCACCGTTGCGGCCGACCAGCGCCACCACCTCGCCCTCGGCCGAGGTCGAGGTCGAGATCGAAGAGGATCTTCGCCTTCGAGATAGGCGGCCGAGAGGCCCTCGAGCTCGAGCAGCGGCTGTCATGCCGGCGACTCGTCGAGCGAGCTGCCGAGATAGACGGCGCGGACGTCGGCATCCTCGCGGACCGCCTCGGGCGCGCCCTCGGCCAGCAGGGCGCCCCGGTGCATGACCATGATCCGGTCGGCGTGGCCGAACACGACGTCCATGTCGTGCTCGGTGAACAGCACGCCCACCCCATCCGCCTTGGCGATCCCGGCGGTCAGCTCCATCAGCGCGATGCGCTCGGCCGGCGCCATGCCGGCGGTGGGCTCGTCCATCAAGAGCAGCTTCGGCTGGTTGGCGAGGGCAATCGCGAGCTCGACCCGCTTGAGATCACCGTAGGCGAGGAGCCCGCAGGCGCGCTCTGCGAAGTCGGCGATACCGACCCTCTCGAGCAGGGCCTCGGCGGCATCGGCGTAAGCGAGGCGCGCCCGGCCGAACAGGTTGAAGAGCCGGCGGGCGTGGGAGAGGAGCGCCAACTGGACGTTCTCGCGCACGGTAAACGACGGCATGATCTGGGTGATCTGGAAGGTGCGGCCGACGCCCTTGCGCCAGATCCGCCGGGGCGGCCAGCCGGTCACGTCCTCGCCCAGAATCTTGACCGTGCCGGCATCGGCGCTGAGCTGGCCCATCAGCATGTTGAAGCAGGTGCTCTTGCCCGCACCGTTGGGGCCGATCAGCGCCACCAGCTCGGCCGGGGCCACGGTGAAGCTCATTCCCTGGACGGCCCGGAGCCCGCCGAAGCTCTTGCGCAGGCCTTCGGCCTCGAGGACGAAAGCGGCGCTCATGTAGAAAGCTCGCTGCGGATGCCGACGAACCGGCCCAGATGCTGCTTGAGGAAGCCGGCGATGCCCTGCGGGAAGGCGATGACGATCAGGATGACGGTGAGGCCGAGCAGGAGGCGCCACATTTCCAGCCGGAAGAGCGTGTCGCGGAGCCAGGTCAACGCCGCGGCACCGGCGAGCGGGCCCGAGAGGTGCTGCACGCCGCCGAAGAAGACCATGATGATCCCGTCGAACGAGCGGGAAATCGCCATCTCGTTGGGGAAGACGCTGCCCTTGGCGTAGACGTAGAGGCCGCCCGCCAGACCGGCGAAGGCACCCGAAAGCGTGAAGGCCGCCCATTGCTGGGCGCGGACGTCGATGCCGATGGCCTCGGCGCGGAGCGGACTGTCCCGGCCAGCGCGCAGGGCGTAGCCGAAGGGCGAGGCCAGGCCGTGGCGGATCGCCAGGATGCCGGCGACGACACACGCCAGCACCAAATAGTAGTAAGCCAGCCGGCTGTTCGCCCAGGGCGAGCGCCAGATGCCGAGGATCCCGTCGTCGCCGCCGGTGACCTCGCCCCATTGGAAGACGATCGACCAGACGATCTGCGCGAAGGCCAAGGTCAGCATGGCGAAGTAGACGCCGGAGAGGCGGACGCAGAACCAGCCGATGACAATGGCAAGCAGGGCGGCCGCGGGCGGTGCGAGCAGCAGGTTCAGCTCCATCGGCGTCGCTGCGTACTTGACCAGGAGGGCTGCCGCATAGGCGCCACCGCCGAAGAAAGCAGCATGCCCGAAGCTGACCAGCCCGCCCGGGCCGATGATGGCATGCAGTGCTGTGGCGAAGAGGGCGAGGATCAGGATGTCGACCAGCAGCACGAGGCCGTAGGTGCCAAGGTAGAGGGGGGCTGCGGCGAGCGCCAGGACGAGCGCCAGGCCGAGTCCGATGAAGCGCCAGGAGGCGGGGCGCAGCGGATCGTCGAGCATCTGCCGGCCGTGGCCGACCAGCTCCGGCCGGCCGAGCAGGCCGTAGGGGCGGATGACCAGCACCACGGCCATGACGAGGAACATCATCACCAGCGTTGACTGCGGCAGCAGCAGGACGCCCCAGGCCTGGAGCTGGCCGATCAAGACGGCCGCCAGAAAGGCGCCGGCGATGCTGCCCATGCCGCCGACCACCACGACGACGAAGGCGCCGGCAAGGACGGTGAAGTCCATCAGCAGATTGGCGCCGCCCTTGGGCAGCTGCAAGGCGCCGCCGAGCCCGGCGAGGAAGGAGCCGAGGAAGAAGACGCCGGTGAAGAGCCAGGCCTGGTTGACGCCGAGTGCGCCGACCATCTCGCGGTCGGCGGTGGCCGCACGGACCAGGATGCCGAAGCGGGTCTTGTTCAAGAGCAGCCAGAGGAGGCCGAGCACGATGGGGCCTGCCGCGATCAGCACGAGATCGTAGCGCGGCAGGGGCTCGCCCAGGATCATCACGGCACCCCGGAGATCGGGGGCGCGGGGTCCCAGTTGGTCCTCGGGTCCCCAGCCCCAGAGCGTCAGATCCTGGATGACCAGGATGACGCCGAAGGTGGCGACCAGCTGGAAGAGCTCGGGCGAGCGGTAGATGCGCCTCAGGATGAGGATCTCGACGAGCGCGCCGATGACGCCCACGACCGCCGCCGCGCAGAGCAGGGCGAGCCAGAACGAGCCGTGGCCGCGGCCGAACCAGTCGCCGAAGACGGCGACGAAGGTGAGGCCGAAATAGGCGCCCAGCATGTAGAACGAGCCGTGCGCAAAGTTCACGACCCGGGTGACGCCGAAGATCAGCGAGAGGCCGGCAGCAACCAGGAACAGGCTGGCAGCACTGGAGAGGCCGGTCAGGACCTGGACGAGAAAGAAGCCCAACGCGGCCTACCCTTCAAACGACGCGACAAGCTGTCGCCGCCGAGCCGACCTGGGCCCGGCGGCCAAGCGACAGCGCTCAGTCAGTGGCCGGGCGCAGCTCTTCCACCATTGCCTCGGGCGGCAGGTAGTCGGCGCCCGGCGCGTAGTACCAGTCACGCATCGTGCCGCGGCCGTCCTCGAGCGTGGTGTAGCCGACCCAGGCGCCGAGCGTGGCCTGGTGGTCGATGGCGCGGAACTCGAGCTCGCCCTGCGGGGTGTCGAAGGTGATGGTGCGCATCGCCTCGATCAGCGCCTCGGGGTCGGTCGATCCGCCGGTGGCCTCGAGCGCGGCGCCTAGCGCCATGATCGCGTTGTAGCCGACGACCGAGCCGATCCGCGGGTAGTCCTGGTAGCGATCCTGGTAGGCATTGAGCCACTCGACATAGGCCGGGTCCTCGATCTTGTCCCAGGGGTAGCCGGTGACCAGCCAGCCTTCCGGCGCCTCGTCCTCGAGCGGGTCGATGTACTCGGGCTCGCCGGTGAGCAGGCTGGCGACGAAGACGTCGTCGAACAGGCCGCGATCGGAGCCCTCGCGGACGAACTTGGCCAGATCGGCGCTGAAGGTGACGTTGAAGATGGCGTCGGGCTCGGCCGCTGCCAGGGCCTGCACCTCGGCCCCGGCGTCGATGTTGAAAAGGGCCGGCCACTGCTCGCCGACCCATTCGATGTCCGGACGCTTCTCGCTCATGATCGCCTTGAAGGCGGCCACCGCCTCCTGGCCGTAGGCGTAGTTGGGGGCGATGGTGGCCCAGCGGGTCGCGGGATTGTCGACGGCGAGCTCGGCCAGCATGGCGGCCTGCATGTAGGTCGAGGGACGCAGCCGGAAGGTATAGCGGTTGCCGCTCTGCAGGGTCACGGCATCGGCCAGGGGTTCGGCCGCGAGGTAGAGGACCTGGTTCTGCGCCGCGAAGGAGGCGACCGCGAGGCCGACATTGGAAAGGGTCGTGCCGGTCAGGATCTGCACGCCCTCGCGGGTCACCAGCTCCTCGGCGACGCGAACCGCCTCGCCCGGCTCGCCGGCATCGTCGCGGCTGATCAGCTCGAGCTGCTTGCCACCGATGCCACCGGCGTCGTTGATCAGGGCGATTGCCATCTCCATGCCGCGCTTGGCGTGCTCGGTATGCTGCGCCATCCGGGTGTAGGAGTTGATGTCGCCGATCTTGATCGTCTCGGCGGCGAGGCTGGTGCTGCCCAGCAGTGCTGCCGTGATCAGGCTGGTGGTCATCAGGCCGGCCAGGGCCAGACTCGGCAAGCTGCGCCTCTTTGGCATCGTGCGTTCCCTTTGCGGTTATGCGGGCTTGGTCATTCGGCGGCCATGGTCGTGGCCTCGGCCGCGATCATCCGCTCGACGGTCTTGCGCATCATGACGGCACCCTTGTCGATGCCGAGCCTGAGCGGGCGCTGCCGCCCGGCAAGCCTGGTTTCCTCGACCTGGATGGCTTCGAGGATCGCCTTGTCCTCGGCAAAGGCCATGGCGAACTGCTCGTTCATCTTGGCCTGGGTCGCCGAATCGGCGTCGAAATTGTCGACATGCATCCAGTAGTCGATCGACCGGCCACGATCGACCGGGCAGATGAAGTGGCAGGCAAAAATGCGGATCGCACCGTCGTGCAGCCGCCCTTCCCTGGCCCCGGTCCCGGTGTCGGCCCCGCCGAAATCGATCACGGCAATGGAAGGTGCCGTGTAGTTGTAGATCTGCCAGCGGTCGATATTGCCCTTGAACGCGCCGAATCTCTTGAACAACGGGATGGGCTCGGCGTCGATCGTCCAGCGTGTGGTGACGATGAGATTGCCCTTGACCTCGGTCTCGATCGGCACGTCCTCGTGCGCGGAATTGCCCAGCGTCGAGAGGTGGACGAAGGCGACGTGCGCCGGGTCGCAGAGATTGTCGGCCAAGGCCAGGTAGTCGGCCTCGACCTCGAGCGCCTCGCCTTCGACGGCGTGCCAGCCGGGCTGGCCGTACTCGGGCAGGTCGAAGAGCTTGTCATCACTTGCCAGCGCTGGATCGCCCATCCAGACCCAGACCAGGCCCATCTTGACATGGGCGGGGTAGGAGCGGACCCGGGCCGTGGGCGGGATGGTCGGCTGGCCCGGGATGCGCACGCATGAGCCGTCGCTGGCAAAGGTCATGCCGTGATAGCCGCACTGCACATGGCCGTTCTTGAGGCAGCCCATCGAGAGCGGCAGGAAGCGGTGCGGGCAGCGATCCTCGAGCGCCGCGAAGCCGCCGTCGGCCGTCTGCCAGAGGACGATGTCCTCGCCGAGGATGCGGCGCTTCTGCAGCCCGTCGCCCATGCGGCTGGCGAAACCGGCCGGGTACCAACAGTTGCGCAGGAAAGTCATGCCGGCTTCCTCTCCGTGCGGCGCCGCTAGCGCAGCCCGTCCTCGCCCTTGATGTCGGCGGCCTTGAGTCCACCCATCCGGTCGTGCGGCCGCGAACCTGTGGTCATGACCAGGCAGAAGACGATCTCGTCGGCCTTGGGCGCATCCGGCACCCGCACCTCCATGGCGCTGAAATGGCCGCGGACATAGGCTGCGTTGATGTGATGGATCGGCACATCGAGCGAAGTGCCTATCGTGCCGATCTTCTTCGACGAAGGCACGATCGCTTTCGCGTCGCCCAGCAGCTCGCGCATGGCGTAGCCGCCGGGCACGTGCCAAAGCGCTCCCTGCTCGAACTCGCCATTGGCGCCGACGATCGAGCCCTTGCCGTAGGCTTCGATCCGCCTCGGATCGCCGCCCAGGGCCTGGATCAACTTCTTCGACATCTCGAGGCCCAGAGGCTTCAAGGCGTCCATGGCCTCGGCGAACTCGGCCTCGCTGGCATAGCGGCCGGCGAACGGGTTCTTGAAGACGGCGGCGACACTGCCGCGGAGCAGCGGCCGGTCGAGCCGCGGGCCACCGTCGTGGTGGATCTCCTCGACCGTGACCTGGGTCTTCCTCAGCTCGAACATGCGATCTCCTCCCAATCCCCGCCGACGGTCCGCACCCGGCCCTGGAGCGCCAGGAGCGCGCCACGGATCAGACCACGGTCCAACAGCTCGCTGTCGCATAGAGTGCCCCGTTTGCCAGGGCCTGGGCAACCGCTTCGTCGTCGAGCGGGCCCACGGCGGTGGTCACAAGCCGATCGCCGAGGTCGCTGTCGGGGTCGAGACGAGCGCGCCGGTGCACGCTGGATCGCCGCGTGGTCGATGTCGACCGCGTTGGCGATCAGCGTCGCCGCCGCGTCGGCCTGGGCGGCGGTGGCGGCCAGCACGGTCACCGCGTCGGCGATGCCGAGCGAGAAGCTGCGGCCGTCCCAGCCGCTGGTGGCGACGCCGCCGATGCCTTGGCCGTGGCGGAGGCGAAGGGCGGCGGTGGCGAGCGGCCGGCGCAGCTCCGGCACGACGCCGATGTCGATCACCTGGCCCGGCGTCAGATGGACGGCGATGTCGCCCCGGTTGTTGACGAAGGCGCGCTCGATGCCGGGCGTGGCGCGGATGACGGACAGCACCGTGTCGGCGACGGCGCCGGCGACGGCGGCCATGGGCGTGATGAACCGGTTGGCGAAAGGCGCTGTCGCGGCATGCATCAAGCGGGCCGTCGGCGGCAGGCCATCGGCGTCGCCTACGGGCTGGCGCAGACGTGGCAGGACGGCGACGAGCGAGTCGAGCAGCCCGTCGAAGGCAGTCGTGGCGGCGCGGTAGGCGCGCTCGACGGCGGCGGGTGGGCCGAAGACGGCGATCACCAGGTCGATGGGGCCGTGCGTCAGGTGCAGGCGGTTGCCGGCGAGCCGCTGGGCGCGGGGTGCCTTCGGGCCAGGCGGTGGCAGCACTCATGCGCTCTTCCCGGCGAGCGGCCAGGGGTTGGCCGGGGACCAGCTCTCGTGCCGGGCCGTCTGGCCGAAGGCGGCGAGCACGGTCTCGATCGGCTGGACGTGGTCGTCGTGGCCGCCGAGGTCGGTGTAGAGCCGGCGTGGCAGGGTGAACTCGATGGGGGCCACCAGCGCCGGGGTCGGCACGTAGCCGAAGGCGTTCTTTGGCAGGCGGAGCACGTCGACCATGATGGTGATGCCGCCGCCGGGCCACACGTAGACGGGAGCTCCGCCCATGGTGACCCGGGTCTGGCCCGCCTTGACCGAGCGGGTGAGCAGGACGGGGTTCTCCGTCACGCCGGCGCGGAGCGAGCCGCCGGCGCCGGCCATGAACAGGACCGAGCACAAGGAGGGCTCGCAGTTCTCGCCGATGCGCAGGACGGTCTGGCGGACCGCTTCCGGCATCTCTGTCTCGTGCAGGCAGAAATCGTCGCCGAGTGTGCAGTAGACGGCGTCCTCGCCGGTGGTGCGAGGTGATCAGCACGCGCATGCCGGGCCAGGCGAGCTTCTTGTCGATGTCGCGGATGACGCTGAACGGGATCGGTGATGTCGGTGCCGCCCCAGCCCAGGCCCGGGCCCGCCACCTGGAAGTAGCGGCCGGGGGTCGACTTGCGACCCTCGACCTTGATGCCGGAGGGCTTCATGTCGAGGCAGCGGCCGGCCTGGTGCTCGGTCAAGACGCCGGTGATGTGGTCGTCCAAGACGATCACCTCGTCGACCTCGCCTTGCCATTGCTGGGCGAAGATGCCGACCGTGGCCGAGCCGCAGCCGACCCGCATGCGCTCCTCGGGCTTGCCGTTGACGATCGGGGCCTGGCCGGCCTGGACGACGACCGTGCTGCCGTCGTCGATCGCCAGCTCGACCGCATCGCCGCCGCAGAGCGCGAGCAGCATCTCGCAGGTGACGTTGCCGGCCTTCTTGGTGGTGCCGGTCAGGTGGTGGACGCCGCCCAAGGCCAGCATCTGCGAGCCGTACTCGGCGGTCGTCACGTGGCCGACGGGCTCGCCCTTCATGGTGACGGACGGCGCGCTCGGGGCCGAGATGGCGGTCGGTGTCGATCTTCACCTTCGCCCCGCAGTAGGAGAAGATGCCCTCGGAGACGACGGTGACGGTGTCGACGCCTTGGTAGGCCGAGCCGACGATGAACGGGGCGGGCTTGTAGTCGGGATAGGTCGTGCCGGAGCCGATGCCGGTGACGAAGGTCTCGACGGTGGTGCCCGGCGCTTCGGACGTGCCGGTGCCGGCGAACGGCACCAGGTCGCCGCCCGGCGTCGACCATCCGCTCGGCGAGGAGAACCGGATCGGTGCGGATCAGCGAGCCGTTCTCGTTGGCGTAGCGGCTGCAGGCGCCGGAGCGGCCGGGGCGGATGCGGCAGAGCACCGGACAGGCGTCGCAGCGGACGATGCCGTCCTCCTCGCGCGCGCCGAAGCGCTCGGTCATGTCGGTCATCGCGTTACGCCCGCTGCCTGAAGTGCTGCATGAACGCGGTGCGGGATCGCCGGGATCTTGGTGAGCCTGATGCCCGTCGCATCGAAGATGGCGTTCATGATGGCGGGTGCGGTCGGGATCAGCGCGTGCTCGCCGACGCCCTTGGCACCGAAGGGCCCGAGCGGCTCTGCCGCCTCGACGAGATGCACCTCGACGTCGGGCACGTCGCCCACCGTCGCGATCAGGTAGTCGTGCAGGTTCTCGGTGCGGCCGGGGATGAACTCCTCCATGAGCGCCAGGCCCAGGCCCTGGGCGATGCCGCCGATGATCTGGCCCTCGACCTGGGTCGGGTTGATGGCGCGGCCGACATCGTAGGCGGCGGCGATCCGCTCGACCTTGACGGTGCCGAGCTCGATGTCGACCGCGACCGCCGCGATTTGCGCGCCGAAGCCGTAGGTGGCGTAGGGGGCGCCCTGGTTGTCGACGATCGGCGTCGCCGGCGGGTCGAAGGTGGCCTGCGCGTCGAGCGCCACGTCGGCGTCGCAGCCTTCGACGGCGGGCAGGTCGGCGAGGTCGATGACCCGGCTGTGCTCGCCGTCGGTGACCTCGACCCGGCCTCGGTGCAGCGTGATGCGCGCGTCGCTGCCGGCATTGGCCAGGCGGAGGATCTGGGCGCGCAGGTCCTCGCCGGCGAGCTGGGTGGCGCGACCGGAGACGAAGGTCTGGCGCGAGGCCGAGGTCTTGCCGCAATCGAGGGTGAGGTCGGTGTCGGCCGAGGTCTGGCGGATGGCCTCGACCGGCACGCCCAGGGCGTCGGCCAGGATCTGCGGCATGATGGTGGCCGAGCCCTGGCCGATGTCCTGCACGCCGTTCCTGAACAGGATGGTGCCGACAGCGGAGCAGGCTGACCCGCTGGGTCGAGGGGTTGCTCATGCCGGTATTGCCGCAGCCGTACCAGACCGAGGCGATGCCGACGCCGCGGCGAATGGGTCCGTGGCCCCGGTCACGCGCCTTCAGCTCCTGCCAGCGTGGGCGCAGCGCTTCGAGGCATTCGACCAGGCCGACGCTCTCGAGCCGCTGGCCCGATGCGGTGGCGTCGCCGGGGCGAAGCGCGTTCAGGAGCCGGAAGTCGAGCGGGTCGATGCCGAGCTGGCGGGCCAGATCGTCATAGGCCTGCTCGACCGCGAGCAGCGTTTGCGGCACGCCGAAGCCGCGAAAGGCGCCGCTGGGTGGCGCATTGGTGAGGATCGCCCGGCTGCGGGCGCGCAGATGGGCGACGCGGTAGGGGCCGGGGCTGTGGATCGGCACGCGGCCGGCGACGGTCGGGCCCCAGGAGGCATAGGCGCCCGTGTCGAAATCGCCCTGGAAATCGAGCGCGGTGATGCGGCCCGTTGCATCCGCTCCGGCGCGGACCTTGATCGCCGCCGGGTGGCGCTTGGTGGTGGACACCATGGATTCGGTGCGGCTGTAGACGCAGGCGACCGGGCGGCCGAGCTGCCAGGCGGCGATGCGCGACCAGGGGCTGCACGGCGACGTCGAGCTTGCCGCCGAAGCCGCCGCCGCAGGCGGACGGGCGAATGCGGACCTGGTCGGGCGCGATGCCGAGCACGCTCGCCACCTCGCCCCGGTCGAGATAGGGGCTCTGGGTCGAGACGGTGACCTCGATGCGGTCACCCTGGCGCACCGCCCAGCCGGCCTCGGGCTCGAGATAGGCATGCTCGACGAAGCTGGTCTCGAGGTCGAGCTCGGTGGTGACGGCGGCGGCAGCCAGAGCGGCGTCGACATCGCCGGCATCCAGCGCGCCCTCGGTCAGCACGTTACCCGGCCGGTCGGCGTGCAGATCGGGGGCATCGCCGCTGCGCGCAGCGGTGAAGGTGACGGGCTCGGTGGGCTCCCAGGCGATGGGCAGGTCCGCGTCGCGCACCCTGGCCACTGCGTCCTCGGGACCGACCAGTGCGAGGATCGCCTCGCCGCGGAAGCGGACATGGCCCTTGGCCAGGACCGGCTGGTCCTTGCGGTCGGGAAAGATGGCGAAGCCGTTGACGCCCGGCACGTCGGCGGCGGTCAGGATGCGGATGCCGAAGCGGGTCTCGGCGGCGGCGAGGTCGCCCAGGCTGAAGCGGGCGCTGCTGTGCGGCGAGCGGACGACGCGGAGATGCCAGGCATCGAGCGGGATCGCATCGGCGCCGAAGCGTCTCGCTGCCGTCGACCTTGCGCCTGCCGTCGAGCTTGACGATGCGGGCGCCGACGGCGGGGCCTTCGGTGCCGGGCGTCGGTCGCCGGGTCGAAGGCCTTGGCCACGGCGTCGACGATCTGGCGGTAGCCGGTGCAGCGGCAGAGCACGCCGCCCAAGGCGTCCTCGATGGCCGGGCGCGAGGGCCTCGGGTCGCGGGCGAGCAGCTCGGCTGCGGCCATCAGCATGCCGGGCGTGCAGATGCCGCACTGGGTGGCGCCGCCCCGGACAAAGGCGTCCTGCAGCCGGGCCATTGTGCGGGTCGGTGGCGAGGCCTTCGACGGTGGTGATCCGGCGATCCGCCGACCTGGCCCGAGCGGAACGAGGCAGGCGCAGACCTGGGCGCCGTCGAGCAGCACCGTGCAGGCGCCGCAATCGCCGGCGTCGCAGCCGACCTTGGTGCCGGTCAGGCCGAGCTCGTCACGGAGCACACGGCTGAGCCGGGTCGCTTCGGGCGAGGTCGCGGTGACGCTGCGGCCGTTCAGCCGGAACGCGATGCCCAGGCTCGATGGCGCGCGCCCTCATGCTGCGGCCATCAGCCGGCGTCGCCGAGCAGGCCGCGGCGGACCAGCACGAGGGCGGCGTGCCGGCGATAGGCACCGGTCGCCCGGACATCGTCGATCGGCTCGAGCCCGGCGAGATCGGCAAGGGTCACGGCTGCTGCGGCGGCTTCAGGCGTGCAGGCCTTGCAGGCGTGCTTCGAGGTCGTGGAGCCGCCGGGCCACCGCCGAGCAGGCACCGACGGCGATCCGGAGATCGGCGATGCGGCCGGCATCATCCAGCGTGACGGTCGAGGCCACCATGGCGATCGAGATGACGAGATAGCGCCTGGCGCCGAGCTTGAGGAAGACCGAGCGGGCTTCAGCCGGCGGCGTCGGCAGATCGATGTGGGTCAAGAGTTCGTCCGGCGCCAGGGCCGTCTGCCGGTTGCCCTGCAGGAAGGTCGCCAGCGGCAGCTCGCGGGTGCCGCTGCGGCTGGCGAGCCGGACGCTGGCATCCAGTGCGAGGAGCGGCGGGACGCCGTCGGCGGCCGGCGAGGCGTTGCAGAGATTGCCGGCGAGCGTGCCGCGGTTCTGGATTTGCTGGCCGCCGACGTCGCGGGCAGCCTGGCGGACGGCGTCGAACCAGGGCGGCAGATCAGCGTCAATGGCGGCACGCCAGGTGACCAGTGCGCCGATCTCGACGTGATCGGCACCGACATCGATGCGCTGGAGGTCGGCGATGCCGGTCAGGTCGAGCAGGTCTTGCCGGTCGATGCCGGCCCTGCCCCAGGCGGTGTTCGAGGCGTCGGCGGGGAAGATATCGGTGCCGCCGGCCAGCGGTCGGGCACCCGTCTCGGCCAGGAGCCGAAGTGCCGTGTCGAGATCGCTCGGCCGATGGTAGGCGCCCATGAAGCTCCGCTTGGCTGGAGGTCTCGGGGTCCGCTAAAACGCCTGGATATTCGTTTGTGCGCTTATGAAGTGACGCCGGCGCGAGCGTGCTGTCAAGGCTATTCGATGGTCCAGGTGGTGCGTCCGGCGACCAGCTTTTGCAGGGACTCCAGATCGTGCTTGGGCGGGGCGCCGGCGGCCCGGAAGGCCGTCTCGTAGGTGGGCGCCGCCACGGCGTGGATGACGCCCAGGGCCTTGGGTGCCTCGAGCCGGGCGAGGAGCTGCGCCAAGAGCGGGTTGGTCTCGTCGTGGACCATGGCATCGTCGATGCCGAGCCCGCCCTCGCCCAAGGTGAAGACCTCGAGCGCCAACCGCTCAGGGACGAAGCGCAGGCCCTTGCTGCCGCCGGCGAAGACCAGGGGCTCACCGCGCCGGCACCAGAGCTGGTGGTCGGCGGCGGTCGCCTTGTTGGTCACCGCGTCGAAGGCGCCGTCATTGTAGACGATGCAGTTCTGCAGGATCTCGACGAAGCTGGTGCCTTTGTGGCCATGCGCACGGGCGAGCACCTCGACCATGGGCCCCTGCGCCACGTCCGGCACACGGGCGACGAAGCGGGCGTTGGCGCCGAGCGCGAAGGCGGCGGCGTTGACCGGGGCGTCGAGCGAGCCGCCGGGCGTCGATGGCGTCACCTGGCCGATCGGGCTGGTCGGCGAGGCCTGCCCCTTGGTCAGGCCGTAGACCTGGTTGTTGAACAAGAGATAGACGAGATCGACGTTGCGGCGGAGCAGGTGCAGCAGGTGGTTGCCGCCGATCGACAGGCTGTCGCCGTCGCCCGAGACCACCCACACGTCGAGCTCCGGGTTGGCGAGCTTGACGCCCGTGGCGATCGCTGCCGCCCGGCCGTGGATGGTGTGGAAGCCGTAGGATTCGATGTAGTAGGGGAAACGCGCCGCACAGCCGATGCCGGAGACGAAGACCGTCTGGTCGGGGTCCGCCTGGATGTCGGCGAGCGTCTTCTGCACCGCCTTCAGGATGGCGTAGTCGCCGCAGCCGGGGCACCAGCGCACCTCCTGGTCGCTGGCCCAGTCCTTGGGCGTGGTCTCTCTGGGCGTGCGGTCGAGAACGGTGGCCATGGGCTCAGCCCTCCAGGAGCTGCAGAACGCGGGTTTCGATCTCGGCCGCGGTGAAAGGCTTGCCGGTGATCTTGCTCAGGCTCGAAACCTGTCGGCCAAGGGCACCCTGCAGGACGAAAGCGAACTGGCCGGCATTGAGCTCCGGCACCAGCACGTGGCGGTAGCGGTCGAGCAGTGCCGGCAGGTTGGCCGGCAGCGGCCAGATATGGCGGACATGGGCATGCGCCACCCGGTGGCCGGCCTCGAGCAGCCGGTCGACGGCACTCTCGATGGCGCCGAAGGTGGAACCCCAGCCGAGGATCAGGACGTCGCCCTCGGGCTCGCCCGCGATCAGGCCCTGATCGGGGATATCCTTGGCGATGCCGTCGATCTTGGCCCGCCGGAGGTCGGTCATCACCTGGTGGTTGGTGGGATCGTAGGAGATCTCGCCGGTCTTGTCGGCGCGCTCGATGCCGCCGATGCGATGCCTGAGGTCTGGCGTCCCGGCAGGCACCCAGGCGCGGGCCAGCGTCTCGGGATTTCGCGCGTAGGGCGCGAAGCTCGCCGGGTCGGCGCCCTGGCTCACCGGGAACGGCGCCAGCGCGCTCAGGTCGGGCACCAGCCACGGCTCGCTCGCATTGGTGAGGAAGCCGTCGGTGAGCAGGATGACCGGGCGTCATGTAGTGCGCGGCCAGCCGGACCGCCTCGATCGCGACGTCGAAGCAGTCGCCAGGGGTCGAGGCGGCGAGCACGACCAGGGGCGCATCGGCGTTGCGGCCGAGCACGGCCTGGAAGAGGTCGGACTGCTCGGTCTTGGTCGGCAGGCCGGTAGACGGGCCGCCGCGCTGCGCGTCGATGACGACGAGCGGCAGCTCGGTCGCAATCGCGAGGCCGATGGCCTCGGTCTTGAGCGCGATGCCGGGGCCGGAGCTGCCGGTAATGCCGAGCTTGCCGGCATAGGAGGCGCCGATCGCGGCGCAGACCGCGGCGATCTCGTCCTCGGCCTGGAAGGTGCGCACGCCGAACGCGTCGAGCCGGGCCAGCGCATGCAGGATGCCGGAGGCCGGGGTGATCGGGTAGGAGCCGTAGAAGAGCTCGAGCCCGGCGAGCCTGCCGCCCTCGACCAGGCCGTAGGCCAGGGCCTCGGTGCCGGTGATGGTGCGGTAGCGGCCGGGCGGCAAGGGTGCTGACTGGCCGGCGGTCAGGACTTCGGGCAGGCGCGGCAGCTCGGCGGTCTCGCCGTAGGCATGGCCGGCATCGAGGGCCGCCATGTTGGCGGCCTTGACCAGGGGGTCGCCCTTGAACCGCTCCTCGATCCAGCCTTGGGTCGCGGCTCGCGGCCGGCCGGTGAGCCAGAGGACGAGCCCCAGGGTCCAGAAATTGCGCGCCCGGTTGGCGTCGCGGTTGCCGACGCCGAGCGGCTTGACGGCCGCCTGGGTCAGCTTGGTGATGTCGATCTCCATCACCCGGAAATGGTCGAGCTCGTGGCTGCCGAGCGGGCTGGTGTCGTAGCCCGCCTTCTTCAGGTTGCGCTCGCCGAAGGAAGCGGTGTCGACGATCAAGGTGCCCGAGGGCCGGAGGTCGGCCATGTTCACCTTGAGGGCGGCCGGGTTCAGCGCCACCAGTACGTCGAGCTGGTCGCCGGGCGTGCGCACCCGCTTGCCGCCGAATTGGATCTGGAAGGCGGAGACGCCGAAGGTGGTGCCGACCGGTGCGCGGATCTCCGCCGGAAAGTCCGGGAAGGTGGCGAGATCGGCGCCGCCCAAGGCGGCTTCCTGGGTGAAGCGGCTGCCGGTGAGCTGCATGCCGTCGCCGCTGTCGCCGGCGAAGCGGACGACCAGCGAGCTGCCGGCCGGCCGTAACGGCGGTGCCGGGTTGTCACCTGTCGGCTGCGGCTCGGGGGCGGGCCGCCGCATGTCGTTCATGATCGCCTTCCTGATGGGACCCGTGCGGCGCTGGCGCGGGCCGGTTGTCCTGCGGCTTCGTCGTTCGTGCGCCTACACATGAGCGACCGGCCAGGTCTCTGCAAGGGAGCAGCGCTCATGGTCACGTGAGCTTGGCCAGCAAAGCCAGAAACTGACGGCGTTGCGCCTGGTTCAGCGGCGCCAGGGTCTCCTCGCTGATGGCGAGCCCGTCGGGGACCAGCTGGTCGGCAAGGGCGCTGCCATCCGCCGTCAACGCCAGGAGCTTGCGCCTTTTGTCCTCGGGGCTGACCGACCGACTGATCAGCCGGCGGCGCAGCAGGCGGAGGATGACGCCCTGCACGGTGTTGGGGTCCATGGCGGTGAGCCGGCCCAAGAGGTTCTGCGACAAGGGTCCGGCGTCGCGCAGCTTCATCAAGACGGCGAACTGCAGGGGCGTCAGGTCGACCGCCATGAAGCGGCGGGCGAAGAGTGCCGTGTGGCGCTGGTTGGCGCGCCTGAGCAGGTGGCCCACCTGGGCTTCGAGAACGTAGGCGTCATCCATGGGCCGCTCCGCCGGGTGTGGCCCCGCTTGTGCCAAGCGGTGCCGGCGCGGGCAAGCTGCGGCCGCGCCTAGCCCGCGCCGGCGGCACCCCCTGCCCCGGCATCTGCGGCTGGCGGCTGGTCGTTCTGCACGGTGATGCGGAAGGCCTGGGAGCCCGCCGGGTCGCGCCAGAACGACAGGGACGTGTACTTGGCGAACAGGTCGGGCGGCAGCACGGTGCGCCGGGGCTCGAAGGCGACCTTGCGCTTGACCGTGTGCAGGCCCGGGGTCGCCAGTTGCGCGTCGAAGGCTGGCTCGGCGTACTCGACCGCGTCCAGATCATGGGCGAAAGGCGCCTCGCCCAGGAACTGGTAGATCAGCTTCATGCGTCTCGGCCGGCCGCTGCGCCAGGATGTCGTATTCGAGGATCAGGAGCGAGCGGCCGTGCTCGCCGTAATAGGCTTCCTTCAGGGCCGACCAGGCGAAGCCCACCATGCGGTCGCGATGCGCCAGGGCCTCGACCCGGCTGAACACGGTGGCCCGCTCGTCGGGCGAGGCGAACAGCCGCGACGGCTCGAAGGCGTTCTTGCGGACCAGCCGCTCGATCGAGTCCATGATCCAGGCGACGCTGCGCACGCAGCAGATCACCTTGGCGTCGGGGAAGATCGAGAGCAGCGCCGGCAGCCGGGCGCACCAGGCGCGATTGGTGTCGAAGACGACGGCCTTCTCGGCCTGCGGGCGGTAGTAGCTCTCGAAGATCGCCGACAGCAGGTCCTTCTTCTGCTGCTCGTCGATGAACAGCGCCGTCTCGTTGCCGGGCCCCATGGCATTCAGCATGACGCCGAAAAGAGTGCCGACGGGGCTGGTCATCGCCGCGTGGAAGCGCGGGTTCTGCCGAAGGATGCCGGCGAGCAGGGTCGAGCCCGAGCGCGGCAGGCCGGAGATGAAGTGCAGCTTGGTCATCGGCGCTCTCCCTGCGAAGCCGACCGACTCAGAAGCGAACAACAGTCATTACATCAAGCCCAATAGTAGAAATTCACAAGCCGAGATTTTGAGTTGCTAAACGCTCAGAGCGGAGTCTTTGCAAAGTCATCGGATTGCAGAGCGCCGTGCGAGGCAGGTCGACGCGGCTATTGCATCGTTCGATGCAGCGATCACGCGCACGGGGGCCATGATGCTCCAAAAGCACGACGATACGTAGCCGGCACGTCCAGCTACGTCCGCCACGAGCCAATCTGTCGACCAGCACCGCCGCCGCAGCACCGTTGACGTTGGCCAGCGCAGCGCAGGCGATGTTTCGAGGTCACGACGCTCGCCGACGTGGTCGATGCGACCGACGGGGTCTCGTGTCGCTCCGCGAGGCCATCGAGCGGCCAATCGCAGCGCCGGCGCCGACTACCATCACCTTCGCCGACACCATCCGCGGCGGGACGATCGCGCTGACGGCCGACCTGCCGACGATCACCGACGATCTCGTGATCGACGGCGACCCGCTCGACGGCGGGGCCGGCGGGATCGTGATCGACGGCGGCTATCGCGTTAGCGGCGGCTGAATACGGCTACCGGCCTTTCAGCGTGGCCGGGGCCGAGGCGCGCTTCGAGGACCTGACCATTCAGAACGCATACCGGGTCGGCATCGACGCCTCGGCGGCGGACATCGCGCTGCAACGCGCAACGATCGACAACACCACCAGTGTCCCTGGCTCGAGCTTTGGCGTGCGCGGCGACGGCTCGCTCGCGATCGTCGACAGCGTCATCAGCGGCACGCGGAAGCTACCTCTCGAGTGCCTACGCCGCCCGCTTCGACGGCGACGTGACGATCGAGAGAAGCACGATCAGCGACAATGGCGGCGAGTACAGGGGTGGCGTCACGGTCATCGGCGATGTTCGGGTCACCGACAGCGTCTTCATCGGCAACAGGCCTCTCGACCGCCCCGAGATCCTGGGCGTCACCGGCTCGCTGGTGATCGAGAACAGCAGCTTCATCGACAACGGCGGTCTCTATGCGTGGCCCAGAGTGGTCTCATCGACATCGACGGCGATTTCCAGATCGTCAACTCGACCTTTGCCGGCAATGCGCCGGGTGAGTCCAGGGTCGAGCGGGCCGACAGCAACGATCTTCGTCCGCGGCGACAGCACCGGCAGCATCGTCAACACGACGCTGACCGGCAGCCGAGAGGAGCTATCCTACGGCGCTGGTCCCGACAACCGCCCCGCCACCGGCCTCTACCTTGCGCCGACGAGCCAGGTCACGATCGCCAACAGCATCATCGACGACGGCGTCGTCGGCACGATCGCGAGCAACGGCGCCAACACGTTTCGCGATGCGGCGGTCGACGGGGCCTTGGCCAGCGGACCAGCTGGGGGTGACGGCCGGACGACGCTGTTCGCGCTGACCGAGGAGATCGGCAGCACCGGCGTCTGGCCGGCGTCGCCGCCGACAATGGCGGGCCGACGCCGACCGTGGCGCTTCTGGACAGCGCATCGAACCCGGCGCTGGATGCGGCCGATCCGGCGGACGCACCGCCGTTCGACCAGCGCGGTCTGCCGCGCGACGCGACGCCGGATATCGGGGCGTTCGAGCTGGAGGTCCAGCCGCCGCCCAACACCTTGCCGCCGTTGGCCGAGAAGGTGCCGCTGCCGGACAGCGAGATCGTGGGCGCGCCGCTCTTCCTGGTGGGTCCCTCGGGCGATGCCGAGATCAGCTTCGTCGACGAGTACGCGGCGTTCCAGAGCAGCCTCGGGGTCTACTCTGGTCGGGCCGGACGGCACGATCGGGGCCACTGCATGGGTGTTCGAGCGGATCGAGCACAGCGAGCCGAGCGACGAAGCGTCTGAAGCTGCCCGCCCCGGTGGCGGCCCGCTGTCGCCAGGGGACGCGGTGCTGCTCAGCGACCTCTTCGCGCCCGAGGAGCTGAGCCCCGGCACCGGGTTCGGCCTCTTCCTCGCGGCCGACGGCTGGGCGCTCAACGACGCGGCGATCTTCGCGGGCGGCAGTCTCGAGTTCCGCTCGGACGGCGGTCCCGCATCGGTGACCGACACGACGCCGGAGCTGGTCTTCATCGCCGATGACGGCAGGGAGACCCTGGTGCTGGGCAACATCCTGCACACCATCGACGCCGGCTCGGCCAACCCGCTCTCCAACAAGCTCAACCCGGGCGACACCGGGCAGGTCACGTCGGGTCTGCTCGACGGCCAATTCACCGTCGCCTTCGAGGACAAGCCGCTGAGTGCCACGAACGTCGACCGCGACTTCAACGACGCGCTCTTTGCGGTCGATGCGGCGAACACCGCGCCGCCGCTCGTCGCCCAGGCGGGCGAGCCGGCGGCGGTCACGGTGGAGAGCCTCGTGACCGAGGCCGACGCCGCCGCCGCCGCCTGAGCGGCGTGCGGCGCCGGCGGGTGGGCGCTAGAGACCGAAGGGCTCGCCCGGCGTCGCGATGTGGACGCGGCCGCGCTTGACCTCGCGCTCGAGCACCTCGGGATCGCCGTGCAGGAGGTCGAAGGTGCCCCAGTGGATCGGCACGATGAGGTCGAGGTCGAGGAATTCGTTGCAGGCAATTGCAGCGTGGGCGGGGCCCATGGTGAAGCGGTCGCCAACCGGGAGGAAGCCGACCTTGGGTTGGTAGAGCCGCTGGATCAGCGCCATGTCGGAGAAGAGGCAGGTGTCGCCGGCGTGGTAGATCGTGGCGTCGGGTGCGGTGACGACGAAGCCGGCCGGGTCGCCCATGGCCTTGGGCTCGCCGTCGCGGATGATCCCCGCACTGTGGAAGGCCGGGACCATGGCGTAGCGAATGCCGGCCACCTCGATCTCGCCGCCGGTATTCATCGGCTGCACCTTCTCCGCGCCCTGCCCGTTCAGCCACATGCAGATCTCGTACTGGGCGACCAGCGTGGCGTCGTATTTCTTCGCGAGCCTGGCGCTGTCGCCCAGATGGTCCTCGTGGCCGTGGGTGACGACGATGACGTCGCAGCTCTCGAGCGTGTCCTCGAAGCCTTCGGGGTGCTTGGGATTGCCGGTGAAGAAGGGGTCGATGAGGATCGATTGGCCGTTGGTCGCGAGGTGGAGCGCCGAGTGGCCGAGCCAGGTCATCTGCATCGCGAGTGTCCTCCGCAAGTGTTGATCGTTGCCGATATGGCAACGGTGGTTTTCGCGAAGCCTAGCCTGAACGCTCCGATCGGCAACCACATAAGTTGCCAGCAAGAGAGGAGACTGTTGCCATGATGAGCGTTCGCAAGGCGGACGAGCGTGGGCTCGCCGATTTCGGCTGGCTGAAGAGCCGGCACAGCTTCAGCTTCGGGCAATACTACGACCCGCTTCACATGGGCTATGGGTCGCTCCGCGTGATCAACGACGACCGGGTGGCGCCGGGTGCCGGGTTCGGCATGCATCCGCATCGCGACATGGAGATCATCACGGTCGTGCTCGAGGGCGCGCTCGAGCACAAGGACAGCCTGGGCACGGGCTCGGTGATCCGGCCGGGCGACGTGCAGCGGATGAGTGCCGGCACCGGGATTCGTCACTCCGAGTTCAATCCGTCGAACGACGCGCCCGTGCACTTTCTGCAGATCTGGATCGAGCCCGTTCGCGCCGGTCTGCCGCCGGACTACGCCCAGGCACATTTCGCCGACGCCGAGCGGCAAGGCCGGTTGCGGCTGGTGGCTTCCGGCGACGGGCGCGATGGCTCGCTCGGGCTCAACCAGGACGCCGATCTCTATCTGGCGCGGCTCGCGGCGGGGGATCGCGTGGCGCACGCGCCGGCAGCTGGCCGCCGGGTGTGGTTGCAGGTGGCTTCGGGTGCGGTGACGCTCAACGGCACGGCGCTCGCGGCCGGCGACGGGGTGGCGATCGAGGCCGAGGCCGAACTCGCCATCGAAGGCGTCGCCGAGGCGGACCTGCTGCTCTTCGACATGGCGGCCTGAGGATCGGGCTCGGCGCCGGCACCCTGCCAAGTTGCGCCCTGCAACCTTGCGCTGGGGCCGGCTCTGGGCTTGATTGTCGAGACGAAGGGCCATCGAATGGATGGCCGAGGCTCGAAGATCAGCAATGCTCCGCCTCTACCATCAGCCGCTCTGTCCGTTCTCCCGGAAAATCCGGCTGGTGTTGCGCGAGAAGAACCTGGCGGCCGAACTGGTCGAGGTCGAGCCCTGGGAGCGCGATCCGGACTTTCTCAGGCTGAACCCGGCGGCCGAGGTGCCGGTGCTGGTCGACGGCGATCTGGTGGTCGCCGACAGTGCTGCCATCGCGGATCATCTGAACGAGACCCACGCCGAGCCCGAGCTGGTCGGCAGGGACCGGCAGCGGCGCAACGAGGTCCGTCGGCTGGTGGCCTGGTTCGACGTCAAGTTTCGCCGCGAGGTCACCGACCTGCTCTGGGGCGAGAAGCTGTTGCGGCGGCTGAAGCGGAACGGCACGCCGAGCTCCGAGGCGCTGCGTGCGGGCGCGGCCAACATCCGCGGCCATCTGGCCTATATCGGCTATCTCTACGAGGACCGCCGCTGGCTCGCCGGCGACGACCTGAGCCTCGCCGACCTTGCCGCTGCTGCGCACCTTTCGGTCCTGGATTATCTGGGCGACGTGCCCTGGGAAGCCTCGGCGGGTGCCAGGGACTGGTACGCCAAGGTCAAGTCCAGGCCGTCCTTCCGGCCGCTGCTCATGGACCGGCTGGTCGGGCTCAAGCCACCGGTGCATTACGACGATCTCGATTTCTGACCAGCTGCGCGAGCGGGCGCTGGCCCTCGGCTTCGACGAGCTGCGGGTCGCACCGGCCGCCTTGCCCAACGGGCGGAGCGCCGCCTATCGTGATTTCATCGCCCGTGGCCGGCACGGCAGCATGGACTGGCTGGCGCGCGAGCCCGAGCGAAGGGCAACGCCCCAGGGCCTCTGGCCGGAAGCCAGGACCGCGATCGCGGTCGCGATGAGCTATGCGCCGGCGCACGATCCCCTGGCCGTGCTCGAGCGGCGTGATCGCGCGGCGATCTCGGTCTACGCGCAGAACCGCGACTATCACGACCTGATGAAGGGCCGCCTGAAGCAGCTGGCGGGCTGGCTGGCGGCGCGTTCCGGCGCTGCCGTCAAGGTGTTCGTCGACACGGCACCGCTGCTCGAGAAGCCGCTCGCCGAGCGGGCCGGGATCGGTTGGCAGGGCAAGCACACCAACTTGGTCTCGCGCCGGCTGGGCTCCTGGTTTTTCCTGGGCGAGATCCTGAGCGCCGCCGAGCTGCCGCCGGACGTGGCCGAGAGCGACCATTGCGGCAGCTGCCGGCGCTGCCTCGACGTCTGCCCGACCGACGCCTTCCCGGCACCCTACGCGCTCGATGCGCGGCGCTGCATCTCGTATCTGACCATCGAGCACGCGGGGCCAATCCCGCGCGAGTTCCGCGAGGCGATGGGCAATCGGATCTATGGCTGCGACGACTGCCTTGCCGTCTGTCCCTGGAACCGTTTTGCGGTTGCGGCGCGCGAGACCAAGCTGCAGGCGCGGGACGACCTGCTGGCGCCGGCGATCGCCGAGCTTTTGCAGCTCGACGACGCGGCGTTCCGGCGGCATTTCAGCGGCTCGGCCGATCAAGCGGATCGGCCGCGACCGGTTCGTCCGCAACGTTCTGATCGCCGCCGGCAACAGCGGCGAGCCGGCGCTGCTGCCATGGGTCGAGCGGCTGCTCGGCGATCCGGCCGCCGTGGTGCGAGGGGCTGCCGCCTGGGCCTTTCGCCGCCTGGCCACGCCTGCCATGGTCGAAGCGCGGCGCGACGATCATCTGCGCCATGAGAGCGATCCGGAGGTACGTGCGGAATGGACGAGCTGACCCCCACCCTGCTCTGCTTCGGCCTCGGCTACTCGGCCGAGGTGCTGGCGCAGCGGCTGCTCGCGCCAGGGCTGGCGGGTCACCGGCACCTCGCGCAAGGCCGAGAAGCGGCGCGTGCTGGAGGCCAAGGGCTTTGTGATGCACGCCTTCGACCGCGCGACGCCGCTGCCGGCGGTCGCGTTCGACGGCGTGACGCATGTGCTGACCTCGATTGCGCCGGACGAGGCGGGCGACCCGGTGCTGGACGTTCATCTGCCGCAGCTGCGCGCCTGCGGTCTCGCCTGGGCCGGCTATCTCGGCACGACCGCGGTCTATGGCGACCGGGACGGCGGCTGGGTCGACGAGGCGACACCGATCGAGCCCAGCCTGGCGCGGGCCGACAGGCGGGCCAGGGCCGAGGCGGCCTGGCTCGAGAGCGGCCTGCCGGCGCATGTCTTCCGGCTCGCCGGGATCTACGGGCCGGGGCGCAACCCGTTCGTCAATCTCCAGAGCGGCACGGCGCGGCGGATCGTCAAGCCTGGCCAGGTCTTCTCGCGCATCCATGTCGAGGACATCGCGACGGTGCTGGAGGCCTCGATCGCCGCGCCCCACCCGGGCGCGATCTACAATGTCTGCGACGACGAGCCGGCGCCGCCGCAGGATGTGGTGGCGCACGCGGCCGAGCTGATGGGCGTCGCCCCGCCGCCCGAGCAGGACTACGAGGTGGCGGACCTCTCGCCCATGGCGCGGACGTTCTACCAGGACAACCGGCGGGTCAGGAACGAGCGGATCAAGACCGAGCTCGGCGTGCGGTTGGCGTTTCCCAGCTACCGGGAGGGGCTGCTGGCGCTGCTCGCGGTGGATGGTGGGCGGCCGGGCGTGGTATGAGGCGTCGCACCGCAGAGGAGCTGGTGATGGCCCTGGCCACGCTGAAAGAGCCGATCGATCCCGACGCCTTTCTCGACTGGGAGCGGCGTCAGGCCGAGCGGCACGAGCTGGTCGGTGGTTCCGTCAGGATGATGGTCGGCGGGACGATCGGCCACAACGATGTCACGGACAATATCTACGCCGGATTGCGGCGACGACTGCGCGGCTCTGCCTGCAGGGCGCGCACCGTTCAGACACGGGTCAAAGGGGCGAATGGCGAGGTGGTTTACCCGGACGTCCTGGTCAGCTGCACGCCGCGGGGGCCCGATGAGCTGTTCGTCGATGATCCGGTGCTGGTTGTCGAGGTCTTGTCTCCGTCGACCGCCGAGTACGATCAGACCGAGAAGCGCTGGCTTTATCAGGCCATCTCGAGCTTGCAACAGCTGGTCTACGTCTCGCCTACCGAAACCAAGGTGGAGCTGGTGACACGCGAGGACGACCAGAGTTGGCGGAGCGTTTTCGTGACCGGCCTCGACGCGTCGCTGGCGCTCGCCTGCCTTGATCTCAGCCTGCCGCTGGCCGAGATCTATGAGGGGATGGGTTTCGGCGAAACCACGGCCACCAGCGGCCAAGCCTAGGACGGTGGTGGTACGGGCACGAACGCATCGTCGAGGGCTCTGGCACGGCGCCTTGCATCGCGATCGGTCGCCTTTGCGAGGTAGGCCTCGATCGCGGGGCGGGGTTCCAGGCAGTTGAGCGCGATACCCGCGTCGAGCCGCGAGGCGAGATAAAGGTCGGCCGCACTAAAGCGGTCGCCGGCAATGAAGGTGACCCCGGCCAGCGCCTCCTCCAGCGCGTCCATGACGCGCTCGATGCTGCCGAAACCGATGAAACCCTCGTCTCGTTCTGTCGTTGCGGCCCAGCCCATCGATTGCGCGGTGACCGCGGCCTCGATCGGTCCTGCCGCGAAGAAGAGCCAGCGATAATAGGCACCACGATCCGAAAGCGGCGGTGCCAAACCGGCATCCGGGAATGCGTCGGCGAGATAGGCGCAGATGGCTGCCGTCTCGGTGACGACGGTCCGACCATGACAGAGCACCGGCACCTTGCCCATCGGGTTGAGCCCCAGGAAACCCGGGGTCCGCATGGCCGGGCCATAGTCGAGCAGCTCCGCTCGATAGGGCCTGCCCACCTCCTCCAGCATCCAGCGAACGACCCGGCCGCGTGACGTCGGATTGGTGAAGAGAACGAGCTCTTCAGTCACTCGATCCTCCCCTTCCGTGCGCTCGCCGGCATCCCACGGCCATCAGGCGCCGACCGTCTCGAGCATCCGATCGAGTGTCGCGGTCAGGCGCCGGAGGTCGGGCTCGCGGGACAGGCGGTGGTCGCCATCCTTGATCAGCTCGATGGTGACCGCGGCACTCTCCAGCTGCCGGGCCAGCTCGAGGCTGAGGGTGAAGGGCACGTCGGGGTCTTGCTGGCCGTGCAGCAGGTGCACCGGGCAGCCAATGGCGATCGGTGCGTCGAGCAGCAGGTGCTCGCGCCCCTCGACGAGCAGGCGCGAGGTGATCGGCAGGGGCTCGCCATAGTCGGACGGCTCGTAGAGCACGCCATCCCTAGCGAGCGTCGCTGCCTGGACAGGGGTCAGCGCCTTGGCGATCAGCCGCTCGGTGAAGTCCGGGGCGGCGGCGATGCCGATCAGGCCCTTGACCCGCTCAGGGCGGGCCAGCGCGGTGAGCAGCATGATCCAGCCACCCATGCTGGAGCCGACCAGCACGGCCGGCCCTTCGACCACCCGGTCGAGCACGGCAATGGCATCGCTGGCCCAAAGGCCGATCGTGCCGTCGGCGAAGCTGCCGGACGAGCTGCCGTGGCCGCGGTAGTCGAAGCGGGTGAAGGCCTGGCCACGCTCCAGGCAATGCGCCTCGAGCCTGAGCGCCTTGGTGCCGGTCATGTCGGAGGCGAAGCCGCCCAGGAACACCACCTCGGGCGATCGCCCGGGGTGTCGCACATAGGCAACCCATTCGCCAGAGCCGCGCTCCAGACGCTCCATCGCTCACTCCTCGGTAGTGCCTTCACGGCACATCTGCTAGCACGCCTCATGGTCCGGCGGAAAATGGCCGGCAGGCTGAAATGGGCGGTTTATAGGAACGCGCGTGAGCAGCAACGCCATTCGACCCGGCATTCTGCAGGTGGTCCCCAATCTCGAGGAAGGCACGGCCGCACGCGTGGTGCTGGCCACGGCGCGCCGACTGGCCGCGGACGGCTGGCGCTCGTGCGTGGCCTCGGCCGGCGGTCCGCTCGAGCGGGAGCTGGCCGCGCAAGGCAGCGTCCACGTCAAGGCCACGGTCGACACGACCAACCCGCTGACCCTGTCGACCAACATCGCCAAGCTCGGCAAGGCCATCCGCACGCACAAGGTGGCGCTCGTCCACGCCCAGAGCCGGGCCGCGGCCTGGAGCGCCAGCTACGCCGCGAAGCGCGCCGACGTCCCGTTCATCACCAGCTTCGAGACGGCCTACCAGGGCAGCGATGGCGGGCTCAGCCGCCGCTGGAACCAGGTCATGGCGCAAGGGGCGCGGATCATCGCCAGCTCGGAATACCTCGCCGACCACATCGCCCAGACCTACGGCGTCGAGGCATCCAGATTGCGGATCGTGCGCCAGGGCATCGACCTCGAAGCGTTCGACCCCGAGCGGATGCGCGGTCATCGCATGACCAAGCTCGCCGAGCGCTGGAACCTGGGGCTGGACCGCAAGGTGGTGATGCTGCCGGGCCAGGTGGTCCGCCGGCGCGGGCATCTGCTGCTATTGGAGGCGATGCATCGCCTGCAGCGCGAGGATTTCGTCTTGATGATCTGCGGTGATCTGGACCGCAAGGATGCTTTTGCGCGCGAGCTCGAGGGCCGGATCGAGAAGCTGGGGCTGCGCGAGCGGGTGCATTTCGCCGGCGGCTGCGACGACTGGCCGGCAGCCCACGCGCTGGCGGATCTCGTGGTGCTGCCGGCCGCGGCCGATGCGCAGGACCTGGACGCGGCGCCGCTGATCGAGGCCCAGGCCATGGGCAAGCCGGTGATCGTCAGCAATGTGGGCGCGCTCGGCGAGGCCGTGCTGGTCGCATCCACTGGCTGGCTGGTGCCGCCGGACGACCCGGCCGAGCTGGCCTGGGCGCTGGATCTCGGCCTCTCGCTCGAAGCCGAGACCAAGGAGCGGCTGGCAGAGCGGGCGCGCGACTTCGTGCTGCGCGAGTTCGGCCTCGAGCAGAGTGCCAGGCGGATCGTCGCTGTCTATCGCGAGCTGGTGAAGAACGCGCCCCGCTCCAGCGATCCCGAGATCGTCGTCGAGCGTCTAGCGATCCCTCAGATCAGCTGACCTCGTCGTTGCGGCGCCGCCTGCCGCCCGGCTTGCCTGGCTTTTTGCCTGCTGCGGCTCGTCCCTCGGCCACATCGAGGCCCATATAGGCCGGGTCGACCTCGTTGATCAGGCAGGGCGGCGAGGCGAGCTCCACCTCGGTGTCATCCGCCTGTGCCTTGGGCTTTCGCGATGGCTTCGTCATCGTCGCGCCTGCCGGGGGACGGCGCCTCTGGCGAGCGGCGTCTCCTCGATCGGAAACCAGGCTTGCGTGCGGTTGGCGAAGGCCACGAGCGAGAGCATCACCGGCACCTCAACCAAAACGCCCACCACGGTGACCAGGGCCGCACCGGAGCTCAGGCCGAAGAGGCCGATGGCGACGGCGACCGCCAGCTCGAAGAAGTTCGACGTGCCGATCAGGGCGCAGGGTGCGGCCACACGATAGGGCACCCGCCAAGCCCAGGCGGCCGCATAAGCGATGGCGAAAATGCCGTAGGATCTGGATCAGCAGCGGCACCGCGATGAGCAGGATCAGAAGCGGCTCTGCCAGGATGACGTGGCCCTGAAAGCCGAAGAGCAGGACGACCGTGGCGAGCAGGCCCAGAACAGAATAGGGCTTCAGCCGGGCGGTGAAGCGCTGGACCGCCACCTCGCCGGCTTCGCCCGGGCCGGCACGGCGTTGGAGCCAGTGACGAGTCCAGGCGCCGGCGGCGAGCGGGATCACGACGTAGAGCACGACCGAGAGCAGCAGCGTCGTCCAGGGCACGACGAGGTCCGTGACGCCGAGCAGCAGCGCGACGATGGGCGCGAAGGCGACGACCATGATCAGGTCGTTCACCGAGACCTGGACCAGGGTGTAGTTGGGGTCGCCACGGGTCAGCTGCGACCAGACGAAGACCATGGCCGTGCAGGGCGCGGCACCCAGGAGGATCAGGCCGGCGATGTACTGGCTGGCGTCGGCCGGATCGATCAGGTCCGCGAAGACATGCTCGAAGAAGAGCACGCCCAAGGCCGCCATGGTGAAGGGCTTGACCAGCCAGTTGACGGTGAGCGTGATGATCAGGCCCTTGGGCCGCTCGTGGACCCGCCGCAGGCTCGCGAAGTCGACCGCCACCATCATCGGGTAGACCATGGCCCAGATCAGCACGGCCACGACCGCGTTCACGGACGCGTATTCGAGGCTGGCGAGCAGCTGGACGAGCCCCGGCGCCACGTTGCCGAGGACGATGCCGACGGCGATGCAGCAGGCGACCCAGAGCGAGAGATAGCGTTCGAAGAGGGACATGATCGACATCTCGGGTGGCGGGGCTATGGCCGCAAGGTGGCGGCGGCGGTGGCGCTGTGCAATGCGCGAGGGATCGTCCCTATCGCCGCGGCGGCTTCGCCCGGCTAGTGTCGCCCCGACTTTCGAGGGGTGCTATTCCTGACGGCTCTGCTCATCCGCCGCCTGCTGACGACGCTGCTGACGCTGCTCGGCGCCACCGTGGTCGTCTTCGTCGTGCTCGAGCTCCTGCCCGGCGACCCGGCGGCCGTGATCCTCGGCACCGGCGCCAGGGAGGACACGCTGGCCGCCCTTCGGGCCGAGCTCGGCCTCGATCGGCCGCCGCTCGAGCGCTACCTGACCTGGCTGCAAGGCCTGCTGCAGGGCCGGCTCGGCGCCAGCTACACCTATGGCGTGCCGGTGGGCCAGCTGATCGCCGAGCGGTCGGTCGTCAGCCTGCCGCTGGCACTGATGGCGATCGTCCTTTCCACCGCGATCGCCATCCCGGTCGGGGTCTTCGCCGCCAGCCGGCGCGGGGCCATCTCCGATACCGCCTTGATGGGGGTGACCCAGCTCGGGGTCGCGGTGCCCAATTTCTGGTTCGCCATGCTGCTCATCCTGCTCTTTGCCGTCTGGCTCGGCTGGCTGCCGGCGGGCGGCTTCGCCGGCTGGGACGCGGGCGTCTGGCCGGCCTTGCGCTCGCTGCTGCTGCCGGCGCTGGCGCTGGCCCTGCCGCAGGCCGCGATCCTGGCGCGGCTGACCCGCTCGGCGGTGCTCGAGGCGCTGGGCCAGGACTATGTCCGGACCGCCCGGGCCAAGGGGCTCTCCAGGCGCGAGGCGATCTGGCGCCATGCCGTGCCCAATGCGCTGATCCCGGTGGTGACGATCATGGGGCTGCAGTTCTCGTTCCTGGTGGCGGGCACCATCATCATCGAGAACGTCTTCTCGCTACCCGGGATCGGCCGGCTGACCTTCCAGGCCATCGCCCAGCGCGACCTGACCGTGGTGCGCGACCTGGTCGTGGTCATCGCGGCGCTGGTGATCCTCGTCAATCTGCTGGTCGATCTCGTCTATCTCTGGCTCGATCCGCGGCTCAGGCATGGCAGGTAGGGGCATGGGCGGCAGGAGCATGGCCGGCAGGTCGCGGCAGGGCGGGCTCTGGGTCGGCGGCGGGTTGTGCCTGGTCTTGCTGCTGGCCGGGCTGCTTTCGCTGGTCTGGACGCCCTACCCCATCGGTGTGATCAACGTGGCGAACCGGCTGGCGGGGCCGTCGGCGGCGCACTGGCTGGGCACCGATGCCTTCGGCCGCGATGTGCTCTCGCTGCTTCTGGCCGGGGCTGCCAACTCGATCCTGGTCGCCGTTGTCGCGGTCGGCGTCGGCATCGGCATCGGCGTGCCGCTGGGTGCCTTGGCGAGCGCCACCGGCGGCTGGCTCGACGACCTGGTGATGCGGCTCTCGGATTTCGCCTTCGCCTTTCCGGCCCTGTTGACCGCCGTGATGATCACCGCACTCTGGGGGCCCGGGCGCGGTCAATGCGATCATCGCCATCGGCATCTTCAACATCCCGGTCTTCGCCCGGCTGACCAGGGGTGCCGCGATGGCGCTCTGGCAGCGGGATTTCGTCGCCGCCGCGAGGCTGGCCGGGACGCGGCGAGATCGCGATCACGACCGAGCCACATCCTGCCCAATGTCGCGTCCCTGATCATCGTCCAGGCGACCATCCAGTTCGCGCTCGCGATCCTTGCCGAGGCCGGGCTCTCCTATCTGGGGCTCGGCGCCCAGCCGCCGAACCCGTCCTGGGGGCGCATGCTGAACGAGGCGCAGACGATGATGTTCATCGCGCCGCAGCTCGCCATTTATCCGGGCTTGTGCATCGTGCTCTCGGTGCTCGGCCTCAACCTCCTGGGCGACGGGCTCCGCGATCTCCTCGATCCGCGGCTGCGCCGGGCGCGAGCATGACGCTGCTCGCAGCTCGACGGCCTGACGGTCGCGATCGCGACGCCGGAGGGTCCGGCCCGGGTTCTCGACGGCATCGACCTCGCGCTCGGCCCGGGCGACTGGCACGGCATCGTCGGCGAGAGCGGCTGCGGCAAGTCGATGACCGCGCTCGCCATCATGGGCCTGCTGCCCGAATCGGGCACGCGTCACTGGCCAAATCGTCTTCGCTGATCGGGATCTGATCGGGCTCGATGATGCCGCCTACGGCCGGATCAGAGGGGCCGAGATCGGCATGATCTTTCAGGAGCCGATGACGGCCCTCAACCCGGTCCACGCCATCGGCCGACAGATCGCCGAGGGTCTGCGACGCACGCGTCGGCGTGGGCCGGGCCGAGGCGGAGGCGTGGCGCGGCGGGCGATGCAGCGGGTCGGGCTCGATCCGGCGAGCTTCTCGCCCGATCTCTACCCGCACCAGCTGTCGGGCGGCCAGCGCCAGCGGGTGATGATCGCCATGGCGCTGGCCAGACGGCCGAAGCTGCTGATCGCCGACGAGCCAACGACCGCGCTCGACGTCACCGTCCAGGCGGAGATCCTGCAGCTGATCGGCGAGATCGCGGACGAGACCGGCATGGCGCTGCTCCTGATCACCCACGACCTCGGCGTGATCGCCGCGATCGCCGAGGCCGTGCACGTCATGTATGCCGGGCGGATCGTCGAGACGGGGACGACCGATGCCGTCTTCGCCCGGCTGGCGCATCCCTATGTCCGGGGGCTCTTCGAGGCACTGCCCAAGGAGGTGCTGGACCCGGCCCGGCGCGGCCAGAAGCTCACCACCATTCCAGGCCGGGTGCCGGACCCGCTGGAGCGGAGCGCCGCGCTGCGCCTTTGCCGAGCGCTGTGCGTTCGCCACCGATCGCTGCCGGATCGGGCGGCCGCTGCTCGAGAGACTCGACGGCACCGATCACCGGGCGGCCTGCTTTCATCCGCGGCCGGCGCCGTGAGCGAGCCGCTGCTCGTCCTCGACCGGGTCAGCCGGCACTACCGGCTGCCGCGCCAGAAGCTGCTCGGCCCGGCGCCGCGCCGCATCGCGCTCGCCGGACGTCTCGCTGCAGCTGATGCCGGGCGAGGTGCTCGGGCTGGTCGGGGAATCGGGCTCCGGCAAGTCGACCCTCGGCCGGCTCGCCGTCGGTCTCGAGCGCGCCGATGCCGGGCAGGTGCGGCTGGCCGGCGTCGATCTCGCCCGGGCCGACCGGGCCGCCTGGCGCGGCCTCCGGCGTGATGCTCAGATGGTCTTCCAGGACCCGTTCGGCTCGCTCGATCCGCGCCAGACCGTGGCACGGATCGTGGCCGAGCCGCTGGCCCTGCTCCGGCTCGGCGGCAGCGAGTCGCTGGCCCGGGTCCAGGCCGCGCTGCTCGAGGTCGGGCTCGGCGACGACGCGCTGGACCGCTACCCGCACGAGTTCTCGGGCGGTCAGCGGCAGCGGATCGCCATCGCCAGGGCATTGATCACCAGGCCCAGGCTGGTCGTCGCCGACGAGCCGGTCTCGGCGCTCGACGTCTCGGTCCAGGCCCAGGTCTTGAACCTGATGGCCGACCTTCGCGCCAGGCATGGGCTGGCCTATCTCTTCATCAGCCACGACCTCGCCGTCGTTGCGCATCTGGCGGATCGGATCGCGGTGATGCGCGAGGGGGCGATCATCGAGACGGGGCCGACCGCCGAGCTGCTGCGGGCGCCCCGCGAGCCCTACACGCGCGCGCTCCTCGACGCCGTCCTGCCGCCCGATCCGGGCCGTGCCCGGGCGCGGCTGGGCCTCACCCGGCACCGCCGGGCTCAATCGGCAGCGGGGGTGCGGGAGGCCAGCTCCAGGCGATCGCCACCCGCCGACTTCGCCCGGTAGAGCGCCTTGTCGGCGGCGGCGAGGACCGCGTCGAAGTCGCGACCGTGGGTCGGAAAGAGTGCCGCCCCGACGCTCACCTTCACCGTCAGCGGCTGGCCGTCGATGGTGTGCGGCTGGCGCAGCCGGTCGACCAGCTTCGCCGCCGCTGTCGCCAGATCCTTCTGCCGCCCGAGGCCGTAGAGCACGACGACGAACTCGTCGCCACCCCAGCGGGCAACGGCGTCGTCGGCACGCAGGGAGGAGGCGAGACGGCCGGCGACCGCCTTGAGCACTCGATCCCCGGCGGCGTGACCGTGGCTGTCGTTCAGAGCCTTGAAGCCGTCGATATCGACGATGAGCAGGCCGAATCCGTCACGGCTGCGACGGCCGGTGGGCTGCCGCGCATCCGACTGATGGTGCAGGCCACGGCGGTTCAGGATGCCGGTCAGATCGTCCTTGAACGCGATCTTGAGAAGCGCCCGCTCGCGCTGCGCCCGCTCGGTGAGATCGCGCAGGACGAGGACAAAGAGCAGGTCGTTGGCGAGCCGGGTGCCACCGATCGACACTTCGAGGTAGAAGTCTTCGTCGGTCACGAACGAGCGTCAGCTCGTGCCGGCCGTAGGCGCCGATATCGTCGATCTCGGCCGCAAGACCCTGCATGACGGCGGTGAGGCCGGGCAGATGATCGTCGACCGGGCTGCCGGCGAGCGGTTCCTCGACCGTGCCGAGCAGCTCCTCGGCTGCCCGATTGGCGAGACGAATGCGGCCATCGCCATCTGTCACCAGCGCCGCGTCGTACATCACGTCGAGCAGCGTCGTGACGGCGCTCTCCGGCACATTGCCGACGACGAAGTGGCTGGCTGGCCGGCCGGGCTCGGCGAAGGGCAGGATCAGCCGTTGCCAGCTGCGCACCAGCACGTTGGCCGGCGGCTCGTGCTCGGTGAAGACCGGCTCGGCCCGGCGCTGCACGGCAGCGTAGGTCGCCGAGAAGAACAGGCCGATATGGTCCGGGAAGAACTTCATCGTCTTGCCGGTCATGTCGCGACCGTAGTTGCGGGCGATGCCGGCACCGTAGTGGCTGTAGACCAAGCGCTCGAGATCGCCCGACTGCTTGCCGCCGTGTGGCGGCTGCGCGGGCTCGAGCAGCATCGTCCAGTCGCTGTCGCCGCCGCCGGCGAGCCCCGGCGCCGCGGCTGGCGGCGGCAGCTGCCCAGGGCCCGGGCTCAGCGCCTGCCAGGCGGCCAGCAGCCGCTGCAGCACCGCCGTCCGCAGGACCTCCGGCTCGGGCCGCCAGACGATTCGCGGCGGGCGGGCACGGGCATCGACGAAGAGGCGATTCAGTGGCGCTAGATCACCGGCGGCGATCGAGACCGCCAACGCGTCCGTTGTCTCGCTATTGCGCGTCTTGAGCACTGTCGGTCACGATCCACCAGCCGCCGCGCCGGCCCGCGCCGGCAAGAACTGAACGTGTTAATAGACCGCAACGAGTCGATGCAACCTCGACGATCGAGAACGGCCGCTTCACCCACCAAGGCGCGAGCAAGTGCGCCGCAGAAGCAACTTCGGCGATGGCAGAGAGGTTCCGCGCCGCTTGTCGCCGCTTGTTGGAGTTTCTATTGTGCGAGCGACATGCGGGCGTAGCTCAGTGGTAGAGCACGGCGTTTACACCGCCGGTGTCGGAGGTTCGACCCCTTCCGCCCGCACCATTTTCTGCTCACCTAGCCGCTCCATAGCTTTTCCAGTGCCGGCAGGACGCTGATGATGGCGGGCAGGAGCATGGTGGCCAACTGCCGGAGCTGGTCGAGGGGCCGGGTTTCGAGCCCCTGCTCGCTCAGCCAGGTGGGCGTGGCGTCGGGCGTCGCCTCGCTGAGGTCGGCGATGCGGCGGCGGAGCAGCATTGCGGCGGGCAGGTAGATGGCTGCAATGCCGAGGCTGTAGGCGGTGCCCTGGAGCAGCGCGTTGGCGACCAGGAGGTCGCGGTAGTCGCCGCGCACGGCGTCGCTGGCGAGGAAGGGCAAGGGCCAGTGCATCCAGGCGAGCATCGAGACGATCGCCAGGACGTAGACGGCGGCACCCTGCTGCAGCAGCTCCTTCTGGCGCTGCAGATCACGACCGAGGCGCGCCGCTCTTTCCGCCGGCGTCTGCCGCCGCTGGGGCTCGGCCAGGCTGAGGATGAGTCCGGCAGCGACCAGGGTGAGCGCGATCGCGCCCAGAAGTCTTGACGATGTCGAGCCCGGCATCGAGCAGCGGCAGGGTCGCTTCGCCGGCAACACCTGCTGGGGGCCCCTGAAACACCGTGCGAAAGAGGCCGCGGGCTTCGATGGCGCTCGCTTCCGAAGCTGCATCGCTCTGGCTGGCCGCCGGGCCGATGAGGCCCAGGCTATCATACCAGCGGGTTTCGCCGCGCAGGCTGTCGATGGTCTCGATCGCCGCGGTCGCGATCATGCCACCCACGATCAGGCCAAGGATAAGCCAGCGATCCCGGGCGAGCCGCAGGCGCAAGATGTCGAGGACGATGCTGACCGCCACCGCCAGGGATACCGCGGCTGAGAGCAGGAAGGCCGTGGCCCAGAAGCTGCGGTAGCGCGCCTCGGCCGCGGCGACCGTGGGGAAGGCGTCGGCGGCGATGATCGAGAAGGTGACGTCGTCGCGCCGGATGACGTCGAGGATGACGTAGGCCACAAGCACATAGACAGCGACCGGCACCAGGGCGAGCAGCAGGAAGCGGCGGTCGAGCGTTACCGGCTCATAGCCGCCAGCCGGTGCCTTCATCACCGCTCGCCGCTGTGGTTCAAGAGGCGATCTCCCGCGTTTCGACCTCGACCCAGCCGCCGCTCTGCTCGGCGGCGAAGAGCGCGTCCAGCACCTTCATGTTGTTGACGGATTCCTCGAGCGTCATGACGAGCGCGCCCTCGCCGCGAACCGCCTTCGAGAACATCTCGCCCTGCAGCTGGTACTGGTTGCAGGTAGGGATCTCGATCACTTCGGCACCGCCGCCGAAGAGGTCGCGGCCGTCGTCGACGACGATTCGGCACGGGCGGTCGGGTGGCGCGTTGCAGGGGATCTCAATCTCGATCCGTCCCTTGGTGCCGAGCACGGTGAAGCGCTGAACCGGCGCCAGCTGGGTCGAGGTGACCCAGTTGGCCTGCCGGCCGTCGCCGAAATCGAACAGCGCGGACGCCAGGCGGTCGGTCTTGAAGGTCGGGTCGCGCTCGATCACGGCGGTCACCCGCCTGGGCTCGGCGCCCAGCATCCAGCGCGAAAAGATGGTCATGTAGCAGCCGATATCCATGATCCCGCCGCCGCCGATGTCGGCCATGTTGCGGACGTTGTCGGCATCGGTGTTCATGTAGCAGAAGATGCCGGAAGCGGCCCTCGCCTCGCCGATCCGGCCCTCCTCGATCAGCGCCTTGGCCTTCAGCCATTGCGGGTGGGTCTTGACCATGAAGGCTTCCTGGACGAGGCAGCCGGCCTGGTCGCGGGCGGCGAACAGGGTCGCGGCCTCGGCGGCCGTCATGCCCAGCGGCTTCTCGCAGAGCACGTGCTTGCCGGCCGCGAGCGCCTTCTTGGTCCAGGGCACGTGCAGGTGGTTCGGCAGTGGGTTGTAAATCGCCTCGATCTCGGGGTCGGCCAGGAGATCCTCATAAGCGCCGTAGGCCCTGGCGATACCGAGTTGCTTGCGGGCGGCCTCGGCTCGGTCCGCATCGCGCGACGCGATGCCGATGATCTCGATGCCGGCACCCTGCTGCATCGCCGGAATCACCTTCTCCATGCCGATCTTGGCGACGCCGATGATGCCCCATTTGACGGGTTGCATGGTTTTCTCTCCCCAGGTTCACTGTCGAGCTGCCCAAGTGGCGCGCGGTCGTGTCGTGACGTGGTAGGCGCCACGGCCCGGGCCGGCAAGGCGTTGGCTTTCGAGCGGCACGGCGTTACGCTTCGTGCTCGAGCGTGACGACGGCAGACGGGGGAATGGAGCGATGCAGCGAGATCCGGGCGATGGCCGGCAGCGCGCCGGGCAGGTGCTGAGCGTGGTCGGCGGCAAGCTTGGCGGCCTCTGGTGGGCCATGCTGGTGCGCGGCATCATCGCGGTCGTGGTCGGCTTTTGCGCCCTGGTCTGGCCCAGCGCCAGCATCGGCCTCCTGGTGATGCTGGTCGGTGTCTTCGTCCTGCTCGACGGCGTCACCGGGCTCATCGGCGCGCTGCAGAACCGCCTGGGTGGCGCCCATCTCGTTCAGGCCGTCATCGGGATCGCCATCGGCCTCGTGCTGCTGTTCTGGCCGACCGGCTCGATTCGCCTGCTCTTGGTGGTGTTCGGCGTCTGGTTCGTCCTGATTGGCTTCAGCCAGTTCTGGGCGGCGCGGCAGAACCAGATCGACGGCGACGATCGGAGCGCGCTCTCGATCATCGGCGGTGTCATCGGCGTCTTGGGCCTCGTCTTGGTGTTCTGGCCGGGCACCGGGGTCGTGGCGATCTCCTGGCTGATCGCCTTCGCAGCGCTGCTCCTGGGCGCGATCCTCATCTTCCTCGCGCTCCGGCTGCGGCGGCTGCAGCAGCGCGCGAGCGCGCGGCTGGCCGAGCGCCGCGGCTAGACCGCTCGCTACTCCCGCTCCAGCTCGGCGATGGAGCGCAGGCCGCGGTCGCGGAAGACACGGTCCAGCCCCTCCATGATCAGCGTGTGCATCTTCTCGCGCTCGTCGAAGGCGAGGCGGCGGAGCTGCTCGTAGACGGGGATCGGCATGTAGACCGTCTGCTGCTTGATCGGCTTGTTGTTGATGGTGCGCCCAGGCGCCTTGGGTGTCGACTTCGGGCGGAGCGGCGTCGGCTCGACCGGCTCGGCGACCTCGAGCAGGGCCTCAAGCGATGTTCTTTTGCGCGCCATCCGTCATCTTCTCCATTTTTCTCGCGAGCCAGCCCCAGAGCTCACCGATCTCCTGCGCCGCTTTGCCTTCGGGCTCGAACTCGCAGACGCCGAGCCCGGCACCCTGGGCATCCTGAAAGACGTTGCGCGAAACGATGCCCATGGGCGCCACCGGCCCCAGCACGGCGAGGCCGATCTCGGCCTCCTTGATGCGGAAGCCGCGTGGCGGCGTCTGGCTGAGGACGAAGGCTGCCGGCTTCTGCAGGCGCTTGATGGTGGCGATGGTGGCCGGTGTCGCCTTCATGTCGGCCGGGGTCGGCCGGCAGGGCACGAGGCAGAAATCGGCGGTGCGGATGGCGGCGGCCACCGACGGCTCGTCGCGCCCTGGCGTGTCGATGAAGACGTGGCTGAAGCCCTGGCGGCGGGCGACGCCGATGGCGTTCTCCAGGTCGGCTGCGCCGAGCTTCGCCAGCTTCGGCGTCTCGGCCTCGCGGTCGTGGTACCAGGCCTCTGCCGAGCCCTGCGGGTCCATGTCGAGGATCAGGCAACGGGCACCGGCGGCCTCGGCGGCGACCGCAAGATTGACACAGAGCGTGGTCTTGCCGCTGCCGCCTTTTTGCGTGACGAAGGCGATGACGTTCATGGGCTCCCGCCTGTGCGCGTATAGTGGCTCGCTGGTATCGTCGATAGCGTCTCGCACCATCGCTCTCAAGCCACCTGAGCCCCGCCGTTCAATAGCCCGGGACGTTATGGCATTCGGGTCACGCTCATGGCCCCTGTCAGAGCAGCCAGTCGAGCGGCAGCAGGGCGACGATGCCGGTGCTGAGCCAACCGAGCACCCCGATTTCGGGCTCGCTGTCGTGGATGACGTCACCATCGGGCGTCCGCTCGATCCAGCGCAGGCGGGAATCCGGTCCAACGGTGACGCGGTAGGCGTGGGCCAGCAGCCGTTCGTCGAACATCCGGTGCAGGGCCTCGGCGAGCGGCGGGCTCTCGATCACCATGCCCATCTCCGTGTTGAGGTAGGCGGAGCGCTGGTCGAGGTTGAGCGAGCCGACGAAGAGCCGCTTGCCGTCGATGGCGGCCGTCTTGGCGTGCAGCGTGGCGGACGAGTCGGCGAAGCGGTGGCCCGGCGCCTCGGCCCGCCGGTCGCCGATCTCGGGGTCGGTGGCCCCGGCCTTCAGCTCGTAGAGCTCTACGCCGGCCAGGAGCAGGCCACGACGGCGCACCATGTAGACGGCATGGGCGACGGCAGGGTCGTTGGCCGCGAGCGAGTTGGTGAGGATGCGCATCTCGACGCCCCGCGCCGTCCACGAGGCAAAAACGTCGCTCCAGGCCTGGCTGATGCCGAAATAGGGACTGACGACGTCGAGTCGCCGCTCGGGCACACCCATGGCCGCCATCAGGGCGGGGATCATCAGGTCCTCGGTGGCGCTCCGGCCGTTCACGATCTTCTCTGGCGCATCGTAGATCAGCACGGCCCTGCCCCATTCGAGCGGCATGGCGGTCAGCGGCGAGGCCCGCAGCCACGGATCGAGGCTGTCGGCATAGGCTATCGCCCGGACCTCGGCGAGATGGGCTGCCGTGCGGGTCGCCAGAAAGTCGTCCGGCGGTGGTGCCTGTGGTCTGATGATCGCTTCGGCAGGCACCGCGAAGGGGCTGTTCCAGAAGCGATCGAACTGCGTCGAGACCTGATGCACGATAGGGCCGACCGCCGCGACGTCGAGGTCGGCAAAGGTCACCCTGGCGCCTTCGCCGTAGTAGGCGTCGCCGATATTGCGGCCACCCATGACGGTGACCTGATTGTCGGCGGTGAAGGACTTGTTGTGCATCCGCCGATTGCTGCCGACGAAGTCGCGCACGACGTCGAGAAAGCGGAGATGACGGGTGGGGAACGGGTTGAACAGGCGCACCTCGATCGCCGGATGGGCATCGAGGGCCGCGAGCACCCAGTCCGTGCCGGCCGTGTTGTAGTCGTCGAGCAGCAGGCGGACGCGGACACCGCGCTCCGCCGCGCGCCAGACGGCATCGATGAGCAGCCAGCCGGTCGTATCCAGGTGCCAGACATAGGATTGCACGTCGAGCGAGCGCTCGGCCGCATCCGCAAGCCCGACGAGGGTCGCAAACGCGCGCTTGGGGCTGCCGAGGAGATGCACGCCGGAGAGCCCGGGGTGGGCATCGCAAAGCGCCGTCGCCTCGCGGCCGAGTGCCGTGGTCTCGGTGCCGGTGGCGGCAAAGGACGGTTCGAGAGGCTCGGTCGTCCGGCGGGCACAGCCTCCCGTGGCGACGATTGCGATCGCAAGCACCAGACAGAGAAGCGCTCGGCGGCCGGCCACGCCGCTATCGAATGAGCGCCACGAGGTGGGCCGCAGGGCGCGCGGTGGGTCGAGAAAGGCTGAGCAGCGCATCGTTTCGGCTATCGGTGAGCAGTTATCCGCTCAATAGGTTCAAGCGGCTTGTCCACTCTACCATGAGTGTCGCCCCTGCTGGCAATCCTGACCCTGCCGGTCGCAACGTCGCAGGCCGACGGCCGCTCAGCCGCCACTCTCGATGTCGGCGGCGATGCGCAGTTCGCGCAGCGGGCGGACGATCTCGATGGCGCGGGCGTAAGCGGGATCGGCCTTGTAGGCGTCGAGGGCCGCCTCGTCCGCGAACTCGCCATACACGACGATGTCGATGGCGTTGTCGAGCTGGTCGCGGCGGAGGTTGCGGCGCACCTCGAGGCGGCTCGCGGCAGCGACCCGCTCGAGCGGCCGCAGCCCGGCCTCGATCGTGTCGAGATCGGCCGGGTTCCTCGCCGAAAAGAAGACGATGTGGCGGATCATGGCGCCGCCATCAACTAGTAGCCGAGCGCCAGGCCGTCCTTGCGCGGATCGGAGCCGCCGATCAGCACGCCGCGCTCGCGGTCGATGGTGATCACCTGGCCGCCGCCGAGGGGGTGGCTGCCGGCTCGGCTCGTGGCCCCGCGCCCGCAAACCCGCCACGGCCGCCGGCGAGACACCGTTCTCGACCTGCAGCGGGCCCGGATAGGCCATGACCCTGGGCGCGTCGATCGCCTCCTGGGGGTCCATGCCGTAGACGAGCATGTTGGTCAGCAGCCGCGCATGGCCGACCGGCTGGTAGTCGCCGCCCATCACCCCGAACGTCGTCCACCACTGGTCGCCCTTGAAGGCGAGGCCCGGAATGATGGTGTGCATCGGCCGCTTGTGCGGGTGCGATCACGTTCAGGTTGTCCGGATCGAGGCTGAACGCCTTGACCGCGGTTGTGGAAGAGGACGCCGGTCTCGGGGCAGACCAGGCCGGAGCCGAAGCTGTCGTAGATCGAGTTGATGAACGAGCAGGCGTTGCCGTCGCGGTCGACGACGGTGAGGTAGATGGTGTCCTTGTGCGCCGGCTGCAGCGGTGAAGGCAGCATCGTCATGGCGCGGTCCGGATCGATCAGCGCGGCGAGCTCGGCCGCATAGCTCTGTCCAGCAGGCCGTCGACCGGCACCTCGCCTGCCGGGGTCGGCGACCAGGGCGATCGCGGTCGCGAAAGGCGAGCCGGGTCGCCTCGGCCTCGAGATGCAGCCGCTCCGCGCCGTTCGGGTCGAGCCCCTCGAGCCGGAGCTGCTCCAGGATCTGCAGCAGCAGCAGGGCGATGACGCCCTGCCCGTTGGGCGGGCATTCGTAGACCGGACGCCCTTGTAGGTGGCGCTGATCGGCTCGACCCACTCGGGCTGGAAGTCGGCGAAGTCGGCCTCGCTGTGCAGCCCGCCGAAGCCCTCGAGACTGGCCGACCATGGCGCTCGCGATCGGCCCCTCGTAGAAGGCATCCGCGCCGCGCCGGGCGATCGTCTCGAGCGTCTGGCGCGAGCTTCTCCAGCCGCATCGTATCGCCCACCGGGGCGGCCTGCCGTTGGGCAGGTAGAAGGCCTTGCCGGCGTCGCTGCGCTCGAGCCTCGGCGGCGGCGCGATCCCAGTCGAAGGCGACCTTCGGGTGCACGGGGAAGCCGTCGCGGGCAAAGCGGATCGCCGGCTGCAGGAGCTCGTCCAGGCCCTTGCGGCCGTGCTTGTCGAGCAGCTTCTGCCAGCTGCGCAGCGCACCCGGCACGGTGACGCTGTGCGGGCTGCCGTCGGGGATGGCGCTCAGCCCCGCCTCGCGTAGCGTGGCCGGCCGAGGCGCCGGCGCGGCGCCCAGCCGGACCCGTTGAGCGCGTCGACGCCGCCGCTGGCCGGTGCGTACAGCACCCAGCAGTCGCCGCCGATACCGGTCATCCCGGGCTCGACCACGCATTGCACGGCGGAGGCCGCGACCGCGGCGTCGGCGGCGGTGCCACCGGCGCGCAGCACGTCCAGTGCCGTGAGCGTGGCGAGCGGGTGCGAGGTCGCGGCCATGGCCTCGGACGCGATGGCCGGCGAGCGGCCGGGGAGCTGGAAGTCACGCATGGCTGGTCTCTCCTTCGCTGCTGCTCTAGCAGCCGCCGGCCTGCTGGTCAGCCTCCCATCGTGCTGCCGACGCAAGCACGGGCAGTTTCGCCGAGCGCCTGTCGGCGGGCAATCCCATCCGTGTGTGAGTGGGCGCTATCGAGATCGATGATCATCGATTAGGCTGGCTCTAGACGCTCAACGCACGGATTTCGCTCGCGCCGAAGGAACTGGCCGGCGCCGAACGGAAGGGAATGCCGCGATGGAATTCGATCCCGTCCTCCTGTCGCGCATCCAGTTCGCCTTCGTGATCAGCTTCCACATCATCTTTCCGGCGTTCACGATCGGGCTTGCGGCCTGGCTCGCGACGATCGAGGGCGTCCACTATTTCACCGGCAATCATCTCTATCGGCGGATCTTCGATTTCTGGCTGAAGATCTTCGCCGTCTCGTTCGGCATGGGCGTCGTGACCGGGATCGTCATGGCGTTCCAGTTCGGCACCAACTGGGGCGTGCTGGCGGAACGGACGGGATCGATCCAAGGTCCCCTGCTCGGCTACGAATCGTTGACCGCCTTCATGCTCGAGGCGAGCTTCTTCGGCGTGATGCTGCTCGGCCGCGACCGGGTCTCCCCGGGCTTCTTCTTCTTCGCCTGCTGCATGGTCACGCTCGGCACGATGTTCTCCTCGTTCTGGATCCTCGCCAACAACTCCTGGATGCAGGTGCCCGTGGGCCACGCGATCATCGACGGGCGGATCGTGCCCGACGACTGGGCCGCGATCGTCTTCGGCGACGTGATGATGGTGCGCTGGCCGCACATGCTGCTGGCGGCTTTTCTCACCAGTGCCATGTGCATCGCCGCCACCGGCGCCTGGTACGTGCTGCGCGACATGTGCCGCGCCGAGGCGCGCGTGATGCTGCACTGGGGCCTGGCGCTCGCGGCCGTGCTGATCCCGGTGCAGATGTATGTCGGGCACTTGACCGGGCTCTACGTGCTCGAGCACCAGCCGGCGAAGTTCGCCGCGATCGAGGCACGCTGGCAGACCCAGCAGCCGGCGTCGGAGGTCATCATCGCCTGGCCCGACGAAGCCCATGAGCGCAATCTCTTCGCGCTCGAGATCCCCAGGCTCGGCAGCTTCATCGCCTCGGGCGACTGGACCTCGAAGGAGATCGGGCTCGACACCTTCGCTGTCGAGGACCGGCCGCCCGTGGTCATCCCCTTCTTCGGGTTTCGCATCATGGTCGGCATGGGCCTGATCATGCTCGCCGTCTCCTGGGTCGGCTGCCTCCTGCGCCTCATCGGCCGGCTGGAGACGACGCGCTGGTTCCTCTGGGCGACGTTCCTCTCGTTTCCCACGGGCTTCGTCGCCATCCTGAGCGGCTGGTACATGGCCGAGGTCGGTCGCCAGCCCTGGGTCGTCTACGGCCTGTTGCGCACCGCCGACGCGATCACCCCGTCCTTGACGGGTGGCGACGTGCTGGCCTCGCTGATCGCCTATGTCCTGGTCTACGCCACCTTCGTCGGCTTCGGCACGTACTACATCTACAAGCTGCTGCGCGACGGGCCGGAGGCGCCGACAGCGGCGATCCCGAACGCCACGGCGAAGCGGCCGATGGCGTTCGCCGACGATGCCGGCAGCGCCACCGGCGCCGGCGGGCGGGCATGAGCGCCTTGGAGCCGAGCGCGCTGGCACTGTTCTGGGCCTGCGTCATCGCCGGCTCGATCCTCGTCTACGTGGTGCTCGACGGGTTCGACCTCGGCGTCGGCATGCTCTTCGGGCTGACCGACGACGAGAGCCATCGCAGCCGGATGATGACCAGCATCGCACCATTCTGGGACGGCAACGAGACCTGGCTCGTGGTGATCGGCGCCACCCTGTTCGCGGCCTTCCCGGTCGTCTACGCGGTCTTTCTGGGTGCCTTCTACCTGCCGGTGCTCTTGATGCTGCTGGGTCTGATCCTGCGCGGCGTCGCCTTCGAGTTCCGCTACCGGACGGAGCGCATGCGCTGGTTCTGGGATGCCGGGTTCTGCGGCGGCTCGGTGGTGGTCGGCTTCGTCCAGGGTGCCGCGGTGGGTGCCCTGATGCGCGGCATCCCGGTCGAGAACGGCCAGTATGCCGGCGACAGCTTCGGCTGGCTGCACGTCTTCCCGGTGCTGACCGGCGTCGGGCTCGTGCTCGGCTACGCGCTCTTGGGCGCCGGGTGGCTGGTGCTGAAGACGGACGGAGCGCTTCGCGACTGGGCCTACGCCCGGATACCCTACCTCGTGGCCGGCGTGATCCTCGTCCTCGGCCTCGCCTTCGCGGCCTCGGTGACCATCGACCTCGCCGACGCGCCGCAGTCGGGACTCGGCCGGCTGGCGGATTGGGTGGTGCCCTTCGCCTCGGTGGCGGCGGCAGCCCTCGTTCTCGGTCTGGGTGGCGGCGCGGCTGCGGCGCGGACTGGCTGCCCTTCACGCTCACCGCGCTCGGCTTCGTCGCCGCCTTCGCAGCGCTCGCGGCGATGATGTGGCCCTACATGATCCCCTACGCGCTCACCGTGGGCGACGCCGCAGCGCCCGAAGCGTCGCTGCGCTTCTTCTTCTATGGCGGCGTCGTCGTCCTGCCGGTGATCGCGATCTACACGGTCGGTGTGTACTGGGTCTTTCGCGGCAAGTCCGCTTGAGCAGGCGCGCCGCAGACCCCAGCCCGGCGCCCGCTTCGGCAATTGCCCCGAGCCCGGCGGACGGCGTATAGGAGGCGCCTCGGACGGCTGGCCCCAGGGGCGACGGCACCGGTCTCGATGGCCGGTGGCGGCGAGCTTGGCCGCTGGACGACAAGGAAGCGTGGCCGAGTGGTTGAAGGCACCAGTCTTGAAAACTGGCATACGGGCGACCGTATCGTGGGTTCGAATCCCACCGCTTCCGCCAGCTCAAACAGTACCCCAGCCGCGCATCGGCTCCAGCCGCTCACGCGATCAACAAGCGTCATGCACGGGAGCGTTTCGGGGTCACCCCTAGTGGATTTGTGGCAGTTCTAGACCCTCTGCTGCCAACGGAGTCTCCTCGACCTCACGCCATTCAGGCTCGCTTCGGCCCACGCCGGCGCGGTTGCAGGAGCTTGGCGACCAGGCCGGTCCAGCCGGTCTGGTGCGAGGCGCCGACGCCGCGGCCGTTGTCGCCGTGGAAGTACTCGTAGAACAGCAGGTGATCGCGGAAGTGCGGGTCGCCCTGCAGCTTCGGCTGATGCGCCGAACACGGCGCGCCGGCCCTGCTCGTCGCGCAGGAAGATGCGGGTCAGGCGCCGCGACAGCTCGTCGGCGACCTCCTCGATGGTGATCAGCTTGCCCGAGCCGGTCGGACACTCGACCTTGAAGTCGTCGCCATAGTAGTGATGGAACTTCTGCAGCGACTCGATCAGCAGATAATTGACCGGGAACCAGATCGGCCCGCGCCAGTTGGAGTTGCCGCCGAACAGGCCGGTGTCGGACTCCGCCGGCAGATAGCTGACGCTGAAGCGCTGGCCGGCCCACGTCGAACACGTACGGCTGGCTCTCGTGACTGCCGGGAGAGCGCCCGCACGCCGTAGTCCGAGAGGAACTCCGTCTCGTCGAGCATGCGCCGGAGCAGCCGCTTCATGCGATGACCGCGCAGCAGCGAGAGCAGGCGCCGCTCGCCGCTCGCCGGGCTCCGTCCCAGCGCGACACCAGCGGCGGCGAGATCCGGGCGATGATTCAGGAACCACTCCAGGCGCTCCTTGAAGTCGGGCAGCTGCGTCGAGCAGCTCGGGCTCGAGCGTCTCGACCGCGAACAGCGGGATCAGCCCGACCATCGAGCGCACCTTGAGCGGGACGATCTCGCCGTCGCGGCAGTTGCAGCACGTCGTAGAAGAACTCGTCCTCCTCGTCCCACAGGCCGATGCCCTGGTCGCCGATGTTGGTCATCGCCTCGGCGATATGCAGGAAGTGCTCGAAGAACTTGGTCGCGATGTCCTCGTAGACGTGGTTGTGCAGGGCCAGCTCGAGCGCGATCCGCATCAGGTTCAGGCAGTACATCGCCATCCAGCTCGTGCCGTCGGCCTGGTTGATGTGGCCGCCGGTCGGCAGCGGCGCGCTGCGGTCGAAGACGCCGATGTTGTCGAGGCCGAGGAAGCCGCCCTGGAAGATGTTGCGGCCTTCCGCGTCCTTGCGGTTCACCCACCAGGTGAAGTTCAGCATCAGCTTGTGGAAGACGCGCTCGAGGAAAGCGAGGTCGCCCTGCCCGCCGCTTCTGCTTGCGGTCGATCTGGAAGACGCGCCAGGTCGCCCAGGCGTGCACCGGCGGGTTGACGTCGCCGAACGCCCATTCGTAGGCCGGCATCTGCCCGTTCGGGTGCATGTACCACTCGCGCGTCAGCAAGCACGAGCTGCTGCTTGGCGAACTCGGCGTCGATCAGGGCGAGCGGAATGCAGTGAAAGGCGAGATCCCAGGCGGCGTACCAGGGATACTCCCACTTGTCCGGCATCGAGATGATGTCGGCGTTGTTGAGGTGCTGCCAGTCGCTGTTGCGGCCGCGGCGGCGCTCGGCCGGCGGCGGCGGCTGCGTCGGGTCGCCGTGCCAGCCACCTCGGCACGTCGTAGTGATAGAACTGCTTGCTCCAGATCATGCCGGCGAGCGCCTGGCGCTGGACGCTGCGGGCGTCCGGGTCGTCGAGGCCGGTCTGCAGATCGGCGTAGAACGCGTCGGCCTCGGCCAGCGCGCTGCGCGAGGATCTCATCGAAGTCGTCGAACGCCGCCGTCGTCGGCCCCTTGCGCAGGCGCAGCCGGATCTGTGCAGCGCCGCCTGCCGGGATATCGAGGCGATAATGCGCGGCTGCCTTGGTGCCGGTCCGACCCGCATCGACCGCGTCGTGGCGCCCGTCGACCAGATAAGCGTGGAAGGCGTCCTTGAAGGGACCGGGCCCGCCATCGACGCCGAACAGGCGCTGGAGGTTGGTTTCGTTCTCGGTGAACAGGAGCTCGCGGGTCTCCGTCGACCGTACAGGTGGTAGGTGCCGAGGCGCCTGGTGCCGCGTGGTGATCGAGCCGTCCGCGGCGACCGACATTCCGGGCCGGACGGCATTCTCCCGCCAGGTCCAGATGTTGCGAAACCAGAGCTGCGGCAGCAGGTGCAGGGTCGCCGCCTCGGGCCCGCGATTGTGCGCCGTGACCCGCATCAGGATGTCCTCGGGTCCGGCCTTGGCGTATTCGACCATCACGTCGAAGTAGCGGTCGTCGTCGAAGATGCCCGTGTCGAGCAGCTCGAACTCGCGCCTGGTCGCCTGCCGCGCCGGCGATTCTCCTCGACCAGCCGGGCGTAGGGGAACGCGCGCTGCGGGTACTTGTAGAGCATACTTCAGGTAGGAGTGCGTCGGGGTGGCGTCGAGATAGTAGTAGAGCTCCTTGACGTCCTCGCCGTGGTTGCCCTCGCCGTTGGTCAGGCCGAACAGGCGCTCCTTCAGGATCGGGTCCTGGCCGTTCCACAACGCCGAGCGCCAGGCACAGCCGCTGCTGGTCGTCGCTGATGCCGGCAATGCCGTCCTCGCCCCAGCGATAGGCGCGCGAACGCGCCTGATCGTGGGAGAAGTATTCCCAGGCATTGCCGTGCGGGCTGTAGTCCTCGCGCACCGTGCCCCACTGCCGCTCGCTCAGATACGGCCCCCAGCGTCGCCACGGTATGCCTTGCCGATCGGCGTCGTCGAGGCGCTTTTGCTCGGTCGTCATGGGCCATCCCTTGCCACGATGGTGCTCTTCTCATCCGCGGGGTCGAGGCACGCCGCGGTCGGACCCAGCATACGCTCGACCCGCAGCAGCTCGCCCAGCGACCACGCCTGGAACGGGCACCCGCGCGGGCTGTGCGGCGCTTCGCCATCGGCGATCTCGGACACGTGGCCGAGCCCGGCCGCGGCGAGATTCTCGAGGAGTGGGGCCAAGAAGCGCGTCTGGGCCTCGCGCCGTCGCTCAGGCTGGTCGCCGTGGACCCGCAGCCATGCCTCGATGAAGGGGCCGATCAGCCAGGGCCAGACGGTCCCCTGGTGGTACGCGCCGTCGCGCTCGCGAACGCCGCCCTGGTAGCGGGGCTGATAGCCGGGCTCGCCCGGGGCCAGCGAGCGCAGCCCGAGCGGCGTCAGCAGCTCCCGCTCGACGGTGCTCACCACACGCTTCGCGGGCTCGCCCTCGAGCACCTGAAAGGGCAGGCCACCGACCGCGAAGATCTGATTGGGACGCAGGGCATCGTCGTCCTCGCCTGGTCGATGGTCGACGTCGACCACGTCGAGCAGGCACGCGCGGTCGGGATGCCAGAACCGATCGCGAAAGGCGCGCGCGGCGCGGGCCTCGAGATCGGCGAGCTCGGGCGACCGGATGGCGGCGATGCGCAGCACGTTCAGCCAGAGCGCCTGGATCTCCACCGGTTTGCCGATCCGCGGCGTCACCACCCAGTCGCCGACCTTGGCGTCCATCCAGGTCAGCTGGATGCCCTCGACGCCGGCCTCGATCAGGCCGTCCGGGCCCATGCGAATGCCGAAGCGGGTGCCGTTCCGGTAGCCGGCGACGATCCGATCGATCGCCTCGTGCAGGGCCTGCACCGTCGTCGGTGGCAGCTCCATGCCGACGGTGCGCGCGGCCTCGAGCCATTCGTGCGCCGCGATCACGTACCAGAGCGACGCATCGACCGAATTGTACTCGGGCGCGTCGCCAGCGTCCGGAAAGCGGTTGGGGACCATGCCCTCGGACACCGTCGGCGCCCAGGCGAGCAGTATCTCGCGGGCGAGGTCGAGGCCGCCCGGGACGGTCATGAAGCCACGCAATGCGATGAAGGTATCGCGGCCCCAGTCGGTGAACCACGGATAGCCGGCGATGATGGTCTTCCCCTGTCCGCGCCGCACGACATAGGCCTCGACCGCGCGCTCGAGCGGCGAGCCGTGCCGGCGCCGCCGGGATGCCTCACCGTCGAAGATCTCCTGGGCGTGGACCTCGGGGGCGGTGGCCGCGCCCGGTTCGAGCTCGCCCGCGCCCAAGAGCAAGACCGCGTCCTGCCCGTCCAGCTCGATCGTGAAGCTGCCGGGCGACGCCAAGTCCTCGACGCAGTCGAGCCCGCGCTCCAACTCCGCCTGGTAGAGGAAGTTGCGGTACCAGACAGGGTCGTGCCGGTAGTCGCCATTGCTCGCCACGACAACGGCCGGCAGGCCGGGATAGGGCTGCCAGACGACACGCTGGCCGGCCAGCTCCGGCTTGAATCCGAACGCCTGGTTCTCGTGATGGAGGGCGTGGTAGTCGCGGCCTGACAGCAATGGTCGCACGACGAGCCGGGCCTGCTGCCCGGCCAGCAGGCGCCAGCGCAGCGCCACAACCGGACGATGGCGGACGGCAACGATCTCCTGGGCAACCTCGACATCGTCCTCGACGCGATAGCGCCACTGCGGCCACGGCTCGGCGGTGAACGAGACGAGTTCGATCCTGGCCGTCCGGGTAGAGGACGTCGGGCGTGTAGTGCTGGGTGCTCAACGCGTGACGGCCGCTCGCCGTCTCGACCCAGGCCTCGATGCCGTTGACCAGCACAACCCGGCCGGCGGGCGGCCGGGCCGCTGCCAGCAGCAGGGCATGATAGCGCCTGGTGCGGACCCCGCCCACGGTGCCCGAGGCGAAGCCGCCCAGACCGTCGGCCTCGAGCCATTCGCTGGTCAGTGCGGGGCTAGGCATCTCTGGCTGCGGCGGCTTCATGGCGCAGACGTCCGGGCCTCAAACGCCGTTGCCGAGCGCTTGGTCGAGGTCGACGGCGGCGCTGATCAGCGCCAGGTGGGTGAAGGCCTGGGGGAAGTTGCCGAGACCCTCGCCGCTCGGGCCGGTCTCCTCGGCGTAGAGGCCGACATGGTTGGCGAAGCCGAGCATCCGCTCGAACATCAGCCGCGCCTCTTCCAGCCGGCCCCGGTGATGCCGGCCGGCGTGGGTGAGCGCGTCGACCAGCCAGAAGGTGCAGATATTGAACGTGCCTTCCTCGCCGGTCAGCCCGTCGGCCGTTTGCTCGACATTGTAGCGGTAGACCAAGCTGTTGGAGACCAGGCCACCGCGTTCCGGCGGCTCCAATATGGCGTCCAGGAGCCGGGTGGTCCGAGCGTCGGTCGGCGACAGGAAGTTGGTGAGGACCATCATCAAGTTGGCGGCGTCGAGCGTGTCGCAGCCGTAGTGCTGGACGAAAGCACCCCGTTCCTCGCTCCAGCCCTTGTCCATGATCTCGCGATAGATGTTGTCGCGCACGCCGGTCCAGCGGGCCTTGTCGGCCGGAAACGACCGTTCCTCGGCGATCTTGAGCGCCCGGTCGATCGCCACCCAGCACATCAGCCTGGAATAGACGAACTCCTGCGGGCCGCCGCGCACCTCCCAGATGCCGGCGTCCTTGCGCTGCCAGTTGTCGCAGACCCAGTCGACCAGGCGGCTGATCGTCTGCCAGCCGTGGTGGCCGATCGGCTGCACATCCCGGTTGAACAAGAACAGGGCATCGAGGAGCTCGCCATAGATGTCCAGCTGGAGTCTGCTGGTAGGCCCCATTGCCGATCCGCACCGGCCGCGAGCCTCGATAGCCGTCGAGGTGATCGAGCTTCGTCTCCGCGAGATCGTGGCGGCCGTCGATCCCATACATGATCTGCAGCGAGCCGTCGGCGTTCGACGTCTCGCAGATCGTGTAGACGAAATTGACGAAGTCCGTGGCTTCCCTGGTGAAGCCCAGGCGGACGCAGGGAAAACACGGTGAACGCCGAATCCCTGAGCCAAGTGTAGCGATAGTCCCAGTTGCGCTCGCCGCCGATGCCCTCCGGCAGGCTGCAGGTGGGTGCGGCGACGATGGCGCCGGTCGGCGCGTAGGTGAGCAGCTTGAGCGCCAGGGCCGAGCGCTGGACCACCTCCCGCCAGCGCCCCTTGTAGGTGCACTGCGACAGCCATGTCCGCCAATAGCCGACCGTGCTGCGGAACGCGTTCTCGGCCTCGGCCTCGGAAAGATAGGCGCCGCAAGCCTCGTCGTCGGCGAGATCCCGCAGCACGAACGCGAGCGACTGGCCGGCCGACAGCGAGAAATCGGCGACCACCGCGTCGCCGTCGAGCAGGAGCGGCACCGACGTCGCGAGACCGAGACGCGCCTCGGCCGCGCGGAACTCGGCACCTTGGTCGACCAGGACAGCCTCGTGCGGGTCGCGCGCGTAGTTGAAGGCGGGCCTGCAGGTCATTCGCAGAGTCATGGTGCCGCGCACCACGCTGATCCGGCGGATCACCTGGCGCCGCGAGCTGTCGGCGCCGGGCGCCGTGCCGACCGGCATGAAATCGACCAGCTCGGCTGCCGCGTGCGGTTGCAGGAAGCGGGTGACCAGCACGTTCGTACCCGGCCAGTAGAACTGCTTGTGGCTGCTGGCCTCCTCGTCGGCCGGGCAGATGCGGAAGCTGCCGCCCTTCTGGTCGTCGAGGATCGCCGCAAACACGCTGGGTGAGTCGAAGCGGGGCAGGCACAGCCAGTCGATCGAGCCGTCGATATTGACCAGCGCCGCGCTGTGCATGTCGCCGATGATAGCGTAGCTGTCGATCGGCCGGTAGGTCATCGCTGCTAGCGTCCCCAGGCTTGCCGCCACGGCCGAGGACCGGCCGCACCCATCACGCGTCGTTGCTCTTCTCGGGCACCTCGCCGCAGAAGATCCGGGCTACCGTCATGGTGTAGATCAGCACGGACGGAAAGGCCACGATGCCGGCGCTGTGGCGCTGGCGGCTCGGCCGCTCTCGCCCGTCCGGCATCGGCCGCCCCGGCCTCATCCGCTTCTCGCTGACCTTGCCGGGTCGCTGCGTTGCGGGCGCGCCAGCACCAGGGAGAGGAAGACCATGGCCGCGCCGATCGCGGTCGCACCGAAATAAACGGCAGACAACTGGAGCTCGCCGGCCTGGCGCAGCGGCCCGACAGCGAAGGCGCCGATGCCGTAGCCGATCATGTAGGCGGCGACCATCCAGCCGGAGATGGTCTCGACGAACCGGGGGGTCTCGCTGCTGGCGGTGCCGATACTCAGCGGCAGGCAGGCGGAGCAGGCGAGCCCGGCGAACGCGAATGCCAGCACGCCGATCGTCGGTCCCGACGCCACGGCGACGCAGACCAGTGCCATCGTGATCAGCACCGGCAAGAGGCGGAGGATCGCGGTCGGCGGGATCCTGGTCGAGGCCACAGCGACCAGCAGGCGGCCGATGGTGACAGAGGCCCAGAACACGGCGAGCGCCAGATTGGCAGTGGCGGGCGGCAGCGAGCGCTGCTGGTGCAGGTAGACCGTTCCCCAATTGCCGAAGAGCGTCTCGCAGATGCCGTAGAGCAGGGCGAAGGCGATCCAGACCCAGCTGCGCAAAGGCAAGGTGCGAGCGACCGCCCAGGCGCCGAGCGACGCGCCCGCGTCGTCCTCGGCCGCAATGCGCAGTTCCTGGGTGAGCGCCAGCATGATCAGGACAGCCGCCGCAAGCGCGATGGCGAGCGGCAGCAGCCACCACTGGCCTCCCTTGACGAGCAGCGCCACGATCAAGGGCGCGAGCGCCGTGCCGGTGCCCAGGAGCGTGTGCAGGGCGGTCACCGCCGTTTCGCTCCGGTTTGGGAAGAACCCCGCGGCAAAGGCGTTGATCGCGGTGAGCGTGGCGCCGAAGCCGATCCCGAGCAGCCCGGTCGCGGCGAGCAGCATGGCGTAGGCCGTGGCGGGGACGCCGGTCATCGTCGCGCTCAGCGCGAAGACCGCCATGGCCGCGCCATTGGCGGCAAACCCGGTGACGAGGACCGACTTGAGGCCGCGCCGGCGGGCGAGCGCGGGCGCCAGCAGCGACGCCAGCACCGAGCCCGCGAAGAGCGGCAGGAAGATGCTGCCATACTGGCTGCTGGTCAGGCCGTAGCCGTCGGCGCTGGTGAGGATGGTTGCCGCGGCGGGGACACTGACCAGGGCTAGGCCCTGGACCAGCCCGCCGCCATAGACAATGCCGATCTGCGCCCGACGCGCCAAGCGATCAGTCCCCGATTGCGTCCGGCGGAGCCAGGACGGCGGCCGCCAATGGCGCCATTGCGGCCGTCAAGGCCTCGAAGCAGCCACCCTTGTCGCCTGCGGGGCCTGACACGGCAAGCCCGTTGGGGCCGGAGGGGCCCCGCCGGCTTGACCCCTCCCATCCCTTGTGATCTTGCTGAAGGGGCGCTGGTTGGCTCATCCGCGACCCCGGCTGGGAGGCACGCAGGTCTATGCCGAACGAGACAAGGCAAAAAGTCGTCGTTCTCGGCGGGGAATTTGGTGGGGTTTTCACGGCCAAGCACTTGCGGCGTATTGCCGGCGAGAAAGTCGAAATCGTGCTGATCAGTCGGAACATCGTCTTTGTCTTGCAACCATTGTTGGCCGAGATCGCGGGCGGCAGCATCAACCCCAGTCACGGGTATGTCGGCAATGACGACCTGCGCCGCCTGGCCATGATGGCCGCGCCGATCGCCCGCCCCACCCCTCGCAGCGATCGCGTGAGGGTGCCCCAGCAGACATAGGAAGGAGACCCGCATGCCGACCCAGCCAGATGCCAGCCAGTTCAACGAGAACCTGCCGAACTACACGCGCTGTCCGAAGCTGCTCGTCGGCCAGAAGGCGCTGGTCACCGGGGCCAATTCCGGCATCGGCAAGGCCGTCGCGATCGGCCTCGCGCGCGCCGGCGCCGACGTCGTCGTCAACTACGTGACCAACGAGCCGGCGGCCAGGGAGGTCGTCGCTGCGATCGAGGCCGAGGGTGCGAAGGGCCTCGCCATCGAGGCGGACGTCTCCAAGGAAGCCGAGGTTCGAGGCGATGTTCCAGGAAGCGCTCGCGGCCTTCGGCACCATCGACATTCTCGTGCCCAATGCTGGTCTGCAGCGGGACTCGTCGCTGGTCGACATGACGCTGGAGCAGTGGAACACGGTGATCGGCATCAACCTGACGGGCCAGTTTCTGTGCATCCGTGAGGCGGTCAAGGAGTTCCTGCGGCGCGGCGTCCGGAAGGACGTGTCGGTGGCGGCCGGCAAGATCATCTGCATGAGCTCGGTCCACGAGGTGATTCCCTGGTCCGGTCATGTGAACTATGCGAGCTCCAAGGGCGGCATCCAGATGATGATGAAGAGCTTGGCGCAGGAGCTGGCGCCGCATCGCATCCGGGTGAACGCCATCGGCCCCGGCGCCATTCGCACGCCGATCAACACCAGGCGCCTGGAGCACGCCGGAGGCTTATGCCGACCTGATGCGGCTGGTGCCCTACCGGCGAATCGGCGAGCCCGAGGATATCGCCCAGGTCGCGGTGTTCCTCGCCTCCGACATGGCCGACTACATCAATGGCGTGACGCTGTTCGTCGACGGCGGCATGACCTGCTATCCGGGCTTCGCGACCGGCGGTTGAGGGTCACCGCCAGAAGGGAACGAGACCAGATTCGCCCCCGGACTGAACAGGGAGAGCGCAGATGGCCGAGCACGACGTGATCATCGTCGGCAGCGGTGCCGGCGGTGCGTCTGCGGCCTATCGCCTGGTAAAGGGCGGACGCCGGGTCCTGCTGCTGGAGAAGGGCGGTTTCCTGCCCCGCGACGGCAGCACGCTCGACGTCAAGGAAGTGTTCAAGTCCGGCCGCTTCAAGAACCAGGAGCCTTGGCTGGACGGCAAGAGCAAGGCGTTCACCCCGGGCGAGTTCTACAATCTCGGTGGCAAGACCAAGTGGTATGGCGCCGCCCTGCTCCGCTTCGCTGCCCATGAGTTCGCGGCGGACCCTGCGCATCAGGCCCGCGCCTGGCCGTTCGGCTACGACGAGCTGGCGCCCTATTACGACGAGGCCGAGGCGCTGCTGCACGTCAACCGCTTCGACAACGAGCCGGAGCTGCAGGCACTGATCGACCGGATCGTCGCCCACGACCCGTCCTGGCGGCCGGAGACACTGCCGCTCGGCCTCAAGCGGGAGATCCTGGCCGACCCGGTCGAGGCCAAGCACTTCGACGGCTTCGCGTCGGCCTGCGGCTACAAGTCCGATGCCGAGCTGCAACCTGATCGATCTGATCCGGGACGATCCCGACTTCACGCTGCTCACCGAGACGACCGTGACGGGGCTGCTGCACGCGCCGGGCGCACCGGCAGAGATCACCGGCGTGCGTTGCGCCGATAGGCCATCCACGAGGCACCGGTGGTGGTCCTGGCGGCAGGTGCCATGAGCTCGCCGCGCATCCTGCAGGATCACCTGGCAGAGACCGGGCTCGCCGCCTCCCTGCCCTGCCGCGAGCAGGTCGGCGCCAACTTCAAGATGCACCTCAATACCGCGGTTCTTGGGGCTCTCGACCTTCCAGCGGCATGACGTCCTGCGCAAGACGGCGATCTTCTTCAACGACGCGGTTCCCGCACAGCACGATCCAGTGCCTCGGCTGGATCGATGGCGAGATGATGAGCGTCCAGCTGCCCGAAGCAGTGCCGAAAGTCGTCGACAACGCCCTCGGCACGCGGGCGATCGGCTTCTTCGCCACGACCGAGGACGGCTCGAGCATCGACAACCGCGTGATCTCGGGAGGCGGTGCGACCCGGCCGGTGCTCGACTACGACCTGCAGCGCATCGAGCCCGCCCGCCACGAGCACCACGCGCTGATCCGGGCGTTCGTCGTCCAGCTGGCGCGGGCCGGGCTGGCCGGCGTCGAGCGCTACGCGGGGCTCGCCGGCACCGCCCATGCGATCGGCAGCCTGGTGACCGGCGACGATCCAGAGACCAGCGTGGTCGATCCGCGCGGCAAGGTGCATGGCATGGCCAACCTCTATGTCGGTGACGGCAGCGTCCTGCGCCCGCACCAGCCGCGTCAACCCGTCCTTGACCATCTATGCCTGGGGCTTGCGCCTGGGTGACCACCTGGCCGGATTGCCGCTGCGCGGCTGACCGCGGGATTAGCCGGGGCCGCCTGATGTGGGGCCTTGCCGGAGACGGTGGCACGGGCTCGCCGTCAGCCGTCCCCCAGGCTCTCCAGGTAGGCCGGGATCAGGTCGAGCTAGGCCTCGCTGGGCTCGATGGCGGGCATTCCCTCGATGCCGCGGACGGCTCGGGCCAGCACGGTGAGCGGTCGCGCGCGGAAATCGCCGCCGACTCCCGCCGTCGCCGTCGGACCATGACACGCCTGGCGCTTGGCCGCGTCGAGCTGCTGTTCGTCGGCCGGCCGCTGATCCTCGGCAACCGCTGGCGCAGCGGGGAGCGGGCTGACCGGCAAGACAGCGGCACACATCGCGACCAACGCCTTCGCCATGGATCGGGCACGACCGCGGGCGTCGTACACTCCTTTGACACTGCCTTGACGGAAGCCGACGGCCCGGCGCTGGCGGGGGTTTCGGCAGAAACGATGGGGCCGTGAAGGAGGGTTGCCCGTCACGGCCCTGTCACACCACGCCGCTAGACGCTGACCAACGCGTGGCGCCGTTTCCGGGAGCCGCGACGCAACACCTCGGAATAGGGTTCACAGATGACAGTCAGGCAGAAAGACTTGCAGACGACCAAGCTCTCCGCTGACGAATGGGACGAGCTGAAGTTCCCGCGTCCGGAGCGGCAGGCGTTCGATCGGGTGGTCGACCGCGCGATCGCGCGGCGCGGCTTCCTCGGCGGCGTGCTCGCCTTCGGCTCTGGGGCGGCGGTGATGGGCAGCTCGTTCCTTGGCGGCAAGCCGGCCTTCGCCCAGCAGACCTCCCGCTTCGCCTTCGAGCAGCTGGCGCCACAGACCGATGGCACGGTCCACGTTCCCGATGGCTATGAGTGGAGGACCCTGGTCCGCTGGGGCGATCCGCTATTCTCCGACGCGCCGGCCTTCGACCCGGAGACAGGCATCCCGACCGAAGGCTCGGACCGCGTGTTCGGCGAGAACACCGACGGCATGGAGCTCTTCACCGTCGGCGGCAAGGAGCTGCTCGTCGTCAACAGCGAGTACACCAACAACGACATCAATCTCGCCGGCAACGCCGACGGCATGCCCGCATCTGCCGACGACGTGCTGCGCCTGCAGAACTTCCAGGGCGTCTCGGTGATGGAGATCGTCGAGGGTGCGGACGGCTGGTCGGTGGTCGTCGACAGCCCCTTCAACCGCCGCATCACGCACAACACGCCGATGGCTGCTCGACGGCCCGGCCGCCGGCCACGACCTGCTCAAGACCGCGGCGGACGCCACCGGCACGCAGTCGCTCGGCACGTTCAACAACTGCGGCTCCGGCCGGACGCCCTGGGGCACGTACCTGACCTGCGAGGAGAACTTCAACGGCTACTTCGGCACCACCGCCGAGGTTACGGCCGACCAGGCGGTTCTCGACGGCTACCAGCGCTACGGCGTGTCGACGGACATCGAGCCCGGCCGGTACAACTACCACGGCTTCGACCCGCGCTTCGATCTCTCGCAGAATCCGAACGAGCCGCACCGGGCCGGCTACATCGTCGAGATCGACCCGACGCAGCCGGAATCGACGCCGGTCAAGCACACCGCGCTCGGCCGCTTCAAGCACGAGAACGCGGCCCATGCGCTGACGCCAGAGGGCCGCGTCGTCGTCTACATGGGCGACGATGAGCGCGGCGAGTTCATGTACAAGTGGGTGTCGCGCGACATCTATGTGCCGGGCGGCGACACCTCGACGCTGCTCTCCGAGGGGCAGCTCTACGTCGCGAGGTTCGACGACGACCTGACCGGCGAGTGGGTGGCGCTGACGCCTGAGGCGACGGGGATGGACGCGGCAACGATCGCGATCTTCACCCGCGTCGCCGGCTCGAAGGTTGGTGCGACGACGATGGACCGGCCGGAGTGGATCGCCGTCAACCCGACCGCGGTCGAGGCCTATTGCTGCCTGACCAACAACTCGCGGCGCGGCGTGCTCAACGAGGACGGCACCGTTCTCACCAACGCCGGCGGCGACCCGATGGCGGTGAATGGGGTCAACCCGCGCGAGGCCAACGAGTTCGGCCAGATCGTGCGCTGGCGGCCGCACGGCGACGACCATGGCGCGACCACGTTCGACTGGGACCTCTACGTCATGGCCGGCAACCCGACCGTGCACGCCGAGGGGCCATTCGCCGGCACCGCCAACATCAACGCGGGCAATCTCTTCAACTCGCCCGACGGCATGCAGATCGACACCACGGGGCTGATCTGGATCCAGACCGACGGCGACGACACCAACGAAGGCGAGTTCGCCGGGATGGGCAACAACCAGATGCTCGCGGGCGACCCGGTGACCGGCGAGATCCGGCGCTTTCTGACCGGGCCGAACGGCAGCGAGGTTACCGGCCTGACCTGGTCGTCGGACCGGCGGACGATGTTCGTGGGCATCCAGCATCCGGGCCGGCCGTTCCCAGACGGCGAGGCGAGCTTGCCGCGCTCGGCGATCGTCGCGGTCAAGCGCGCCAACAACGCGCTCGTCGGCTGACAACGGGCTAGGGTCGGGCACCCTCGGGCGGCCTGCCCGGGGGTGCTGCCCGTCCCGCTCAGACGCTGCGGGTCAGGCCGCCGTCGATGCGGATGTTCTGTCCCGTGATGTAAGCGGCGGCGTCGGAGGCGAGGTAGGCGATAAGGCTCGAAACCTCCCTGGTCTTCCCGTAGCGGCGCATCGGAATGCGCGCCTTGCGCTCCTCGGTCTCGGCCAGGCTGTCGATGAAGCCCGGCAGGATGTTGTTGATCCGCACGCCATCGGCAGCGTAGCGGTCGGCGACCAGCTTGGTGAAGCTCGCGAGCCCGGCGCGGAACACGCCGGAGGTGGGGAAGAGTGGGTCGGGCTCGAAGGTGGCGAAGGTCGAGATGTTGATGATCGAACCGCCGCCCTGGCCGACCATGACCGGCACGACCAGTCGGGTCGGGCGGATGACGTTGAGGAGGTAGACCTCCATCCCCTCGTGCCAGTCCGCGTCGCTGATCTCGAGGACCGGGCCCTTGGGCCCGTGGCCGGCCGAATTGACTAGAACGTCGACCCGGTCCCAGCGCTCCATGGCGGTGCCGACCAGCGCGTTCAACGCGTCGGGATCGCGGTTGGAGCCGGTGACGCCGAAGCCGCCGAGCTCTGCTGCCAGCGCCTCCCCCTTGCCCGAGGAGGAGAGAATGCCCACGGTGAACCCGTCGGCCGCCAGGCGGCGCGCCGCATCGGCCCCCATGCCGCTGCCGCCTGCCGTCACCAGGGCCACCCTCTTCGCCGCCATCGTTCCTCTCCCATGTTGAGCCGGGCGCCGAGATAACGCAGAACGCGGTGGGTGACGAACCCTCTTTCGGCGCGGTTGCGCCTCGCGATGCCGGTTCCCGGGCTCGCGCTTGCCACGGTCCTTGGCTATCAGATTGCCGGTGCGGGCGCCCGTTGCTCGATATCCGCCAGCCTCAGGTCATTGCCAAGCCCATGCCTCAGTCGACGATGTCCGCTTTCGCCCCATGATGCGTCTGCTTCGCGAGCCGCTCCTCCACTTCCTGCTGATCGGGATCGCCGTTTTTGCGGTCTATGCCTGGCTCGACGATCAGCCGGCCGCTAGAATGCCCGATCAGATCGTGGTGACGACCGCCGACGCCACGCGTCTTGCCGAGCAGTTCCAGGCGGTCTGGCGGCGCCCGCCGACGATCGACGAGCTCTCATCGCTGCTCGACGATTTCGTCCGCGAGGAGGTCTATGTCCGGGAAGCCGAAGCGCTCGGGCTCGACCGTGACGATGCGGTCATCCGCCAGCGCTTGCGGCAGAAGATGACGTTTCTTACCGAATCCGCGGTCGAGGCACTGGCGCCGGACGACACGGTGCTCGAGGCTCATCTCGCAGCCCATCCGGAACGCTTCACCCAGGCACCGCGACAGGCCTTCAGCCAGGTGTTCCTGGGCGAGGCGCCGGATGCAGCCGAGGTGCAGGCGTTGCGAGCCGCATTGCAGGACGGCGCCGATCCGGGCGTGCTCGGGATGCCGACGCTGCTGCCGCCCGAGATGCCGCTCGCCGCACCGGCCACGGTCGACGGCACGTTCGGCCCGGGCTTCTTCGCCGTCGTGGCCACCCTGCCCGAAGGCGTCTGGTCCGGGCCGGTCGAGTCCGCCTTCGGCAGCCATCTGATCCGGCTCGACGGGCTGGTCGAGGCGGCGCTGCCGCCGTTCGAGACGGTGCGCGAGAAGGTGCTGCTCGACTGGCGGGGTGAGCGGGCGGCGGAGCTGAGCGAGCAGGCGTTCGAGCGGATGCGGGAGGGCTACGAGGTGAGCAAGCCCGACGCTGCGGCACTGGGCGAGCTGCTGCAGTGAAACGGCTCATTGCGTTGCTCCTGCTCGGCTTGAGCCTGGGATCGGCAAGCGGTGGCGAGGCCCGGGCGCATGCGCTGCAGCCGGGCTATCTGGAGCTGCAGATGCTGGGGCCGGACAGCTGGCGGGCCTTCTGGCGCAAGCCGGCGGTCGGCGGCGCGCCGATGCCGATCGAGGTGCTGTTGCCGGCCGGGTGCGAGCAGCGCCGAGGCGCCCGAGGGCCGCTTCGACGGCACCGCCTATGTGGCGCAATGGCTCGCCACCTGCCCTGGCGGCATCGCCGGCGGCGAGATCGCGATTCCCGGGCTCGAAGGGACGCGCACCGACGTGCTGGTGCGCTACGAGCTCGAGCCGGGGAGCGGTCGGGCGCAGCGGCTCACGCCGGATGTGCCGGCCTTCATCGTGCCGCAAGCGCCGGGCCTGCTCGACGTGGCGCGGAGCTATTTCGGCCTCGGTGTCGACCACATTTTGCAGGGCGCCGATCATCTCCTTTTCGTGTTCGCGCTCTTGTTGCTGATCCGCGATCCGTGGCGGCTCGTGGCGGCGGTCACCGCGTTCACGGTGGCGCACAGCCTGACGCTGGCGGCGGCGTCCCTCGGCTGGCTGGTGATCCCGGGACCGCCCGTCGAGGCGATCGTGGCGCTCTCGATCATGTTCCTGGCGAGCGAGCTCCTGCTCGAGCGCGAGGGCGAGCAGCGGCTGACCGAGCGCTATCCCTGGGTCGTCGCCTTCGCCTTCGGGCTGCTGCACGGCCTGGGCTTCGCCAGGGCGCTCAAGGAGATCGGCCTGCCCGAGGGCGACGTGCCGCTGGCGCTCTTGACCTTCAATCTCGGGGTCGAGGCCGGCCAGCTCCTGTTCATCGCCGTCGTGCTGGTCGCGGGTTCGCTGCTGCGGCGGCTCGATCCGCGGCTGGTCGACGGGCTGCGGCGACCGCGCAGCGTGGGCCTCGTCAGCATGGCCTACCTGATCGGTGGGGTCTCGGCCTACTGGTTCGTGGCGCGCGTCGCTGCCTTTTGAGCGGGACGATTAGTTCTTGCCGACGCGCCTCAGGGGGCCGCCGTTGTCGTCACCCTTGCGGCCGTCGACGCGGTCATCGACGCCGGTGACATCGCGGGCCGTCTCGGCGATACCGCAACGGTTGCCGATGCCGACGGTGGCCTTCATGGCCGCCCCCTTGGCCGCCTTGCCGGGAGTGCAGTCCGGATCGACCGCGTTCTTCGCCTTGTCGAGCGGGCCTGCGGCAGCGACCGTGGTCCCAAGCGCCAGGACGGCGCCCAGCGCGAGCGTGCGGATCTTCGCAAAACGGCTCATCGGTCGATCTCCTTTCCTGGTTGTCCCCAGAGCTTCATGAACGCGGGCTCGGCTCGCCAATCTCCAGGCGTCAGCCGGCCGGCGTGTACCAGATGGGCGAGGTCCAGGCGCGCTCCTGGATCGTGGCATCCACGCCCTCGAGCAGCGGCAGGCCGTTGCGCACCGCGTCGTAGGTCGTCCAGCGCGGCGTCGGGATCTCCAAGACACGGACGTAGTAGAGCGCGGGCTCGGCCGGATCGAAATCGTCGTCGGTCCAGCTGCCGATCAGCTCGGCAGCGCCGATGTCGTTGGTGTAGGTCGCGGTCGCGAGATCGACCGTGCTGCCGACTGCCGGCAGGTTGCCGCTCGCATCCGGCCGACGCTCGCCCGACCAGGCCACGTCGATGATCCGCTCCTGCGGCTCGCCCGCGTCGTCGACCCAGCCCTTGATGATCTGGATACGGTCGAGGTTGGCGCCGGCGGGATCTTTCATGGCGTGCACGGTGAGAGTGGGCGGGCCGTCGAGAGCGGTCAGCGTGCCGCCCATGGGAACGCCCTCCGCATAGCCCGTCTCGACCAGCGCCACCGGGTCGCTGGGCGCCGGCAGCGCTGCCCCGGCGAAGAAGCGCGGCCTGATGCGGGGGCCCGAGGTCACGAAGGTCTCGCGCGCGGCCATTGCGTCCCAGATGTCGCCGCGGGTATTGCGCGGGGCCCAGACGCCGGCGATCGAGCCTGGATTGGCCTCCGGCCCCTTGACCCAGCCGGGGATCTCGCCCTCGCGGCGGAGCTGGACCGTTCGATCGGCGCCGCCGTGGCTGCCGATATAGGTGTCCTCCGCCACGGCCGACGGCGTGCCGTTGTGATTGTCGGTGCCGCCGATGAAGCCGAGCTGGTAGGGGTTCGCGCCCAGCCTCGCCTGGTAGTCGAGCCCCTTGGTGACCGCCCAGCGGACGAAGTTTTCCTTGCGGTAGGTCCGGTCGTTGAAGTCCTGCAGGCTGAGCGCATTCTCGAAGTCGGCAAACTCGTCCGCCTGCCAGAGCGAGGCGACGACCTCGGAGTTGCCCTTGATCTGCATCATCTCGATCAACGGCTCCCACTTCGCCCGGGTCCGGGCATAGTCGGCGTCGATCGGGTTGCCGGCATTGTCCACCGGCTCGAACATCAATCCCTTGCTGCCATTGGAGTTGTGCGGGATCGCGAGCAACGTCGAGCCTGCCGCCTCCTGCTCGGCCATCCAGGCCCAGAGGCGCTCCTCGTCGGTGGTGGTGATGGCGTCGAGCGGCGCGTCCGGCACCACGCGGTCGCGGAACAGCACGTTGCGGTGCATGTTCGCGCCGTTGGGCGCCGAGGTCCATTCGAAGCCGATGATGGTGGTGAAGGTCCCCGGGTCATAGTGATCGTCCGCGGCCTTGACGATGATGTCCCGCCAGGCGCTGATCGTCGTCTCCGGGCCGGCATAGAACGGCGGATGGCCCGGCTCGCCCGAGCGGATGTTCGCGACCACGTATTTCAGGAACCAGGCCTCCTGATCCGCGTACTCGGTCAGGCCGCGCAGCTCGGCGAGGGCGGCCTGCAAATGGCCGGGCGCGGTCGGCGACCTGGGTCGAGAACATCTCGCCCAGAAACTCGGCGTGGTCGCTGACGGCGGCAAAATCCAACGGCCGGCCGATGCTGTAGATCTGGCCGTTGAGCGACACGTCCTCGCCCTTGGCGAAGCGGTAGGCGTCCGAGGGCGTCAGCCGCGCGCCGCCGATATAGGCGTCCATCGAGAACGACGTGTGGACATGCGTCTCGCCGAAATAGGCATTCTTGAGCGGGTTTGCCGCGACGGCCGCCTCGCGGGCGGTGAGCGCCGCCGGGTCCTCTTGCGGCCAAAGCCGGCGCGGTGGCGGCAACGAGCGCGATGGCGCAGACACAAGAGCGCATCTTCATCCTTGGGATTCCTTGGGCGTGTACCAGATGGGCGAGGTGTAGGCGCGCTCCTGGTTCTTGAGCGGGATGCCGGCGGGCAGGTCGAGATCGAACTTGACCGCGTCGTAGGCGGTCCAGCGCGGCGTCGGGATCTCGATCACCCGCGCGTAGTAGAAGGCGCTGAGCGCCGGGTCGAAATCGGGGTCCGCCATACCGTGCCCAGTTCGGCGGCGCCGATCGTATTGGTCCAGGACGGGACCGAGAGATCGACCGTGTCGCCCACGGGCGGCAGCTTGCCGTCAGAGCCTGGCTCGCGGTCGTCCGACCAGGCGACGTCGTAGACCTTCTCCTGCGGCTCGCCTTGGGCATCGATCCAGCCCTTGACGATCTGGACGCGATCGAGATTGGCGCCGATCGGGTCGCGCAGCGCATAGACGAGAAAGGACGGTGATCCCTCGCCCGGCCGGCAGGTCGGCGCCCATCGGCACGCCCTTGCTGTAGCCGACCAGCGCCAGGTCGCGGCGGAGCGCATCGGCCGGCTCGAAGTCCCAGCCGCCGAAGAAGCGGACCCGCATGCGCGGGCCGGTGGTGGCATAGACCTCGCGCCGCTCCATGGCGTCGAAGATGGCACCGCGGGTGTTCTCCTCGGCCCAGACGGCGGTGAGACCGGCGGTGATGTACTGCCAGGCGTAGAGCTGGGCGCCGTTCTCGGTGTTCTCCCTGCTCAGATGGGTGGCGCGCTCGGGGTTCGGCTCGTAGGCGGTGAACTTGCCGAAGAAGTTGTCGTTGTCGGGGGTGGTGAGGCCGACATGGTTGTCGCTGGCGCCGACCAGGCCGAACTTGAACGGGTTGGTGCCGAGTTGCTTCTCAAGAAGCAGGCCGCGCTGCAGGCCGGAGCGGGCATACTCGGCCGGCAGCATCTCCGGCGTCTTCGCCTCGGAGAGGTCGAGATTGCCCATAGTCCCAGGTCTCGAAATCGGCGAACTCGTCCTCGGTCGAGAGCAGCGGGTGGGCCTCGCCGTCGCCCTTGATCTGGGTCGCCTCGTAGAGGCGTTCCCATTTTTGCCGGGTCCTGGCGTACTCGGCGTCGAGCGGCGCGCCGTCGGCGAAGTCGTCCTGGAGCGCGAACATCATGCCGTTCGAGAGGTTGCCGTTGTGCGGGATGGCGAGCACGTCGCCGCCGGTCACGGCCTCGTAGTTCTCGAGCCAGGTCCAGAGATCACGCGGGTTCGGCGAGCCGATCGGCGGTGTCGTTGTGTAGGGCTCGATCTGGCCGGCACGCTCCGCCCCGTCGCGGAAGATGACGTTGCGGTGCAGGTTGTTGCCCGAGACCAGCGACGTCCATTCGAAGGCGATGAAGGTGGTGAAGACGCCGGGGTCGTTGAACTCCTCGGCGGCCTGGATGATGTCGAACCAGACGCGGCGGTAGGCCGGGTTGCCGGGCTGGTAGTTGAGCGATTCCGGCAGCTCGCCCTGGGCGAACTGACGGGTCAGCTCCTGGGCCGCCGCGCAATGCTTCGACACCGCCGGCGTTGAAGGCGCGATTGAACTCGGCACCCTGCGGGTCGGCCATGATGTTGGGCGCGCCGCCGATGATGTCGGTAATCGCACCCATGCCGTCGGAGTGGTCGGTGATCATGTAGAAGTCGAAGGGCCGCGACAGCTTCACCGGCTGGCCGGTGTTCGAGATCACCTGCTCGCCACGGGCGAAACGGTAGCCGTCGCGCGGCAGCAGCCGCGTGCCGCCGCCACCGGCATCGGCCGAGAGGGCGGTGTGGACGTGGGTGTCGCCGAAGTAGACGTTCGTCGGAAAGGCCCGGTCGGCATAGGGCGAGTATGGCCGGCCGGCGATGATATCGTTCAGGCCTTCGGGGTTGATGGCATCCTGTGCCATCGCTGCCGGTGCCAGCAGCGCGAGTGTCGCGACGCGAACGGCCAATGATGCACGGCAAGGCCTAGAGTTCATTTTAGCCAGCCTCCAGTTGGCAGGGCTTCGCGGCCGATCCGCCGGCAGCTTGGCGGAACGGCCGCGAGCGGATGACAGCTTGGTCTCAGCCGCCTTTGGGGTTCAGCTGCTCGAGCACCTGGTCCATGTTGAATGCCGCCGGGCGCTGGCGCGGCGGGAACTCGGCCAGGGTCTGCAGCTTCTCGGCGACGAAGCTCTGCATCGGAACGAGCAGGAAGGCGTGGCGGCCCCACCAGTCGTCCCAATTGTTGCTGTCGGTGTCGGCGCGCTCGAATGGGTCCATCCTGAGATCAAAGATCTTGGGTGCCCGCAGCTTGACGAAGGGGTCGCGCCAGACCGCGAAGCCGTGGCTGAGCTGCTCGGCGAAGACCGCCTTCCAGCGCTCGTAGCGCAGGCCCAGCATCTCGCCGTCGTCGGAGAAGTAGAAGAAGGCGTGGCGCGGGCTCTCCTCGGTCTCGCCGGTCAGGTACGGCAGCAGGTTGAACCCGTCGAGATGAACGCGGAAGGTCTTGCCTGCCGCTTCGTGGCCGGCGAGCAGCTTCTCCTTGATGTCCGGCTCGCCGGCAGCCGCCATCAGCGTCGGCAGCAGGTCGTTGTGCGAGACGACGCCGTTCTTGACGGTTCCCGCCGGGATGATGCCCGGCCAGCGGATCGCCGCCGGCACGCGGAAGCCGCCCTCCCAGTTGGTGTTCTTCTCGCCGCGGAACGGGGTGATGCCGCCGTCCGGCCACTGGTTGTAGTGGGGGCCGTTGTCGGTCGAGTAGTAGACGATGGTGTTGTCGACGATGCCGAGCTCGTCGAGCTTGGCGAGCAAGACACCGACATCGTCGTCGTGCTCGAGCATGCCGTCGGCGTAGAAGTTCAGCCCTGAGGCCCCGTCGTACTCGTCGCCGATATGGGTATAGTAGTGCATCCGCGTCGAGTTGTGCCAGATGAAGAACGGCTCGCCCGCAGCAACGGCCCGCTCCATGAAGTCGAGTGACGCGTCGAGAAACTCCTGGTCCACCGTCTTCATCCGCTCGATGGTGAGCGGGCCGGTGTCCTCGCAGTCCTGCATGCCCATCGGGCCGAAACGGGGGTCGACGATATCGCTCTCGGTGTCGGTGGCGACACACTTCAGCACGCCGCGCGGGCCGAACTGCGCATGGAAGGCAGCATCTTTCGGGTATTCCGGGTTCTCCGGCTCTTCCTCGGCATTGAGGTGATAGAGATTGCCGAAGAACTCGTCGAAACCGTGGACCGTCGGCAGGAACTCGTTGCGGTCGCCCAGATGGTTCTTGCCGAACTGGCCAGTGCGGTAGCCGTGGTTCTTGAGGAGCTCGGCGAGCGTCGGATCCTCGGGCTGCAGGCCCACGGGCGCGCCCGGCAGGCCGACCTTCAAGAGGCCCGTGCGAAGGCCGGACTGGCCGGTGATGAAGGATGCGCGGCCGGCGGTGCAGGACTGCTCGCCATAATAGTCGGTGAAGGTCACGCCCTCATTCGCGATGCGGTCGATATTGGGCGTCTCATAGCCCATCATGCCGCGATTGTTGTAACTGAGGTTCCAGTAGCCGATGTCGTCGCCCCAGATGACGAGGATGTTGGGTTGCTCGGTCTGGGCCGCTGCGGCGCCGGCGACGAGGCTGATCGCGGCGGCGGCCACGAGCACGGGTCTGATCAACGTTTCGCTCCTTTCTTGCAGCGATGGCGTCGGCATTGTGCGGCGCCTTGGCTGGGATCTGGTCGTGCGCATCACGGTGACGGGACCAAGAGCGTTACCGTGACGGTCAGCGAGAACTGCTCGAAGCCGTCGTCGTCCTTCAGACTGTATTGCGGGTTGATGGCGAAGCGCATCGGCGCGGCATCAGAGGTGCCGAAGTCATTACCGGCCCAAGGCCCCAGCGGCCCCAGCTCTCGTTGATGACCGAGAGGTTGAACAGGGTGACGTCCTTGAGCTCCTCCTCGCCACGACCGGCCACCTGGTAGGGCATGGTCAGCCGCAGGATGTTGGGGATGCCGAAAGCCTCGTAGGGGATGACCGGCCGAAAGGTGAGTGTCGTGCGGTTGTCCGGCTCGCCCGGCACGCTCGGCCCATGAAAGGAGGAGACATAGTCGCCCAGAAGGTTGAACGACATCAGCGATGCCGTCGGATCGGTGGCCTCGCGCGATAGCGCGTCGGCATCCATGTCGGACTGCTGGGCCACGAGGCTCGCCGGTGCGACGAGCAGAGCCGCCGGCAGCAGAGCGGCCCAGCGCCGCAGAGGATGGCTTTTCTTGCGCCGATCGAGCCCTGCCCCCATGCGTCCGTGTACTCTCTGCACTCGCCCCGGCCGCCGATCGACGGGTCCGCTTCCTCGCCACCACTGGCGATAGGCTAGCCCGCCGGCTGCCGACAGACTGCCAATTACTTGACAATCGATTGCCATAACGGATGTTCGACAGCCCACTTCGACTCCTTGCCGATACCGGCTGGCTCGCCACCACACCGGAATCCTTCAAGACGAGTGTCCTTGCCGCCTGCCGGGTCAGAACGTTCGCACGCGGCGAATCGGTCTACGGCTTCGACGATCCGCCCGGGGGGCTCTGGGGGTTGGCCAAGGGCGCCGTGGCGGTCGAGGTGGCGTCCGTCGAGCACGGCCTGCACGTGGCGCATGTGCTGCATCCCGGCGCCTGGATGGGCGAAGCGGCCCTCGTCACCGGCACGCCGCGCCGCGTCGGTGTGGTCGCCACGCGGCCGAGCCTGCTGGGCTTCCTGTCGATCGCCGATTTCACCCGGATCGCCGACGCCGACCCTGAGGCTTGGCGCTGGCTGGCGCTGCTCGCGGTGATCCACACCGACATCGCCATCACCGTCGCCAACGACCTGATGATCCGCAACACCACCGCGCGGGTCGCCGCAATCCTGCTCCACCTCGCCGGCTGTCGCACTGGCGCCACCGAGCAGTCCGCCGAGATCGACCTCAGTCAGAGCGACCTCGCGCGGATGACCTCGCTCTCCCGCACAGCGCTCGCCAGCCAGCTCAAGCGGTTGCGCGTCCAGGGGCTGATCGATGCGGACTATCGCCGCATCCGCATCACCGCGCCGGCCAAGCTACGCGACTACGTCACCGCGAACGTTGGTTGACGGAGTTCCGATACAGCGCGCTTGACGCGTCAAGAGACCGGCATCCCTCGGTCACCTGGCACCGAGCTCACCCCTCGGGCGTGTACCAAATCGGCGAGGTGTAGGCGCGCTCCTGGTGGATGGTTTCGGCGCCCTCGGGAATGTCGACGCCGAAGCGGAACGCGTCGTAGACGACCCAGCGGGGCGTGGGGATCTCGAGAATCCGGGCGTAGTAGAAGGCTGGCTGCGCCGGATCGAAGTCGGGGTCCGTCCAGACCGTGGCGAGCTCGGCGGCGCCAATCGTGTTCAGCCAATTGGCGTTCTCGATATCGACCGTGTTGCCGACGGCCGGCAGGGCCCCGTTGGCATCCGGCTCGCGGCCGCCCGACCAGGCGACGTCATAGACGTGCTCGTGGGTGTTGCCCTCGGCATCGAGCCAGCCCTTGACGATCTGGATGCGGTCGAGATTGGCACCGATGGCGTCACGCAGCGCGTAGACCATGAAGGTCGGCGCGGCGTCACCGGTACGCGCCCGGAGATCGCCGCCCATCGGCACGCCCTTCTCGTAGCCGCGAAAGGCCGGCTGGCGGCTGTTCAGGTCGTCGGGCGTGAAATCCCAGCCGCCGAACAGCCGGACCATGATTCTCGGGGCCGGTGGTGGCGTAGACCTCTTTGCGCTCCATCGCGTCCCAGATGGCCTCGCGCGTGTTGGCGTCGGCCCAGACGGCGGTGTAGCCCGAGGCGACCAGCTCGTAGCCCTCGAAGACGCCGTTCTCGGTCTTGGTGAAAGGATGCGTCATCCGTGTCGGCGACGGCTCGGCGTTGGTCGCCTTGCCGAAGAAGTTGTCCTCCTCGACCGCCGAGAGCGCGGTGTGGCTGTCGGTCGAGCCGATGAGGCCGAACTTGTAGGGGTTCGTGCCGAACCGCTCGGCGAGCAGTAGCCCGTTCAGCATCGCCTTGCGGGCATATTCATGCTCCAGCATGGCGTCGGTCTTGGCCTCGCTGAGGTCGAGATTGCCGGCATCCCAGGTCTCGTAGTCGGCGAACGCGTCGTCGGGCGACAGATAGGGATGGGTCTCGCCGTCGCCCTTGATCTGGGTGACCTCGTACATCGGCTCCCAGCGCGCCCGCTGCTCGACGTAGAACGCGTCGATCGCGCGGCCCGTGTACTGGGCATCGACCGGGAACATCAGGCCGTTGGAGAGATTGCCGTTGTGCGCCAGGGCCAGCACCGAGCCGCCGGTGCGGCTCTCGTAGTTCTCCAAGTAGGCGTAGAGGTCGAGCGGATCGGTCGAGCCGATGGGGGCCTGGGTGGTGAACGGCACCACCTGGCCGGCCCGGGCTGCCCCGTCGCGGAAGATGACGTTGCGGTGCAGGTTGTTGCCGGCGACGAGCGAGGTCCATTCGAAGCCGATGAAGGCGGTGAAGTTGCCGGGGTCGTTGAAGCGCTCGGCGGCGTCGACGACCCTCTCCCAGATCGAGGCGTAGGTTCTGCCACCTGGCGAATACTCGGCCAGCATCTCAGGCGTGATGTCGCCCTGCGAGAAGGTCGTGATCAGGTCGAGGGCGGCAGCGGCCGAGGCCTCGCCGCCCTCTTGCAGGGCGTCGTACCAGCGGCGCCCCTGCTCGTACGCCAGAATGCTGGGCTTGCCCTGCGCCAGGTCGTTGAAGAAGCCCATGGCATCCGAATGGTCGGCGACCACCAGCCAGTCGAGTGGCCTGCCGAGCCTGACCGGCTGGCCGCTGGAAGCGATCACCTCCTCGCCGCGGGCGAAGCGATAGGCGTCGTCCAGCCCGAGCCGCGCGCCGAACAGGCCGGCATCGACCGAGAGCCCGGTATGCAAATGGGTGTCGCCCCAGAGCAGTCGGTCGGGAAAGCTGCGCTGCGCGTAGGGCGAATAGGCCTTGCCGGGGTAGAGACCGGAGAGCGAGTCCGCCGACGGCATGAACTGCGCCGCGGCGGGCGACGCGAGCCCGGCGGTGAGTACGGTGGTCAAGAGCAGCCGTCGAAGCATGATCGCCTTCCCTCCCTGCAGATTGGCAGCGAACATAAGCTGACGCAGGCATTGCGGTCAAAACTGGAGTGCCGTGCCGATGATCGGACGGTGCTGGGTGACGCCCCACTCGAAGGTGCGATGGTCGTATTCTGCGTGCAGCGCATGATAGCCTAGCGACAGGACGGTGGCGCGGCCGAACATCTTGTCCCGATAGGCGAGCTAGCGGCGGACTGCCGGGTCGGGACCCTCAACAATCGGTCGTGCGCCTTCGATGTCAATCCAGGCGGTTTGTCTTGGCGGCCAGACTGTGGCGCCGAGGCAGTGCCACGGAACGTGCGGTGCTCATCCGGAGGCGAACCTGTCAGGCGGCGGCGCTCGTCACGCGGACGGAGCCAGCGACCAACCCCTCGATCCGTCGGATGACGGCCTCCAGCTCGTCGCCGGCATCGCCTCTCGACTGCGGCGGTGGCGTGGTGCCGCGCGCTGCCAGGCCCTTGGCCACGAGCCCGTCCTGGAAGGCCTCGAAGTCGCGAATCTGCATGGGCAGGCCGAGCCGGGCCAGGCCGTTGGCGAGGCCCTTGAGCGGGCCGGTGGAGAGCTGACGCAGAGCGCGCCTGCGGCGGCGGTCGAGGCCGCCCCACCAGCGCGTGGCGAGCGGGATGATGCCGAGCGGCAGGCCCTGGCGCGCCACCTCGGTCTGCATCGAGATGCTGTCCGCGGTGACGAGCGCCGCATCGGCCAAACCGAGCAGCGCCGCGTAGGGATTGCCGGCCGCCGCATCGCCCCAGGCGAAAAGTCGGGCACTGGGCGGCAGGCCGGCGCGCAGGCCCTCGACCACTGCCTGGGGTGTGCGCCGGCTGGTGACGACGAAGGCGGTACCGCCCTGCCGCTCGCCGATATCGTGGACGGCAGCCAGCACGCGCCGGGTCAGGGCGGCGTCGAAGAGGAAGGGCCCGGTCGGGCCGCCCAGCAGCACCGCCAGCCAGGGCCGCGGCAGGCTGGCGAAGCGCGGCGCCCAATCGGCCACGCCAGCGGCGACCGCGGCTGGATCGACCCGCATCAACGGCAGACCGATGGTCATGACCGTGGGCAGCGGCGGCAGGAACTGCTCCGCGCTGGCGATGACCAAATCATAAGGCCCGATGGCGCCGGATGGCTTGCCGACCAGCACGATCCGCGTCCGCCCGGCGTTCTGCGCCTGGATCCAGAGTGCCGCCGAGGAAGGGCGACGGCCGATGGTGAGGATCAGGTCCGGCCAGGGTGGCGTGAGCGGGTCCGAGCGGGTCTCGTCGAAGATCGCGAGAGTCGGGCGCACCCTGGGCTTGTTGAATGCCCATTCGGGCTTGGGGATGACGTTGCGGCGCTCGACCGGCCAGGGCAGCCGCTCGGCGATGATCTCGACCTGGCGGTTGTCGCCGGGCTTGTCACCGAGCACCAGCCAGGTGCGTGGCGCCGTGCTCACGAGCCGCCGGCGGCGACGGCAGAAGGTGCCGTGCGCGGCACCGGCGCGTAGCCCAACGCCGGATCGAGGTGCCGGGCGACCAGCGCCTCGAGCTCCATCGCCTGCTCGGGCGTGAAGTCCTCGCGGTAGCCGCCGACCTTGGCCCGCCTGACCTTGCTGCTCTCGGCGTCACCCTTGATGCCGGGCCGGAGCCCCTTCTGCTTGAAGAAATTGTCCGCCTCGAGGGTCTTCAGGTTGTCGAAGCTGCCGAAGCGGACCGCCTCGGCGATCTCCTCCGCCGTGAACCGTTCGCCCATCGCCTGGCCGATCCGCGCCAGCGAGGCCGCCGGGTCGCTGCGCAGCGCCTCGTAGGGCACGGTGATCGCGTTCGGCAGCTGCGCCACCCGCGCGTGGAAGGTGTTGAGGAAGTCGATGATGTTGAGCAGGCCGAAGCCGCTGTGGCGGACGAAGGTCCAGCGGTCGATCGACGTGCGGTCGATCGGCTCGGCCAGATCGGCGTTGATCAGCTCGAACTTGGCCCGGGACTGCCGCTTGGTCACCTGCAGGTACCAGGACGTCGCGATGTCGATCGGGTGGCGCGGCAGGAAGACGATGGGCTTGTCGCGGATCGGGTCCGGCGCCGCGTCGACGGCCAGCGCCCGGCCGACCGCGGCCTCGTAGGAATACCAGCCGTTGGTCGCCGAGATGCGCGGAATGGCCGGAACGCGGCGGTGCAGCTCGTCGGAGGTGACGACGAGGTGGCCGGGCAGGCCGTGGCGGTGCTGGTAGAGGCGGGAGAGCAGCACCCTGAGCCAAGTGTTGCCGCTCTTCGGGTGGCCGATGATCAGGAGGCCGGTGCTACGCGCCTTCTCGAGCTCGAGCGTCGCGAGGCGGCGCCGCCGGGCGGCCAGCCGCCAGGGTTGCGGCAACAGCTCGGTCGAGCCCAGCGCCAGCGCCTTCTTGACATTGTCGCTCAGCATGAGGTTGCCCGATCCATATCGCTCGTGGGTGACAAGGCGCGCTGCTCGCCGGCACCGGCCGCTTCCGGCTCGATGGGCGGCAGGCCTTTGCGGCGGCGGCGGAAGGGCCTGAACTCCTCCTTGGTGAACGATCGCTTGCCACACATCCAATCCTCGGGCCGCTCGCGAATCCACTGCTCGAGATGCGCATTGAACTCGGTCATCATGGCCCGTACCTGCCGGGTCTCGTCGGTGACCCCTGCCGGCGGCCGCAGCGGTCCCGCGGCGCTGATTCGAAAGCGCGCCGGGGCCAGCCGCTCGACCCGGACGGCGACCAGATCGGCGCCGGTCTTGAGCGCGAGGCGGGCCGGCGACAGCGTGGTGGCCTTGGTCTTGCCGAAGAACGGCAGCTCCTCGCCTTCGTCGACCCGATGGTCGGCGACGATGCCGATCGGCCGACCGGATTTCAGGTGCCGCAACAGCGCCTTGGCGCTGCCGTCGCGGGGCAGGAGGCGCGAGCCCATCTGCTCGCGATAGCCACGCAGGCGCTTGTCGCCGACCCCTTCACCGATTGGTGCATAGACCACGGCGAGATCGACGTTCCAGAGCCGCGGAGCGGCTGCCAGCACCTCCCAATTGGCCAGATGGCCCGTCGCGAAGACGGTGGGCCGCTCGCCCCGGAAGTTGGCCTCGAGATGCGGCGGGATGTCGGTCACGATGCCGATGCCTTGCGCCCCGGCGCGGACCCCGAACGCGCCCAGATGGGGGTACTCGCCAGCGCAGGCGCCCATGCTCCCCCAGATGCCCCGGGCGACGCGCTCGCGCTCGGCATCGCTCCACTCGGGAAATGCGACCGTCAGATTGTCGATGATCTTTTCGTGCTTGGAGGTTCGGGGGCCAATCGCGGCGACCAGGCTCGCGCCGAAACGGGATGCCCGCTCGGGCGACAGCCGCGCGCACAGGCTCCAGAACGCGAGCATCCCGGCGTCCTCGAACACCGAGGTCGCCGACCTGAGCGCCGGCCGCCGCTTCAGCCACTTGCGCACCCAGATATTGCTGGCGAGATAGGCCAAGCGGCAGCTCCTCGGGCGCTCGGCGTCAGGCCGCCTGCTGGGCCGCGTCGGGTGCCGTCGCGGCGGCAGCGCGGGCCATCACCTCAAACGCGTCGTGGCGGACGTGGTTCTTCGCCATCTCGGCCTCGACCATCTCACGGGTCACCTCGCCCTGCTCGACGCATTCCGCCAGGAGGCCGAAGAAGAACGCCTCCTGCTTGGGGTCCGGATGACGCTTGTAGGTGCCGAGCCCACCATAGCGGCCGAGCACGGCCTCGCGCGCCCGGCGGAACCAACCCAGTGGTGCGAAGCGGCGGGTCTTGCTCGATGGGGTGAAGTCGACCGGCAAGCCGGTCTTCCAGGGCTGCGTCCAGCGCTTGGTGTTGTGCAGGAGCTTGGTCGCGGGGGTCAGATGGTCGAAATCGTTCCACTCCGCCTCGAGCTCACCGATCGAATCCTTGGGCTCGAGCTTGAGGCTGATCCACTCCATGTAGTCGCGCTTGCCCTCGAACATCTCGTTGAACTGCTCCTCGACCCGCCAGTGGGTAAGCTTGGCGCAGTCCATCAGCATGACGCTCGACGCGAACTCCTTGTCGCCGCCGCGCTTTCTCGCCATCAGCGCCTTGCCGCCCATGTCGCGGCTGAACAGCGGCATGACGTCGGCAACGGCGAAGACGTCCGGATCGACCATCAGCGCCCTGCCCTGGTAGCCCATCAGCTCCGGCGGCGTGAAGCGCAGCGGCGTGAACGACTGCAGGTCGTCATAAAGCCATTCGCGCTGCAGCCCGTCGCGTAGGTAGCGCCGCCCCTCCACCGTCTTCATCCAGGGAAAGTCCTCCGTCGAGACGATCTTGACGTCGAAGGCGTCCGGCGTCTTGCTGTTGCGCCGGAACGAGTGGCGGGACACCAGGGCACCCAGCATCTGCTTGGGGTTGGTGTGGATAAAGACGGTTGGCTTCGGCTCGCTCATCGATGTCTCCCGAGGCAGAGATGCGGTGTGGCTCCACTGCCGGATGAGCCGGACGGGCATCGCTGCCGCGCCGGCGACTGGTTGGACCACGGCCTCAGGCGGAGGCCGCCATCGGCGTCCGGCAATAGCCGAACACCGGGTCGAGACGGCGGTCGACATAGTCGAGGATGGCCTCGACCTCGGCGTCGTCGAAATATTCGTAGAACCCGCCGACCTTGCCGCGCCGGGTCTTGAAGCTTTCCGGGTTGCCGGGATCCTTGGCCTTCATGCGTCCGCCGGTGAGCACCGACGTGTTCTCGGTCTCCAGCTTGCGCATGTTCTCGAACGAAGCGTATTCGACGGCGCCCTCGACCGAGGCCTTGCTGCCCGGCGTGCCGATGAAGCGGGTCACGGCATCCAGCGACCCTGCCGTGTCGGCCTTGAGATCCTCGTAGCGGACGACCATGAACGCCCCGATCCGCTCTCGCTCGCGGGCCCAGCCGTTCATGAAGTCGATCGTCTTCTCCAGCCCGGCCGGCTGGTTGAGCACGAAATCCGCGATCGACACCTCATCCGCCGGATAGTCGTTGATCTTCTTCTTGTTGTCACGCATCCGGTAGCGCCACTGATGGTACTGCGAGACGGCGACGTCGGCCGGATGGCGGACCAGCAGCACCACCTTGCTGCCGTAGTAGTCGGCCTTGTTGTCGAAATTGCCGCTGTAGTCCTTCACGTAGTTGTCGTGGGTGAAGAAGATCTTCGGCACCGCGCGGTTCAGGTAATGCAGGTTGTCGAAACCGATCAGCCATTCCGGCAGCCCGTGCTCGAGCTGGTAGAAGCGGGAGAGCAGCACGCGCAGCCAGGTTCGGCCGCTCTTGCCGAAGGAGACGACGACCGCGTCGGCGTGGCCGAGCTTCTTGCACTGCTCCCGGCCGCGCAGCCACCGCTCCAGCCCGATCTGCCGATCGGCGGCGAGAAACGGCTTGGCCGGGTAGAGCACGGCGGCGCGCACCACCTTCTTGTTGACGCTCGACAGCGCCGGGCGGATCAAGGCGAGGTAGGTCGACAGGGGCAAAACAGCTATCCGTGGCTGGCGATCGCGGGCGATTGGCACCGCGCCCGCCATTCTAGGCACGGACGATCCGTAATCTCGCTCGTCTCGATTGGACCAGATGTAGGAAGCGGCGGCCCGCTGCTCAAGCCGCAGCGTCGAGCGATCCCGCCTTCTCACGAAGTCTTGTCGCAGCACGGCAACAACCGATGCCAGCAAAAGCGGCGGCCGGACGATGTCGTGCCCCCTTTACTTTTTGTTAGGAGCTTCGGGCGCATGATCGGCGACGACGCATCGTCCTGGCGATCCCCGGGACCCTGCCCATCATATACCGTCCGAACGATCGCTCACCACCGGCGTGACGACCGCTGCGGACAGCCCATGGGAGATCCGCCGAGCATGCAGAGCCCTCCTTCCGCCATTGCCGAGCGCGACCCTGCGTGCCACTCGGCCGCAGCCGAGACCGATAGCGATTCGCTGGCCGGCGCCGCGCGGACCATCGCCGATCGCGGCTGGTCGCCGCCGATCGACGGCCACGGTCTGTTCAAGGCGCTGATGCTCCGTCTGCCGCGCGGCGTGCGCCGCTCCTTCGACCACGAGCAGCTGCTGGCCATCCGTCAGGCGGCGGAGGAGATGGCCTGGGGCGAGCACCCGATCGACATTCGCGTCAGCCTGCCCTGGCCCGGCGGCCGCCGCTACGTGGTGCTGCTCGGCGGCCGCGACCAGCGCGGCCCGGCGAAGCGCCTGCAACGCCACACCCGGACCAGCGCGGTCCGCGTCGGCAACCTCGCCTCCGGGGTCGTGCTGCTTGGGCTGGCCCTGGTGACGACGGCCCTCGTCACCCTGTCGATCGGCGGGCTGCTGCCGGGCTGACCGGCGCCCGGCTCAGGGCATCAGCTGGCCGCCATTGACCTCGATGACCTGCCCGGTGACGTAACCGCCCAGGCGCTCCGAGGCGAGGAAGAGGAAAGCGCCGGCGCAGTCGTCGCCGTTGCCGAGGCGCTGCAGCGGGATCCGCTGGCGGGTTCCCTCCAGCTTCTCCGGCGTCGAGTAGATCTCGTGGAACTCGGTCATGATGGTGCCGGGCGAGACCGCGTTCACCCTTATGCCGTCCGCGGCGAGTTCGCTGGCCAGCGCACGCGTGAAGGTCGAGACAAACGCTTTCGACGCCGAATAGAGCGCCGAGCCGCTGCTGCCGCCGGTTCGGGCCGAGATCGACGTGACGTTGATGATCGAGCCGCCGCTGGCCCGCAGCGCTGGCAGGGCGGCCCGGCTGGCCGCGACCACCGATCGGGCATTGAGGTCGAAGACGCGATCGAGCGCCGCGTCGTCCATCTCCGCGAGTGGCGTGCGGCCGAGCATGTGGCCGGCATTGTTGATCAGGACGTCGAGCCCGCCCAGGGACCGGGCCGCCGCCTCGACCACCCGTGCCGGCGCCGCCCGGTCCGCGAAGTCGGCCTGCAGCAGCACGGCATCCTCGATCTCGCCCGCCTCGGCCGGTTGCCGCCGGTAGTGTAGCGCCAGCTTTGCGCCGGCCTCGGCGAACAGTCGTGCCGCTGCCGCACCGATGCCGCGGCTGGCCCCGGTGATCAGAACACGCTTGCCTTCGAGGCCTGGATCGATAGGTCTTGCCACGGGATTTCTCCGTTCAATCGTCGGTCACTCAGCACACTGGATCAGAGCCGTGCATGCAAGCGCGTTCGTCGACGGGGTCGGCGCCTTCATCGACGCCTATGAGGGTTTCCTCATCGACCAATGGGGCGTGCTGCACAATGGCGAGCGCATCTATCCAGGTGCCCTGGAGGTGCTGGCCGAGCTCGCCCGGCGCAACAAGCGCGTGGTGCTGCTCACCAATTCCGGGCGCCGGCGGTCGTTCAACGAGGAGCGGCTGCAGGAGATGGGCTTCAACACCCGGGCGCTCACCGGCGTCGTCACCTCGGGCGAGGCCACCTGGCTCGCCTTGCGCGAGCGCGCCATCGAGCCCTTCGCAAGCCTCGGCCGGCGCTGCCTGCTCTTGACCCGCGCCGACGACTATGGGCCGGTCGATGGCCTCGATCTCGATCTCGTCACCGAGCCGGAGGACGCGGACTTCATCTATCTCACCTGGCTCGACACGGTCACCCATTCGATCGACACCTTCGATCAGCTGATCGAGCGTGCCGCCAAGCGCGGGGTGCCCATGGTTTGCGCCAATCCAGACCGGGTGGCGCCGACCGATGGCGGCCTCACCCAAGCCCCGGGCAGCCTCGCCGAGCGCTACCGGTCGATCGGCGGCGACGTCACCTATGTCGGCAAGCCGCACGCCCCGATCTACGCCGCCTGCCTCGAGGTGCTGGACGGGCTCGAGCCCGAGGAGATCTGCGGCATCGGCGACAGCTTCGAGCACGACGTCAAGGGGGCGAAGAACGCCGGCATGGACGCCGCCTTCGTGCTCGGCGGCATCCATGCCGGCGACTTCCCCGAAGGCGCCAGCCGGGCCGCCGATCGCCTCGCTTTGGCAAGGCTCGAGCAGGCGCACGGCGTCGTCGCCGACTATGTGCTGCCGAGCTTTCGACTCTAACTGCCGAGCGCTTTCGGGCTGGACCGCGGCCGCCGGCCGTCCGACAAGGCCCCAAGCAAGGAAGACGGGGGGCGGTGATGAGCGAGCGACTGCTCGAGGGACAAGTGGCGTTGGTGACCGGTGCCGGACGCGGGCTGGGCCGGGCCTTCGCCGAGCGGCTGGCAGCTTTGGGCTGCGCCATCGGCGTGCACGGGCGGCGCGAGGCCGGACCTGCCGAGTACGGCGAGGGCACCACGCTCACCGCCACCGCTGCGGCGATCGCCAGCGGTATGAGCGTGCCGACCATGCCGATCCTGGGCGATCTCACGATCGCCAGCGAGGTCGAGCGGGTGATGGACCAGGTGAGCGAGCGCCTCGGCCCCATCGACATCGTCGTGCACAATGCCGGCGGCGACATCGCAGCTGCCGGCGGCAAGCCAGACCCGAACGATGCCATCCACATCAAGGAGGTGGACGTTCGTGCCGTTATCGACAGCAATCTGCTCTCGGCCATTCTGGTCGGCCAGGCGGCGGCGCGCCGGATGATGCCGCGCCGCAGCGGGCGGATCGTCACGGTGAGCTCGGTCGCTGCCTTTCTCGGTCGGGAGAACGGTGCCATCTATGCGACGTCGAAGGCGGCCGTCGTGCACTATACGCGCTGCCTCGCGGTCGAGCTTCGGTCGCACAACATCACCGTCAACTCGATCGCACCGGGGGACACCCGCACCGGCCGCTATCTCGGCACCAGGGCGGTGGACCCGGCGCGCCTCGTCGAGGCCGACACGCTGGAGCGGATCGCGCTGGTGGACGAGGTGGCACGCGTGGTCGAGCTCTTCGCCGGCCCGATGGGCGCCTTCGTCTCGGGTCAGGTGCTCAGGGTCGACGGCGGCTCGCAGTGCTGGCCGGGTTAGTGGCCGCCAGCTGGCCCGCCAATTCGCAGACACGGCAAGCTCTTGGCGGCTCCGGCCGTTGAGAAAAAGGCCACGCTTTTAGTATTTTTTCGAAGCCCTTGACAATTCCTGGCTAAATGTTGCCGCCAGCCAGCTCTGCAAGTGAAATGCGGGCACTCCGGATCCAGCTCCATCGAAGCAAATTGCATTCGGGTCAGCCGCTTGGCGACCGCTCATTTTGGAAGCATTTGTGGTCGTTCGCAACTACTGCGCGCATCGCGCCTCGCCCCGATTTCCGTTGCTGGACATCTTGCCTCCGGTAATCTATTACTACGAAATGGGCGGCGTTCAGCGCGGTATCGACAGTGATAGATAAGAGCAAAAAGGTGCGGCAGCGGATGGATTCGGTTCAGAAACCTTCACATCGGCACGGTCCGTTGGCGTCGCTGCGACGGTTCAAGCGCACGCTGAAGCGCCGCTACCGGAGCCACTCGGCAGACGTCCTGGTCGTGAGCCATGCGAAGAGCGGCCGCACGTGGCTGGCGACAATGATCTCCTACGTCTACATCCATCGATATCGTCTGCCCGAGAACGAAGCGGTGCAGCTCGACCGTCTCCGCAAGCGTGATCCGCGAGTTCCCAATATCGTCTTCTCGCACGACAATCGGAAGGACGCCGCCAAGACGCCGCTCTTCACGCCGACGGAGCTGGCGGAAAAGAAGGTCGTGCTCCTGGTTCGCCATCCCTACGACATTGCCGTGTCGGCCTATTTCCAATCGTCGCGTGACGGTCGGAAGGGTATGGGCCCGGAGCATGCCGACCAGCCGCTGTTCGATTACGTGGCCCATGAAAAGCTGCCGCAGGTGCTGGCGTTTCTTCAGCGCTGGCAAGACCAGCTCGACGGGATGGGCGACGCCCTGGTCGTCCGCTACGAGGATTTCCATGCCGATGCGGCGTCCGAGCTGACCCGCCTGGTCGCGTTCATCGAGGGTGAGGCCGATCCAGCCGAGATCGAGGCAGCCGTCCGGTTCGCGAAGTTCGAGGCCATGCGCCGCAAGGAGGCCGAGAGTTATTTCTTGAGCGACAAGCTGCGCCCGGGCAATCCGGGTGATCCTCGTTCTTTCAAGGTTCGCGAGGGCAAGGCGGGCGGCTACCGAGACCGTTTCACCGATCGCGAGCTGGCGGAGCTCGATGTGGCCTTGGCCAAGGCCGACCTCTCGACCTTCGGCTATACGCCACCGCCCAATCGTGAGGCGATCGAGCCCAGAGCCTAATAGGCATAGGCCGAAAAGAGCGGGTCGACCGAGTGCTCCCATTCAGCTTCGAAGCGCCGGCGTTTCTCGGTGGCGGGGCTGACGCCGGACTTGGCGATCTCCCACAGCGCGTGCAGGTACTTGCGCTCGTCGCGGGCGTCCCAGTCGTCGACCCTGCGCGCCGCGAGCCCGGCCTCGGCGATTTCCAGCGTGCGCAGCGCCAGGTCCTGGACCGTGCCACCGCGCAAGGCCGTGGCTAGGCCGGTGCGGGGAACGGCGTCGCGCAGCTGCTGGTGCTCCTCGAGCGTCCAGTCGCTGGCAGAGGTCCCAGGCGGCATCGAGCGCGGTCTGGTCGTAGAGCAGGCCGACCCAGAGCGCCGGCAGCGCACAGAGCTGGCGCCAGGGACCGCCATCGGCGCCGCGCATCTCGAGGATAGCGCTTGAGCCGGACTTCGGGGAACAGCGTGGTCAGGTGGTCGGCCCAGTCGCTCATGCGTCGGCATCTCGCCCGGCAGCGCCGGCAGGCGGCCGTCCAGGAAGTCGCGGAAGGACTGGCCGCTGGCGTCGATGTAGTGGCCGTCGCGGTAGACGAAGTACATCGGCACGTCGAGCACGTGGTCGACATAGCGCTCGAAGCCCATGCCGGGCTCGAAGACGAAGGGCAGGATGCCGCAGCGGTCGGGGTCGGTGTCGGTCCAGATGTGGCTGCGGTAGCTGACGAAGCCGTTCGGCTTGCCGTCGGTGAAGGGCGAGTTGGCGAACAGCGCCGTGGCGATCGGCTGCAGCGCCAGGCCGACGCGGAACTTCTTCACCATGTCGGCTTCCGACGGCGAAGTCGAGATTGACCTGGATGGTGCAGGTCCGGAGCATCATGTCGAGGCCGAGCGAGCCGACCTTCGGCATGTAGCTCGCCCATGATGCTCGTAGCGGCCCTTGGGCATCCAGGGGATGTCCTCGCGCCGCCACTTCGGCTGGAAGCCCATGCCCGAGCATGCCGATGCCGAGCGGCTCGGCCACCGTCGCGCACCTGCGCCAGATGCTCGTGCACCTCGCTGCAGGTCTGGTGGAATGTCTGGACGCGCGCGCCGGACAGCTCGAACTGGCCGCCGGGCTCGAGCGTGATGTTGCCGCCCTCGCCTTGGCGAGCGCGATCGGCTCGCCCGTTCTCCAGCACCGGCTCCCAGCCGAAGCGCGTCGGCCAGGCCCTCGAGCAGGGCCCGGATGCCGCGCTCGCCCTCATAGGGCAGCGGCGCGCAGATCGCCGTCGGGTGAAGCCGAACTTCTCGTGCTCGGTGCCGATCCGCCAGTCGGCCTTGGGCTTCTCGCCCAGGGCGATGTGCTCGACCAGCTGGCGATGATCCTCGATCGGCTCGCCTTGGCCTGAGGGTGGCGCCGACATGGGTGTTCCTCCGATTCAGCTCAAGAGCCGCTCGACCTCGGTGGCCAGCGCCTGGACCTCTTGCGCGGCGGCGCTCTTGGGTTCGCTCTCGACCACGCCGAGCCCGCGGCCGAGGCTGGTGACGAAGGCCTGACGGTTGCCGAGGCGGGCAGATAGCGCCGCGTAGCCCCGGTCGGCAATAGACTGTAACGCTTCATCGACGCTGCGCCCGCGCGCCGGCACCCGATTGAGGACGAGCGCGGCGGGCTTGCCGTCGCTGAGCGCGATCTCCAGCGTGCTCTTCGAGGCCCAGATGTCGAGCGGGCTCGGCTGGCAGGGCACCAGCACGAGGTCCGCCGCCCGGATCGCCCCCTTGGCATCGCTCTCGGCGTGTGGCGGGCTGTCGACGACGATCCAGTCGACCTCGCGCTTGAGCCGGTCGAGCTCGACCCCGAGCCGCCAGCCGCCGATCATCGAGAAGCGGATCTCCGGCGCATCCCTCGCCTCGTGCTCGCGAACCCGCATCCAACCGGTGAGGCTCGCCTGCGGGTCGATGTCGACCACGGCGACGCTGTGCCCGGTCTGGCGCAAGGCGGTGGCGAGCTGGACCGCGAGCGTCGTCTTGCCGGCGCCGCCCTTCTGCTGGGCGATGGTGACGATGGCAGGCATGGGTGGCGGCCTCCGGGCTGGTGGCGGGGTCAGTAGCCGCGGTCGCGGTCGACCACGGCCTCGAGCGGCAGCCCCTGCTCGAGGCGGCGGATATTGGCGGCAACGGTCTCGGCGGCGGTCTCGGGCAGCGCGTAGGAGGCGGCATGCGGGGTGATGCGGATGCCGGGGTGGCGCCAGAGCGGGTCGTCGGCCGGCAGCGGCTCCCTGGGAAGTCACGTCGAGCAGGGCGCCGCGCAGCCGGCCTCGATCGAGGGCGGCCAGGAGGTCGGCCGGCACCAGTTGCCGGCCGCGGCCGACATGGATCAGCACGGCCCCCTCGGGCAGGCGGTCGAAGACGCTGGCGTCGAGGATGTTCTCGGTCTCGGTGGTGAGCGGCAGCAGGCAGACGAGCAGGTCGCTGCCCGCGAGAAAGGGGGCCAGGCCCGCAGCGCCGGCAAAGCTCTCGATGCCGTCGAGCTGGTGCCGTCGCCGGCTCCAGCCCTGCACCCGAAAGCCGTGCGCCAAGAGCAGGCGGGCGGTGGCGCTGCCGAGCTCGCCCAGGCCCATCACGCCCACGGTGCGCGCGGCGGCGGCGGTCGGCAGCACGAGGTCCCAGCTTGCGGCGGCCTGCTGGCGGGCATAGCGGTCGAGGTCGCGGTGGTAGTAGAGGACATTGGCGAGGACGAACTCGGCCATGGTCCCGGTCAGCGACGGATCGACCAGCCGGCAGAGCGGCACGCCCGGCAGGTCGTCCTGGGCCAGCATCGCATCGACGCCGGCGCCGAGCGAGAAGATGGCCTTCAAGTTGGGCAGGCCCTGCAGGAGCCCCCTCGGCGGCAGCCAGACCAGCGCCATGTCGATCTCGGCCGGATCGCCGATCTCGGGCCAGACGCGGAAGTCGAGATCCGGCAAGGCGCGCCTGAGCGCGCTGCCCCAGGCGGCCGGATCGTCGTCTCGGCTGTAGAACAGGAGTGCCAAAGCGTAACCTCTGCCGACAGTTTGCCGCGTCGTCGGGCCCATGCCGCGCCCGCTCGCGACCCTGCGGGCACGGGGCCACGGCAACCGTTAGTGCAGCCTCCCTCACGACTTGACAAGTCGCGGCGGTGACGATGCTTTAGCGGGTGCGTGATCATGGTCACGCGCCGGCAGGATATCAGGGCCGGCTGAGGTGGAACGTCAACCGCAAGAACGTCAACCGTAAGGACGCCAGCCGCATGCTCCCTGGACCCAAGAGGATGGTGAGTTTCGCTTTGCTGGGCACGGCCTTGAGCGCAGCGCTGCCGGCCATGGCGCAGGACCTTGTGATCACCGAGCAGCTCGAGCGGGCCGCTTTTCGTGCCGCCGATCTCGACGGCAACGGGTTGATCGACGAGGCTGAGCTCGCCTCCGACGTGATCACCGCCTTCATCGACCTCGACCCGGACGTCAACGGCGTGATCAGCCCCGACGAGCTGGTGGGCGTCAGCGAGGCCGCCTTCGCCCGTGCCGATTTCAATGGCAATGGGGTGATCAGCCTGGACGAGGTCCGGCTGCGCAAGCTCGAGGCCTTCAACGCCGCCGACCGTGATTTCGACGGCCAGGTGTCGATGGCCGAGATGCTGTTCCGCACGCGGCGGCAGCAGTGATGGAAGCGATCAGAGCGATGGACCCGGCCATGCAACGCAAGCTGCCGCGGTGCCGCCGGCCTGCGGCGCTCGCCGCCGCGATCAGCCTCTTCGCGCTCGCCGGCTGCGCCAATCCCGCGAAAGACCAGTACTTCATCCCGATCGACGCGATCGAGCCTGGTGCCGGCATCTTCAGCACCGGCGAGGCGATCCCGGCCGAGGCCTATCCCGTGGCGGTGCGCAGCGCGGTCATCACCGGTCCGCTGCTGGTCGGCGGCGAGGTGGCGCAGGAGCTGGTCGAAGGGCCGCTGGTCGAGGCCGATGTGGAGGTCGAGGCCGACGCCACGACGGTGGTGGTGCTGAGCGATGCCCAGGCGACGCTGGACCCCGACACGCAGGCTGCCGACATCATGTCGCCCAATGCCCAGCGCGCGGTCGCCTTCGCGGCGCTGACCGAGGCGCAGCAGAACGTGCTGGTCGCCGATTCGGACCGGGCGCTGCTGCTCGAGGCCTGGATGGAGAGCCGCATCGAGCCCGTCTCGATGACCCGGACCGACGTGCTGCGCGCCCAGCAGCTCCTCGCCCGGCTCGGCTACGACCCGGGCCCGCGCGACGGCATCTTCGGGCGGCGGACGTCGAGTGCCATCGAGCAGTTCCAGTCGGCCCGCGGCCTGCCGGTCACCGGCCAGCTCTCCCCGGCCCTGATGGACCGCCTGGCGCTCGAGCTGAGCTGAGGCCGGGGCCTGCCGGCATAGCGGGACGGCCCAGCGTTCGGAGGCGGACATCTGTCGGGACGAGCGCGCGCGAAACGGGTTTGTCAGGCGGCGGTCGGCGTCTTCATCGATCCGCGAAAGGCGGTCTACGACGTCGCCCGCGAGGAGGTCGGCGAGGCTTTCGAGCGGTGGTTTCCCGATCGGCGTGAGCCGGCGCGCAAGCTGCTCGATGCGGTGCTCGCGGACTTCACCAGCGGTGATCTCGACCGTGACGCGCAGGAGCATCTGACGGCGTCGGCGATCGATCTCTTCATGCGGCATGGGCTGTCTTCGGCCGAGCTGGCCCGCATGGCCCAGGCCGACATTGCCAGCTGGGCCGCGGCAGCGACTGATCGCGTCTGCCAGCGCGGGCTGACGATGCGGCCGCCCGGTCTGGCCAAGGCGCCGGCGACGTGGAACGGCGAGGCCCTGGTGGTGGTCGACGAGGCGCTGCATGGGCGGCTGCGGAGCGTCGTCGGCCAGTTCCACCTCAAGGTCACTCCCGCCACGCTGGGTTCCGAGCTGCGCGGGTCGATCGACGGGTTCCAGACCGAGCTCTTGCTGGAAATCGCCGCCAAGCTCGACGCGCTGACGCGGCCTGCCGAGACCCCCGTCCCGCCCTTTACCATCCCGCAGCCCGTGGCCGACTTCACTGGCTACGCGGACGAGATCGAGCAAGTCCGAGGCGCGCTGGCGCAAGGCTCGGTGGCGATCGCGACCGGGCAGGGGATCGGCGGGGTCGGCAAGACGGAGTTGGCGCGCAAGGTGGCTGCGGAGATGCGGGCCGACTTCCCGGACGGGCAGATCCTGGTCGACATGCTGGGCACAACGCAGCCGCGTGATGTCCGGGACGCGATGACGGATGTGCTCCGGGAACTGGGGCAAAAGGAGATCGAGCCGGACAGTCTCGTCGCCGACTACCACCGGGCGCTGGACGGTCGCCGTATCCTCGTCCTCCTCGACAATCTCGGCATCGCCGAGCACGTCGAGAGTTCGATTCCGCCGCCCCCGGCAGCCCTGCTCGTTACCTCCTGCGACGAGTTGGCGCTACCCGGCGTTGCGCCGATCATGCTGGAAAAGCTCGGCCGGCGCGAGGACGCGCTCAGCGCGACCGAGGAGGCGGTCGCCATCTGCCGACGCGTCGCCCGGACAGGCCCAACGCCTTCGACCCCGACCTCGCCGCCAGCCTCAGCAATCTGGGCATGATGCTCAACGCGCTTGGCCGCCGCGAGGACGCGCTCAGCGCCTCCGAGGAGGCGGTCGACCTCTATCGACGCTTCGCCCAGGACAGGCAGGCCCGACGCCTTCAACCCCGACCTCGCCAGGAGCCTTTCCAACCTCGCCGATCGGCATGATGAAATGGGCCAGACCGAGACCGCAATCCCCTTCGACCTCGAGGCGATCCAGACCATGAGGGAACCCTTTTTCGTCTTGCCGGCCGCACATGCGCGCATGATGCAGGTCTACGTCCGCGACTATCTTGCGCGTTGCCAGAAGATCGGGGTCGAGCCCGACGTTGCCCTGCTCACGCCGATCGCCGAGGTGTTCGAGCGGCTGAAGAACCGGAGCGGCTAGCCGTCGCCTACCCTGCCTCCCCCACCGCCGCCAGGAACGCCCGGATCAGCGGCAACCTTCTGTGCTCTTCCAGACAAAGAACATCCTCGCCGACGGTGAGGTCGGTGCCTTCGATGTCGATGGTGTGAATGGACGGGTCGCTTTCGCTGGCGAAGACGACGCCGATGCCGAAGCCGGCGAGGACCGCTTCGCGGACGGCTTCGCGGGACTGGACCTCGATCATGGCGGCGGGCTTGACGCCGGCCTCGGCGAGGCGGGTCTCGAAGAGCTCGCGGGTGACGGAGCCGGGCTCGCGGATGACCAGGTCCTGGCCTTCGATCTCCTCGACGCGGATATGTGATCGCGTGGCCCAGCGGTGATCGCGGGCGGTGAAGACGACGAGGCGGTCCTGCTTGAGGGCCAGGCTGTGCAAACGCGGGTCGGTGGAGCGGCGGGCCGCGACGCCAATGTCGGCGGCGTAGTCGAGGACACGGGCCAGGACCTCGGCCGAGTTGGCGATGGTGAGCGAGAAGGTGACGGCGGGGTGGCGGCGCTTGAGGCGGGCGAGGATCGGCATGACGTGGGTGGCGCTGTCGGCGGCGATGCGGAGATGGCCGCGGCGGACGACCTCGGCACCGGCGAGCAGGGCCTGGGCCTCGTCGGCGGCGGCGAAGAGCCGGGTGGTGACCTGGGCCAGGCTCTGGCCCAGGGGTGTCAGCTGGACCTTGCGGCCGCGGCGGTTGAAGAGGCTCACGCCGTGCAGGGCTTCGAGCTTGCGCACCTGGGCGGAGAGCGTGGGCTGGCTGAGGCCGGCGTCGCGGGCGGCCTTGGTGAAGCTCTGGGCCTCGGCCACGAGGTGGAAGGCGCGGAGCAGACTGATGGTCATGGGAATAGCATAGATCAGATCTATGGCGAGCATGTAAAGGGTGTATTGGACACATGGATAGGCCTGCCGGTAGCATTGGCCACGATCCAGGCGATGAAGGTTTTCCGACGATGCCAGCGACATCCGAGACCGGCGATCCGCTGCTCTTGACGCCGGGGCCGCTCACCACCTCGCGGTCGGTGAAGGCCGCGATGCTGCACGATTGGGGCTCGCGCGACGCGGGGTTCATCGCCATCAATCGGGCGGTGCTGGACCGGCTGGTCGCGCTGATCGATGGCGGCGAGGATTTCGTCACCGTGCCGATGCAGGGCTCGGGCACGTTCGCGGTCGAGGCGATGCTGACCAGCTTCGTCCCGTCCGACGGCACGGCGCTGGTGCTGGTCAACGGCGCCTACGGGCAGCGGGCGAAGCGCATCCTGGAGACCGCGCGGCGCCGGGTCGTCGTGCACGAGACGGCGGAGGATACGCCGCCGGACGTGGCCGCGATCGACCGCCTCCTCGCCGAGCGGCCCGAGATCGGCCATGTCTTCGCCGTGCAGTGCGAAACGACGAGCGGCATCCTCAACCCGATCGACGCGATCGCAGACGTGGTCCAGCGGCACGGCCGCAGCCTCTTAGTTGATGCGATGAGCGCCTTCGGGGCGCTGGAGCTGGACGCGCGACACGTGCGGTTCGACGCGGTGGCGGCGTCGTCGAACAAGTGCATAGAGGGCGTGCCGGGGCTGGGCTTCGTGCTCTGCCGCAAGGCGGCGCTGGCGGCCACGGGCGGCAACGCGACGACGCTGGTGCTCGATCTTTTGGACCAGCACCAGGCGCTGGAGCGGACGGGGCAGTACCGGTTCACGCCGCCCATTCACGTGATCGTGGCGTTCCACCAGGCGCTCGCGGAGCATGAGGCCGAGGGCGGGGTCGCCGGCCGGGGGGCGCGCTATCGGGAAAACTGCGGGGCGTTGGTCGACGGCATGCGGGAGCTGGGGTTCGAGACGCTGCTGCCGGATGCGCTGCAGGCGCCGATCATCGTCACGTTTCGGATGCCGGATGACCCACGCTTCGATTTCGAGCGGTTCTATGACGGGCTGAAGGCCAGGGGCTACGTCATCTATCCGGGCAAGCTCACCGTGGCGCCGAGCTTTCGCATCGGCTGCATCGGCCGGTTGGATGCGGGCCAGATGCAGGGTGCGGTGGCGGCGGTGCGCGAGGTGCTGGACGAGCTGGGTGTGGCCGTGCCGCTCGCCAATGCTGCTTGAAATGAGGGCTGCTTGAAGAGAGGAAGTCTCGTGAGTGATCTCGCGATCAAGGACCGTGTGGTCAGCGTCAATGGCCGCGACTATCGCTGGCCCGGGCGCCCGACCGTGGTGGTCTGCATCGACGGCTCCGAGCCGGGCTATATCGAGGCGGCGATCGAGAAGGGGCTGGCGCCGAATTTCGCCCGGCTGATGCGGGATGGCGCCAATCTCACCGCGCTCTCGGCCATGCCGAGCTTCACCAACCCCAACAACATCTCGATCATCACCGGGAGGCCGCCTGCCGTGCACGGCATCGCCGGCAACTACTTCCTCGACCCGGAGACGGGCCGGGAGGTGATGATGAACGACGCCAAGTTCATGCGGGCCGGCACGATCATGGCGGCCTTTCACGATGCGGGCGCGCGGGTCGCGGTGGTGACGGCCAAGGACAAGCTGCGCACGCTGCTCGGCCGTGGGCTGGACATGGGCAAAGGCCGGGCCGTCGCGTTCTCGGCAGAGAAGGCGGACCAGGCGACAGTCGAGGCGAATGGGATCGGCGACTTGCTGGAGACGCTGGGCCTGCCATTGCCGGAGGTCTACTCGGCCGAGCTTTCGGGCTTCGTGATGGCGGCGGGGGTGCATCTGCTCGAGCACTGGCGGCCGGATCTCATGTATCTCTCGACGACCGACTACATCCAGCACAAGGCAGCGCCGGGCACGCCCCTGGCCGATGCGTTCTACGCCATGATGGACAGCCACGTGGGGGCGCTCGATGCCGCCGGCTGCACGCTGGTGCTGACGGCCGATCATGGGATGAACGCCAAGCACAAGCCCGACGGCACGCCGGACGTGGTCTACCTCCAGGCGCTGCTCGACGATTGGCTGGGCGATGGCCAGGCGCGGGTGATCCTGCCGATCACCGACCCTTATGTGGCGCATCACGGCGCCTTGGGCTCGTTCGCCACGGCCTATCTGCCGGCGGGTGCCGATGTCGGGGCGATCAGGGATCGGGTGGCGGACGTGGAGGGCATCGAGCTGGTGCTGACCCGCGAGGCGGCCTGCGCGCGCTTCGAGCTGCCGGCGGACCGCATCGGTGATCTGGTGGTCGTGTCGGAGCGGGAGAAGGTGATCGGGACGCGGGCGGAGCTGCACGATCTCTCCGGCCTGGACGAGCCCCTGCGCAGCCATGGCGGGCTCACCGAGCAGCGCGTGCCGATGATCGCGAATGCCAAGGTCGAGCTGGAGCCCGGCCACGTGCTGCGCAATTTCGACGTGTTCGACGTGGCGCTCAACCGCGTCGTCCTGGAGGGCTGAAGCCGATGACCGCCATTCGCCGCGAGAGCATGCGTATTGCCGGCAAGCTGGTCGAGACCGGAGAGACGCTGGAGGTCTTCAACCCCTACACCAACGAGATCATCGGCACCGTGCCGGCGGCCCGGCCGGAGCATGTGCGGGGCGCCTTCCAGCAGGCACGGGCCTTCAAGGCGACGCTCAGCCGCTACGAGCGGCAGCGCATCTTGATGACGACGGGCGAGAAGCTGGCGGCGCGGAAGGACGAGATCGCCCGGCTGATCACGGCGGAGTCCGGGCTCTGCCTCAAGGATTCGCTCTACGAGGTGGGCCGCGCCTACGACGTCTTCACGCTGGCCGGCCAGCTCGCCATCAACGACGACGGCGAGATCTACTCCTGCGATATCACGCCCCACGGCAAGGAGCGGCGCATCTACACGATGCGCACGCCGCTTCTGGGCGTCATCTCGGCGATCACGCCCTTCAACCACCCGCTCAACATGGTGGCGCACAAATTGGCGCCGGCGATCGCGACTAACAACCGGGTGGTCCTCAAGCCCACCGAGCTGACGCCGCTCACGGCCCTATTGCTCGCGGACATCCTGTACGAGGCCGGGCTGCCGCCGGAGATGCTCTCGGTGGTGACCGGCAATCCGGGCACCATGGGCGATGCGATGATCACCGATCCGGACGCCGATCTGGTGACGTTCACAGGGAGCGTCAGGGTCGGCAAGTACATTGCGGACAAGGCCGGCTACAAGCGGCTGGTACTGGAGCTGGGCGGCAACGATCCCCTGATCGTCATGGGCGACGCCGATCTCGACAAGGCAGCCGATCTGGCGATTGCCGGGGCGACCAAGAACTCGGGCCAGCGCTGCACGGCGGTGAAGCGCATCCTGGCGGTGGAGTCGGTCGCCGGTGAGCTGGCGGCCAAGCTCGTGGCGCGGGCACAGAAGCTAAGGGCCGGCGATCCGATGGACCCTGAGACGGATATCGGGACGGTGATCAACGAGCCGGCGGCGCGGCTGTTCGAGGCGCGAGTGACTGCCGCCGTCGAGCGTGGCGCCCAGGTCCTGCACGGCGATCCCCGGCAAGGCGCACTCTTCCCGCCGACCGTGGTCGATCGCGTGCCGTTCGATGCCGAATTGGTGCACGAGGAGACGTTCGGGCCGGTGGTGCCGATCATCCGCTGCCCGGACGACATCGACGCGGTGATCAAAATCTCCAACTCCACAGCCTATGGCCTGTCATCGGGGGTCTGCACCAACCGGCTCGACCACATCACCCGCTTCGTCAACGAGCTCGAGGTAGGCACGGTCAACATCTGGGAGGTGCCCGGCTACCGGATCGAGATGTCGCCCTTCGGCGGGATCAAGGATTCCGGGCTCGGCTACAAGGAGGGCGTGATCGAGGCGATGCGCAGCTTCACCAACGTCAAGACCTACTCCCTCCCCTGGCCGGCTTGACCGGCGCCGACTGGAACCAGCGGCGGGGCAGCGCCATATGCGTCTCTGGAGCAACCAAGGAGGCGCCTCGCTCGATGACCCTCGATGTCCAGCCCGCCGCCAGCGCTGCCTTTCCGTTCGACAACAGCTACGCCCGGCTGCCGCAACGCTTTCACGCTCGCCTGGCGCCCGCGACCGTCAAGGCGCCGCGGCTGGTCAAGCTGAACACTGGTTTGGCGGCCGAGCTCGGGCTCGATCTTGCTGGCCTGGATGACGCGGCGATTGCCGAGCTCTTTGCCGGCAACCGGCCGCCCGAGGGTGCGGAGCCTTTGGCCATGGCCTATGCCGGGCACCAGTTCGGCCATTTCGTGCCGCAGCTGGGTGATGGCCGGGCGCTGCTGCTGGGCGAGGTGATCGACCGCGACGGGCGGCGCCGCGATATCCAGCTCAAGGGCTCGGGCCGGACGCCGTTCTCGCGCATGGGCGACGGCAAGGCGGCACTGGGGCCGGTGCTGCGCGAGTACCTGATCAGCGAGGCGATGCATGCGCTTGGCATTCCCACGACCAGGGCGCTTGCCGCGGTCCTCACCGGCGAGCCGGTCTATCGCGAAAACCTGTTGCCGGGCGCCGTGCTGACGCGGGTGGCGGCCAGCCATGTGCGGGTGGGGACGTTCCAGTACTTCGCTGCGCGCCGCGACGACGAGGCGGTGCAGCACCTGGCCGACTACGTCATCGACCGCCTCTATCCTGCGCTGAAAGCGGCCGAGCAGCCCTATCTGGCGCTGCTCGAGACCGTGGTCGAGCGACAGGCGGCGCTGATGGCGCGTTGGCTGCAGGTGGGCTTCATCCATGGCGTGATGAACACCGACAACATGGCGATCTCGGGCGAGACCATCGATTTCGGCCCCTGCGCCTTCATGGATGGCTACGATCCCGCCACCTGGTTCAGTTCGGTCGACGAGGCGGGGCGCTACGCCTATGCCAACCAGCCGGCGATCGCCCAGTGGAACCTGGCGCGGCTGGCCGAGGCGATGCTGCCGCTTCTGGACCAGGAGACCGAGAAAGCTGTCGATGCCGCGAATGTGGTGATCGGCTCCTTCGAGGGGCGGTTCGGTGGGCATTGGCTCGCTGGCATGCGCCGGAAGCTCGGCCTGGGCAGCGAGCAGGAGGGCGATCGCGATCTGATCGCGGCACTGCTCGATGCGATGCAAACGGGTGGGGCCGACTTCACCCTCACCTTCAGGCGACTGGCGGATGCGGCGGCAACGCCGAGCGAACTCGATGGTGTGCGCGAGCTCTTCAGCGAGACCGAGGCGTTGGATGCCTGGGCCGCAAGGTGGCGGGAGCGGCTGGCGCGCGATTCCCTGAGCGACGAGGATCGGGTAGCGCTGATGCGGTCCGCCAATCCGGCGTTCATCCCGCGCAATCATCAGGTCGAGGCGGCGCTGGCTGCCGCCGTCGAGAACGATGATTTCGCCCCCTTCGAGCGGCTGCTGGCGGTGTTGGCCCGGCCTTATGACGACCAGCCGGACGCGGCGGCGTTCACCTTGCCGGCGCCACCAAGCGATCGACCGTACCGGACCTTCTGCGGCACCTGAGCCGCCAGCACCCACCGGTCGATCTCAAGAAGGACCCCTGCCCTTGCCCAGCCGTCGCGTCACGCTGAGCCTGCCGCTCTTCGCACCGCTCGCCGCCTGCAGTCCGCTTCGCCTCGTCAACAGCCTGGTGCCGAAGGATGCCGGCAGCGAGCTTGCGGCTGCCGATCTTCCCTACGGGCCGCTACCACGGCAGCGCTTCGACGTCTATGTGCCGGAAGGGCTTCCGGCCGACGCCGCAGCGCCAACGCTGATGTGGCTCTACGGGGGCGCCTGGAACCGTGGCGACAAGGACTACTACGTCTTCGCCGGCCGGGCCTTCGCGGCCGCCGGCTTCGTGACCGCCGTTGCGGATTATCGGGTGGTGCCCGAGGTCCACTATCCCGACTTCGTCATCGACTGCGCCATGGCGCTGGCGGCCTTCAAGAAGGTGGCGCCAGACTATGGCGGACGGGCTGGACCCGCCTTCGTCGCCGGCCATTCGGCGGGTGCCTATAACGCCGTGATGCTCGGCTTGGCAGCGGAGCTCTTGGCGCCGGCCGGGCTCACGTTCGACGATATCGCGGGCATTGCCGGGATCTCCGGGCCTTACGATTTCCTGCCGCTTCGGGTCAAGGACACGCGGGCGGCCTTTGGCCAGTACGCGGATCTGCCGGCGACGCAGCCGGTGAACCGGGCGCATGCCGCGGCACCGCCGATGCTGCTGGTCAATGGCAGCGACGACACGCTGGTCTTGCCCGGGAACGTTCACCGGCTGCAGGCCGAGCTGGAAGCAGCGGGCGGCACGGCGGTAGCACTCGAGTACGAGGGCATGGGGCATGTGGCACCCTTGCTCGCCATCAGCCGGCCGTTTCGCAAGCAGGGCGGCGTGCTCGATGACGTGATCGCCTTCTTCAAGGCCATCGACGACGGCACGCCGATCACCGCCTGACGCTCAGCCGCGCCAGTCGAGGAAGTGCTTCTCGGCCCGGCCGATGAGCCAGCTGATGGTGAGGCCGATGATCGAGAGCATGGCGACGCCGGCAATCAGCTGCTCGACCGCGAAGAGAGCGCCGGCCATCAGGATATAGGCGCCGATGCCGCGCTGGGCGCCGATCATCTCGGCGGCGACCAGGAGCACGATGGCGATCGAGACGGAGATGCGAAAGCCCGAAAGGATCGCCGGGAGAGCACCCGGGATGATGATCTTTCTGACGATCGACGCCCAGCTCGAGCCCGAAGGACTGGCCCATGCGGATCAGGTTGCGGTCGACATTGTCGACCCCGCCATAGGTGGCGATCACCGTCGGGAAGAAGGCGCCGAAGAGGATGGTCGCCACTTTCGAGCCCTCGCCGATGCCGAACCAGACGATGAAGAGCGGCAGGAGCGCAATCTTCGGCACCGGGAAGAGGGCCGAGACGACCGGCGACAGGCCTGCCCGGAGCACCGAGAAGAGGCCGATGCCGAGGCCAACGGCGATGCCGAGCAGGGTGCCGAGCGTCCAGCCGACGGTGAGCCGAACCAGGCTCGCCTGGAGGTGCTGCCAGAGCATGCCGGTCTCGACCAGATCGCGGAAGGCGGCGAAGGCCGCGGACGGCGCCGGAAGCGCAATCGAGCTGATCCAGCCGGTTCGCGAGCCCAGCTCCCAAAGGGCGATCAGGACGACGAAGACCAGGGGCGGGATGAAGCGCATGGGCCGCTGGCGAAAGCCGCCGCCGCGGAACGGCACCGGGCGCGGGCGTGTCGTCGTCGGCCGCGGCAATCGGCTGAACGACGCCGGGTTCAATCGACACGTGCAAGCTCGCGGTCGGCGGCGAGGGCTTCGTCGCGCAGCAGCTGCCAGAGCCGGCGCTGCAGGCCGTCCAGCTCGACCGTGCGGCTCGCACGCTCGGCCAGCGGCAGGTCGATCGCGACGATCTCGCGGATCCGGCCCGGCCGGCGCGACAGGACGACGATCTTGTGGCCGAGGCGGACGGCCTCGGCGAGGTTGTGGGTGACGTAGCAGGCGGAGAAGCGCTCGCGCTGCCAGAGCTCGACCAGATCGTCGAGCAGCAGCTCGCGGGTCTGGCTGTCGAGCGCCGAGAGCGGCTCGTCCATGAGCATGACGGCCGGGCGCACGGCGAGCGCGCGGGCGATGGCGACGCGCTGCTTCATGCCGCCCGAGAGCTGGCGCGGCAGGGCCGTCTCGAACTCGCTGAGCTTGGTGCGCGCCAGCACGTCGTCGATGATGGCCTGACGCTCGGTCGCTTCGAGCGGATGATCCTCGAGCACCAGGCTGACATTGCCGGCAACGGTCCGCCAGGGCAGCAGGGCGAAGTCCTGGAAGATGTAGGTGAGCGGGTTGAGCGACTGGGCCGGCGGTGCGCCGGTCATCAGGACCTGGCCTTCGAGCGGCCGCTCGAGCCCGCCGATCATGCGGAGCAGCGTGGACTTGCCGCAGCCGGACGGGCCGATGATGGCGACGATCTCGCCTTCGCCGACCTCGAACGAGATGGTGTCCAGGACCTCCGTCTGGTCGTAGCGGTGGCTGACGGCGTCGATCAGGAGCCGCATGCCGGCTCCAGGGCCGCGGCGAAGATGCTGCTCAATAGGTCTCGACGAAGCTCGGGTCGACCAGGGTCTCGACCGTGGCGGTTTCGGGCACCAGCCCCTCGGACTTGAACCAGTCGAGCTGGTCGGCGACGCTCGTCAGGTTGAGCCTGGCGTTCTCGTTGATCCGCATGGCACCGGCGCGGATCGCCGGATCGGCGGCCTCGATCGGCCGGTCGGTGTAGACGTATTCGTGGATCATGGCGACGATGGCGGCGGTGTCCGCCTCGCTCATGGTCTTGTCGACCAAGGCAGCGTTGTAGTCGTCGACGCCCTTGGCGAAGCCGGCGAGGAAGCGCTCGACCAGCTCGGGCCGATCGTTGACCAGCTCGGTCGACGTGAAGACCACCGTCACCTGGTAGTCGTCGATATAGTCGGCGACGCTGCCGATCTCGACCACCTCGCCGCCACGCGCGAGCGCGCCGGCGATATTGGGGACGATGCTCCAGGCGTCGATCTGGCCGCTCTTCAGGGACGCGATGATGGTCGGCACGGCATTGAGCGGCACGAGCTCGAGGGAGTCGCGCGGGAAGCCTTCGCCGTCGGCGATCTTGTGCGCCATGTAGTGGAAGGACGAGCCGGCGGTGGTGATGCCGAAGCGCTTGCCCTCGAGGTCCGCGGGCGTGGTGACGCCGGCGTCGTAGGCGGCCTTCGAGACCAGGATCTTCTGCCCCTCGACACCCTCGGTCTCCTGCAGGGCACCGCCGATGACCTTGACGACACCGCGCTCGGCCAGGCTGATCAGGCTGCCGGAGATGGCGGTGATGCCGAAATCGACGTCGCCCGAGGCGATCGCCACGGCCATGGGCTGGGCCGCCTGGAAGGGCACGAAGGTGACGGCGATGTCCTGATCGTCGAAATAGCCCTTGCCGGCGGCGATGATGCTGGGTGAGTGGGAGGTGAGCGAGAGAATCCCGACGTTGACCTCATCCGCGGCGCTAGCATGGCCGGCGAGCGATGCCGTGAGCATGACGGCGAGCGCGAAGCGTGTGGCGGTCCGGCGCGTGGCGGCTGGCATCGTGGGCTCCCTGAATCGAGGTTCTCCTCATCCCCTAGCACGATCCGCCATGCTGCGGCAGCGGCGACGTGGACGGAACCTCGCTCGGGGTCGAACGGTTCAGCCTTCCGGCACCAGTGGCCTTGTGCACCGCTCTGGCTGAGAGCAGTGTCGTGAAGTCGAGCATCGATGAGGAAAAGCTTCATGGCCTTGGCCGAGCGGCAGGAGGACACGCCGACGCCCGTGGAAGAGTTGGCTGCAGTTGACGCCGACGGTCGGCCGACCGTCCGGCTGTCAACCCAATCGGTGCCGCGCTGGGCGGTGATCGGCATCTTTCTCCTGCTTCTGGTGGCCAGCATCGGCTATGCGCGCAATTTCCTGATGCCCGTGGTCCTGGCTTTTCTGCTGGGCCTGGTGTTCAGCCCGGTGCGCCGGTTCCTCGAGCGGCGGGGCATCCCGGCCGGGCTCTCAGCGTTCCTGATCGTGGGGTCGCTGGTGGCGACGCTGCTCGCCGGCGTGCTGCTGCTCGCCGGGCCGGTGCAGGGCTGGATCGCGGATGCGCCGTCGATCGCCCGGGAACTGGAGTGGAAGACGCGCAGCCTGCTCGGCTCGGCAGAGGCCATGCTTGAAGCCAGCAAGCAGGTCGAGAGCGTCGCTTCCGGCGGCGCCGACGAGAACGTGCAGGAGGTGGTGGTCCGCGAGCCCGGCATGTTCGCCAACATGGCCATGGTGGCGCCGGGATACATGGCGCAGGCTGTGTTCACCCTGGTGCTGCTGCTGTTCTTGCTGTCGTCCGGCGACATGTTCTACGAGAAGCTCGTCCACGTCCTGCCGACCTTCAAGGACCGGCGCCAGGCGATGCGCATCGCCTACGACATCGAGCGCAAGCTTTCGCACTATCTCTTCACCATCACGCTCATCAATGCCGGTCTCGGGGTGGCCACGGGCATCGCCATGGCGCTCTTGGGCATGCCGAACCCGTTGTTGTTCGGGGTGGTCGCCTTCGCGCTCAACTACGTGCCCTTTCTGGGAGCGTTGGCTGGCGTGGCGGCAGCGCTGGTCGTCGGGCTCCTGACCTTCAACACTCCGGGGGCAACGCTCGTCCCACCGCTCGTCTATTTCGCCCTGACGACCGTCGAAGGCCAAGTGGTCACGCCCTATTTCGTCGGCCGCCGGCTGGAGATGAACACCGTCGTGATCTTTCTCTCGATCACCTTTTGGGCCTGGCTCTGGTCGGTGATGGGGATGCTGCTCGCGGTGCCGCTATTGGTCACCATCCGCGCCTTCTGCGAGCACATCCCGCAGCTCGAGCCCGTGGGGAAGTTCCTGGCGGCGCGGGGCGGCGAGAGCGAGGATGTGACCCGGGAGGAAGCAGGCGGCTAATGGCCATCCCGTCCACCACCGGCCTCGCCTTCAGGCAGAGGCACGTATTGGCCAGTATCGGGCGCCGTGATCCGGGTAAACTGCCGAAGAAGACTTCATGTATTGGCCGCTGCGTGCGCATGGACGACCGTCGTCGGCAAGGACGCTGAGCGGCGATGGCGGTGCCGGAGGCTGCCGGAGCACGGAAGGTCGGGGAAATCCCAGAGCAGGCCTTCGACGAAGCTCATCCGGATAATCTAGATGGCCGGCACAAGGGCTTCATGAGACGCTTCGGCAAGAGTGGCGAGACACGGAAGACAGCCGTGCGCGGGGACCGCGAACGCTTGAGAAAGGCGCTATCCCGAGGAGCCCGAAAGGCATAATATTGCTTTCAGATTCTCGGAGGCGGGATGGGAGACCTTCTCCGACAAGATGATGCGTGGCCCAGTCAACAATAGACTGGCAATGCTGACCCTAGACAAGAATGGCTAGTGCGACATCGACAGCGCGCCGCGTTCGTCGGAACGTCAAGACATCAACTCGTTGGCGGTCGGTGACTTGGCCGAGACCGAACCGCCCGAAGTCAAGCGCAAGCGTACACAGCCGTTGATGCCCGACAGAATCGCCGTCCATGTCGGCATCGATGACTGCAAGTCGGGCAAGACCGCCAAAGTGAAAAAGTGAAACGCCAAACAATGGACCGATAGCCGATCGGCAAAATCGGCAGCACGAGACTTTGCGGGACCCACACAATTTGGCGTGAAGGGGTCGCGGCTTCACCGGTTTCCAACCAAGGGAACCCGCTGCCGCTCGAAGAATCGTTCCCGTTCCGGCGCCTCTGAGGCAGCTTTACCAGGAGCACTCGCTATGATCGCCATCATTCGTGTACGGCTCAACATGGCACCCAACGCTGCCGTGTGGAGTGACCAGCAGTTTCAGGCCCTGATGGATCCGGCGATACCGTTCAGCCTCGCGCACTACTGGCAAAAGTGCGCGTTTGGCCTCGCCGACCTCAGCTATCGGCTGCTGCCGCCGGTGACGGTCGTCGATCCCCAACCGTCAATGACCGCGGAGCAGATCAAAGCCGACCCGCAGTACCGGTCAACTCGGGTGAGAGCGATCACGAAGACCGTCGACGACCAGTACAAGCCCGACTGGAACGCGTTCTCAACGCTAATGATCTGGGTCGCTTCACCATTGGACCTCTGGGGATCAAGCGCCTTTGATCACGGCAGCGGTCGCTGCGCTGTCCTCATGTGTGACGTCGCAAGTAAGTTCGACCAAATCTGTCACGAGTTGGGACACACGCTCGGGTTTGACCATCCTTTCGGTCGCGAAGGGATCGAATACAACTCTGCCTACGACATCATGGGAGGCTACGCATCGGAATGGACCCGTCCCGCCGTTCCGGCACTGCCCGTGGGCACGTCGGCGTCCGGCTCCGACCCGATGGTGCTCGCTGGTCCAATGATTAGCGCGGCGCAACTCAGCACGAGCACGTACAAGCCATCCCTTGCGGCCTTGTTCATCGACCTGCCTCCAAACGTCAAGACTTCACCACTATCGGTCAAGCTCATCGCGCTCGACGCCGCAGCTGATCGCTGGCCGCAGGTCGCCGGACCGGTCGCTGCGGTACTGCCACCCGACCCGGTTTCCCCGGACGACCACTACGTGCTGGAACTTCGGCGGGCCCAAGGCTACGATGCCGGGCTGCGGTCCCCGGCACTGCCGAGCAATCCGCCCGTCGGCATTGTCGTGCATGGATACAACGTCAAGACTAAACGGTTCACCTTCGCCGGCGTCCTGCCGCTGACCAACAACCTCGGCGACCAGGACCTCCATCTCTTCAGCGGCATGCCCGGGTCCGATATCACGATTCGCCTTCTCGAAGTCGGCCCCGGTGACGAGTGGGCTCGCGTGCGCGTGGGCGGTCCCAACTACTGGCGCAATTTCGGCGTCGACGTCACCATTGAAGACATCGCCGATGAGCCGCACTACACGGCATGGGAACAGGTCGAGGTGCAGCCCTGCGTGTTCGCCGCCACCGGCCTGCACAGCGTCCGCTACCGAACGGCCTCACACACCTTTCGAGTCGACGCGACATCGTATGGATACGAAGCGCCCTACTACACGTGGAAGCTCAACGACGCAGCGCTGGACCCCGATCTGAATGCCATCGCGTTGCATATTCAGACGTCAAGGCCCGATCCATTGCTCGGCTGGCAGAACCGCGAACTGGACGTAGTCCTGCCCTACAGCATCGCCGGCGCGACCATGACGCTTGGAACGCCGGCAGGCGATCTGGTCGCGCTCGGGAAGTTCACGCTGACGATTGGGGTGACCGCCAACGAAACGTCGCCGGGTGTGCTCAAGAACCTCTATCCGGAGCGGTCCGTGACGACGACCGTGCGGTTCGACACAGTCAAGATGGAATGGGACCAAGCCTATAGCGACAAGCTGGATTATTGCGAGCACATCATCGACGAGGTCGATCGGAAGCGAGTTCCCGTACCCCTGCCGCAGTTGCCTGGCGGGCGTCCCGATGACGGGCTGCCGAACATCCTCGACGTGCTCGGGTCCATCGTCGACAGGAACCCGGCGGCCGCAAACGTGCTGATCGAGGAGATCAGCCGTTCGGCGAATATTCCACGTTTGGCCGTCATCGCCAGGCTGCAGGGCCATCGCTGAAATCGGGCACTTAGCCGCCGACGCACGCTCCGGGCCTGGACTGGCCACCGTTTCGACCGGACACCCGATATCGCCATGCAGGCGCAGTTGCCGAGAGGGCGCAGCGCCAACGGATCACGGTCGTGCGCAAGATGGCGCGCCGCCGACAATAAAGTAACGGTGGGGTCCAGGGGAGGCGCTGCCTCCCCTGTTTTTCCCGCTTCTTTTGCTCAGTCCTTGGTGCCGGCGACGAGCTTGTTGGCGCCGATCCAGGGCATCATGGCGCGGAGCTTGGCGCCGACTTCCTCGATCGGGTGGTCGGCGTGGCGGCGGCGGATGGCCTTGAAGTGGGCCTGGTCGGCCTTGTTCTCGAGCACCCAGTCGCGGGCGAAGCGGCCTTCCTGGATGTCGGAGAGGATGCGCTTCATCTCGGCCTTGGTCTCGTCGGTGATGATGCGCGGGCCGGTCTTGTAGTCGCCGTACTCGGCGGTGTTGGAGATCGAGTAGCGCATGTTGGCGAGGCCGCCCTCGTAGATGAGGTCGACGATCAGCTTCACCTCGTGGACGGTCTCGAAATAGGCCATCTCGGGCGCGTAGCCGGCCTCGGTCAGGGTCTCGAAGCCGGCCTGGATGAGGGCGCAGAGGCCGCCGCAGAGCACGACCTGCTCGCCGAACAGGTCGGTCTCGAACTCTTCCTTGAAGGTGGTCTCGATGATGCCGGCCCGGCCGCCGCCGATGGCGGCGCCGTAGGACAGGCCGACATCGTGGGCGCCGCCGGTGGCGTCCTGGTGGATGGCGAGCAGGCAGGGGACGCCAGCACCCTTGGTGTACTCGGCGCGCACCAGGTGGCCGGGGCCCTTGGGCGCGATCATCAGCACGTCGAGGTCGGGGCGCGGCTCGATCAGGTTGAAGTGGATGTTGAAGCCGTGGGCGAACATGAGGGCGGCGCCCTGCTTCATGTTGGCCGCGCAGCTCGTCCTTGTAGAGGTCGGCCTGCAGCTCGTCGGGGACCAGGACCATGACGACGTCGGCCCAGTTCGCGGCCTCGGCCGCGGTCATGCACCTTGAAGCCGGCGCGCTCGGCCTTGGCCCGGCTGGCGCTGAGCCTTCCTTCAGCGCCACGACCACGTCGTCGACGCCGCTGTCCTTCATGTTGTTGGCGTGGCCGAAGCCCTGGCTGCCGTAGCCGATCGACGGCCACCTTCTTGCGACTTGATCAGGTTGAGATCGGCATCGGTATCGTAATAGACGCGCATCGGGGTCCCCCTTTGTACTCAGGCGCTTGATGGTTCTTGCTTGAAGGCTGGTTCAGTCTTCGGGCGCGCTGTCGCGCTCCTGAGCTGCAGGCCGCCGCGGCCCATGGCGACGACGCCGGCGCGGCTCACCTCGACGGGCTCCAGCATGTGGATGAAGGCGTCGATCTCGTTCGGAGGTGCCGGTCATCTCGAAGACGAAGCTCTCGGGCGTGCTGTCGACCAGGCGGGCGTGCATGAAGTCGGCGATGCGCAGCGCGTCGACCAGCCGCTCGCGGTCGCCGACCACCTTGACCAGCGCCAGTTCGCGCTCGATGTGCGGGCCTTCGACGGTGAGGTCGAGCACGTTGTGCACCGGCACCAGCTTGGCCAGCAGCGTCTTGATCTGCTCGATCACCAGCGGCGTGCCGGTGGTGACGATGTTGATGCGCGAGAGGGCGCGGGCGGTGTCGATCTCGGCTACGGTCAGGCTGTCGATGTTGTAGCCGCGGCCGGAGAACAGGCCGATGACGCGGGCGAGCACGCCGGGCTCGTTGTCGACGAGGACGACCATGGTGTGGCGCTCCTCGGCGGCCTGCTCGGCGTCGGAGAACAGGGCCTGGGACGATTGCGGGATGGGCTTGGCTTGCGACATGGTTGGGGCCATCGATGGAGAAGAGCGTGCCCTTCCGGCCGGCGCTAAGCACGGCGTGGAAGAGCGGCAGGGCGGGCTTACCCTTGTTGACGGGCTGCCCGCGGCATTTGGCTGCCTAGACGAGCACCATGCCCTCTTCGGAGATCGCCTCGTGGGCGCCGTCGTCCTCGGGGCTCAGCTTGATCTCGTTGTGCGCGGCGCCGCCCGGGATCATCGGGTAGACGTTCTCGGCCCGGTCGACGACGATGTCGACGATGACCGGCCGCTTGATCGCGATCATCTCGTGGATCACGTCGTCGACCTCGCTCGGCTGTGGTCGCGCGCAGCCCCACCGCGCCGAACGCCTCGGCCAGCTTCACGAAGTCCGGCAGGCTGTCCATGTAGCTCTCGGAGTGGCGGTTGCCGTGGAAGAACTCCTGCCACTGGCGGACCATGCCCATGTAGCTGTTGTTGAGGATGAACGACTTCACCGGCAGCCGGTACTGCATGGCAGGTCGACATCTCCTGCATGTTCATGACCCAGGATGCCTCGCCGGCGATGTCGATGACCAGCGCCTCGGGGTGCGCCACCTGCACGCCCATGGCCGCCGGCAGGCCGTAGCCCATGGTGCCGAGCCCGCCCGAGGTCATCCAGTGGAGCGGCTCGCTCGAAGTGGAAGTGCTGCGCCGCCCACATCTGGTGCTGGCCGACCTCGGTGGTGATGTAGGTCGTCGCGCTCCTTGGTCAGCTGGTAGAGCCGCTCGATCGCGTATTGCGGCTTGATCGACCGTGCCGGCTGCCGGTAGCGGAGGCTGTCCTTGGCCTGCCACTCGTCGATCTGCCGCCACCAGGGCTCGAGTGCCGAGCCGCGTCGAACTGGTGTTGCCTCGGCCGCGCCAGCGCGGCCGAGCAGCGCCTCCAGCGCCTGCGCTCGGCATCGCCGATGATCGGCACGTCGACCGGCACGTTCTTGTTGATCGACGACGGGATCGATGTCGACGTGGATCTTCTGCTGAGCCCGGCGAGAACCCGTCGAGCCGGCCGGTGACCCGGTCGTCGAAGCGCGCGCCGATCGCGATCATCAGTCGCAGTCGTGCATCGCCAGTTGGCCTCGTAGGTGCCGTGCATGCCGAGCATGCCGAGGAACTGCGGGTCGGAGGCCGGATAGGCGCCGAGGCCCATCAGGGTGAGCGTGATCGGGAAGCCGGTCTCGCGCACCAGCTCGGTCAGCAGCGTCGCAGGCCTCGGGGCCGGCATTGATGACGCCGCCGCCGACATAGAAGATCGGCCGCTCGGCGCGGGCCATCAGCTCGACCGCTCGCTCGATCGCGGCGCGGGTCGGGCTCCGCGCGCGGGTGGTAGGTCCGGTGCCGCACCTGCGTCCTTGGCGAGGTAGGGCGCCTGGCCTCATCAGGATGTCCTTGGGCAGGTCGATGACCACCGGGCCGGGCCGGCCGCTGCGGGCGACGTGGAACGCCTCGTGGATCGACGCGGGCCAGGTCGGCCGGGTCCTTGACCAGGTAGTTGTGCTTGGTGCAGGGCCGGGTGATGCCGACGGTGTCGGCCTCCTGGAAGGCGTCGTTGCCGATCATGTGGGTCGGCACCTGGCCGGTCAGGCAGACGACGGGCACGCTGTCCATCAGCGCGTCGGTCAGCCCGGTGACGGTGTTGGTGGCGCCCGGACCGGAGGTGACCAGCACGCACGCCGACCTTGCCGGTCGAGCGGGCATAGCCTTCGGCGGCATGCACCGCCGCCTGCTCGTGCCGGACCAGGATGTGGCGGATGCGGTCCTGCTGGAAGATCGCGTCGTAGATCGGCAGTACCGCACCGCCGGGATAGCCGAAGATGACCTCGACGCCCTGCTCGACCAGCGCCTGGAGCACCACCTGCGAGCCGTTCATCGACGGGGTGTCGACGGCGGTCGGCGCGGCTGTCGCTGCGGTCATGAGTTAAACTCCGGTTTGATAGAGAGGCGTGTGTTCTATCGTAGGTTTTTTGGTGACGAGTAGGGACCCGTTGCCGCGTCGGCAAAAGGCTTTGGAACGTACTCGCTGGCCGCAACGGAATCAACCGTGCGAATCGGTTCCGGTCGATTGCGCGAGCCGGGCCAGCAGCTGGTCGGCCAACGGCGCCACTGCACCCGCGTCGGCCACGCCGTCCAGGGGCCGCAGCGCGCGGGCGAGCTGACCCCGGAAGAAGGTTCGCTGCCGTTTGGCGTAGCGGCGCACCTTGCGGATGGTTGCGGCCTTGGCAGCCTCGAGCGTCCAGCTGCCGTCCAGATAGGCGCCGAGCTCGGCCACACCGTCGGCCTTGCCGAGCAGCGTCGGCGCCCGGCCGATGCCATTGCGGAACGCCTCGAGCTCCGCCAGGAGGCCCGCCTCCAGCATGACGTCGAGCCGGTGCGCGATGCGCGGATCGACGATCCCGGCCGGCGGCAGCAAGGCCAGTCCGGCGACGGGCTGCGGCAGGGTCGGCCGGCGGCGGGGGTCGGACTGCCAGGCGCTGAGCGGTCGGCCGGTGGCCCGCACCACCTCGAGGCCACGGAGGATGCGCTGGCGGTCGCCGGGCTCGAGCCGGCGCGCGAGGTCGGGATCGAGGCGGCACAGCTCGGCGTGCAGCTCGGCGCTCGCGACCGTGCGCTGCCGCAGCTCCAGACGAAGCCCGGGCGGGATGTCGGGCATCGCCGGCAACCCCTCGAGCAAAGCCTTGAAATAGAGGCCGGTGCCGCCGGTGACGAGGGCTGGCCTGCCGCTCGCCTCGATGTCCTGGAGGAGCGGCTCCACCATCGCCAGCCAGCCGGCGACGGAGCTCGCCTCGTGTGCTTCGAGGATGCCGTAGAGGCGATGCTCGGCGGCTGCAAGATCCGCTGGTCCGGGGCGCGCCGTCAGGATCGGCAGGTCGCGATAGAGCTGGACCGAGTCGGCATTGACGATGACGCCGCCGGTGCGCTCGGCCAGGGCCAGCGCCAGGGCCGACTTGCCGCTCGCCGTGCTGCCGCCTATCAGGATCGTGCCCGTCGGCAATCCCGCCCCCACCGGCCAACCAGAGCCCTGCCCCGCATGGACCGACCTGCGCCGACCTGCCTCGTGCTCGTCGCCGACCCTTGGAGCGCGCCGCTCGAGGCCGCCCTGGTCGACGCGCTCGGCCGCAAGCTCGGCGGCACCGTGCGCTGGCTGGGCGACGCAGCCGCCGCGGAGATCATGCTCGATTCCGCGCCGCCAAGCGAGGTGGTCCGGCAGGAAATCGGCGAGCGTGCCGTCGACTGGGCGCTGATCCCGGCCGAAGGTCGGCGGAAGGCGGTGCTGATCTCCGACATGGACAGCACCATGATCTCCATCGAGTGCATCGACGAGCTCGCCGACGTGGTGGGGATTAAGCCCGAGATCGCCCTGATCACCCGCCGTGCCATGAACGGCGAGCTCGACTTTGCGAGCGCGCTCGAGGCGCGCGTCGCGCTCCTCGCGGGCGTACCAGAAGAGGCCATCCGCGAGATCTGCGCGTCCCGGCTGGCGCTCAATCCGGGTGCCAGCACACTGGTGCGGACGATGCGTGCCAATGGTGCAGCAACGCTGCTCGTCTCGGGCGGCTTCACCGCGTTCACCAGCTATGTCGCCGAGCTCGCGGGCTTCGAGCGGCACCAGGGCAATCGCCTGGAGATCCAGTATGGCAGGCTCACCGGCCGGGTGTTACCGCCGATCCTCGGCGCCGAGGCCAAGCTCGCCAGCCTACGAATGGCGGCCGCCGACAGGGGCGTCGATCCGGGCGACTGCCTCGCCGTCGGCGACGGTGCCAATGACCTGCCTATGCTGCAGGCGGCCGGTCTCGCGGTGGCGTTTCGTCCGCACGATGTGCTCCGACCGGCAGCCCAGCTGACGCTGGACTACGCGGGGCTCGAGGGTGCCCTCTACCTGCAAGGCTACGCCGCTGGCGAGTTCGTCAGCTGAGCCTTGCCGACGAGCGCCACAGGGTGCTCATCGGCATTGCCATCATCAGCTGGTCAGGCGGCGGGCGACGAAGCGCAGATCTCCCTGGCGGTCGATGAGCAGCAGCACCGCGCTCCTGCCCTCGTCCCGCGCCTCGTTCACCTTGGCCATCACCTCGGGTGGCGAGCTGACCTCCTCCTGGTTCACCTCGACGATCAGGTCGCCAGGCAGCAAGGTGTCGGCGTCGTCCGGCTCGGGCGACGGCTCGACCTCGACGATCACCACCCCCTTGGCCTCGGGGTCAGGCTGAAGCGGGTGCGCAGCTCGTCGGTCAGCGTGTCGACCGTAAGCCCGAGCGACTCGATCTGGAGCGCCGTGCTCATCGGTTCGACCTGGGTGTCGCCCATCGCGCCAGCTCCTCCTCGTCCGGCAGCTCGCCCAGGGTCACCGACACGGTCTGCTCGTCGCCACGCCGCCAGATCAGCACGTCGACCTCGCGCCCGACATCGGTCTCGGCGACGATGCGCGGCAGGCCGCGCATCCGGTCGATCTCCTTGCCGTCGAACTGGAGGATCACGTCACCGGCCTGGATGCCGGCCTCCTCGGCCGGCCCACCCGGGGTGACGCTGGCGACCAGGGCGCCGCGGCCTCGTCGAGGCCGAGGCTCTCGGCGATCTCGTCGGTGACGCCCTGAATGCGCACGCCGAGCCAGCCGCGGGCGACCCGACCGTCCGCCTTGAGGCTGTCGATCACGCGCTGGGCAAGATTGGACGGGAATGGCGAAGCCGATGCCGACATTGCCGCCGGACGGCGAAAAGATCGCGGTGTTGACGCCGAACACCTGGCCATCGAGGGTGAAGCTCGGCCCGCCCGAGTTGCCGCGGTTGATGGCGCGTCGACCTGGAAGAAATCGTCATAGGGTCCGGCACGGATGTCGCGGCCGCGCGCCGAGACGATGCCGGCGGTGACGGTGCTGCCGAGGCCGAACGGATTGCCGATCGCGATCATCCAGTCGCCGACCCGGACGTCGTCGCTGTCGGCCCACTCGACGAAGGGAAAGGGCTCGTCGCGCTCGATCTTGAAGAGCGCCAGGTCGGTCTGCTGGTCACGGCCGATCAGCACCGCCTCGTAGTCGTGGTCGTCGGCGAACTGCACCGTGATCTCGTCCGCCTCGGCGATCACGTGGTTGTTGGTGACGACGTAGCCTTCCGGGTCGATGACGAACCCGGAGCCCAGCGACGCCACGCCGCGGCCGCTGCGGCGCTTCCGGCTGGCCGCGCTCGAAGAAGTCGCGGAAGAACTCCTCGAACGGCGAGCCCGGCGGAAACTGTGGCAGCGGCACTTCTCGGGTGCCACCTGCTCGCGGGTGGTCGAGATGTTGACGACGGCCGGGCCAACGCGCTCGACCAGGTCGGCAAATCCGTCAACCGGTCCGGCCTGACTGCGAGCCGGTGGCGTGTCCGCAACAACCACCACGAGACCGATGGCTGCCACCACGGCCAGCTTTCTGGCCAGGGCCCGGCTGGTGTGCCAGCTGCGCGACGCCAGACAGCCGAGGCCCAAACTCTTTGTCATCCAAGGCTCCTATCGCCGCCCGGTTGACCGGGTCGGCTCTTGTTTTTCCGATCGTGCGCCGCTCCGGCCAAGCTCGAGATGAGGGGCCGCCTCGGAACGCCCGACCGAGCCGCGCTGGATCGCCCCGCGCGTCTCGCCCACTCCGAACGGCATGTAGGCGTTGTCGCACCGAACGCCAAGCCTCTCAGCCGCGGATCAACCATACGATGAATACCCCAATGGCGGCAAACAACAGGCCGGCCGCACGCAACACGTTCGGATCGAGAACGATGGCGCGTGCGGCCGCCTGCTTCATGCCGTTGGGGAACAGCGCCCAGAGGGCACCCTCGAGGACGAGCACGAGAGCTCCGGCCGTGAACAGATCCTGCATCAGCTGGACAACGCTCCGACGCTCCGGCGCGTCGCCGGCACTGCCGCTCTTCCTGCCTGCCGCGCTGACCGGCTACTCGACCACCTGAGCGGGCGCCTCGGCGTCGCCGGCGAGCCCGGCCACCCCATCGACGACCGTTTGCGGATCGGTGCCATCGGCGGCATCCACTGCGGTCTCCGCGTCGGCGGCAGGGCCCGCCACCTGCTGCAGGTCCAATCCCTCGAAGGACTTGAAGTAGCGGAAGAACTCGCTGTCGGGCGCCAGCACGAAGCTCGTCGCCTCGTCGGCCAGGGCGTTGCGGTAGGCCTGCATCGAGCGGTAGAAGCCGAAGAAGTCCGCATCCTGGCCGAAGGCATCGGCGAACGTGGAGATCGCCACGGCGTCGCCGTGACCACGGATCTGCTCCGCCTCGCGTTGCGCCTCGGCGATCAGCACGCGCCGCTCGCGGTCGGCACGCGCACGGATGCGCTGCGCGATCTCGGCGCCCTGGGCGCGCAGTTCACGCGCCTCGCGATCGCGTTCGGTCTGCATCCGCCGGAAGATCGCCTGCTGATTCTCGGTCGGCAGATCGGCCCGCTTGATGCGCACGTCGACGACTTCGACACCGAACTGGCGCAACGCCGTGTTGGCCTCGTCGGCAATCCGGTCCATCAGTGCTGCGCGCTCCTCGGAGAGGATCGTGAACAGCGACACCTCACCCAGCACGCTGCGCAACGCCGAGAAGGTGATCGGCTCCAGGCGGCCGCGGAACTGCTCCTCGTTGCCGACCGACTGACGGAAGCGCAGCGGATCGGTGATGCGGTAGCGGGCGAAGGTGTCGACCACGAGACGCCGTCTGGTCACCCAGGACCAGCTCCACCGCGCCGGCGTCGAATCGGCAGCACCCGCCGCTCGAAGAACTCGACGTTCTGGATGAACGGCACCTTGATGTTGAGGCCCGGCTCGCTGATCACGCGGACCGGGTTGCCGAACTGCAGGACCAGCGCCTGCTGCGTCTGGTTCACCGTGAAGAGGGCGTTGTAGAGGATGAAGATGGTGGCAGCAGCGGCGATGCCGACGCCGATGAGGATGCGCTGGCTCATTGGGTTGCTCCAGACTGCATGGCGCCGAAGCCACGCTCGGTCGGCTGCTGGTCACGATCGGTCTGCGCCGCAGCGTCACGCTCACGCGCCCGCCGCTCGAAATCCGGCAGCGGCAGATAGGGGACGACGTCGCTGGCCCCGCCCTCGCTGCCGATGATCACCTTGTTCACGCCGCCCAGAACCTCCTCCATGGTCTCGAGATAGAGGCGCTGGACGGTCACGTCCTTGGCTCGACCATAGGCCTCGAGGACCTGGGTGAAGCGATCGGCCTCACCGGTGGCCCGGGCGACCACCTCCTGCTCGTAGGCCTGCGCCTCCTGCAGCACCCGCTCGGCCTCGCCTCGGGCACGCGGCAGGATGTCGTTGGCGAACGCCTCGGCCTCGTTCTGCGACCGCTCGCGGTCGGCCTGGGCGCGCTGCACGTCGCGGAATGCATCGATGACCTCGTCCGGCGGATCGGACTTCTGCAGCTGCACCTCCTCGATGGGGATGCCGGTGCCGTACTCGTTCATCAGCACCTGCATGTCCTCGCGGACGCGCTGCTCGATGGCGCGGCGGCCCTCGGTGGTGGCCTCGAGCGATCGGCGTCTGGCCGATGATCTCGCGCATCACGCTTTCCGCCGATGCCTTCACCGTGTTCTCGGGATCGCGGAGGTTGAAGAGGAAGTCGGCGGCGTTGTTGATCCGCCAGAGCACGACGAAGTTGATGTCGACGATGTTCTCGTCGCCGGTCAGCATCAGCGCCTCTTCGGTCAGCTGACGCGTGTTGCCGCCGGTCTGGCCGCTGCGGAAGCCCACCTCGACCCGGTTGACGCGGGTGACCTGCGGGGTCTGCACGGCTTCGATCGGCGCCGGCAGATGGTAGTTGAGGCCCGGCGTGGTCAGGCGATTGAGGGCACCGAAGCGCAGTCACCACACCCTGCTCCTCCGGCTGCACCCGATAGAAGCCGCTCGCCAGCCAGAGCCCGACGAGGACCAGGACGACAAGGCCGATGGCCTTGGCGGACGAACCGCCGCCGCCGCCGCCAGGGAACAGGCTCTTCACCTTTTCCTGCGACTTGCGGATCAGCTCCTCCAGATCGGGCGGTTGCTGGCCGCCACCACCGCTCGGGCGATTGCCCCACGGTCCCTGGCCGCCGCCACCCTGCCAACCACCGCCGCCTTGACTATTCCACGGCATGCTCGCGCCACCTCGTCTTTGCTCGACAAACGTGTCTGGGGATCGATCGAGAACAGTCGCCAGAAAGGCTCGATCCGATTGTGTCGGTCATCGTGTTCACTATATCGGTCGGTGCAGGCAAAGGATCAACCATGAACGAACCGACAGTCGAGGCCATTCGCCAAGTTCTGGCCAAGATTCGCCATCCGGATGATGAAAAAAACGTCATAGAGCGCGAGCATGGTCAGCGGCATCGTGGTCAAGGGCCGCAATGTCGGCTTCGCGCTCGAGGTGCCGCCGGCCGATGCCCAGCGGCTCGAGCCGCTGCGCCGCGCTTGTGAGGCGGCGGTCAAGGCGATGGCCGGCGTTAGCTCCTGCACCGTCGTGCTCACCGCCGAGCGCGGGGCGCCGCCCGAGATGAAGCCGCGTCAAGCGGCCGCGGCACCGACCCGGCCCGACATCGCCTGGCATCAAGAAGATTATCGCCGTGGCCTCGGGCAAGGGCGGCGTCGGCAAGTCGACCACCGCGATCAACCTCGCCTGCGGGCTGCAGCGCCCTGGGCCTGCGCACCGGCATCCTCGATGCCGACATCTACGGACCCTCCCTGCCCCGCATGGCCGGGCTCGCCGGCCGACCGACCACCGCCGACGGCAAGAAGATGCAGCCGCTCGAGGTCGCCGGGGTCAAGGTCATGTCGATGGGCTTCCTCGTCGAGGAGGAGACCCCGATGATCTGGCGTGGCCCGATGGTGCAGAGCGCGCTCCAGCAGATGCTGGGCGACGTCGACTGGGGCGAGCTCGACGTGCTGGTCGTCGACATGCCGCCCGGCACCGGCGACGCGCAGCTCACCATGGCGCAGCGGGTGCCGCTGGCCGGCGCGGTGATCGTCTCCACGCCGCAGGACATAGCCCTTCTCGATGCCAGGAAGGCCATCAACATGTTCCGCCGGGTCGATGTGCCGATCCTCGGCATCGTCGAGAACATGAGCTATTTCTGCTGCCCGAGCTGTGGTCATCGCGCCGAGATCTTCGCGCATGGCGGCGCCAAGGCCTGTGCTGCCAGCTACGAGGTCGACTTCCTGGCCGAGATTCCCCTCGACATCGCGATCCGCGAGACCTCGGACGGCGGGCAGCCGATCGTCGTGAGCCGGACCGGAAGCCCGCAGTCCGAGGCCTATATGGGCCTGGCACGGACGGTGCGCGACAAGCTCAGCGGGCCGAGCGCCGCCAAGCCCTTCCCGAAGATCGTCTACGCCTGACGTCGGGGTCCAATTCCCACAAATGGGATAAAAAGCGGCCTCTGCGCTTGCCAAGCGCCGCTGTCACCGCCATGTGATATTGCGTTGCAGCATAGTGCAACTCGCGGACGGACCTGCGGCATGACCTTCGAGCCACCGAGCACTCCCCTGCCCGGCAAAGCGCGGCTGCCCGGCGCGACGTTTCGGCGGCTCGGAGCCGCCGATGCCCGCCGGCTCAGGACGCACCTCCTGCGGCTCCATCCCGACGACGTGCGCAACCGCTTCATGGGCGCCAAGCAACGCTCACTGATCATGCGCTACGTTCGCTCGATCGACTGGCAGCGGGCGGTAATCCTGGGCTGTTTTCTCGGTCGGTCGATGCGAGGGGTGTGCGAGCTGCACCCGATCGACGGGCGCCGCGGCGAGATCGCGGTGAGTGTCGAGCGCCGGTTTCAGCGACGTGGCATCGGCAAGCAGCTGCTCGGCCGCGTTCTCGTCCTGGCGCGCAACCGTGGGCTCGTCGAGCTCGAGCTTCGCTGCTTCACCAACAACGGCAAGATGCGCGGCCTGGTGCGCGGCTTCGACGGCAAGCTCGATATCGAGGCGATGGAGGCGACCGCGGTGATCCACGCGCTGCCGCCAACGCCGGCCACCTATCTGAGCGAGATGGTCGAGCAGGCCGGCCTGGTCGGCAGCTCGCTGCTGCGGCTCTGGCTCGATACGCCGGCCCGCTCGCCCACACGCTGCCGCGCAACGCCCGACATGTTCAGTGCGCAGGCCTAGCGGCCTGCCGCAGTGCGACCACCGTCAGTGCGACGATTCCCGGAACCGCTAACGGTCCTGGTTCTCGACCGCCTCGACCCTGGCGCGCGCGACGGCGACCGCCCGCTCGAGGCGCGTTAGCTCACCCTCGCTCGGCGCCTTGGTATCGGCCAAGTCCTCCTCGGCGTTGCGCAGGAGGCCCTTCACCCCGTCGAGGGTCAGCTCTTCCATCGACACCGCCGCTTCGGCGAGCACTGTGAGGCCCGAGGGATTGACCTCGGCAAAGCCACCGTCGACGAAGTAGCGCTCGACGGCGGTGTTGCCCTCGTACACCTGGATGACGCCCGGGCGGAGCAGCGAGAGGATCGGTGCGTGATGCACAAGCACACCGAAATCGCCCTCCTCGCCGGGCACGACCACCATGTCGGCCTTGCGCTGCGCCAGCACCTTCTCGGGCGAGACGAGGTCGAACGCGAGCTTGTCGCTCGATGCTTCAGCCATGATCCGCTCCCGCCACTCAGGCGGCCTCGGCCGCGAGCTTCTTGGCCTTCTCGATCGCCTCGTCGATGCCGCCGACCATGTAGAAGGCGGCCTCGGGCAGGTCGTCGTAGTCGCCGGCGACGATGCCCTTGAAGCCCTTGATCGTCTCCTCGACCGGCACCAGCTTGCCGGGGCTGCCGGTGAACACCTCGGCGACGAAGAAGGGCTGCGAGAGGAAGCGCTGGATCTTGCGCGCCCGCGCCACCACCAGCTTGTCCTCCTCCGAGAGCTCGTCCATGCCGAGAATGGCGATGATGTCCTGCAGGCTCTTGTAGCGCTGCAGCGTCTCCTGGACCGAGCGCGCCACCTCGTAGTGCTCCTCGCCGACGACGCTGGGCTCGAGGATGCGCGAGGTCGAGTTCGAGCGGGTCGACGGCGGGGTAGATGCCGAGCTCGGCGATCGAGCGGCTGAGCACGGTGGTCGCATCCAGGTGCGAGAACGCGGTCGCCGGTGCCGGGTCGGTCAGGTCGTCGGCCGGCACGTAGATGGCCTGGACCGACGTGATCGAGCCCTTGTTGGTCGAGGTGATCCGCTCCTGCAGACCGCCCATGTCGGTGCCCAGCGTCGGCTGGTAGCCCACGGCCGAGGGGATGCGGCCGAGCAGCGCCGACACCTCGGAGCCCGCCTGGGTGAAGCGGAAGATGTTGTCGACGAAGAACAGCACGTCCTGGTTCTCCTGGTCGCGGAAATACTCGGCGAGGGTCAGGCCGGTGAGGCCGACACGGGCACGGGCACCGGGCGGCTCGTTCATCTGGCCGTAGACCAGCGCCACCTTGGACTGCGAGCGGTCCTCCTCGTTGATGACGCCGGACTCCACCATCTCGTGATAGAGGTCGTTGCCCTCGCGCGTGCGCTCGCCGACGCCGGCGAACACCGAGACGCCGCCATGCGCCTTGGCGATGTTGTTGATCAGCTCCATGATCAGCACGGTCTTGCCGACGCCGGCGCCACCGAAGAGGCCGATCTTGCCGCCCTTCGGGTAGGGCGTCAGCAGATCGACGACCTTGATGCCGGTGACCAGGATCTCGGCATCGGTCGACTGGTCGACGAAGGCGGGTGCCGGAGCGTGGATCGGCGCGGTGATCTTGACGTCGATCGGCCCGGCCTCGTCGACCGGCTCGCCGATGACGTTGAGGATCCGCCCGAGCGTCTCGCGGCCGACCGGCACCGAGATGGCAGCACCCGTGTCGATCACCTCCTGGCCGCGGGTCAGGCCGTCGGTGCCGTCCATGGCGATGGTGCGCACGGTCGATTCGCCCAGGTGCTGGGCCACCTCGAGCACCAGCGTCTTGCCCTCGTTGGGCGTATGGAGCGCGTTCAGGATGTGCGGCAGGTCGCCGTCGAACTGGACGTCGACGACGGCGCCGGTGACGTGCGTGATGCGCCCCTTGGCGATGTTATCCTTGGCTACTACGGCCTCGTTCATGCTCCAGCTCCCAGCATCGGCGTTCGGGTGGGCTCGGGTCGGGCTCGTGCCCTAGACCGCTTCGGCGCCCGAGATGATCTCGATGAGTTCCTTGGTGATCTGCGCCTGGCGCTGCCGGTTGTAGCTGCAGCGTCAGCTTGTTGATCATGTCGCCGGCATTGCGGGTGGCGTTGTCCATGGCCGCCATCCGGGCGCCCTGCTCGGAGGCCGCGTTCTCGACCAGCGCACCGAAGATCTGCACCGCGAGGTTGCGCGGCAGGAGCTCGCTCAGGATCTGCTCCTCGTCCGGCTCGAACTCGTAGACGGCGGCCTCGCCGGACGCTGCCGCGCCGCATCGGCATCGAGCGCCGGCGGCTCGACCGGCACCAGCTGCTGCACGGTCAGGACCTGGGTCATCGCCGACTTGAAGCGGTTGAAGACGATGGTGCAGACGTCGAACTCGCCGGCCTCGTAGAGATCGAGGATCTTGGCGGCGATCATCTGCGCATCGGCTGAACGCCATCCGCTTCTGCCCGGCCACGCCGTCGATGAACTCGACGATCAGCTTGCCGTGCTCGCGGCGCAGCATGTCGCGGCCCTTGCGGCCGATGCAGATGATCTTGACCGTCTTGCCGTCGTTCTGCAGGTCGGCGATCCGGCGCCTGGCGCCGCGCACGATCGAGCTGTTGAAGCCGCCGCAGAGGCCACGATCGGAGGTGGCGACGACGATCAGATGGGTCTCGCTCCTTGCCGCGTGCCGGCGAGCAGCGGCGGTGCGCCCGGCAAGCCGCGCACCGCGGCCGCGAGATTGGCCAGCATCGCCGACATCTTCAGGGCGAAGGGTCGCGACGCCTCGGCCTGCTCCTGGGCCCGCTTCAGCTTGGACGCGGCGACCAGCTTCATGGCGCTCGTGATCTTGCGCGTCTGCTTGACGCTGCCGATCCGGCCGCTGAGCTCCTTGAGGCTCGGCATCGGAGGCTCAGGCGAAGGCGTTGGTGAAGTTGCTCGATGATCTCGCGGAGCTGCTTCTCGACGTCCTCCTTGAGGTCGCCCGTCTCGCGGATCGCCTCCAGGACGTCGCCTTGCCCTTGCCTCGCAGCTCGTGACGCAGGCCTTCCTCGTAGCGGCCGACCTTGCTCGACCGCGACGCCGTCGAGATAGCCGTTCACGCCGGCGATAGATGACGCAGACCTGCTCCTCCATCGGCATCGGCCGATACTGCCGGCTGCTTGAGCAGCTCGGTCAGGCGGGCGCCGCGGGCGAGCAGCCGCTGGGTCGACGGCGTCGAGGTCGGAGGCGAACTGGGCGAAGGCCGCCATCTCGCGGTACTGCGCGAGCTCGAGCTTGATCGTGCCGGCGACCTTCTTCATCGCCTTGGTCTGGGCCGCCGAGCCGACGCGGCTGACCGAGAGGCCGACGTTCACCGCCGGGCGGATGCCCTGGAAGAACAGGTCGGTCTCGAGGAAGATCTGGCCGTCGGTGATCGAGATGACGTTGGTCGGGATGTAGGCCGAGACGTCGTTGGCCTGGGTCTCGACGATCGGCAGCGCGGTCAGCGAGCCGTTGCCGTTCGTCGTCGTTGAGCTTGGCCGCGCGCTCGAGCAGGCGCGAGTGCAGGTAGAAGACGTCGCCCGGGAAGGCCTCGCGGCCGGGCGGGCGGCGCAGCAGCAGCGACATCTGGCGGTAGGCGGTCGCCTGCTTGGAGAGGTCGTCGTAGACGATCAGCGCGTGCATGCCGTTGTCGCGGAAATACTCGCCCATGGCGCAGGCCGAGTAGGGGGCCAGGAACTGCAGCGGCGCCGGGTCGGAGGCGGTGGCGGCGACGACGATGCGAGTATTCGAGGGCGCCGTTGTCCTGCAGCGTCTTGACCAGCTTGGCCACCGACGAGCGCTTCTGGCCGATGGCGACGTAGATGCAGATACAGCTTCTTGCTCGTCGTCCTTGGCCGCCTGCGTTGTAGGGCCTCTGGTTGATGAAGGCGTCGATCGCGATCGCGGTCTTGCCGGTCTGGCGGTCGCCGATGATCAGCTCGCGCTGGCCGCGGCCGATCGGGATCAGGCGCGTCGATCGCCTTGAGCCCGGTCTGCATCGGCTCGTGCACCGACTTGCGCGGCATGATGCCCGGCGCCTTGACGTCGACGATGCGGCGCTCGGTGGCCTCGATCGGGCCCTTGCCGTCGATCGGGTTGCCGAGGCCGTCGACCACGCGGCCGAGCAGGCTCCTTGCCGCACCGGCACGTCGACGATCGACTTGGTCCGCTTGACCGTGTCGCCCTCGCAGATGTTGCGGTCGTCGCCGAAGATGACGATGCCGACGTTGTCGCTCCTCGAGGTTGAGCGCCATGCCGCGCGTGCCGTCCTCGAACTCGACCATCTCGCCGGCCTGGACCTCGTCGAGGCCGTAGACGCGGGCGATGCCGTCACCGACCGACAGCACGCGGCCGACCTCGGCGATCTCGGCCTCGGTGCCGAAGTTGGCGATCTGATCCTTGAGGATCGCCGAAATTTCGGCGGCGCGGATGTCCATCAACCAATTCCTCTATCTGTCTCGAAGCGTGGTCCGGCCCGATGCCTATGCGGCGAGGACGAGTCGCCGCCCTTCAGGGCCTGCTCGAGCTGCTGCAACTTGGTGCGGAGCGAGGCGTCGAGCATGCGCGAGCCGACGCGCACCACCACCCCGCCCAGCAGCGCCGGATCGACGCGTGTCTCGACGGTGACCGCCTGGCCGACAAAGGCGGCGATCGACTTCTTCAGGGTCTCGAGCTCGGCCGGGCCCAGCGGCACGGCCGAGATCACCTCGGCCGCGATCTCGCCCTTGTAGGTCGCCAGCATGTCGGCGAAGGCCTTGGCCATGGCCGGCAGGGCGAAGAGGCGGCGGTGCTCGGCAAGAACGCCCAGAAAGCGCCCGCTCAGATCGTCGAGCCCGGCCTTGGCGGCGACCGCCTGGATCGCCTTGCCCTGATTCTCGCGGCTGATCACCGGGCTTTCGATCAGGCGCTTGAGATCACTGCTCTCGGCCATCAGACCGACGATACCCGAAAGGTCGTCGCCGACCCGGTCGAGCTTGTCGCCGTCCTTGGCCAAATCGAACAAGGCCGTGGCATAGCGCTGTGCCAAGCCTGTCGCTGTGGCGGATGTCGCGGGCACTCGTGTTTCCCCGGCTGGTCGCAAAGGCCACTGCGGCACGGCGACCGCGTGGCATGACGTTCTTGTCCGCTTGCCTGCTCGGCCGGCCATGCGAGCCGTCCTCCGCGCGTGGAGAATCGGCACGTCGCACTCTGTGCACCGAGAAGGCGACTGGCGATTAACACATGCCTCAGGCCTCGGCAAGCGCACCACTGCGACGCCCGGCGGGCCAAGCGGTCGCAGGCAGCGGACGCCGCGCGCACGATGCCCCGAACCGCTCCGGCCGAACCCGCAGCGTGCGACGGCGGGTGCCTGGCACGGCGACCCCAGTGGCGGTTGGGGCATTGGCAACGAGCGCCCGGGCGCTCGAGACTCGCCGCAGCGCAGCCGACGGTTAAGGGTACCCGAGCTAATCGACGGCAGCACCGGTCATGGTGGCGACCGCGCGCTTCAACGGGTCGGGCAGCGGTGCCTCGATCTCGAGCGGCGGTCGGGTAGGATAGAGCGGCAGGCTGATCGACTTCGCGTGGAGCAGCATCGGGCCGGTGTCGGCGGCGCTGCCGTATTGGCGATCGCCACGGATCGGATGGCCCAGGCTGGCGAGGTGGACGCGCAGCTGATGGGTGCGGCCGGTGCGCGGCCGGCATTCGACGAGGCAGCTGTCTAGCCCCTGCTCCAGCACCCGGTAGTCGGTGACCGCCGCCTGGCCGACCCCGGCGGATGCGGGTGCCATCCACCAGCCACGGGCGCGGGTCGAGTGCTTCTCCAGCGGCACGTCGATACGCCCCTGAACCGGCTGGAGGTGGCCCTCGACGACGGCCCAGTAGGCCTTCTCCACGGCCCCCGTCGAAAACAGGCGACCCAGTCGGCGGAGCGCCTTCTTGTGCCGGCCGAGAACGAGGCAGCCCGAGGTGTCCCGATCGAGCCGGTGCGCCAGCTGCGGGATGCCCGGCAGGCCGAAGCGAAGGGCGTCGAGATAGTCCTCGAGCGATTCGCCGCGCCCTGGCCCGGCATGCACGGCGAGGCCGGCCGGCTTGTCGACGACGAGGATCAGGCCGTCCCGGTAGAGCAGCCGGTGGACGAGGAAATCGGGCGAATAAGCTGGCATGGCCCGGGCGTTCTAGAGCGTGCTTGTGTCGAAGGCGAGCCGGCAGCACCATGCGCCGACCCTGGACCTGCAGCGATCAGCTCCCATGCCCCGCACCGACACCACCCAAGCCCCGCACCGGCACGCCATCCGCGGCCATCTCGTCTGGTTCACCGATGATCCGGCGGTGGCCGGACGCAAGGCCGTCCGCGCCATCCGCGATGGCGCGGTGATCATCGAGGGGCCGCGCATCGCTGCGGTCGGCCGGGCCGCCGGCCTCGTCGAGCCGGGTCTGCCGGTCGCCGATTTCGGTGATGCGCTGATCCTGCCGGGGCTGATCGACACGCACATCCATTATGCGCAGGCGCAGGTCATCGGCTCGTATGGCGCCCAGCTGCTCGATTGGCTGCACCGCTACACCTTTCCGGCCGAGCGCCGCTTCGCCGATCCGACCCACTGCGCCGCCGAGGCCGACTTCTTCCTGGCCGAGCTGCTGCGCAACGGCACCACCTCGGCCGTCGTCTACCCGACCGTCCACAGCGCATCCGTCGATGCGCTCTTCACCGCCGCGGCGGCCCTGGGGATGCGCCTCCTCACCGGCAAGATCATGATGGATGACGGCCCGGAGGGGCTGCGCGACACGCTGGAGAGCGGCTACCGCGACAGCAAGGCGCTGATCGAGCGTTGGCACGGTCAGGGTCGGCTCGGCTACGTGGTCACGCCGCGCTTCGCGGTGACCTCGAGCCAGGCGCAGCTCGAGAGTGCCGGCGCGCTCCTGGCCGATCATCCAGAGTGCTGGCTGCAGACGCATCTTTCGGAGAACCACGCCGAGATCGCCACGGTGCGAGCACGGTTTCCGCAGAGCCTGGACTATCTCGACGTCTACGACCGGGCCGGATTGCTCGGCCCGCGCTCGCTCTTCGGCCACTGCATCCACCTCAGTGCGCGCGAGCGCCGGCGGATGAGCGAGACCGGCAGCGTCGCCTGCTTCTGCCCGACCTCCAACCTCTTCATCGGCTCCGGGCTGCTCGATCTCGAGGCGATGCGCGCCGAAGCGGCACCGGTGCGCGTCGCGCTCGCCACCGATGTCGGCGGCGGCACCTCCTACTCGATGCTGCGAACGGCCGCGGAAGCCTACAAGGTGCTGCAATTGCAGGGGCAGAGCTGGCCGGCCCTCGACGCCTTCTACGCGATGACCCTGGGCAATGCGCGGGCGCTGGGCCTCGAGGCCGAGATCGGCACGCTCGAGCCCGGCAGCCATGCCGATCTCGCGGTGCTGCGGCCCGAGGCCATTCCGGCACTCGCGCACCGCCTCGAGGTGATCGATCGCGACGCTCTCGAGGAACGGCTGTTCGCGCTCATGACCATGGGCGACGACCGGGCGGTCGCGGCCACGTTCGTCGCTGGACGTCAGGTCACTGTGGCGCCCGGCTGAACCGCCTCGGCCCTGCCCTCCTCCGTCCCGGGCCTCTCGTCAGCAGCCGCCAGAATGCCCAAAATCATCAGCAAGACAGTCGAATGGTAGACACTGTTGAAGTAGTTTTGCAGCAGGCACTGCACGACCATGTCAGCCGCGATCGCAAGGACCAGCACGCGTTCGACCGGGTCGGTGGTCGTCATCGCCCGACGGCGCGCGCGGCGCAGCACCTCGATGATCAACAGCAGCACCAGGACCGCGCCGAGGACGCCGCCCTCGACATAGAAGCGCACCAGCTCGTTGTGCGGCCATTCCAGCAGATAGCCGCCCGTGATCTCCGGCCGACCATCGGCGAGGAGCTGGCGGACGGCGCCGAGCCCGAGGCCGAATGGCCGGCCGGCGCCGAGCGTCAGCCAGTGCTGAATGGCGGGCCAGCGGCCTGATGAGTAGTTGGTGCCGCCCAGCGCCGCCAGACGCGCCCAGAGGCTGTCGCTGACCAGAAACGACAGCAGGAGGAAGACAGCGGCGGCAGCGAGAGCGAGGCCAAGCACCCTGGGCCGGGCCATGTCCGGCAGGCGGCCGGCGACGATCCAGAGCGCGCCGAAGACCGCGAGCATCAAGACCGCGCTCCGGGTGCCGGTCAGCATCACCATCCAGAGCGCTGCCGCCATCAGCAGCGCGAGGCAGGCGCGCACGACCGGGCGGCCATGCTGGACGAGCGCCGTCGCCGTCACCAGCGCAATGATGGTGCAGAGGCTCGCGTGCAGCACGACCGACCCGGTGACGTCGATCCGAATTTGTGCCGCGACGCCGCGGAGCACCGTGGTGGACGGCATGGCCAGCGCGGTGAGCGTGGTCGCGACGACATAGGCGGCACCCAGGCGCAGCACGAGGCGCGGCAGGTCGAGATCGCCGAGCGAGGCGCGGAGGCTCGGCGCGAGCAGCAGGGCCGCGATGGGCAACGCGATCTTGTAGTCGACCACGGAAGCCGTCGTCGCCTGCGGCGAAAGCTGGCCCGCGGCAGCCAGCAGCATCAGCAGCCAGAGGGCAGCCAAGGGTGCCGCCATGGCCCGGCCGGCAATGTACGGGCTCAGTGCCAGCGTCCCGGCGGCCAGCAGCGCGAACAGCCCAGCGAAGACGACGATCCGCACGTCCTCAAGCCCCAGGGCCGAGACCGTGGTCGCGGAGAGGGCGACCGAGGCCGCGACGAGCAGAAAGAGGCCCCGCATCAACACCGTCGCGAAATGTGCCCGCCGCGCCAAAGCCACGCTACACCTCGAGGCAAAATACAACTATAGGTTGACACACTACTGCGTGGAGTCGACGGGATGCAACCCAAAGCCAAGGTCTTTCGCCTGCGCGCCGCTTCGCCGGTGGCGCTGTTTGCCAGCCGCAGCTGCGTCTTCATCCTGCTCGCCAACTGGCTGTTTCAGGGTGTCCGCGGCATGGATGCCAAGGAGCTGTCCTTCCGGCTGATCCTGCTGATCGGCGGCGCCGCCGCCATCGCCGCTCTGCTGCACAGCCGGGCCGCCATGGCCCCGCCAGCGGCGATGGCCATGGGCGCCTTCGCCAGCCATTCGCTCAATTTCCTGGTCAACGGCCAGTTCTGGGTCTGCCTCCGCTACTGTCCCGCCTATCGTCGGGATCCCGTTGTCTTGGCGCGCGCCTTCGACGCCCTGGTGCGCGACCTGCAGGAGCAATCCTGGCTCGGCGAGGCGGTGATCATCGGCTCCATGGCCAGCCGACCGGCGCGGCCCAGTCCGCGTGCCGACATCGACCTCCGCCTCGTCTTTCCGCCGGGCATCGTCAATTGGCTGCGCACCAACCTGCTGCTGCTGCGGCTCCGCGCCAGGGCCTTACTGAGTGGCCTGCCGCTGGACGTCTACGCCTACGAGCATCCGGCCGTGCTTCGCCGGTTCGATCAGTCGGAGCCCCTGGGCATCGTGCTCGATCGTGATGCCAGGCTACGGCGGGGCTTCGCCAATCGCCAGCTGGTCTGGCTCGAATGACTGGGCCGTCGTGGCGCGAGACGCGCCGCACCGGGCTCGTGTTCTCGCCGGGCGGGCATTGGGCCGAGCTGCAGCGGGCGCTCGTCGGAATCACCTTCGACGACGTCTTTCACGTCACCTTCGCCGATGGCCGGCCGCCCCCGGACAGCGTGCGGCGCTACCACCTTTGTCACCCGCGCCGCTCCGTCTGGCGAACGCTGCGCAACGGCTGGCAGAGCCTCGGCGTGCTGCGGCGCGAGCGCCCTGCCCTGCTGATCTCAACGGGCGCGGACGTGGCGGTGCCCATTCTCTACCTTGGCAAGCTCGCCGGCGCTCGGATCGTGTTCATCGAGACCGCCGGCAGCGCCACCCCCACCCTCGCCGGTCGGCTGGTCTACCCGATCGCCGATCTCTTCATCGTGCAATGGGCGGACCGGCTCGAACGCTTTCCCGCGGCGGTGTTGGCCGAAGGGCTGCTGCTGTGATCTTCGTCGGTGTCGGCACCTTCATCAACGGCTTCGACGCCCTCGTCGCCGGCGCCGACCGCGCGGCCGGCCAGCTCGGCATCGATGGCTTCGCGCAAATCGGGCACTCCAGGGTCACGCCGCGGCATCTGCGCCATGCCCGCTTCCTGGCACCTCGAGCGCTCGTCACGCGGCTGCAGGCGAGCCGGGTCGCCGTCTGCCATGCTGGCATGGGCCTGATCGGCGACGCGCTTGGCGCCGGCTGCCGGCTGGTGCTCGTCCCGCGGCGAGGCCCGACCAGTCGCAGCCATCCGGCGAACGACCAGCGCGCCTTCGCCGAGCGCCTCGCCGGGCGCCTGCCGCTGAGGCTCTGCCTCGAGCCGGACGATCTCACCTCGGTCATCGCCGCGGCGCTCGCCGACACGTCCGATGTGCCGGCGCCGCAGCATTCCAGTGCGCCAGCGATCCTGCGAGACTTTCTCGCGTCGACGGCGGCAACGGGTCAGTCGCGCCCCGCCTCGTCATCGTAGCCGTGCCGGCTGCTGTAGAAGACGAGGCTCATCAGACCGATGCCGAGCGCCAAAGTGATCCCGACGCCGAGCCCGAGCGCGATCCAGCCGTGAAAGCCGATCTCGACCCCGTCCAGGTCCTGCCAGACGGTGTAGGCGGCGGCCGACGCTGCAGCGAGGAGGCCGAGCAGCACGGCCAGGGTGAGCAAGGCGCTCCGCATCGATAGACACTCCCGAGTGTCCACGGAGGCTATCGACAAACGCACCGGCCGGGAAGACAAGGATGCCATGACCGAGCCACGTGCGACGCATGGCCTGTTTGCCACCCCAGCCGAGTGGGGGCCGAAGACCGTCAAGACGGTGCTGGGTGAGCTGCTCGCCAGCGGCGGCTCGGTGCCGCGGCAACGCCGCGTCGTCGACATCGGCTGCGGCAACGGCGCGCTGGTCCGCTCGCTGCTGCGCCAGGGCATGAACCCGGTCGGCATCGACCCCGACGCGCGGCTGCTGCGGGCGGCGCTCTCTGGCCCGCGCCCGGCGCCACCCGGCCGCTGGATCGCCAGCGTCGCCGAGCGCCTGCCGATCGCCAGCAGCAGCGTCGACATCGTGATCTTTCTGAACAGCCTGCACCATATCCGGCCGGATCGTCAGCTCGCGGCCTTGGCCGAGGCGGCGCGCGCGCTGCGCCGCGGCGGTGATCTTCTGGTGATCGAGCCCGTCGCAACCGGCAGTTTCTTCGAGCTGCTGGCGCCGCTCGACGACGAGACTGAGGTGCGCGCCGCGGCGCAGCAGGCCGTGCAGGCCGTGGCCGGTCGGCTGCTGCTCCCGGTCGAAGCGGCCTGCTTCACCACGACCGTCACCTTTGCCGATCCGGCGGCCGTGCTCTCCAGCTTCATCAACGCAGCACCAGCGCGAGCGAAAGCTGCGGAGGCGGCGGCCACCATGATCAGCCGCCGATTCCATGCGCTGGGGGAGATCGCCGCCGACGGCAAGCGAAGCTTCGACCAGCCGATGATGCTGCACCAGCTCCGCAAAGCCTGAGCAACGGTCGATTTCCGCTTGCCTTTATTCAATCCATAGGCGATTTATCGGCTAAGCTGTTAACTCGCTGGTAAGTATTTCATGCGACAAGGGTAAGCGGAGATCGTGGCGGTCAACGCCCGATGACGCCGGCCACGGGCCGAGGACGAACGGCAGAGCATCGTGCAGCTTTACCTCGAGCGAGAGCAGGAGACCCAGCAACCCCGTAACGCGGCGCGTGGTGATTGGCTGGCTCCCAGTCTGATCACTGGATCGCTCCGGCCGATCGACGTTCTGGTCGTCCTGACCAGCGGCTTACTCGCCTACTACGCCCGATTCGCCACGCTCGGGATCGACACCTTCACGATCTACAGCTTGGCCGTCGGTTGCCTCGTCTCCGTCAATGCGTTCCATCTGGCCGGTCTCTACCAGTTCCAGCGCCTGACCGATCTTCCCGAGCAGACACGGCGCCTGCTGATTGCCTGGCCGCTCGTGATCGGCAGTTTGGTAATGCTCGGCTTCGTCTCGGGCCTGCTCGATGCCGTGTCGCGCGGCTGGGTGGCACTCTGGCTGGTCTTCGGCTTCGCCGGGCTTCTCGGTGCCCGAGTCCTGGTCCGTGCACAGCTGCTGCGCTGGTATCAGGCCGGCCGCCTGACGTTGAACATCGCCGTGATCGGCGCCGGTGAGCACGGCCGTCGCTTCATCGAGCATCTCCGCCAGCAGGAGCGACACGTCAACATCATCGGGCTGTTCGACGATCGGCGCGACCGCATTCCCGATTTCATCGCCGGCTTTCCGGTGCTGGGCAACGTCGACGATCTGTTGCTGTTCGCCCGTCGCCACCGCATCGACCAGATCATCGTGGCGCTGCCCTGGGGTGCCGAGGAGCGCCTGCTCGGCTGGCTCAAGAAGCTCAAGACCTTGCCGGCGGATATTCGCTTGTGCCCGGATGTCATCGGCTTCCACCTGCCGCATCGCGGTGTGTCGCACATCGCCGGCGTGCCGATGCTGAACGTCTTCGAGAAGCCGATCGCCGGCTGGGACGGGGTCGTCAAGGCGCTCGAGGACCGGCTGCTCGCCGCCTTGATCCTGCTGATGATCTCACCGTTGATGCTTGCCGTCGCGCTTGCCATCAAGCTGACCTCGCCCGGTCCGGTTTTCTTCAAGCAGAAGCGGTACGGATTCAACAACGAGATCATCGAGGTCTTCAAGTTCCGCTCGATGCATGTCGAGCGCTGCAGCAATGATGCGGGTCAGATCGCCCAGGCAACCAGGGACGACGACCGCATCACGCCGCTGGGACGGCTGCTGCGGCGAACGAGCCTCGACGAGTTGCCGCAGTTCATCAACGTGCTACGCGGGCAGATGTCGATCGTCGGGCCGCGGCCCCACGCCGTTGCCCACAACGAGCAGTATGCGCAGCTGATCGACGAGTATCTGGCGCGTCACAAGGTCAAGCCCGGCATCACCGGATGGGCACAGGTCAACGGTCTGCGCGGCGAGACCGACACGCTCGACAAGATGGAGCGGCGCGTGCAGTTCGACCTGCACTACATCGAGAACTGGTCACTGGCGTTCGACCTCAGGATCATTCTCTTGACCCTGCTCGTCGGCTTCAGCCACCCCAACGCCTATTGATCAGCCCCGGCTCGGCGCTTACGCCGGCACCACCGCTCAAAGGCAGAGGCCACCACAGAGGGAGCGCCACCGGCGTCGATCTCGCCGCGCGTGGTCCTCGGCGGGACAGTGCCGGCGCGGACCATCAAGTGGCGCTCTGGAGGCAACCGTCGCGCGAACGGCTCTTGCCGGTTCTGACCGCAGGAAACCATTCGGTCATGCGCCGTGAGGTGGTGCAGGATTACAGGCCAGCTTTGAGGCATCGAATGCTGGTCAGCCGGCTACGGCGGCAGCTGGCGCGTTTGAGCATCGGCGCGCGCCGCAAGGCTTTCCAGATTGAAGCAGCGGCGGCTCATGGCCTGTCCGCCAGACGCCGCTAGTATCGACGTACCGACGCGGCCGACGCCGTCTGAGCCCGCAGGCCGCCACCGTACCCGGGACGACGGCGGCGCGGTTGAGAAGGTTTAGAACAACAAAGGCGGTTGAGAAGGTTTCGAACAACAAAGAATGTGTCATGGCACGCGACCCGCACGGGGTTTGCCGGAAACCTCAACGTTCCGAAAGCTGGCATCCATGGAAACCAAGCAGTACCCGCCAGAGCTGCGCGAGCGTGGTCAGCGTTGGTGCGTGCGCACGAGGGAGCGGCCCCATGTCGCAGTGGGCCGCTATCGGCTCAGTCGCTGATGAGATGGGCGGTAGCGTGGTGACCCCGAGTCTCCGAGTTTGGCATGATGAGCGCAGTGCGGGCGTCGCGGCGGCCTGACGAGGCATGAGCGGGCGCCGCCATAGGCCGCCCGAGCACGAAAGTCGCGAGCTGCGCCGGGCAAACCAGATCCTCAGCAAGACCTCGGCGTGTTCCGCGATGGTAGAGGTCGACTCCCGGTCGATCACATGATCGCATTCTTCCCGCGACTCCTGGGCCGATGATCGAGGCGCGTGTTAGATTGAGCCGGTCTGCCAGGAGCTACCGATCCCTAAGTGGACACACAACGCTCATGTCGCGCACCGAACGGATCCGCCGAAGGCACCCGCTTGTGCCGGCAGAGACGCGTTGCTCCTCAGACATATCCGTTGCGCTTGGACCGACAACTTCCGGGTCGACGGCATGCACAAGATCTGGCGCCAACTCACTAACGAGCGCATCGGCGCCGCCCGCTGAATGATGCCGCGCCCGAAGCGCCAGACCGACATTCGGGGCATTGTCCGGCGAGCGGGCGTAAGTACGGCCGTGCAGGATAAGGATACCTGATTTCCCATGACTCTCACCCTCGAATATTCCTGAGAATCGAATAGTTGAGTTGGATTGGAGGCAAGCACGGCGATGAAGTCGGCGGTTATGATGCGTTGATTGAGCGAGCTGGCATTTCGGACGCGGTTCGGAGCCAAGGAACAGTGCGTGGCGGCGCTGTTCGAGATGCGCTAGGGGTCGCGGCTTCATTTGTGAGCGGTGTGGTTGTCAAACGTACTCGCGGATCAAGAGCAGGAAGCAGGTTCAGTGCAAACCCTGCAATCTCCAAACGGGCTTCACGGGCGGCACGATCTTCCATAGCACAAAGCTGCCGCTGACCACCTGCTTTTGCGCGATCTACGAGTTTACGCAGGCTAAAGGCGGGATCAGCTCGGTCGAATTGGCGAAACGACTGAGCGTGCGCCAGCCGACGGCCTGGCTGATGAAGCAGAAGCTGACGTCGGCCATGGAAGACCGGGATGCCGGGAAGGAAGATGAGCGGCCGGGTCGAGTTCGACGATGCCTATCTCGGCGGGGTGCGAAGTGGCGGCAAGCTTGAACGCCGGGCCGCCGGCAAGAGGCCGTGCGTGGCGGCGGTCGAAACGAGCCTCGATCGCAAGCCGAGGCGCCTAAAGCTGCTCATGATCAATGGCCTCCGCAAAGCCGAGATCGCCAAGCTAGCCCAACCGAGCTTTGCTGCCGGCAGCAACGTTGTCAGCGAGCGCCTGACCTGCTGGCAAGCCGTTATTGCCAAGGTGGGCTGCGACCGCTTCCTGATGGCCACCGGCAGTGACCAGAAGGCAGCGCAGTGGCCATCATTCAACTGGGTGAACACGGCTTCCGGCAACACCAAGACCGCTCTCACCGGGACGCACCACCCGCCAGCCAGAAGCACGCCCAGCCCTACCTCGCCGGCTTCGGCTGGCGCTTCAACCGCCGCAACCAGCTCAACAACTTGGCCGAGCGGCTAACGTAGGCCGCGCAGCATACCAACCCGCGGCCCTAGCGCGTCTTCATCGCTCGATGAGAATAGCGGATCGTCAGGCAAGCGTAAGCCTTGCGTTCTCGAAAGGGAAAACCGGAACTTCGCTAACCTGCCCCGCATTGGTGGTCCGGGGTGAACGTTAGTGTAGCGTCGGTCCTTCTGCCAAGCCGGTCGGGAGGCGGAGCGTAGCGGAGCCGGACGACCGGCTTGGTGGGCTGATTGTTTCCGGCGCCGGTGGCCGATAGCCCAGGCTGCTATGCGGGCGTCGGGTATTGTAGTGGCGGCGACACGCCCGCACCTGCCCCGATCGTCCGCCTATCGCCGACTTTGGCGCATCGCTGCCTTGAGCGGCATGGGAACAACCGCTTGCAGGATGTCGACAGCGACAAGCCTGCCAAGAAGGCGTTCAAGCCTTATCCCATTGGCTTCTTCGATCTCGACTTGCCCGAGTTGCGCACCGCAGCAAGCAAGCGCCATCTCTTCATCGCCATCGACCGCACGTCGAAATTCGCTTTCGCTCGGCTGGTCGAGCGCGCCAACACCGAAACCGCTGTCGCCTTCGTCGAAGCCCGGCTGGCCGCCGTGCTCTCCGAGCTTGTCCGAAAAGTTCGGGCGGTGTCTGGATTGGGTGTTGATCAAGCAGCGAGGGCGATCTGCCAAGCGGCATTCTCTGCGTCTTGTTGATTGCCGACGAGCCTGGAGACGAACCATGCGGCATAGGCGGGGAGGTTTTTGGTTGCCGGTCCGCAGAATGGTTTCATGAAGGTCTCGAAG
>CAVOZQ010000026.1:0-23225 GCA_963700945.1 uncultured Alphaproteobacteria bacterium
CGTCCCACGCCGTATATGTGATGATCGAACGATCTGCTGTTGAAGATCGCCCGGACGGTCGAAGACTGGCCGGTCCTGCCGGCAGCCGGGCTCTTCAAGGTCAGCGTCAGCTTCGTCATCAAGCTGAAACGACTTCCACGCCGCGCGATACGACTTCGAATGGTCGGAGAATGCTCAAAACTAATCTCGGCCGATGGTGATGATTAGAGAACCGAACCGGGTCCGCTTGAGAGAAAAAAGCCATATTCCCTGGCGCATCGGCCCGATTGCAGTCCGATCGAAGAACAATCTGCTATTGAGGCCGCGCCATTAGCGCCAGACCCCGGTCAAAAGCATTAAAACTAACCGATTCCCGGAGGTGCCCAGCTGTCAACGCCGCAAAGGCAGCTATGACCGGAGCACGCTCAATTCCCGGCGGACACCTCTTCCGGACCGTGCATATCGATGATCAGCGCCGGGCCTACTACAGGTTCGCGGCAATCGACGACCCACACGTCATAGACCGGATGCTCCAGCGCTGAGATTCCCGGCGTCGACGCGAACATCCAGCCGACAAACGCCGACTTCAGGCACCGTACCCGAGCCGAAATCGTCGATCTCGAGGAATGCTGCACTCTCGGGAGGGTCCGTCGGCGGCGTCTCATAGCAAGCGCGAGCACGGACCTCCAGGCTGCCGAAACGGATCTTTTCGCCAATATGGCCCTCGAGTAGCTTGATCCGCGCGGTCACCTTGTCCAATCCCTGCAGGACAACGACGCTGTTCTCGATGGACGGAGCGCTCAACGCTGCAGTCGGAGCAGCAACCGCGAGAAGGCACCAGCCGATCGGCGTCAAACCGCGAGGGCAAAGCATCACTCTGAGGAGCTCTGGCTGAAGATGAACTGGCCGAGCAGATCCTCGAAATTGACCGCAGATTGGGTGAACTCGATCTCTCCGCCATCGGCCAACACGACCTCGTCACCGCCCGGCACGATCGACAGATACTTGCCGCCAAGCAGGCTTGCGCTGACGATCTGCGCAGAGCTGTCAGCCGGCAGCTCGATTTCGCGCAGCACGCTGAAGCGCACCTGTGCCCGAAACGAGACAGGGTCGAGGTCGAGGGAAAGGATCTGCCCGACGCGAATGCCGCTTATTCGCACATCGCCGCCAGGCTCAAGGTCACCGATGCTCTCGAACTTGGCGACCAATGTGTAGCCGCCCGGATCGCCGATATCCGCTCGCGCATATGCCCAAGCGAAGAAGCCGATCGCAACGAACAACACAAGTGCACCGAGAACACTCTCGACAATGTTGCGTTTCATGATCGTGTGTCTCCGACGCTGGATGAGGGATTGGCTTGAGGTCTAAGGACCCGGGTCACGCTGCGTCACGCTCGCCATGATCGAGCCCGAGCAGGCCGCGGGCGAAAGCCTCAGGCTCGAAAGGCCTAAGATCGTCGATGGCTTCCCCGACGCCGACGGCATGCACCGGCAGGCCGAAACGCTCGGCCAACGCAACAACGACACCACCCTTGGCAGACCCGTCGAGCTTAGTGACGACGAAGCCCGTCAGCTCCACCATGGCATTGAACAGATCGACTTGGTTGAACACGTTCTGGCCCGTGGTGGCATCCAGGACAAGGATGACGTCATGCGGCGCATCGGGCTCGAGCTTCTGGATGACCCGGACGATCTTTGCCAGTTCCTCCATCAACTCGGTCTTATTCTGCAGCCTACCGGCCGTATCGATCAGCAAGAGATCGTAACCCTCGCGCGCGGCCCGCGCCAGGGCATCGTATGCGAGCCCAGCCGCATCCGCGCCGGTCCTCGCCTTCATCACCGGACACCCATTGCGGTTGCCCCAGATTTCGAGCTGCTCGACGGCGGCGGCACGGAACGTATCACACGCGGCCATCATCACCCGTCGCCCGAGCAACATCTGCTGCTTGGCAAGCTTGCCAATCGTCGTCGTCTTGCCGACTCCGTTGACGCCGGCAATCAGCACGACTTGCGGGCATGCACCGACCCGCACCGGCAGCGGCTCGGCCACTTCTGCCAGCACCTCGGCCATCTCCTTGGCCAGAGCCTCACGAATTTCCAGATCGCTGACTTCCCTGCCGAACCGACCGTGCGCGATCTTCTGCACCATTCGCGCCGCGGTCTCGACACCGAGATCGGCCATGATCAGGGCCTCCTCGAGCTCTTCCAGCGTCTCGTCGTCGAGCTTGCGACGGGCAAAGATGCCGGTGATGCTGCCAGCTAGCGCATTCGATGAGCGAGAGAGGCCCTGGCGCAGGCGTGAGAGCCAGCCGCCGCGCCCGGCCGGCTCTCCAAACGGCAACGGCTCTCGCACGGCGACCACGGCTGGGTCAGCAGGGACCTTTGCAGCGGGCTCCAGAGTCAGTTCCGGCTCCGGCGAGTTGAGGCGCAGATCGTCGGCCTCAGCCTGTCCCGCCGCTGCCCCCTGCGCGATCTCGTAGCCAGAGAGGTCGAGCGAAGCGGCAGCGTCGTCGGAGAGCTTAACCGTTGCAGGCTCGGCGGACCTCTCGCCAGCCGCCGGGCCGTCCTCAACGCTATCGGAATGCTCTTTTTCCCGACGGTAAAGCCGTCCGAACCAGCCTTTCCTTGGCTCCGCCATCAAGGCGCTCCATCTCGTAAATCGGCAGGCGGCAGCGCTAGCTCCCAAGGCCAAACTGCTCCGCGACGCCGCCCGAACCTGTCGATGAGAGCCGAGCCGCAGCTGTCCACAGCGAAGATGGAAGCCTGTAAATCCTTGGAACCGAGCAGGGCATTCCTGGCCGCAACGCCAGCCAGCTCAGGGTCTGAGAGACGACCAACCAGGGGGCTGAGGCCCCTAGCGCCGACGACAAGAGCCCGAGCGTCATGCCCGTCGGTGCGCCGTTTGTGCTCACGAACGATCTCGTCTCGGCGGCGACGATCATCCCTCATCCGGCGATCTCGCCAATGAGCCAACCAGTATCCCTGCCGATGATAGTGATGTCGGTGAGCGTACCTGCGGGCGCTGGCTGATTAAGCCGGACCGGCGCGAAATGCTGTGTGTGACCCGTGCCATGGCGCTCGACGAGGATTTGCCGTCGCTTCCCGACCTCCGCCTCGAGGAACCGTTCCATCACGCGCTCGCCCGCCTCTCGCAACCTCTGCGCCCGCTGCTTGATTAGTGGCCGCGGCAGCTGTGGCATCCGCGCCGCAGGGGTGCCGGGGCGCGGCGAGTACGGAAAGACGTGAAGGAAGGTCAGGCCGGCGGCATCCACAATGCTCATCGATTGATCGAACATGGCCTCATCCTCGGTGGGGAACCCGGCGATCAGATCGGCCCCGAAGACGACGTCGGAACGCTCCCGGCGCAGCCGTTCGCAGAGATCGATCACATCGGTCCGAAGATGGCGGCGCTTCATGCGCTTGAGTGTCAGGTCATGCCCGGCCTGGATGCTCAGATGCACATGCGGCAGCAAACGGGGCTCGCTTGCCAATAGCGCAAAGAGCTCGGGATCGATCGCTGCCGGATCCAGCGATGACAGCCGAAGTCGCGGCAACTCCGGTACGGCGGCGAGCAGCTCTGCAACCAGCCGGCCTAGCGTAGGCTTGCCATCGAGGTCGCGGCCGTAGGAGGTCAGATCCACGCCGGTCAGCACGAGCTCTCGGTGACCGGCATCGACCAGCTGCCGAGCCTCCGCAGCGGCGGCCGGCACCGGCACCGAGCGATTGTTGCCACGGCCAAACGGAATGATGCAGAACGTGCAGCGATGATCACAGCCATTCTGCACGCTAAGGAATGCACGCGTTCGACCCGACATCCCGTCAATGGCGTGGCTCTCGGGCGTCCGCACGCCCATGACGTCGCCGATATGGGCCCTCGTCACCTGGTCGTCGGCCAGCGTCCGCCATGTCTCCGGCTTCAGCTTCCGATCGTTGCCCACGAGCTGATCGACCCCCTCGAGCGATATGTAGGCGTTAGGCGTGATCTGCGCCGCGCAACCGGTGACGACGATCCGGGCACTTGGTCGCGAGCGCCGCATGCGACGTATCGCCTGCCGGGCCTGCCGCTCCGCTTCGGCGGTGACCGCGCAGGTGTGAACGATCACCATGTCGTCCAGGCCGGCCGCCAGCGCGTGCCGGCGCATCACCTCCGATTCGAAGGTGTTGAGCCGGCAGCCGAATGTGATAACGTCGACGTTGCTCATCGCAAGATAGATGTCGGGGCGGCGGCCGACCCTTGGCGGCCAATGGTTTGTGGATCGAAGCTGCCCGAGAAGCTCAAAGCCCAGGCACCGGTCATGAAGATCGGGCCACGTCCGGACCACACCAGCTCCAACTCTCCGCCATCTAGGATAAGGGTCGCGCGGCCGGATACGAGCCCCCTGATCACGCCAGCCGCCATTGCGGCACAAGCACCACTGCCGCAGGCGAGCGTCAGACCGGCACCACGCTCGAACACCCGAAGGCGAATGCGGTCAGCCGCGTCGATCCGAGCGAAGCCTATATTCGCACCGCTCGGAAACATCGCGTGGCGCTCGAGGATCGGGCCGAGCACCGCCACGCGGTCGACGTCCTCGACGAAAAAGACAGCGTGGGGATTGCCCATACTGAGACAAACCGCCGACGGTAGGTCTTCGATGTCCAGCTCAACCGCCGCCGTATCCGCCGCCTCCCGCAATGGCACGGCCTGCCAGGCGAACTCGGGTGCCGGCATGGCCACTGTGACCCTGCCATCCTCGAGACGCTCGGCGGCCAGCGTGCCGGCCGCCGTCTCGAGACGAACCGAGTTACGGCCGGTCTCTGCCGCCACTAGGCCAGCGATGCAGCGGCTGGCGTTCCCGCACGCCCCGGCTTCACCGCCATCCGGGTTGAAGAAGCGCACAGCCACGTCGGCAACATCGCTCGGCTCAATGAGCACCAGCTGATCGAAGCCCACGCCACGGTGGCGATTACCAATTCGACGAACCAGATCGGCATCGAGCTGCAGGTGCTCGCATCGTCCATCGAGCACCACGAAATCGTTGCCTATCCCGTGCATTTTCAGAAAAGCTGCCATGACCTGCGGAATAAGGCGGATGGGCGACCAGCGCAATTGGCAGAGCGCTCGAAGCCGCCACTAAGCTCAAGCCGCCCACTGCCTTGTGCTCGCAATGCGACATCACGCGCCCGAAACGAGTGCTGAGCCTTTGCTGACCTTTGACTCCGCCAGCGCGAACTGCCGATCCAGCTTGACGGTTGGCGTCGCAAAAGCCTAAGAGAACCGCTCGCGACGTTGCTGGAGGGCGGCGGCGCTGTTTGTTGTGCTACGTTCACTCAACGAGGAAAGCATGAGGCGCGTCGGGATCGTCTGCCCGATCGTCGCTTCGCGATGACCAAGATGTTCGATAGCCTGAGCGATCGATTGGGTGGAGTGTTTGAGCGGCTACGCAAGCGCGGCGCGCTCGGCGAGGCCGATGTCAGCGAGGCGATGCGGGAGATACGGATCGCGCTCCTGGAGGCTGACGTCGCCCTGCCGGTCGTCAAGACCTTCGTCGCCAAGGTTAAGGAACGTGCCATCGGCCAGGACGTGATCAGGTCGGTCACGCCTGGGCAAATGGTCGTCAAGATTGTCCACGATCAGCTCGTCGAGCTCCTGGGCAGCGAGAACGCCGCGCTGACCCTGGGCGGCCCACCGGCCGTGATCTTGATGGTCGGCCTGCAGGGCTCAGGCAAGACGACGACCTCGGGTAAGCTCGCGCTGCGCCTGAAGGAGCGCGACAAGAAGCGCGTTTTGCTGGCGTCTTTGGACGTTCAACGACCAGCAGCCCAGCACCAGCTCGAGGTGCTCGCAGGCCAAGCAGCCGTTGAGAGCGTTGCCATCGTCCCGGGCGAGGATGCGCTCGCCATCACTCGGCGGGCCCTGGACGAGGCGAAACGCAACGGCTTCGACGCGCTGATCCTGGATACGGCCGGCCGACTGCATATCGATGACGATCTGATGGACGAGTTGGTGCGGGTGCGCGACCTCGCCCAACCGCACGAGACGCTCCTCGTTGCCGATAGCCTGACCGGTCAGGACGCCGTCAACGTGGCCCGGCACTTCGCCGAGCGCGTTGGCGTCAGCGGCATCGTGTTGACCCGCATGGACGGCGACGCTAGAGGCGGTGCTGCGCTCAGCATGCGCGAGGTCACGGGCCAGCCGATCAAGTTCGTGGGCACCAGCGAGAAGCTCTCGGGCCTCGACGCGTTCCACCCCGAGCGGATGGCGAACCGCATTCTCGCCATGGGCGACGTGGTAACCTTCGTTGAGAAAGCGACGGAGGTCGTCGATCAGGCCGAGGCCGAGAAGCTCGCCAAGAAGATGAGCAAGGGCCGGTTCACGCTTGAGGACATGCAGAGCCAGCTCAAGCAAGTCGGCAAGATGGGCGGCATGGGCGGCATCCTCGGCATGCTGCCGGGCGTCGGCAAGATCAAGAAGCAGCTCGCCGACGCGAATATCGACGAGCAGATCCTGGTGCGCCAAGCCGCCATCATCGACAGCATGACGCGGCACGAGAAGCGCAATCCCGACGTGATCGCCGCCTCCCGCAAGAAGCGGATCGCCGCTGGCTCCGGCACCTCGGTGCAGGAGGTCAACAAGCTCCTCAAGCAGCATCGACAGATGCAGGACATGATGAAACGGATGAAGAAGGCAGGCGGCCCGAAGCAGTTCCTCGGACGACACATGCCGCCGGGCCTCATGCGACCGCACTGACGGCGTGATCGAGCCCACTGTACCTTTTCCGAGCCCGGCAAAATCCAGACCTTATCGCAACGATTGGAAGCACAATGGCCGTCAAGATCCGTCTCGCCCGTGGTGGCGCCAAGAAGCGCCCCTTCTACCGTATCGTCGCCGCCGATTCGCGTTACGCGCGCGATGGCCGTTTCCTCGAGCGCCTCGGCCACTACAACCCGCTGCTTCCGGACGAGCACCCCGAGCGCATCGTCATCAACGAGGAGCGGGTGAAGCACTATCTCGGCCATGGCGCCCAAGTGAGCGATCGGATGGCGCGGTTCCTGGACAAGGCTGGCATCCTGCCCGGTGCGACGCGGCATCGCGGCACCGGCAAGAAGGCCGAGGCAATCGCCGCCAAGAAAGCGAAGGCGGAAGCCGAAGGTGCCGAGGCCTGAGCCTTGCCATGACCAGCAGCGTACCTCCTGACCGGAAGCTCGTGTGCGTCGCCGCGGTGGCGGCGGCACATGGCGTGCGCGGTGCGCTCAAGCTCAAGACCTTCACCGAGGCGCCGGAGAATGTCGGCGCATACGGCGTATTGCTGGACGAATCCGGCCGCGAGTTGTTCGAGATAGAGGTCGTGGGCCCAACAAAGGGCGGCATCGTCGTCAAAGCCGAAGGTATCGTCGATCGCGACGCTGCCGACACACTCCGGGGTGTCCGCCTTTACGTCCCCCGCGAGCGCCTGCCTGAGCCCGAGCCCGACGCCTTCTACTACGAGGATCTCGTCGGCCTCGCGGTTGAAGACACCGGCGGCAAACAGCTTGGCCAAGTTGTCGGCGTTCACGATTTCGGCGCCGGCGAGGTCATCGAGTATCACGGACCCGAGGGCGACAGCGCCATGGTGCCGTTCACACTGAGCCTAGTTCCCGAGGTCGACCTCGCGCGCGGCTGCCTCATCCTTGCCGCGGAAGCGAGCGAGGCCGAGTGATGAAGGCAACCTTTCGTGCGTCAGTGCTTACGATCTTCCCGGAGATGTTCCCGGGGCCGCTCGGCTTTTCCCTGACCGGCAAGGCACTCGAGACGGGCATCTGGTCTCTCGACGCGACCAATCTTCGGGATTTCGCCACCGACCGCCATCGGAGCGTCGACGACCTGCCGTTCGGCGGTGGCGCCGGCATGGTCATGCGCGCCGATGTCGTCGATCGTGCAGTGGAAGCCGTGCACGAGCCGACTGATCCGCGGCGGCTCATCTATCTAAGCCCGAAAGGCCAACGTTTCGACCACGCGACGGCGCTGGCCCTCGCGAGTGGGCCGGGCTGCGTCATCCTTTGCGGCCGGTACGAGGGCGTCGACGAGCGCGTGCTGGAGAAGCATCGCTTTACTGAAGTTTCGCTCGGCGATTTCGTCATGACCGGCGGCGAGCTTGCAGCCATGGCAATGCTCGATGCCACCGTGCGTCTCCTGCCCGGCGTGGTCGGCCGGGAGGCGTCCCTGGCCGAGGAAAGCTTCGCCGCAGGGCTCTTGGAGTACCCGCATTACACCCGACCGCAGACTTGGCAGGGCCGTGCTGTGCCAGAGGTGCTGCTGTCGGGGCACCATGGCCGGATCCAGGATTGGCGGCATGCCGTTGCACTGGATATCACGCGCCGCCGCCGTCCTGATCTGCTGGCCGATCGATCGTCTCCCGACGATCCTGGCCACAATCGAGCCCATTGAGTGCGCGATCAGCCGATCGCCCAGCTGGAGTACCTTAGATGAATGTCATTCAACAGATCGAGCAGCAGCAGGTCGCTGCGCTGACCCAATCGCGAGCGATCCCGGATTTTCGACCGGGCGACACCGTGCGGGTCAATGTCCGCGTCATCGAAGGCAATCGCGAGCGCGTTCAGGCTTTCGAGGGTGTGTGCATCGCGCGACGCAACCGCAGCGTGAACTCGTCCTTCACCGTCCGCAAGATCTCCTACGGCGAGGGTGTGGAGCGCGTGTTCCCGCTCTACAGCCCGCGCATCGACAGCATCGACGTGGTCCGTCGCGGCAAGGTGCGGCGCGCGAAGCTCTATTATCTGCGCGGTCGCCGCGGCAAGTCGGCCCGTATCGCGGAGCGACGCATCGACCGCCCGGCTACCGTCGCCAGCGATAGCGGCTCGGCGCCCACTGAGACTTGAGCCGCAGATGGCCATGGGGGAGCTCGGTCGCCCGTGCTCCCCTCGATCGTGGGCCAGGCCGCCCGGCTTCGAGCCGCGCATCTTGACCACGACCCGCAGGGTGCCGAAATGAGCCCTGAACGAAGCAGCGCTAACCGAGGGAAACGTTGATGGCAGCGGCGGCGAGTGGTCCCCAGACCCTGTTCGACAAGATCTGGCAGGCGCATCTGGTGGAGGTCCAGGAAGACGGCACCTGCCTCGTCTACATCGACCGCCACCTCGTGCATGAGGTGACCAGCCCTCAGGCCTTCGAGGGGCTGCGGACCACCGGCCGCAAGGTGCGGCGACCTGAGGCGACGCTCGCCGTCGTCGACCACAATGTGCCGACCGATCCCGACCGTGCCGCCGGCATCAAGGACGAGACCGCCCGCATCCAGGTCGAGGCGCTTGAGCAGAATGCCAAGGAGTTCGGCATCCAGCTCTTCGACGTCACTGATGTGCGGCAGGGCATCGTCCACATCATCGGCCCGGAGCAAGGTTTCACACTGCCCGGCACCACCATCGTGTGCGGCGACAGCCACACCTCGACCCATGGAGCATTCGGCGCGTTAGCCTTCGGCATCGGCACATCAGAGGTCGAGCACGTGCTGGCGACCCAGACGCTGCTGCAGAAGCGTCCGAAGAACATGCGGATAACGGTCAATGGCGAACTTGGCTTCGGCGTCACGGCCAAGGACGTGATCCTCGCGATCATCGGCAAGATCGGCACGGCAGGGGGCACCGGTCACGTCATCGAATACGCCGGCTCCGTCATCCGCGGCCTCTCGATGGAAGGCCGGATGACCATCTGCAATATGTCGATCGAAGCAGGTGCCCGTGCCGGCCTGATCGCGCCCGATGACGCCACATATGGCTACATCAAGGGTCGACCGATGGCGCCCAAGGCCGGCGCGTTCGAGCAAGCCGTCGCCTACTGGCGGACCCTGCCCTCGGACGAGGGCGCGTTCTACGACAAGGAGGTGACGCTCGACGCCGCCGATATCGAGCCGCAGGTGACCTGGGGAACCAGCCCACAGGATGTGGTGCCGATCAGCGGGCGCGTGCCGGACCCGGCCAGCGTCGACGACGGGGACAAGCGCGCCGCAATGCTGCGTGCTCTCGATTACATGGGCCTAGAGCCCGGCAAGCCGATGACCGAGATCAGCGTCGATCGCGTCTTCCTCGGCTCCTGCACCAACGGCCGTATCGAGGATCTCCGCGCCGCTGCGAGCCTGCTCGAGGGCAAGCGGGTCGCCGATAGCGTGAGGGCCATGGTGGTCCCAGGCTCTGGCCTAGTGAAATACCAGGCCGAAGCCGAGGGCCTCGACCGCATTTTCACGGATGCCGGCTTCGAGTGGCGGGAGGCGGGCTGCTCCATGTGCCTCGGCATGAACCCGGATCAGCTGGCGCCACAGGAGCGTTGCGCATCGACCAGCAATCGCAACTTCGAAGGACGCCAGGGGCGCTTGGGCCGAACGCACTTGGTCAGTCCAGCAATGGCGGTGGCGGCCGCGATCACCGGAAAGTTGACCGACGTTCGAAGCCTTGCCTAGCTGGCCGGTCTCGCCGGCTCAAAGCGGCTGCCGAGCTGCATCCCGCAGAGAGGACGCAATGCGACGCTGCCTGATGACCACGATGGCGCTGCTAAGCGTAGGCGTGGCGACTGCACGTGCCGACAGCCTTCTCTTGCAGCAGAACTTGCCGGGCAACGTCGCCGGCACACCCTTTCTCTTGGTGGAGCGTGACCGGATCAGCCATGTCGAGGTGGAGAAGGACACAAGCCTGAGCCACCGGCTGACCATCCATCTCGCAACGGATCCCCCAACCGTGATTTCTCTCGTCTGCAACGATGAGTCCATAACCCGTCAGGTCCTCGACGCCCTTCGCCGGGGTGCCGCACCAACCCTCGACATCACCGGCCGCTGCCGGCTTTAGGTATCGATGCCCCGTCCGCGTCCTCGCCAGGCGGCCGCGCCTAGGCGCTCGACGCGGGCGCTCCGCCGGCTCGTCGCTTGGCTGATCGCGATCCTGATCCTGCTGCCGCCGCTAGCGCTGGCGGCCTATCGGTACCTGCCACCGCCCATAACACCTCTGATGCTCATTCGCCTCGCAGAAGGCGAATCCATTGACTATCGCTTCCGACCGCTCGACCGGATCAGCCCGGAGCTCGCACGCGCCGTGATCGCATCTGAGGACAATCACTTCTGTGAGCATTGGGGCTTCGACCTGACCGCACTGCGAACCGAGCTGGAGCGCGCCTGGGCCGGCGAGCGGCCGCGTGGCGCGAGCACGATCAGCCAGCAGCTGGCGAAGAACCTCATTCTCTGGCCAAGCCGGGACCTGCTGCGAAAGGTGCTGGAGACATGGCTCGCCCCGCAGGTCGAGCTAGTGTTGGGGAAGCGGCGTATTCTCGAGCTCTACTTGAACGTCGCGGAACTTGGCCCCGGGGTCTATGGCGCCGAGGCCGCGAGTCGGTTCTGGTTCGGGAAGCCGGCAACCGAGCTCACCGCACGGGAAGCCGCACGGCTTGCGGTGATTCTTCCTGCACCGCGCAGCTGGTCAGTCACCAGTGACTGGGCGACCGAGCGAAGTGCGGTGATCGGCCGGCGCATGACGCAGCTTGGACCGCTGCTAGACTGCGCGCCTTGAGCGCTTGGCGTCAGGAACAGCGATACCCATCTCCCGTCTATCGCGGCAGACTGGAGACGATGTGAGCCAAAATCCATCACTCGACCTCGACCGTCGCACGGGTTGGCCCGACGATCTCCGCTTGCTCATCGATCGATACCCGCGGCCCACTTGGCCAGCACATCCAAACCTTGGCGCGCTCTGCCGGTTCTGGCTGGACCGCCACGCCGGATTTCGCGACCTGGCGTCGTCGCTTGGCACGGGCGCGACGGAGCTGCGCGAAGGCCGCCTGGATGCAGCTGAGTTCCAACCATGGTTCGCACCCCGGATGAGCTTCTTTTTGCAACAGCTCCATCACCACCATTTGGTCGAGGATCAGAGCTACTTCCCGTTGTTCATGGCAGCGGAGCCGCGCCTATCTCGAGGCTTCGAGATACTCGAGGCCGACCACGACGCGATCCACTCCTCCATCGAAAAACTTGCAATAGAGAGCAATGAGCTGATGAAGGCATTGCGCGCGCCAGGAGCGGATCAGCGAGGTGCAGCAGCCAGGCTCGCGGCCACGTTACCCGTGTTCCTGACGCTGCTCGGCCGCCATCTCGAAGACGAGGAGGACCTAATCATCCCGTTGATCCTCGAGCGCAGCGAGGCGGGCCTCGGTGTCGGCTGAGAGCTTGACCTCTGCTGCAGCCTCGCTACCTCGCCATTGCATGAGTGATTGGCACATTCAAGATAGGTTGCCCCTGCCGGAGCCGTTGACCGGCGAGCGCCCCGTCCGCTTCGAGCACCAGCACTGGCAGCGCCTCGACCGCGCGGAAGGCGAGCTAGACGTCGGCTACGACGCCCGCGACCGGCCGGTACGCATCGAGTATCATTGGAAGCGCTACTTCAATCGGGCCAATCCCGAGGTCGCTGATGTCTACACGGCCGAACTCTGGGTGCGGCAACGCGACGGCAACTGGGTGTATCTCGTCCAGCCTGGACATTCGACCTTCCTGCCGGTGCCCCATGCACCGCTGCGCGCGCTCCTTCAAGAGCACCTGAACATCGATATCGGCAACTAAGAAGGGCTCTCCCGCCATGTGGTTCACGAAGACCAAGTCGATGGAGTCTGCCGACGATGGAGACGGCGCTTCCCGGCCGCGACGACACGGCCCTTTCGTCTCTCCGGCAAGCACGCCGTGCTGGGCACGCCGATCGAAGGCCCTTATCCGGAGAGCTGCGAGCGGCTCATCATTGGCATGGGCTGCTTTTGGGGCGCCGAGCGTCTATTCTGGCAAGAGAAGGGCGTCTTCACCACGGCCGTGGGCTACGCCGGCGGCATCACGCCGAACCCGACCTATGAAGAGGTCTGCACCGGCAGGACCGGGCACAACGAGGTGGTGCTCGTCGTCTTCGACCCGGCAGAGGTGGATCTCGACCGGCTCCTCAAGCTCTTCTTCGAGAGCCACGATCCGACCCAGGGCATGCGTCAGGGCAACGATGTCGGCACGCAGTATCGCTCGGGCCTCTACGCGACCACCGATGCCCAGCTGCAACGGGCGCAGGGAGCAGCCGAGGCCTATGGCAGGGCGCTGGCACAGGCGGGTCGCCCAGCGCTGACCACCGAGGTCCTGCCAGCGCCCGTGTTCTACTTCGCCGAGGAGGACCACCAGCAGTACCTCGCGAAGAACCCCTGGGGCTATTGCGGCCTGCAGGGCACCGGCGTCACCTGCCCCACTCCGGCGATGACGGCCGCCTGACGGCCTGCTAGACCGCGCGGATCAATATAGCGCACCCAGGGGTCTGGAATGTCCATCGTCCAGCAGCTTCTCGCCGCCCGGATCGACCAGGCGCTCGCCCGCGAGCCGGCGGACCTGGTGATCAAGAACGCCCGGCTCTTGAACACGGCCACCGGGCGGATCGAGGGGCCGATGGATATCGCCATCGCCGGCGACACCATCGTCGGCACGCACGGCGTCTACGAGGGGCAGAGAGAGGTCGATGCCCGTGGCCGCATCGTGGCGCCGGGCTTCATCGACACGCACGTCCATGTCGAAAGCTCGATGGTGGTGCCGGCCGAGTTTGAGCGCGGCGTGCTGCCCTGCGGCACGACAACGGCCATCTGCGACCCGCATGAGATCGCCAATGTCGTCGGTCTCGACGGCATTCGCTATTTCATCGAGGCCAGCCGGCAACTGGTCATGACGCTTCGCGTCAACCTCAGCTCCTGCGTCCCTGCGACTGCGCTGGAGACAGCCGGCGCCAGGCTCGAGGCCGATGACCTGGCACCCCTGATGAGCGATCCGGCCGTGATCGGCCTTGCCGAGCTGATGAATTTCCCGGGCGTCATCCACAAGGATCCGGGCATGCTGGCCAAGCTCGAGCAGTTCTTCGGCCAGCACATCGACGGCCACAGCCCGCTGCTGCGCGCGAGCGAGCTGAATGCCTATCTCGCCGTCGGCGTCTCCACCGATCACGAATGCACCAGCCTCGCCGAGGCCGAGGAGAAGCTCGCCAAGGGGATGCACATCCTGCTGCGCGAAGGCTCCATCGCCAAGAACGTGACGACGCTCGCACCCCTCGTCACCGATGCCACTTGGATGCGCTGTGCCTTCTGCACCGACGACCGCAACCCCCTCGAGATCCGCGAGGAAGGGCATATCGACCACGCCATGCGCCTGGCAATCCGCGCCGGTGCGCCCGTGATCCCGGTTTACCGCGCGGCGACGCTCGGCGCAGCCACGGCCTTCGGGCTTCGCGACCGCGGCGTCGTCGCGCCAGGCAAGCGTGCCGACCTCGTGATCCTCGATGATCTTGACGACGTGCGGGTCGCCGAGGTGATCGTCGGCGGCAGGCCTGCTGCGGCGAAGTCCTGGCCGAACCGCGAGAGCACCCCGACCCACCCGGCTACGGCAGCGTGCGCCGCGCCCCCGTCGTGGCCGCCGACCTCGCTCTCGACGGCAGCCAGAAAGCACCTGTCATCGGCGCCCTGCCCTTTTCCCTGCTCACTGACCACCTCGAGGCCGTCCCCGACCAGGATAGGGAGATCGCCCGGCTCTGCGTGCTCGAGCGGCATGGCGTGAACGGCAATATCGGCTGCGGCTGGGTCAAGGGCTTCGGGCCGCTCAAGGGCGCCATCGCCACGTCGATCGGCCATGACAGTCACAACCTGATCACGGTCGGCGACAATCCCGGCGATATGGCCGTCGCCGCCAACCACCTGATCGACATCCAAGGTGGCGCCGTCGTCGTTGCCAACGGCAAGGTCCTCGCGGACCTGCCGCTGCCGGTCGCAGGCCTCATGTCGGACCAGCCTTTGGCGTTCATCGACGAGCGCCTCGTCGATCTTCGCGCCAAGGCGCGTGAAATCGGCTGCACTTTGGAGGAGCCCTTGCTCCAGCTGGCCTTCCTGCCCCTGCCCGTGATCCCGCACCTGAAGCTTACCGACCGCGGCTATGTGGTGTCAGGCCCGGAAGGCCTCGTATTGCTCGATTGAGCCGCCAGCCGCACCTCGCGTGCCGCAATCCCCAGAGCTGTGCGATCCAGAGAAAGATGCTCGAGGCAAATGCGACAGGTACGCGGAGGCTTCCGTTGAAACGGCTCGCAATGGCATTGCTCACCCTGGCCCTGGTCGCCTGCGGCACGACCGGTCCCACCACCTATCCGCTCTCGGTGCAGCTCGCCGATCTGCGCTTCGCCCAGCCGGGCTTGCTCGAGCAGTCGATTGGCCTCGACCTCCGCTTCACCAACCCGAACCCCGAGCCCATTCAGGCAAAGGGTCTGCGCTTCACCATGGAGGTGAACGGCAGCACATTCGGTACTGGCGTGAGCGACGCCAGCTTCGAGCTGCCCCGCCTCGGCGAAGCCGTCGTGCCGGTGACGATCCGGGTTCAGACAGCAGAACTCATCAACCAGGCTCTCGCCTTCGACGGCAGCGCCGTCGACTACCGCATCACCGGCGACCTTTTCAATTCAGGCGGAAATCGGCGGCATTGGCGATCGCACCGTCGCCTTCAGCGGCGAGTCGTCCATCGCCGTCCCTGATTTCCAGGCTCTTCTCCGCAACCGCTAAGGCGGCTGACCACCAATCCGCTCAGCCTTGCCGCAGCGCCTCGCGCAGCTGGAACTTCTGGATCTTGCCCGTCGCCGTCTTGGGCAGCTCACCGAACACGAAGCGGCGCGGCACCTTGAAGGCAGCAAGCCGCGCACGGCAAAAAGCCTCGAGATCGGCGCCTGCGGGCTCTGCGTGGCCGGTCTTCAGCTCCAGGCAGGCACACGGCACCTCGCCCCACTTTTCGTCCGGCAACGCCACGACAGCCGCCAGCAGCACTGCCGGATGCTGGTGCAGGACGCCCTCCACCTCGAGCGAGGAAATGTTCTCGCCCCCTGAGATGATCACGTCCTTGGCCCGGTCCTTGATCTCGATGCAGCCGTCCGGATGACGGACCGCGAGGTCGCCCGTGTTCAGGCGGCCGCCGGCAAAGGCGGATCGCGTCGTCGCCTCGTCCTTGAGATAGCCTGCCATCATCGTGTTGGAGCGAATGACGATCTCGCCCAGGCTCTGGCCGTCCATGGCAACCGGCGCACCGTCAACATCCACCACGTCCACCGCGGCATTGAGCGGATGCCTCACCCCCTGCCGCGCCAGCAGCCGGGCCTTCGCCGCAGCGTCCGGTGCCCCCCAATCCTCCCGCTCGGCACAACCGGTCGCCGGACCGCACGACTCCGTCAGCCCGTAGAGATGGACGAGCTCGATCCCGAGCGCCGCCAGTCCCTCGATCAAGGCCGTCGTCGGCGCCGCACCGCCGGTGGCGACCCGAACCCGCCGCGTCGACGGCCGTGCGGCCGATCCGGCATGCGCGAGCAGATTGTAGAGAACCACCGGCGCGCAGGCGAAATGCGTCACGGATTCACGCTCCAGCGCCGAGACGATCAGCGCCGGGTCCGGCCGGTCGATGCAGACATGGGTGCCGCCGGCCGCCGTCACCGCCCAGGGATGGCACCAGCCGTTGCAATGGAACATCGGCAGCGTCCAGAGATAGACCGTGCGCTCGTCGAAGCCGAGACTCATGACGTTGCCGAGCGCATTTAGGCAAGCGCCGCGATGGGTGTAGATCGCGCCTTTCGGCTGCCCCGTCGTGCCGGAGGTGTAGTTGAGGCAAATGGGCTGCCACTCGTCGGTGACCGCTTCAAGCGACACATCCTGCGGTTCGAGCCCGGCACAGAACGTCGCGAGCGCTGCCTGCTCCAGGGCAACGAGCTGCAGAGCGCTGCCCGAACGCTCCAGGGCGCTCTTGGCAACAGGGAGCAGCTCCAGATCCGCCAGGACCAACCTGGCCTCGGCATGCTCGATGATTGCAGCGACAGAGGCCGCATCGAGGCGCGTGTTGATGGCGTTGAGCACGGCACCGACCATCGGCACGGCAAAGTGCAGTGCGAGCATTTCTGGGCGATTCTGCGCGATCACCGAGACGACGTCGCCAGGGCCGATGCCGTCACGCTCAAGCCCCGCCGCAAGGCGCCCGACCAAGCCACCGAGTTCAGCGTAGCTGAGCCGTCGGGCGCCGTGCACGACGGCGAGCTTCTGCGGCGTAGACCTCCAGCGCCCGGCGGAGGAAATCCAAGGGCGTCAGCGGAACGAAGTTCGCGGTGCTCGGGGCCAGATAGCCGTCCAGGCGCATGGTTCGGTCCTTCCCTAGCGGTGCGGGATCCGCGTCGTCTCGGCATTCCGATCCCGCAGCGCCTTGAGCTCGGCCCTAGCCACTGTCCGCAGATGCACCTCGTCCGGCCCATCGATGAAGCGTAGCGCCCGCCCCCATGTCCAGAGATACGCCAATGGCGTATCGTCGGTCAGCCCCATCGCCCCGAACACCTGAATCGCGCGGTCGAGCACCTCGGTCTGCAGCCGCGAGACGACCAGCTTGATCGCCGAGACCTCGGCACGCGCCGCCTTGTTGCCATGCCGGTCCATCAGCCACGCCGTACGCAGCACGTAGAGCCGCGCCTGATCGATCTGCATCCGCGAGAGCGCGATCCAGTCCTGGACATTGGCAAAATCGGCGAGATGCCGGCCGAAGGCTTTCCGGTCCACCGCCCGCGCGCACATCAGCTCCAGCGCCAGCTCGCACTGGCCGATTGAGCGCATGCAATGATGCACCCTGCCAGGCCCGAGCCGTGCTTGCGCCAGGGTGAAACCACTGCCCTCCTCGCCGAGGAGATTGCTCGCAGGCACGCGGACGTTCGAAAAGCTAAGCTCGCAATGCCCTTCGGACGCCAGATGCTGCATGATCGGCAGATTGCGCACGATCTCGAGACCGGGCGCGTCCATGGGCACGATCACCATGGAGTGCCGGGCATGTCGCTCAGCCTCTGGCCGCTCGTCGGATAGCCCGAGCAGGATGATAAACCGGCAGTTTGGGTGCAAGGCACCGGTGGTGAACCATTTTCGGCCATCGATCACGTAGTCGCCACCGTCTCGGCGAATCGTCGTCTGGAGGTTGGTCGGATCGGACGAGGCCACGCCCGGCTCGGTGATGCCGACACAGGAGCGTATCTCGCCACGGAGCAGCGGGTTCAGCCACGTCTCGCGCTGCGCCTTAGTCGCGAACAGATGGAGCAGCTCCATGTTGCCGGTGTCCGGCGCGCTGCAATTGAAGACCTCGGCGGCCCAAGGGATACGCCCCATAATCTCGGCCAATGGCGCATAGTCGAGATTGCTGAGCCGAGTGCCCGGCTCATCGTCCCGGAGTCCCGGCAAGAAAAGGTTCCAGAGGCCCTCCTCCCGCGCCGCCTGCTTGAGCGGCTCGAGCAGCGCAATCGGGTGCCGGCCGGCATTAGCTTCACGATGAAACGCCCGATCCTTCGGGATGACGCGTTCTTCCATGAACGCCTGCAGCGAGCTCCTAAGTGCCTCCACCTTGGCTGAGTAGGTGAATTCCATGCGCGGTTCCCTTGCCCTAAACTGGCGCTTTGGCCCTCAATGGGCTCTCTGACCCTCGATCGCCTCAATGGCGCGCCTCGCAAAGCGCGAGGAAAGCTTGCCGACCTCAGCGGCGTTGCCGGCCGCAGCGTTGCCCGCCTGAGCTCGAGCGGCAATGCCCTCGAAGATGACGGCAAATCGAAAGCACGCAAAGGCATGATGGAAGGGCTGGAGCATCTGCCCATGCTGGGCCAAGCATTGATAGTCGGCGATGAAGCTGGCCTCGTGGGGAATCCCAAGGCGCGCCAAATCGCAACCGAGCAGGCCGCCGAACTCGTCCGGTGACGAGCGCCAAGCCATGCAGCTATGAGCGAGATCGGCGAGTGGGTGACCCAGCGTCGAAAGTTCCCAGTCGAGCACGGCAAGGACCCTGGGCTCACTGGGGTGCAGCATCAGATTGCCGAGGCGAAAGTCGCCATGGACGATGCCCACGGTATTGTCGTCTGGGATATGCTCTGGCAACCACGCGACGAGCCTGTCGATATCTGCCAGATCTCGCGTGTGCGACAGCTCCCATTGCCGGGTCCAGCGCGCGATCTGCCGGGCGAAATAGCCGTTCGGCCGACCGAAGCCCTCAAGGCCGATGGCCATCGGGTCGACGGTATGCAGCCGGGCCAGTGTCTCGGCCATCGAGCGGTAGACCTGACGCCGCTCGTCGGGCGCCATGCCCGGCAGTGCGTTGTCATGCACCACCCGCCCGTCAAGCCGCTCCATCAAATAAAAGGGCGTGCCGATCACGTCGCTGTCGGGATGGAACAGGAGGACGCGCGGGACCGGCACGTCAGTCTGGCCCAACGACTCCAATACCCGGTATTCGCGCTCCACCGCATGAGCTGACGGCAACACCGCGCCTGCCGGCTTCTTGCGCAGGACCAGCCGCCGCTCGGGATAGGAAACGAAATAGGTCGGGTTGGACTGGCCCCCTTCGATCCGCGCCAACTCGAGCGGCCCCTTGAGTTCCGGCAGTTGCTGGCGAAGCCAGGCATCGAGGTGCTCTGGAGCAAAATCGATCGTCGGCTGCCCGGGTTTCTGGTCAGCCGCGTCCCCGTGTCCGCTGAATGTACCGTCTGCCACTCAGTTCTTCACCAGATGGCGCGAGGCGAACTGGTTGTCCGCGCGCTGCGCCACCCTGAGTCCGTCCGCGCCCGCCCAGCTCAGCGCCTGCTGGTGAAGGGGCGGATAGCCGGCATCGTTGTGCACAATCTGCCAAGCCCGCTGATTCATCGCTGCGCGCTTGTCGGGATCGGTCTCAGTGAGGATCTTCACCGCCGCCTCGTCGATTTCAGGGTTCGCGTAGCCGCCAAGGCTCAGGGCGCCCGCCGCGTCCTCGGTGCGGCTATACACCAGATTGTAGAGCACGTTGCAGGTGTCGAAACTGCCGGACGTCCAGCCGAACATGTAGAAGCTCGTATCATAGCCGCCTTGCGCAAGCACCTTAGCGAAGAAGATTGACCGGATCTGCGCCAAAAGATCGACCTTGATGCCAATCCTACCGAGCATGCCGACGATCGCCTCGTCGATTCACGTAACGGTCGTTCGGACAATCCATCGTCACGCTGAGCTCGTCGGGTTGCCCGCCTCGGCAAGGAGTGCCTTGGCGGCTTCGGGATCAAACGAATGACGCTCCACGCCCTCCAGAAAGCCCGATACAACCCGGCGCCACCATGGCGGCCGTCGCCGCCTTGCCGCGCATGATCCGATCGACGATCGCGTCCATGTCGATCGATTGGTACATGGCGAGCCAGCCGCGTTGATCCCTGAAGGGACTGGCACCCTTGACCGACGACTGGAGCAGCTCGTCCCGATCCTGCGCGAGGCCGAGAAATATCGTCCTGAGCTCCGGTCCGATCAACGCGCACACACCATACGTGGCCTCCAGCCTCAGCACATCCTGGCTCGCCACCGGATAGAACACGTCCATCTCGCCCGAGAGCAATGCCGCGTTCCGCGCGCTGTCGCTGCTGATCCCCTGAAACACGACCTCGGTCAGGTTGTGCTCGGGCGTGTCCCACCATGCCTTCTTGACCACGGCCAAGGTCTTGATGTCTGCCTCGCGGCACTGGCCCCTTTAAGATCCAGAGCCGTTCGCGTTGGTGTGCGCAAATGATCCGATCGGATCGGCGATGCTGGTCGGTGCCACGGTGTCGTTGGCCACGGCCCACTCGGGATCCATTATGTACCAAACGTCCCAATCGGCATTCAAGCTGGCGTTGGCCTGCTCGGTGACAAAGTCGACGGTGTGATCCGTCGAGCGCGATGACCTCGACGACGCCGGCCAAACGGCTCTTGAGCTCAGAGCCATCGGCCCATGCTCGCTCGGCCGAGAAGACCACGTCGTCTGTGGTAAAGGCGCTGCCGTCGTGGAAGGTCACGCCCTCGCAAAGCTTGAAGCGCCAGCGCGTGGGCTCGATCATCTCCCAAGACGTCGCCAGCGCCGGCTCGATCGCCAGACCCGGGCCGCGTCGCGTCAGCGCTTCGTAGACGTTGCCCTGAAAGCTCTACGTGAACGTCTCATTGAGCCGGTGTGGGTCGAGCGTACTGATGTCGGCCTGACTGGCATAGCGCAGCGTCTCCCCAAGCGCGAGAGCCTGGGCTCGCAGCTAGAGCAGGTCCCACCAGCAGCTGGCTGATGGACATCGACGCCGACGGGTCATTATGGGGAACTCCCTTGTTTGCCCTCGCCGCATGTTCGCCCAGGGACGGTAGGTCTAGGAAGACTGCCGGTCCTGCTTGCGCAAGCCCGCTGGCAGGGCACTGTGTCACACAGCGGCCGAGCGACGCCGGCAGCATCGTCAGCCGAAAGCAAATCGGCCGCCGGTCGAGGCCTCCTTGGCGAGCCGCGTGATCGTGGCCCAGTCCTCGATCTGCATGGCACTTCGCGGCACGACCCATGAGCCACCGACGCAAAGCACGTTGTCCAGTGCCAGATAATGGTGCGCCGTGGCCGCCGAGATCCCTCCGGTCGGGCAGAACTGGATATCCGGCAGGGGTGACACGATCGCCTTTAAATACTCCGGCCCACCAGCCGGCACCAGCCGGAAAGAATTTCTGCCGATCGAAGCCGCGGTCGGCAAGCGTCATCATCTCGGCCGCCGTGGCCGCACCGGGCAAAAGGACGCAGGGCGTGTCCGCTGCCGCGTCGAGCAACCGATCGGTGAAGCCGGGGCTGACCGCAAAGGCGCAGCCGATCTTGGTCGCAGCGGCCAGCTGATCCGGATTACGAACCGTTCCGGCGCCCACGATAGCGCCCTCGACCTCGCCCAAGTATCGCCCGCATCGCCTCTATTGCGACCGGTGTCCGAAGCGTGATTTCCAAGACGCGGAGACCACCCGTGACCAGCGCACGCGCCATCGGAACCGCATGCTCCAGCTGCTCGATGACGATCACCGGAATGACCGGGGCCAACCGCATCAACGCGTCGGTAGTGAGATTCTCGGTCATGGCTCAGGCCGCCACGTCGAAGACGGAAGCGCCACTGTCGGCGGTGCCGACGGCATTGCGGAACGCGGCGAACAACTCGCGACCGCAGCCCTCGTGATAGTGGGCGAGATCGGCGGTCACCAGCTCTCGGGCGCTCCACTCAGCCGCGTCGACCAGGGCGTCGACACGCCCCGACCTCGGCGTCGATGCGAATCAGATCACCATCGCGAACGCGGGCAATCGGCCCGCCAAGTGTCGCCTCCGGTGTGAGATGGATGGCAGCCGGCACCTTGCCCGAAGCGCCGGACATGCGCCCGTCGGTGAGCAGCGCCACCTTGAACCCCCGGTCCTGGAGCACGCCCAACGCGGGCGTCAGCATGTGCAGCTCGGGCATTCCGTTGGCGGTCGGCCCCTGGAAGCGAATGACCGCTACGAAATCCCGTTCCAGCCCACCCGCCTTGAAGGCGGTGGCCATCTCGTTCTGGTCATGAAACACCACGGCCGGGGCCTCGACGATTCGCCGCTCCGGCTTGACCGCGGAGACCTTGATCACCGCGCGACCAAGATTGCCCTCCAGGAGCTTGAGACCGCCATTGGGGCTGAACGGCTTCTCAGCGGGCGCCAGAACCGACGCGTCACCAGTGGTGGCAGGTCCGTCCCGCCAGACCAACCGATCGCCATCCAGAAAGGGCTCGCTGGCATAAGCGGAAAGGCCGCCCTCGCCGGCAACCGTCCGGACATCGTCGTGCAGCAGCCCTTCGCCGAGGAGTTCGCGTACCAGAAAGCCCATGCCGCCAGCCGCGTGGAAATGGTTCACATCGGCGAGGCCGTTTGGATAGATGCGGCAGAGCAAAGGCACGATTTCCGAAAGCTCGGCCATATCCGACCACCTGAGGTCGATGCCGGCGGCCCGAGCCATCGCGACCAGATGCATCGTGTGGTTGGTCGAGCCGCCCGTCGCGTGCAGACCGACGACGCCGTTCACAAAGGCCTTTTCGTCGAGCATCGCACCCACCGGCGTGTACTCGTTCCCCAGTGCCGTGATCTCGCTCACCCGCCTCGCGGCATGACCGGTCAGGGCGTCACGCAGTGGCGTGTTCGGATTGACGAATGAAGCACCTGGCAAATGGAGCCCCATGATCTCCATGAGCATCTGGTTGGTATTGGCCGTGCCGTAGAAGGTGCAGGTGCCGGGCGAATGGTATGATGCGCTTTCCGCCTCCAAGAGCGCGTCACGCCCGATCTTGCCCTCGGCGAAAAGCTGGCGAACGTGCGACTTCTCGTCGTTGGTCAGCCCGGACGGCATCGGCCCGCCCGGAACGAAGACGGCTGGCAGATGGCCAAAAGCCAAGGCACCGATGAC
>CAVOZQ010000027.1:0-53923 GCA_963700945.1 uncultured Alphaproteobacteria bacterium
TAGAAAATGCTCTAGAGCATTTTCCGATCATTCGCAGTCGCATCCTGCGGCGTGGAAGTCGTTTCGGCATTCGCTTGGCGTGTAGTGTTCGATGGCGATGCCGATGGCGTTCCAGAGTGCGTCGATGGTCCGGGCCGCCGTCTTCTGGAGCCAAGCCTTGATCTTGCCGAAAGCCATCTCGATCGGATTGAAGTCCGGTGCGTAGGGCGGCAGGAAGCGCCGTTCGGCGCCTGTGGCTTCGATCGCCTGACGGACGGCCGCCGGCTTGCGTGCGGGCAAGTTGTCGAGAACAACGATGTCTTCGGGCCGCAATGTCGGTGCGCGAACCCGCTCGATATAGGCCTGGAAGGCGACGCCATTCATGGGGCCGTCGAGAACCATGGGTGCGGTCATGCGCTCATGGCGGCGGGCACCGACGAAAGTGGTCGTCTTCCAGTGGCCGTGATTGGCCAGCAGGCCAATCATCCGCTTCATGGCATGACGACGGCCAGCAGGCCGTCGAGGGCGGCACTGGCGCCCGGCAGCGCTCACCCCTGCGCGCCCGGCCGCAGCGCCTGGCCGTTCCTCGTGGGGCGCGGGGACCCCACGGCCCCGCCGGGCCCGGTCGGGGCGCCGGTTTCGTCGATGAAGACGCGGCGCTCGGGCGCCAGCTCGGGCTGGGCCTCGAACCAAGCCAGCCGCCGCTGCCAGACGTCAGGCCGCTGCTGCCCGGCGGCGTGCGCCGTTTTCTTTGAAGCTGAGCCCGTGCCGGTCGAGGAGCCGCCAGACGGTGCTGGGTGCCGCCGCTAGAGCAGATTGACGCTGACCGGAATCTTTTCCTGATTCCTATTTTGATACAGGGAGTGATTCACACTTCTCGGTTGTGCTGAATGGGCGAAGGGTGATGGCGTGGCGATCGGGGCAGAGTTACGCGGCGGATTTGCGGGAAGGCGTGCTGGCAGCGGTGGACGGCGGGCTACCGGCGACGGCTGTGGCCGAGCGGTTCGGTGTCAGTCTTTCGTTCATTGACAAGGTTTTGAAACCACGGCGACTGACCGGCGAGACCGCCGCCCGCGCGCAGCGCAATCAGCAAGAGCTGAAGCTCGCGGCCTATCACGAGACGATCCAGGCCGAGATCGTGCGGCGGCCGGACGTCACGCTGGACTCGTTGCGCGCTTGGCTGGTCGAGACGCATGGCGTCGAGGCGAGCCTCGGGCTGATGCACAACACCCTGATTCAACTCGGACTCACGCCAAAAAAAGCCGGATGGGCAGCCTTGTGGGGCCGTGGGGACCCCGCAGCCCCACGGCGGAGGAGCAGGATCGCCCGGACGTCACCGAGCAGCCTGCCATCTGGCGCGCTGAGCAAGCTGCGATGAGCCGAGGCCGGTTGATCTTCATCGATGAGACGGGGGGCATCGACCAAGATGGCCCGGCGTTACGGCCGCTCGCTGCGCGGCCGGCGCCTCGACGCGGCTTTGCCACATGGCCATTGGACGACAGCGACCTTCATCGGCGGCCAGCAGGCCTTCGATCCGATCCCTAAAAGGCCCGCGGTCAGCAGACCGCGGTAGGCGAAAACGCATTCGCCAAGCTCGAGACACTGCTCAGAACGGCTGCCGAACGCGCTATCGAAGGCCTATGGACCACAATCGGTACGCTGCTCAACCGCTTCTCCACGACCCAATGCCGGAACTACATCGAGAATGCTGCATATCTACGGTCCGCGTCAAAACGCTCTAGACCGTGCTCGTGCGGCAGATGCGCCACGATCTCAGCCAGCGTGATGCACGGTGTCTCGTCGATCAGCGCCAGGACCGCAGTGGCATGGGTCTCTAGCTGATGGGAACGCTTGTCGCCGCCGCGCCGCTGCGGCTCGATGGTGCCGGTACGGCGCCATTGCTGCAGCCATTTGATGGCGGTCGACGGCGCCACACCAAGACGAGCGGCCGTGGCTCGGGCTGACCCCGCCCTCAACCGCCGCCACGCAGCGGCGGCGCAGATCGGCGGAAAGCGCAAGAGCCATTACGGCTGGCCTCCTTCACCAGCCCCGAGCTTGAGCCACCAACCAATGCAGATACGACTCCCAAACGATCCCATTGGTTTGGAAAAATGCCGTAGGTCTTCTCGTGGCCGGGAGCGAAGCGGAGCAGCAGCTACCCGGTCCTGGTCCCCAACGCCTGCGCCCGCCGACGCTTCGCCCGAGCATCCGTGCAGCACTCAGCGAGCTGCTCGATCAGCCCTATCGTCCGGCCCGCTGCCCCGAGCCACAAAGACGCCGGCATTCGATGTGATCACCACTCCGTCGACATCCGCTACCACGCGCGTGCCATCGAGGGGTGCAAGAGCCATCGTCTTCGCGCCACACCACGCCGGCATCAGGGAGACCTCCAGCGTTCGCATAACTATGTGTCGCAGAGATCCTCTTGCGCGTTTGGGGCCCCGATTTACCTACCTCACATAAGGAATCCAGGCGAGGATTTGGCTGCCAAGAGCGCGGCGCTGGATTGGAATGGTTGGCCTGCGGCCTCGTTTCAGCGTGGTGCTCGACGGCTGGCGGCGAGGTCGATGATCCGCAAGGTCTCCGTCCATAGCCCGAGCCCGGCGAGGGCGTCGCGGTCAAACCAGCCGACAGCCGCGGCGTCGCCCGCGGCCTCGGCCGTGCCGTCCGCAGCCTCGGCGGTGAAGTCGATCAGGGTGTAGTGGTACCGGAGCCTGGCGGTGCCCGGCTCGGGCTCGATCAGGTCGACCACGGTCAACAGCTCGAGTGTCGCCAATTGCAGCCCGGTCTCCTCCAGCACCTCCCGGCGGGCCGTCTCGGCGACGGTCTCGCCGAGCTCCTGGCCACCGCCGGGCAGCGACCATTGGCCCAGTCGTGGCGGCTTGCCGCGCCGTATCAGCAGCACCTGGTCGCCGCGCCAGACGACCACGCCGACACCGACGATGGGACGGTCGGGGAAATCACGTCGCGTCGCCATCAGGTCCACCTGCTGCAGCACGGTCAGGGCTCGATCGCCCGAGGAAGGCACGTCAGCCGATCAGCGCCAGAACGGTAGAGTAGCGCGTGAGACCGCCAGCGGCGATCTCCGCGTTGCTGCGCATGCCGATCAACGGCACGGGGCCGAGCTGGGCGGCCAGGATGGTCGCCTCGTCGACGCCAGGGCCGAAGAAACGGCGGCCCCGCTCGGTGGAGCTGTACAGAAGAGCCGCGCGCGGTGGTCGGCCATCGAGTGCACCGAGCAGGCGCGTCGCGAGGCTCTCGAGCTCGTGCAGGGCCAGCGTTGGATCACGATGATGAAAGGCGATGCGCCCCGGCGGCGACGCCCCGGCCGGCAGCCCAAGCAACTCGATGCTGCCCTCAATGCGGTTGGCGCGTGCGATGCGGAACAGCATCGGCAGGCCAGCCAGGGTTGCCGGTGACGCCTGATCGCTGGAGAGACACGCGGCCAGAAGCTGGCGGCTCAAGAGGCGCTGCTCGTGGAGCAACAGCTCGCCAGCCTCTCCGGCCAGAACCTCTGCCGCCGGCATGCCGTCGATGCTGAGAATGGTGGCTCCGCGCGCCGCAGTGACCCGGTGCGCTGGGCCGAGCGGCCGGCAGCCGTGGCTCACGCCACTCACCAGCCGCGCGGCGCCGTCGAGCAGGATGCCTGTTGCCGCACCTGCGGAAGGCGAAAGTGTGATCAGCGCGTGGTCGAAGGCAGAGGCACTCTGGCCACCGACGAGACGGCAATCATTACTGCCAACCAAGCTCGCAAAGGCGCCGGGTGCATCGGCGGCGTCCGGAACATGGACGATACCACTGGCTGCGCTCGCTGCCCCACCAGGCAGGCGACCGCTGAAGGGCACGATGGTCGTTTCACCAAGACGCAGCGGCAACGCTGCGATGGCGCCCTCGCCGGCGAGCTCGCGTCCGCCGGCGAAGACGGCGGAGCTGGCGGCGCCCAGCCAGACCTGGATTCCTGTTCGGGCACGCAGCCCGTCGAGCATGACATCGGCCATTTCGGTCACCGGGTCGGCGAGAAAGATGAGGCCGAGATCGGCGTTCTCAGGCGCCGGATCGAGCTGATCGAGCACGCTCTTCAACAGTTGCGGCCAGGGTCGGCCGGACGCATAGACCAAACCACTCACCTGCGGTTGCAGCCGGGGGAGGGGAGGGCGGCAGTTTCCTTGAATTCAACCATTGCGTTTTTATATTGACTATAAATCAACAAATCAGCAAGTTCCTGGCGCGTTCGATCGTTGGTTTCAACCTCGACCAGCGGCCGGCGCGCTCGATGATGAGATGGGACCCTGGGGGGGACTGTTCGCCAGAGCAGTCCCCTTCCCATTTGGCTCGGCTGCTGCTGGCGGCGGGGCGCTTTCCGCATCTCGTCAATCCGCCTGGATCGCGGCTTCGAGCCCCGCGAGGAGGGCGGCCAGCGCCGCCGCATCGGGTCCACGTGCAAGAAAGCGAAGGTCGATCCGCCGGTTGACCCGGCGCGCCTCGTCGGTCGTGTCGGAGATGACCGGCCGCCGAGCCGCGTAGCCACTGAGCCCGAGCAGCGTCTCGCCGGAACCGTTCTCGAGCGCGTCGAGCCCAGGTGCCGCGCCTATCAACGCTAGATAAGTGTTGCGCGCGCGCGCGGCGGAGAGCTCCCAGTTGTCGGCAAAGGGGCCACCTCGGATCGGCCGATCGTCGGTGTGCCCCTCGATCAGTACCGCCTCAAGCACGTCGAGAGCGCCGCGCGGGCAATCGTGTTCATCGGCAGTATTCACGTAGCACGGCAGAATGCCTTCGAGCACGCTGGCCAAGACGATGATCGCCTGCTCGCCCGTGTCGCTCAGCACGGCCTCGTTGCTGGCGAAGAGCAGCGACTCCGGCAATCGCAAGATGCCGCTCTCGAGATCGACCTCGACCTCGAGGCCGCGTGACGCGAGCATCGCCTTGATCCGGCTCAAGAGCTCGGCCCGCTCGGCGTCGCGCGCGAGCAGGCGATCGGTGAGCTCCGCCAGCCGGTCCCGCTCGGCCAGCAGCCGGTCACGGTCGCCGGCCAACGCTTCCTGGGCCACAGCCAAGCGATCGCGCTCGGTTAGAAGCTCGTCCAGCGTGTCCTCGGCCGCATCCTCGGCACTGCGAAAGTTGAGCGCAAATGCCATGAGAATGATAATGAACAGGAACAACAGCCCGACCATCAGGTCACTGACCGAGGCGAGATAACTATCGTCCTCGCCTGACGTCGCCGTCCGATGATCTCCGGCTGAACGGCCGGACCAGCCCGCTGCGTCACCGCCCGTCCAGCCACCGGCCATCGTCAGCGTTCCCGCTTCGGGGCGGCCAATCCCTCGACGGCTTCCTGCAGCGCCGATCGTGATCGCTTGAGCCCGGCATCGATCTCGCCTAGCAGGCTGCGGACGTGACTGGCATCCTCGGGCGATTCGACCGCGCCCATGATGGTCGCGGCGACGGTGTTCAGCGCATGGCGGGCCTCGCGTACCCGGTCATGCGTGCTGACCAGGACACCCTCGATGGCGTCGCGGTCGATCGGCGGCCGGCCGCGCAGACGGTCCAGCGCCGGCTTGCACGGCAACCGAAAGCTCCGTCAGCCGATGCTGGAGCAACTGCAGCGGCGCTGGCGTGGGGCCCGCGGCAAGCGGCGCCTGGCGCGGCGAATGACCGACCGACGGGGCTAGTGGCTCCGGCTCGAAGCGCGCCTCGGCCGGCCGCACCGGGGACCTTGCCGCAGTCGGCTGCTCAGTGGCGGTGGCGCGCGCCGGGGCCGCGTCGAGCGCCTCGTGGGCGAGGGTGGTGGCGCGGTTGGCCAGCTGCCGCACGGTTTGCGTTGCGGCCATCAGCTCGCCTGCCACGCGCTCGTCCAGGGTCTCGAAGCGCCGTGCGACCCGCTCGAGAGCGGTCTTCAGGGGGCGGGTTGCCAGCGTCAGCTCCTCGGCGAGTCGCTGCCTCGACACCTTCGGGTGCCCTGACGATCAACGAGCGGCCGAGCTGGCCAAGCCGTTGATTGATCCGCCGGGTTTCGTCGATCTGCGCCACCAGGAGCATCTCTGGCGTCAGTGGCAGAAGGCGCTCCTCGAGAAGGAGGCAGAAACGTCGAATCTCCGCCTGCACCCGATGTAGATGCACCTTTTCGCGCCACGAGAAGGCCAGGGACGCGGCAAGCCCGGCGATCGAGGTCGCGAACTTGAAGGTGGCCGCGGCCAGGAGCTCGCGCAATGCCGCCTGGGCCTCGCTGATATCCGCCGCGGTCACTCCGGCGCTGGCGAAGTGGAGTGCGGCCACGAGGCCGATAAAAGTGAAGAGCAGCCCCATGCCTACCAGGATGTTCGGCACCGCCTGATAGAAGCGAAGATTGAGGCCGACCCGCGCGAACAAGCCGTCATCGAACACCGACTGCGGTGCTCTGGCCGCACCGAGCGCCTGCTCGTTGCCCGGCACCGGCGTCACCGTAGCGGCGTAGGCACGCCAGGCCTCTGCCGAGCACGGGATCCTCGGCAAGGCCTGCGAAGATCGCAGGAAAGCGCTGTTTGAACGACGCCGTTCCCTCGCCCTGGTCGACGAGCTCGATCGCACGTGCCAGCGCCCGCCGCAACGGCGCTAGCCGCGCGGTGAAACGCCACCAGAGAACTTGCGCCAGAAGAAGGATGCCCAGCGCCAGCAGCCAGGGCAGCCATGGCACGGCCAAGGCGGCGAAGAGTTGATCGACGAGGCTCATCTCGGGCTCGCGGGCAGCGACAGACCAAGTGCCAATGCTGTATGCTGCCGTTTCAAAGTCACGGCCAGTGCCGTCGGCGCAACAGACTTAGAGCTTCAAGTTGATTGATGCGGATTCTTTTTCACCTAAAGCTTGCTGTCCCGGCGGCTCTTGCTTAGTGTTCCACTAGCGGCAGAGGAGGCGGATTGCACGATCTGCCGCGAAGGGCGGGTCCGGTCAGCGTTCGAGCAGGCCGTGAATAACCGATAAGCGTTAACGAATGGCAAAAGTTGTCGTCATTGACGACCGGGTTACCAACCGCAACATCCTGACCCGCCTCGCCCTGTCCGTCGAGGAAGGGCTGCAGGTGCAGGCCTTCGCCAGCCCGGTCGAGGCGCTGACCCGGCTGCAAGCCAGCAATCCGCCCGATCTGATCATCACCGACTACAACATGCCGGAGATGGACGGCGCCACCTTCATCGAGACGCTGCGTGAGCAGCGTGCTTTTGCCGATGTACCGATCGTCGTCGTCACCGTCTACGAGGATCGTGATTTCTGCTACCGGGCGCTCGACGCCGGCGCCACCGATTTCCTGTTGAGCCCGGTCGATCATCTCGAGTTCCGCGCCCGCGCCCGCAACCTCTTGACCATGCGCCGTCAGCAGAAGCTGCTGGCCAAGCGCGCTGCCGACCTCGAGCAGGCGCTGATGGAGCAGCCAGGGCCCCGGTTTCGACAATCCGGCGGCACGGCTGCAGAGCTTCCTCGACCGGGTGCCGGTCGCCGTCTCGACGGTCGATCGCTTCGGTCGGCTGCAACTCGTCAACAAGGCGCACGAAGAGCTCTTCGCGCAGCGCCGCGAAGATCTGATCGGCCGTACGCTGATCGACGCCTTTGGTGACGCCTTTGCCACCCGCCACGCGGTGCTCGACGAAAAGGTACTCGAGAGCGGCCGGCCGCTCGCCTCGCCACGGCAGGAGGTGTTCACCAGCGGCGGGCGCGAGCGTGATCTGATCAGCGTCAAGGCGCCGATGCTCGACGAGGCCGGCGACGTCGACGGCGTCATGACCTTCGCGCTCGACGTCAGCGAGCTCAAGCTCGACCGTGGCACCACCGAGCTCGCCGGCCGGACCGACGCCTTGACCGGGTTGATCAGTGCCTCTGCGTTCGAGGACCGCGCCGAGCATGAGCTGGCCCGGGCGCGGCGGCAGAACGAGCAGCTGGCGATACTGATCGTCGATCTCGATCGCTTCAAGGGCATCAACGAGGCCTTCGGCAACAGCTTCGGCGACCGCTTGCTCCGCGCGGTCGCCGGTCGGCTCGCTGGGCGGCTGCGGGAGACCGACTGCATCGCCAGGCTGCGCTCCGACGAGTTCGTGATCCTCCAGCCGGCGTTGCGGCGTGCCGACGATTCGGCCGAGCTGGCGAGGCGCCTGGGCGACGCGTTCGCTGAGCCCTTCGTCATCGACAAGGAGGAGGTGCACATCTCGGCCAGCGTCGGCATCACGCTCTTTCCGGCGGACGGCAAGTCGATCGGCACGCTCTTGAAGAACGCCGATCTCGCCATGTACCGCGCCAAGGCGTCGGGCCGCGACGCCTATCGCTTCTTCGCTGCCGAGATGAACCTCGCGGCACGACGTGCCGTTACCCTCGAGCGCGAGCTGCGCCAGGCCTTGGCCGGCGACCAGTTCCTCGTCTACTACCAGCCGCAGATCGAGCTGGTCTCCGGTCGCATCGTCGGCATGGAGGCGCTGGTTCGCTGGAACCATCCGCATCGCGGGATCGTGCGGCCGGGCGAGTTCATCGGCCTCGCTGAGGACATCGGGCTGATCGCGCCGCTCACCGCTTGGGTGATGCGCAGTGCCTGCATGCAGCACCGCACCTGGCTGCGACAAGGGACTGATGGGCATGCAGCTCTCGGTCAATCTGTCGCCGGTGCAGTTCCGTGAGCGTGGCGTCGAGTTGATGATCGAGCGCATCCTCAAGGACACTGGCGTCAATCCCGGCGGCGCTCGACATCGAGCTCACCGAGAATGCGGTGATCGAGAACAGCCAGACCGCGACCGCGTCGCTGAGATATCTGAACGAGCTCGGCGTGACCCTCTCGATCGACGATTTCGGCACCGGCTACTCTTCGCTCTCCTACGTCAAGCGGCTGCCGGTGCAGCGCCTGAAGATCGACCAGAGCTTCGTGCAGAACCTGGAGAACGGCACCTCGGACGAGGTGATCGTCCGCGCCATCATCAATCTCGGCCACAGCCTAGGCCTCAAGGTCATCGGCGAAGGCGTCGAGACCGAGGGCCAGTTGACCCGCCTGAAGCGTCTGGGTTGCGACGAGGTGCAAGGCGACTACATTTGTCCGGCCCTGAGCGTCGGCGAGTTCGAGCGCCGGCTGGCGCTGCGTCAGCTCAACGCGGCGATTGACGACAGCGTGCTCGATCAGCTGGCACGGATCGACTAGAAGGCTGCGGGCATGAGTCGGGCGCCGCCTGGATGCTGCAAGGAGAGCGCCTTGGGTGAGTGATGACGGTGTTGGCTGAACTGCGGCGATTGATCGACTGGCAGCGCCGCCGGCTCGCCGGCCGTGCCGATACCGAGCACGCAGCAGATCCTCATCCGAATCGTCATCACCGCCCTGATGTTCGTCTACATCAACAGCGTCTCGCTTGGTGACGATGCCGACCGCATCATCCGCCAAAGCGCCCTCATCTACGCCTTCGCGGTCGGCATCTCGCTGCTCCTGCTTCGTCCACTTGCTGTTTCGGCCCAAGCCTAGTCCTATCCGCCGGTTTTGCGGCATCGCCACTGACGCCATCGGCGTCAATGGCGCCATGCTATGTCGGTGGCGAAGCGGCGATGCTCTTCTTCCCTTTCCTGCTCTGGTCGATCCTCGGCCATGGCTTTCGCTACGGCCGCCTCTATCTCGCGGTTTCTGCCGTCTCCAGCGCCGTCTTGTTCATCGCCGTCGTCCGACTGCGCCCGCCTGGCGCGGCCTTGCCGCGCTCGATGTCGGCCTCGTGCTTTCCTCGTCATGCTGCCGGCCTATTTCGCCGTCCTGCTCGGCAAGCTCGAGGGTGCGGTCACCAGGGCCGAGGATGCGAGCCGGGCGAAGAGCCGCTTCCTCGCCACGATGAGCCACGAGTTCCGCACGCCGTTGAACGCGATCATCGGCATGACCGACCTGCTCCGCACGACGCCCCTCGATGCCGAGCAACGCGACATGGCGACGACGACGCAGAGCGCCGCGCACAGCCTGCTCGCGCTGGTCAATGACGTGCTCGATATCGCCAAGATCGAGGCAGGCCGATTTACCCTCGACGAGGAGCCGTTCGATCTCCACGAGCAGCTCGGCAACCTGCGCCGCATGCTGTACCTCGAGGCCCAGGCGCGTGGCCTCTACTTCCGCCTGCGCGTCGATCCGACCATTCCCACCGCGTTTGTCGGCGGTCGCGGCCCGTTGCATCAGATTCTCGTCAACCTCACCGCCAATGCGATCAAGTTCACCAGCGAGGGCGGCGTGCTGATCGACGTGCGCTCGCTGGAGCAGGAGCGAGATCGCGCGCGCGACTGCGCTTCGAGGTGCACGATACCGGCATCGGCATCGCCGCGGAGGCGCAGGCGCGCATCTTCGAGAGCTTCGCCCAGGCCGAGGTCGAGACTCTCCAGGCGCTATGGTGGAACGGGGCTCGGGCTCGCCATCGCCAAGGAGCTGACCGATCTCCTGCAGGGCAGGATCGGTGTCGTCAGCGCCCTCGGCCAGGGCTCGAGCTTCTGGATCGAGCTGCCGCTGCGCTGGATCCCGCCGCTGCGCCGGCCCCGATGTCCGCTGCCGCAAGAGCCGCCGGCCCCGTCGATGCCGCCCGCCGTGGCTCGCGTCGCTGGTCGTGGTGCTCGGCGGTCGAGCGGCGACCGACGCGGCGCCAGGCAGCGGCTCGAAGCGGCTCGCCATCCCGGCAGTGACCGCTCCCGACATCACGATCGCCGTCGACAGTGCGGTCGCCAGCGGCCTCGACGCGCGATCCTCGTCGTCGACGACGCGCCGCCCGTCGATATCGAGGCCCTCAGCGAGGCACTCGACCACCGCCGGCCGAGCGAGCCCGTCGATATCCTGACCCTGCTCGATCGACGGGTCGAGCACTCGTGGCCAGACCTTGGCCGATTTCGCCAGGCGGACGACGATCGGCTGTTGGTGCGAATGCTCCGCTTCGCGCTGGCCTCCGGCTTGGCCGGCGGCGAGCGGCCGGACACGGTCAAGCTCGTCGCCGACAATCCGGCGCGCTGTGCTGCTGGTCGAGGACAATCGCACCAATCAGCATGTCATCGGCAAGATTCTTGAGCATGCCGGCCACGACGTTGCGATTGTCGATAGCGGCGAGGACTGTCTCGAGGCGCTGGAGAAGGACGCCTACCGAGCTCGTGCTGCTCGACCTCAACATGCCCGGTATGAGCGGCTTCGACACGCTGAAGATGCTTCGCTTCATGCTGCCGATCGACGAGACCTCCCACCGATCGTCGCGCTGACCGCCGATGCCACCATCGAGACCGGAACGCCGCGCTATGGCGCTCGGCTTCTCCGACTATGTCACGAAGCCAATCGACACGCCGGTGCTGCTCGAGACCATCGATTCGCTGGTCGTGGCCAAGGGCTCGGTCGGCGCGGTGGCCGATGGGCTCGATCCGGCTGAACGCACGGCAGGGCACGGCTCAGCATCGCCGGCCGAGCCGCAGCGCGCCGACCAGCGTGCCGCGATCGTGCCGCTGCGCGAGGGCGCCGAGTGGGCTGGCGGGCTGCGCGCAATAGGCGGCTGCCCCGCGGACGCGGCTCTGAGGCAGCATCTCTGCCGGGCCGGGCTGCCTACGGTTCCGTGCTCGATCAGCGCAAGATTGCGACGCTCCTGGAGCTGGATGCGGGCGACGGCTTCTTTGCGCAAGTGGTGGACGACTATCTCTTGGATGTTGCGCAGCTGCAGCGGGAAATGGAGCGAGGCATTGGCAAGCGGCGATGCGACCGCTTTTCGCGATGCGACGCATGCGCTTGAAGAGCAGCTCGGCGCATATCGGCGCGCAAGGTGTGTTCGAGGCCTGTGTCGGCCTTCGCCATGTCGACGACCATGCGCTGCTGCTACGCGCACCCGCAGAGTTGCAGCGGCTCGGGCAAGAGATCGACAGTGCCCGGCAAGCGCTGCTGCTGCATAGAGACGAAGGAGCTGCGCCACGCTCGCTGCGTCAATGAGCCTGGCAGCACCTGGCATCAGGCAGTTGAGCGCATGGCCAACGGCGAGTGCCGCGGCACGGTCGGACCAGGAGGCGAGGGCGATTGTCGACATGACTTGTATCCGTTGACGAGCGGCAGTGGCGATTGCCGGTGCGACGATACATTGCGCCGATGTGGCCGCAGGGGCCGGGCGTTCAGACCTTCACGCGCTTCTTTTCCTGGACCCTGGCGAGGCAGTCCATGCGGCGGAGGTCGTCGCCACTGATCTGCATGGCGAGCTCGACCCAGATGTCGACGATATCGAAGAGCTCCTGCTTCGGTACGGGATCGACCCGCTTGCAGGCGCGGCGGATGGTGCGCAGGTGGCGAAGCGGCTGGCCGTGTTGGAGGTACTCGCGCAGACGCCTGCTCGCCTTGACCGGGCTCCGCCAGCACGTCGACAAGGCCCAGCTCCAGCATCTCCTCGGCCGACCGCGACCGGCCATCCTCGACGAAGGCTCGTGCGTTCTTCTCGCCGATCTTGCGGACCAGGTACGAGTAGCCGCCCATGCCGGGAAAGAGATTGAAGAGGATCTCCGGCAGGCCGAATTTCACTCCTTTCTCGGCAACGACGATGTCGTTGGTGATCATCGATTCGAGCCCGCCACCGATAGCGTCGCCGGTGACAAGCGCCACGGTGAGCACCGGCAGGCCCATGGCATTGTAGTTGTCGTGGAGGACGTCGATGCAGCGATGCGCATATTCCGTGAGCCGTCGCTCATCGCCGGTCCTCACGCACTTGCCGAAGAAAGCGAGGTCGCCGCCGAGACTGAAGACGCCCTTGGCCGCTGACGTCCAGACCAGATATTTGAACGGCATTTCTGCTGGGCTCAGGTGGCAGCACTGCTCCTTGAGGTAGAGTTGGAAGCTGCGCGAGTCGCCGACCAATGCGGGCGTGTAGCAGCCGCGATCTTGATGCTTCATGCGCGCCCAGAGGATGCCGCTGTCGGCCTCGAGCGTGGTCGCCAGCGTCGGCATCTCGACCTCGAGCTTGGGTCGGCGCAGCGGATCGACGGGTGTCGGGGCGCGCCGCAGCTCGGAGGGCAGGAGATCGAGGTTGTCGTTGACCGCGTCCTGCAGGCCGCGAACGTACGAGTGTGACAGCGCCATCGTCTTATCCTCCTCGCGGCCGATACTTCGCGCTCTTCGCGTCGAAGTTTCGAATGCTTCGGGAATTTGCAACCTGAGCTTGTGTTCGCCGTCAGAGATATTGGCTAATAGTTAAATCGAGCAAGAAGTATCGTTTCGATTTTCTTGAAGATTTCGAGAAAATGACTATATTCTTTTTCGTTATTTAAAGTGTTTTTGCTCTATATTTTAGGGATAAATTTCCAAGGATTTTAGGCGAATGGTCGGTGCGCAGCTCTGGCTGGCCGCTGAGCGGCCCAGCGGCCGTCAGCCCCAGGGGCCGCGCCGCCGATTGACCATTGGCAGTGCCACGACGGCACCGGCGACGAAGCCGCCGATATGCGCCCACCAGGCGACCCCGGCACCGTCCGGCGCGCTGACCGCGCTGATCAGTTGCGCCGCGAACCAGATGATCAGCAGCCAGAAGGCGCGGATCTCGTGCAGGAGCATGAAGCTGATCGGGATGAAGACGACGACGCGCGAGCGCGGAAAGAGGACGAGATAGGCGCCGAGCACGCCCGATATCGCGCCTGACGCGCCGACCATCGGAATCGTGGAGCCGGGCTCCGGGGCGATCTGCGCGGCCGCCGCCGCCAGCCCTGCTGCGAGATAAAAGACGGCGAAGCCCCGATGCCCGAGCCGATCCTCGACATTGTTGCCGAAGATCCAGAGGTAGAGCAGGTTGCCGGCGAGGTGCAGCCAGCCGGCATGCAGGAACATCGACGTGACGAAGGTGAGCCACGCCGGCACCATGACAAGCCGCGGTACCAGCTCCGCCGAGCCGGTGACGACGCCCGGGATAAGGCCGAGGCCGAAGATTGTCCGCTGCATGCCGTCGGGGCCGAGCCCGACCTGCCAGAGAAAGGCCGCGACGCAGATCGCGCCCACGGCATAGACCACATAGGGGGTCCGCCGTGATGGGTTCAGATCCTTGAGCGGGATCAGCTCTGCGTCTCGAACTTGGGCCGGATATTGGTCAGGGACGGGCAGCGCTTGCGGTTCGGCTCGACCGCGCGGAGCGGTGCACAGGGCTGCATCGTGCGGCGGTACATCTTGGCGAGCTCGCGATACTCGGCCGTGCCTTTGCTTTTCCAGGCGATCTCGGAGGGGTCGAGCGGGCGGACGACCCTGGCAGGGATGCCGGAGACGAGATGGCCCGGCGGCACCTCGAAGCCGGCCTTGACAAAGGCCATGGCGGCAACGAAAGCGTTCTCGCCGATTACCGCACCATCCATCACCGTCGCATTCATGCCGACCAGCGCGTTCTTGCCGACCCGGCTGCCATGCAGGATCGCGCCGTGACCGATATGCCCGTTCTGCTCGATCACGCACTCCTTGCCGGGGAAGCCATGCATCACGCAGCTATCTTGGATGTTGGCGCCTTCCTCGATGATCAAGCGGCCCATGTCACCGCGCAGCGAGACGAAAGGGGCGACGAAGACGCCAGGACCGATAATGACATCGCCGATCACCACGGCCTCTGGGTGCACGAATGCCGTGTCGTCGATCACCGGGCGAATGCCGGCATATTCGTAGATCCGTGCCAATGTTCCGTCTCCATCCATGCCTTGCTCGTGTTACGCAACGTGGCAGAGCATGGGATCGCCATTGTCGCAAGCGGCAGCGGCGACGCAACCCGGCACTTGACGTTCCGGCTCAACGCGTCTGCGGCACAAGCTACTTGGTCGGCGTGGTTCTCGCGCTGTCCGGATCGAGTGCGGCGATTGCCGCAGCGATCTGCTGCAACAGCCGGCTCTCGCCGCCCGGCATGCCCTCCTCGGTGGCGACTGCGATTTCGCTTTCGTCGAATTGCCATTGGCGGAGCAGCGCGATCTTCTGCTCGTTGGTGAGGCCTGTGGCCGCGACGATGTCGGCCGGCGCCGCGAACTGCGTCGCCGGGTCGTCGAGCGCCTTGGCGTAGTCGATCGGTGTAGCCATTCGCTCCTCCTCACGTTGCTGCTCTTGCCTTAAGATCTTAATGTAGGCGCGTTGGGCGGCCAGATCGACCGGTGCGAGGCGGCTCGATGCTCGGCCCGCCACTCAGGCTTCGGCGAATTGGGGCAGGTGGACCGGGAGCCGCAGTCGGCGCCGCCGCGCCGCCTTGACAGCGACAGCGTCTGAAGCGGATGCTCGAGCGGCCGCATGCTTGACCGCTATCCCCGGCGCCGAGCCGATAGGAGCTTCAATGACCAAAAATAGTCAAAGTATCGCCAACCTGCAGACCGCTCTCGCCATGGAGCTGACCGCCATTCATCAGTATTTGCTGCATGCCTATACCCTCGACGACTGGGGGCTGGACAAGATGGCCGGCAAGATGCGCGAGGAAATGCAGGAGGAGCTGGGACATGCCGGCGCCTTCATCGAGCGCATCATGTTCCTCGGCGGCGATCCCAAGGTGGCGGCGGCAAAGTCGCCGAAGCGGGCCAGCTCGCTCAAGAGCATGTTCGAAGCGGACCTCGCCGAGGAGAAGGGGGCCGTCGCCTTCTACACGGAGGCGGCGGAAGCCGCCGTCAAGGACAGCGACATCGGTACGCGTGTCCTGTTCGAGCGGATCCTGCTCGACGAGGAGGGCCATACCGGCTGGCTCGAGCTGCAGCTCGACCTCCTCGAGCGGATGGGCGAGCCCGCCTACGTCGCCCGGCACATGACCGCGCCAGGCGATGCCTGAAGCCCGGAAGGAGACGAAGCGCCGCACGGCGATGCCTCGAGCGTCAGGAGGGCTCGCGCGTCAGCCGGGCTTGAGCGTCAGCCGGAACACGCCGTCGGGATCGACCGTCTCGTCGAGATCGAAATCCCGTGCCATGGCGAAATCGGCGAAATCCGAGGGTGCTGCGGGGTCGGTGGCGAGGACGACGAGGACCACACCTCGCGGCGCAAGCTGCAGCGCGCGGCGCGCTTCGAGCAGCGGCAGGGGACAGTTCAGCCCGCGCGCATCGACCAGGATGGTGCGCGGGTCGTCTTGATTGTCAGGTATCTCGTTCATCACCGAATGAAAGCGCGCGGCCGGGGGAAGCGCAAGCCCCGCGCGGGGCTGGCTCCCACGGCCTACGGCCTTGCTCAGAGACGGCTCATCACCTGCTCCGTCGGTTTCTTGATCCGCGCCGCAGCCGGGGTTCGGGCATCTGCCGCAGGATAGCCCGCGACGAGCAGCAGATATGGCTTCTCGTTCGCGGGCCGCCCGCAGAGCCGGGCGAGAAAGCCCATGGGCGACGGGGTGTGGGTGAGCGTCGCGAGACCCGCATGGTGCAGCGTTGCGATCAGAAAGCCGGTGGCGATGCCGACCGATTCGGTGACGTAGTAGTGCTTGGTGCGGCGTCCGTCGGGCGCCCGGCCGTAACGCTCGGCGAAGATGGCGATAAGCCAGGGAGCGGTCTCGAGGAAGGGCTTTCGCCAATCGGTGCCCAAAGGCGCCAGGGCCTCCAGCCATTCAGCGCCGGCGCGCTCGGCGTAGAAGGCCTGCTCCTCGGCCTCGGCCGCCGCACGGATCCGGGCGCGGAGCGGGCCGCGATCGATCAGGCAGAAATGCCAGGGCTGCTGGTTGGCGCCGGAAGGGGCGGTGGCCGCTGCACGGATCGCTTCCTCCATGACCTGAACCGGCACCGCGTCAGGTGCAAAGTCGCGAACCGTCCGCCGTGTGCCCAGGTCGTCCGCCATGGCCCGGGCGCGAGCCAGCAGCGTGTCGGTAGAGCGGTGCGCGTAGCCGTCGAGCGGCAGCAGGTCCGGCTCGGCCAAGCTCAGCTCTCGACCAGCCCGTGCTCGATGGCGAGCTTTCTGAGATAGGTCATGCCGGGATCGAGCACCTCCTCGGCATTTTTCGCCACCGGCCGCCAGACGGACAGCGCCTTGGCCAGCGCCGGCGGCATGTTGATGAAGGCCTCGCCGACCAGATCACCGTCGAACCCGGTCGCGGCAAGGGCGGCGAGGGTGGCCGGGAAGTCCACCGTGCCGGTCCCTGGCACGCCCCGATCGCTCTCGGAAAGATGGATGTATTTCAGATGCCTGCCGGCCTTTTCGACGCCGCTTTTGAAGCCCTTCTCCTCGATGTTCATATGGTAGGTGTCGAGGTGGATCATCAGCGCCGGCTCGCCGATCCGCTCGATCAGCGCCACGCTCTGCTCGGCGGTGTTCAGGAGGTGGGTCTCGTAGCGGTTGCAGGGCTCGAGCCCGAGCGTCATGCCGAGCTCACGCGCACGCTTCGCCACCGGCCGCAAGGCCTTCTCGATGTTGGCGTATTCGGCCTCGGTGGGGCCAGTGCCGGTGGTATAGCCCAGGGTCGAGTAGGTGACGCCGGTGAGCGTGTTGGAGCCGATCTGATGCGCTACGTCGAGCGCCCGCATCAGGAAGGCCGTGGCCTTCTCCGGGTGCAGCGGCGCGCAGGCCTCGAACGGCAGGCCGAGCGAGCAGGTGGGTGCCACGCCATGCTTCTCGAACAGTGCCCGGCTGTGGGCCGCGTCGACCTGGTCGGGGTTGAGGAGGGCTATCTCGATGACGTCGAGTCCGTGCCGTGCCGCCGTCGGCACCACGCGCTCGGCTGCTTCCCGTGTCCATTCCGCCGTCCACAGGCTGCTATGCATGCCGAATCGAACCATTGCCTCGCTCCCCGAACGCTTGTTCATTGGCGCCGCAGCTTAGAAGGCCCGGTTGGTGATGCCAACAGCCAGGGGCCTGCGAAGGGCAGGGGACAGAAGATGCTCAGCAAGACCTACGTGACGACCATGGCGGCGTACAACACCTGGCGGAATTCCTGGCTCCTGGCGGCCGTCGAACGGCTGGAGCCGGATGAGCGTCAGGCCGATCGCGGCCTCTTCTTCGGGTCGATCCAGAAGACGCTGAGCCACCTGCTCTGGGCGGACGAGATGTGGTTGCACCGGTTTGCCGGCACGCCCCTGCCACCGGCGGCCGACATCGCCCGGTCCAGCGACATGTGGTCCGATTGGTCGGCGTATGTCGACGAGCGGCAGCGCTTCGACCTGGTGATCGGCGACTGGGCCGCCGGGCTCGATCCGGCCTGGCTCGATGGCGATCTCACCTGGTATTCGGGCAGTGCCAAGCGAGAGGTCAGCCGCACGCGGGCGCTGCTCGTCGCCCATTTCTTCAACCACCAGACCCACCACCGCGCACAGGTTCATGCCGCGCTGACCGGGCTCGGGATGGTCACCGAGGTCACCGACCTGCCGTTCATGCCCGTGGCTGGGTAAGTCGAGAGCGCGCCAGCGCTACCACTTAGCAGCGAGCGAGCTTCACGCTGCCGTCAACTCGAGCGGTCACTATCGTCAAGCAGCCGACTTACCACTCGGGCGATGACCAGGATGATGGCCGGGGCCACGACAAGCAGGAGGACGGCCAGGATCAAGACACCCATCGAGTAGCTTTCGCGCCGACCCCCGTCCACGAACCCGCTATCAGATCGTTCGCGGCGCTGGCATGTCAAGCATTGTTGTCATTGTTGATACCGCATTGCACAACGTTGTCAGACGGGTGCCTATCGACTTGCGCGTGTCGCTTCGGGTGAGGCTGGTTTGGCGATGATCGACGATCTTCTGTCACGGAATCGAGCTTGGTCGGTCGCCCGATCCAAGGCCGATCCCGACTTCTTCCCGAGACTCGCCCGCCAGCAGCGGCCGGACTATCTCTGGGTTGGCTGCGCCGACAGCCGGGTGCCGGCGAACGAAATCGTCGGGCTCGATCCGGGCGAGCTCTTCGTGCACCGCAACGTTGCCAATCTGGCGCCGCCCTCGGACATCAACTTCCTCTCGGTGCTCGCCTTCGCCGTCAACGCGTTGGGGGTAAAGCACGTCATTGTCTGCGGCCATTTCGGCTGCGGCGGCATCAAGGCGGCGTACAAGGACGAGCGAAACGGCATCGTCGACCATTGGCTGGAGCCGGTCCGCGCCTCCTTTCGGCGGCATCGGCTGAAGATCGAGGCAATCACCGGCGAGGCCGAGCGGATCGACGCGCTCTGCGAGTTCAACGTCCGCGATCGGGTGAGGGACGTCGCCAACACGACGATCGTCCGCGACGCTTGGAAAAAGGGCCAGAAGCTAGCGATTCATGGCTGGATCTACGCGCTGGCGGACGGCCTAGTTCGCGATCTCAAGGTCACGGTCACCGGTCCAGCCGATATCGACTAGGCCGAGGTGCAAGGACAGCCCGGAAGAACCAAGAATCTGGTCGATTGGGCGATGGTCACCCTCGACGCTAAGTGGCCTACGATGCGCGCATGCTCAGACTGCTCAACGCACCAGCATGGCGAGGTTGCCTAGGGCCGCGACGCCGAGAACGGTCAAGGTCGCGACCGTACCGATCTGGCGCCTGATCAGCACCTCCTCAATGCTGCTGATCCCAAAGGCGTGCGATGCCCGACCGAGCAGGAGCAGCAGGCCCAGGAGATGGATGAGCCAGGGCCAGGCACCTTGCAGCTCCAAGAGCAAGAGCAGGATGAGGATCAGCGGCACATGCTCGGCGAAGTTGGCATGGGCACGGATCGCCCGCTCGAGCGCTGCGTCACCGCCGCTGCCGATCGCCACCCGCGTGCGATAGCGGGCGCGGATGACCTGGACCGTAAGGACGATGTAGAGGAGTGCCAGCAGCGCTGCCCAGAGCGGCGTGGCGATCAGTGGCAGGCTGGTCAAAGATCGATGACCTCGCCGTCCGGCAGGCTTGGCGCCGCAAGCAGTGCCAGCAGCCGCTCGGCGGCGATTTCGGGTGCCAGCTGCTTGTCCGAGGATTCGCCCGGATAGGCGGCTTTGCGCAAGGGGGTCGCGAGCGGTGGCGGTGCCACCAGGCGCACGTCCAGCCGGCTCTGCCGAACCTCGGCCGCATAAGCCAGGACCAGGCTCTCCATCGCCTGCTTGCTCGCGGCATAGGCGCCGACGAACGGCTTGCCGCGCATCGCCAGCCGGTCGGTGAGGAAGAGCGCACGGGCATTGGGCGCCGCCTGGAACAGCGGATCGAGGGTGGCGATCAGCGCCTGCGTCGCGAGGACGTTGACGGTGACGGCATCGCGCAAGGTCGGCGCGTCCAGATGCGCCACCGGGGTCAGCTTGCCGAGCAGGGCGGCGCAATGGACCAGCCCGTCGAGGCGGCCGAAACGCTCGTAGATCGAGGGACCGATCGGGATCAGCTTTTCGGGCTCGGCGAGGTCCAAGGGCAAGAGCGTGATGGTCTTGCCCATTGCCTGGATCGCGTCATCGAGGTCCTCGAGCTTGCGGCGCCGCCGGCTGGTGGCGATCACCGTCGCACCAGCGCCGGCGAGAGCAAGTGCTGTGGCTCGGCCGAGGCCCTGGCCTGCGCCGGTGACCAGGATGATGCGGCCTTCGAGGCCCCAAGGTGTGGCGCCGGCTGACGATGGTGCGCTCGACATGGCCGCCATTCAGCGCTCGTGCTGCAGAAAGGTCAGCTGGCGGCTCTGGCCGCCGCCATCGAGATCGGCGAGCCTGGTCGGGTACTCGCCGGAGAAGCAGGCATCGCAATATTGCGGGCGCCGCGGGTCGCGGCCGGTCTCGCCGACCGCGCGGTAGAGGCCGTCCATCGACAGGAACGCCAAGCTGTCGACGCCGATCAGCCGGGCCATTTCGTCCAGTGTATGCTGGGCGGCGAGCAGCTTGCTGCGCTCTGGCGTGTCGACGCCGTAGTAGCAGCTGTGCGTCGTCGGTGGGCTCGCGATCCGCATGTGCACCTGCGTGGCACCGGCGGCCTTGACCATGTCGACGATCTTGGTCGACGTCGTGCCGCGCACGATGCTGTCGTCGACCAGCACCACCGACTTGCCGGCGAGAATGGTGCGATTGGCGTTGTGCTTCAGGCGAACCCCCAGATGCCGGATATTGTCCGTGGGCTCGATGAACGTCCGGCCGACATAGTGGTTGCGGATGATCCCAAGCTCGAATGGGAGGCCCGCCGCCTGCGCGTAGCCGATGGCGGCCGGCACGCCGCTGTCGGGCACCGGCACGACGACATCGGCCGGCGCCGGGCTCTCGGCCGCCAGTTCCTCGCCGATCCGCTTCCTGACCTCGTACACTCCCATGCCGTCGAGCGTGCTGTCCGGACGTGAGAAATAGACATACTCGAAAATGCAGAAACGCCGCTCGAGCCGCTTGAACGGAAACAGCGAGCGCAACCCGTCCTTGTCGATGAGCACAACCTCGCCGGGTTGGACGTCGCGGACGAGGTCGGCGCCAATGATGTCCAACGCGCACGTCTCGGATGCCAGGATCAGCGTGTCGCCGAGCCGGCCCAGGACCAGCGGGCGCACGCCCAGGGGATCCCGGGCGCCGATGATCCCGTCGTCGTAGAGTCCCACCAGCGAGTAGGCGCCCTCCACTTGGTTCAGCGCATCGACCAATCGCTCGACGATGCTTCGCTCGAACGAGCGGGCGATCAGATGAACGAGCACCTCGGTGTCGCTGGTCGACTGGAAGAGGCAACCGGCATCGACCAGCCGTCGCCGGAGGCCCATGGCGTTGGTCAGATTGCCGTTGTGGGCGAGGGCGAGCCCGCCGAAGGCGAAATCGGCGAAGAAGGGCTGGACATTGCGGAGCAGGGTCGAGGCACCCGTCGTCGAGTAGCGGTTGTGGCCGATCGCCGCGTGGCCCGGCAGGTCATCGACGACACGCGGGTCGCTGAAGGTGTCGCCGACCAGGCCCATCGCACGGAAGGTGTTGAAATGGCCGCGATCGAAGCTGACGATGCCGGCCGCTTCCTGGCCACGGTGCTGCAGCGCGTGCAGCCCCAAGATCGCGTGGGCCGCGGCATCGGGATGACCGTAGACCGCAACGACGCCACATTCCTCGCGCAGATGGTCGTCGTCCGGATCCCAGGGACGACCAGCGAGCAACGAGTCGTCCACGGGCTGGCTCACTCGGCCCTGCCTCCGATCAGCTCGTCCATGCGTTGCCGTGTACGGTCGGCATAGCCCAGGCTGTCGGCCGTGGTCTCGCCGGCCTCCCGCAGTCGGCGGGCACGCTCGGCCGCATCGAGTGCTGCCTCGCTCGCCGCCTCCTTTGACGCATCGAGGATGCCCGGCGGCAGGAATTGCGCGATCCATTCACCGCCCATGGCGACATAGGGTTGCGAGATGGCGGTGGTGACCCATTCGGGCTGCTGCTTTTCGGCGATGATCACCGAGCCCACAAGATAGGCGGCGCACACGATCAAGGCGCCTCGGGCAAAGCCGAAGAAGAGGCCCAGGAGCTTGTCGACCGGGCCGAGTGCGCTCCCCGCCACTGCCCGAGCGACCATGCCGGCCACGATCTTGAGCACCAAGAGCGGCACGAAGAAGACCACGGCCAGGGTCGCGGCATCGGCGAGGAGCTCGTTGCCGACGGCTTCCAGCACCATTGGTCGAACCGGGTCGAAGGCGTAGAGCGCCGCGACAATGGCGCCGATCCAGGCGGCGAGGCCCAGCGCTTCACGGACGGCGCCGCGGCTGAGTGCCAAGAGCGTCGAGAGCAGCACGATGCCGCCGACGACGAGATCGAAGAGGGTGAACGGAAACTCGCTCATGCAGGCCCATCGACAGTTGATAGATCGAACAAATCGAGCAGTTGGTCGAGCCTGCTCACATCCTGGACGCTCAGTCCGGCGCCATCGTCGCCCTTGGCCGTCACCGCTCCGCTCTGGCGTGGCGCCACCGCACGGGCGAAACCGAGCTTCGCCGCTTCTTTCAAACGCACGTCACGGCTGCCGACTGCCCGAACCTCGCCAGCGAGCCCGACCTCACCGAAAAAGACGGCACCCTCGGGCGCCGGTCGATCGGCCAGCGAGGACACGAGCGCTGCTGCAACCGCCAGATCCGCTGCAGGCTCGCTGATCTTCAAACCGCCCGCGACGTTGAGATAGACGTCCCGCGCGCCCATCACAAGGCCGCACCGGGCATCGAGGACGGCCAGCAGCATGGCGAGCCGCGCGCCATCCCAGCCGACGACCGCGCGCCTGGGCGTGGCGAGCGTGGTCGGTGCCACCAGCGCCTGGATCTCGACCAGCACCGGCCGCGTTCCCTCCATGCCCGCGAACACCGCGGCGCCGCTGACCCCAGCCTCCCGGTCGGCGAGAAACAGCGCTGACGGGTTGGCGACCGGCTCAAGGCCCCCCTCGCGCATCTCGAAGACGCCGATCTCGTTGGCCGGGCCGAAGCGGTTCTTGACCGCCCGCAGCAGCCGGAACTGGTGGCCGCGCTCGCCTTCGAAATAAAGGACGGTGTCGACCATGTGCTCGAGGACGCGCGGGCCGGCGATCTGGCCCTCCTTGGTGACGTGGCCGATCAGGAGCAGCGCCGTGCCCCGCTTCTTGGCGAAGCGGATCAGGGCTTGAGTGGCCGCCCTCAGCTGGGTGACCGTGCCGGGCGCCGGATCGAGTCCCTCCAGATAAACCGTCTGGATCGAGTCGATGACCAGGAGATCGGGGGACTCGGCCCGTCGAGCGTGGCCAGAATGGCATCCACCGACGTACCGACGGCGAGCTCCACATTGGCCTTGCCGAGACCGATCCGACGGGCGCGCAGCCGGATCTGCTCGATCAACTCCTCGCCGCTCACATAGACGACCCGCCGGCCTGCCGTCGCCAGCGCTGCCGCAGCCTGAAGCGTCAAGGTCGACTTGCCGATCCCCGGGTCGCCGCCGAGCAGCACCGCCGAGCCGGCGACGAGGCCACCGCCCAATGCCCGGTCCAGCTCGTCGATCGACGTTGCGAGCCTGGGAAACGGCCGCCCTTCGCCCTCGAGGCCAACGAGCTCGAGGCCGCCACTGCGCCGCCGGCGCGCCGGCGTGCCCTTGGCGATCGGCTCGACGCTCTCTTCGACGAAGCTGTTCCAGCCCCCGCAGGCGTCGCAGCGCCCGGCCCATCTGGGCTGCACTGCGCCACAAGCCTGGCAGACGAACGATGTGGCCGCGCGTGCCATGATTCCCTTCACCAGCGATTGCGCGAGGGATAGGCTGCAATGGCTGGCATGAACAGGGTGAAGGGCGAGCCCTAGCGGATCAGAAGCAACGCTCCCGGCCAGCCGGCCGCGAGCCAAGCATATCGGCGCGCTTGACATCGAACAGGCCGAACTGGTCGGTAGCACCAGGGGGTGCGAACAGGTCGCTGCGCAGACTCAGGCTCCGCTGGGCCAGCCCCAGACGATCGAGAACGCGATCGAAGCGGCGACGGATCAGGTCAGCCACCGGGCCTCGCCCGCGCATCCGGCTGCCGAACTCGGCATCGTTGAGCTGGCCTTCGCGGCATTGACGCACAAGCGACAGCACCTTGCCCTTTCGAGCCGGAAAATGGGTCTCGAGCCAGTCCTCGAAGAGCTCCTTCACGTCGTGCGGCAGGCGCAGCAGGATCCAGGTTGCCGAGGTGGCGCCGGCCCCCGCGGCCGCTTCGACGATCCGCTCGATCTCGTGATCGGTCAGCCCCGGTATCACCGGGGCGAGGCTGAGCGATGTCGGCACGCCGGCGCTCGACAGCTCGCGAATGGTGGCGAGCCGTCGGTGGGGTGCAGCGGCGCGCGGCTCCAACCGGCGGGCCATGTCGTTGTCCAGCGTGGTGATCGAGAGCGTGACGCTGGCCAGCCCGTCCCGCGCCATCGGCACCAGCAGATCGAGATCACGGAGCACCGCGGCTGATTTCGTGACGATGCTAACCGGATGCCGGCAGTCGGCCATCACCTCGAGCACGCGGCGGGTCAACTGCAGGCGGCGCTCGATCGGCTGGTATGGATCGGTGTTGCTGCCAAGCGCCAGTGGGCTCGCCTGATAGCCTGGTCGAGAGAATGCTTCCTTGAGCAACTCGGCGGCATCGTGCTTGATGTGGATTTGTGTCTCGAAATCGAGTCCCGACGACAAGCCGAGGAAGTGATGGGTAGGTCGAGCATAGCAATAGATGCAGCCATGCTCGCATCCGCGATAGGGATTTATCGATTTATCAGAGGGAATATCTGGAGAGGTATTTCGCGCGATGATCGAACGACTGCTATCGGCGAGGAGTTCGGTCGCCACGGGCGGAGAGAGAATGGCATCGAGGCTGCCCCAGCCATCGTCAATAATGTCGCGCGAGTGCCGCTCGAAGCGACCAACGCGATTCAACGTGGCGCCGCGACCTTTGTCCAGCCGACCGATCTGCATCGCTTGCCTCCTGCGGTATGCTGCTGTGCTAGCGGTTGATCAAGAACATTAATAGAACATTAGGAGAATTATGAGAGAACGTCCAGTGTCATGGTGAAAGGCCGGCAGAGGGCGAATTGCGATCGACGGACGTGCTCGGTGAGCCTGCGTTCGGGCACGGACGGCAAGGCAGGGTGCCTTGCCCGGGCGATGCGCCGCGGGCGATTGTCGCGCACGCTGGATCACCTGTCGCCGGGTTCCGGCGGGGGCAACGCTGATGGGTAGTCTGCGGCTGCTCCTGGCCTTGGCCGTCGTCGGCTTTCACGCCTATTTCCAGGGCGAGTGGACGGAGGATTACCCGCTTACCCTGCCGGATGGCCGCGCCGCGGTGCAGATGTTCTACGTCATCTCCGGCTTCTACATGGCTCTCGTGCTGAACGAGAAATACCTCGGCGCTGCCAGCAATTGGCTGTTCTACACCAATCGCTTCCTGCGACTGTGGCCCAGCGTGGCCGTCGTCAACGTCTTCGTCATCGCCAGCTTCTTCGCGATGGGGGAAGTGCGCCTCTACGACCGGACCTCGAGCATCGGCGAGTTTCTGGCCTTTCTAGGCTCGTTGGACTTGTTGTCACAGGCCTTCCTGGCGTTCACCAACCTCTTCGTCATCGGCCAGGACTTGCTCTGGTTCATGCGCTTCGAGCCGGACGGCGTGAGCTTGGTGCTGGGGCGCGACCTCGGACCGAACGGTCCAACCCTGTCGCTCAACCACCCCTTGTTCACCGTCGCCATCGAGGCGTTCTACTACATCATCTCTCCATTCGTGCTCCGGCGCGGCTGGCGGGTGGCCTTGGGTTTCGTGATCGCCGGCGGGCTCTATCACGTCCTGATCTTCGCCGCGGGGCTGCATCGGGAAACCTGGGGCTACCACTTCTTCCTTTCGGCGGCCTATTTTTATTTTTCAGGTGCTTGCGCCTATCACCTCTATCGAAAGATCAAGGAGGAGCCAGTCCGAGGTTGGCTGGAAGCGCGCCGGACATGGGCTCTCGCCGGCTGTGCTGCAGCCCTGCTGCTGCTGGTGCCGATCAACTGGTTCTTGCCGCGCAGCACCATGTTCATGGCACCCCTCCTGGCGTTGGTCGTGCCGTTCTTGTTCATCCTCACTCGCAGGAGCCGGCTCGATCGGACGGTCGGCGAGTTGTCATTCGGCGTCTATCTGATTCACTATCCGATTTTGTTCATCATCGGCCCGGCATTCGACCATTTCGTGCTGTGGCTAGTGGTCAGCGCGCTGTCGATCGCGGCGGCGCTCGTGCTTCTCTATCTAGTCGATCTGCCCATCGACCGTTGGCGTCAGCGCCGGGCCGTGGCCTCGACGGCCGTGTCGCGCCGCTCCGCAAACGGCGCAAGGCGTCCTGGGCTGCAGATGCCCTGATCACCCATCGCTGGACAGCGTGCCGGCGCCTTTAGGCTGTCGGAGACGTTGGCCACGCATGTCATCGACTTGCAATCAACCGTAGGTTAGCCCGGCACCCTGCGTTGCTGTGGCAACCCCGCAGCTCCACGCCGGCAGCCGCATCGACGGCGAGCCAGCTCCTCGCATCTGCCCGCTGCCAAGCCCATGAAATGCCTCGGAAACCCTTTGGGCAGGCGCTAAGGTGCCGTCGCGGCCGGAATTGTTCTCTAAGGGAGGGCGCGTGTTGATGAAGGACCAACCGACCGCCTCGGACGATCGGGCGATGCCGAGACCCTATGGCGGTTGGCCGTCGCCGATCGGTCCCGAAAGCGTCACCAGCGCGCAAGCGAAGCTCGGCCAGATCGTCACCTCGGCGGACGGGCTCTTGATCCTCGAGGGACGGCCGAATGAAGGCGGTCGAGTCACGCTCCTCAGCCTCGACCCCCGACGTCCCGAAGGGGCGACCGAGCTGACGCCGCAGCCGATCAATGTTCGCACGCGGTTGCACGAATATGGTGGCGCCTGCCTTGCCGCAGCCGGCGACGCCATTGTCCTGGTCGACGACCAGGACGGGCGCCTGCATCGGCTCGAGCCGAATGGCGGCCTCGTGCCGATCAGCCCAGCCTGCAATGGCTTGCTGCGTTTCGCCGAGCCATTAATCGACCTCGCCCGGTCGCGGGTCATCGCTATTCTCGAGGACCATCGTGGTCCGGGCGAGCCGGCGAGCCGGCTCGTCGAGCTGCCGCTCGCGGGCGGACCGCCGGCCACGCTTGCACAAGGGCATGATTTCTTCGCATATCCGCGGCTGTCACCCGACGGGCGGAAGCTGGCCTGGCTGGTCTGGGATCATCCGGACATGCCCTGGGACGCGACCCGGCTCATGCTGGCCGAGATCGGCAGCGACGGCCGTCTCGGCCGCCGGCGCTGCATGGCGGGGAGCGGTGATACCGCCATTTTGCAGCCTGAGTTCCTCGCCGACGGCAGGCTCGCCTGGCTCTCGGACCAGACCGGGTTCTGGAACCTCTGGGTAGAGGGGGGTGATGCGCCGGCCTGCCCGATCGATGCCGAGATGGGTGGGCCGCTATGGCAGGTCGGTAGCCGCTGGTGGGCGCCGATAGACCGCAGCCGGGCGCTAGCGACGCTGAACCTCAGCGGTTTCCAGCAGCTCGCGTTTCTCGATCTCGGAGGTGGTGGCATCCAGCCGCTCGACCTCGACTATTGTGCTTTCGACGAGATCCGGGTGCATGGTGCGACGGCCTACTGCCGTGCTGCTGCCATCGACCGCCCGGCGGCGATCATCGCCATCGATCTGGACACCGGCGCCAGTCGCGTCCTTCGCGCCGCTGGCACGGTCCCGGTGTCGCCGGACTGGATCGCGCGGCCGCAGGCGATCAGCTTTCCCAGCCGCGATGGGCGGACGGCGCACGGCTTTCACTATCCGCCGGCCAATCCCAATTGCGCGGCACCGGCCGGCGACCTGCCACCCTTGATCGTGCGCAGCCATGGCGGCCCCACCGGGGCGGCATCACCGGCGCTCCGGCTCGCCTACCAGTTCTGGACAAGCCGGGGCTTTGCGATCGTCGATGTCGACTACGCGGGCAGCACTGGCTACGGCCGCGCCTACCGCGCTTCGCTCAATGGCCTGTGGGGCATCGCCGACGTCGAGGATTGCATCGCCGCGGCCGAGCATCTCGTTGCCAAGGGTCTGGCCGATCCGGCACGTCTCGTGATCAGCGGCGGCAGCGCCGGTGGCTTCACGACGCTGGCGGCGCTGACCTTCCATGACACCTTCAAGGCTGGCGCATCGGCCTACGGCATTGGCGATCTCGAGGCGCTGATGCGCACCACGCACAAATTTGAGAGCCGCTATTTGGACCGGCTGGTCGGCCCCTGGCCAGCTGCGGCTGACCGCTACCGGGAGCGCTCGCCGATCCACTATATCGATCGCCTGACCTGCCCGCTGATCCTCTTCCAGGGGCTGCAGGACCGCGTTGTGCCGCCAGCGCAGAGCGAGGCCATGCGCGATGCGGTGCGCCTAAAGGGCCTGCCGGTTGCCTATCTCACTTTTCCCGGCGAGGGCCACGGCTTTCGCGCGGCGGCGACCCAGCAGGCCGTGCTTATGGCCGAGTACGCATTCTATTGCCGGGTCTTCGGCATCGAGTCGGACGACGAGCTGCCGGAACTCGAGATCGAGAACCTGCCCGACATCTGACGGCAGGCTCCGGCCGCCGACCGGCAATGCGCATAGGCCGCTGATGGCGTCGGCCGAGAGCAAACGACATCTGCATGCTCCGGTCTTGTGCATTGCCCTGGCGGGCGCGGCGCGACATGCTCGAGCCTGATCAGCGGCGACAAAGCGCGTTCATGGGGAGCGAGATGAAACCAAAACGGCAACGGCGAGTGGGCCCCAGAGGAATTGCTGGGCATCTGCCGTCCCTGGCCACGCCTTTCGCTCTGCTGTGCGTGGCCATGACATCGGTTGGGGCCATGCCCGACACTGCCGTGGCGCAGGGCTTGCCCGGACTGCCGTCCAACAGCTTCGCCGATGACCCATCGATCGAGCCGCTTCTGACCGAACAGGGTGAGCTGACGCCAGAAGCAGTAACGGCACTGGTAGCCCGCTTGAGTGACAGCGAGGTGCGGGCGCTGCTCTTGGACCGGCTGAACGCCGAGGCCGAGGCCCGCAAGCAGGCTGGTGTCGACACCGCTGATATGCTGGGCACCGTCACCGGCCAGACGTCGGAGATCCGTGCTCGCGCGATTGCCTTGTTCTCTGCGACGCCGGACATTCCAGCGGCGATCGGTCTTGGCATCGAAAGGTTCGTCGATGGCCGCTCATTGCCGCAGATGCTCTACGTGGCGCTCGGATTTGCAGTGATGTTCGCGGTTGCCATTGGCGCCGAGATCGTCATCCGTCGCAGCACCGCACCTGTCCGGGCCAAACTCATCGCGTCGGAGGCGGCAAGCAGCGACCTCCTCGATCGAAGCCTACGCTTGCTCGGGCTCCTGGGCTTGGATCTCGTTGGCGTCCTGGCTTTTGCCGTTGGCGCGCTCATTACATTCTTCTTCTTTTCGCCAGGCCACTCGCCGACGCGCGCGCTGGCACTCGGCCTGCTGGGCGCGATCGTGGCGTTTCGCGCTTTCGTCATGATCTCAGATTTTCTGCTGAAGCCGAGCACGAAACGGCATCGCATGAACGACATGAGCGACGAGGAGGCGACCTTTCTGCACCAGTGGTTTCGGCGCATTGCGGCGATCGCTACCTTCGGCTTCATGTTTGCCGGCCTCCTAGACTATCTTGGTGAACCCGGACCCGTACACCCGCTGATCGGACAGCTGCTCGGCACGCTGCTGATCGTCTGGATCATCTATCCGCTGATCAAGGCGCGCCGTGCGCTCACCCGCTCACTGCTTCTCTTGGTCGAGCCGTCCGGGAGCATGCGTCAGTTGCTCGCCAGCGCCGCACCGATCCTCACCGCGGTCGCCGTTTTCGTGCTCTATATACTTTATTTCGTCTTTGGGCTGGTCGGCATGCCGCTGCCGAGTTGGCCTGGTCTGATCACCATCGCACTCATGCTGCTCGTGCCCTATGTCGATACTGTCCTCGAGCGGACTGTCGTCTTCCGGCGTCGCGCTCAGGAGGCTACCGAGGAGGGTAGTGGTGCGGTAACGACCGTCGTGATCCGCGCCGTGCGCATCTTGCTGTGGTTGGGTTCGGCGATGCTCCTGGCGAATATCTGGTCGGTCGACCTGAAGGCGGCGGCCGCAGCCGGGGTCGGCGACGATTTCAGCAGCGCTCTCGTGGATATCGGCCTTGCCTGGTTCCTGGCCTACATCGGTTGGGAGATGGCGCGCATCGCCATCGACAAGCGGATCGCCAGCGAGGCGGGGCCGACCGCCGCGGGTGAGCCCGGTGACGAGGGCGGTGCCGGCGGCAGCCGGCTCGCGACCCTGTTGCCGCTGGCCAAGCGGGCGATCCAGATCACCATCGCCGTCATCACGGTCATGATCACGCTCTCAGCGCTGGGCGTCGATATCGGGCCACTTCTCGCCGGTGCTGGCGTCGTCGGCATCGCTGTCGGCTTCGGCGCGCAGACGTTGGTCCGCGATGTCGTTTCCGGCGCCTTCTTCCTCATGGACGATGCGTTTCGGGTTGGCGAGTACGTCGATGTCGGCAGCGTGAAGGGCACGGTCGAGAAGATCTCGGTCCGCTCTTTTCGTCTGCGGCATCATCGCGGGCCATTGCATACCGTGCCGTTCGGCGAGATTCAGCAGCTCACCAACTACAGCCGCGACTGGGTGATCATGAAGCTGCAGTTCCGCGTGCCGTTCGACACCGACCCCGACACCATCCGCAAGATCTTCAAGAAGATCGGCCAGGATCTGCTCGCCGATCCGGTCCTCGGCCCGGATTTCATCGAGCCCTTCAAGTCGCAGGGCGTGTTCACGCTCGACGACAGCGCGCTCGTCATTCGCGGCAAGTTCATGGCCAAGCCCGGCAAGCAGTTCATGGCCAGGAAGGAAATCTACAATTCCGTGCAGCGCGCCTTTGCCGAGGCCGGCATCCGCTTCGCCGACCGCAGAGTCACCGTGCAGATCGCCGAGAATGAACCGCTGACGCCGAACGAGCGGCGCAGGGCCATCGAGGCCGGCGCCGCCAGCGCCATCGCCGCCGCCAATGCCGGAGAGGAGAAGGCGGCCGCTGCTGCTACCGATCGCTGAAGGCAGCGCCACGCCACGGGCCAGCTGCGAGGACGAGCACATGCCGGACGAGCCGATCGATACCCAGCCCGGCGGCCAGCGAGCCGATCATCGGGCCACTGGCACGGCGCATGCGGGCCACCACCACCACCATCATGGCGCCGGGCTCGGCGATCGGCGCCTCGGCATCGCCGTCGTCATCAATGTTGGGCTCACCGTGGCCCAGATCGTGGGTGGCATTCTGTCCGGCAGCCTGGCGCTGATCGCCGACGCGCTCCACAATCTGTCCGACGCCGGCTCCTTGGTGATCGCCTTTTGGGCACGACGCATCGCCCGCCGGCCGGCCGACGCGCGAATGACCTTCGGCTATGCCAGAGCGGAGATCGTCGCCGCGCTGATCAACTTCACCACGCTGATCCTGCTCGGCCTCTATCTCGGCTATGAGGCCATCATGCGCCTCTTCGACCCGCAGCCCGTCGCCGGCTGGACCGTCGTCATCATCGCCGGGATCGCGCTCGTGGTCGATCTGGCGACGGCGCTCATGACCTATGCGCTATCGCGCGAGAGCATGAACATCAAGGCGGCGTTCCTGCACAACGTCGCCGATGCGCTGGCCTCGGTCGCCGTGATCTTCGGCGGTGTCGTCATCCTGCTCTATGACTGGACGCTGATCGACCCCGTCCTGACCCTGGTGATCTCCGCCTACGTCCTGTGGCACGGGCTCACCGAGATCGGTGCGGCGATCCGCATCTTGATGCTCGGCGTGCCCGAGGGGACGGACCCTGGAGAGGCCATCAGGGCGATGCTCACGGTCGATGGCGTGGAAGACGTGCACCACGTCCATCTCTGGGGCTTCGACGAGAACCGCGTGTCGCTGGAAGCCCATCTGGTGCTGGCAACGGACGCGCCAGCGACCGCAGCAAAGTCCGCTGTCCGTCAGTTGCTGCGCGAGCGATACAACGTCACCCACGTCACGCTCGAGACAGAGCTTGCAGGCGATGTCTGCCAAGAGGCTGGTGGCCTGCCGCGCTGACGCTCCGGCAACGCACAGCGCGGCGTCGCGCCAAGGCTTGAAGGTCAGCTCAGCGTGCGGGGGACCCTGCTGCTCGCGCCTCGCCATCCTCGTCCAGCCACTCGTCAAACAATCGCTGCCGGAGGGCGGCGGTTCGGGTATACCAGGCGTGGTCGATGACCAAGGCCTCGTCGCTGTGGCGGAGCGTGGTCGGGAGATGCGGCTCGATCGGTGTTCCCGTTGGAATGTGGAGACCGATCCGGCGCTGCGATGAAAGGCGGGCTGGCCCGTAAGCGAGGCGGTTCGCCATGGCGGCCAGCGATGCGCTGCTCGTGGCAAAGGCGATGAACGCCTGCGCCGCGTCACGCTCCGGCGCTCCCTTTGGAATGGCCCAGGTGGCATGCTCCAGGAGCGCGCCGTCCCAGATGACGGAGATCGGCGCATTGTCGATGGCCTGCGCATTGAAGAAGCGACCGTTATAGCCGCTGCTCATCGTGACCGTGCGGTCCATCAGCATCTCGACCGGCGCGCCACCATCCTCCCACCAGACGATCGCGTCCTTGATCCGGTCGAGCTGCCGAAAGGCGAGGCGCAGGCCACGCTCGGTGCTCAGCAGATCGTAGACCTGGGCGGGCGGCACGTCATAGGCGTGCAACGCCCAATCGAGCAGGCCCGTCGGTGACTTGCGCAGGCCGCGCTTGCCCGGGAATCGCTCCAGATCGAAGAAATCGGCGATCGTCGCCGGCTTCTCGTCGGGAAACGCGCGGTCATCATAGCCAATCACGGTGGCGAAGACGAGCTGGCTTACGGCGCAGTCGGAGAAGGCGCCCGCGAAGAAGTCCCGCGATGCTGGCGTGCCGTCCGGCGCGGGCTCGAGGATTGCCGGGTCGAAGGGCTCGAGAAGGCCTTCGCCGCAAGCGGTCTCGGCGTCGGTCTGGATCATGTCGACCAGATCCCAAGCAGGCTCGCCCGAGGCCGCCCGCTCGCGCAATGGCTCGACGCCACCGGAATAGGGGACGGTCTCGATCTCAATACCGCTGGCAGCGGTGAACGGCTTGAACACAGCTTCCCGCTGGCCGGCCTCGTAGGCGCCACCCCAGCTCGCAATGGTCAGCGTCCGTGTCTCTTGCGAGGCAGCAGCGGATGCCGAAAGCAGGACCATCGCCCCGGCCAGGCAGATGGCAACGGCCGTTCGGTCAGGCGGCATTTTCCTCGCGCCTCAGATCGTTGATTGCCTCAAGATAGCTGTCGATCACGGCAGCCTTGGCGACCAGGCCCAGCAGCCTGCCATCGGCATCGACCATCGGCACAGTGGTCTCCGGCACCTCGCGCAGCAAGCCGATGGCATCCCAAAGCGTGGTCGTTTCCGTGAAGACGACACCGCCGGTTCGGGCAATCTCGTCGAGCGGCGTGGCAGGCGGCTTGGTCACGGCATCCTGGAGCCGCAACACGCCGATGAAGCGCTCGCTGCCGTTGACCAGGACGGCCTCGCTGGCCTGGGTGCGGCCGAGCCCGGCCAGCAGGTCGCCCACCGTGTCGGCTGGGTGAAACCGCAGGGCGGCAGGCGACAGGAAGCGCTTGACCGCACGGTTGCCGAGGATCGCCATGTCGCGACCGAGCGAGAGGTCGACGTCGCGGCTCATGAGCTGGACATCGAACAGCGAACGGCCGAAGGCCCGGTAGCTGACGAGGTTGGAGAGCACCACGGCGACCATGGCGGCGATGGTCAGGTCGTAGTTTCGGGTCAGCTCGAAGACGATGAGGATGGTCGTCAGCGGGGCGCCGATGACAGCGCTGGTCACGGCCATCATGCCGGAGATCGCATACGGCACGACGCCGGAGAGCTCGAACGGCAGGACGACGGCGGCGGTCATGCCGTAGAGCGTCCCGCCCAGCACGCCGATGAGCAGCGCCGGGCTGAAGACACCGCCGATGAAGCCCATGCCGAGACAGAGTGCCGTCGCCAGGATCTTGGCGGTGATCAAGACGACGAGCTCGGGGATCTCGAAGGCGCCCTCGATGGTGGCAAAGCGCAGCGTGTCGAGACCGATGCCGAGGATCTCGGGCACCCAGAGCGCCATCAGACCCAGCGCCAGGCCGGCCGCTGCGGTCTTGAGCGGTGGCGGCCACTTGATCCAGGCACCCAGCCGAGCGCCGGCCATGAGCGCGTGCATGTAGGCGAAGGCAAGCAGGGCGCTGAGCACACCGAGCAGTGCGAAGAGCAGGAACTCGTAGCCGTGACGGACGCCGTCGAAATGAACGAGGAGCAGGATATCCCGGCTGAAGACGACATTGTCGATGACATGGCCGGTGGCGGCGGCAACGGCCACCGGCGCAAACGCCCGCATCGAGTAATGCCGCAGGATGACCTCGTGCGCGAAGACCAAGCCCGCGATGGGCGCGTTGAAGGCGGTGGCGATCGCCGCCGCGACGCCGCAGGCAATCGCGATGCCGCTGAGATCGCTGATCTGCCGCTGCAGCCTGGCGACAAGCCCGCCGATGAGCGCGCCCAGATAGACGAGCGGCCCGTATTGGCCGACCGACGCACCGCAGCCGAGCGACAACAGCGCCGCCAGGCTGGACGTGATGCCGCTCTTGAGCGACGGCAGGCGCTTGCGGGTCTGCACGGCGAGGATAGCATCGGGGGGCCCGAGTGCGCGGCCCTCCTTGAGCCAGCGCTGCACGATCAGGCCGACGACCAGCCCGCCGAGCGTCGGCGTGGCGAGCGTGGCGAAGATGATGACCAGCGGCGTCGCCGAGTATTGAACCCGCGCATAGGCAGACACCAGCAGGAGCTGGTTGAGCCAGAGGATCAACTCGACGAAGCCGATGGCGAGGAGAGCCGCCGGCACGCCTACGACCAGCCCGAGCAGCGAAACACCGACAATGCTCAAGGCGCGGCGATGCACCCGAACGAGACGCGACGGCGCCGGCACGTCCGTCTCCGCCGGCTTGCCTGCCGCTGCGTTCTCGTCGAGCCCAATGGTCATGGCCGAGAGCGTAGCCGCATCGGCGAGCGAGGAGAACCTGCACGACCGGACCGGTTGCCAACTGTCCCCAAGAGCGACGCTGCTCCTCTGTCGAGCCCATTGGCCATCTGCGGCGCACGGCAAGCATCGGACTTTCGAGTTGCGTTTGGGCGTCGCTCGGACTTCTTATCGCCATGCCGAGCTGGCAGCGGGAGCGGGCGGAGAAATGAATCGTTATCCAAGAGACATGTCCGGCTACGGGGCCGAACCGCCACCGGCCGACTGGCCCGATGACGCGCGCATCGCCGTGCAGCTCGTGCTGAACTACGAGGAAGGCGGCGAGAATTGCGTCCTGCACGGCGATGCGGCGTCCGAGGCGTTCCTCTCGGAGATCGTCGGTGCCGTAGCTTGGCCGGGACAGCGCCACTGGAACATGGAGTCGATCTACGAGTACGGCGCCAGGGCCGGTTTCTGGCGGCTGCATCGGCTGTTCGCCGAGTACGATGTGCCCGTCACGGTCTATGGGGTGGCATCGGCGCTGGCGCGCTCGCCCGAGCAGGTCCTGGCGATGCAGACGGCGGGCTGGGAGATCGCCAGCCATGGTCTCAAGTGGATCGAGTACAAGGACCACACGCCCGAGGCCGAGCGCGCCGACATGAACGAGGCAATCCGCCTGCACACCGAGGTCACCGGCGAGCGCCCGTTCGGCTGGTACACCGGGCGCTGCTCGGTCAACACGGTCGACCTCGCCACCGAGGAGGGCGGCTTTCTCTACGTCGCCGATTCCTACGCCGACGACCTGCCGTACTGGCGCGCGCATGCCGGGCGGCAGCAGCTGATCGTGCCCTACACGCTCGACGCCAACGACATGCGCTTCGCGACACCGCAGGGCTTCAACTCGGGCGAGCAGTTCTTCCAGTACCTCAAGGACAGCTTCGACGAGCTCTATCGCGAGGGCGAGGCCGGCCGGCCCAAGATGATGAGCGTCGGGCTGCATTGCCGCCTCGCCGGCCGGCCCGGGCGCTCGGCGGCGCTGGTTCGATTCCTCGAGCATTGCCACAGCCACGAAAAGGTCTGGTTCGCGCGCCGCATCGACATTGCAAAGCACTGGCACGAACGACATCCGCCGCCAGCGACCGGCGAGCGGCCGTCGGCGATGGGCAAGGACGCCTTTGTTGCCCGGTTCGGCGGCGTCTTCGAGCATTCGCCCTGGGTGGCCGAGCGCGCCCATCAACTGGAGCTCGGGCCGGCGCACGATTCGCCGATCGGCTTGTGGAACGCCATGGCGCGGGTGTTTCGCTCGGCCAGCGACGAGGAGCGCTTGGCCGTGCTCAAGGCGCATCCCGATCTCGCCGGCCGCCTCGCCGAGGCCAAGCGACTGACGGCGGACTCGACCGCCGAGCAGGCCTCGGCTGGGCTCACCGCACTCACCGACGCCGAGCGCGCGCGTTTCCAGGAGCTCAACACTGCTTATGTCGAGCGCTTCGGCTTCCCCTTCATCATGGCCGTGAAGGGCCGCCAAAAGACCGAGATCCTGGACGCCTTCGAGCGACGGATCGGGCAGGACCGCGAGACCGAGCTGCAGACGGCTGCGAACGAGGTGCTCACGATCGCGCGGCTTCGCCTCGCTGACATGCTGACAGACTAGAGAGAGACTTGTCGATGCAACCAAGTAACGAACCAGCCAAGCCCCGCTTCGCCGAGACCGGGATCAACCTCGCCTCGGCAGGTCTCGGTGCGCGGGCGGTGGACGCCTCGGACGAATTCTTCGCGCCGCTGGCGCGGCTGCTGGAGGATGCGCCGGCCATCTTCTACCCGGACCGCTACGACGATCACGGCAAATGGATGGACGGCTGGGAGACGCGCCGACGGCGCAATGGCGGGCACGATCACGCCGTGATCGCCCTTGCCGCACCCGGACGCATCCGGGGCTTCGACGTCGACACGGCGCACTTCACCGGCAACTACCCGCCCGCCTGCCGAATCGAAGCCTGTCGTGTCGAGGGCGACCCGGACGACGGTGCCGAATGGCAGGAAATCCTGCCGATGCAGCCCTTGGGCCCATCCGCACAGCATTTCTTCGCCTGCGCAAGCGAGGCCGTCTGGAGCCATTTGCGCCTGCACATCTACCCGGATGGCGGGATCGCCCGCTTGCGTGCCTACGGCCGGCCGGTCATGGCGGCGGACACGACCGGCGAGATCGACCTCGCCTCGGCACTCGCCGGCGGCCGCGTCGTCGCCTTCTCGAACGCCCATTACGGCGCCTATCAGCGGCTGTTGGCCCCGGGCCGCGGCCTCAACATGGGTGATGGCTGGGAAACCCGGCGGCTGCGCGAGCCCGGCAATGACTGGCTGATCGTCGAGCTGGGTACCAGGGGCCGGATCTCGCGCGCCCTGATCGACACCTGCCATTACAAGGGCAACTACCCCGATGGTGCGGCGCTGCGCGCCGCCGATCTCAGCGACTTCAAGGGCGACCTCGACCAGGCGGTCGTCACCTCGGCGATGTTCTGGCCCATTCTGCTCGATCGGCAGCCACTCGGTGCCGATGCCGAGCACATCTTCGCCAGGGAGCTGCACGACCTGGGCCCGGTGACCCATGTGCGGCTCGACATCTTCCCGGATGGCGGGGTGAGCCGGCTCCGGCTCTGGGGCCTCACCGACGTGAGCGACCGGCTGATCCGGGCAGTGCCCCTCACTGCCGAGGCCTTCGCGCCGTTCGGCGAGGTGATCGAGGCCAAGGGCGAGCCCAGCTTTCAGATCAATCGCGGCATGTGCGACCGGTTCCATGACCTGGCCCGGGCCGAGATCGCCGACGCCGACGGCGCGGTCGGGATCAGCATCGGCCATGGCCGGCCCTATGCGTTGCCGCTGACGCTGGAGATGGTCGAGCGTCACCCGCTCGGCAGCCAGGTCTTCATGCCGCTGCAGGCTGACCCGTTTCTCGTCGTCGTGGCACCGGACGAGGCGGGCGTGCCGGGCCGGCCGCTGGCCTTCCTGACAAGCCCGGGACAGGGCGTGAGCTACCGGCGCGGCACCTGGCACGGCGTGCTGACGCCGCTGGAACGGCCGGGCGACTTCCTGATCGTTGATCGGGTTGGCCCTGGTACCAATCTTGCTGAACATTTTTACGAAACGGCTTGGACAATTACCGTCTGAGCGATGCGTCGGCTTCTGGCCTGGCGGGCAACGCACAAGGATGGCGACCATGGCGACAGCGTCCTCGATCGGCAGTGCCGAGCAGCGTCGAGACCCGAACTATCTGCCGCCATTGATGCAGGCAGTGCCCTTGGGCGTGCAGCACGTGCTCGCCATGTTCGTCTCCAACGTCACGCCGGCGATCATCGTCGCGGGTGCCGCCGGTTTCGGCTTCGGCACCCCCGGTGTCGGCGACCTCGTCTACATGATCCAGATGTCGATGCTGTTCGCCGGCGTTGCGACCCTGTTGCAAACGGTGGGCATCGGGCCGGTCGGCGCCCGTTTGCCGATCGTCCAGGGCACCAGCTTCGCCTTCCTGCCGATCATGATCCCGCTGGTTGCCGGCAAGGGTGTCGATGCCATGGCCGCCGTGATGGGCGGGGTGATCGTCGGCGGCTTCTTCCACGCCACGCTCGGGCTCTTCATCGGTCGGATACGCTTCGCCTTGCCGCCCCTGGTCACCGGCCTGGTCGTGGTGATGATCGGCCTCGCCCTGGTCCAGGTCGGCATTCAATACGCAGCCGGTGGCGTGCCCAAGATCGGCACGCCTGAATACGGCGCCGCATCGAGCTGGTTCGTGGCCATGGTCGTCGTCGTCGTCACCCTGGCCGTCAAGTTCTTCACCCGCGGCCTGCTGTCCGTGGCGGCGGTCTTGATCGGGCTGATCGTTGGCTATGCTGTTGCCTGGCTCATGGGCATGGTCAGCTTCGGCGCGGTCGAGCGTGCTGCGACCTTCGCCCTGCCGCAGCCGTTTCCCTTCGGCTTCGAGTTCACGGCGGCTGCCGTGATCGGCTTCTGCCTCATGGCGGTGATCTCGGCGATCGAGACGGTGGGCGATGTCTCAGGCATCACCAAGGGCGGTGCGGGCCGCGAGGCCACCGACACCGAGATCACCGGTGCGACCTTCGCCGATGGCTTCGGCACGGCGCTCGCCGGCTTCTTCGGCGCCTTGCCGAACACCTCGTTCAGCCAGAATGTCGGGCTGATCGCAATGACCGGCGTGATGAGCCGGCACGTCGTGACCATCGGCGCCCTCTTCCTCATCGCCTGCGGCCTGCTGCCCAAGGTGGGCGCGGTGATCACCACGGTGCCGATCGAGGTGCTGGGCGGCGGCGTGATCGTCATGTTCGGCATGGTCGTGGCAGCCGGTATCAGCATGCTCGCCGACGTCCACTGGAACCGGCGCAACATGGTGATTTTCGCCGTGGCGATCTCCATCGGCCTCGGCCTGCAGCTCGAGCCCGGGGCTTTGCAGCACCTGCCGGATACGCTCAGGATCCTCTTGACCTCGGGCCTGTTGCCGGCCGCCTTCATCGCGATCGTGCTCAACCTGCTGCTGCCAGACGAGCTGGCCGACGAGGCGACCGAGGAAATCTCGGGCGGCATGGCCGGCCACAAGCACGACGGCGATCCGGCCTATCGGCACTGAGCGGGCGCAACACTCAGCCTTCTCCTAGTCACCTTCCGAACGCCGTCTCGTCTTCTGCTTGATGACCCGGCGAACCATCTTGCCGAACGCCTTGTCCCGGCTTCGGCGCTCAGCCAGGCTGGCCGAATTGAAGGCGTCTTCCGCCACGAGCTTGCGCCATCGACCGAGCCGTTCTGCGTCGATGCCTCCGGAGTCGACCGCTGCCAAAACGGCGCAACCGGGCTCCGCGATGTGGCGGCAATCGCGGAACCGACATCGGGTCGATAGGTCATGAAGATCGGCAAAAACATCCTCGATGCCGGACGCCGCATCGGTCAGTTGCAGCTCACGCATTCCCGGTGTGTCCAACACCAGGCAGCCGCCCGGCACGATATGCAACTGCCGCCGTGTCGTCGTATGCCGACCCTTGGCATCGTCCTCGCGAATGGTTTGCGTCGCGATCGACTGAGTGCCCAGCAAAGCATTGGTCAGGGTCGATTTGCCCACGCCAGATGAGCCGAGAAACGCCACGGTCTGTCCCGGCTTGCACCAGTCTGCGAGCTTGGCAATCGGCTCATCGCCCCGCGCATCGAGGGTCAGGGCGGGTACCAGCTCTGAAATCGCCTGGGCCGCATCGAGCATAATCCCGAGGTGCCGAGGTTAGATCAGCCTTGGTCAGGACGATGACCGGGGTGATCTGAGCGTCGAATGCCATAGCGATGTAGCGTTCCAGCCGGGCGACGTTGAAGTCCTGGTTGCAAGACGACACGATGAACGCCGTGTCGATATTGGCGGCGATCAGCTGTATCTGGCGAACCGTGCCCGGCGCCCGGCGTTTGACCAGGCTCTTTCGATCGAGAACGCGGCTCGATTGCGGCTGCGCACGATCGAGCAACACCCAATCGCCGACCGTCGCCTCCGCGAGCGGCGGGATCGTCTGATCGATGTCATTGCCGATGACATGCAGCCGATCGCGATGCACCTCGACAATGCGCACCGGCGGCGTCTCGACCAACGCATCGATGCTGGTCTGTTGTGCGAAGAAGGATTGCCAGCCGAGCGTTTCGAGTTGTGAGAGATGTCGTCTCGACCCTCCGCCTTTCCTGTTGGACGGAAGGAAGCTGGAATAGTCCCGTGTCATGGGGGCCGACTTTCATGTCCAAGCCCTGAGCGAAACTCGGGCTCAAAGTGTCAGTATTGCCTGAGATCGCAAACTAACTTGCCCGCCGAGCAGCTGTCGGCAGTGCATTTCAATCGCTGACTTTGCGTCGGGAGGGCTGTCGCCTCCCCACCTCACCGGGACATGAAATCTCCACGAAGCTTGCCCGAAGATGGCTCGCGCCCGGCCAACTTGCAAGCCAATCCGACGCTGCGACCTGCAGGACCGGCAGCCGGCAGCCGGCAGCGGTGCACGTCGGCCGGTGATGAACCACAGCGCAATCTGCTGTAACGCTCCTCATGCAATTGGCGAGCGCCAAGCCCTCAGCCACCAGCACCTCGACCAAGGCCGAACCATGCCCACCGCGCTCATCCGTAACGCCACTGTCCTTGTCACCATGAACGACGCGCGCCAGGAGGTCGCCGGCGGCAGCCTGCTCATCCGAGACGGGGTGATCGAGGCGGTGGGTCCCGGCGTCGCCGGCCCGGCCGATACGGTGATCGACGCCAGCGGCTGCGTCGTCACGCCCGGGCTGGTCAATACCCACGATCACCTCTTCCAGACGCTGACCCGTGCCGTGCCCGGCGGGCAGGATGCGCTGCTCTTCGGCTGGCTCGAGACGCTCTATCCGATCTGGGCGCGGATGGGGCCGGAGGAGATCCGGGTCTCGGCGACGCTCGGCCTCGCCGAGCTGGCGCTCTCCGGCTGCTCGATGAGCTCGGACCATCTCTATCTCTACCCCAACGGCGCCAGGCTCGACGACACCATCGAGGCGGCGGGCGACATCGGGCTTCGCCTGCACGCGACCCGCGGCTCGATGAGCATCGGTCGCAGCGCTGGCGGCTTGCCGCCGGACGATCTGGTCGAGAGCGAATCCGCGATCCTCGAGGACTGCATCCGCGTCATCGACGCCTTCCACGATCCCCGGCCGGGCGCCTTGGTCCGCGTCGGTCTCGCACCATGCTCGCCCTTCTCCGTCAGCCGCGAGCTGATGCGGGACACGGCACTCCTTGCCCGTGACAAGGGCGTGATGCTGCACACCCACCTCGCCGAGAACGACGAGGATGTCGCCTACTCGCTCGAGCGGTTCGGCTGCCGGCCCGGACAGTATGCCGAGGGCCTCGGCTGGACGGGCGCGGACGTCTGGCATGCCCACTGCGTCAACCTGGATGCCAGCGATATCGACCTCTTCGCCCGGACCGGCACCGGCGTGGCGCACTGCCCCTGCTCGAACTGCCGCCTCGGCTCCGGCATCGCCCCAGTCCGCGCCATGCGTGACGCCGGGGTCAGGGTCGGCCTCGGCGTCGACGGCTCGGCCTCGAACGACAGTGGCCACCTGCTCGCCGAGGCGCGCCAGGCGATGCTTCTGCAACGTGTCGCCAATGGTGCCGACGCGATGCGCGCGCGGGAGGCACTGGAGATCGCGACCCTCGGCGGTGCCACGGTGCTGGGTCGCGATGATTGCGGCTCGCTCGCTGTGGGCAAGCGCGCGGATGTCGCAATCTTCGACGTCACCGATCTCGGCGCCGTCGGTGCCTGGGATCCGGTGGCAGCCCTCGTGCTGTGTGGCCCTCTTGAGGTGCGCGATCTGCTGGTCGAGGGCCGCCCGATCGTGCGCGACGGCAAGCTCGCCCAGCTCGAGCTGCCGGCGCTCCTGGATGCGGCCAAGGCATGTCGCGACCGGCTGATGGGCTGACCGACACCACGGACGCTTCGGCGGAGCTAAGCCCGAGGGATTAAGCCTGTCGGTGCCGAAGCGCTGTGCTTACGCCCAGCCGCGTCTCTGCTTAAGCCCAATTGCGCAATGGTCCTGAGCGGCATCTCGGCGGACACTACCTGGGATGCATAGCAATTATCCCGATACTCTCGTCAGGGTGATTGCTGCAATGCTCAGGGGGACGTCATGTGTCGATCCGACAAGGCTATCACGGCCGCGGTCCTCGGCCTCGCCCTAATTGCCGGTACGGCGAAGAGCGAGCCGATCGCGAGCCGACCGTCCATGGATGGTTCAGCTGATCTCGACCTCGGCGTGCTCGACCGGATCACCGGCGGGGCCTACATGCCGGAATGGCAACGCGCCGGGCGCGAATCCTTTCAGCGCAACACGTTCATTTCCAGCTCGTTCTCGATGCCGATCGCGCAGGCCTTTGCGGTCTGCTTCATGTGCTCGGGCGACGCCGAGGCGGTCGCCATCGCCAATGCGTTCGGTGACGCCCGCGCCAATGCCAATTTCTTCACCAGCGGCTTCGGCACGTCGTTCACGCGCGCGGACGCCGTGGGCCAAACGTTCATGGTCTTCTTGCCGAGAGACTTCGCGCCGCCGTCCGGCTGGCCGGGGTCCGGTATGCCGTCGTCGGGTAACGGGCGCTGAGCCGCCATGACCAGGCCGACGAAGCACCACGACTTTCGTGTCACCCCGCCCGATCATGGCCGGGGTGGCCGGAAAACACCGGAATGGGTCCGGTGGCGTCACGGCTCGAGGCCGTGGACGAGAACCTTCGATCCGGGGAAACGCATCATGCGCAAATTGTTGCTCGCCACGGCCGCCGTGGCCGTGCTCGGGTTCGCCGACACGAGTTCGCGCGGATTCCGTCGATCTGGCGCTCGCCGACATGGAGACGATCACCGCCGGCGCCTACTCGTCGCCGCGCTTCAGCTTCCACTTCGACAAGCTCGGACGGATCGATTTCAGGAAGCTTATCGACGTCGTCGCTCGCTTCGACGTGTACCCCAACATCAAGGGCAATTATGCGGACGGCGAAGCGGCGGCTACGGCCTACGGCGAGAACACGTTCACGGAGACGCTGAGCTTCGCGGACACCTACGAAGGCTACATGTCACAGTCCGGCAGCCACGCGATCTCCGCCGTGTCGCCGCCGCACATCAAGTACCATCCGCCAAAGTGCTGTGACGTGAATCGCTACTAGACGCTTTCCATTACTTGCGTTGCGCTGGAGGAGAGACGTCGTGGGCTCGGTGGGACCGTTCAACAATCGGCCGAATAAACCCGTCGCTGAACGGCCGGTCGAAACCCGAGCCCCGACTCTCCGGCGGTTGTCTTCGCTACTCTTGACGGCTTGGATCGCTGCCGGTCTCGCGGGCTGCGCGACCGGCCGCGTCCCGGTATTCTCGGTCCAACCGCCTGTCACACCGGACAGGCAGGGCTTGGCGATCACCGGAGCCGGACGCTTTGCCGCCGGCGCGGACGTCGCACAGCCGGCTCTGGCAACACGAATTGTCTGGCATCCGTCATTCGCCGCTTCGGCCGCCGCACCGACAGGTGACGCCCGCCGAGCCGTCGTGTCGCTCCTGGAGCAGCGCCAGAGCTTGGTCGTCATGCAGGATTGGGACTACTCCTGTGGCGCCGCCGCGCTCGCCACCCTGTTGAATTTCCAGCACGGCGATCCCGCTACCGAGCGAGAGATCGCGCTCGGGCTCATGGCGCGTCCTGAACATGTCGAAAATCCGATCATCGTGAATCTGCGGAAGGGCTTCTCGCTCGCCGACCTCAAGATCTATGTCGATGCGCGCGGCTATCGCGGCCGTGGGCTCGGCCAGATGTCGCTCGACGAGCTCGTCGCGCGGGCCCCGGCGATGGTGCCGATCATGGTCCACGGCTCGAGTCACTTCGTCGTGGTTCGCGGTCGGCACGGCAATCGCATCCTGTTCGCAGATCCCTTGTTCGGCAATCGGACGATGACCGAAACCCAGTTCCTCGATGCCTGGGAGGCTCTAGGCGATGTCGGACGGGTAGCGTTCGTCGTAGAGCGCAAGGACGGGTTGCCGCCGCCCAACCGGCTGAAACCGAATACCGATGACTTCCTCGCCCTCAGCTGAGCCCACACGACCAGCACCGCCGGCATGGTGGCACGGCTTGCCGCTTGACGCTGACACTGGCGACCGGGCCCGGCGCAACCGCACTCGGTGTCGCTCCGAACCTCGCTGAAGAGGCAACACCGGCCACCCATAGCAGCGATGACGCATCGCAGGCCACCTCGGCCAAGCCACTGGCGCCGCCGGCCGAGCTGGTTCCCCCGGAACTACCCGCCACGACCGAAACCAGCGCCCTCGCGCCAGCCGCTGGCCTGGAGCCGACGCCGATGTCCGCCGCGATGCCGAAAGCTGCTGCTACCGAGACGGACGCCACGCAACCGGTCGCCGCCGAGCCGGTGGCGACAGCGCCAGCGGCGAGAAAGCCCAGAATTGAAAAGGCGGCGCCAGCCACGGTCACGGTGCGGAGCGGCCAACACGAGGAGTTCGAGCGGTTCGTCTTCGACTGGCCGACGGCGGTGACGTTCGAGGTCGAACGGCAGGCGGACATTGCGCTCGTCCGCTTCGCGACGCCGGCTGCGTTTTCACCCGATCCCTCGGTGCCCGAGGCGCGGCTGCGGATTATCGAGTTGACGTTGGTGGCGCTGGCCGCAAAAGCGGGTTCGCGCATCCGCAGCTTCACGCTCGAGGACCATCGGGTCGTCGTCGATGTCTATGCCCCGGCCGAGCCGGCGCCGCGGCCGCCCGAGCCCGACCCGAAACCGCCGGTGGTCGAGCCGCCGACCGCCGGGGACTCCACAGCCGCGGCGACCGAGCGGACCCTTCCGCCGCCCCCCTCGACCAACCCCGGCTCGACCAACCCCGGCTCGACCAACGGAGCCCTGCCCCTCGACGGCGACGCAGAAGCACTGGTGCCGCTCGGGCTGCTGCGGAGCGAGCGGCATCGCCGTGACCTGATGATCGCGAGCCTGCTCGCTAGGCTCGAGACGGTCGAGAACGGCGGACCGGGCAGTCGCAGTAGCAAGGTGCCGCCACCGCCCTCTTCGCTCGAGAGCGAACATCTAACCGGCGTGCAGGCCGTGGCGGCCAAGGGTGCCACCGCCTCGCCGACTGTCGGCGGCGCCTGGGCTGGCAACGATCCAGAAGCGGCGCGGACGATCCGGCGATGGTCGAGCGGGCGCTCGAGCGCACGCTGACCCAGGCCGGTGCGCTGTTGCTGCCGTTCGGGCAAGTCGAGATCGAGCCCGGCCTGTCCTACACGCGGCGCGAGACCAGCTCGCCGGTTTTCGTCACCAGCGGCGATGCCGGTGTGGTCTTCATCGGCGAGGACAGGGTTGAGCGGGACGAGGTGCGGGCAACGCTCGATCTCAGAGCCGGTTTGCCGTTCGACAGCCAGATCGAGCTGACCTTGCCCTACAACTATGTCGACCAGAGTGTCGAGACGATGGTCGGCGGCGTTGCCGGCAACGCGTCTGACGGCAATGGCGGGGCGCTCGGCAATCCGCGGATCGGCGTCGCCAAGACGCTGGTCCGCGAGGCTGGCTGGCGGCCGGACGTGGTTGCCCGCGGCTATTGGGATACCAAGTACGGCACGTCCGAGGATGACGCCGTTGCGCTGACCGAAAATTTCAACGAGCTCGGCTTCAACATCTCGGCGACCAAGCGCTAGGACCCGCTGGCCTTCGCGGGCGGCATCGGCTACGCGACGGTCTTCGAGAACAACAATGTCGAGCCAGGCGACACACTATCGCTCACCGCAGCGGCGGTGCTGGCCGCAAGCCCCTCGACCTCGCTTCGCCTCGGCTTCACCCAGCAGTTCTCCGACGACGTTAAGGTCGATGGCGAGAAGCTCGATGGATCCGACAGCAGCTCTGGCGTCTTGGCCATCTGTGCGTCGTCCGTCCTGGGCCCTAGGGCACTCGTCGACCTTGCGCTTGACATCGGGCTCAGCGATGACGCGCCGGATTATGCCGTGCGGCTCGCGGTGCCGGTGCGCTTCGACGTACCGATGCCCTGAGTGGCCGAGGCGGCGACGGGCGCCGCGGCCAGCTCGTGGCGGATCGTCGAGGCCGCCTCGGTGCGGTTGCTGGCACCGAGCTTGGTCAGGATGTTACGGACAAAGACCTTCACCGTGGCCTCACTGATTTGCAGGTCATGAGCAATGATCTTGTTGGGTTTGCCGGCACAGACGCCGTCTGCGACGTCGCGCTCACCTGGGGTCAGGGAAGCGACGCCGTTCCATGATGCCGGGCGGGCAGCATGGCCATTGGCACTGTCGCCGACGCCATTGGCAACCGCATTTGCCGGTGCGAAGATCCCGCCGGCCAGCACGAACTCGATCGCCCGCACGGCGGTCGGCTCGTCGAAGCTGGTCGGCACGAAGCCGCGCGCGCCAAGCGTCAGGGCGGCTGCGACCTCGACGCGGTCCTCCCGATCGCCGAGCATGATCAGCGGGGCGCGCCTAATACGGCCGAGCAGCATCTGGATGTCGGCCGTGACCTGAGGCGTTCGGACCGAGCCATTGCCCACGCTGTGGATCGCCAAGCGAATTCGGCTTCGGCCGTTGCCAATGGCCGAGAGCTCTGCTGCACCGACCACAGCATCGATCTCGCAGGCGGGCCAGACGGCGAGCAGCCAGTCGCTCAACAAGCGACGGTTCAGGCTGCGTCCCTCGACCAAGACGATGCGTTCAGCATCTTCCGAGACGTTTCCGTCCGGGATCGTACATTCACTCATTGCGGCCCCTCTCCCCGACGGTCCGCCGCAACAATGTATCACCACCGTCGCACGATAATATTCTTACACTGCGTAAGGTTGCTCAGCAAGTACTCCTATAGCTTTTTGCGACAAATGGGACACAAATTAGCCAACCTGCGATCATAACAATCAGAGATTGGTCGCTGAACTCTGTCACGGTGCCGCCAGCGAACATGTTGACCTTAGCGGTGCATTTGTCGCTAGGTGAGAAGTCTTGTCAGACTTGTTGCCTAAGGTTGATTTAATTTGATTCTTTTTGCGCCAACGTTGATCGCTGTTGTCCCACGAAGAACAGGATCGGTCTCGGTCAATTGTCGGTAGCGTGTATAATCGCTTGCGTTCAGCGAAGGTTGCGGGCTAGCCGAACGCGCCGGTTGGCGGAGGTTTTGGCCTTGGCTCGAGAAAAGCCCGCACCGGCACCAAGCGTGCCAGGTCGTTGGTGGCACTGCGGTCCATGCTGGCGCGATGGTTCAGGGATTATCCAGGCATGAGGTACTTGGTTACCGGAGGCGCCGGCTTCATCGGCGCGCATTTGGCAGGTGCCCTCGCGACGACCGGCAACAGTGTCGTTGTGCTCGACGACCTCTCCACCGGCCGAGCCGCCGCTTTGCCATTAAAGGTCGAGCTGGTGCGGGGCTGTGTGACAGATGCCGCACTGGTAGCCGAGGCGGCGGCCGGCGTGGATGGCATTTACCATCTTGCGGCGATTGCCTCGGTGGCACGCTCCAACGAAGAGTGGCTTTGGACGCACCGCGTGAACCAGGGGGGTACGGTGGCGGTGCTCGACGCTGCCCGCCGGCACGACCTGCCGGTCGTCTATGCCTCGTCGGCTGCAATCTACGGGGCGCAGGCGGCGCTGTCGATCGTCGAGACCATGACCCCGGCGCCGGCAACCGCCTACGGCGCCGACAAGCTCGGCTGCGAGCTGCACGGCAGGGTCGCGGCGACGATCCACGGCGTGCCCAATGTCGGTCTGCGGTTCTTCAACGTCTACGGTCCCGGTCAGCGGGCCGACTTACCCTATAGCGGGGTGATCTCGATCTTCGCGAATCGCATCGGCCGCGGCCTTCCGGTGACGCTGCATGGCGATGGCGAGCAGACCCGCGACTTCGTCTTCGTCGCCGACGTCGTCGAGGCGCTTCAGGCGGCGATGCGCCGATGCGGCGGCGACCGCTCGGGGGCGCCTGCGTCGGCGGAAGCACTTGTCTGCAATGTCTGCACCGGCGAGCCGACGTCGATCGCCGATCTGGCTCGGCACGTGATGGTCGTTTCGGGCCGCGAGGTAGAGGTTGTGCGCGCTCCTGCGCGAGCCGGCGATATCACGGCGTCGGTCGGTGATCCGACCCTTGCCGAGCAGTTGCTCGGCTTCAGGTCAGCGATTGGCCTCAACCAGGGCTTGAAGATGCTGCTCGCCGTGGCTGCCGTTCAGGGTGACTGAACGCGCGCCCATGCCGGCACCGGTCGCCATCGTCATTCCATGCTTCCGGCAGGCGCACCTGCTGGGTGAGGCGCTCGAGAGCTGCGCCGCCCAGCGACCGTTACCTGCTGAAACCATCGTCGTCGATGACGGCTCGCCTGATGATGTCGCGGCTGCGGTCTTGCCGTTTGCCGAGCGTCTGCCGATCCGCCTCGTCCGCCGGGACAATGGCGGGCTGTCGGCCGCCCGCAATGCCGGGCTGGCGGAAAGCCAAAGTGCCTACCTCGTCTTCCTCGACGCCGACGACCGCCTTTGCCAGGGCGCTCTCGCGGCCGGCCTCGCCGGCCTCGAGGCTCACCCGCAGGCTGCTTTCGTCTGGGGCGGCTACCGCTGTATGGATCTCAGCGGGCGGCATTACGGGTCCGCAATTCTGCCGGCGCCTAGCCCCGAGCCGCTCCTCGATCTCCTCACCGGCAATGTGATCGGCATGCACGCGACGGTCATGTACCGGCGCGGGCCGCTGATCGCCGCAGGGGGCTTCGCCGAGGCGCTGCGCGCCTGCGAGGATTGGGATGTCTATCTGCGTCTGGCGAAGTCGCACAAGGTGGCCAGCCATCGGCATGTCTGCGCCGACTACCGCCGCCATGCCGGCGGCATGTCGCGCGATTTCATGCGGCTGATCGATGCCGGCCTGATCGTCCTCGATGCGCATCGCCCGCTACCGGGTGAACCAGTCGCGCGACACCGGGCGTGGCGGCGTGGCCGATTGCGACTGGTCGGCCTCAACCTGAAGCGCGCGGTCGGGGCCGGTCTCGGGGCGGCGTTGCGTGGTGACTGGACGGACTTGGGTGCGGTGACGCGTACTGTGGCCCGCTATTGCATGATCCTGCTATCACTGGGGTCCCCAAGATTCGGTCCTGAGCTTGTCCCCCTCGATGCGCCCCATCGGGTGGCCGAGGCGGCGAAATCGGCGATCGGGCCAGTGACGACCGCAAGAGAACAAGCATGAGCGGAAGGATCAGACGGCTTCTGCGGACCGTGCCGAAGGGCGGGGTCGATCTGGGCCGCGTGCCGGAGCTGGCGACGCAGGCACTGGATGCTACAGACGACCGTGCGCCGCTCTCGCCGTCCGGCCGCCAGGCCCAGATGCTGCTCGCCGAGCGGTTGGCTGGCGTCGCGGCCGAACGGTGCCTGGTGCTCGGCCCCGGGCGGCTGGTCAATGCAGCCACGCTGCCGTTTGCCTGTCGATCCAGGCCGTTGCGGGAAGCCCTTCGAGCGGAGAGCGACAAAGGGCGACATGATCTCGGTGATTTGGATTGTCTCGTTGTCGGCGACGCGCTGGCGAGCGAGGATGACCCGCCTGCAACTCTTGCCGGCTTGCTGGCCGGGCTCGCACCGGCCACCGCGGTACGACTGATCGTTGTCCTGCCGGGCACGGCACTGCTGCCGGACGATCTTCCTGATAGCCCACGCCGCTGGCTATTCAGCCAAGCCAGTGGCGAGAGCCTCGCGCGCCAAGCGCTTGCGGGGCAGGCAGTGACCGTCACCACCCGCGGCAACGTGCTGGCGGCGAGCACCGACCTCCTGGGCCTCGGCGCCGACGAGCTCTGGCCCGAGGAGCTGGCGGCCAACGATCCGCAATACCCGATGGTGGTGATGCTCGAGACGCGCATGGCCGCCGCCTGAGCCTGGCGCCATGATGGTCGAGCGATGAGTGAACCCTCTAGCCCAAACGACAATAGCGCCGCGCTGGCACGCGTCGAGTTCGGTGGTGAATGGTCGGCGATCAAGGCGCTGGTCGGCTTTTGTGCCGGCCGTCGCCGGATTCTCGTCCCAATCGTCATCCTTGCCATTCTGGCGTTCCTGCTCGAAGGCATCGGCATCGGGCTGTTGATTTCATTGGCCGAGAGCTTCCTCTTGGCACCAGGTGAGAGCAGCTCGCTCGGCCCGTTCGCCGGGACGATGGTGACGTTGACCGACCGATTGCCAGCGGATGCCGCGAGCGCGTATCATGCCCTGTTCGGCGAGACTGCGAAGCACTCGGCCGGCCATTTCGCGCGAGCAGCCGACATTCCGGGCGATTTCTTGGCGGGAAATATGAATCTGGGTGCCCTCCGGGTGTGAAATACCGGCCTCCGGCGTGTCACACATCTCGAGCAGGGTGCGGGCGACCCGGCCGGTTACATCCAGGAATGCCAGTTGGCCCACCTTGCGGCTGGTGCTCAACAGGCGTTGCGCCATTTGCCTCCCGACGGCGGTCATAATCAGCGCATGCACATCCTTGAGCTCATTCTGAAACAGCTTGTTGAGGGTGTCGTATTTGATTGCGGCCAGCACACACTCAGTACGGGCACGGACCATGGTGCTGCGGCGCTGAAGCGCATGTAGACACGCCGGCCCGGACGGCCATCCACCTGCAAATCTCCGACTCGCCAAAGTTCGTCGTTGGCTCGTCGTGGTCGGTGTGGGTGTCAGCCTCTACCATGAAGAAGATCGGGATATCGTCGGGCTCCGACGGGTTGGAGCACAGACCGGTGGCAGGGTCGCACACGCCGGTGTAGTGGCAGTCGTCGAGGGCGGTGCAGATCACGGGGTCGACACCGACACACAGGCCAGCGGCGCAGAAGTCGGTCTGGGTGCAAACATTGCCGTCGTCGCATAGTGTTCCGTCTGCAGCCTCGGGGTTCGAGCAGAGAGCCGTGGCGGGATCACAGGTGCCCGCGTCGTGGCAGTCGCCCAGGGCGGTGCAGACAACGGGATTGGCACCGACGCACACGGCAGCAAGGGCAGGTGTCGGTCTGGGTGCAGCCATTACCGTCGTCGCATGGTGTCCCGTCTTGTGCCTCTGGGGTTCGAGCAAAGCCCGGTAGCAGGATCGCACGTGCCCACCTCGTGGCAGTCGCTCAAGGCCGTGCAGACCACGCCAATTTGAACGTTGAGATTGCCGCCGCCTACCACGTTGACAATCGCCTGGTCGAGCTCCTTGTTGATCTCGAAGGGATACCAGCTCGAGCTGAGAATGATTCCCTTGAGGTCACGGCGGCTGTCTTCGGGTAGTTTCTGAAGGACTCGGTCCCAGGCATCGGTGCCAAACTCCGCCTTGACATAGGCACTGCGCGACAAGAGCACCGCACCCTTGACTTTGGTGGTCATTATCTCCTCCTCGCCCCCATATAGAGAGCATAAAGGAGTTTCTACTCGTATCGCAACGCCGCCAAGGGATCGAGCTTCGCCGCCCGGCGAGCCGGGAGGTAGCTCGCAAGAGCCACCACAACCGCTAGCCCGCATTATTCATGAAGGATGAACGGTGAGGCGAGCCGTGCGTACGCCGGGTCATTATGAATGATACATAATAAGCTATAAGAATATATGAGCACTTTCGCCAAGTGGGTCCAGACGATGGGAAGTATCGGTTGTAGAGTAGCGACACTACGACCGCGACATGAGATTCAGGAATTCTCCCAAAAAAGGAAAGAACGTTAGCCGGCTCGCGCACCGACCGCAGAAGCGATGCGAGCCCAGTCTTGTACAAAAGGATAGGACCTCGGCAAATGTAGGACGATTCGGCGCACGGAAACAACAACGCGAGCGCCGATTTTAAGCAAACGTTCGCGGAGCGTCTGCACTTGAGCTCGAGCGCAGGAGGTCCGTTGCGCCTTCAACCTCAGCTCCTGCATCAGCACATAGGCCGAAGCGGTGAGCAAGACACGGAACTGATTGGCGAAAAAAGTGGAGCAGCTCGTGCGATCGATTTCCAGTCCGTAGTGAAGTTCTTTAATGCGGTTTTCGATATCACCCCGGGCGCAGTAAAAACGCTTGTAAATCCACTTGGGCGATTGACGCATGTTGGTGACGACGAAACGAGGATTGTCTTTGAGCTCTCGGTCTGGGTAGGCCACTACCTCGGCTTTGACGATGACTCGGCGAGGACTCTTCCAACTCCCCGCCTGATACTTAACCTCGCCGTACAGTTGAGCAGTCTCGCCGGTTTTCTTCGCGAGCTTCCTTGCCTTTCGCATCAGCGTGTTGCTCAAACGTAAAAGAACCTTGTTTTTAGGCATGGCTACTGCGTATTCTAGCTTTGGTTCCTTATCGAGGAAGTCGAAGACGTCGGGAGCCGCAAAGCCAGCATCGAGACGGACACGGAAACGAGACTTCTTGAACACGGGCCGAAGTCGGGCCAGAAGTCTGTCGAGGATGGCCACGGCACCTTTCTTGTCCGGAGCGTTGCCGGGACGAAGCACAGAAGCTACAAGGTATTGCTCGGGCTCACGGTCGAAACTGACGAAACCCAGCATGGGCAGATAGCAATAGTTGTCGTAGTAACCATTGAAAAACGACAGTTGCTGTTCGCCGTGCGTGGGGTCTTCGGTTGGGTCCAGGTCAATGGTGATGGTACGCGCTTTGCCCCGGAGTCTTTTTCGATGACGCTCGATGACGGTCTCGGCTAGGGTTTGTCCCATCCGGTAAAGTTCGACTCGGCCAACGGCGTTCTCGAATCTGGAAAGGGTTGACTGAGAGGCCAAAGCACCTCCCTCGACAGGGTCTCGCCCCGCCAGCAGCTTGTGGACCGGGTCGGCCGCCAAGCGGGCCGAGTCGTTGCCATCGGGATAGCCACAGGAAATGGCGAACAACCGTTGCCTCAGCAGCTCTTCCAACTCATGAACTACTTTCCCGGATTGCCTGCTGTCTCGCAAACACTCCGCCAGCCCGGAACTCAAACCCAAACGCTCGTCCAGCGCCTTCAATAAAACTGCGCCTCCGTCCGAGCTCACACGATCTCCGTCGAACTGGACGAGTATTTTTTTGGGGAAAAGTTCAGGAAACAAATAACACTGTGTTGTGGTATCTTCGGTCAAGCAAAAGCCTCCTGCTGTGGTTTGAACGCTGCGTTCACAACGTTTTTATCACATAGAGGCTTTTGCTTTTCTTTTTTTTATGAATAATGCGGG
>CAVOZQ010000028.1:0-105501 GCA_963700945.1 uncultured Alphaproteobacteria bacterium
GCGTCCACTGGCTGATGAAGGCGTTCGACACGGTGCCGGGGCTGTCGGCGAAGCCGCCGCCGGTGTTGATGGTAGCGACGCCGCTATCGACCGCGCGTTGCAGCACGTCGGCGATCGCCGCGTCGTCGACCGGCCAGTAGAGCAGGAGGTCGATATCCTGACGCAGCAGGTCCTCGATGTCCGAGACCTGCTTTGCCGGATTGAACGCCGCGTCGGTGACGATCACCTCCTCGACGTCGTGCCGTGAGGCCTCGTAGCGAATGTGCTGAAGCGCGAAGACGACCCAGGAGTTCGAGAGATAGCCGGCCGAGACGCCGATCTTGTAGGGTGCCTCGCGCTGGAAGGCGCTGGTGTCCACCATCTCCGCGGCACGTTCCAGCTGCGCATCGCGGGCGGCTTCGTCGGCGGCTGCCGGAAAGGTCCAAGCCAGGCCGGCGATCGCCAGACCGGCGAGACCCGGCAGCCAATGTCTCTTCATCACGACGTTCTCCTCTCCCATGTTGTGCGGCGGCCGATGCCGCCTCATTCACTGCCGCCTCATCCAGCGCCGGCTCGCGCCCGCAGATGACCATAGAGCGCCGAGGCCAGAATGATGATCGCCCCCATGACGACGAGCTGCAGATGGTAGACCAAGCCCATGATATTCACGAGGTTGAAGGCCATGACCAGGACCAGCACGCCGGCGATCGTGCCGCCGACACCGCCACGGCCACCCTCGAAGGTCGTGCCGCCGAGCACCACCGCGGCCAGGACCTGAAACTCCAGCCCCTGGCCCACCGACGTGCTCGAGACGCCCGAACGTGCAAGGAGTGCCACGCCGGCGAGCGCGCCGAACAGCCCGGCCACGGCGTAGGCCGCGACCGTGACCCGCTGCACCGGCAGGCCGGCGAGGATCGCCGCTTGCCGATTGCTGCCGATAAGGAAGAGCTGGCGGCCGAAGGTCGTGGCGTTCTGGATGACGACACCGATCGCGGCCAGCCCGGCGAAAGCGAGCGCCAGCACCGGAACCAGGTCGCCGAGCCGCGCGTTGGCCGCCTCGCGGAAGCCCGGTGAGACGACGCCGCGGGCCGTGCCGCCAGAGTAGATCTGAGTAAGCCCGTAGACCGCGACGGCCATCCCGAGGGTCAAGATGAAGGGCGAGACGCGGCTGTACGCGATGAGCACGCCGTTCAAGGCGCCGATCGCCAGGCCCACGAGACAGCTGATCAGGATGGCCGGCACGATGTTGGCGACCTCGCCGGCCATCTGCACGGCGCAGACCACGGCGGTGAGCGAGATCACGGCGCCGACCGAGAGATCGACGCCGCCCAGGATCATCACATAGGTCACCCCGATCGCGGCGATGCCGACCGGCGCCACCTGGCGAACGACGTTGAAGAGATAGGGCGGGCTGGCAAACGCGTCGGAGACGGCGAGGCCCAGCAGGAAGACGAGCAAAAGCACGACGAAGATGGCGTTCGCGGCCAGCAGCCGATCGATCCGCGCCCGTGCCGCTGGCGTCATCAGCCGCTGCTGCCGACGCGGCGTGGCTGGTTGGCGAGGATCGCCGCGATGACGATCAGGCCCTTGATGAAGGTCTGCACAAAGGCCGAGACGTCGAGCAGGTTCAAGATGTTCGAGGCGACGCTGAGCAGGAGCACGCCCGCGACCGAGCGGACGACGCTGCCCTGGCCGCCGGCCAAGGCCGTGCCGCCCAGGACCACCGCGACGATGGCATCGAGCTCGAGGCCCGAGCCGGCGAGCGGGTAGCCGGTGCCGAGCCGGCCGGCGAGCAGCAGCCCGGCCAAGCCGGCCGAAAGGCCGGAGAGCACGAAGGCGGCGAAGCGGATGCGGGCGATGTCGATGCCGGCCCGCCGGGCACTTTCCGCATCGCCGCCGACGGCGACCAGCTGGTAGCCGAACCGCGTCCGGGTCAGCAGCACGTGCGCGGCGATCAGCACGACCAGCAAGGCGATGCCGGCGATCGGCATACCCAGCACGTCACCATTCGCCAGGACCTGCAGCGGCTCCGACGCCCGGCCGACGCTGCGATCGGTGTAGGTGAAAATGGCGCCCTGCAGGATGAACAGCATGCCGAACGTCAAGATCAGCGGATGGACGGGCAAGCGGTTGGCGAGCGTGCCGTTGACCGCCCCGATCCCGGCACCGAGGAGCAGCATGGCGAGCACCACTGGCAGCGTCAGCACGGCACTGCCGTCGATCAGCGCGCAGGTCAGCACGACCACGAGCCCGGCCGCCATGCCGACGCTGAGGTCGATCAGGCCGGCGGTGATGACGAAGGTCTGGCCGATCGCCAGCATGCCGAGCGCGGCGGACTGGCGCACCACGTTCGCCAGGTTCTCGGCCTCGCGAAACTGCGGCAGGCCAATGGCCGCCAGCAGCACGGCCAGGATAAGCAGCAGCCAGATGGCATTCGATGCCAGGTGGGGCGATGCCAGACCGGGCGACGACAGATCGCGCAGGCGCCGCGCGACGCCTAGAGCCATTGCAGAATATCGTCGCTCGATGCGACCCAGCCGAACTTCATCGCGAAGTTCCTGAGCGTCGCGCTGTGCAGGTCCGGCGCGAAGGACGAGACGGCATCGGCCGCGATCGTCGCTCGGTAGCCGTGATGGAAGGCCTCGCGCGCCGTCTCCTCGACGCAGATCTGCGTCACCGTGCCGGTGATCACCAGCGAGCGCACGGCCAAGGCCTTCAGCCAGTCGTCGAGCCCGGTGCCATGGAAGGCGCCGTAGCCGTACTTGTCGATGATGATGTCGTCGGGCTCTGGTGCCAGCTCGTCGATCACGTCGGCAGCCCCGAGTGGCGCCTCGCGATCGGCGTAGCGGCGCTGGTGATCCGGCCAGCAGCAGCGCGTGTCGGGGCGGCATTGCGGCGACCAGAGCCAAAGCAGGTTGTCGGCTGGCCGCGACAGGAAGCGGGTGAAGACGATCGGCCGGCCGCGCTCCCGAAAGGCGCTGATCAGACTTTGGTTGGCAGCGATCGTGGCCCGCGCGTCCGGCACCTCGAGGGGCGCTCCCTCGCGCACGAAGTCGTTCTGCAGGTCGACGACAACGAGTGCCGGATCACGCACCCGCTCGGCTGTCGGCAGCTCCGCTGCGGTCTGGGGCAAATCCACGATGCAACGCTCCCTAACGAAGGCCAAGTCGTTGTACAGGCGCCGTGCAACCAGGTGTCAAGCGACCCTGGACGGCCGTTCGCGCGCGCCTGCTCAGCTCGATCCAGTCGAGGCGATCGTCGCCTGCCAGGTCTCGCGCAGCCACCGGGCGCAGGCCACATTGTGCTCGAAAATCGAGTATCTTGCCCCGCCGCCATAGTCGGGCGGCGGAATGAACTCGGTCGAGATCTGGCCGAGCCGGCTTTCGGGATGGTCGGCATGCCAGCGCAGCAGCTGGCGAATGACCTCCTTCCAGGGCTCGAGCCGCGACTCCTGCCACTCGCTGTGCCACTCGCCGGGGGCGGGCTCGATGAACGGATACTGGACGCCGCGGCCGGGCCTGCCGTCGGGGTGGCTGGCCCAGACGTTGACGGGATTGTTGGGGATCGCCGCCCTGGCATGGGCGTGCCGTACCCAGCCAGCCTCGATCCAACGGCCGCAAACGTGGTCAGGAAGGGCAGGATCGAGGACCAGCCGGCCGGCGTCGATCTCCGCCTTCATGCCCTGCACCTCCTGCTCGCCCGGATTGTCCATCTTGAAGATGACGTGGCTGTGGTCGAGGGTCATGTTGAAGGGCACGCCCCGGCTCTCGACCAGGCGTGCCACCGGCTCGACACGGCTGAAATGCTCCGACCACATGTTGATGTGCACCTCGAAGCAGGGATCGACGCCAAGCCGCTTGCCGATGTCGTAGGCCCAAAGGTAGCTGTCGGCGACTTCCTGGTCGGTGGCGGGCGTGCCGTCGAGCTTCTCGGTCATGATCTGCGCGTTGTGGACCACGGCCCCGAGCTGGGCGGAGACCCGCAGGTTCCACTCCAGGAGCGGCTCGTCGCGGCCGAGCACGTAGTACCAGCCCGTGGCGCGGATCGGGATGCCATGCCTGGCCGACGCGGCGCGGTAGAGGTCGACCTCGCCCATCAGCGGCGACTTGTCGAAATAGTCGAAGACGCCGGCCTCCTTGACCATGCGAAACCGCGTGTCGATGTCGGGCGTCTCTTGATCGTTGTGCACCACGCCGTTGCCGGCACAGCCGATCGGCAGGTCCCTGGCCATTATCTTTCCCCCCCTGAGCTCTTATTCAGTGCGAGCCTAGTGGCCCGTCCGCGGTCTGAACAGGCCGGGCGCCATCCGGCCAGGCAAGGCGGCAGCGGGCGCGATGAGCGCCGCTGCCCAGGACCGGTGGCGGCAGGGAGCGGCAGAGCGGCTCGGCGATCGGGCACCTGCCGGCGAAGTAGCAACCGGGCGGCAGGTCGCCCAGATCTGCCGGCTCGCCCTGCAACGTCCGCCCAATGCCGGCATCAGCCTTGCGCGAATGGTCGGGAATCGCCGCGAGGAGGGCTCGGGTATAGGGGTGCTGCGGGTCCTCGAAGACGGCGTCGACCGGCCCTTCCTCGACGATCTGGCCCAGATACATGACCGCGATCCTATCGGCGAGGTAGCGCACGACGCGGAGGTCGTGGGAGATGAAGAGCAAAGCGAGGCCGAGGCGGGCCTGCAGCTCGGTGAGCTGGGTCAGCACCTGCGCCTGCACCGAGACGTCGAGGCCCGAGACGATCTCGTCGCAGATCATCAGCTCGGGCTCGAGCATCAAGTGCCCTGGCCAGGCTCACCCGCTGGCGCTGACCGCCGCTCAGCTGCGCCGGCAGCCGCCCGGCCGTCTCGGCTGCGAGGCCGACCAGCTCGAGCGTGCGCCGCACCCGCTCCGGCCGCTCGTTGCGTGCGCCGATGCCATGAATGGTGAGCGGCTCGAGCAGCGCCTGGCCGACCCGCATGGTCGGGCAGAGCGAGGTGTAGGGATCCTGGAAGACGTACTGGACCCGGCGGCGGAGCGCCCGCCAGTCCTGGCTGCTGGTGACCGGCCGGCCGTCGAGGCGGACGCTGCCGTGGCTCGCCGGCTCGATGCCGACCAGGATGCGCGAGAGCGTGGTCTTGCCGCAGCCGGACTCGCCGACCAGGCCCACCGTCTCGCCGCGGCGCACCTCGAGCGACACCTGGTTGACCGCGTTGATCGCCAGCCTGCGGCCGCGCGCGCTGGACCTCGAACCGCTTGACGATCTCGACGGCTTCGAGGAGCGCGCTCACGACACCGCCTCCCTTCCGCCGAGCGCGAAGCGGTGGCAGGCGACCCGATGGCCGTCGCCGCAAGCCGTCCAGCCCGGCTTCTCGCGGTCGCAGACACCCTCGACAGTGACCCTGCAGCGGCTGCGAAACGGCGCGCCGGCGCCGATCGTCTGCAGCGCCGGGGTCTGGCCGGCGATCGGCTGCAGCGGCTCGCTGCGCCGGCTCTCCAGGGTCGGCGCCGAGCGCAGCAGACCGATCGTGTAGGGGTGGCACGGCCGGTCGAGCACGCTGCGCACAGGGCCATGCTCGACGGCATGGCCCGCATACATCACCATGACCTCATCGGCGATCTCGGCGGCGAGGCCCAGATCGTGGGTGACGAAGATGATCGCGATGCCGAGCCGGGTCTTGAGATCAAGCAAGAGGTCGATGATCTGCGCCTGGATCGAGACATCGAGATTGGTGGTGGCCTCGTCGGCGACGATCAGCCTCGGCCGGCAGGCGAGCGCCAGCGCGATGGCGACGCGCTGGCGAAGCCCACCGGAGAGCTCGGCCGGGATCGAGCGATAGCGTTGCTCGGGCTCGGGAAAGCCCACCTCGCGCAGCACCTCGACCACCCGCGCCCGGGCAGCGCGCCTGGAGCCGCCCTGGTGTGCCCGGATGACATCCTCGATCTGCCGGCCGATCGCCATGAGCGGGTTCAACGCCGCGGTCGGGTCCTGAAAGACCATGGCGATCTCGGCCCCACGCAGGCGCTGCCAGCGGGCCGGCGACGCCTCGAGCAAATTCTCGCCCTGCCAGAAGATGCCATCGCCGGTGACCCGGCCCGGCTCCGGGACGATGCCGAGCAGGGTCTGGCAGCACATTGACTTGCCCGAGCCGAACTCGCCGACAATGGCGAGGCAGCGCCCTTCGGCGAGCGTGAAGGAGAGATCGTGCACCACCGGCACGACGCTGTCGCCGGCCGGAAAAGTGACCGAGACCGAGGCGAGGCGCAGCGCCGGCTCGGCCCTCATCCGTCGCTCGCCGCCCGGCTGGAGCGCTGCCGCTGGCGACGCTGCAACCCGTCGCCGAGCAAGCACGAGGCTCAAGGAGGTGAAGACGATCGCCAGGCCGGGGAGCACGGTGAGCCACCAGGACGTGGTCATGAACTCCTTGCCCTCGAGCATGATGCCGCCCCAGGACGGCGTCGGCGGCTGGATGCCCATGCCGAGAAAGGAGAGCGTCGATTCGAAGACGATCATCGCCGCCATCTGCATCGCCGCCAGCACCACGACACTCGGCCAGACGCTGGGAAAGACATGGAGGAGTGCGATGCGCGGCCGCGATGCGCCGATCAGCTCGGCCGCCTTGACGTAGTCCTTGGCATGCTCCTGGAGTGCTATGCTGCGGACGACCCTGGCCGCACCGGCCCAGCCGGCGAGCACCATGAGCAGGATCAGGACCGGGATCGACGGGCGGATCGCACTGGTGATCGCGATCGCCATCAGGACGTAGGGGAAGGCCAGCTGCACGTCGATCGCCCGCTCGACCACGAGCCGCATCCAGCGTCCGCCGAAGGCGGCCAGGAGCCCCGCCGCCGTGCCGACCAGGAGCGAGCCCACCATGCCGAGCCCGGCCACGACCAGCGAGATACGCCCACCGTAGAGCACGCGGGAGAAGACATCGCGACCGACCCCGTCCGTGCCGAGCGGGTGCGCCAAGGAGGGCGGCTGGCGCACGGCAGCCAGATCGACCGCGGTCGGGTCGGTCAGGGCCAGCTGCGGCGCCAGGACCGCCGTCGCTGCCAGCAGCGCCAGCAGCAGGGCGCCGAGCCAAAGCGACGGGTTGCGCTCGATCGGCCGGGCAGGCAGGGCAGGGAAGGCGAGCGCCAAGGCTCAGCCCGTGCCCGGCAGGAGCGCCTGCGAGCCGGTGCGCGGGTAGGTCTTCACCTCGGCGAACCCCTCGGCGAAGGCGCAGCCGGCAACCAGCCCGCGCTGCCGGCCGATGAACTCCATCATCTCGACCGGGCTCAGGTCGTAGATCGCCTTCAGCCAGCCGACCTGGCTCTCGTGGCAGGCCAGCATGCGCCGCTTGATGTCGATGACCTTGGTGATGTCGACATAGGCCTCGGGCTCGAACTCGACGCCGCCGATCGTGTCCATGCGAAACATGTGCGGCACCCTGGGCGCCTGCGGCAGGCGCGTCTCGACCAGGCGGACCGCTGCCGGGATGCGGCAGTCCTCGGCGATCTGGCCCGAGATGCGATGGTCGGGGTGATAGTCGGTGGGGGCATGCGCGAAGATGACGTCGGGCGCGGCCTGCCGGATGGCGTCGAGGAAGACCGTGCGCGTCGGTCGGTCGTTGAACAGCCACTCGTCGTCGAAATCCATCCAGATCAGCTCGGCACCGATGATCGCGCACGACGCCTCCTGCTCGGCCTTGCGGATGGCGCGGATCTCGTCGCGGGTGAGGTCCGGCGTGCCGACATTGCCGTTGGTGGCGACCGCCATGAAGACCTTGTGGCCGGCCTCGGCGTAGAGGGCCAGCGTGCCGGCGCAGAGCAGCTCCAGGTCGTCCGGGTGAGCGCCGATGGCGAGGATGTTCATGGCCGCTCCAGGCGGATGCGCGGATCGATCAGCCCGTAGAGCAGGTCGATCAGCAGGTTGACGACGACGAAGGTGGACGCGGTGACGATGGTCACGCCCTGGATGAGCGGGTAATCGCGGGCATTGAGCGCCACCAGCGCCAGCTGGCCGATGCCCGGAAAGTTGAACACGACCTCGGCGACGATCACCCCGCCCAGCAGATAGCCGACATCGACGCCGATCACGGTGATCAGCGGCAGTGCCGCGTTGCGCAGGGCGTAGACCATGAGGATGCGCCGCTCCGCGATGCCGAAGGCCCGGGCCGTGCGGATGAACTCCTGGCTCAGCGTCGCCTCCATCGAGGCGCGCAGCACGCGCAGCTGGGTCGGCAGGATCGAGAGGCTGACCGCGATCGCCGGCAGGATCAGGCTCGACGGCGCCCTCGAAGCCGCCGGCCGGCAGGATCGGCCAGGTCACCGCCAGGAAGAGCACGAGAATCAGCCCGAACCAGAAGACCGGGACGGACTGGCCCAGTGCGGCGATCACCGAGGAGACGGTGGCGAAGACGGAGCTCGGTCTTCGCGCCGCGAGGCTGCCGAGCACGATCGCCAGCGTGAGCGATAGTCGCCAGCGCCACGGTGGCGAGCAGAAGCGTGCGCGGGAAGGCACGGGCCACGAGCTCGATCACCGGCGCCTGGAAGCGGAAGGACTGGCCGAGATCACCCTGAACGGCGCCACCGACGAAGCTCGCCAGCTGCTCGACGATCGTCCGATCGACGCCGAAGTCACGGGCATACTGCTCGATCACGTCCGGCCGCGCGAAGACCGGTGCCCGGATGCGCGCCGGATCGCCGGCACTGAGCCGCATCAGGACGAAGACGGTGACGGTGATCAAGACGACGATCAGCACGGACTGCAGCACGCGGCCGATGACGTAGCGGCTCATCCGACGAACATCCGCTGCACCGCCAGCCGGCCGCTGCCATGGACGATCCGCCAGAGGCAGTGGTGGTAGTGGGTCGAGGGCAGGGTGCCTGCCAGCTCGCGCCAATGCGCCCAGGCGCCAGCCTCGTCGGCGCCCAGCCGTTGCCAGAGCCGGATCAGGTTCAGCGTGGCGCGCTCGCCGCTCTGGGTGGCGCCGATCAGGCAATGGTAGTCGTGGACGGGCGATAGGCTGGATTGCGTCAGCGCTCCCAGGATCGCCGGCCCCCGCGCATCGCCGAAGCCCTCGGCATAGATCAGCGCTTCGCCGCCGGGTGACAGATGGTCACCAGCGGCGAGCAGCAGCCGCTCCAGCACCTCGTCGCCGCGCCGGCCACCGCGCCCGCAGAGCGGCAGCTTGCCGTCCGGCGCATCCGGCAGGAAGGGCGGGTTGGCGGTGACGAGATCGAAGGTCTGGCCCTCGAGCCCGTCGAAGAGGTCACCCTTGCTGGAGCTCGACATGGCCCGCCAGGTTGAGGGCGAGATTGATTTCCGCTGCAGCCAGAGCCGCCGGATCGAGGTCGACAGCGACGACACGCTCGGCCGCGGGCAGCATGGCGATCAGGCCGGTTCCGGTGCAGAGATCGAGCGCCTGCTCGTAGGGGCCACGCAGCGCCACCAGCCGCGCATACCAGAGCGATTCCGGCCCGCAATAGGGCGCCCGATCGGCCGCGAAGTTGGGGTGCGAGGGGGGAGGTGCCGCCAGCACATGGCGGTTGAGGTAGCTGACGAGCAGCAGCGGCGAGCGCAGGCCTTCGGCCGTCTCCACCAGCACGGCCGCTTCGAGCAGGAGCCGGGTCGTGTCGCTGCCGAGCGCCGCTTCGACGTCGGCCGGAGGCAGCGCCCGACCGGCGAGGAAAAGGGCGAGCACCGCCGAATCGAGCGGGGCACGTCCCGGCAGCAGCCGGTCGACCGCTGCCGGCGCCCAGAAGGGATCGCTGTGCTGGTTGGGCCGGCCGAGGCTCTGCAGGAACGGCAGGCCTGCCGCCTCGATGAGGCCGCGCAGCACCAGTCCGGCATCAGCCCTGGCGCTCGCCGCCATCGTCACCGCCGCGTCTGGCCTGCGCACCCCCATGCCCGGCATGCCGCGCCCGGCTCAGCTCACCGATGCTTGCGGCACCAGGTTCTCACCGACCAGCGGTGCCCGGTGGTAGTCCTTCACCCGCGCGTTGACGATCGTGTACCAGATCTCGTCCGAGAGGTAGAGCGTCGCCTGGTTCTCCCAGAGGTAGCGGGCGGCGTCGGTGACCGCGGGCGGCCGCGCGTCGCCGATGGCGGCGCGCTGGGCGGCGTGGAGCGCATTGTAGGCCTCGTCCTCGAAATGCCAGATCGCGGCACCGGCGCCGCCGGTGTAGAGGCCGAGGATGAAGTCCGCGTCGTTGTTGAACGAGGCCAGCGTGTTCAGCGACACGTCGTAGGTGTTGTAGGAGCTGCGGAAGGCGCCGACCTCGAGCCGCTCGATCGAGACCCGCATGCCGATCTGCTGCAGCGAGGCGGCGATCGCCTGGTCGATCTGCAGCTGGTTGGGCACCAGCGTCGTCGTCGCCATGGTCAGGTCGACGCCGTCGGCATAGCCGGCCTCGGCGAGCAGCTCGCGCGCCCGGTCGAGGTCGTAGGCGAACTCGGGCTCGAGCGGCTCGTAGAACGGCATGGTCGTCGGCAGGCTCGAGAACGCCACCGGGTTGACCCCCTTCATGATGCTCTCGGCGATTGCCTGGCGATCCACGGCGTGGGCGATCGCCTGCCGCAGCCTGGTGTCGGCGAGGAGGCCGTTGTGCTGCAGGATGGCGATGATCTGCGCCGGCGGCGAGACGTCGTGCACCTCGAACTCGGCATTGCCCTCGACCCGGCCGAGATCCTCGGCCGAAACGCGGGTCATGATGTCGACCTGGCCGCTCAAGAGCGCGTTGATCCGCGCCTGCCCATCCTCGATGTAGCGGAAGATCACGGTCTCGATCTTCGGCGCGCCGCCCCAGTAATCGGTGTTGGCCTCGAGGGTGACGTCGCCTTCGGTGTAGGAGACGAAGCGGTAGGGGCCGCTGCCCATCGCCCGCTCCTTCCAGTTGTCCGGGTTCTCGATGTCCGCCTGCTTGAGGATCTTGACGAACGCCATGGCGTTCTCGAGCGGGCCGAACGGCTCGGCCGTGGTGATCTCGATGGTCGTCGGATCCTTGATGGTCACCGCCATGCCCGGCTGGACCACCATCGACTGGGCCAGCTCGCCGAGGCCCAGGCGGTCATAGCTCGCCTTCACGTCCTCCGCGGTCACCGGCGAGCCGTCGTGGAAGGTCGCATCGGTGCGCAGCGTGGCTTCGAGCGTGGTCGGGCCGGTCCGCTGCCAGGCCGTCGCCAGGCTCGGCTGCATGACGCCGTCCTGGTCGAAGGCGATCAGCGTATCGTGGACCAGGGAGGCCACCTGCTCGTCGACGAGGCCGAAGCCGGCGGCCGGGTCCCAGTAGTTCGACGTCGGCGGCTCGGCATTGGCGAAGATCAGCTGGCCGGACGGCGCATCACCCTCCGCAGCCGCGGCCAGGCGCACGCCTGAGCCGAGGATGCTGCCCATGGCGGCAACGGAGAAGCCGGCGGCAAGGGCACTCTTGAGCACCGTGCGCCGGTCGGTGTCCGTCTGCCCGCGCTGCAGGAGCTCGGCAAAGCTGATGCGGTCCTTGCTGTCCTCGGCCACGGCGCGCGTCCTCCTGATGTTATGTTTTGACGCTATCCAGGGGTTTGTCTATTGTCAACAATCATACAAACTTGGTCCCAACTGGTCAGTGTCATTGATCGCGTAGGATTTCAGCAATGATGTCGCGCCCCATCGATACCGAATCGGAAGGTGTTCAACGGGACATCAGGCGGGACAGCGCGGAAGCGTCGCTGAGTGCCGTTCCGATCGATGCGCGCTCGGTGCGCCAGCAGGCGCTGGAGCGGCTGCGACGCGGCATCGTCCAGGGCGTTCTGGCGCCCGGCGAGCACCTCCGCGAGGATCGCCTGGCGCTCGATCTGGAGATCAGCCGCGGCCCCATCCGCGAAGCCCTGCGCCAGCTCGAGCAGGAGGGCCTGGTCACCGCGTTCCCGCATCGAGGCTGCTTCGTCGCCGCCATCAGCCGCGCCGAGATCGAGCACGTGCTGCTGCCGGTCCGGCTGACCCTCGAGACCTACGCGGTGCCACGAGCGCTGGCCCATCTGCAGCCGGGCGATCATGCCTGGCTCGAGGCCGTGGCGCTCGAGATGCATCGGGCGGCCAAGGTGGGCGAGCGGCTGCGCATCGCCGAGCTCGATGTCGCCTTTCATCAGCGCCTCATGACCCTGGCGCAAGAGCCGCACACGCTGCAGCTCTGGTCGATGATCTCCGGCCGGCTGCAGCGCTTCTTTCTCGAATGCAGCGTCCTCCATCCGCGCCTCGTCGATATCGCCATCGAGCACGACGAGCTCCTGGCAGCGCTCCGCACAGGCGACGCGACCGAGCTCACCAGGGTGCTCGAGGTGCACATCCTGAGCGGTCCGTTGGCGCTGTTGCGCCGGGCCGATGCAGCGGTAGCCGACGATGCAGCCTAGCGCCGTCACTGGACGCTTCACCGGCAAGGTGGCGCTGGTCACCGGCGCCGCCCGCGGCATCGGCCTCGCGATCGCCCGGCGGCTCGCCGCCGAAGGTGCCAGCGTCGTGATGACCGACATCGATGGCGACGTGGTGAGCGCTGCCGCGGCCGAGCTGGCAGGTGCCGGCGAGACCATGGCGCTGACCCACGACATCGCTGACGCGGCGTCGGGCAAGGCGGTGGTCGGGGCGATCGACGCACGCTTCGGCCGGCTCGACATGCTGGTCAACAACGCAGCCGTGCTCGACGAGAGCACCTGGGACGAGCTCGACTTCGCCCGCTACCGCCAGGTGATCGGCATCAATCTCGACGGCGCGCTGCTCACCACGATGGCCGCCGAGCCGCTGATCACGCGCGGCGGTGGCGGCAGCATCTTGAACATCGCGTCGATCATGGGCGTTCTCGGCGCCACCGACGCGATCCCCTACTCGACCGCCAAGGGCGGGATCGTCAACCTGACCCGCTGCCTCGCCTGCGACCTCGCCCAGCGCGGCATCCGCGCCAATGCCATTGCGCCCGGCTTCATCGACACCCGCATGGCGCGCCTCGCCGACGGCAGCCACGAGCACGCCACCGAGCTCTTCCAGACCTTCTATCTGGGCCACGGCCGCATCCCGGCGCGGCGGGCCGGCCTGCCCGACGACATCGCCGGGCCCGCCGCCTTTCTGCTTTCCGACGACGCCGCCTACGTCACCGGCCAAGTGCTCCTGGTCGACGGCGGCGTCTCGGCCACCTTTTGAGACATCTGGCTGAAACATCCGGCTGAAAGATCCGGCGACAACGAGGACGCACGTCATGCGCATCGAGGCGGTCGACTTCTTCTACGTGGCCATGCCGGAGGTGACCGACGCCGGCGACGGCAGCCAGGACGCACTCCTGGTGCGGGTCGCTGCCGGCGGACATGTCGGCTGGGGCGAGTGCGAGGCGGCGCCGCTACCGTCGATCGCCGCCTTCGTCTGCCCGATGTCGCACGGCGCCTGCAAGCCGGTCAGCGCCTCGGTCCTGGGAAAGACAATTCAGACTCCCGCCGACATCGCGGCGATGGCCAGGACCATCGGCTGGGACAGCATGGACCTTCTTCAGGCGCCGCATACCTGGTCAGGGATCGAGATGGCGCTCTGGGATCTCCTCGGCAAGGCGCGGGGCGAGCCTGTCTGGCGGTTGCTCGGCTACCAGGAGGCTTTCCCGAAGACGCCCTATGCTTCGCAGCTCTTCGGCGATACGCCGGCTGCGACCCTCGCCTCCTGCCGGGCCCAGATCGAGGCCGGCTACCGCGCGGTCAAGTGCGGCTGGGGCCCCTTCGGCCGGGGCACGCTGCAGGACGACGTCGACCACTTGCAGGCCGCCCGCGAGGGCCTCGGCCCGGACGGTATCCTCCTGGTCGATGCCGGCCAGATCTTCGGCGAGGACCTCGAGGCGGCAGCGGCACGGCTGCCGGCGCTCGAGGAGACCCGCGCGACCTGGTACGAGGAGCCGTTCGCCGGCATGGCGTACGAGAGCTACGCGGCACTCGCCTCGCGCTGCACCAGCGTCAAGCTTGCCGGCGGCGAGGCCGCCCACAATCTCGCCATGGCGCGGCACACCATCGACTATGCCAAGGTCGGCTACATCCAGATCGATTGCGGCCGAATCGGTGGCATCGGCCCGGCCAAGCAGGTGGCCGAGCACGCCGTCGCCCGCGGCGTCACCTACGTCAATCACACCTTCACCTCGAACCTGGCGCTCGCCGCCTCGCTGCAGCCCTTCGCCGGGCTCGGCGAGCATCGCATCTGCGAGTTCCCTGTCCACACCAGGCCGGTCGCCAAGGCGTTTTGCGCGACGCAGATCCTGCCCGACGCTAACGGCGAGATCGCTCTCTCCGACGCGCCCGGGCTCGGCGTGGCCATCGATTCCGATGGCATCCGGCAATACCTCCAGGACGTCGAGATCCGCGTCGGCGGCAAGACGCTCTACCGCACGCCCGATCCCCGTTGAGGCGCCAAGCCCTCCAGCTTGACCCCACGAGAAGGCCAGCAGGAACATCACCATGATCGAAGCCGAGCCGACCGCCCCCGATCTCGAGCGCGCCGTCCTGCCGAAGATCGCCATAACCGCCATCCGCGCCCTGCCGCTGATCGGCGAGAGCCCGAAGGGCGGCTGGTCGGTCGAGATCCAGCCCGAGGATTCCGTCCATGCGCTGATCGCCGTGCACACCGACGCTGGCATCACCGGCTATGGCAGCGTCTTCACCGACGGCCGGCTGGTCGAGGCCGGGCTGCAGGTGCTGGAGCCGCTCTATCGGGGCGAGAACGCGCTGGAGCCCGAGCGGGTGAGCCGAAAAGCTGCACCAGAACACCTTCTGGATGGGCCGCGGCGGCACGCTCACCCACACCATCAGCGGCATCGACATCGCGCTCTGGGACATCCTCGGCAAGGCGCTGGCGATGCCCGTGGGCCGGCTGCTCGGCGGCTGCTACCGCGAGCGGGTGCGGCCCTATTGCTCGCTGCTGATGGAGATGCCGGAGCGGATGGCCGACGTCATCGGCCCCTACCGCGAGCAGGGCTTTCGCGCCTTCAAGATCGGCTGGGGCCCGTTCGGGCGCACCGGCAGTGCGCGGACCGACGAGGCGATCGTGGCGGCAGCCCGCGACGCTGCTGGCGACGACGCGCAGCTCTTCGTCGATGCCGGGGCCAGCGACGCGCTACTGGCCGCAACGGGCTGAAATGGGCGCTGCGCACCGCCGAGATGCTGGCTGCCTACGACGTGGGCTGGTTCGAGGAGCCGCTCGTGCCCGACGCGCTCGACGACTTCTGCACGCTCCGCCGGTCCAGCCCGCTGCCCATCGCCGGCGGCGAGGTGCTGACCCGCCGCCAGGTCTTCCTGCCCTGGCTCGTCACGCGGCGCCTTCGACATCGTCCAGCCGGACGTCACCAAGGTCGGCGGATCGAGCGAGCAGCGGCGCATCGCCTGGATGGCCGACGAGTTCGGCGTCAAGTATGTCGGTCACGGCTGGAACACGGCGATCGGCCTCGCCGCCGACCTGCAGATGGCGACAGCGCTGCCCGGCTGCGATCTGGTCGAATACATCGCCGGCAGCCCCTATGTCGATGGCCTGCTGGAAGAGCCGTTCGCGCTCGACGACGAGGGCTATCTCGCCATCCCCGAGCGCCCCGGCCTCGGCGTGGCGCTCGACCCCGACAAGGTCGCGCGCTACACACCGGATGCCGGCCGCCTCGTTCGCTGAGCGACCGCCCGGGATGTCCGCGTGGTCTTGCATCGGCTCGCGTTCGACCGCAGGTGCGGCTGCCAAGCCCTTGACGTGCAGCACAAGCTTGTCCGGGCCTCTGGGGATCTGCGAGCTTGCGCTCGCCGACCTGTAGCGGGCCACAAGGAGGCCGTTCGATGAAGCTGCTGCTCGTTGCGGCTGCGCTGGCGTTGCCGTGCTGTCACGCAATCGCTGGCCAGATCAGCCATCACACCATGCCGAGCGCTACGCTCGATGGCGATCTGCCTTACCAGATCTACCTGCCGGACAACGTCGAGGGTCCCTTGCCGGTCCTCTATCTGCTGCATGGCCTGGGTGGCAATGAGCGGGACTGGCAGAACGCCGGGCACATCCAGGAAACCGCTGACGGACTGATCGAGAACGGCACGATCGACCCGCTCTTGATCGTCATGCCGGCAGCCGGCAACAGCTGGTACGTCAACTCGAAGGCGGTCGGCGGGCCCGGTGATTTCGAGAGCGCCATCATCGATGAGCTGCTGCCGCACGTCGAGGCAACCTACGACGTCGCGAGCGGTCGCGAGAACCGCACCATCGCCGGCCTCTCCATGGGTGGCCACGGCGCACTCAGGCTGGCTTATGCCTATCCGGAGCTGTTCAGCGCCACGGCGAGCTTGAGTGGCGCAATCTGGCAGAACGTCCCCGAAGAAGACCTCGATCTGCCGCCCGACAAGCTGCTCTTTCTCGCACAGAACGACTATTTCCACTTCGTCGCCAAGGATACGGCGCTGCCGGGCATCGACCTGCCGCCGCCGGGTGAGCATTTTTCCGGCGCGTTCGGCGATCCGTTCGATGCGCGGTTCTTCAATTCGGTGAGCGCTTTCACCGAGCTCCGCAAGCTCTTGGATGCCAAGCAGACGCTGCCGGCGACCTATCTGGCGGTAGGCGATGAGGACAGCCATGAGCTGTGGCGTGGCGCGATCGCCCTCTTCACGACCCTTCGGGGCGACGGTCGGCCCGTGACGCTGCGGGTGACCGGCGGTAGTCACACCTGGTCGGTGTGGCGTGAAGCGATCGGCCCGGCCCTCGTCTTCCTCGACGACAACGAGCAGCCATAGATTGAAACGGCGGAAGCAGGCGCGGCAAAGCCGCCACATTGCTGGCCGCCATCGCTGCTGCCGGTGCCGATCGACCTATCGCTGGTTGCGTCTCGACACTGAAGAATGCAAAACCCCGCTACGCGGAATGGTCGACATCGGACCTGTGTCGGCTGCACTGCGGGACGCGTCATTGATGAACATCACGTTCGATCGGCAAAGGACCCTCGACTGGTGAGAGGGCGCCTCTAGTTCGAATGGTGTGCGCTCGGCCGCGCGCTGATGCCGTGGACCCGCCTCGCGTTGACCCTGGTCATTTCTGGAGACTTCCGAGACATGCGTGTTCTGGTCACCGGCAGCGATGGCTATATCGGTCGTGTCCTGGTGCCGCTGCTGCAGGCCGCCGGACACGAGGTGACGGGCCTCGACAGCCGGCTCTACGAGGGCTGCGACTTTCCCGGCCTGCCGGCGCCGTCCCTGCCGACGATCGTCAAGGACCTGCGCGCTGTCGAACTGCTGGATCTCAAGGGCTTCGACGCGGTTCTTCATCTGGCAGCGCTGTCCAACGACCCGCTCGGCGATCTCGACCCTAAGGTGACGCACGCCGTCAATCACGAGGCCTCGGTTCGCCTCGCCAGGCTCGCCCGCGACGCCGGCGTGGCGCGCTTCGTCTTCTCCTCGTCCTGCAGCAATTACGGTGCCGCCGGCGACGACTACCTGGACGAGACGGCGGGGCTGCTGCCGGTGACGGCCTACGCCGAGAGCAAGGTGTGGAGCGAACGCGATATCGCCGGGCTCGCGTCCGAAAGCTTCACGCCCACCTTCCTGCGCAGTGCCACTGCCTACGGTCTTTCCTCGCGGCTGCGCGCCGATCTGGTCGTCAACAATCTCGTCGGCTACGCGGTCACCACCGGCCACGTGCTGATCAAGAGCGACGGCATGCCGTGGCGGCCGCTGGTTCATATCGAGGACATCTCGCAGGCATTCAAATGCGTCATCGAGGCGCCACGCGAGCTGGTGTTCAACGAGACCTTCAATGTCGGCCAGACGGCGGAAAACTATCGGGTGCGCGAAGTGGCGGATCTCGTCGCCGAGGTCGTGCCCGGTGCCGTCGTCACCTATGAGGGCAGCCCGAGCCCCGATTTGCGCAACTATCGGGTCAATTGCGACAAGATCGCCCGCGTGCTGGGCAGTTTCCGGCCCACCTGGACGCTCAGGCGCGGCATCGAGCAGCTCTACCAGGCCTACACGGCGGCCGGGCTCACCGAGGCCGATTTCCTGAGCTCGCGCTACCTGCGGATCAAGCGGGTCCGCGAGCAGATCGAGGCGGGCCGCTTCGATGCCCGGTTGATGCCGCGCACGGTCAGCGCGTGACATCGACCTGTCGCGCCTGCGGCAGCAGCAACCTCTGGCCGTTCTACCGGCTCACCGCCATCCCGGTGAACAGCTGCCTGCTGCTCGACGACCGCGCGGCGGCGGTGGCCTTTCCCAAGGGCGACCTCGAGCTTGCCTTCTGCGAGGTCTGCGGCTTCATCCAGAACGACCGCTTCGACCCGGACCTCGTGACCTATTCGGCCGCCTACGAGGAAACCCAGGCCTTCTCGCCGCACTTCATGGCGTTCATCGACGAACTGATCGACGCACAGGACCGCAAGCACGGGCTCCGGGGCAAGACCGTGCTCGAGATCGGCTGTGGCAAGGGGGACTTCCTCGTGCGTCTGGTCGAGTGCACCGGTGCCGTCGGCATCGGCATCGACCCCGCTTTTCGCTCCGATCGGCGAGAGCCGGCCGCCGCCGGCGGCCCGACCTTCATCGCGGAGCGCTACGGGCCGGCGCATGCGGCGCTGGCGCCGGACTATGTCTGCTGCCGGCACACGCTCGAGCACATCTCCGACGTGCTGGCCTTTCTCGGGCAGGTTCGGAGCGGTCTCGGCGAGCGCGAGGCGACGGTGCTCCTGTTCGAGCTGCCGGACACGACCCGGATCCTCGATGAACGCGCCTTCTGGGATGTCTATTACGAGCACTGCAGCTACTTCACCGCCGGCTCGCTCGCACGGCTGTTCCGGCGGGCCGGCTTCCGGGTGGACGACCTCTACCGCGTCTATGGAGACCAGTATCTGGTGATCGAGGCGCGGCTGGCGGGCGGCCGGTCGTCCGGCCCGCTGGCCATCGAGGAGACGGTGACGGAGGCGCGCCGCCGCGTGGCGGCGTTCGCGGCGGCCGTCGAGACCCGCCTGGCGGAGCTTCGCAGCGCACTCGATGGGTGGCACAGCCGCGGCGAGCGGGTCGTGCTCTGGGGCTCGGGCTCGAAGGCGGTGGCCTACCTCACCGGTCTCGCCGTCGGCCCCGAGGTCGAGGCGGTGATCGACATCAACCCGCATAAGGCCGGCAAGTATCTGGCCGGCACCGGCCACAAGATCGAGGCGCCGGAAGCGCTGGTCGACATCCGCCCGGACGTCGTGCTCGTCATGAACCCGGTCTACCGCGACGAGATTGCCCGGAGTCTTGCGGCCATGGGGCTGGCGCCGGCCCTGCACGTGCTGGGCTGACGGGCGCATGCGTCTCGCCGCCACCCTGGGATCGCGCTTTGCCCTATTGATGGGCGGGCGTGTCGTGCTCCTGCTCCTGGCACTGGTGACGACGGCGTTGCTCACCCGCCTGCTCGGGCCATCCGGCTTCGGCCACTACCGCGCCGCGGTCGCCTACCTGGCGCTGGTGATCTCGCTCGCCGACCTGGGCCTCGCCAGCCTCTTCGTTCGCGAGATCTCGCGGCAGGGCGCCGACCAGTCACGCGTCATCGCCAACGCCCTCGGGCTCCGCCTGGTGATCGCCGGCTCGGCCATGCTGCTGGCTGTGGCGCTCGCTTTCGTCCTGCCCTTCGACCACGCCGAGCGGCTTGGCATCATTGCCGGCTCGTTCGGCTTTCTGGCCTACTCAGTCCACCTGCTGCTCTTCGGCCTGTTTCAGCAAAAGCTCCGCCAGGAAGGCGTGGTGCTCGCCGAGGTGAGCGGCGGGATCCTGCTCCTGGCGCTGATCGGGCTCTTCGCTTGGCTCGGCGCGGGACCCTGGGCGTTCGCGTCGGCGCTCGGGCTGAGCTACGTCTTCACGCTCGCGGTCACGCTGGTTGCGGCCCGCCGGCTGGTCCGCTTCGGCATCCGGCTCGAGCGCGACGTCTGCTGGCGCCTCGCCAAGGCCGGCGCACCGCTCGCCGTCGCCACCAGCATCACCGTCCTCTATTTCCGCGCCGACACGATCCTCTTGGCGATCCTCGACACGCCCGCCGAGGTCGGACTCTACGGCGTGCCGATCAAGGTCGTCGATTCCTTCATGGGCATCACCATGCTCCTGGTGGGCCTGTTCGCGCCGCTGCTCGCCAACACGGCCAGGGTCGACGAAGGCGCCTTTCGCGAGCATCTCGAGAATGCGCTGGGAACACTCGCCATCGGGACGACCGGCGTCGGTGTCGGCATCGTCGCTCTGGCGCCCGAGATCGTGACGCTGCTCGCCGGTGCCGAGTTCGCCGCCGCAGCGCCGATTCTGCAGGTGCTGGCCGCGGTGCTCGTGCTGCACGGCACGGCCCTGGTCCTGCGCGAGACGGCGACAGCACTGGCGATCCAGCAGCGTCTTCTGCCGAGCTATATCGCCGGCCTGATCGTGGCGATGGTCGCCTATCTGGCCCTGATCCCGCTGCTCGGCGGGATCGGCGCGGCGCTGGCCCTGCTCATTGCCGAGGCCGTTGTCGTGTCCTCCATCGCTGCCGTCGTCGTCCGGGCGACCGGCATGGCGCGAGCGCTGCGCGCGCCCGTGATCGCTCTCGCCGCCGGGCTCGCCGCCGCCGCCGTCGTCGTCTGGACGGAGCAGCAAGGTTGGGGCTTCGTGCTGCGTGCGGCGGTCGGCGGCGCCGTCTATCTCTGTCTCTTGCTCGGCACAGGTGCCGTCAGCCTGCCCGTGCTGGTGCGGCTCGGCCGCGATATGCTCGCGCGCAAGGCCGGCTGAACGGCCGGCCCGGCGTCTATTGGAGGATGATGACGATGAAGCTCGGCGACCTGCTGGACCACCGCTTCTGGGAGAAGCAGCTCGCCGATCGGCTGGGCGAGCCGCTGCACCTCAATTTGGCGAGCGTCTTCGTCAAGCTCTTCGGCGGCTTTCGCGCGAAGGTGGCCTTCGACCTGCTCGAGCGGCGCCGCTATGCCATGCCGCTGCTCCAGGCCGCCGACTACGCCAAGGAGCTGGGAATTCCCAAGATCTATGTCCTGGAGTTCGGCATTGCGGCGGGGGCAGGGCTGGTCAATCTGGCATGGCTGGCCCAGCAAACGACCAAGGAGACCGGGGTCGCGATCGAGATCGTGGGCTTCGATGCCGGGGTCGGCATGCCGCCCCCGAGGGATTACCGCGACTACCCCGAGACCATCGCCGAAGGCGACTACCCGCTGCCCGACAAGGCGGCACTGGCGAAGATCCTGCCGCCCGGCGTGAGCGTCATCTATGGGCCGGTGGCCGAGACCGTGCGCGACTTCATCGCCGGTCTCGACGCCCCGATCGGCTTTGCGGTGCTCGACCTCGCGACCTATTCGAGCACGGTCGATGCGCTGGCGGCACTCGAGGGCAAGCCCGACCTCTATCTGCCGATGACCATGGTCTATCTGGGCGCCGTCAGGATCGACAACAGCAACCCCGCGGTCGGTGAGCGGTTGGCGGTGAGCGAGTTCAACGAGCGCAACCCGCTCCGCCAGATCCACCCCTTCACCAGCCTGCGCGACAAGCGGGTGTTCCGGCGTGCCGCATGGCTCGAGCAGATCCATACGCTGCACGTGCTCGACCATGCGACGCGGAGCGGCAAGCAGCGCCTTGAGCGCGAGGTCCACATGCTCGAGGACCCGACGCAGCCGGGTGCGCACAAGGCATGACGGGTGATCCCGCCGTCCGCCGGACGGCCAAGCGGACTGTTGCGATAGAGGCCGGAAATTCTCGTGGCCTGTTGCGGCATTGCCTCGTCACCCCGCTTGTGAACGGCGGTGGACGCTGTATGTTTATGGTTGAATATGTATGAGATGAAAGCTTTTAGAGCAGCGGAAAGGCTTTGGGGCATGTCCGGAAGTGATATGTGATGGATAGTCGCCTACCGATCTGTCGCAGCTGTGGCGCCACGCTGGATCACGAAATTATTGATCTCGGCATGTCGCCCCTTTGCGAGAGCTTTCTGCCCGCAGATCGTCTCGATGTCATGGAGGCGTTCTACCCACTTCGCGTGTTGATGTGTGGAACGTGCAGCTTGGTTCAGTTGCGCGAATACGTGTCGCCCGACACTATCTTCGATGATTATGCCTATTTCTCGTCATTCTCGGACAGTTGGGTGAAGCATGCTGCCGACTACTGCGCGGCGATGCGCGACCGCCTCGCGCTGGACGGGACGGCGAAGGTGGTCGAGCTGGGCAGCAATGACGGCTACTTGTTGCAGCATTTCAAAGGGATGGGCGTCCCGGTTCTGGGCATCGAGCCGGCTGCAAATGTCGCGGCAGCGGCCGAGGCGAAGGGCGTGCCCACCCGCGTCGCCTTCTTCGGCGAGGCGCTGGCGCGCAATCTCGCAGCCGATGGCCACGCCGCCGATCTGATCATCGGCAACAATGTCTTGGCCCAGGTCCCCGACGTCAACGACTTCATGGCCGGCATCGCCCGGCTGCTCAAGCCCTCGGGCACGGTCACGCTGGAGTTCCCGCATCTCGAGCGGACGGTTGCCGGCAACCAGTTCGATCAGGTCTATCACGAGCATTTCTCCTACTTCTCGCTCACCGCCGTGGAGCACTTGGCGGCACGGCATGGTCTGGCCGTGACGCACGTCGAGGAGTTGGCGAGCCATGGCGGCTCGCTCCGGGTGCATTTGCGGCATGCCGGCACGGCAGCCGTCGATCCGTCGGTCGACCTCGTCCGGCAGCGCGAGGTCGCTTTCGGCTGCACGGATCCCTCGAAGCTTGCGGCGTTTGGCGAGCGGGCGGCGGCCACCAAGCGGGCGCTCCTGCGGTTTCTCATCGAGGCGCGGGAGCGGGGTTGCAGCGTCGCCGGCTATGGTGCACCCGGCAAGGGCAACACCCTCTTGAACTACTGTGGCATTCGCACCGACCTGATCGACTACCTGGTCGATCGCAACCCCTACAAGCATGGGCGATTCACGCCGGGCACCCATATCCCGATCTTTCCGGTCGAGCAGATCGACCGGACGCGGCCGGACTATCTCGTCATCCTTCCCTGGAACTTGACGCGCGAGATCATGCATCAGATGCGCCATGTGGCGGCCTGGGGCTGCCAGTTCGTTGTGCCGATCCCCGAGCTGGCGATCGTGCCGGCAGCACAACGCGCGGCATGACGGGCCTGCGCGGAGGGGGCCAGCAATGAAGGTGGTGCTGTTCTGCGGCGGCCTCGGCACCCGCATCCGCGATTACTCGGAGAGCGTGCCCAAGCCGATGATTCCGGTCGGCCACCAGCCGATCCTCTGGCACGTCATGCAGTACTACGCGCATTACGGCCACCGCGACTTCATCCTTTGCCTCGGCTACAAGGCAAGCGTCATCAAGGAATATTTCCTGAACTACCGGCCGACGGCGACGCGCGACTTCGTGATCTCCGACTACGGGCAGAAGATCGAGCTGCTGGGCGAAGCCGACGACGATTGGCGCGCCACGCTGATCGACACCGGTATCTGGCGCAATGTCGGCTCGCGATTGTTCTCGGTTCGGCACCTCGTGCAGGACGAGGACATCTTCTGCTGCAACTATTCCGACGGCCTGACCGATGCGCCATTGCCGGGGATGCTCGAGTTTTTCGTCGCGAGCGGCAAGACGGCCTGCTTTCTCGCCGTGCAGCCCAACTTCAGCTACCATCTGGTCGATTTCGACGAGAGCGGCCAGGTCACCGGGCTGAACACCAGCAATCAATCGCAGGTTTGGATTAACGGCGGGTACTTTCTCTTCCGCCGCGAGATTTTCAACTATATGAAGGATGGTGAAGAGCTGGTCGTCGAGCCCTTCCGCCGCTTGATCGAGGCGGGTGAGCTCGTTGCCTACCGCCATCGCGGTTTTTGGGCCTCGATGGACACCTTGCGTGACAAGCAGATGCTAGAGGACATGCACGAACGCGGCTCGACGCCCTGGTTGCCCTGGCTCGAGAAGGCCGCGGCACCATGATCGGGCTCGAGCTGGAACGGACGGGCGAGGCCCTTCGTGTTCTGGCGATCGGCGCTCATGCGGACGATATCGAGATCGGTTGCGGTGGCTTGATCCTGACCCTAATCGGCAAGACGAGGCCCGTGTTCGTCGACTGGTGCGTGCTGAGCGCCACGCCGGTCCGCGCCGAGGAGGCGAGGGCCAGTGCGGCCGCCTTCCTCCACGATGCGGCTGGCAACGAGATCCGGGTCGAGGGCTTCACCGACGGTTTTTTCCCCTACGAAGGCGCCGAGCTCAAGCGTTGGTTCGAGACGCTGAAGAGCCGGCCGTCGCCTGATCTCGTGCTGACCCACACGCGGCGCGATCGCCACCAGGATCATCGCGAGGTGGCCAACCTGACCTGGAACACGTTCCGCGACCATTTGATCCTCGAATACGAGATCCCCAAATACGACGGCGATCTGGAGACGCCCAACCTCTACGTGCCGTTGGCCGAGCGTGTCGTCGCCCGCAAGATCGAGCTGCTGCTGGCCTGCTTTCGCTCACAGCGCGAGAAGCCCTGGTTCGATGGCGAGAGCTTCCGCAGCCTGTGCCGGTTGCGCGGCATCGAGTGCGCGGCGCCGACCCGCTATGCCGAGGCGTTTCACGCGCCCAAGATGGTGCTTGCATGAGCGCGCACGCCACCAAGGATTGCCCGACGGTCAGCATCGCGCTGCCCGTCTTCAACGGCGAGAACTATCTCGGCCAGGCGATCGAGTTGGTGCTCGCCCAGAGCTACACCGATTTCGAGCTGGTGATCTGCGACAATGCCTCGACCGACGCGCACGCGAGCGATCGGCGAGGCCTTCGCCCGGCAGGACCGGCGCGTCCGCTACCACCGCAACCCGCGCAATCTGGGCGCCGCCCCCAACTACAACCGCGCGTTCGCGCTCTCCCGCGGCCGCTACGTCAAATGGCTGGCGCACGACGACCGGATCGAGCCCGACTACCTCTGCCAGACCGTGGCCGCGCTCGACCAGCGTCCAGACCTGGTCTTGTGCAACACGGTGGTGGACGTCATCGACGCGGTCGGCCTGGTGATCGGCAGCTATGCCAGCGTGCTCGGCAGCGCCGATCTGCCCTCGGCCAGCGACCGATTCGCGCTCTTCGTCATCAAGCCGCATACGGGCGTCGATATCTTCGGGCTGATGCGCCGCACCGCGCTCGAAGGCTCCGTCCTGCACCCGTCCTTTCATGGCGCCGATCGGGCGCTGCTGGCGCAGCTGGCGCTGCGTGGCCGGATGCTGCAGCTGCCCTCGCGGCTGCACCAGATCCGCGAACATGCCGGCCGCTACACCCGCCAGGCGAGCTCGGCCCGGTTCCGCGCGCTCTGGCACGACGCGACGCGGCGGCCGACCCGCCAGGTGCCGATCCTGCAGCTCTACGCGACCTACCGGGACATCGTGCACGATGCCGACCTCGACCGCCGCCGAGCGTCGGCGGTGCCACCTGACGCTGGCCCGGTGGTGGTTCGCCAACTGGAACAGCTTGCGCGTGGTGGTCGATCTGATGGCCACGGCCATGCCCGGGATCATCGGCTTGGCCGAGCAGCTCAAGGTCAAGATGGCGGGCCGGTCGGTCGGGCATTTCGAGCCGCCGGCGCGGCGATGATCGACGACGTGGATGATCGGCGTGCCGATTGCCGCTGCGCCGTTGCAGCAGCTACGCCGCAAGAGGAACGTTGGACCTGCCATGCGCCCGCTGCGCATCCTGACCATCGCAGCCTGCCCGATGCCGGCGCAGCGCGGCACGCCCGTGCGCATCGCCCGCTTGAGCGAGGCCTTGGCCGCGCGCGGGCACGAGGTCGTCATCGCCACCTACCATATCGGCGATAGCGCCGACACCGGCACTCTCGAGTTCGTCCGCATCGAACGGCCCTTCGAGCTCGGCACGCTGCCACCCGGACCGACCCCCGGCAAGCTGCTGCGCCTCGACCCCGCCTTGCTGCGCACTGTCCGCAGGCTCGTCGCCGAGCGGCGCTTCGATGTCATCCACGCGCACCACTTCGAGGGCTTGATCATCGGCGCGCTGGCGCGGCCCAAAGGGGTGCCGCTCGTCTACGACGCCCACACGATGCTCCGCTCGGAGCTGCCGAGCTATGCGAGGCGGGCATTTCGGCCGTTCATTCGTGGGCTCGCGCGGCCTCTCGATGCGTTCCTGCCGCGGCTCGCCGACCACGTGATCTGCGCCGGCAACGGCACGTGGAAGGCCTTGGTGTCGCAACTCGGTCTGGCGAGCGATCGCGTCAGCCATGCCGGCAATGGCGTCGAGATCGAGCACTTCGACGAGGCGTTCGCGGCGCGGGCCGCCCACCCTGGCGGCACGGCGCCGCGGCGCATCCTCTACACCGGCACGCTCGCCGCCTACCAGGACATCGATCTCCTGCTCGATGCTTTCGTGACGCTCCGCGAGACTCACCCGGACGTTCGATTGGCGCTGGCGTCGCCGGGCTTGCCCGGGCCGCTTGCCGCGCGGGCGGAAATGCTCGGCATCGCCGATCGGATCGACCTGGAGCCCGACGACTTCGCCAGACTGCCGCGGCTGCTGCAGGAAGCGGCGCTGACCGCGCTGCCGCGCCTGCACTGCGATGGTGTCCCGCAGAAGCTGCTCAACTACATGGCAGCCGGCTGCCCGATCGTGGCGAGCGAGGGCTCCGCCGCGTTGCTGGAGAACGAGGTCTCCGGGCTGGTGGTCACCAATGGCGACGTCCAGGGCTTCGCGGCGGCGATGCGCCGGCTGCTCGATCGTCCGGAGGAGGCGACAGCCATGGGGGCGCGGGCTCGCGACGTCATCGCCCGGGGCAAGACCTGGGACGCGACCGCGCGCCAGGTCGAGCAGATCTACGGCAAGCTGCTTGGTGAGCCCACAGAGATCGCATCCGCGCCAGCCGAGAAAAAGGCTCTGGTGCTCTGATCATCGCCTGCGTTGGCGCGCCACCGGCGCGCCGTTGAGGTGCCGGCCGCTCAGACGCTCGCCTGGCCGGCGCGCAGTCGATCGCGCAAGGGCGCGAAGCCCATCGTGATGACGCCCTGCTCGGCGACGAACCTGGCGAAGCCGGCATCGCCTGCGAGGCGATGCTCGTCGATCCGGCAATGCGCGAGCTCCGGCTTGATGATCTCGATATCGCCCGGCGCGTTGGGGTGCAGCGAGAAGAAGCTGACGCCGGGCTGAAGCGCCTCGATCATCTGCCGGTAGGTGGCATCGCTCGCGGCGCTCTCGACCCAGGGCGTCATCAGGAATCGGTCGATGAAGGCGGCACCGCGCGCCGCTAGTGCGGCATGGCGCTCGGCGTAGAAGGCAGGCTCGGTCGGGCCGATGTCGAGCACGTCCAGATAGCTCTCGATCTCGCGTGGCAGCAGCAGCGGCAGGGCGTAGTCATCGGCAAGGCGGATCGTGATGTCGATCAGTTCCGGGACCAGCGCCGCGCCCATGTGGGTGTCGAGATGGGTCGGCCGGATGCCCGACGCCATGGCCCGCTCGATCTGCGCGCGCATCTCGTCCTCGGCGGCCGTCGGCTCGAGCCGGCTGCGCAGCTCCGGCACGCGTCTCGGGAAATAGCCCTCGGCATCGAGCAGGCCGGAAGCGGCCGAGCGGGTCGAGACCGGCCCCCAGCGGTAGTGCTGCCATTCGCTGGTGAGGGTCAGATGCACGCCGAGATCGACATCGTCCTGGCCGCTGGCCCAGGCGGCGATCTCGGGAAACCAGGGGCAGGGCACCATCACCGAGCCCGTGGTGACGAAGCCCTTTCCCACCACCTCCATGAAGGCCCGGTTGGCACCGTGGCACATGCCCACATCGTCCGCGTGCGGGATGACGATCCGAGCGTCGTCGGGCAGGCCCAAGCCGCCGGCGATCACGTCGGTGCCTCGATGACGATAGGGGTGGCCAGCACGCGGTTCTGGTTCCTGAAATAGAGCCGGACGTCGATCCGCGCCGACTGTCCCACGCCGCCGGGACCTCGGCGGTCAGCACCAGCGCGTGCCGGTCGTGACCGGTGAAGCGGAAGGCGCCCACTGCGTCCGTCGAGGTCTCGGCGATCGGCGACAGGCTGACGATGGTCTGCTCGCTCAAGACCACCTTGGCCCCTGCCACCGGCGCGCCGGCTGGGTCGACGACGATCCCCTCGAGGATGCCGTCGTCGTGGGCCTGGACGTAGAGGTTCCAGGCAATGACCACGACGGCGATGCAGCCCGAAGGTGACCGTCACGCGGTTGACCAGCCAGGGGCTCCTTCATGCCTCAGCCCTTGCGCGCGCCGGAGGTGAGGCCCTGGATGAACTGCTGCTGCGCCATGAAGAAGACCAGCAGACCCGGCGCCAGCACCATCACGCAGAACGCGTAGAGGGCCCCTGTCGTGTCCTCGAAATAGGCCAGGAAGGTCGAGAGCCCGAGCGGCAATGTCTGCATCTCGACGTCGCGGACGATGATCAAGGGCCACGAGAAATCGTTCCACGACCAGATGAACGACAAGATGATGTTGGCCGCGACCGCGGGCTTCGCCAGGGGCAAGAGGATCTTCAAGAGGATCTGCCACTCCGGCACGCCGTCGATCTTCGCCGCCTGGATCAAGGACGGCGGAATCGCATCGAAGCTGTTCTTGAAGAGGAAGATGCAGATGATGTGCGAGAAGGCCGGCAGCGCCAGGCCCAGATGGGTGTTCAGGAGCCCGAGCTCGGCGGTGATCAGATAGGCCGGGATGATCGTCGCGTGGAACGGGATCATCATGCAGGCGAGGAAGAGCAGGATGATCCAGCGCTTGCCGGGAAGAAGCCTTGGTCAGCGCGAAGCCGGCGGCGGCGTTGATGATCAGGTTGGCGATGATCGCCATCGTCGCCACGATCACGCTGTTGAGGAAGAAGCGCGGGAACGGGATCGCGTACCAGGCATCGACGAAGAAGAAGGGCTGCGGATCGACCGGCCAGAGCGATGGCGGGTACGCGAAAATGTTCTCGCCGGTCACGCTGGTCTTGAGCACCCAATAGAAGGGCACCAGCATGAAGAAGCAGACGACGAGCAGCGTCAGGTGGATCGGCCAGCGCGGGTAGCGGTGCATGCCGGCCCCTAGTCCGCGATATCGACGCGGCCGGCATCGCCGCCGGCGAGCAGGTTGCCGATCAGTGCTATGCCGACGAAGAGCAGGAACATGACGACGGTCAAGGCACCGGCATAGTCGAACTGGGTGAGCGTGAAGGCCGCCTTGTAGATGTAGGTGATCAGGAGCTCGGTCGCGTGACCGGGGCCACCGCCGGTCATGACGTAGATGAGGTCGAAGCTGGTGAACGAGGCGATGATGCCGATGACGAAGCAGAGGAAGATCGAGGGGCGGAGCAGCGGCAGGGTGATCCGCCAGAACTGGCTCCGCCGGCTGGCACCGTCGATGCTCGCGGCCTCGTAGAGGTTCTGTGGGATGCTCTGCAGGCCGGTGAGCAGGATGATCATGAAGAAGCCCACGATCTGCCAGATGGCAGCCGCAATCACCGAGGGCAGGGCCGTCGCGAAAGTCTCGAGAAAGGCGATCGGCTCGTCGATGATGCCAGCTGAGCGGAGCCCGTAATTGATCAGGCCGACGCGCTGATCGTAGAGCCAGCGCCAAATGATGCCGACCGCCACGACCATCAACGGATAGCTGAGGAAGATAATGGTGCGGTAGACACCCCGGCCGCGAATGCGGCTATTGACCATCAGTGCCAGCAGCAAGGCGATGACGATCGCGATCGGTGCGGTCAGCATGTACTTGAAGGTATTGTAGAGCGCCTCCCAGAAGACGTCGTCGTAGACGAACATCTCCTCGTAGTGGTAGAGTCCAGCGAACTCGCTGGGCTTGGTCGGCGACCAGAACTGAAACGACAGCACCGCGTTCCACAACAGTGGAATGACACGGTAGAGCGCGAAGATCACCAGTGCCGGCAGCAGCAGCAGCCAGACGAGAAAGTATTCGCGATGTCGCTTGCGGGAAAGCATGGCTAGGCCGATGGCGGTGCCGCGGCAATCGCCGCGGCACCCTCGATCGTCAGCCGCCGCGCCGGAGCACGCGGTTCACCTTGCTCTCGGCGTCGGCAATGGCCTCGGCCGGGTCCTTCTGGCCGAGCAGCGCCGCCTGGATGTCGGGCCAGAACGCGTCCTTGATCCTGGCGTCCAAGGGCGTCACCCAGTTGCCGGTCTGCTTGTCCATGTTGGCCAGCGACAGCTCGAGCGTCGCCGCCTTGAGCGGGTCGTCGAGCCCGGCGATCAGCGCCTCGTCCACCGCCTCGTGCAGGGTGAGGATGGTGAAGTTCTCGGCCATGATCGTCTGCCACTTGTCGTTCAGCGCGATCTGGATGAAGTCGAAGGCCTCGTCGGGGTACTCGGTCGAGGCCGAGATGCCGAGGCCGTGCGCGTTGGGCACGCCCCAGCCGCCCGGCCACTCGACCACGCCCAGCGTGTCGGCATTGGCCCAGTCGGCCTGGCCCATGATCCAGAAGAGGGCCGCGCCATGGCCCTGGTACATGCCGATATCGCCGGCGGCGAAGGCGTTGTTCGGCTCGACCCAGCGGCCAGTCCAGGAGATGTTGCTGATCGCCCCGTCGATCGTCGCCTGGGCAAGGCGTGGTCAGACCACGTCGACCATCTCGGGCGTGTTGAAAGCGGCCTCGGTCATGTCCTCGTTGAACATCTCGATGCCGTTCATCGCCATCAGCGACCAATAGAGCCAGTCGAAGTTCAAGGTGACGAAGCCGGTGCGGCCCTCGCCCCACTCCTTGATCCGATAGGCGTAGTCGATCAGCTGGTCGAAGTCCTGGGGCGGGCCGTCGAGGCCGGCATCTGCGAAGAGCTGCTTGTTGTAGACCAGGAGCGTCTTCGAGAAATAGTACGGCAGCATGTATTGCACGCCGTCGTATTGCCAGAGCTCGAGCCCGGCCGGATTGTAGCGCGCCAGGACCTCGGGGTTGGCCTCGAGATAGGGGTCGAGCGGGACCAGCCCGTCATTCGCGGCATACTCGGCCCAGAGCATGCCCTGGACGTCGATGATGTCGGGTGCGGTGCCGGCGACCAGCTGGGTCTGGTAGAAAGCGCCGAACTCGGTGCCCTTCTTGTCCAGCCACTCGACGGTGAAGTCCGGATGCATCTCCTCGAAGTCGGCGATCCAGCCGCGGAACTTCTCCTCGTAGATCGGCAGATTCCAGGTCAGCAGCGTGAGCGTCTTGTCCTGCGCCTGGGCCGCCTGGCCCGAAAGCCCGGCGAGCAGGAGCGCTCCTGCCACCGTGGTCATCAGCTGTCGTCGCAACATGGGTCGTCTCCTCCCGTTGGATCTCTTGATATCAGTCGAACCGAAGCGGGACTTCCCGCCCTTCGCGCACCGCGCGCTCGGCCTCGAGGCAGACGACGACGGCGCGCCGCCCGGCGCGGACATCGACCAGCGTCTTGCCGCTCGCGAAGGCCTCGTTGGTGAGCGCGTTCTGCTTCTCGAGCTCGAACACCTCGCCCGAAACACCGTCCAAGGGCACGAGCTCCGGCGGCGCCATGCCGATCGGGCCGAGCCAGACATCGAAGACGGGCTCGGTGCTGGCAGCGTCGCCCGCGGACCAGGTGGCGCGGATCGCACCCGTCGTGCCGCTGACCTCGACCACGAGGTAGTGGCCGAAGCCGGCGAGCGACTGGCTCACCGAGGCGATGGCACCGTCGCGAAAGCGCACGGTCGAGACGAGGTTGTCGTACATGCCGGCAGCACCCGCGATCGTGCCCTGCGCCGTCACCGCCAGGGGCTCGCCCGAGGCCTCGAGGTACCACATGGCGAGGTCGTAGAAATGCACCGGCTCCTCGAGGATCCAGGAGCCCACCGCGCCCGGCCGCTGCCGCCAGCCGCTGGCACCCGGCCGATAGGGGTGGCGAAAGAGGCTGACCTGGACGAAGCGCGGCTTGCCGATCCGGCCCTGCGTCGATCAGCGTCTTGATCGCCCGCCACTGGCTCGAGAGCCGGAGCTCGAAGCCGACCGAGAGCAGGCCGCCCGTGCGATCCACCGTCTCGACCAGCCGGTCGCAATCCTCGAGCGTGGTCGCGAGCGGCTTCTCGACCAGCACGTGCTTGCCCGCTTCCAGGGCCGCGATCGCCATCTCGGCGTGCAGATGGTTGGGGGCGACGATGTCGATGACGTCGATCGCGGGATCGTCGACCAGCGTTCGCCAATCGGTCGTGACCCTGGCGTCCCGGATGATCCGCAGCGGCCCGTTCGGCGCTCGCCGCGCTCGCGGTGGCGATCGCTGCCAGCTCGGCGCCCGCCGTCCGGGCGATCGCAGCCGCTGTGCAGCTGCCCGAACCTGCCATAGCCGATCACGCCCCAGCGCAGCGTCATGCCAGCGCCATCTGTCGCTTGCGCGTCATCGGAGCGTCGGCTCGGGCAGCTGCGGCCACCTCGTCGGTCAGCACGAGACGGCAATCGGGATGGCGCTGCAGGAGCGAGGCCGGCACGGCGGCGGTGACGGGACCATGCAGCAGCTTGCGCACGATGGCGCATTGCCAGGGCCGGTTCAGGTAGAGGCGAACCCGCCGCGCGCCCAGGATCTCGGCCATGCCGACCGTCACGGCGAGCTTCGGAATGCGGTCGATATTGCCACGGCATGCGGTGACGCTGTTGATCACCAGCGTCTCGGTCGAGAGCTCGACCACCCGTGTCGGCAAGGCGGCGAAGGCCTCGTCGTCGATCGGCTCGCCGGCCGCCGGCGGATCGTTGAAGGCGACGTGCCCGGTGATGCCGACGCCGCCATAGCAGACATCGACCCCGCCCAGCCGCTCGATCGTCGCCGGCACGTGACCCGGCTGGCGCGGATCGGGAAAGATCCGCTGCTCCTCCGGCGGCGCCAGCTCCGGGCGCAAGACATCCCAGAAATGGCGCTGCATGTGGCCGCGAAAGCTGAGCGGGTCGGTGGCCGGGATGAAGGTCAGGCCGTCGGCCTCGAGGTACTCGTCCATGTTGATGACGACGAGGTCGGCCAGGCTCTGGCCCTGCTCGTTGCAGGCCGCGGCCAGGAGATCGAAGGCGCCGACGGGCCCCACGGGCACGATCACCACGACCTTGTCGCGGCCCCCGGCCTTGGCGGCGCGGTAGTCCTCGAGCATGTCGGCGGCCAGCCGGCGGATCAGCGTCTCGTTGTCGGCGACCCGCTCGACCCGGATCGGGCTGCCACGACCGACGTCCTCCGGTCGAATGGCCAGAACCCGGCGGTTCGCTTCATCCATGACCAGCCTCCGCCAAGCCTGGCGGAGCCATGGCCTCAATCGGGCGCAACGCCCGGCCGGAAACGGCATCGAACAGATGCAGTCGTGCCGGGTCGAGATGCAGGCTGAGGCTCGCTCGGCTCGCCTTGCACATGCCGCGGCGGCAGGCGGGCGACCATGCTCCACATCGGCGATCTGGAAGAAGACCAGCGTGTCGCTGCCGAGCGGCTCGATGACGTCGGGCTCGACATCGAGGACCGGTCCGCTCATCGGCTCGGCATGAAAGTCCTCGGGACGGATACCCATCAGCGCTCGCCCGGGCCGGCAGCGTGCACCGTCCGGGCATAGGGCTCGGGCAGCGGCCAGCACGCGCCCATCCGGCAGCCGAAGCATCGCGTCTCCGGCCGTCGCCGTCGATCTCGACCTCGATGAGGTTCATCGTCGGCGAGCCGATGAAGCCCGCGACGTAGCTGAGGCCGGCCAGTTGTAGACCTCGTCGGGCGTGCCGACCTGCTCGATCAGCCCGCCCTTCATGATGACGATGCGATCGGCCAGCGTCATCGCCTCGACCTGGTCATGGGTGACATAGACCACCGTGGTCGAGACCCGCCGGTGCAGCCGCTTGATCTCGGTGCGCATCTGCGCCCGCAGCTTGGCGTCCAGGTTGGAGAGCGGCTCGTCGAAGAGAAAGACCTTGGGGTCGCGGACGATGGCGCGACCCATGGCGACGCGCTGCCGCTGGCCGCCGGAGAGCTCCTTCGGCCGCCTCGCCAGGAGCGGCTCGATGTCCAGGACGCGCGCGGCCTCGTCGACCCGGCGGCGGATCTCGGCCTTGGCGTACTTCCGGTAGCGCAGCCCGAACGCCATGTTCTCGAAGACCGACATGTGCGGGTAGAGCGCATAGTCCTGAAAGACCATGGCGATGTCGCGGTCCTTGGGCTCGAGCTCGTTGACCACACGATCACCGATCCGAATGGCGCCCGCGGTCACGTCCTCGAGCCCGGCGATCATCCGCAGCGTCGTGCTCTTGCCGCAGCCCGACGGGCCGACCAGCACGATGAACTCGCGATCCGCCACCTCGAGATCGATGCGCGTCCACGGCCAGCACCTCGCCATAGCGCTTCGTCAGTTTCTCGAGCGTTAAGAGTAGCCACGGCTGAGGTCGGCGCTCCGGGATCAGGGCACTGGCGGCGTTACGGTCTTGTCCAGCATCGCTTTTTTTGTCGCCGGCCAGACTGGCATGGTAGTTGGTGAGTTCAAGCGAGCAGAGGGCAGGCCGGGCGCTAATCGCCCGTGCGGCCGGTCATGACCGCCTCAGCGCTCCAGGGCTGGCTCCAGATCGTGCTGGGCCACGTCGAGCAGCGCCTGCATCCGCCGCCTGGCCTCGTCCTGATCCTTGAGCCTGATCGCGTCGAGCACCGCGGCGTGTGCGCCGAGCGTGCGCTCGTAGGCCTCACTCAACCCCGTCGACACCTTGAAGCTCGCCTCGAGCGCGGCACCCAGCGTCGCCACCAGATGGCGAAAGACGATGTTCTTGCTGGCCTTGATGATCGCGGCATGAAAGGCGAGGTCGGCCTTGCAGCAGGCTTCGAGATCGCCCGGCAGGTTGGCCTTCATGCCGAGATAGCCGGCCTCGATGGCGGCGAGATCGGCAGCACTGGCACGGCTCGCCGCCATGGCGGCGGCCGCCGGCTCGATGACCCGCCGTGCCTCGAGCAGCGAGCGCACCAGCAGCGGATCGTCGCCGAGCCCGTCCTGCCGCCAGGCCAGGACTTCGGGGTCGAGCAGGTTCCAGGCGTCGGGCTCACGCACCACCATGCCGAGCCGAGGCCGCGCCTCGATCATCCCCTTCGCCGAGAGGAACTTCACCGCCTCGCGGAGGCTCGTCCGACTGACGCCGTAGAGCTCCTGCAGCGCCTCCTCGTTGGGCAATCGGTCGCCCGGGACGTAGGTACCATCGAGGATCGACGCACCCAGCTTGCCCACCACCTGGCCCAAGACCCGTGCCCTGGTCACCTTTGTCACCGATCGCCGCTCCGCCGCATCTGCGCTTCCTGGATGATGACCGCGACGATCAGGAGCGTGCCCTTGGCGAGCAGCTGGTAGAAGGTCGGCACGCTGGTCAGGATCAGGCCGTTGTTGAGCACGCCGATGATCAGCACGCCCAGGAGTGCGCCAACGATCGTGCCCTTGCCGCCCTGGAGCGCGCAGCCGCCCAGGATGGCAGCCGTGATCGCCTCGAGCTCGAGCCCCTGGCTGCCCGAGGCCGGCTGGCCCGACATGGTCCGTGACGCCATGACCATGGCGGCGAGCCCGGCGGCCGTGCCGGACATCGCATAGATGGCGATCTGGTAGCGGCGGATCGGCAAGCCGGCGAGCCGGGCCACGGTCGGGTTGCCGCCGATGGCGTAGATGTTCCGGCCGATCACCGTCCGGCTCATGAAAATGCCGAAGCTGACCAGGACCGCGAGCAGGACCCAGATCGGCACCGGCAGGCCGAGCAGCACACCGCTGCCGATGAAGCGAAACGAGTCGTTGGTGATGCTGACCGAGCTGCCGCCCGAGGTGATGAAGGCGAGCCCACGAAAGACCGCCATGGTGCCGAGCGTGGTGATCACCGCGTTGATCCGGCCATAGGTGATCAACAGCCCGTTGACGAGCCCAGCGAGGCAGCCGGCGGCAAGCGCCGCACCGATTCCGGCGCTGGCAAGGCCGGTCTCGGCCATGGCGATCGCCGCGCACATGGTCGAGAGCCCGACGATCGAGCCCACCGAAATGTCGAGCCCACCCGAGACGATCACCACGCATTGCGCCATGGCGAGAATGCCCAAGACGGTGATCGCGAGGCCGATGTTCAAGAGGTTGCGCGGCAGGAAGAAGACGTCCGAGCGGATCGTGCCGAAGATCGCGAGCAGGATGACCAGCGCAATGAGCAGGCTCAGATTCTGCGCGCCGATCCGGCTGAGAATGGTCTGGCCAGGGGCAAGGGCGACCGGCGCGGCCTTCGCTTGCAGCATCAAACGGTCTCCAACACGTCGTTTCGATCCGCCATGGCGAGGTCGAGAATGGCTTCCTCGCTCGCTTCGGCGGTCACGAGCTCGCCCATGATCCGGCCGCCGCGCATCACCAGGAGCCGATCGGTCAGCCCCAATATTTCCGGCAGCTCCGAGGAGATCAGCAGGATGGCCATGCCGGCCCGCGCCAGATCCTCGATCAGCCGGTAGATTTCGAGCTTGGCGCCGACATCGATGCCGCGGGTCGGCTCATCCAGGATGAGAAGCCGGGGCTCGCGCGCCAGCCAGCGGGCGAAGACCACCTTCTGTTGATTGCCGCCGGAAAGCTTGCCCGCCTCCTGCCAGGCGCCGGGCGTCTTGATCCTGAGCTTGGCGATCATCTGCTCGACGATGCCCCGCTCGGCCGCCTGGTCGACGAAGCCTGCCCTTGAGACCTTGTCCGGGATCGAGAGCGCCACGTTGTCGCGAATGCTGCGCATCAAGAGCAGCGCCTCGTGCTTCCTGTCCTCCGGCACCAGCCCCATGCCGGCCACGATCGCGTCGCCCGGGCCGCGCAGCGTGAGCGGCCGCCCATCCATCTTGACCATGCCGGCGAGCAGCCGGTCATCGCCGAAAATGGCCTTGGCGAGCTCGGACCGGCCGGCCCCGACCAGGCCTGCGAGACCGACGACCTCGCCGGCATGGACGGTCAGGCTGCAGTCGGTGACTTTCCGCGTCGTGACGCCTTCGGCCTCGAGCACCGGCGCGCCCCTGGGCCGGCGCTCGCGGCGAAACAGGTCGCCCAGGTCGCGCCCGACCATGAGCCGGACGATGTCCGCCTCGCTCGCCGCCCCCCGTTCCTCGAGCGCCACCAGCTTGCCGTCGCGCAGGACGGCGATCCGGTCGGCGAGGTCGATCACCTCGGGCAGTCGATGGCTGATATAGACGACGCCGACGCCGTCGGTGCGAAAGGTGCGCACCAGCCCGAACAGCCGCCCGGCCTCGTCCTCGGTGAGCGAGCTCGTGGGCTCGTCGAGGCAGAGCAGCCGCAGGCCCGGACGCAGCGCCCGCATGATCTCGATCAGCTGCCGCAAGGCCGGGCCGAGCCCGCGGCAGGGCTGGTCAGGACTAAGCACGGTGCGCACGCCGAACCGGTCGAGCAGCCGGTCGGCGCGCGCAAAGAGCGCTTTCTTGTCGAGCAAGAGCCCGGCCCGGGAGTCCAGCTCGCCCAGATAGATGTTCTCGGCAACCGACAGCTCCGGGATGATCTCGGGCTCCTGGTGCACGACGCGAATGCCGTGCAGATGCGCCTCGCGCGCCGAGCCGAAGGTCACCCGCCGCCCGTCGATCTCGATCGACCCGGCATCCGGCTGGTGCTCGCCCTCGAGGATGCGGAGCAGCGTCGACTTGCCCGCGCCGTTCTCGCCGACGAGGGCGGTGACCAGCCCGGCCTCGATGTCGAGCGACACGTCGTCCAGGGCCTGGACGACGCCGAAGCTCTTGCTGATGCCGGATAGCCGGCAGAGCGGCACCGCTGCCGCCCCGCCGGCCGTCGCGCTCAGCAACCCAGCCGGTCCTTGTATTCCTCGAAGTTGGCCGTGTTGATCAGCGTCGCCGGCATGTACGTGATCTCCGGCAGGGGCGTGCCGTTGGTCACGTTCTCGTAGAGATGTGCTATCGCGGTGGCGCCGTGGGTCGCGGAATTGAACCACATCGTGCCGCTGAAACCGGTGGGCTTGCCGCCGCCGAAGGCCTCGCACGAGCGCGACCCATCGATGCCGACGCCGATCACGTTGCCCGGGTCCATCCCGGCATTCTCGGTGGCGCGCACGGCGCCAAGGACACCGTCATCGTTGCAGGAGAAGAAGACCCAGCGCTCGGCCAGCAAGTTGGCGGTGAGCGCCGTGCCCACCACGTCGATCGCGTTCGCCATGGTGTTGTCGTAGGGAATGCGGACGATGTTGTCGGCCGGGAAGTCGGGGAAGGCCTCGAGGAAGGCTGCCTCGGCCCCCTGATTGCGCCGCATGCAGGTATCGGCCTTCTCGTCCTCGACACTGCCGATGCGCACGGTCGACCAGTCGGCGTCCCAGCCGTTCTCCGCGGCCATCCGCGCCAGCTCGGCGCCCACCTGCCGGCCGATGGTCAGCGCGTCGATGCCGACATAAGGCACAGGACTGCCGTCCTCGAAGGTGATGTCGTCATCGACCGCGATGAGCGGGATGCCGGCTTCCTCGGCCTTGGCCGCAACCACCGGGCCCAAGGCGCGGTCGGGCACGACGATGGCGATGCCGGCGACCCCGTCGCCGATCATCGTGTCCATGGCCGTGATGGTCAGGTTGGCGTCGAACTGGACGTCCTGGACCATGAGGTCGGCGCCGCGCGCCTCGGCCTCGGCAGCCGCACCGGCGACCTCCGAGACGAACCACGGATGGTCGCCCATCTTGTTGATGTAGCCGAACTTCATGTCCTGGGCCGCCGCCGGTGCTATGAGCGCCGCGGATGCCAAGAGGGCGAGCGTCGTCTTTTTCAGCATGTCGAGCCTCCCTGCTCGGTTGGGTCAGTCGTGGTAGAGCACCGATCGCCCGCCATCGATGGTGATGCAGGCGGCGTTGATGAAGGGCGCCTCGTCGGAGGCGAGGAAGACCGCGGTCATCGCCACCTCCTCGGGCCGGCCGATGCGCTTCGGCGGATGCAGCGCCTCGGCCTTCCGCCGCTCGGCCGCCGGGTCGTCGAAGGTGTTCCAGTAGTCGACCGCGATCTGCGTCTCGATGTAGCCGGGCGCGATCGCGTTCACCCTGACACCCTTGTCCGCGTACTCGATGCCGAGCGCGCGGGTGAGCCCCAGGAGCCCGTGCTTGGCCACCGGGTAGGGGAAGGTGTGCGGGATGATGGCGAAGCTGTGGCAGGACGCGATGGTGACGATCGCACCGCCGCCCTGCTCGAGCATGGTCGGCAGCACCGCCCGGCAGGAATGCCAGACCCCGTCGAGATCGACCGAGAAGCAGCGCCGCCATTCGTCGTCGGACATCGCCAGCGGCTCGTGAAAGACGTTGATCCCGGCATTGGCGACGAGGCTGTCGATCCGCCCGAACCGTTCCCTGGTCCGCGCTGCCACCCGGTCGAGATCGGCCTGATCGCGCACGTCGCATGGCTCGAACCGGCAGCCGAGCCGCTCGGCCGTGGCCTTGCCGGTGGCATGATCGAGCTCGGCGATGACCACCGTCGCACCTTCGCGGACGAACGCCTCGGCCACCGCCGCGCCGATGCCGCGGCCCGCACCGGTGACGATCGCGACCTTGTCCTGCAGGCGCCCCGCCATGGCCGCTACCAATCCACGATCGTGCCGTCGGCGAGGACGGCGTTGGTGGTGTGGATCACCTCGGGCGCGAAGGGGTGCTGCTCGGCGACACGCTCGTCCACCTCGATGCCGAGCCCGACCACGTCCGGCACCTGCCAGGCGCCGTCGCGCCGCTCGATCGGCCCCTGCACCACATCGCCGTACCAGGGCACGGCCCCGGTCATCTCCTCCTGGATGACGAAGTTCGGCGTCGCGATCGCATAGTGCAGCGCCATCACCCCGGCGATCGGGCCCAGCGGGTTGTGCGGGGCGACACCGCAGCGCGCGGTCTCGGCCATGGCGGCGATCTTCCGGCCCTCGCCGAGCCCGCCCACATGGCAGAGATCGGGCTGGACGATGTCGATGGCGCGGGCCTGGAACAAGGGCTCGAACTCGGCCCGGTCGACCAGCCGCTCGCCGGTCGCCAGCGGCACCGAGGTCTTGGCCTTCAGGGCCGCCAGCGCGGCCGTCTCGCCCGGCGGCAAGGGCTCCTCGACGAAGAGCGGCCGGCCGGGTGCCAGGGCCTCGATATAGGCGAGGGCGGCCGAGGCCGAGGCCGGCCGGCCGTGGAAATCCACCATGATCTCCACCTCGTCGCCCAACGCCTCGCGCAAGGCCCGCATCAGCCGGGCCACGTGGTCGATCTGCGCCGGGCTGGCGCTGTAGCCGGTATAGGGAATGAAGACCGCCTTGAGCGCCCGGTAGCCCTGCTCGACCACGGCCCGGCCGCGCTCGACCACGGGCGTCTCCTCCAGGCTCTCATAGACGGCGCTCATCTCGCCCATGCCGAGATGGGTGTAGACCGGCACGTGATCGCGGGTCCGCCCGCCCAAGCAGCCGCCAGACCGGCTCGTTCACCGACTTGCCGAAGATGTCCCAGCACGCGGCCTCGATGCCGGAGATCGCCGACATGCCGATGACGCCCAGCCGCCAGAAGCTGTGCTTGGTCAGCACCCGGACCAGCTGCTCGAGATCGCGCGGATCGCGGCCCACCACCAGGGGCTCGAGGTCCTCGATCGGCCCCCACCACCGCCCGCGTCTTCCACTCGAGCGTCGCCTCGCCCCAGCCATAGAGACCCGGCACGTCCGTCTCGACCCGGACGAACACCCAGTTCCGCATGACCGCGTTGACGACCCGCGTCCTGACAGCGGTGATCCGCATCGGCCCTCCCTGCAGGCCATTTTGTTTGATATGATCTTTAACTTATTTCATACGATGAATGTGGGGCTGTCAAGATCGTTGGTTGCTTGGAGAGCCCTATCGGCCCGGCGACACGATCGAGCCGCTGCGCTCAGGGTGACGTCTCGACAGGGCCCAGAGCGCTAGCTCGCCTCGCTCTCCAGCCGCTCGAACACCGCGTCGATCGGCCCGAGCAGCGCCGCATCCGGCTCGACGCCGAGCTTCCGGCACCGCTCGGTGTATAGATGAAGCATGGGCTTCATCCAGTGCTTCACTGATAGTGGGTAGTTGAGAAACTCCGGTCGAAGCTTGTCAATTCCCTTGCGTGGATCGGTCAACGCCCTTCGCGGTTGCAAGAGTGCTTCCAGACACAACGCTCTATTACAATAAGCCACCGACATATCGGCATCGAATTGATTGTACCCCTTACCAATCTGTGCAGAGAACAAATCAATTGCGCGGGTCGTTGCCGCTACGCCTTGATCCGGCGCCTTGATTCCAAGGTACCACCGACCCAAGTTCGCCAAAGAGCGGGCCATCAATTGCTCCGCAAGATCCGGAAAATATTCAACTAGCCTTTCACGCAATTCCAGCGATCTCTCAGTATGCCTCACCGCCTCCGCAAAATCTCCTGAATAAACTTTTGCGAGAGCTAGATTATTATATACTGATGACACCTCCAATAAGCCATCAGAATCATAGTCAAAGCTCTTTCCATCGATCTGATAAAGGTTAATTGCTTTTATTGAAGCTTTTGAAGCCGAATGAAATCCTGATTATCCGTTTTTCTCATCCAGCGATGATGGCCCGATACGGGCGCGGCTTGGCCTGCAGCGCGGCCCACATCAGGCGCTCGGTTATGGTGTCGAGTTGGTAGCGGCGGTTGAAGCGCCAGGCGAAGCTGGCGAGGTAGCGCTGGGCGTGTTTCTGGCTGACGTGGTGGTATGTTCCGGCGAGCGCCGTCTTGATGTTGCCGAGCGTCGTGTTCACCCAGTTGAACGACGGCCACTGCGCTGCCTTCTTGCCACTGCCGCTGAGCATCGGGAAGTGGTCGCAACCGGCGGCCTCGACGCTCCGCCAGCACGACAGGCCGTCGCTGACGATGTTGGTGCCGGTGGCGAAGCTCGACCGGGCCAGCTTGGCGATCTCGGCTTTGCGGAAGCCCTTGACCACGAGCAGCTTCAGGCGCCTCGGCTTGCGGTCGAGGCTCGTTTCGACCGCAGCGACGAACGGTGTCTTGCCGGCCGCACCGCGCCCACGCTTGCCGCCGCTGCGCACGCCGCCGAGATAAGCGTCGTCGAGCTCGACCCGGCCGCTCATCTTCGGCTTGCCGGCGTCGCGTTCCGCCATGGCGGACATCAGCTTCTGCTTCATCAGCCAGGCGGTCGGCTGCCGCACACCCAGTCGTCGCGCCAACTCGATCGAGCTGATCCCGCCCTTGGCCTGCGTCAACTCGTAGATCGCGCGAAACCACGTCGTCAGCGGCAGCTTCGTGCTGTGGAAGATCGTGCCCGCCGTGAACCCCGTCTGATGCTTGCAGGCGTTACACTGGACCTGCTTCCTGCTCTTCATCCGCGAATACTTTTCACAGCCGCACCGCTCACAGATAAAGCCGCGGCCCCAGCGCATCTCGAACAGCACCGCCAGGCATTGCGCCTCGGTCCCGAACCGCGCCCGAAACGCCGACTCGCTCAATCCACGCATCTTGGCCGCCAGATTATTCACTGTGCTCGCCTCCAATCCACCATAACCACATGATTTTGCTAGCATAGCTCTAGGGCAGAGCGGGCTAGTCTGCCTGCGGCGGCGCCTTCACCGCCGGTCGCGCCGCCCGAACGAAAATAATGGATAATCAGGAAAGAAATTTTCGTTTTCTTCAGTGCTTCGGAAAAACGACCCATACTATCAAGACGACTAGCAAGAGTGCCATAGACTCCACATGCTGAAGCGATCCATTCGGTGTTTTTTATATCTTTATCTCTCTCAAGGAACAAAATGGCTTCTTCACAGACCTTAAATGCGTTTTCGCGTTCTCCAATCAGATGAAGCATTTCGGAAAAATTATTCAAAGCGCGCGACAGCGAAATTGGCAATTCTGAACTTCGCATGCGATCGAGCTCTCGGGCACAATCTACCGCTTTGCTTGCTTCAATAACGGCTTTATCGACTGCTCCTGTTAGCCGGAATATCCGAGATCTCAGATCTTTGATCAAAAATTCAGAATAAAGTCGTTGGGCTGTGGAAAGTTTTGCGCGGATCTTCTGAAGGATTTCCTCTGCTTCAGACGCAGAGTTTAAGGCATCTTGTGGACGCCAAATATGTAGCATTAATTCCGAGTATCGTCCACAGAGGCGCAGATGAGCAAGAATCCGCTTGCGGTTGAGCGGCCAATTGTCAAGGCTTTTGTAAAATTCGGTATGTTCCAAATGAAAAATGACGCGTTTGCGAAAGTAGTTGCGTATTGTCCGACATGACTACTGTGGATAGTAAATAATACCTGATCGTAGTGAGAATAGAATTGATGATCTGCGGTTTGCAAATCGTCGAACGTACATGTCGCAACTAAGAGATCCCGGAGCAGATCATGCAGCCGCCAGCGGCCCTGCGCGGGCGGTTGCCGAGACGACGCTGCACCAGCCGGCCGAGCTGGCCGCTCGCGGCCGCCTCGCTCCAGGCCGAGCACCGCCGCGGCACCCGCCAGTTCGAAATCGGCCGGAAAGACGCCGAGCAGCGTGAAGACCCGCGCCAGCTCGGCATCGCTCTCGGCCAGGCGCTCGTAGCTGTGCCCGAGGACGACCGCCGGGATCGAGCCTCGCGTCGCCGGTGGCCTCCCCGCTCTCGCGCCAACCGCGCCAGGCGCCGCTCCTTCAGCTCATCGAGGTAGGCGTCGACCGGGTAGCCGGTCTCCTGCAGATAGGCGCCCGCGACGCGCAGCGCCAAGGGCAGGTCGGCGCACAGCCCGGCCAGCGCGTCGAGCGCGGCGTCGTCCAGGCCCGGCACGATACCGCCCAAGCAGCGCCTTGGCCGCGTCGCGCGACAGCTTCTCCAGCTCGACCGGCACCACGCCCGCCAGCGCGAACCGCGTCCGCGAGGTGACGAGCAGGGCCGCCGGCGGCGGCGGCACCAGCTCCTGCAGCCCGGCGCCGCTCGCCACGTTGTCGAGCAGGATCAAGACCCGCTTGCCGGCGAGCCGGCTGTGATAATCGGCCGCCAGCGTCGCGGGCCGGATCTCCTCCGCCCCGAGCGCCATGAGCACATCCGTCATCGCATCCCGCGCCCCGCGCGGCTGCGTCGTGCCCAGCATGTCGACGAGGATCTGCCCGTCCGGGAAGTCGCCCCGCATCCGCCGCGGCCACCTCGCGCGCCAGCTCGGTCTTGCCGACCCCGCCGATGCCCTGCACCGCCGAGATCAAGGCCGAGCCTTCGGCCAGCGCAGCCTGCACCGCCGCGATCTCGTCCTCGTAGCCTTTGAAGTCGCGGACGGGCTGGGGGATGGAGAAGGGTGGGGGCTTCGGGATCGTCAGGCGCTTCGAGCGCTCGCGAGACGGCGATCGAACTCCGTCTCGATCCAGCGCCTGCTGCTGAACAGGTAACGAAGTGCGACGCCCGACAGCTCGTGCAGCAGCGTCGGAGCTGAGCGAGATACTCGGCGATAGATCCGCTCGATGAGCTGCTCGACCAGGGAGCGGCTCCGCCTGGCCCAGCCCCGCCAGGAAGCGCTCGCCGTCGGCCACGATGGCCGCGGCCACGCTGGCCTCGTTCATGCGGTGCTGCTCGATCACGGCGCGCAGGCCCAGCGCATGGTTCGCGAGCAGATCATCGAGCGTCGCCAGGGTCGGGTGCAATGGCGACAGCGCCGCCATACGTCGGTGTCGATCCAGCCCGTCAGATCGCGCTCGACCGAGCGTGCCAGCGATTTGACCGACGCCGGCCCGTTCTGGCCGAAGAGTGCCCGGGTGAGGTTGACCAGATCGCCCACGGGCAAGCCGGTGCCGACGCTCAGGAGCGCCGTTCCGGGTCGATGAAACTCGATCGCTGCCTGCAGATTCGCCACTCGATCGTTCCCAGGCTCGACCGTCACTGACGCCAGGTTGAAAGGCAGGTCGGCCGACCGGTCAAGCCCGGCGCTGATAGAGCAGGTTGGCGTGCCGGCTGCCGGTCAGCCCAGCGGCACCACCAATTCCCGGAGCGCCGCCTCGTCGACCTCGACGCCGATGCCCGGCTGGTCGGGCAGATGGAAGGCGCCGTCCGCGAACCGCCAGGCGCTCTGGATCGCCTCGGGCGCCCGCCCCGCCAGCCCGGCCTGGAACTCCGCCAGATGGCTGTCCGGACAGGTCGCCGCGACGTGCAGCGTGGCCGCCTGAAACACGTCGAGGCCCGAGCCCATATGCGGCGTCACGGCGATGCCGGCATCCAGCGCCAACGCGATCTGCCGCAGCCCGTCCGAGATGCCGGTGCGGCCCATGTCCGGCTGGAACACGTCGAGCGCCCGCCTGGCCAGCCAGGGGCCACTGTCGAAGCGCGTGTGCACATGCTCGCCCAGCGCGATGGGCGCTCCGGGCAGGCGCTGCAGCTGGACATGGCCGTCCAGGTCCTCCGGCAGCATCGGGCATTCCAGCCACTCGACGCCGAGCTCGCCATAGGCCGCCTTGGCCCTGGCGGCGGCGTCGAGGTCGGGCAGGCTCCAGAGCACGTCCACCATCCAGCGCCGAACCTCGGGGAGCGCCGCCTGCAGGGCAGCCAGCTCGTCCCGGCCCGCCTCGGTGTCGCTGTCGAAGAACAGCTTGATGCCGGTGATGCCACGCGCCGCCCAGTCCCGCCCATGCGCGATCCGCTCGTCCAGGGTCGGCCGGCGGATGCCCGAGAGGTAGGCCGGAATCACCTGCCGCGGTGCCGCAGCGAGAAAGCGCGCCAGCGGCAGGCCGGCCCGCTTGGCCAGCGCGTCCCAGACGGCGATGTCGACCATGGCGATCGCATCGAGCTGGTAGCCGCTCTGATGGCCGCGCCCGCGCTGCGCATCGTAGAGCCGATCCCACATCGCCAGAGGCTCGGCGAAAGCCTGTCCGGTGACGATCTCGGCCAGCAGGCGCTGGGCGATCAGGCAGGTCACTTCGGGCATGATCGGCGCATTGGCCTCGCCCCAGCCGACCGTGCCGTCGTCCAGCGTCACCTTGCAGAGCGCGGTCTCGACCCGCCGCGGATAGACCGTGCGCCAGCCGGCTGAAAACATGAACCGCGTCTCGGCATCGGCGCCCAGCGCCCGATAGCCCTCCCAATAGCCCTTGCCGCCGAGGCTGACGTGAAACGCCTCCAGCGAAGCGATGCTGAAACGCCGGTCATCGCCGCTCATCCCGTCCTCCCGATCTCGTCGCCGCGGTGACAAGACTGTCCCGCAGCGATACGCTTTGCGCCAACATCACACGGGGAGGTCACCATGACCAAGCGAGTCGGCTGCATCGGCCTCGGCCTCATGGGCCACGGCATCGCCGCCAACATCCTGCGCGCCGGGTTCGAGGTGACCGTGCGCGGCAACCGCAACCGCCAGCCCGTCGACGATCTCGTCGCCAAGGGCGCCACCGAGGCCGCGAGCGCCGCCGCACTCGCCCGAGCGAGCGACGTCGTCGTGCTCTGCGTGCCGTCCTCGGTGGAGGTCGAGACGGCGGTGCTGGGCCAGGACGGCGTGCTCGTCGGCGCCCATCCCGGCCTCACCGTCATCGACTGCACCACCGCACTGCCGGAATCGAGCGCCCGCGTCATGGCGGCGCTGGCCGAGCAGGGAGTGCGCTTCGCCGACGCGCCGGTGACGCGCACGCCGGTCGAGGCCGAGGCCGGCCGGCTCAACACCCTGGTCGGCGCCGAGCCCGAGCTGCTGGACGAGATCCGGCCGATCCTCGAGAGCTTCTGCGAGAACATCTTCCACGCCGGCCCGCCGCTGGCCGGGCACAAGATGAAGCTGATCAACAATTTCCTCAGCCAGGGCACCGCCGCGCTGATCGCCGAGGCCTGCACGGCCGCGACCAAGTCCGGCGTCGATCTCGAGCGCCTGTTCGAGGTGGTGAGCGCCGGTGGCGCCAACTCCGTCGTCTTCCAGAAGATGATGCCCTGGGTCTTGGGCCAGGGCGAGGGCGGCATGCTGTTCAAGGCCCGAAACGGCATGAAGGACATGCGCTACTACACCCATCTCGCCGAATCCGCCGGCAGCACGGCCTTCATCGGCGAAGCGATCCACCAGACCTTCCTGCTCGCCTGCCTGCAGGGCGAGGGCGATAACTATGTGCCGGCGATCGCCCGCGGCCTCGGCCGGGCCAATGGCGTCCAGGTAGGGCCGCCAGATGATGGCAAGCGTCGGCAGCAGTAACGCTCAGAACAGATCGCCTTGCTGACAAGCTGACACTCCCTTATGACCAACGAACACCAAACAAAGCCTGGGGAGGCAAAATCATGGCGCGCAGGACGACAATTCTCGCGGCGATGGGTTTGGGCGTGCTGGCTAGTTGCGGCCAGCGACTCGGTGGCTTCGGCCTATCCCGACCGGCCGATCCGCATCATCGTTCCCTACTCGCCGGGCGGCGCGTCCGACGTCGTCACGCGCATTCTGGCCCAGCATCTCGAGCAGGCGCTCGACCAGTCGGTCGTGGTGATGAACGTCGCCGGCGGCGGCGGTGCCGTCGGCTGGCAGCAGCTCAAGGACACCCAGGCCGACGGCTACACGCTCGGCATCTTCGTCGACGCCATTCCGGTGATGGAGGCGACCGGCGCCATCGACTTCACCACCGAGGACTTCGACCAGATCGCCATGTGGGGGACGATGGACATCACCGTGTTCGGCCCGGCCGACGGCTCGCTCGCGACGCTGGGCGACCTGAAGGCCGCGGCCGAGGCCGATCCGGAGGGGACCGGCCTCGCCATCGGCTACGGCACGCCGTCCCAGTTCGTGGGCCAGATCGTCGCCGACGCCATGGGCGTCGACCTCAACCTCGTCAATGTCGGCGGTGGTGCCGAGAAGAAGGCGGCGGTCCTGGGTGGCCACGTCACCGCCGGCATCGAGCCGATGCCCGGCATGGCCGAGCCCTATCGCGGCGGCCAGTTCGAGATCCTGGCCGTGCTCGGCGAGGAAAGCCCGGCCGCATTCCCCGAGCTGCAGACCGCGCGCGAGCAGGGCGTCGACGCCATCGCCTTCAACAGCTACGCGCTGATGGCCCCCAAGGGCACGCCCGAGGACCGGCTCGACATTCTCGCCGACGCGGTCGCCAAGGTGGCCCAGGACCCGGCTTTCCTCGAGGCCAACGAGAAGGTCAGCTTCAACGTCAGCGCCATGGACCGAGCCGCCACCAACGAGCATGTCGACGCCACGCGCGCCCGGATGCTGGCGATCGGCGAGCGCCTCGGCTTCTGAGCCCCGCTCTCCGGCATTTTCGACCGGTGACCACCGCGCCGGTCCAGAACGGATCGTGGAGCTGATGACGCGAGCACGGCGACGAGGACCAGCAAAGCGCCGAAGGGTCGGCCGAGCCGTTGCCCCGGCTCGGCCAGGACCGGATCGTCGGCCTCGTCATCCTCGTCGTCGGCGGCTTTCTCTTCTACGAGACGTTCAATTTCCGCGTCGTCGCCTGGGATCCGCTCGGGCTCGCCTTCTGGCCGCGCATCGTGCTCGGCAGCATGGGCGTGCTCGCCGTCTACCTGATCGTTCGCAACAGCGTCGATGCCGGGCCGTTCCAGCCGCTGCAGGCCCGTGCCTTCGTGCTGCTCGCTGGCCTGTCGCTCTACGTCCTCTTGCTGCCGCGACTGGGCTACCTGATCGCGCACGCCGCTCATGCTGTTCGCTTTCCACGTGGCACTCGGTGGCACACAGCCGAAGCGGCTGGTCGAGGCCGTGATCTTCGCCGGCATCGCCACCTGGGTCGTCGACTGGGTGTTCGAGGGCGCTGCTCTTCGTGCAGTTCCCGCAAGGCCTCCTGGAGCCGCCGATTTGATCGAGATGACCCTCGATCCGGCGGTCGTGCTGCAGGCCTGACCCATGTGCTGCGAGCCGTCCAACCTGCTGATCCTCGTCCTGGGCGTGCTCGGCGGCATCATCGTCGGCATCATCCCGGGCCTCGGCGTCGTCATGGCGGTGGCGCTGCTGATCCCGTTCACCTTCACCATGGCGCCCGAGGTCGGCATGAGCCTGCTGGTGGCGTGTTCGTGGGCGGCGTCTCGGGCGCCTGCGTGACCGCGATCCTGATCCGCATGCCGGGCACGCCGGCGTCGGTCGCGACCCTGCTCGACGGCTTTCCCATGGCCCAGCAGGGCCGCGCCGGTGCGGCCCTCGGCAACGCCGTCGTGGCCTCCTTCTTCGGCACCATCATCAGCGGCTTCTTCCTGGTCCTGCTGGCGCCGTTGCTCGCCGCCTTCGCGCTCGAGTTCCATTTTCCCGAGTATGTCGCGGTCACCGTGTTCGCGATCACCGCGGTGGCGGCGATCACCGGCAGCACCATGGCTCGCGCGGCATGGTCACCGCCCTGATCGGCCTGCTTTGCGCCACCTTCGGCATGTCCGCGGAGGACGGCATGCCGCGCTTCCACTTCGGCTAGCGCCCAGATGACTGGTGGCATCGACCTCCTGCCGGCGCTGGTCGGCATCTTCGCCATCTCGCAGATCATGCACGACGCCGATGCGCGCGCGCGGCGCCGGCGCCGGCATCGGCACAGCGGTCCGGGCCAAGCTGGAGCGTGTCCTGCCGACCCTGGTCGACATCGGCAGCAATATCGTCAACTACCTGCGCTCGGCGCTGATCGGCACCTTCGTCGGCATCGTGCCGGCCTCGGCGCCGGCCCCGCCGGGCTGCTCTCCTATGCCCAGGCCAAGAACAGCTCGCGCCAGCCGGAGAAGTTCGGCACCGGCCACCTGCCCGGCGTGATCGCCTCCGAGACCGCCAACAACGCCACCATCGGCGGCGCCTTGATCATCATGCTGACGCTGGGCATCCCGGGCGACCCGGCGACCGCGATCCTGATCGGCGGGCTGATGATCCACGGCCTGCAGCCGGGCCCGCAGCTGTTCCTCAACAACCCCGAGATCATCTACGCCATCTATTTCTCGGTCTTCTTCTCCAGCCTGGTCATGATGGTCGTGCTGCTGGGCTTCATGCGCCCGCTGGCCCGGGTCGCCGAGCTGCCCAAGCGCATCCTGCTGCCGTGCTGTTCGTGCTCGCCACCGCCGGCGTCTTCGCCGTCAACAACCGCATGTTCGACGTCCTGGTGATGTGCGTCTTCGGCGGCATCGGCTACGTGCTTCGACCGCTTCCGCTACCCGCTGCCGCCGTTCGTCCTGGGCCTGGTGCTGGGGCCACTGATCGAGGGCAACTTCCGCAAGATGCTCGGCCAGTACGGCGATGCCTGGCCGCTGTTCACCCAGCCGATCGCGCTCACCTTCGTGCTGCTCGCGGCGGGCTCGATCATCTATTCGCTCTGGCGCCGCCGCCACGGCGCCGACGTGCTGCCGGGAACGTCGTGACGATCATCACCAGCGAGGACAGGCGTCCGTGAGCCAGGATCGGCCCAACATCCTCTGGTTCTGCACCGACCAGCAGCGCTTCGACACCATCGGCGCGCTCGGCAATCCCCATGTCTCGCACGCCGACGATCGATGCGCTCGTGCGGAGCGGCACGGCCTTCACCCCGCCTATTGCCAGTCGCCGATCTGCACGCCGCCAGCCGGGCAGCCTTCCTGACCGGCATGTATCCGAGCGCGGTCCACGTCACCCGCAACGGCAACGACCATTTTCCCTGCCGACGTGCCCGCTGGTGCCGCGGCTGATGGCCGACGCCGGCTACATCTGCGGCCTGATCGGCAAGCTGCATCTGGCCAGCGCCTATCGACGGCGTCGAGCAGCGAGTCGATGACGGCTACAGCTTCTTCGAGTACAGCCACGCCCCGCGCGACGACTGGCCGGAAGGCCACGACTACGCCGACTGGGTGCGCGAGCCAAGGCGCGGTGCTGGGCGAGCTGACCAAGAGCCTCGACGGCGTGCCGGAGGAGCTGCACCAGACCACCTGGTGCGCCGACGCGCTCGATCGCAGTTCATCGAGGACAACCGGGATCGGCCCTGGCTGCTTTAGCGTCAACTCTACGACCCGCACCCGCCGTTCAATCCGCCGAAGACGCTACCGCGACCTGTTCGATCCCGAGGCCATGCCCGGGCCGCACTTTCGCGAGCAGCGACCTGGCGCTGCAGCAGCGGATCCTGGCAGCCGGTCGATTTCCAGTCCAAGGGCCGGCACCCGCACGAGCTCGACATCGCCAACCCGATCCTGCCGAAGCCGATGGCCGGGCACGTCGAGGAGGGCGGCCGAGTACGGCCCGGCGCGCGGGACGCCAAGGTCGCTGCAGGCCGCCTACTACGCCATGATCAAGCTGATCGACGACCAGCTCGCCCGCATCCTCGCCGCCCTCGACAGCACCGGCCAGCGCGAGCGCACCATCGTCATCTTCACCAGCGACCACGGCGAGATGCTGGGCGACCACGGCCTGATCGAGAAGGGCTGCCGCTTCTACGAAGGCCTGGTGCGGGTGCCCCTGGTCTGTCGACTGCCCGGGCCGCATCGCCGAGGGCGTGCGTCAGCGACGCCCTGGTCGAGCTGATGGACAAGGCGCCCACCGTTCTCGACCTGGCCGGCGTGCCGGCGCCTGAGCGGATGCAGGCCCGATCGCTGCGGCCGATCCTCGACGGTGCAGCATCTCCCGGTCAGCACCGCGACTTCGTCCGATGCGAGTATTACGATGCCCTGGCGCTGCCCGGCCAGCTCGCTCGCCACCATGTACCGCGACCGCCGATACAAGGTCGTCACCTATCACGACCACGGCCTGGGCGAGCTCTACGACCTCGAGGCCGACCCGTTCGAGCACGACAATCTCTGGGACGCACCCGCGCACCAGGACCTCAAGCACCGACTCGTCCAGGCGAGCTTCGATGCCACGATGGCGGCGATCGATCGCGGGCCGCCGCGCATTGGCCCGATGTAGGAACCCGATCCAGGACTCCGATGCAGGAAAAGTCGATGCAGCAGCGCTTCAGTGGCGTCTATCCGATCCTCTACGCGCTCTTCGATCAGCATCAGCGGCTCGATCACGCCGCGATGCGCGCTCAGGTCGACTACTGCATCGAGGCCGGCGCGCACGGCATCGCCGTGCTCGGCAACGTCACCGAATATTTCAAGCTCACCCATGCCGAGCGCATCGAGCTCATGGAGGTCGTCGGCGACGCCATCGGCGGACGGGTGCCCTATGCCGTGACCATCGGCGAGCCCGCGGTCGAGGGGCAACGGGCCTTCGTGGCCCGGGCGGCCGAGGCCGGCGCCAGCTGGGTGATCCTCCAGCCGCCACCCGTCAAGGGCGTGCCGGAGCGCGAGATGGTCCGCTTCTTCGGCGCGGTCGCCGACCGGGCACCGTTGCCCGTGGCGATCCAGAACAACCCCGTCAACATGGATATCTGGCTCACCAATGAGAGCCTCCTGGAGCTGCACCGCAACCATCCGAACGTGACATTGCTCAAGGCCGAGGGTGCGGCCGCCGTCGTCGAGGCCTTCATCAGCGCCACCGATGGTGCTCTGGACGTCTTCGCCGGGCAGGGTGGCATCGAGTACATCGCCAACCTGGAAAGCGGCTGCGTCGGGCTCATCCCGGCCCCCGATTGCCTGGCGGCCCAGGTGCGCATCTTCGAGCTTTGGCAGGACGGCAGCCACGCGTCCCGCGCCTGGGCCATGCAGCTGCACAAGGAGACCCTGCCGCTCATCGTCCTCACCACCCGGCATCTCCAGTCGCACCAGATCCCGATTGGCAAGCATCTGCTGGCCCGAAGACTGGGCCTCGGCCCGGTCCACGCCCGCGCACCCGCGGCCACGGCCACGCCCTTCGCGCTGCAGATGGCCGAGCGGCTGGCGGATGCCATCGACGCGCTCGAGCTCGATGCTTGACGCCGCCACTCATCGCTCGGACAGGGAGCGTTGACCGCAACTTCGCCGATCTGCCGCTTCGCGGTCATCGCCGACACGCATCTCGAGCCCGATCCCTCTCCGGGCACACCGGCCTCGCCCCGCGCCAACCGCCGCCTCGCTGCCATCGTCGACGCGCTCCGTGCCGATCCGCCCGACTTCGTCATCCACCTGGGCGACGTGGTCCACCCGCTGCCCGGGGTCCCAGCCTACGCGCCCGCCATCGAGGCTGCCCAGGCGCTCCTCGCCCGTATCCCCTGTCCGCTGCACATCTGCCCGGGCAACCACGACATCGGCGACAAGCCGAACGAACTGGCGCCGGCGGCGATCGTCGAGACGCGACTGGCTGGAGCGCTTCGAGGCGACCTTCGGCCCCGGCTACAGCAGCTTCGATCACGCCGGCTGCCGCTTCGTCCTGCTCAACAACCTCCTGGTCAACACCGGCAGCCCTGCCGAAGCGGCGCAGGAGGACTGGCTGCGGCAGACGCTCAGCAGCACCCCAGGCCGCTTCTTCCTTGCCATGCACTACCCGCTCTTCCTTCGCTCGGCCGACGAGGGCACGACCTACGACGGCATCGACGAGCCAGGCCGCAGCCGGCTGCTGGCGCTCATCCAGAAGCACGGCGTCGAGGCCGCCTTCTCGGGCCACGTGCACGTCTGGCTGCACAATCACGTCGGCGAGACCGGCCTCTACGGCGTCCCGTCCGCGGCCTTCGTCCGCCGCGACTTCTCGGAGCTGTTCCGCGTCGGCCCGCTCGCTGAATACGGTCGTGAGGACCCCGAAAAGCTCGGCTATCTTCGCGTCGACATCCACGATGACGGTCACGTCTGCCACGTCCTGCGCCCGGGCCAGGATGCAGCGCCGACCAGCAATCCGCCGCTCAGGCACTGCCAGCGCGCAAGATTGGAGCGGCCTCGGCGTCAATCTCCGGCATCCCTGGTGCGAGACGGTGGACCTGCCGTTCAACCCGCCGACCGACGCCTTCCTGCGCAAGCGCGCCCGCAACGACTACCCGGCGCTGGCGCTGGCCGAGCTCGGCCTGCGCGACCTGCGTGTCCCGCTTGCCGATCTCATCGATCCGACCGTTCGAGCGCGGGTGCGCCTGCTGGCTCGAAGCGGCTTCCGCTTCACCGCCTTCACGCCCGGCATTCCCGACCTTGCGACGGTCGAACCGCTCCTCGCCGATCTCGAAACGCTCGAGGTCGTCGTCACCGCCGATGCCATCGGCCGCGCGATCGACTGCCTGGCACCGGCGCTCGTGGCCGCCGGCATCCGCCTGCAGATCCTGCCGCTGATCCCGCCGGCGCGCGATGCCACCGAGCGCGTCGGACGCCACATCATCCGCACTGGCTTTTCACCCGATCCCGACGCCATTCGCACCGCACTGGCGCCCGCAAGGCGCGATGGGCTGGCACTGGTCGCGGGCGCTGCAGATCGGCATCGAAAGCTTCGACGCGGCGCTCTTAGCTGATCTCCGTCATCTCGAACGCGAGCAAGGCATCGCCGCCGCCGTACTGCTCGACTGGAGCGCCGCCGACAAGGATGGTGCCAACACCGACGAGGCGGCGCTGGCCCGCGAGGTGGCGCGGGTCGCCGACATTGCAGCCAGGCTCGATGGCGCTTTGGGTCCCCGCATCTTCCTCGATACGCTCAGTGAATTAGACCGCAGCTATCATCCCCGTCCCGGCCTCATCGACCGTCGCGCCAACCTGACCGCCGTGGGCCGTGCCCTGCTGCGAGATCCATCCGACCCTACGGCATGACCGCATGCTGGTGATTGCGTGCTGGTGACCGCGGCTACACTGCTGCTGGTCCTGCTGTTCGGCTTCGGCATCGGCGCCACCGGCATCGGCGGCGTCGGCATCGTCCCGACACTGGTGGCGCTCGGCGGGCTCTCGGTGACGGGCGCCGTGGCGATCGCGCACGCCTCGCTCGTGGTCACCGGCTGCATCGGCATCGCCATGCACCGCCGCCTGCTGGCCGGCCTCGAGCGCGACCTCTGGCGGGTGGCGCTCTGGGCGGCGCTGGGCACCGTCGTGGGCGCCGCCCTCCTGCCGTACGTCGCCGGACAGCTGGCTGGAGATCGCGGTCGGTGGCTTGATGACCGTCTCGGGCGGCATCGAGATCCGCCGCCGCTTCGGCGGCAACTTCGCACCTGTCGCAAAGGCGACCGGCAGCGCCACCAGCTGGCGGCTGATCGGTGGTGCCGTCGGCTTCGGCTCGGCGCTCACCGGCACCGGCGGCCCGATCCTCCTGATCCCGGTGATGCTCCTGCTCGGCGCCGAGCCCCGCCGCACCGTGGCGCTGGCGCAGATGATCCAGATCCCGGTCGCCGGCTCCGCCAGCGTCGTGCACCTGAGCAGGGGCGCCGTCGACCTCGAGCTCGCGGCCATCGTCGGCGGGTTGATGGCGATCGGCGTCGTCGCCGGCAGCCTGCTCACCCGGCGCATCGCCACCGACAGCCTGCGGCTCCTGCTCGCCATCATGCTCATCGCCGGCGGCATCGTTTTTCTGGCGCTGCGCACCTGACGCTCACAACTAAAGCAGGTTGGCGTGCCGGCCTGCCAGGTCGTCGTTGCTCTGCCCCAAACGGCGCATCAACTCGACCACGACGAGGTCACAAAACAGCCAGAGCGCCAGCTCGAAGCCGCTGCCGAGCGGCAGCAGCCCGTCCGGCGGGTCGGCCATGGTCTGCCCGGGCAGCTCGACCGTGACATCCGCGCCCTCGACCGCATCCGGCCGGGCGGTGATGACCGCGATGCGCGCGCCCGCCGCCCGTGCCTGTGCGGCCAGCGCATCGGCGGTGGGCAGCCGGCCGAGCGCTGCGGCAGCGACGAACAGGTCACCCTCGCCGATCGGCGGTGCCGCGAGCTGGCCGACATAGGCCGCGTCGAGCCCGAGATGGGCGAGGCGCATGGCGAAGCCCTGCAAGGCGAGCCCATTGCGACCGACGCCATAGACGGCAACGCGGCCGGCATGCTGGATCGCCTCGGCCAGCACCGGCACGGCGTCGTCGGCCATCCGGGCGAAGCAGGCGCGAAGCTCGGCGAGGACGGTGTCGACCTGCTCGCTCGTGCTGGCCATCAGGGATCGCGATGCAGCACGCCGCGGGCGAGAAAGATCTCGGTGATCGCGTCCACCGCTTCGATGAAGGCCGGGTCGCGCCGCGCCGCCACGCCGCGCGGACGGGGCAGGTCGATCGGCAGAATCGTCTCCAGCCGACCTGGCCTCGGCGTCATCACGACGACCCGATCGGAGAGCAGCACCGCCTCGTCGATCGAATGGGTGATGAAGACGACGGTCTTCTTCGAGGAGAGCCAGATTCGCTCGAGATCGATGCGCATCTGCTCGCGGGTCAGTGCGTCCAAGGCGCCGAACGGCTCGTCCATCATCAGCAGTGGCGGCTCGTGCACGAGTGCCCGGGCAATGGCCGCCCGCTGCTTCATGCCGCCCGAGAGCTCGTAGGGCCGCTTGGTCGCGAAATCGGCGAGCCCCACCGTTTCGAGCAAAGCCTCGGCCGACGCCCGGTAGGCGGCGGGATCGAGGCCGCGCATGTCGATGTTGAAGAGCACGTTGTCGATGACGTTGCGCCAGTCGAGCAGCACCGGCTGCTGGAAGACGATACCGCAATCGGTGAACGGCCCTGAGACCGCCTGGTCGAAGACCCGGATCGTGCCGGCGCTGGTCGGCGTGAGGCCGACGATCATCCGCAGCAGCGTGGACTTGCCGCAGCCCGACGGGCCGACGATCGAGACGAACGCGCCCGCTTCGACGTCGAGATCGATGCCATCGACGGCGAGCACTGCCTCCGGCCCGTCACCGAACACCTTGCGCACGCCGCTGAGCGTCACCCCGGCGGTGGCCGCCGGCTCGGGCTTCTCCTTGACCTTATCCATGGCCCGTATCATGACGTCCTTGAACGTTAATGTGCCTGCCCGTCGGCGCCAGTCTTGGGCACCGTCCGAGGCGAGGTCAACCGAAACCGAGACCGGTGCCGAGGCCGGCTTGCCGTCGACTGGGGGTGAGGTTGTGGCGACAGCGCGGCCAGATGCGATGGCCGGAGTCCTTCGATGGCTCGGCCCCATCGCCGAGCACAGCAAGACGATCTTGAGCTTCGCCGGCCTGCTGCTGATCTGGGAAGTCTGCGTCCACGTCTTCGACGTGAAGCTCTACATCCTGCCGCCGCCCAGCGTGGTGCTGATGGCGCTGGTGACCAAGAGCGGGACCATTGCGCACGCCGCCTGGTTCACCGCCCAGCCGATGCTCATCGGCTTCGCGTTCGCCGTCGTGGTCGGCATCGCCCTGGCGCTCGCCTTCGCCGTGTCACGGTTGTTCGAGGCGATCGTCTACCCGCAGATCGTCTTCCTCCAGATCATCCCGAAGATCGCCGTGGCCCCGCTCTTCATGATCTGGTTCGGCTACGGCCTCACCTCGAAGGTGCTGATCGTCTTCCTCCTGTCGTTTTTCCCCGTCGTCATCTCGGCGGTGCAGGCCTTCCGCTCGGTCGATCCCGACATCATGGACCTCGGGCGGATCACCGGCGCCAGCGCCTGGCGGATGTTCTGGAAGGTGCAGGTGCCGCACGCCTTGCCGACGCTCTTTACCGGCATCAAGGTGGCAGCGGCCTTGGCCGCCACGGCCGCCGTGGTCGCCGAGTTCGTCTCGTCCGACCGCGGCCTCGGCTACCTGCTCGTCGACTACACCAACCGCTTCGACACGCCGGGCGTCTTCGCCGCGATCCTGGTCCTCAGTCTGATGGGCCTTTTGCTCTACGGCGCGGTCGAGCTGGTCGAGCGGCTCACCATCCCCTGGCACGTGTCCCGCCGCACGGCCGAAGGGACGACACTGGCGGCAACCTGACCAGCATGGTCGATCAAGGAGGCAAGAAAATGCAGACGCGACGCACGATCGGCATGGCTTTCGCTGCAGCCCTGGTGGCGACGACCGCGCTCGTCGCCGGCCCGGCGCCGGCCGCCGCCAACGACGAGGTGACCTTCCGGCTCAACTGGCTGATGTACGGCTTCCACACGCCGTTCTATCTCGGCGTCGAGCGCGGCTACTACGCCGACGAGGGCATCGACCTCACCATCGGCGAGGGCCAGGGCTCGGTCCGCGCGGTGCAGACCGTCGGCGCCAAGGGCGACATGTTCGGCCTCGCCGACGGCGGCAGCGTCACCGCCGGCATCGCCCGGGGCGCGCCGGTCAAGGCCGTCATGGCGGTCACCAACTCCTCGCCCTATTCGCTCTCGGTGCGCGCCGACACCGGCATCACGACGCTGAAGGAGGTCGAGGGCAAGACCATCGCCTCGGCCCCGGGCGAGGCCGGGCTGCAGCTCCTGCCCGCTCTCTTCGCCGCCAACGATGTCGACATCGACAAGGTCAACATCCTGCGCGTCGAGGGTGCCGGCAAGATGGTGGCGGTCATGGAGGGAAGGGCCGAAGGCCTGATGGCCGGGCTCGACAACCAGTCCTTGACGCTGCCGCGCGAAGGCGTGCCGCTGGTCGATTTCGCCTATTCGAAGAACGGCACCAACACCGTGGGCCTCACCATCTTCACCCATACCGACACGCTCGAGGAGAACCCGGACCTCGTCGCCCGCTTCGTCAGGGCGACGGCCCGGAGCTTCCAGGCGGCGCTGGAGGATCCCGACGCCTCGATCGCTGCGGGCCTCGACGGTCAAGCCGGACCTGGACCCCGACCTCTCGCTCGAGCAGCTGATGGTGGGCTTCAGCCTGATGCAGAGCCCGGCCAGCGAAGGCCTGCCGCTCGGCCAGTTCGCCGAGCAGGACTGGGCCGACACGCTGGCGTTGATGAAGGAATACATGGAGCTCGAGACCGACATCACGCCGGACGTGCTGTTCACCAACGAGTTCGTGCCCGAGTAGCGGCATGGCGCCATCGTCGCCACCCGCCCGCCTCGCCGGGCGGGTGGCGGTCGTCACCGGCGCCGCCCAGGGAATCGGCCGGGCGATCGCCGAGCGGCTCGCCGCCGAAGGGGCATGCATAGCACTCTGGGATGTGGCTCCCGAGGCCCAGGCCGTGGCGGCCGGCCTGCCGACGCCGGCCCAGGGCTTTACGGTCGACGTCACGGACGAAGCAGCCGTAGCGACCGCCGCCGCTGCCACCTGGCAGCACTTCGGCCGGATCGACATCGTCGTCAACAATGCCGGGATCCTGGGGCCGGTGGCGCCGACCTGGGTGCACGAGCCGGCGGCGTTCCGGGCGGTGCTCGAGGTCAATCTGACCGGCTGCTTTCTGGTCTGCCGCGAGGTGGTGCCGCGATTGCTGGAGCAGGACGGGCCGACCCGCGGGCGGATCGTCAACATCTCGTCGATCCAGGCCAAGGAGGGCATGCCCGAGGCCGCTGCCTATGCGGCGTCGAAGGCCGGGGTCGTGGCGCTCACCAAGACATTGGGCAAGGAGCTCGCGACCTCGGGCATCCTGGTCAACTGCATCACCCCGGCGGCGGTGGAGGCGACCGGCATGGTGGCCGCCATCACGCCCGAGCGGCGCGCCGAGATCCTGGCCCGCATTCCGATGCGCCGCTTCGTCGAGCCGGGCGAGGTGGCGGCCATGGTCGCCTGGCTCGGTGGCGACGATTGCACCTTCTCGACCGGCGCCGTGTTCGACCTCTCGGGCGGCCGGGCGACCTATTGAGACAGCCGAAGGGACACGAAGATGGCGTTGGCCGGTGAAGGCGCGATCTGCATCTGGAACGGCATTACGGACAACGGGCGCGCCGAATTCTACGCTTGGCATCTGACCGAGCACATGCCCGAGCGGGTGGGCATCCCGGGCTTCAGGCGGGGCCGCCGCTACATCCAGGCCGACGAGGTGACCCATCCTGAGTTCTTCACCCTCTACGAGGTCGACACGCCTCAGGTCCTGCTCGGCCAGGACTACGCCAACCGGCTGAATGCCCCCACCGACTGGACCCGCAGCGCGACCCAGGCCTTCCGCAACACGGCCCGCGCGCTTACCCGCGTCGCTACCTCGCTCGGTCCCGGCCCGGGCGGCATGCTGCTCACGCTGCGGTTCGCCGTGGCGCCCGGCCGGGAGGCGGAGGCCGAGCGTGTCCTGGCGCATGAAGCCCTGCCAGAGCTGGCACTCTTGCCGGAGATCACCGGCGTGCATCTCTGCCTGACCGACAGCGCGGCGAGCGCCGAGGAGACCGCGGAAAGCCGCAACCGGTCCGACATCGAGACCGCGCCGTCCTGGGTCCTGCTGATCGAAGGCTGCAACCCGGAACCGCTGGAGCAAGCGCTCGCTTCCCTCATGCAGCAGCCGGTGGGCAAGCTCATCGAGAGCCCGAATCGCGGCCTCTACCGCCTCGAGCACACGCGCCTGAAGACGGCCTGGGCCGCCGGCTGACCTGCCCGTTCGGGCTCAGCCGTCCTTCTGCGCCAGCCCGCCCAGCATCTTCCGGCCGATCTCGAGGCCGCGGCGAAACGCGGTGACGTCGCTGCCTTGGCCGAAGATGCGAAAGCCTAGCTTGGCGCAGCGCTGCAGCAGCGGCTCCTGCCCGTGCATGATGGCGAGCGGCTTGCCGCTGGCAGCGCCGGCGGCGACGAAGCGGTCGAGCATGCTGCCGAAGAGCGGGTCGTCGAACCGGCCGGCAATGCCGAGATCGCTGGTCAGGTCCATATGGCCGAGCCAGCCTATATCGATCCCGTCGGTCTCGAGGATCGCCTCCGCATTCTCGATTCCCTTGGCCGTCTCGATGAGCGCGATGAGCACGTTGCGCTCGTTCGAGGCGGCCATGGTGACAGCCGGGTCGCCCCCGACATAGCGATCGTAGCCGAGGCCGAGGGCGAGCCCGCGTCGACCCTTGGGCGGGTAGCGCGCCCACTCGACCAGCGCGGCTGCCTCCTCGGCGGTCTCCACCATCGGCAGCATGATGCCCTGCGCGCCCGCGTCCAGCACCGTGGCGACCGCCGCGTAGCGCTTTTCGCGGACCCGCACCCAGACCTCGATGTCGAGCCCGCGCGCATAGGCGATCTGCGCCTTGATCGTGTCGATCCCGACCCCGCTGTGCTCCATGTCGAGGATGACGAAGTCGTAGCCGGCATTGGCCAGGATGGCGGTGAGCCCGGGCGTGAATAGCTCGAAAGCCATGACGCCGTAGAGCCGCTCTCCAGCGGCCAGACGAGGGCGAAGCGGTGCGGCAAGGGACATCGAACGCTACTCCGAGGGATGCGACGGCGGGGCCTTTCGGGGCTCAGTCCAGATCACGTATCTTCGCACCGTTGAGCTCGGCCAGAATGCCCGGCATGACAGGCATGAAGCGCTCGGCATGCCCCTGGTTGAGCACCAGCCGGTAGGTCTGGCTGATCGCCTGCGCGATCGGCGTCGCGACCCCCGCTTCCTCGGCCATGCGGTTGTAGAAGCGCATGTCCTTGGCGGCGATGCGGAACGGGCCCCTGAGGTGGCTGTCGTCGCCGTCGGTGATCCAGGGACGCACGCTCTGCCACATCCCGCCATTGACCCCACCGGCCGACAGCACGTCGGCCTGGGCCTGGAGATCGACGCCGAGCTTGGCGGCCGTCGCGAACCCCTCGGCGATGAGCGCGCAGAGGCCGATGGCGATCGAGTTGTTGACGAGCTTGCAGGTCGTTCCGGCACCCAGCTCACCGCAGACCACGATGGTGTCGGCATAGCTCTCGAGAATCGGCCGCACGCGGGCAATGTCCTCGGGCGCGCCGCCGACATAGGTCGAGAGCGCGCCCAACTCGGCCTCCTTGGGCGTGCGCCCGAGAGCGGCATCGACCATGCCGACACCCTTGGCCGCCAGCGCCGCACCGAGACGCCTGGTGACGCCGGGGTCGGCCGTGGTGCTGTCGACCAGGATCATGCCCGGCCGCAAGGCGTCCATGAGCCTCGGCGGTCCGGTGAGGATCTCCTCGACCTCGACCGACGACGGCAGACAGAGAAAGACGATGTCGCTGGCCTCGGCCAACGCCGCCGGCGTCGTCGCCTCCAGCGCGCCGCGGCGGACCAGGTCCTCGACCGGCGCCCGGTTGCGGTGCGCCATGACGGTGAGCGGATAGCCGCCCCGCTCGAGAATGCTCCTCGCCGCCCCGTGGCCCATCAGACCGACGCCGATATAGCCGACTGGCGGCTTCACGCTCATTGACTTCCCTTCCGCTGGATGACCGCGGGCGCGTGCGCTCGCCAAGCCGACCCTAGCCCAGATGCATGCTCAGCGCGTAGCGCCGCGAGGCGCCACTGGCCATGAGCAAGTCGGGGCTGTTTACCGTCGTTCCGTCCGGCGCCCGATCGGCATTGCAGGGCTCGAGGCCGAGCACGTACATGCCGGGCCGCACATCCAGCCACGTCTGCAAGTAGGGCAGGGTGGTGATATCGATCTCGAGGGTGAGCTGCATCTTGGGCTCGCCCGGTGCGGTGAGCGCGACGCGCCCGGGACCGGCGATACGCCGGCAGACCACATGGGGGCCGGCAGCCCGGTCCGGCGGGCCCAGCGGCCCGATCAGAAGCTCGCCATCGAGCCTCAGCTCGGCGCCGGGGCGGAGCAGCGGAAACCCCAGATTCAGGTGGTAGAGAATGGGCTGCGCGCGGGCCTCGCGGCTGCGATTGGTCACGGTGTCGACCAGCCGGAGCGTGCCGCCGCCGATCGGCGCCTCGATCCGCCGGCGCAGCCGCCAGTTTTCGCCGTCCGAGGTCGCCTGGACGATCTCCGCCTCGGCGAAGAGATGCGGCTCGTCGCTTTCCCAGCACTCGCCCAGCGCGGTGAGCCGGGCCGGGGTGAAGGGCAGGCGGCCATGCAGCGGCCGGCCGTCCCTGGGCTGGCGGATGTGATCGAGCCCGCAGGTCACGAGCAGGCCCGAGAAGCTGCGCAGGAACCCCTGGCCGTTCTCCGCCTCGCCGTCGTGCAGGCCCGGATGGCGAAAGCCCGTCGGCGACTGCCAGGCGCAAGCCAGGCCGCGCCAGCTCAAGGTCGCGAGATCCAGCGTGCGGCCCTCGAGTGCTGTGAAGGCGAGCCCGCCGCCGGTGTCGAAGGCGATCGCCCGGACCCCCTGCTCGGGGCCGTCGTCGAGGGTGAACCGCCGCACGCTGGCGAGTTGGCGCAGGCTGCCGGTCAGGGGACCGAGGTCCGCCTCGCGCCAGGCGACGCCGGCAATCATGTCTTCAGCCATGGCCTGCCCCGCTACTTCACCGCACCGGCGGTGAGGCCCTTGACGATGTAGCGCTGGCCGACCAGCAGCAGGATCAGCGCCGGGATGATCGAGAGCGTCGCGGAGGCTGCCATCTCGGTGTACTTGATCTCGTATTCCTGGGCGTATTTGGCGATCGCCACCGGCACCGTCGCTGTCTCCTTCATGCTGAGGCTCAGTGCCACCGGGAACTCGTTCCAGGAGAAGACGAAGACGAGCACGGCGGTCGCCATCAGCCCCGGCATGATCAAGGGCACCACCACCTCGCGCAGCATCACCGGGGTCGAGGCGCCGTCGATCTTCGGCCGCCTCCTCGAGCTCCTTGGGCAGCTCGGCCATGAAGACGCCGATCAGCCAGAGCGCCATCGGCAGGTTCAGCGTGGCATGCGCCAGGATGATCGCCGCATAGGTGTTGTCGAGCCCGACGCTCCGGAACATCGCGAACCAGGCACCGGCCAGCGCGATCGGCGGGATCATGTGGAACAGCAGCGCCCAGAGGAGGATCGAATGCACCACCCAGGGCGACCAGCGCATGCGCTGCATCGAGTAGGCGGCAAGCGTGGCGATGACCAGGCAGAGCAGCGTGCTGGTCGTCGCGATCAGCAGCGAGTTGCCGAAATTGCGCAGGTAGTCCGAGGTCTTGCTGAACAGCACCTCCTCGAAATTGAAGAGCACGGGCGAGAACCAGAACTGGCCCATCAGCAGCGAGATCTGCGTGCGGAAGCCCGCGGCCGCGACCCAGACGACCGGCACCAGGACCATGAGCGCCGAGACGAAGAGGACGAGATGGATCCAGCCGTTGCGCTGGCCGACGGCCTGCGTCTCGGTCGTCATGTCGTGGCCTCGCGTCGACGCGCCGCGAGACTGAGAACCAGCAGCAGCGAGACCAGGAAGATCGCGGCGATGGCCAGCGCCGAGCCGAAGCCGACCCGGTCCTCGGTGAAGAAGCGCTGGTAGATGGTGAAGCTCAAGACCTCGGTCGAGGTGCCGGGTCCGCCGCCGGTCAGGAGAAACACCTCGTCGAACACCTTGAACGCCACGATCACCCGGAAGGCCGCGGTGACCAGGATGGTCGGCCAGAGCATCGGCAGCGTGATCAGCCTGAGCTCTTGCCAGCCGGAGGCGCCGTCGATCTTCGCTGCCTCGTAGACATCCTGCGGCAGCGATTCGATGCCGGCGAGCAGCAAGAGGAAGCAGAACGGCGTCCAGTGCCAGATGTCGACGATGATCACCGACAGAAGTGCCGTCGAGGACTGGCCGAGCCAGTCCTGCGCCGCGAAGCCGACGAGTGCCGTGAGCTGGTTGATGATGCCGAAGTCGAAATTGTACATCAGCTTCCAGATGGCGCCGATGACGATGCCGGGAATCAGGATCGGCAGGAGGAAGATGGCCCGATAGATGGTCCGCCCACGGCGGATGCGGCTCACCATCAAGGCCAGAAAGAAGCCGAGCACGATCTGCGCCGTGACCGCCACGACGACGAAGATCAGCGTATTGAGGAGCCCGGCCTTGAACAGATTGTCGGCGGCGAGGTCGCGGTAGTTCTGCAGGCCGACCGCCGTCCAGACGGCCTCGCCCTCGCTCCAGTGAATATTGAAGAAGCTCATCACCGCCATGTTGGCGATGGGCAGCACCGTCAATGCGAGGAGGATGACGACCGCCGGCGTGAGCGTCAGATGACGCCACAGGCGGTCGTCTCCTATCGGCCGTGCCACGGGCACGCGACTGTCGGACATCGACTGGCTCACGACCGCGCTCACTGCAGCGGATCGCTCAAGACGGCATGCTCCTCAACGCAACCGCGCGCTCAGGGCAGCGGCTCGATCAGGCCGGTCTGGTAGCCGTTGCGCTCCATGACCGTGTGGATCTGCTCGGCCATGGTGTTGAGCGCCTCGGACGAGGAGATCTCGCCGGCAATCGCCCGGTTGAGCTCGAGCTCGAGAATGGCGATCACCTCCGCCGCCTCGGGGAAGGTGTAGATGTTGACCGCCAGAGGCGAGCCTTCGCCCTGGGCCGCCATCCAGCGGAATTCGCGCTCCTGGCTGATCGGGTCCTCGTAGGCCGCGGCGCTCACCGGCACGCCGCTGCGCTTGGCGTACTCGATCTGCGCATGCGGCGTCTGGAACCACTTGAAGAACTCGACCGCCGCCTGCTGGCGCTCCTCCGGCACGTTCTTGCTGATGCCGGCGAGCCAGTGGCCGAGGCCGGGCGCCGATTCGTGGCCGGGTCCGTGCGGCGGGATGGCGAGGTTCACCTTGTCGACGACGATCGACTTGTTCGGATCGTCCATCTGTGGCCAGGCGGCGATCACCGTGATGATGTGCCCGGCCTTGCCCGTCACCATCGCCTGGATGACCTGCCCCTGGTCCTGGCTCGCGGTGTTCGGGTGGCCGACCTCGTTCGCCAGCTTGAGGTACATGTCGAGGGCTTCCTTGCCCTCCGGGCTGTTGATCGTGACCGTGTAGTCGTTGACCGCCTGATCCTTGAAGATGCTGCCGCCATAGCTGTAGAGATAGGGATAATAGTCATAGGCCACCGAGTGCGCGCCGCGTGCGCCGCGCTGCACGATGCCGTAGATCGCGGGCGGGTTGTGGATCGCCTTGGCGTTCTCGTAGAGCTCGTCCCAGGTCTCCGGCACCTCGAGCCCGAGCTCCTCGTAGAGGTCTTCTCGATAGTACAGCAGCGGGATGTTCGGGTTGACCGGCATCGACATCAGCTTGCCGGTCTCGGGATTGTCGGTCTTGGTCTCGGCATCGAAAAAGATGGTGTTGTCGTAGTGATAAATGCCGGGATCGAGCTCGAAGGTGGGATCGATGTCGGTGATCGCCTCGACGAACCCGCCATGATACATCTCGGCATACCAGCCCGAGTTCATGATCAAGATGTCGTAGAGCCCCTCGTCGGCGCGCACCGAGTTGCGCTGCTTCTCGAGGCTGCCGGCGAACGGGTTGACGTCGAGCTCGACCGTGTTGCCGGTTTCCTCCTCGTAGAGTTCGACGATGTTCCTGAAGCCATCGAACCAGGGCGACTGGTTGATGACGATCGTGATCGGGGCCGCGTCCTGAGCCGTTGCCGGCACGCTGCCGAGGCCGAAGGCGGCGAGCGCGATCGCTGCGCAAGCGAGGCCGTGGCGGAGGTGCGTCGAGGGCTTTCTGGTCATCGATGTGCCTTTCCCTGAGGTCGTTTGAGGGCCGCCCCGCTCTTTTTCGCTCGGGCTCGCCCTCATCGACACCGTTGTGCCGTTCTACTGGTATCATCTCTGCCTCGCGCCCATTCCGCAAGCCTGCTGACGCGAGAAATGCCCGATCGGGCACCAGCCGCAGGGCGCGCTCGACGTCGGGCTTGCATTCCCATGGCCGATCGTGGACCACCTGGGCCGCCCTCCACGACTCATTCGGGAAACGCCATGCTCAAGGCCCGGCTGCCGGCTCGGCTCACGCCGCTCGCCGCCGCCTGGGGGCTGCGGCCCTTCTACGGCGACATCCACAACCACTGCGCGCTCTCCTACGGTCACGGCAGGCCCGAGGACGCGCTCAAACGGGCCGGCCGGCAGCTCGATTTCGTCTCGCTTACCGGCCACGCCGCCTGGCCCGACATGCCGGGCGACGTGCCGGAGCCGATCAAGGCCTTCCACATCGAAGGCTTCGCCCGACTGCAGCACCTCTGGCCCGATCACTTCGCGCTGCTGCGCGATGCCGAGACGGCCTATGGGCTCACCGTCTATCCAGGCTACGAGATTCACTCCAACACCCACGGCGACCAGACCATCCTCTACCGTGATCTGGAGCCACAGCCGCCGGTGATCGCCGATTCGCCCGCCGCCTTGCTGCAAGGCGCTCACGGCTGCCGCTCCCGACCGCTTCATGGCCTTCCCGCACCACCCGGGCTACCGGCTGGGTGCACGCGGCATCAACTGGGCGAGCCTCGACCCGGCGCTGTCGCCCGTGATCGAGATCGTCTCGATGCACGGTGTCTCAGAGACCAGCCTGACGGCACGACCCTACCTCCATTCCATGGGCCCGAGCGATGGCCGCTCGACCATCGCGCACGGCCTGGCCCAGGGCCACGTCTTCGGCTTCGTCGGCAACACCGACCACCACAGCGGCTACCCCGGCTCGTACGGCCACGGCCGCACCTGCCTCCTGGCGCCGAGCCGCGGCCGGGACGATCTCTGGCAGGCGCTCTGGCGGCGCCGTGCCACCGCGCTCACCGGTGATTGCGCGCATCTGTGCATGGCCCTCGGCGACCGGGCCTTCACGGGCGACATCATCGCCCCGGGCGGCCCGGGCCGGCTCGCCATCGAGGCCGTGGGCGGCAGCGCCATCGACTGCATCGACGTCATCCGCAACGGCCGGCTCGTGGCCCGCATCTCGCCCGCCATCACCGCTTCGCCGATCGGACCCACAGGCGGCTCGGTCGAGACGCTGCTGGTCCTCGAGATGGGCTGGGGCGCCAGGCGCACCGAGCATCGGTGGCGCGGCACGATCGCGCTCGACGGCGGCGAGATCCTGGCGGTCGAGCCGCGGCTGCGCGGCACCGAGATCGTCTCGCCGCTCGAAGGAAGCGCCGACGCTGCCGACACCGACGACCTCTGGCTCGAGGGTGACGTTCTGCATTTCGACGTGAACGCGGCGGCCAATCCGAACAACCGAACCGCGACCACCCAGGCCGTCGCCCTTCGGGTGCGGCTGGACGAAGGTGCCGTGGTCCGTGCCGACCTCGACGGCAAGGCGCTCGAAATACCTGCATCACGCCTCTTCGAGAGCGCGCTTGCCGGCAATCTCGGCCCCATCGACAGCCCCGCCTACCGCTTCCACCCGCTGCCGCTGCCGGCCGCCTGGCAATGGCAGGGCGACATCGCGATCGAACCCCTGGCGCATGGCGAGCACGTGTATCTCCGCATGCGCCAGGAGAACGACCAGTGGGCCTGGGCGAGCCCGATCTTCTGCCGCGACGGCGCTCCATGACCGATGCCGGCACGCCGATGATCGACGTGCGGGGCGTGAGCAAGACCTTCGCCGTCGACGGCGGGGCCAGCCTCACCGTGCTCGAGCGATCGATCTCGCCATCGCCGAGAACGAGTTCCTCGTGCTGCTCGGGCGCAGCGGCTGCGGCAAGACCACGTTGTTGAACATCATCGCCGGGCTGGAGCAGCCGAGCCGGGGCGAGGTTCGGGTCGCGGGCGAGGTTGTCACGCGGCCGGGCGGCGGCAAGGGCATGGTCTTCCAGCAGAACGCGCTCTTTCCCTGGCTCACCGCCGAGCGCAACGTCGCTTTTGCCGCCCGCAACCGGGGCCTCACGCGCACCGAGGCGCACAGGTTGGCGCACGAGCTCCTGGCGCTGGTCGGGCTCGAGGGGGCCGAGGAGAAGTACCCGTTCGAGCTCTCGGGCGGCATGCAGCAGCGGGTCGCGATCGCCCGGGCGCTCGCCCTCGACCCCGCCATCCTGCTCATGGACGAGCCCTTCGGCGCGCTCGACGAGCTGACCCGCAATCGAGATGCAGGACGAGCTCCTTCGGGTCTGGTCGCAGCGGCGCAAGACGGTGGTCTTCGTCACCCACAGCATCTGGGAAGGACTGATGCTCGCCGACCGCGTGATCGTCCTCGCCGCGCATCCCGGGCGGATCGCCTTCGAGCAGCGGATCGACCTGCAGCGGCCCCGGGCCCGCAGTGACCTCGCGCTGATCCGGCTCTACGACGCCATCTGGGCCGCCCTCAACACGCCCCGCGAGGCGGCGGGCCAGGCCGGCGCATGAGCCGCAAGCTGGAGCAGCTGCTGGTGACGCCGATGGGCCGGATCGTTGGGCCCTTGCTTCTGATCGCGCTCCTGCTCGGCGCCTGGGAGTGGGGCAATGCCGCAGGCCTGCTCAGCAGCGTGCGCTTCCCGGCACCGAGCCGCATCGCCACCAGCCTCTACGACCTCGCGGTGCGTGGCTTTCCCGCCGGCACGACGCTCTGGGACCACACCAGGATCACGCTCTGGCGGATCTTCACCGGACTTCGTCCTGGCCGTGCTGCTCGCCGTGCCATTGGGGCTGCTGATCGGCTCGTCCCGGCTGCTCGACCGGCTGACCGCGCCCACCGTGGCCTTCTGCCGCTCGGTCGCCACCCTTTCGCTGCTGCCGCTCGCGGTCGCCTGGTTCGGCACCGGCGAGGCGTCCAAGGTCTTCCTCATCGGCTATGGCTGCTTTTGGGTGATGCTCTCGAATGTGATCGCCGCCATCAAGCAGGTCGACCCGGTGCTGATCCGCGCCGCCAGGACCATGGACACGAGCCGCGCCCGCATCTTCCTTCAGGTGATCCTGCCGGCGGCCCTGCCGCGCATCGCCGCCGGTGCCCGGATCGCCATCGGCGTCGGCTTCATGGTCATCGTCGGTGCGGAGATGATCGGCACCATCCATGGCCTCGGCGCCCTGATCATGGAGGCGCGCACCTTCTACCGGAGCGACATCACCCTGGTCGGCATGCTGGTCATCGGCCTGATCGGCCTCGCCTTCGCCGCCGGTCTCGGCTGGCTGGAGCGCCGCCTGCTGCCCTGGCAGGCCCGGCTTGAGGCGCAAGGCGGATGAAGCCGGAGCCGCATTGGGTCGAGCGCTTCGCCGGGACACTCGGCGTCGTCGTGCTGCTCGTCGCCTGGGAGCTGACGGCACGGCTGGTCTGGCAGGACCCGCAGACCTTGCCGTCGCCGAGCCAGGCCATGGCGGTGACCTTTGCCGTCCATACGCCGCTCGACATCCTCGGCCATGCCCTGGTGAGCCTGCTGCGCATCCTGGCCGGCTTCGCCGTCGCGGCACTCCTCGGCGTCGGGCTCGGCATTCTCTGCGGCTGGTCGAAGATCGCCGCCATCCTGCTTCGCCCCTTCGTCGAGATCCTCCGGCCGATCCCGCCCTTGGCCTGGATTCCCATCGCCATCGTCTGGTTCGGCCTGGACGAGACCTCGAAGGTCTTCGTGATCTTCCTCGGCGCGTTCTTCCCGATCTTCACCAGCGCCTGGCGGGCGATGACCATGGTGCCGCCGGTGCTCATCCGCGCCGCGCGCAGCATGGACGTCGACGGGCTCCGCCTGCTCTGGCAGGTGGCGGTGCCCGCGGCCCTGCCGGATATCGCCACTGGCCTTCGCATCGGCTTCGGGCTCAGCTTCGGCATCCTGGTGGCGGCCGAGCTGATCGCCGCCGAGAGCGGCATGGGCTACCTCATCATGGAGGCCCGCCAGCTCGGCCAGCTCGGCGTCGCCATCTTCGGAATCGTCCTCATCGGCCTCGTCAACCTCTTGGCCGATCGGCAACTTGTCGTCATCATCCAGCGCACGATCGGCCGCTGGGCGGCCGTCTGAAATCAACAGGGGAGGCCAGGACATGGATCGACGCAGCTTCGTTTGGGCGGGTGCCGGCATCGGCGCGGCGCTGGCCTTGCCGCCGCGGCTCGGGCTGGCGCAGGAGACCTCGAGCATCGCCTTCAGCTTCGGCCTCGATCCGGTCTTCGCGCCGCATATCGTGGCGATCGAGAAGGGCTGGCTGGCCGAGGCCGGCTTCACCGAGGTCGAGACCCGCTCCTTCACCGGCGGCGCGCTCGCCGGCGAGGCGCTGCTCTCGGGCGACATCCAGCTCTGGACCCCGGGCAACCTGCCGCCGATCTCGATGGCTCACAATGGCATCCCGATCGTGGTCCTGGGCACCAACTGCATCGCCAGCGCCGCCGACAAGCTGGTCGCCCGCGCCGATGCCAACATCACCGCACCCGAGGACCTCTACGACATCCAGATCGGCCTCCTAGCCGGCTCGACGGCGAGCGCGTTCCTGCACAACCTGGCCCAGCTCTACGGCCTCGATGAGAGCCGCTTGACGGTCGTCAACATGCCACCGCCCGAGCAGCTCTCCTCGCTCAACGCCGGCGCCATCCAGGCGATGATCTGCTGGGAGCCCTGGGGCTACAACGCCGCCTCGAGCGAGATCGGCCAGCTGATCCACACCGGTGACGTGAGCTACTTCGCGGCCAACGAGGGCGAGCCCGCCAAGGTCTCGACCACGCGCTCGGTCTTCGTCGCCAGCCAGGACTTCGTCCGCGCCAATCCGGACTCGACGAACCTCTTGATGCAGGCGCTGGTGCGCGCCCAGCTCTACGTCGCCGATCCGGCCAACTGGCAGGAAATCCTGCCGATGATCGCCACCGTGACCAAGCAGGATCCGGCGGTGATCGAGGCGATCTGGGGCGAGTACGTCTTCGATCCGGCGATCGACCAGGCCTATGTCGACGACATGGCGACCATGACCGCCTATCTCGTCGCATCGGGCCGCGCCGCCGAGGCGCTCGATCCGATGAGCTACACGTACACGGCCCCGGTAGCCTCCGCCGATCCGGCACTGGTAACCGCCGAAGGCGGCTGGACGCCCTGAGCCATGGCGACTGCCGGCCCCGACGGCAAGGAGGGTGGGCAGGTTGGCGTCGCTCTCATCGGCGCCGGCTTCATCGCCGACTACCACCTGACGGGTCTGGCTGCGGTCGAGGCCGCATCGGTGCGGGCCATCGTCAGCCGCACGCTGGGCAAGGCCGAGGCGCTCGCCGACCGCTTCGCCGTGCCGGCGGCGAGCACCGATCTCGAGGCGACGCTCGCTCGCGCCGATATCCAGGCCGTCGTGGTGACGACGCCCGACGACACCCACGAGGCGATCGCCACGGCAGCACTCGGCGCCGGCAAGGCCGTGCTGCTGCAAAAGCCGATGGCCACCAATTCCGCGGCCTGCCGGCGGCTCATCGCGACCGCAAAGGCGAGCGGCGCCGACCTCCAGGTGAGCTGGATGCACCGGCACTTCCCGGAAGTCGAGCGGGCCAAGGCGCTGCTCGCCGAGGATGCCATCGGCCGGGTGACCAGCGCGCGCGTCCGCAACGCCACGCCCGGTCCCGATTGGGCCGACTGGTTCTTCAAGCGCGACCGGGTCGGCGGCGGGGTGGTCCTGCAGCTCGGCGCGCACGGCATCGATCTCGTGGACTACCTGCTCGGACCGATCGAGCGCGTGGCCGCCCGCACCGCCACCATCGTCCCGGAGCGCCGACTGGCCGACGGCCGGGTGGTCGCGGTCGAGAACCCGGACAGCGCCTGGGCGACCTATGACGTGGCCGGCGGTACGGTCGTGGCGCACGAGATGTCGATGATCGAGACGGCCGGCACCGACCGCTTTCGCCTCGAGCTCTACGGCACCGCCGGCACGCTCTGGCTGCGCAGCGAGCGCGGTGCGCTGGCGCTCTACACCAGCGGCGACGATGCCGGCTGGTTCACGCCCGAACTCGACCCGACGCCCGTGGCGGTTCGCCAGCACAAGAGCTGGATTGCCTCGCTGCTGGGCGAGCGAGAGCCCGAGCCCAGCGCCGAGGCGGGCTTGCGTGGCCTCCTGGTCGCCGAGGCGATCGAGCGGTCGGCGGCATCCGGCGGTGCCCTTCTGGCGGTCGGCGGCGAGACGCTGCCATGAGCCCGAAGCGGATCACCATGCTGAGCTTCGCCCACTATCACGGCACTTTTTGGGCAGAGGCGTTCAACGAGGATCCGTCGACCGAGATCGCCGCCATCTGGGACGACGACGTCGCCCGCGGCAAGGAGGCGGCAAGCCGCTACGGCGCTCCCTTCGTGGCCGACCTGGAGACCGCGATCGCCGCCGGCGATGCCGTCACGATCACCTCCGAGACCAGCCGCCACGCCGAGCTTGCCGAGCGCGCCGCCGCCGCTGGCCGGCCGATCCTCTGCGAGAAGCCGCTCGCTCGAGATGCCCTGGAGGCCGCGCGCATCGCCAAGGCCGTCGAGGCGTCGGGCGTGCTCTTCATGCAGAGCTTTCCCAAGCGTCTCGACCCGGCCTCGCACCGCCTGAAAGCCATCGTGGAGAGCGGTGAGCTCGGCCGCATCCACCTCGTCCGCATTCGCCACGGCCACTTCTACGGCCTCGCCGACGATTTCAAGGATCGCTGGTACGTCAAGCCGGAGCAGGCCGGCGGCGGCGCCCTGCTCGACGAAGGCGTGCACGGCGCCGATTTTCTCTGCTGGCTGTTCGGCCTGCCGCAGAGCTGCATCGCCACCGTCTCGAGCGAGATCCTCGGCCTCGGGGTCGAGGAGGCCGGCACGGCGCTCTACCACTACGCCTCGGGCATGACGGCCGAGCTCACGGCGAGCTTTCTCTTCGCCGCCGGAGAAGCCTCGATCGAAATCTACGGCACGACGGGCACGGCACTCCTCGCCGGTGTCGATCTCGCCTCGCGGGACCTGACCGACAGCGCGTTCTTGAAGGTGGCGACGGCGGTGAACGGCGAGCGGCGGTGGCGGGTCGAGGAGATCGTCCCGCAGTTCAAGCAGGGCCGCTTTCACCACCAGAACGCCTTCGCCTTCGCCCGCTGCCTGGCGACCGGAGCCCCGCCGCCGGCGACGATCGAGGACGGGCGCCGGGCGCTTCACCTGATTGAGCGCGCCTACGCTGCGGCGCGCAGCGGGAGGCGGGTCGAGCTCTGAGCCCGGCTACGCCGGCTCAGCTTGTCGGCTCCAGCACCTGGCCCTGCAAGAGCTCGCGCACCAGCGGGTTGGGAAAGCGCCGCGCCATGGTCACCGCGTAGAACGTCTCGACGATCCCCGGCAGCCGGTCCACCTCGACCAGCAGCCCGCTGGCCAGCTCGTCCTTGACCACGATCGGCGGCAGCACGGCGAGCCCGACGCCGTCGCGTGCGAGCAGGCGCATCATCGCCATGTCGTCGACCTCGGCCGCGATCTGCGGGCGGATGCCGAGCCGATCCATGAGCGCGTCGAAGCTTGCCCGCAAGCCGCTCTCGACGGTCGGCAGGATCACCGGCTGCGCGGCCAGCAGCTCGGCCAACGAGCCGCCCGCGCCGATCAACGCGGGCGTGCCGACGAGGCTCACCGGCTGCTCGGCCAGGCGGTGCGCGACGAAACCGGTGGCGGCGTCGCGCGCTGGTGCCTGATGGACCAGCAGCACGTCGAGGCTCAATGCCTCCAGCCCGAGCAGCAGCTCGGCCTGGCTGCCGGAGCGCAGGATCACCTCGACATCCGGGCGGCCGAGGATCGGTCTGAGGAAGCTCATCTGGAAGTTGCGCGACAGCGTGGCCAGCGCGCCGATGCGCACCGGCCGCCGGGCGCGGCCGGTCTCCTGCAGCGTGCCGAGCAGCTCGTCGCCCACCCGCGAAGATCGCATCGGCATGGTCGAGCGCGATGCGCCCGGCCTCGGTCAGGTGCAGCTGGCGGCCCCGCCGTTCGAACAGGTCCTGGCCGAGCCGCTCCTCGAGCTTGCGGATCTGCACGGACAGCGCGGATTGCGACAGGTTCAGCCGTTCCGCCGCGCGGGTCAGGTTGCCGTCATGGGCGACGGCCCGGAAATAGCGCAGATGGTGGTAGTTCAGCTCGCTCATAACGTTCGATAATAGCGAACGATAATGTAGCAAACAATGTATTTTTTGATCGATATCCGGCAGTGATAGTCAGCGGTGCACGTCATTTCGCAACGCCGGGAGGCCCGCTCGTGCTCGATCTTCTGCCACTCCTGCACCGCTCGTCCTGATCGCGGCTTCGATCGCCGCTTTCCGCGGGCCGGGCCTGCGACCTGCCAGCACGCTGCGCTTCGCAAGTGCGGCGACGCTCGTGGCGCTGGCGGTCGCGGCCGGCACCGCTTTCCTGCTCGTCGCGCGAGGGGCAGCGACGGGCCCGTTGATCGGCCCAAGCGCGTTCGCCGTCGCCTCGCGCATCGACATGCTGAGCGTCGTGATGCTGCTGCTGGTCGCCTTCGTCGGCTGGATCGTGGTGCGCTATTCGGCGATCTATCTGGACGGCGAGGCCCGCCAGGGCGCCTTCACCGGCTGGCTCTGCGCGACGCTGGCCGCCGTCCTGCTGCTCGTGCAGGCCGGCAACCTGTCGCTGCTGGTCGCCGCCTGGATCGCGACCAGCCTCTGCCTGCACCGGCTGCTGCTGTTCTATCCCGAGCGGGTCGAAGCGCAGCGGGCGGCGCGCAAGAAGTTGGTGAGTCGCCCGGCTCGGCGACGTGGCGCTGATCGCGGCCGTGCTGCTGCTCGGCAACGCCTACGGCACCGGCGACATCGCGACCATCCTGGCAGCTGCGCAAGCCGGCGACGCGCCCACGGCAGCGCTCTGGGCCGCCGGCCTGCTGGCGGTCGCAGCCCTGCTCAAGTCGGCACAGTTCCCGACGCATGGCTGGCTCACCGAGGTGATGGAGACGCCGACGCCGGTCTCGGCGCTGCTGCATGCCGGGCGTGATCAACGCCGGCGGCTTCCTCTTGATCCGCTTTGCCGATGTCATGCTGCTGGCGCCGGGCGTGCTCGCGGTGCTGGTGATGATCGGCGGCTTCACGGCGCATCTTCGGCGGGCTCGTCATGCTGACCCAGCCGGCGGTGAAGACCTCGCTCGCCTGGTCGACCGTGGCGCAGATGGGCTTCATGATCCTGCAATGCGGCCTCGCGCTGTTCCCGCTGGCGCTCCTGCACATCGTCGCCCACTCGCTCTACAAGGCGCATGCCTTCCTCGCTTCGGGCGGGGCCGTCGACCTGGTCGCCAGCATCCGGCGGCCAGGACCGGTCGCCATCCCCGGGCCCGCAGCTGTCATGCGCGCCTTCCTGATCGCGGTGCCGATCTATGCCATCGGGCCGTGTCCTTCGGCTTCACCGAGAAGTCGCCGCAGGCGATCGCGCTGGGCGCGATCCTGATCTTCGGTGTCGCCTATCTGCTGGCGCAGGGTCTGGCCGACGCCGCGCCCCGGGCGCTGACCCGGCGCACCGCGCTCTACGCGCTGGCGGCGGCGGTCGGCTACTTCACGCTGCAGACGGGTGCCGAGTGGCTGATGGCCGGCACGCTGCCGGCAACGCCGGCCCCGGGGCCGCTCGAATGGGCGCTCATGGTGCTCGCGGTGTTCAGCTTCGGCCTGGTCGCCGTGGCGCAGGCGATGTTCCCGCTCTGGGCCTACCACCCGGCCGCCGGCGGCCTGCGCGTGCATCTGTCGAACGGGCTCTACGCCAACGCGGTGCTCGACCGGGCGCTGGGTGGCTGGTCCGTCCGCAAGAGCGCCTCCTGAGCGGCGCCCGGCCAAGACAGCACAGCCCTTTCTCCGAGAGGTCGAGATGACCAAGCACCAAACCGTGACCAAGCTCCACGTCCACGCCCTGATCGATGCGGCCGATGCGGCGGCGCGGGCAATCCCGCCCGTCTGGCCGCTGGCGTCGAGCGTCGCCGTCAACCCGTTCCTCGGCCAGACCGGCCTGAGCCTCGCCGAGACCGGCGCGCGGCTCGCCCGGGTCGCCGGCACGCGGGTGACCATGCCGCGCGCCTGGTACGCGGAGCAGATCGCGTCCGGCAAGATCGCCGACGAGGATCTGGAAGCCGCCCGGGCGGCGTCAGTTCGCCGCATCGTCCGGACGGTATCGCAGCCCTCAAGACCGCGGCAGCGACCTCGGCGCCGGTGCCGGAGGCGGTGCCGACCGTGGCCGACCTCGCGGCAAAGGTCACCGGCATCGACTGGCCGGGCCTCGTCGCCGAGCGGTTCGGCGCCTGGGCCGCCGGCTACTTCGACAAGGGCCAGGCGCTCTGGGCAGCACCCCGCGGCAAGGGCGCCTATGCGGCCTGGCGCGCCTTCGCCACCCATGACCTGACGCCGGAGATCCTTGGCCTCACCGGCTTCGGCGCCCACGTGGCCGACGCGCCGGAGAGTGCCAGGGAGGTCACCGCCAGGGCTGCTTCACGGCTCGGGCTCGGCAGCGCCAGCGTCGAGACCTATTTCCACCAGCTCCTGCTGGGCCTCGGCGGCTGGGCGCAGTATGCCCGCTACGAGCTGTGGCAGGCCGAGCTCGCCGGCGGCACGGACACGACGATCACCGATTTTCTCGCCATCCGGCTGCTGTTGGAAGAGGCGCTGTTCGGGCTGCACGGCGAGGCGATCGCCGACGGGTGGCAGGCGGCACGGCGCCGCGCATGGCGCGCCACTGGCAGCGAGTGCCGACCTGGTCATCGACGAGATCCTGCAGGAAGCCGCCGACCGCGCGGCGCAGCGCCGCCTCGCCGAGACGCTGGCGGCAGCGCCGCCCACACCGCGCGACTCGCGTCCGGCGCTGCAGGCCGCCTTCTGCATCGATGTCCGCTCGGAGGTCTTCCGCCGCGCCCTGGAGGCGGTCGATCCGAGCATCCAGACATTGGGCTTCGCTGGCTTCTTCGGCCTGCCGGCGGCGCACCGCGGCTTCGCCTCGGATGTCGAGGAGCTGCGCCTGCCGGTCCTCTTGAACCCGGGTGTCCGCTCGTGCTCCGGCGGCCCGGATGATGAGCCGGCCGATCTCGCGGCGCGCTACGCGGCGCGGGCGACCAGGGCCTGGGGGCGGTTCAAGCTGGCGGCCGTGTCGTCCTTCGCCTTCGTCGAGGCGACCGGGCCGATCTATGTCGGCAAGCTGCTCCGCGACGCGCTCGGGCGCGAGCGGCCGAAGGCGCCGCCCGAGCCCGCACCCCGGCTCGAGCCCGCGCTCGACCTGGACGCGCGGATCGACCGCGGCCGAAACCGTCTTGCGGGCGATGTCGCTGACCGCCAACTTCGCGCCCCTGGTCCTCTTCGCCGGGCACGGCGCCAACGTCGTGAACAACCCGCATGCCAGCGCCCTGCATTGCGGCGCCTGCGGCGGCTATTCCGGCGAGGTCAACGCCCGGCTGCTGGCCTCACTGCTGAACGATCCGGAGGTCCGGGCCGGGCTGGCGCCGCGGGGCATCGAGATCCCGGCGGACACGCTCTTCCTGGGCGCGCTGCACGACACCACCACCGATGCGGTGACGATCTACGCCGACGACCACCCGTCGCCGGACCACAGCGCAGCGCTCAAGCAGGCGCGCGCCTGGCTCGCCGCCGCCGGCAAGGTGACCAGGGGGGAGCGGGCGCTGCGCCTGCCGCGGGCCACGGGCGAGGGCGACATCGCCCAGCGCAGCCGCGATTGGTCCGAGGTTCGCCCGGAATGGGCACTGGCCGGCTGCAAGGCGTTCATCGCGGCACCGCGCGGCCGCACCGCCGGCAGGAGCCTGGAGGGGCGCGCCTTCCTGCACGACTACGACTGGCGCCAGGACAAGGAAAAGGGCTTCGGCGTGCTCGAGCTGATCATGACAGCACCTGTCGTGGTCGCCAGCTGGATCAGCCTGCAATATTACGGCTCGACCGTGGCGCCCGAGATCTTCGGCGCCGGCAACAAGCTCCTGCACAACGTGACCGGCGGCATCGGCGTCGTCGAGGGCAATGGCGGAACACTGCGCGCCGGCCTGCCCTGGCAATCGGTGCATGACGGCGAGAAGCTGGTCCACGAGCCGCTGCGTCTCTCGGTCTGCATCGAGGCGCCGCGCGAGGCGATGACGGACATCCTCGCGCGGCATGAGGGCGTGCGGGCACTGTTCGACAATCGATGGCTGCATCTCTTCGCCCTCGACGATGCCGGCCGGATGGCCTGGCGCTACGCGGGCGACCTCACCTGGACGGCGGAGGGCGCGGTCGCGGAGGAGCCGCAGGCCTTGCAGGCGGCGGGCTGAGGCCGGCTCAGCTGGATTCCCGATGCCGCTCGATGCAGGTGGCGATGACCTCGTCGAGCGGCCGCTTCCACCAGTTCTCGGCCGAGAAAATCTCGACCTCGTGGAAGCCGGCATAGCCCGTGGCCTCGATCATCGTCCGCAGGCCTGTGAGGTCGATCACCCCGTCGCCCATCATGCCCCGGTCGGTGAGCAAGTGCTCGGTCGGCACCAGCCAGTCGCAGATGTGGTAGGCGAAGACCCGGTTCTCGCTTCCCGCCCGCGCGATCTGCGCGGCTACGTCAGGGTCCCACCAGACGTGATAGGCATCGATGGCCGTGCCGACATCGGCCCCGAGCCGGCCGGCCAGATCCAGCGCCTGGCCCAGCGTGTTCACGCAGGACCGGTCGCCCGCATACATCGGGTGCAAAGGCTCGATGGCGAGCTTCATCCCCGCCGGCCGGCTATACTCCAGCAAGCGGCCGATGCCGTCCTCGACCATTTGCCGGGCGCCCGCAAGGTCGCGCGAGCCTTCCGGCAGTCCGCCGACGACCAACACCAGGCACTCGGCGTCCAAAGCCACGGCTTCATCGACCGCCCGTCGGTTGTCCTCGTCCGCCGCGCGCCGTCCCTCTGCCGTGCCCGCCGGGAACATGCCGCCCCGGCAAAGGCCGGAGACCGCGAGCCCGGCGTCGCGGATGGCGCGGACCGAGACGTCGAGCCCGGCCGAGGCGACCTGGTCGCGCCATGGGGCCACCGCCGGCACGCCCGCACGGGCACAGGCCTCGACCAGCTCGACCAGCCCGCCCTGCATCCGGATCGTGGCGAGATTGATGGACAATTGCGAGATGTCGGGCATCGCCTCAGGCCTCGTGGCGCATGGCGGAAAGATCGGCCGGTTCGGGCAGGGCACCGCTGGCGAGACCGGGCGTCGCGAGCGAGCCCAAGGCGATCTGTCCCCCTTCGATGCGCAGGCAAATGGTCCCCGCATGCCGGTGATAGAGGTCCGGATGCGCCGCCAGGAACGCCTGCTGCTCCGCCTCCGGCGCCGCGCTCATCCCCTTCACGTAGTGGTGGCCATTCCGCTCGACATGGCTGCAGCCGATGAGCGTCGCCAGCGCCAGGTCCTGCTGCACGGCGAGCCCTGCCTGGGTGGTCAGATCCTCGGCCGACATGAAGTATCGATCCTGGCCCGCCTCGGCGTTCCACTTGGCACAGCGCGCCCGGTTCAGGAGCGCCTTGTAGAAGCCCTTGCAGCTCTTCGACGAGACCCCGGTGTAGCCCAACGCCTTGGCGTCCGGAAAAGCGTCGATGGTGCCGTCCGATTCGTCGATCTCGACCGGCTTCAGCGCCGCCAGAGCGCTGATCTCGCGCTCCATGGCCTTGGCCCGGTTGATCGGCTGCTCGATGAAGAGCACGGCCTGGCACAGCCGTTGGAGCCTTCGCTCCTCGGTCATCCGCCGCCAGAGGGCTGCCACCGCGTCCGCGTCGGCGTATTGCTCGTTGCCGTCGAGGGTCGCGAGCGCTCCCGGCACGGTGTCCGTCACCGCCGCTATCCGGCAGAGCCGGTCGATATCGGCCTCGAGATCGCCGCCCACCTTCAGCTTGAAGTGGGTCACGCCGTAGGTCTCGATCACCTCGCGCAACGTCTCCGGCAGCCCGTCGCCGACCCGGCTGCCCGGCGGCTGGTCGGCCGCCTCGATCGGATCAACCAGCCCCACCGTATGCCGCGCCGCGATGCTCGGCGCTGCCTTCAGCTGGGCCAGAAAGCCGCCCGTGTCGAAGCCTTCGAGATCAGGCGCCGTGCCGGCGTCGAGGCCCATGATGTTGGCCTGGACTCCTGTGAACACGTCCGTCTCGGTGAGGCGCAGAACGGCGTCCAGGATCGCCCGGTCGACCAGCGCCGGCCCAAAGCTCGCGACCAGCGGCGGCAGGGCGGCAGCCCGTGCCGCCTCGGCATGGGCAGGCGCCGCTGCCGCGTGCAGCCCGAAGGCGGTGGCTTGCCCGACGCTCGCGATAGTGTCCGGCCGCCATGGCGAGCGCCCGGCGCAGCTGGTCGAAATTGTCCTCGTTGGTGAGCGCCGGGTTCTTGTCGAACCACTTGGGCGCCAGCATCTCCGCCGCCCAGCCGGTGCCCTCGCGCCCGTCCGCCAGCCGGATGCGCGCCCGGACGAAGCATTGCGGCGCCTCGGTCAGCGTCACGACGCCGAAGCGAAACGGCATGCGCAGCACGACCGGCCGCTCGAAGAAGTCGACCTCGACCAAGCTCAAAAGCGGCGTGTCACTGCTCATGCCAGTGCCTCCATGATGCCGCGCATGAACCCGGCGGCACGGGCCGCGCAGGTGGGCCCATCGGGGTGATAGTCGAAGGGCTCGACCGCGATCCAGCCCCGGTAGTCGTGGCGCTCCAGCGCCTGGACGATGGGGGCGATGGCGAGATCGCCCTGGCCGGGGCCGCGCCGGTTCGGGTCGTTGACCTGGACATGGGCGATGTGCCCCGACGGCAGGAAACGATCGACCAGGCCCGGCAGGTCGTGCTCCTCCCGGCCGGCGGCCGAGCAGTCGAGCATGGTCCGAAAGGCCGGGCTCGCGATGGCATCGACGATGGCTGCCGCCTCCGCCACGGTGTTGACGAAGTCCGTCTCGCCCGAGGCCAGGGCCTCGATGCAATAGGTGACCCCTGACCGTTCTGCCGCCGCTGCCGCGAGCCGCAGCACGTCGATGGCGTGCCCCCGGCTGGTCTCGCCCTCCACCAGCATCCGCTGCTTGGGCGAGCCGTGCACCAGGACCGGCGCCCCGAGCTCGGCGGCAAGGCCGATCAGCCGCTCGAGCGCCTGGCCGGTGCGCGCGCGGACCGCCGGGTCCGGATCGGTGATCGAGAGGCCTGGCGGTGCCACCAGCAGCCAGTGCAGGCTGGAGCAGGCGAGCCCTTCCGCTGCGAGTGCCGTGCGCACGGCCTTGATTTCACCGGCTGTCAGTCCGAGCGGATCCTCGGCCAGCGTAAAGGGCGCAATCTCCAGCCCGTCATAGCCGAGCCCGGCGGCAAGCGCGCATTGTCGGGGGAAGTCCAGCTCGCGGATCACTTCGTTGCACAAGGATAGCTTCATCGAAACCTCTGAAAGAGCGCCGCCCGCGCTCGGGCGAAGGGCGGCAGGTCCCAGACCAGGACCAGCAGCGTCACGGCCGCCAGCACGGCGCAGATCGGCCGGGTGAAAAGGGGCTCGAGCGAGCCGTCGGAGATCACCATCCCACGGCGGAAGTTGCGGTCGAGCATCTCGCCGAGCACGACGCCCAGGACCAAAGGCGCTATCGGGTAGTTCATCATCCGCAGCGCAAAGCCCAAGAGGCCGAAGCCCAGCATCACCCAGATGTCGAAGACCCGGCTGGCGATGGCGAACGAGCCGACGACACAAAGGGTGAAGACGACGGGCATCAGCAGTGCGCGGGGCACCTGCAGCACGGTCAGCATCGGTTTGGCGAAGACCAGGCCCAGGATCATGATGGCGAGCGATGCCCAGAACAGCATCGCCGCCACCTCGAAGATGAAGGCCGGGCTCTCGATCAAAATCATCGGCCCCGGCCGCACGCCATGGATGAACATCGCAGCCAGCAGCACGGCCGCCGGCGCCGAGCCGGGCACGGCCAGCGTCAGCACCGGGATGATGGCACCGGGCACGGCGGCACTATTGCCCGCCTCGGCTGCCATGAGGCCTTCGGGCGCGCCCTTGCCGAAGCGTTCCGGCGTGGCACTCGCCCGGCGCGCCGCGGCATAGGACACCCAGGCACCCATGTCCTCGCCGACGCCCGGGATGATCCCCATGGCGGTGCCGATGGCACCCGAGCGCAGCATCAGCCAGCTGCGCCGGATGGTCTCGCCGAGCCGCGGCAGCAGCCGGGCGCCGGCATCCTTGATGATCTCGTACTTGGCCTGGCGCATGACCATCAGCACCTCGGCGAAGCCGAAGGCACCGACCAGCGCCGGCAGGAGCCCGAGACCACCGGCCATTTCCGGCACGTAGGTGAAGCGCTGGTAGGCGTGGATGCCCTCCTGGCCGACCTGCGCCAGCAGGAGCCCGAGGAAGCCCGCGATCCAGCCCTTGATCGGATCGCCGGTGGCGGTGAGCCGACCCGAGATGACGACGCCGAAGACGGCAAGCCAGACGAACTCGAAGGACTGGAACTTGAGCCCCGCCTCGGCGAGCTCGGGGGCGATGAGCACCAGCAGCACCATGCCGACCAGGCTGCCGACGAAGGAGCCGATCGTGGCGATGCCCAAGGCCTCGCCCGCCTTGCCGGCGCGCGCCATGGGAAAGCCGTCGAGCGCCGACGCCGCGTTGGCCGGTGTGCCTGGGATGTTGAGCAGGATGGCCGAGCGGCTGCCGCCATAGATGGCGCCGACATACATGCAGATCAGGATGAGGATGGCGTCGGCGGCAGCCAGGCGAAAGGTGAGCGTCGTCAGGAGGGCGATGCCGAGCGTCGCGGTGAGCCCCGGCATCATGCCGACCGCGATGCCGAGCGTCGTCGCCCAGGCGACGTTGAACAGGCTCGAGAACGTGGCAAGGGCGATGATCGCGTCGAGAAAGGTGCCGAGCCCCGCCATCAGCCGGTCAGGGCAAGCGCACGAGAAAGACGCGCTCGAAGAGCAGCGTGACGGCGATCGCGGTCACCGCCGCCATGGCCAGGGCGGTAATGAGGCTTCGCCAGGGCCGAGTCCGGTCCCAGCCGAAGATGCTCACGAAGGCGAAGACGAAGAGGCCGGTCGCCAGCCAGAACGGCACGTGGCCAACGAGACCGATCGCATAGGCCAGCGTCAGCCCCAGCGTCAGCAGGGTCCGCCCGGCAGTGCCCGGCTCGCTGTCGGACGCCGCCGGCTCGACCAGGCGCCGCTGCCGCACGCTGCGCAGCAAGAGCGCCAGGGCGAGACCGAGCAGCACGAGGCCCGAGCAGGCCGGGCGTCAGGCCGGGCGCGCTCATCGGATGCACGCCCAGATTCTCGAGCCTGGGCATGCGCCAGGATTCCACGACCACGCCCGCGGCGAAGACCACGAGCAAGGCCGAGAACCAGAGATCGAAGCGGCGGTCGGCCGGCATCAGCTCCCTCGGGTCGTGCTGCGGCGACCAGGGCAGGTCGCCGCGCCACGCCGCCAGCGTCGTTTCAGGGCCTCTGCATCAGGGCTGGGGAATGCCCAGCTCGTCCGGCGAAACCACGGCCCGGCCGGCCGCCTCGAACGACCAGGCATCGGCCTGGATTTCGGGCCAGACCGCTGCCCGCGCCAGCTCGCCGGAAGCCGGCGTGAACAGCGCGCCCCGCTCCAGAGCGTACTCGCGCAACGGCGCGGCTTCCGGAATCACCTCTGCCCAGATCCGGTCGAGCGTCTCGAAAACCTCGGGCGGCGTGCCCTCCTTGGGCAGGAAGATGCCGAACGTGGTCGAGAGGATCGGCAGATCGCCCTCGATGAAGTCGGTGACCGGCGGCACCGTGCCGTAGCCCTCGATCTCCAGCGGCTGCGAGGCCAGGACCGCGAGCGGGCGCAGGCGGCCGCCCCGCACCATCTCGGCCTGCTCGGAAGCCAGCTGCGTCGTCGAATTCGGCTTCGCCCGCCACAGTGGCGATGACCGCCGGATTGCCGCCGTCATAGGTGATGTGCTTGTAGTCACCGCCGACCACGCCCTTCAAGGCCTCGGCCGCCGCATGCCCGGACGACCCGGCGCCGGCCGTGGCGATGCTCACCCCGCCGGCCTGCATGGCTTCGATATACTGCGCCATGTCCTGGTACGGGCTGTCCACGATTGACCGAGACCATCGGCACGTTGGTGACCGTGTTGTAGAGCTGCCAGTCGTCGATCCAGGTGTCCCACTGGCCGAGCAGCTTGTAGGTGCCGAGCTGCTTGGGCGCACCCGCCGTCCAGGTGTAGCCGTCGCGCTCCGCCTCCCAGGCGCTGGTCTTGCCGATGACGCCGGAAGCGCCCGGCTGGTTGACGACGACGATGCTCTGGCCGAGCGCCTCCTCGACCACCGCCGCCGTGACGCGGGTCACCTGGTCGGTGGCGCCGCCGGCACCCCAGGGCACGATGATGGTGATCGGCCGCTCCGGCTGCCACGGGTAGTCCTGCCGCCATGGCCGGCGTCGCCGCGATGGCCGCCAGGGCCATGCCGATAAGTGCTCTCTGCATCGTCTTGCCTCCTTTGATTGTGGTCATCGTCTCAGCTGACGCCGCGAATCGCCATCGCGAGCCGCATCCGACTCGCTGCCAGCTCCGGATCGCGGATCAGCCCGGCAGCGTCGGCCAGCCGGAAGAGCTCGGCCAAGTGCAGGGTCGAACGCCCGCTCTCCTGCCCGCCGATCATGGTGAAATGATCCTGGTGCCCGTTCAGCCAGGCGAGGAAGACGATCCCCGTCTTGTAGAACCGCGTAGGCGCCTTGAAGATGTGCCGCGACAAGGGCACGGTCGGCGCCAGGATCTCGTGGAATTTTGCATTGTCGCCCTTGGCCAGCGCGCTGAGCGCCGCCGAAGCCGCTGGCGCGATGCCGTCGAAGATGCCGAGCAGCGCGTCCGAGTAGCCTTGCGCGTCGCCCTCGATCAGCTCGGCATAGTTGAAGTCGTCGCCCGTATACATGCGCACGCCCTCGGGCAGGCGGCGGCGCATGGCGATCTCCTTCTCCTTCGAGAGCAGCGAGACCTTGATGCCGTCGACCTTGAACGCGTTGGCCTTGATCACCTCGAGGCAGGTCTCCATCGCCTGCCAGTGATCCTTCGAGCCCCAATAACCCTCGAGCGCCGGGTCGAACATCTCGCCCAGCCAATGGATGATCACCGGCTCCCGGGCCTGCCGCAGGACCCGCTCGTAGACCAGCGCATAGTCCTCGGGCCCCTTGGCAGCGGCCACCAGAGCGCGGCTCGCCATCAAGATCAGCCGGCCGCCCAGGGCCTCGATCGCCTCGATCTGCTGCTCGTAGGCGTCGATCACGTCGGCAACGCTCAGCTCGGACGACGGGGCCAGATGGTCCGTGCCGCAGCCCGAGAAGACCACGGCGCCCGGATGGGACTTGGCCGCATCGACCGAGCGGCCGATCAGCTCGAGCGCGCCGGACCAGTCGAGGCCCATGCCGCGCTGGGCCGTGTCCATGGCCTCGGCGACGCCGAAGCCCAGGTCCCAGAGATGCGTGCGGTAGGCGATGGTGGCATCCCAGTCGACCGCCGCATCGAGCCAGGGATCACCCTCGGCGAAGGGATCGGCAACGACATGGCAGGCGGCAAAGGCCAGCCGGTTGAACGGCCCTTCGGCCTTCGCCGGAAACTGGCGCGGCGGCGACAGCTTGAAGGTCTCGGTGCCGCGATCGGCGGTCGGCAGCACGACTGATTGTGTCATTCACTCACCCTTGCCCAATCACCCTTGCAAAGCGGGAACGTCGAGCCAGCGCCGCTCGCACCAGCTCTCGAGACCAAGCTCGGCCAATTGCACGCCCTTGGCCCCCTCCATCAGCCCATGCGCCCAGGGCTGCGTCCTCGACCACGTGGCGCAGGAACATCTCCCACTGCGTGCGAAAGCCGTTCTGCGCCGGGCCGCGATCCGGCACCTCCTGCCAGTCGGCCATGAAGTTGCGGGTCTGCGGCTCGTCCGGGTTCCAGACGGGCTTGGGCGTGTTCACCCGGTCCTGGGTCCAGCAGCGCGTCAGCCCGGCCACGGCCGAGCCGTGCACGCCGTCGGCCTGGAAGGTGACGAGGTCGTCGCGCCGCACCCGCACGCACCAGGACGAGTTGAGCTGGGCGATGACGCCGCCTTCCAGCTCGAAGGTGGCATAGGCCGCATCGTCGGCATCGGCGGCATAGGCTCGGCCCGTCTCGTCGCGCCGCTCGGGGATGTGCGTCGCCCCCAGGCACGAGACGGCCTTCACCTCGCCGAAGAGGTTGTCCAGCACGTAGCGCCAGTGGCAGAGCATATCGAGGATGATGCCGCCCCCCTCCTGCTTCTTGTAGTTCCAGCTCGGCCGCTGCGCCGGCTCGAGGTCGCCCTCGAACACCCAATAGCCGAACTCGCCGCGCACCGATAGCAGGCGGCCGAAAAACCCGGCCTCCTTCAGCCGCTTCATCTTCAAGAGCCCGGGCAGGAAGAGCTTGTCCTGCACAACGCCGTGCTTGATGCCCCTGGCCTCGGCGAGACGTGCCACGGCCAGCGCGTCGTCGAGCCGATCGGCGATCGGCTTCTCGCAATAGACGTGGCGGCCGGCCTCGATCGCCTTGGTCAGCAAGGACGCGCGCATCTGCGTCGTGCCGGCATCGAAGAAGATCGGGTAGGCGTCGTCGGCGAGCGCCGCGTCCAGATCGGTGCTCCAGCGCTCGAGCCCGTGCGCCTTGGCGAGCGCCTCGATCTTGGCCCCATTCCGCCCGACGATCAGCGGCTCCGGGACCAGCATGTCGCCGTTCGCCAACCGTATCCCGCCATCGGCACGGATCGCCAGGATCGAGCGGATGAGATGCTGGTTCATCCCCATCCGACCGGTGACGCCGTGCATGACGATGCCGATCGTGCGTGTTGCCATGGCTCAGTCAACTCCCAAGAGATCGTAGATGCGGCGCGCATGGCGACCGAATTCCGCCGACTGGCGCATGTCGAGGCGGCGCGGGTAGGGCAGGTCGATGGCGAAGAAGTCGGCCATGCGGGCAGGGCCCGCGGTGAGCACCGCGCAATGGCTGCCCATCAAGACAGCTTCCTGGATCGAATGGGTGACGAAGAGGATGGTCTTCTGGCTCTCGGCCCAGATCCTGAGCAGCTCGAGGTTCATCCGCTCGCGGGTCAGCGCGTCCAGGGCGCCGAACGGCTCGTCCATGAGCACCAGCTTGGGGTCGTGGATCAGCGCCCGGGCGATGGCCGCGCGCTGCTGCATGCCGCCCGAGAGCTCGTAAGGCCGCTTGTCGGCGAAGCCGTCGAGGCCGACCAGCGTCAGCAGATCGCGCGCCCGCTCCCGCGCCGGCTTCATCGGCAGGCCCAGGATCTCCGCCGGCAGCAGCACGTTGTCGAGCACCGTCCGCCACTTGAGCAACAACGGCTGCTGGAAGACCATGCCGACATCGCGCCCCGGCTCGAAGGGATGCGCCGCGTCGCCGATCTCCACCGTGCCGCCGTCATGGCCGTGCAGGTCGGCCAGGATCTTCAGGACCGTGGTCTTGCCGCAGCCGGACGGGCCGACGAGAGCCACGAACTCGCCCTCGGCCACGCTCATCGTCACGTCCGAGACGGCGACGAACTCGCTGCCGCCAGTGCGGTAGACCTTCTTGACGTTCTCCAGACGGATGAACGGCAGGCTCATCTCAGGCGAGCCAGCGCTCGAGGTTCTCCTTGACGAACGCGTCGTCGGTGAGGTGCGGGTAGGCGCGGGCGATCCGTTCCAGCTCGGCCGCCTGGCCCGGCCCCAGGGTCTCGTCCGGATCGAGCAGCACGATGTTCTCGAGCAGGCCCTGGCGCCGCAGGATCTCGTGGCAGCCGGCGATGCAGCCGGCGAAGTCGTTGGCGACGTCGAAGATCGCCCCGTTGGCATCGGTGAGCTCGGCATCGAGGGTCAAGAGCCCGGCCGGCACCTCTTCGCCGACGGCGTGCGCCTGGCGCCAGCATCTCCACCGCAGCCTTGACCCAGACCGACCACTGGCCCAGCAGCCCGCCCTTGATCCGGACGGTCACGCGCTCGCCCTCGCGCATCACCCGGTGCGGCGTCAGCAGGTCGAGCAGGATATGGTCGTCATTGCCGGTGTAGAGCGTGATCCGCTCCTCGGCCCCGGCCTCGACGATGCCACGGACGACATCCAGCGTGGCGTAGCGGTTGAAGGGCGCCATCTTGATCGCGACAGCGTTCTCGATCGCCCCGAAGCGCCGCCAGAAGGCGGCCGAAAGCTTCCGCCCGCCGACGGCCCGCTGCAGGTAGAAGCCGATCAGCGGCATCTCGGCCGCCACCGCCTCGCAATGCGCGATCATCGTATCGTCGTCGGCGTCCTTGAAGGCGGCGAGCGAGAGCAGCACCGCATGGTAGCCGAGCGATCGCGCCAGCCGCGCCTCCGCCACCGCCTGCGGGGTGGGACCGATCGCGCCGGCGATCAGCACGACCGGCGTCGTCGCCCACTCGGCCGCGGTCTCGGCCGCAAGCGCCAACACCGGCTCCAGAAGCCCGGCCTCCCGCACGGCGAACTGCGTCGTGTGCACGCCTACCGCCAACCCGCCGGACCCGGCATCCAGATAGTAGCGGGAAAGGGCGCGCTGGCGCCGGTGGTCGAGCGTCCGGTCGCCCTTGAGCACCAGCGGGTGCGCGGGGATCACGGCACCCCCGGCCAGCCGCTGCCGCACGGCCTCTGGCACCTCGCTCCACAGCACCGTTCGCTCCCCCGTCGCTCAAGTAACCAGTTGGTGAAAAGTACGGTCAGGCCCGACGCCGCGTCAAGCCGCCTTGGGGCCGCCGGCCGGGCCCAGGGGCCGGAGATAGCCGAGCACGACCTCGACCATGTGCGCCCGGCGCCGGGCGAGCGCCGCCGGTGCCTCGAGGTCGCGCTCGAAGATGACCGAAAGCGTGTGCTTGTTGGAGAGGTGGAACCAGCCGAGCCCGGCAATGGTGACGTAGAGCTCGACCGGGTCGACCCCGGCCCTGAACACGCCGGCGCTCTCGCCCCGGCGAAGGATGTCGCGGAGCATGTCGGCAAAGGGCGAGTGCATCTCGCGAATTCGCTTGGAGCGCTTGAGGTGCCGTGCGCGATGCAGGTTCTCGGTGCCGAGCAGGGTGAGGAACTCCGGCCTCTCGATATAGTGGTCCCAGGTGGTCTCGATCAGCCGGCGCATCGCGGCCTCTGGTGCCAGATGCTCGAGGTCGAGTGCGCGTTCGCGCGCCCGGATGCCGGCATAGGCGTTCTCGAGGACGGCCAGAAACAGCGCCTCCTTGTCGCCGAAGTAATGGTAGAGCATGCGCTTGTTGGCGCCGGCCCTGGCCGCGATGTCCGCGATCCTGGCACCGGTAAGGCCCTTGGTCGCGAACTCGTGCGTGGCGGCATCCATGATCCGCTGCCGCGTCCGCTCGGGGTCGCGCTTCTGCCCCGTCCCGGTGACGCGAGCGGCGCCGCCGGGGGCCGTCTCCTTCCGCTTGACAGCGATTGCCATACCGCGCCGCCTCAAGTAATCAGGCGGTTACAATTGCCCGGCGCGGCCCTGCCGTCAATCGGCGCGGTGTCCGGCCGGGCAGGGCGCAATCGGCCGCCGGCGGCGGCCCGACAGTCAGGGGGAACTCATGCGGCAGAGCTCAGTCATGGGCACGTTCTTGGGCACAGCCACGGCGATCGCGCTGCTCGCGGGCACGGCCCAGGCCCAGACCCAGATCGACTTCGTCCTCAACTGGATCGCCGGCGGCGATCACGCACCCTACTACTACGCGCTCCAGGAGGGCTGGTACGCCGACGCCGGGCTCGACGTGACGATCGAGCAGGGCAAGGGCTCGACCGCGGCCGTGCAGCGAACCGGTGTCGGCCAGACCCAGATCGGCCTCGCCGACATGGGCACGGCACTGGTCGGCAAGGGCGAGGGCGCCAACCTGGTGGCCATCATGAACGTCTACGCCAACTCGCCCTACGGCATGTACTGGCTGAAATCCTCGGGCATCGAGGACATCCAGGACTTCCCCGGGCGGTCGATCGGCAACCCGCCATCGGACGCCGCGCGTGCCATGTGGCCGGCCCTGGCGAAGAGTGTCGGCATCGACCCCGACTCGGTCCGCTGGGTGAACGTCCAGCCCAACGCCAAGCTCGCCGGCGTCAAGGCCGGCTCGATCGACATCACCACGTCCTTCTACAACATCCACCACATCTTCCAGCGCGAGCTCGGCGACGACATGGGCTACTTCGCCTGGAAGGAATACGGCATTAATCCCTACGGCAACTCGCTCTTCGTCAACGGCGACTTCCTCGAGGAGAACCCCGAGGCCGTCGCTGCGTTCGCCGAGGTGACCCAGCGCGCCTTCGCCTTCTGTGTCGATAACCCGGACCCCTGCATCGACGCCCTGGTCGCCGCCAATACCGGGCTGATGAAGGACAACGAGCTGCAGAACTGGGCGCTGGTCGTCGAGCTGATGACCGACGAGACGTCGACCACCCGCGGCCTCGGCTTCTTCGACGAGGATCGGATGCAGACCGACTACGAGCTGGTCGAGACCTATTTCGACGTTGCCGAGCCGTTCGACGTCACCGAGATCTACACCAACGAGTATCTCGACGAGTTGATCAAGATGCCCGCAGCCGACTAACGCTCAGCCGAGTTCCGGCCCGGCAATGGCAAGAAGAAGGGCGCGGTCGCCGCTGGGCACCGCGCCCTTCGCCATTCGGGTGAACGGCCGCTCCTTCGCGAAGCCCGCCTCGGCCAATCGTGCAGCGATGACACCGTGCTCATCGAGCGCGTCGACGACGATCTCGGTATCAGGCCCGATCTGCGCCAAGAGCTCGTCCAGCAGCCGAAGCGCTGCCGTTTCACCCGCGGCGATGATCGGTCCAAGCTGCAGCGCCCGTCGGCCGTCGCGCGTCAAGACCATGCCATCCGCCGACACCATCGCCGGCCCGCGTCCCAGCAGTGCGCCGATGATCGCCGGCCGGGCGAATCCGAGTGATTGCCGATCCCACGCAGAGGCTGCGCCCCGATCGATAGAGCTTCCGCTGGTGCCCTGCGGCGCCGCCCCCTGCCGCCGCCAGCGGGTCAAGCCGAAGAGCGGGCGAAACCCGGCTGCCGCGTAGATCGGCCGGCCCGCCGGTGTCGCATCGAGCTGCGGTGCGAGGCCCAACGCTTCGGAAGCACGCACCGCGTGGGCGAACAGCCGGGTGCCGTGCCCCTGACCCCGCGCCTCGCGAGCGGTGAGCACCATCGAGATCCACGCCGTCGCCGGCGGGTAGGGCATCAGCGCCGCGCTGGCGATCGCCCGGCCGGCGTCATCGCGCACACACCACACCTGGCCGAGCTCCAAGAAAAGCCGCCAGTCGTCTGCCACCTGGTTCCAGCCCGCCGCCTCGACCAGCGCCTGCAGCGCCGGCAGATCGTCAGCGCCGGCCCGAGCGATCGCCGGCTCAGAACTTGCCGTCACGAACCTGAAAGCCGGTGGGCTTGCCCAGGGTCGGCATGCCGCGCTGCAGCCAATCCGCCTGCCAGGCGATCAGCCGGCCGAGCGAGACGCGTGGGTTGCCGAAGAGCCCGAGCGCCAGGCTCGCGTCGTTGAGCCAGCCGGCCGCGGCCTCCTCGCCGGCGATCGCGGCCTCCTTGCCGAACGCGCGCCCGAACGCGTGGGCCAGGGCGCGGATCGAGACCGTCTCGGGCCCGGAGACGTTCAGGGCCGAGATCGGTGCCGTCGCCTGGCCCAGCGCCATCAGGATCATCGCGTTGGCGTCGCCCTGCCAGACGACGTTGACATGCCCCATGGTGACATCGACGGGCTGCCCCTCGAGCACCAGCCGGCCGACGTCGTGCAGCACGCCATAGCGCATGTCGATGCTGTAGTTCAGCCGGATCAGCCGCCCGGCCGTGCCATGGACCGCAGAGAAATGCTCGAACACCCGCTCGCGGGCGATGCACGACCACGCATACTCGCCGGGCGGTGGATTTGGCGTCACGCTCTCGTCCGGCCCGCCATGCGCCACTGGCCAGAACGGGTAGACGCAGCCCGTCGACAGCGCCACGATCCGCGATTTGCGATAGCGCTCGGCGACGATGGCCGGGGCCAGCGCATTCATCGCCCAGGTCAGATGCTCGGCCCCGGTCGAGCCGAACTTTCGGCCCGCCATGTAGACGACGTTCGCCGCATCCGGCAGGCCGGCCACGGCCTCCCGGTCGAGGAGATCGCACGCCGCCGTCTCCACACCATGAGCGTTCAACCGCTCGGCCAGGCCCGCCTCGCTGAACCGTGCCACGGCGATCACCCGCTTCTCCGGCGCCGCGCGCTTGGCCAGCCGGCAGAGCGTCGGGCCCATCTTGCCGCCGGCACCCAGCACGACGATGTCGCCGTCGAGCGCCGCCAGGGCATCGCTCAGCGCCGGCGATGGCCGGGTCATCACCTCGTCCAGCACCTCGACGTCGGCGATCGTCTCCGGCAGCGTCTGACTTGTGTCGTTCATGGCTCGTTCAGCTCACCTTGAAGACCAGCCCGTCGTCATAGGGCAGGGCCGGATTGGCGAAGGTCACGTCGTTTCGGACATAGTGAAAGGCGCAGGCCCGCCGCCAGCGGTCCGACTGGTTGTCGGCCGACCGGTGCACCGTCCCGCCATGGTGGAAGGCGACGCCACCCTTGGGCACCGGCGCCGGCCGCATCTCCAGCTTGGCGAGATCCGCCTCGCTCAGCTGCAGGTCGAACGGCCGGTCCTCCGGTGCCGCATGTGGCAGGATCGGGCCCTTGTGCGTGCCGACGCCGTAGCGCAGGCAGCCGTTCGCCTCGTCGGCGTCCTCGAGCGCCACCCAGGCGGTGACCACCCCGTCATGATCCGTCGGCCCGAAATAGAAATTGTCCTGATGCGCCGGCTTCGGCCCGCCGCCCTTCGGCGGCTTGAAGAAGATCTGGCTGAAATAGACCGAGACGCCGGGCCCGCCGGCCAGCTGCTCCACCAGGGAAACGAGCTGCGGGTCGCTGGCCAGCTCGCGAAAGAACGGCCGCGCATGATGCGGGTTGTCGAGCTTGCGCAGCGCGCCCGCCTCGGCGGCGCCACCATCGACGTACCAGGCGCGCTTGTCCTCGGGCAGCGTCGCCAGGAACGCCTGTGCCGACGCCAAAGCATCGGCGATCGCCGCATCCATCCGCGCCGCGTCGAACACTGCGGGCACGACGACATAGCCGTCGCGTGCAAAAGCGTCCGTCATCGACATGGGCGAGCCTCCACAATTAACCGAATGGTTACATCTGCGTCCAAGAGCGTCAAGCCGCTCAGCCGGCGGCGACCCGCGTGTCGGGCGGGATGGTCAGCCGCTCGACCAGCGTGACCAGGCCGTAGAGGACGACGCCGATAGCTGTGATCAGCAGGACGGCCATGAACATCGCTGCCGTATCCAGCGTCACCTGGACCTGCAGCATGAGGTAGCCGAGCCCTTCCTCGGACGCGATGAACTCGCCGACCACGGCACCGGCAACGGCGAGCACCGTCGCCACCTTCATGCCGGAGAAGACGTAAGGAAGCGCGCTCGGCAGCTGGATCTTGGTGAAGATCTGCCAGCGCGAGGCCTTGAGCGCCCGGGCCAGATCGAGCAGCTCCGGCTCCACCTCCTTCAGCCCGCGCGCCGTGGTGAGCAGGATCGGCAAGACGCAGATCGCGAAGACGATCAAGACGTTGGGCGTGAAGCCGTAGGAAAACCAGACGATGAACAAGGGCCCCAAGGCCACCTTGGGGATCATGTTGAGGCTGATCATCAAGGGCATCACCGCCTGATCGACGATCCTGGACCAGGACGAGAGCAAGGCCACGCCGACGCCGAAGAGCGTGGCGATCAAATAGCCCACGAAGATCTGGGACGCGGTGATGAAGGTGTTGTGCAGCCAGTCATAGCCGGCCCAGAGCGAGGCCACGGTCGCCAGCGGCGAGGGCATGATGTAGCGCGGCACGTCGCCGAGCTCGACCCAGAGATACCAGGCGACGACCAGCGCCACGTGCGCGGCGATGGCGATCCAGTTGCGGCCGAGAAAGCGCAGGACGCCGATGGCCGGTCCCACCGCTGCGGCTGCCATGTCGGGCGCTGGATCGCTGGACATCAGGGGCTCCCTTAAGTAACCGTCTAGATACTCCGGTGCCGAGGCGCCGGGGTCAAGCCCACTGCAGCGGAGGCTCTCGCCATGGCCGGCTCCGAGGATCAAGACGACCGTCGTCGGCTCCTACCCGATTCCCGACTGGCTCGCCGTGCTGCCGATCGGAGCAGGCGGTGATCGACGCCACCCGGGTGGTGCTGCACACCCAGGAGCAGGCCGGGATCGACCTCGTCTGCGACGGCGAGCTCTACCGCTTCGACGTCAACCATCCCGAGACCAACGGGATGATCGAATACTTCGTCCGGCCGCTCGACGGCGTGCGCGCCGATCTCACCTTCCGCGAGATCCAGGCCTTCCGCGAGCAGGCGGGCATGGGCTTCAGGACGCGGCCCGCCGGCATCGTCGAAGGCGCCATCGGCCCCGGCACGCTCGACCTGCCGGCCGCCTGCGCGCGCGCCAAGACCCTGGCGCAGCGGCCGCTCAAGTTCACGCTCACCGGCCCGCACATGCTGGCGAAGACGCTGATGGACCGCCACTACGGCAAGCTGCCGGACCTCGCCATGGGCATCGCCGCTGGCGCTCGCCGAGCAGGTGGCGATGCTCGACGCCGACGTCATCCAGCTCGACGAAGCCAACCTGCCGGGCCACCCCGAGGAGTGGGAATGGGCGGCCGAGGCCGTCAACCACGTGCTCGCCGCGGTCAAGACCACGCCCGCGATCCATCTCTGCTTCGGCAATTACGGCGGGCAGAGCATCCAAAAGGGCACCTGGGATCAGCTGATGCGCTTCCTCAATGCGCTGCAGGTCGACCACATCGTCATGGAGATGGCGCACCGCCCGGCCGAGGAAGTCTCCGCCTTCAAGGCGCTCCGCCCGGAGATCGGCCTCGGCCTCGGCGTCGTCGACATCAAGCGCACCGAGGTCGAAAGTGCGGACGCCATCGCCCGCTCACTGGAGCGCGCCGAGAGCATCCTCGGTGCCGGCCGGGTCCGCTACATCCACCCCGATTGCGGCTTTTGGATGCTCAAGCGCCCCATCGCCGACGCCAAGATCAGGGCGCTGGTCCAGGGCCGCGATCTGTTCGAGGGGCGAGTCGGCCAAGCCGCCGCCTGAACGTCTCGGTGCGGCATCCGCGTTCATGCTGTTGTTGACGATCAACGGGTGAGCGGCGCGGGCGGCGACCTCCGTCCCGAAATGCAGGACGCTACATATTCCTGGTTGGGGTCCTTGGGACCCAAGAGCTGATGGGGATGCGCTCCGGCCAAGAGCCGGTTTGCCGGTCGCCGTCCCTTGTCGAGGCGCTTTGTCATTGTGCGTCTTGGAAGCGTTCGCGCCAGCAAGTCAGGAGCGCGGCGAAGCGCGGCTCGGCGCGCACGGGCTCGAGATCAGGATCGGTCCTCGCCCATTCGAGCATGCCGATTGGCCGGCCTCCCTTGATGGAGAGCTCGAGAAAATCGAGAGCTTTTTCAGTCTCCCCGAGTGTCGAATAGCAGCAGGCCAGGTTGTAGGTCGTTCGCGGGTCCGTCGAGTCGATGCGGGCTGCCATGTTGAGCCACCGCAGCGCGCGGGCCCGGTCGTCGAGATGAACCAACGCTTGAGCGCCGATATAGGCGGCGCGAGAATCATCGGGGTTGAGCTCGAGCCGTCTGGACGCAATGGCAAAGGCTTCCTTTGCCGCCGACCGCTTGTCAGCATCGCGGCCCAGTCCAAGAAACGCGTTCATGAGCATCATCTTCGACTGCAGGTCATCGCCTCGAACCTTCGAGGCCTGCGAAAACAGCTGGGCGGCCGCGGCGAAGTCACCTTGAGTGATCTTTGCCAAACCACGGTACCAATAGATCTCGTACAGCATCGGATCGAGAGCGAGTGCCGCTTCGAATTCCCGCTCGGCGTTTGCGTTGTCGCCCAACAGCGAGAGGGCATGCCCCATGGCCGCATGCGCCTCGGCAAGATCCGGATCGAGCTCGAGGGCTCTCCGGCTGTTGCTGATCGCCGTTTCAACGACGCGGCGATCCGTTGAATAATGCTGGTACAGCACAGCATCGCAGTTCGCGAGGCCGGCCAAGGCCAACGCAAATCCGGGATCGAGGGCCACCGCATCCAAGAACATCTCGCGGCCACGCTCCAACTGCTCCTTGGTCATCTCGTGCAGGAATTGCCGGCCGCGCAAATAGCAGTCATAGGCCGCGAGATTTCGTGTGGGGATCCGTTCAATGGCGCGACGCTCGTCGGGTGCGATGGCGATCTTCAGCGCATCGACGATGTTCTTGGCGATCTCGTCCTGCACTTCGAAGATATCGGTGAGGTCCCGATCGTATCGTTCCGCCCAGACATGCCCACCCGACCCGCCGTCGATCAGTTGTGCCGTGACCCGGACGCGGTTGCCGGCCTTGCGAACACTGCCTTCGACAATGAAAGTCGTGCCCAGCTCTTGGCTGATCTGCTGCGCCGGCACCGACCGTCCCTTGTACGAAAAGGTCGAGTTCCTGGCGAGGGTCAGGAGATTGGCGATCCGCGAAAGGTCCGTGATGATGTCTTCGGTGATGCCGTCGGAGAAATATTCCTGCTCCGGGTCGCCGGACATGTTGGTGAACGGCAGCACCGCGATGGATTGCCTGGCGTCAGACGGCGTCGGTTCCGTCTCGGCTCTGCCGATCATTCCCCATCCATGAGCGGCGATCGGCTGGGCGATATTCTTAAGTTTCTTGATGCCAATATCGACGAAAGCAGCGGCCAGTTTCTCATCAATGCTGCGCCGGGTGAACTCAGAAATGACGATGCCGCCCGGCGCGGCAATCGCCTGCAGCCGCGCCGCAATATTGATGCCGTCGCCGTAGATATCTTCCTCGTCATGGGTGACGTCGCCGATGTGAATGCCGATCCGCAGCTTGATGCGCGCATGATCGATCAAACGTTCCTGAATTCGGATCGCACTCGCGACGGCGTCGCTGACGGCTGCAAATTGGACCAGCCAGCCATCGCCCATGCGCTTGACCACCTCGCCACCATGGTCGGCGATCACCGGTTCCAGCACGTCGCTCCTGAGCTTGCGGAGCGCGTCCAGCGTGGCGTCCGCGTCCTCGCCCATCAGGCCGGAGTAATTGACCACGTCCGCTGCGAGTATGGCGGCCAGTTGGCGCTTCAGTTCACGGGCTCCCCTGGCGCAGGATTGAGCGAAAAGACCTTGGCCAGCATTCGCCACATGCTGCCTCGCCGTAGCCTTATCGCGCGAAAGCCTCGCATACACCACTTCGCATGGGCGTTCCCGGGCGATGTGCTAACTCGGCCCCCCGAGATCTGCCGGCTGCCACGCAATTTGAGACACGATCGCGGGTCGTTCGACGAGGTGGCGCCAGCCCCGTATCGCCACCTTGCTTGCTATTTTGAAAGATTGCGCGCTTATCATGGTAGGTTGGCACCTCTAGGAGGAGTCCGAGCGTGGCCACCGTCACGGGGTTCGATGTTGCCATAGGCACCGAAGCGCTCAACTGGATGGTGCCGACGCGCAAGCTGAAAATCCGCGACCTCTCGGCCGATGCGCTCACCGTGGCGATTGCGGCTCCATCCTATGGTGGCGGTGAGTATGCCATTCGCTACTACGGGGGCGAGACGACCTTCACCGGCAGCTTCGACCCCGACAGCCGGAAGCACATCGGTCGCGGTGTCGTCACCGGGATCGAAATCGATCTGGAAGGGCAATCCAAGCGACACGCCGCTGCTTCTGATCGACGACTTCAGCGTCACCTTCGCGCGAATCAAGAAGGGCGGCTTCGCCAAGATTCTCGCTGGAAACGACACGATCAACGGTAGCACCGGGAACGACTATCTCGACGGCCACGCTGGCAACGACGTCATCGACGGCAGGGAGGGTGACGACTACATCGACGGCGGCAGAGGGGCCGATGTCATGCGCGGCGGGTCGGGCAACGACTACTACGTGGTCAACGATCTTGGCGACCAGGTGATCGAGCGCGCAGACGAGGGGGTCGACATCGTCCAGAGCAGCCTCGCGGAGTTCACCTTGCCGGACAATTTCGAGGAGCTGCGGCTGACCGGCGCCGCCCGGGCCGGCATTGGCAACGCGCTCGGCAACTTCATTTCGGGCAACGATCTCGACAACCGGCTCGAAGGGCTCGGTGGTGACGATCACCTCGGGGGAGATGTCGGCGCCGATGTGATGCTGGGTGGCCCGGGCAACGACACCTATGTCGTCGACAACCGGGGTGACGTCGTGATCGAGCGCGCTGGTGAGGGTAGCGACACCGTCATGAGCAGCATCAGCTTCACACTCCCGGAGCATGTCGAGAACCTCCAGCTTCTGGGCAAGGCAATTTCCGGCATCGGCAACGATTTGGCCAACCGCATCAGCGGCAATGCCGGCAAGAACAGCCTTGTCGGTGGTGACGGCAACGACGTGCTGATCGGCGGCGGCGACAACGACAGGCTCGAGGGTGGGCTCGGTGCCGACCGCTTCGTCTGGCAGACGGCCACAGACGGCGCCGACAGAATTCTCGATTTCAACCGTGACGAGCGCGACAGCCTCGATTTTCACGACATCCTCAGCGGCTACGAGCCCGGCAACTCATCGGTCGACGACTTCCTCAGGATCAGTCCCGGTGCGACGGGAGCGACCGTCGCAGTCGACATCGACGGCAGCGAGGGGGCGGCCGGGTTCAAGACCTTCGCGGTGCTCGCTGGCTTCGATGCCGGCTCGACCTCGGTAGAAGCGTTGGTGGCCGAGGACAGCATCCTTCTGGCTTGAACCCGCACAACCCGATGGGGCCGCTCGCCACCGCGGTGAACCTGCACTTCTGCGCCGCCCAGCCCAACGTCAAGATCCTCGAGTACCGCCTGCCGGACGAGGCGCCCTACGTCTTGGACCCCTATCTGCCCAAAGACGGCTATCTCGAGCTGCGTCCCGACCGGCCGGGCTGGGAAGTCGAGATCGACGAAGCCTGGCTCGCCACCGACCGCTATATCCACTGGGAGCGCAAGCTGCCGATTCGCCCGGACGGCAGCATCGGCTATCCTTGAGCGCCACCAGAAAAAACGAAGAGGACCGCCCGATGACCGATGCCGCCACCATCCGCGCCCAGCTGGCGGAGGTCGGCACGGCGACGCTGACCACCCAGCTGTTCAAGCGCGGCCTGCGCAACCAGTTCATCCAGGGTGTCCGGCCGTTGAACCGCTGCGGCCGCAACCTCGTGGGCCCGGCCACCACGCTCCGCTACATTCCAGCGCGCGAGGATCTCGACGTCATGGAGGTCTTCGAAAACCCGGACCACCCGCAACGCAAGGCGGTGGAGACCGTGCCCGAGGGCAATGTGCTGGTGATGGACTGCCGGGGCGATGCGTCGGCGGCATCGGCCGGCGGCATCCTGCTCACCCGGCTGAAGGTGCGCGGCGTCGCCGGGATCGTCACCGACGGCGGCATGCGCGACGTCGTCGACGTCGAGGCCCTGGACTTGCCGGTCTACGCCAAGGGCCCGTCGGCGCCGGCCAATCTCGCCAGGCATCACGCCGTCGACGTCGACGTGCCGATCGGCTGCGGCGAAGTCGCGGTTTATCCAGGCGACTGGCTGGTCGGCGACCTCGATGGCGTCGTCGTCATCCCGAAGGAGATCGCGGCCGAGGTCGCGGCCGACGGCCTGGCCCAGCACGCGTTCGAGGAATGGGTGATGGCCGAGGTCGAGGCCGGCGCCTCGATCCGGGGCCTCTACCCGCCCGACGCGGCGACCCGAGAGCGTTACCAGGCCTGGCGGCAGACGAACGGCAGGTGAGGCAGGCTGCTCAGTCGTCGTCCAGGCCATAGAGCCAGCGCGCGTCATCGTGGAAGGCCCGGCGCGACGCCTCGCGGTTGTAGAACATGTGCCCGCCTGTATAGGTGGCTTGCCGCAAGCGCTCGCCCGGGCCCGAAGCCGCGCAATTGCCGCAGGACCAGCGTGGTCTCGAAATAGGGCGTTACGAGATCGGTGTAGCCATGCGCGACCAGCACGCGGAATGCCGGATCGAGCGCCATGACCCGTGCCAGCGCACCCGTGGCCTCGGGCAGCGAGCGTCCATCACCCCAGTCCCAGCCGCGATTGACGTTGTCGTTGAGCAGCCGGTAGCGGCCCTCCGGCAGCCATTCCAGCGTATCCTGGTAATGCGCCAGCATCGCCGTCGTGAGCGGTGCGGTCAGCGCGTCGAGCACCGGATCGCCGGAGCGCGACCAGGGCCGCCACGGCGTCGGATCGTCGCTGGCGATGCCGGTGTCGTAGGGGCTGACCAAGCGCTCCTCGTCGCGCTGCAGCTCCTGGGTGAAGCTGAACCGGTCCAGCCGCCCGGCGAAGCGCTCGATGGTCTCCGGCGCCAGTCCGGTGATCTCGGCCACGCGCGCGACCAGCCGGTCCACCGCCGCCGCATCCTGCGGCCCACGCAAGAGATCGCTGACATAAGCCCCGGTCGCGTAGTCCTCGACGGCACCCAGCGCCTCGGGCGTGAAGGTGCCGGCTTTCTCCATGGCTGAAGCGGCCAGCGACGGCAGCACGGACACGGTGGGCAGCACTGCCGCCGCATCGCCCGCCCGCCAGCCGAAATCGAGCACCGGCGAGAGCAGCGTCATGCCGTTGAGCGCGATCCCCGCCTCGGTCTGCAGCTTCTCGGCGAGCAGTGGCCCGCGAAACCCGCCATAGCTTTCGCCGATGAAATACTTGGGCGAGCGCAACCGGCCGTTCTCGGTCAGCCAGCGCCGGACGAAGGCGCTGAGCGCGTCGATGTCACCCTCGGTCGAGAGGTAGCGCTCACGCACTCGGTCGCTCTCATTGACAAGCCGGCTGAAGCCGGTGCCGACGGGATCGACGAACACGAGGTCCGTGAAATCGAGCCAGGTCTCGGGATTCGCGATCAGCTCGACCGATTGCGAGGGCAGAATTGCGTCCTCGCCCAGGGGCAGGAGCCAGGGGCCGAGCACACCCAGCTGCAGATAGGCCGATGCAGCACCCGGCCCGCCATTGACGGCGAAGGTGACCGGCCGGCGGACCGGATCATCGCTCTGCACGATGTAGGCGACATAGGCGATCTCGGCCTCGGGCTCACCATTGCCGTTCTCGAGCGTCAACGCGCCGGCGGTCGCCTCGAAGGCCAGCTGCCGTGTCCCGAGATCGATCTCGTGCCGGGTCGTGCTTGCCGCCGGCAAGTTGCGGCCCGGCGGCAGCCGCTTCCGCCGCCGCCTCGCGCTCGCCAGCAGGTGCCTCTTCCTGCGCCACCACGCCGGAAAGCGCCGCGACGAAGAGCAGGGCCGATGCCAGCAACACGCGGCTCAACGACAAATGGCGCGCTGGTCGCTTCGGGCGGGCCTCGGGCGTGAAGGCAGTGCGCAAATCGTTCATGGCACAACGAACATAAGCGCGCCCGTCCCACTGGCTAGCCCCGGCGCAACCAACCTGTCCCGGAACGCTGTTTCTCCGTGGCCCTGCCCAGCCAGCTGTTGCCGGCACGCCCAACCCTCGCTAGTCCTGCATGCAGCAAGCAGAAAAGAGAGCGGATCAGGGCTCGGCATTCATGATGACATCGGTCACGGCCGCCGCCGACGGGCTGGCGAAACTCAACGATGGTCTGCTCGCGGCCTGCAAATACCTGCTCATCACCATCGTGGGCGTGCTGGCCGTCATCATGATGGCCTCGGTCTTCTGGCGCTACGCCCTGAACAACGCGCTGCCCTGGTCCGAGGAGGTCAGCAAGTACCTGATGGTCTGGCTCACCTTTCTGGGCGCGCCCATCGCGCTCCGCCACGCCAGCCACATCAGCATCGACCTGCTGCTCAAGGCCTTCCCGCCACGCGGCCAGCAGCTGTTCCACTTCGTCATCAACCTGATCATCATCGTGACCATGGGTATCGTCCTCTGGAAGGGGATCGGCTTCGCCCAGCTCGGCGCGCGCCAGGTCGCCTCCAGCATCAACTTCTCGATGCTCTACATGTACATCGCGGTGCCCATCGGCTCCGCGCTCACCTGCCTCGTCGCCATCGAGCATGCCCTGCGCAGCCTGGCCGGAATCGGCGACCCCGATCTCGGCCTGCATGTCGACGACGCGGCCTTTGCCGACGAGATCCGGGAGTAATCGGACGTGGCGCTCATCATCTTCTACGTCATGCTGGGCCTCATGGCCCTGGGCGTGCCGATCGTCTTCGCGCTCATCTTCGCGCCCATGGTCGGCGTCCTGCTCGACGACAAGCTCGTCTTCCTCAACATGATGCCGCAACGCATCTTCAGCGGCATCAACCAGTTCCCGCTGCTCGCCATCCCGATGTTCATCCTCGCCGGCGAGATCATGAACCACGGCGGCATCACGCTGCGGCTCGTCACCTTCGCCAAGACGCTCGTCGGCCACCTCCGGGGCGGCCTGGCGCATGTCAACATCGTCTCGTCGATGCTGTTCGCCGGCCTCTCCGGCTCGGCCGTGGCCGACACCTCGGCCTTGGGCTCGATCCTCATCCCGGCCATGGAGAAGGACGGCTACACCCGCCGCTTCGCCGCCGCCGTCACCGCCGCCTCGTCGGTCATCGGCCCGGTCATCCCACCCTCGATCATCATGGTCGTCTACGCCTACATCATGGGCGTGTCGGTGGGCGGGCTGTTTGCCGCGGGCCTCATCCCCGGCCTGATGATGGGCGGCGGGCTGATGCTGATGAACGCCTACCTCGCCAAGAAGCGTGACTTCCCGCGGTCCGCCCAGCGCGCCGGGGCAGCCGAGGTCGGCACCGCCTTCGGCAGCGCCTTCCTGCCGCTCCTGACACCCGTGATCATCCTGGGCGGCATCCTGTCTGGCATCTTCACGCCGACCGAGGCCGCGGCCGCCGCCGTCGCCTACGCGCTCGTGCTCTCCATGCTGGTGACCCGCACCCTGCCGCTCGCGCGCATCCCCGGCATGCTCTACCGCGCCGGCCTCGCGTCATCGAGCATCCTCCTGGTGATCGGCGCCGCCACCGTCTTCGGCTGGGTGACCTCGCTCTCGGGCGCGCCCACGGTGATCACCGGGCTGCTCACCGGCGTCAGCGACAACCCGCTGGTCGTCCTGCTGATCATCAACATCCTGCTCTTCATCACCGGCATGTTCTTCGATGCCGGCCCCGCCATCCTGATCCTCGGCCCGCTCCTGGCGCCTACCATGCTGGCGCTCGGCATCGATCCGCTGCACTTCGCCATCATCATGTGCGTCAACCTGACGGTGGGCCTCGCCACGCCGCCTTTGGGCCTCGTCCTCTTCGTCGCCTCGACGCTGACCCGCCTCTCGATCATCGACATCACCCGCGACATGTGGCCGTTCTTGTGCGTCCACGTCGTGGTGATCCTGCTGATCACCTATTTTCCTTTTCTCACCATGACCTTGCCAGGACTGTTGGGCTTCGTCGGGTAACCCGCTAAGCTTGTTTCATGCCGAGCCCGAAAGCAGGCACGAAAAACCAGGGAGAGCAAAGAATGACCCACCGTATCGGTGCCACCACCCTCACGGCCGCACTGGCACTGGCCGTCGGCCTCGCAGCCGCACCGGCGAGCGCCGCCGACTACGTGATCAAGTACGGCCACCCGGGCCCCGTCGGCCCCGACTCCGACGACCACGTCGCCGGCGAATTCCTCAAGAGCTTCCTCGAGACCCGCTCCAACGGCCAGATCGAGGTGCAGATCTTCCCGGGCTCGCAGCTCGGCAACTTCCGCGAGATGGTCGAGCAGGTCGACGCCGGCACGCTCGAGATCGCGCACACCGCCCTGGGCGGCCTCGTCGGCTTCATGCCCGAGCTGCAGGTCATCGAGCTGCCCTACGTCATCCGCGACGACATGGTCGCCGAATGCATGATCGCCGGGCCCTTCTTCGAGGAGGTCCGCGAGGCCTTCCTCGAGCGCTCCAACAACGTCAACCTGATCGGCGTCGGCAATACCGGCCGCTTCCGCTCCTTCTTCACCGCCGACAAGCTGGTCAAGAGCGCCGCCGACCTCGAAGGCATCAAGATGCGGGTGATCAACTCGCAGCTGCCGGTGCAGATGATGCAGTTCTACGGCGCCAACCCGACCCCCGTCGCCTGGGGCGAGCTCTACACCTCGCTCGCCACCGGCGTCGTCGAAGGCACCAAGAACGCCGTCACCGACATCATCCCCAACAAGATGGACGAGGTGCTCCGCTTCGCCACCATGGACGAGCACGCCTATCTCTGGGGCTTCATGGCCGTCAGCCAGTCCTTCCTCGACAGCCTGCCGCCCGACCTCAAGGCGCTCACCGTCGCCGGCATCCGCCAGATGGCCGACGTCCAGCGCGAGTTCAACAAGGGCGCCGAAGGCCGGCAGAACGCCGCCTTCATCGAAGGGGGCGGCGAGATCTACGTCCCGACCGAAGAGGAGATGGAGACCTTCCGCGCCGTCAAGGACCCGATGCGCGACTGGTATGTCGAGCAGTTCGGCCAGGAATGGTACGACAAGTTCACCGGTGCCGCCGCCGACTGCGAAGCCTCGGTCGACGCGCAGCTGGCGCTTTGGGGCAGCCGCTAGGCCTCTCCCCGGCGACGATGCGTAACGAGGGGGCCGCAAGGCCCCCTCTGCACGTCCGCCCCCTCACACACGCGATCCACGTTCCTTGTATGTAACGTACACCGGGCGTATTCTGCTCCGCTGAACATGAGAACGGCCACGAGCCGCTGGCGGAGACAGCGATGGCGAAAAATGATCCACAACCGGCGGCCAACGACCGGAACCGCCCGGTGACCCAGGTCCAGCGCCCGCCCTCGCTCGCCAACCTCGTCACCGACCAGATCCGCGAGCTGATCATCACCGGCACCCTCGACCTCGGCGCCCAGCTCTCCGAAAACACCCTCGCCGAGCAGCTCGACGTCAGCCGCACCCCCGTCCGCGAAGCCTTCATGCACCTCGCCGGCGAGCACCTCGTCGAGGTCCGCCCGCAACGCGGCACCTTCGTCTTCAACTGCGACGCCGCCGGCATCCAGGCCCTCTGCGAGCTGCGCGAGGTCCTGGAAACAGGCGCCCTCCGGCTCGCCTTCAGCCGCAACGGCAAGGCCCTGGTCCGCGAGCTGAAAGCCATCAACGCCGCCAGCGAAACCGCCAGCGCCCGCTCCACCACCGCCTACCTGCCGCACGACCACGCCTTCCACCAGGCCCTGATCGGCGCCAGCGACAACCCCGAGCTGGTCGAAGCCTACGCCCGCGTCGCCGGCCGCGTCCGCGCCCTGCGCCACCGCTACACCAAGACCCTCGACGAGGTGCAAACCTCCCAGGCCGCCCACCGCCGCCTCGTCGAGCACCTCGCCTCAGGCGACCTCGCCGCCGCCGTCATGGTCCTCCGCGACCACGTCTACGCCAGCCTCCGCAACTTCACCCGAAGGCACACGGAAGGGCAGGGTGGGGTGTGAAGTGGAAGAAGAGTAGAATCGGGGAAAATGATTTTCCCCGCGCCCCTTCGTTAGTCTTGCCCATGGCGAAGGGGACAACGCCCTCGCCTTCTGGCTGAACACCCAACGCCGCACCGACCTCTCTTCAGCCTAGTATGTTTCGACA
>CAVOZQ010000029.1:0-138607 GCA_963700945.1 uncultured Alphaproteobacteria bacterium
ACACCTGATCTTCGTAGCAGCCGCGGAAGGTGGATTCGAAGCCGCCGATCTGGCGCACGGCACCACTGCGCACGGTGAGGCTGCAAATGCCGGGCAGGATATTGCCGCCGCTGGCGAGAAAGGCCTTCAGGACGCGCGGCGGATCATGCCGCCGCTCGGTGGCGAGGCCCAGTGAACTCACGCGGTCCGGCTGGCCCGCGTCCTGCTCCCAGCGATGCCAGAAGAGGTAGGGTCCGTAGACCATTGCCACCTCGGGCTCGGATTCCAAGATCGCGACATGGTGCGCCAACCGCTCCGGGAGGTAGATGTCGTCGGCATCGAGGAAAGCGAGGTAACGGCCGCGCGCCGCCTCGATGCCGCGGTTACGCGACGCGCTCATGCCGCAATTCGCGTGGCCGTCGTGTTGCAGATAGTAGACGCGTCCTGGATCGGCGGCGGCGGCGGCTCGGGCTACCTCGGTCGAGCCGTCACTGGACCCGTCGTCGACCAGGAGCAACTCCCAATTGTCGAACGTCTGCTCTCTAACGCTCGCGATCGCCTCGCTCAAAAACAATGCGCCAGAATTTTAAAAGATGACGACGACGCTAACAAGCGGCGCACAATCAACGCCCATCAATTCGATCTCAGGTGAAGTCCTAGGATTGCTGGGAATTCGGGGTGGGGTGCATCCTTTGGGTGGATGATGCGAACGGGCTCGGCAGGGCCGGCCCAAGCCCAGAAGGAGCACCCCGTGGGAAAGAGGATACCGGCTTCCATGCGCACCCGTGAAGCCCTCGCTGCGCTGATCGAAGGCCGGCTTGCGTCGCCGGCCGGCCGCTCGGAGCTGGTTGAACTGGCGACCCGGCTGATCGTAGAAGAGGCGCTCGAGGGCGAGGTGCGGGATACGCTCGATCGCGGCTACTACGAGCACGGGGACGTACCGAGCCAGGGCCATCGGAACGGCCACCGGACCCAGCGGCTGAAGAGCGCCGAAGGTTCGATCGAGTATTCAGCACCCCAGGTCGCGGGCCTCGAGCAGCCCTTCCGTTCGGCGCTGCGCAGTCACCTGAAGGGCCATACCGAGGCGCTCGAGGGCCTGGCGGTCGAGATGCTGGCGCGCGGCCTGTCGGTCCGCGACATCGAGGACGCCTTCAAGGACGAGACCGGCCGACTGCTGCTCTCCAAGACCGCGGTCGCCGAGATCGGCAAGCAGCTCTGGGAGGACTACCAGGCCTTCAAGAGCCGGGATCTCGCCGAGTACGACGTCGCATACCTGTTCATCGACGGGATCGCCGAACGGATCCGGCCGGGTCAGAAGCGCGAGCCAGTGCTGGCGGCGTGGGGCTTTACCTTCGACGGCCGCAAGGTGCTGCTCCACCTGATGGCGGGCTCGAAGGAGGACGCCGAGACGGTTTCCGCCTTCTTCCAGGACATGCGGGCACGCGGCCTCGGCGACCCCTTGCTGGTCGTCAGCGATGGCGCACCGGGCGTGATCAAGGCGATCGAGGTCTGCTTCCCCCGCTCGGCCCGTCAGCGCTGCCTCGCGCATCGGATGCGCAACCTTGCCGCCAAGGTGCCAGACGATCTCTGGCCAGAGTTCAAGGCCCGCGTGCAAGCCAGCTATCAGGCGCCGTCACGCCAGATCGCTCGTGAGCTCGCTGACGGTCTGGTCGCCGACTACCAGTCGGAGCTTCCCAATGCGGTCGCCTGCTTCATGGACGACTTCGAGGCCTGCATCGCCCACCTCAGGCTGCCGATCGCGCACCGCCGGGCGACACGGACCACGAACCTCCTGGAACGCTTGTTCGTCGAGGAGCGTCGTCGGCTCAAGATTATCCCGAACGCGTTTGGCGAGAAGGCAGTCTTGAAGCTGATGTTCGGCGCCATGACCCGAGCCGCCGAGCGCTGGCGTTCGATCAAGATCACCGATTTCGAGCGCCGCCAGATGACCGCCCTCAGGCAGGAGCTCGACCACGACTACGAGGCCTCGGTCGGCCTCGACCCGAGCCACTCAAGGTGCGCCTCCGACGCCAAAATTCCCAGCAGCAAGAGGACTTGACCTCGATCTCACAACATCGAGAATACGAAACAGCCTTAAATTGATAACATATGCAGTGGGCTTTCTTGAAACGTTTTGAGGTAGATGCGGCGGAAAGTCGCGAACCGAGGTTGGAAACCAGTCCTAAACTTATTTCTTTGGTTTTTGCTGCGGGAACAATTAAACCGCAGGTTGTCTGCTTGTGCGTTGTCGCTCGCTATCGGAAGAGGCGATACCAGCGCAACGCGGCAGCGAACTGGTCGCCGTCCTGGTCCTCGACATTGATCCTGGGGATGCGCAACGGATCGAGCTTGTGCGGCACTACGCGCGGCTCGGTCGTGAAAGCGAAGGCAAAGCCGGCGGCGCGCGCGGCGGTGGTCGTCGTGGCGTTGTACGAGCCGTGCGGGTAGGCGACGATCGAGACCGGTTGGCCGAGCCGTGCTTCGAGGTCGGTCTTGCTGCCGCTTAGCTCATCTTGCTGCCGCTCTGGGCTGATGCGGGCGAGGTGCGGGTGCGTGCGGGTATGCGCACCGATCGTAATCAGCGGGTGATCCGCCAGACGCTGCAGCTCCGTCGCGTCGAGCGGGCGATGGCTCTGGCGCAGCACTGGCCGGCGGTCAAGCTGCAGCCAGAGCGACTCGATGGCGTGCTCGCGCTCGCTGGTGTCGGCGTGTGCGAGGCAATCATAGAGCTGTTGATGCAGCTGGGTTCGGCCGGTCTCGCATGGCGAGCCGACCGGGCGCCGCCAGGAGACAAGCCGACCGGCCGCCTGGAGCTCGATCTCGGCCGGCAGCTTCGGTGCCCCGAAGATCGCCTGCTCCAAGCGGTCCCACCAGGTTTCCTCGTCGCTGCCGACGAAGTCGCTGAGGATGAACACCGTGGCCGGGATGTCGTGACGCTCGAGGAGCGGCAATGCCGCGTTGAGATTGTCGGCGTAGCCGTCGTCGAAGGTGACGGCGGTGGCGTTACCCGGCAACGTTCCTGCGGCCCGCCGAGCGAGGAGGTCGGTTAGGGGCAGGCATGACGTCCGACGCCGTAGCAGCTCGAGATGGGCGCCGAAATGCGCCTCGGTGACGGCCAATCCCCAGGGGTCGTGGTCCAGCGTCGCGACGCGATGGTAGAGCAATATGCCGCCCTTGCCGACAAAGGGCAGCCGGGCGGCGCGGATCAGCCTGCGCAGCCGTGCCTTGGCCAGGGCCAAGCCGGCGATCACCGGCTGCTCAGCTTGCTGCTCGCCTGGCGACGGCGCCGACCAGAAAGTTGCAGGCGCCCGCCTTGTCGAGCAGCCGCGCCTCGTCGAGTTCGTCGGTCACCAAGCCATGCAGAAAGGCAACGCCGGCGAACCGATTGCCGAGTGTCTCGACGATGATGTCGCCACCGGGAAAAGCCTGGTCCAGCAGGCTCTCGGCCTGTCCCGGGCTCCAACCCCAACACCAAGTCGGACCCCAGTCCTCATCGCTGATCTGGCTCATGCCCGGAAACGTCGCGATCAGCGCACCGCCCGGCTTCAACAGCCGGTGGACGTGGCCCAGTGCCGCTCGGATGTCGTAGATCAGATGCAACGTCTGGGTGAGGATCAAGCAGTCGAACAGCCCGTCCGGGATGTGCTCGCAGCGGCTAAGATCGCCGATGAACGTGGCTTTTGGGTTCTTCGCGTCGAAATGTAGGATGTCGCTCTGCCCGACCCGGTCGCCGCCATAGAGCAGCGTGTACTCGTTGTCGCCGATCTCGAGCACACGCCCATGGATGACCAAGGCCTGGGCCTGAAGGAATTGCTCGATGAAGAACCGGTCGACGGGCTTGCCTCGATCGAAGCCGTACGCGCGGGCGATCGGCACGGTTGCCCGCAAGTGTCCCATCGCGTCTTCGCCTGCCGGACCAGCCTGGCGACGCCGCCGATAGGCGAGGAAATCGGCGAGGGCCTGCGGCAGTGTGTTCATCGAAGGCTCAATTAGGTCCAGCGCTCGACCAGCCGCCAGTAGGCGGTAAGGCCGCTATCGAAGATTCCGATGACACGGCGTAGCCATTTGCCTTCGAAAACGCCAGCGGCGAGTGGCAGGGGTGTCGCCGTAAAGAGCTCGCGATCCGGCCGCGCCCGCCGCTGTTGCAGAGCGTGGCGCTGGCGGAGGATTTCCTTGCGATTGGCGAAGAGCCACGACCATCCTGCCCACCATTCCCTGATAAAGCCACGGCTCACGGCAAAAGCGATCGTGGCGAGCTCGTAGGCGACGAGGGCCGGTGCGAGGAGCAGCAGCGAGCGCCTGCTATAGCAGAGTGCAATGGTCAGCAGGCGATTGCGCATGCCGAAATAGGCCCGGCGTGCCGGGTAGCTGCCCTTGCCGCGGAACGACAGCCCGATGGTCCCCTGGCCGCGCTCGTGCTCGACAATGGCTGCCGGCGCTCGTGCGATCTCATGGCCGAGCAGCCGCATGCGCAACGAAAACTCCAAATCCTCGAAATAGAAGAAGTAGAGCTCGTTGAAACCACCCGAGCTGAGCACAACCCGGCGATCGAGGAGCATTGCGGCCCCGATCAGCCCACCGACCGGACCGGCCGGCACCAGCGGCGGGCAGCGTTCGACATCGGCATTGAGCAGCGCCAGCGTGCCGACGAAATGGGGTGCCGCACCGTCGCATTGCACAATGCTGCCATCCGGCACGAGGACGATGCGCGGGCAGACGACAGCGGCGCCGTAGCGCTCGGCGGCGTCGAGCATGGCCTGGCTGCAACCCGGCGTGACGTAGATGTCGGCATCAAGCAGGAGAACGTAGTGGCTTTTAGCTCGGGCAAGGCCGGCGTTTCGGGCATTGGGCAGACCCAGATTGGCGCCGAGCTCGAGGATGTCCACGTGTGGGAATCGCGAACGGATCGCCTCGACGCTGTCGTCCGTGGAGCCGTTGTCGGCGACGATGATCTCGCTGATCTCCGGAGCGTTGGCGACGAGCGCCTCGATCACGCGCACCACCTTCGAACCGCCATTGTAGTTGACCACTACCGCGCCCAATTCGGTCGCGAATCCTAACCGCGCCCGCATTTAGCTACTCATTGCCAAGGAAACCGACCCGCACGGGGGACGGTTCCTTAACAGCTTTGTCGGCCGCCAACTTGGCGCCGTCGCCGACCCCCGCCACACGGCGATAGACGGCCTCGAGCTTGGCAATGATCCGTGACCAAGTCAGATTATCGACCACACGGCGGCGGGCCGCGGCGCCAAACGCTGAAGCCCGCCGGGGATCCGCGAGCATGATGTCGAGCCCGTCGGCCAAAGCCGTGGCGCTCGGCTCGTCGACCAACCAGGCATCGACGCCATGGGTCAGGTCACGCGCCGAGTCGCGGAAGGAGACGATGCCCCGACCGGCGGCCATGTAGTTCAGCAGCTTGAGCGGATAGCCCGCGCATACTGCGCGCGGATTGACCAACACGTTGGCGCGGGCGAGGCTGGTGCCCAGCGCGTGCGGCGGCGGCGGCGTCTCGATATCGATGCGGTCGCTGATCTTTAGCTGTGCAGCCTGTCTGGCATATGGCTCGAAGCTCGAATCGCTGATCAGCAGCAGGCGCGCCCCAGGCCGCGCGGCGGCGACCTTGGCAAATGCTACGAGCAAGGTCTCGATCCCCTGGTATCCGGCGAGGTTGCCGGCATAGCAGATACGCTCGATCCCATCGTCCGTGGGTGTTTGGTCGTGCGGGCCGACAACGAACAAATCCTCGATCCCATTGCCAATCACCGACACCCGTTCGGCCGGCATGCCGTCGCCCAGCAGCTCGGCGGCAATGTGCTGGCTGGTGGCTATCGTATGGTCGGCCAGCGCTGGCAGGCGCGCATCCAGCAAGCGCCCGAGCGCTACTGTCCAGGGACGGGGCACGCCGGTGCGATAGTAGGGCAGCTCGCCGGCCAGGGTCGTATGCGCATCGTAAACCACGGGTACTCGGCGCAGACGTTTTGTCAGCCAGGCGGCCAACAAGCCTTCGTAGTGATGCGCGTGAATAACGTCGATAGGGTGGTTTCGGACGACGCGGTCGACCTCGCCTGCAAGCATCGGCAGCAGGCAGCCCAGCCTCAGCGGATCGGCACCGGGCGCCGTGCGTCGATAGAATGGCAATCGGGCGCTGCGGTGCACCTGAAACGGCAACTTGCGGTCGAGGTCGCCCAGCGGATAGGCCACGACATGCACCACGTGTCCCGCTTCATGCAGCGACCGTGCCATACCGAGCACGCGGGCAGGCGTTCCGCGAGCCCATGGGAACGGGCAGCCCGCGATGAGAGCCACATTGAGCCTTTCAGCGCGCCGCGCGTATGTCACGTCAACGCTTGGGCGCACAAATGAGCCGCATCCGGAACATCATCGACGCCGGTAGGCCGCCAAGAGCCCCGCTGCGGGGCAATAACGGCCGGCCAAGGCAATCCGTATCGCCTGCGCAAAGCGGAAAGCTTTGATTTGGCCAGTCGGGTGTGGCAATGCATTTTCTTGGTGTTTTCAACCAACACGAACCAAGCGTTCTTGGGTTAGATTTTGTCGATGTTTACCGACAATTTACGAGCCTTAAATCAAAGAACAGAAGAGCAAGCACGATCTTGGGAAGACGCATGAATTTGCGGGATTCCCGACAAAGATGCAACGGCAAAGTCCGCGTCTGAGGCGAAGAGGCGGCGTGAAATCTTTGGTTGACCGGAACGGATGCGGAACCAAGCATTTATTTCAGCTGTAGGCGCCGATCGATGTTCATCTCTCGGTTTGGTGCGGCCATCATTGGTCTCGCGGTTGCTGCAGTTGAAGATGATGCTCGGCACGGTCCCATGCCGCGGCGGCTACCATCTCCTTTCCTGATTATCCATCCTGATTATCCATTATTTTCGTCTAGAGCTATGCTAGCAGAATCATGTGGTTATGGTGGATTGGAGGCGAGCACAGTGAATAATCTGGCGGCCAAGATGCGTGGATTGAGCGAGTCGGCGTTTCGGGCGCGGTTCGGGACCGAGGCGCAATGCCTGGCGGTGCTGTTCGAGATGCGCTGGGGCCGCGGCTTTATCTGTGAGCGGTGCGGCTGTGAAAAGTATTCGCGGATGAAGAGCAGGAAGCAGGTCCAGTGTAACGCCTGCAAGCATCAGACGGGGTTCACGGCGGGCACGATCTTCCACAGCACGAAGCTGCCGCTGACGACGTGGTTTCGCGCGATCTACGAGTTGACGCAGGCCAAGGGCGGGATCAGCTCGATCGAGTTGGCGCGACGACTGGGTGTGCGGCAGCCGACCGCCTGGCTGATGAAGCAGAAGCTGATGTCCGCCATGGCGGAACGCGACGCCGGCAAGCCGAAGATGAGCGGCCGGGTCGAGCTCGACGACGCTTATCTCGGCGGCGTGCGCAGCGGCGGCAAGCGTGGGCGCGGTGCGGCCGGCAAGACACCGTTCGTCGCTGCGGTCGAAACGAGCCTCGACCGCAAGCCGAGGCGCCTGAAGCTGCTCGTGGTCAAGGGCTTCCGCAAAGCCGAGATCGCCAAGCTGGCCCGGTCGAGCTTCGCCACCGGCACCAACATCGTCAGCGACGGCCTGTCGTGCTGGCGGAGCGTCGAGGCCGCCGGTTGCGACCACTTCCCGATGCTCAGCGGCAGTGGCAAGAAGGCAGCGCAGTGGCCGTCGTTCAACTGGGTGAACACGACGCTCGGCAACATCAAGACGGCGCTCGCCGGCACATACCACCACGTCAGCCAGAAACACGCCCAGCGCTACCTCGCCAGCTTCGCCTGGCGCTTCAACCGCCGCTACCAACTCGACACCATAACCGAGCGCCTGATGTGGGCCGCGCTGCAGGCCAAGCCGCGCCCGTATCGGGCCATCATCGCTGGATGAGAAAAACGGATAATCAGGCTTACTTTTTCGGCTTGCGCATCAGGCGCCCGGCCAGCATTCCGGCAGCGACGGCGAGCATCATGGTCTCGCCCGGTCGATCGCGGGTCGCCGACACGGCCTCGTCGATCAACGGGCCGAGCACCGCCGCCGCTGCTTCCTGGGGGTCGCCGGCCAGACGCCGCGTCGTCTCGTCGAGCTCCGGCAATGGCGGCTGCCTGCGTCGCTTGGCAATCCAGACCGCGATGCCGGCAATCGCGGTCGCAAGGATGGCGATGAGTAGCGCTGCGGCCCAGACCGGCATCACCTCCGCGAGGCCGGCGAAGGCCGCGACGAGGAAGAATATGGCAGCCACAACGATCATCGCGCCTGCGACCAGCCATGCCTCCGCCTTCACCAGCGTGGCCCGGGCCTTGCGCTCGAGGAATCTCTTGTCCGTCGCGGCCAGCAACAGACGAGCGAGCTGCCCCGCATTCGGCAGCATCGAGACGCTCAGCGGCGATCGATGAGGCGGGAGATGATCATCCCGAGGCCGAAGGCCGCGAGCAGCGCCATGAGCGGCTTGTCTTGGACCTGGGCCTCAATCGCGGCGTACTGGCTCTCGCCCTTGCTCTTAAGTCGACGTGCGATGTCGTCGGCCTCCCGACGCAGCGCCGCGAGGCGCTCGGCGCTCTCGCTCTGCACCGCATCGAGGCTCTCCTTGCCGATGCCCACCAGCGTTTGGTTCAGCTTCTTGAGATCGGCCTTAAGCTGCTCGATATCGGCTTCCAGACGGCTAGTGTCCGGCTTGTTGTCCGAGTCATCAGTGCGTGCCGCCATGATTGTCTAGCTCCGTTTCGTAAGTGGCCTGCGCTTCAGCGATCGCAGGCTTGGCCCGGGCAAGGTGAACGCCTTGCTTGCCAGAAGGTTCCGTCGGCATGATGCTACGAGAGTCGCCATCGGTGCCGTTCGCCCGCCGCGTCAATGCGCGAGAAATGTCGGGATCGGCATGTGGTCGAGAATGCTCTGCGTGGCACCCCCGAGCACGAGCTCGCGCAAGCGCGAGTGGCCGTAGCCACCCATGACGACCATGTCGGCGCCCATGTCGGAGGCCTGACCAATGATGACGTCGCCCACGCCCAGGCCACCACTGGCGGCAGTTACGACCTCGGCCTTGACGCCGTGGCGGGCCAAATGCGTCGCGAGATCGGCGCCGGGCTGCTCACCCACGTGGCCTTTCAGCGAGTCCGGATCGACGACCAGCACGGTGACGCTTTCGGCGCGGGTCATGAGCGGCATGGCATCGCCGACAGCCCGCGCCGATTCGCGCGAACCGTCCCAGGCGATGACGATGCGTTTCGGCGGCAAAGCCCTGGCGCCGATATAGGGAATGATCAGGGCCGGTCGGCCACTTTGCATGAAGGCGGCTTCAGCGACAAGCTCCGCGTCCACGTCGCCTTCGTCCGGGTCGGACTGACCGACGATCGTGAGATCGACGTGCCGTGCCTGTCGGGCGAAGGCGGTTGCGAAGTCGTCCAGCATGACCGATTCGCGGCGCACCTCGATGCTCAGGCCCGCTTGATCCGCTTGTTGACGGACCTTCTGCAGCAATGCTTCGGCACGCTTTTCGGCAGCTTCCCTCTGGCTGTTCAGCACTTCGGCTGGGATGTGCACACCGAGTGCCGGCGGCACATGTGGCTCGGCGATGAGTGTGAGCGCCGTGAGGTGGGCCTCGAACGCGATCGCCAGGGCGATCGCAGCGTCGAGCCTCTTCGCGCAGCTCGGCTTGTCGTCGACATAGACCAACAGGTCCTTCAAGGTCATCTCTCCCCCTACCGAAAACGCACTCTCCCATTATGGCATCTGGCCCAGCGCCGGCGCAATGCTGCTGCATCGATCTATCGCATGACACCGGGATATGCAGTCCCGGCATCCAAACCTATCGTCTGTCGCAGCGAAGCTCTCACCTGGGCTCCACGTGCTATGGCATGTCAAGCGATCAGCAACTTCGAGGTTCAGGGTAGCAGGGCCGCTTGCCGCCGGTTGGCGAGAGCCGACGGATATAACGATGCACGACAATGCATCGGTCAAGGAGGAAACTCGTGTGCGCGCTCGCGAAGGATCTTGAAATCGAGCTCAAGCTACAAGTAGAACCGGCGCAGCTGGATCGCCTGGCCGAACTACTGATCGCAAATGTGAAGGCCTTCTCGGCGCCGAGGCTTCGCAAGCTCGAGAGCCACTACTTCGATACGGCCGATCGCCGGCTGCGAGCGCGCGGCGTCTCGCTCAGGGTGCGCCGCACGGGTGACAACTTCGTCCAGACGGTCAAGACTCGCTCCGAGGATGGCGGCGCGCATTCGGTTCGCGGCGAATGGGAGTGTCCCGTCGACGGCTTGGTGCCGCGGCTCGATGCCGTCACGGACCCGCTGGCGCTCGATCGGATGGGCCTGGTTTTGGCCGAAGAGCTCGAGCACGTCTTCGCCACCGAGGTCGAGCGGCAGTTGGTGTTGGTCGAGCAGCCGGTGCCAGATAAGTCGCCGTCGATGATCGAAGTGGCGTTCGATAGGGGGTACGTCGTTGTCGAGGACGTCGCCAGGGCTCAAGAAGGCGAGGCGGTGCGCAAAGCTGCCGAGCGAAAGGAGGGGATCGCCGAGGTCGAGCTGGAGCTCAAGGCCGGTTCGCCACGCGGCATCTACCTTCTTCTGGAGGAAATGCGCCCCTGGGCGCCGTTGCGTATCGCGATCGCCGACAAGGCAGAGCGCGGCTACCGTTTGGCGGATGGTGGCGCGCCCGCGGCTGTCCGGGCCACTCGGCCAGCGCTCGAGTCCGAGATGACCGTGAGCGAGGCTGTCGGCGCAATCCTTCGCAACTGCGTCGGCCAATGGCTGCGCAATATTTCCGCCGCACGGGACGGCCGCGACATCGAGGGCGTGCACCAGCTGCGCGTTGCCGCGAGGCGTTGCCGATCGGCGTTGTCGCTGTTCACCGAGGTGGTCGGTCGAGACACACGCGCCGCGTGGAACGACCGGCTCAAGTCGGTCATTGGCGCTACCGGGCGAGCGCGCGCTCTCGATGTGTTTCTCACCGAGACGCTGCCGAAGGTAGCTCGAGATCAGACGGGCGAGAATGCTGACGCCTTGGCCGCGCTCGGGCGGCGCGCCGAGGAGGAGCGTTGCGCTGCCTACGCTAAGGTGCGCACGTTTCTCGACGGCCGCGACCATGCCGATCTGGTGCTCGATCTGGCCACCTGGGTCGGTCTGGAGCGTTGGCAGGAGGAAGGGCCGGGCGACGCCCGCCGTGGCCTCGCGAGCCCGGTCGTCGACCTTGCCCGGCGTCTGCTCGAGCAACGCCACAAGCGCGTCAGGAAGCTCGGGCGCCATTTCGGGCGATTGAGCGATGCCGAGCGGCACGAGGTCCGGCTGGCGCTGAAGAAGCTGCGCTACGGGGTAGAGTTCCTGGCCGGGTTGTTCCCGGGCAAGGCCGCCAAGCGCTACACCAAGGCCGCCGCAGCCTTGCAAGATGTGCTGGGCCAGCTTAACGACCAGGCGGAGACCCACGCGCTTCTGTGCGATCTTGCCCGCAGCGTTCCGGCGCGCCCGATTGCCGGTCGGTTGGACGTGCAGCGGGGTATCGGCTTCATGCTCGGTTGGCAGGCGGAGAGCCTGACCGCGCAGCGAGCGGCAGCGGAGCAGGCCTGGGAGACATTCATGGAGCAGCCGCTCTTCTGGCACGCGTCAGGCCACAAGCCGTGACCACATCGGTTCTCGTCATCAACACCAAGGGCGGCTGCGGCAAGACCACGATCGCGACCAATCTCGCGAGTGCGTTCGCCAATGCCGGCTTCGCCACGGGCATCGCCGATGTGGATCGACAGAAGAGCAGCCTGGGCTGGCTCGCCAGCCGGCCGGCGAGTGCGCCATCGATCCTTGGCTTCGACTGGCGCAAAGCCGGCGGCAAGCTGCCGGGGAAGCTCGGTCGATTGGTGATCGATGCACCGGCGGGCGTGCGCCTGGAGCATGTCGAGGATCTGCTGAAGTCGGCCGATGTCGTCGTCGTGCCGGTGCTGGCGTCGGTTTTCGACGAATCGAGCACGATCCGAATTCCTCGCCAAGCTCGAGCGGATCAAGCCGATCGCCAAGGGCAAGAAGGGCGTGCTGCTGGTCGCCAATCGGCAGCGGACCCGACAGCGGTCGGCGCAGCGGTTGCTCGACGGTCTGGCCGAGATGGGCCTGGCACCGATCGCCAGCCTCGCCGATCGGGCGCTCTATGCCGAGCTCGCTGCTAGCGGCCTCGGTGTTTTCGATATTGCACCGAGCCGAGCGGCCGCGGGCCGGGCCGATTGGCTGCCGCTGTTGCGGGCGATCGAGCAGCTGACGGGCGAGACCACGCCTGGCTGAGGTGTCGGTGCGGTAACGGTCGCGAAGCTGCCTGCTTTCTTCAAGCGGATGTAACTTTCGCGCGGCGCGAGAACCGAGTAGCTTCCGCCGACCAGTCGCCAGCGGGGTCCCACCGTGGTCGAGCGGGCTCGCTCTGCCGGATCAAGTGCATCCGGCGACTTTGGGAAGGCTGTTAATGATCGAGATGTCCGTTTTTTGCACCATGGCCGGCCGCAGGGCCCGGGCGGCCCTTGCGGTCTTGCGCGCTCCAACAGTGGCCCTTGGCATCGGCTTGCTTCTCGTCGGCTGCTCCAGCAACAACGAAGAGGAGTATGTCGAGCGACCCCCGGAGGAGCTGTTCGCGCAAGGTGAGCAGCTGCTCGCCGAGGGGAGCTTCGAGGACTCGGCTCGCGCCTTCGAGGAGGTCGAACGCCAGCACCCCTATTCGCAGCTTGCGGTGCGCGCCCAGGTCATGGCCGGCTACGCCTATTTCGAAGGCGAGCTCTACGATCAGTCGATTGCCGCCTTGCGCAGCTTCATCGATTTGCACCCGGGCAATAGTGACGTGCCCTACGCCCATTACCTGATCGGCATGTCCTACTACGAGCGGCTCTCCGATGTCGGTCGCGACCAGGAGATGACTGAGGAAGCGCTCGCCGCGTTCGGCGAGCTGGTGCGCCGCTTCCCGGATTCCGACTATGCACGGGATGCACAGCTCAAGATGGACCTCGCCTACGATCACCTTGCCGGCAAGGAAATGCTGATTGGGCGCTATTACCAGGAAAGACGCCAGTACGTTGCCGCCATCAACCGCTTTCGCAGGGTGGTCGATGTCTACGATACCACTACCCACGTGCCTGAAGCGTTGCACCGTCTGACCGAATGCTACCTGGCACTAGGCGTGACGGAAGAGGCCCGCGATGCCGCTGCGGTGCTGGGCTACAATTATCCGGACAGCGTATGGTACGAGCGCTCCTATGCCCTGATCGGCTCGGATCCCGAACCAGCAATCGACAACCAGGACTCGTGGATCAGCGGGATCTTTTGAGGTCGCGTCGCCCCGCTCGGCCAGTCACGTCGATGTGTGCGCTGCGTGGTTCTGTTGAGCGATGGTCATGCTGCTGAACCTGGCGATCCGCGACATCGTGCTCATCGATCGACTCGATCTGGAGCTCGATCGTGGACTGACCGTGCTGACGGGCGAGACCGGGGCGGGCAAGTCGATCGTGCTGGACGCGCTGGGCTTGGTGCTGGGCGCCCGGGCAGAGCGCGCACTCGTCCGCACGGGCGTCAGTCAAGGCTTGGTGACCGCGTGCTTTCATCCATCGGACGATCATGCGGCGCAGGCTCTGCTCGGTGAGCACGATCTCGCGACCGGTGATGTCGAGATCGTCATTCGCCGCAGCCTCGGCGCGGATGGACGCAGCCGGGCCTATGTCAACGATTGCCCGGTTAGCGGCGGCACGCTCCGGGCACTCGGCGATCTGCTGGTCGAGGTGCATGGTCAGATGGACCAGCGTGGGCTGACCGATAGCAAGAGCCATCGCGCCGTGCTGGATGCCTTTGCCGATCACGACCAGCTGCTTGCCGCGACCCGCGCCGCCTACACCGCGTCGAGCCGGCTCGCCTCGGCGATCGCCGAACGGCGGGCCGCGATCGAACAAGCGCGGCGCGACGAGGACTATCTCCGCCACCGCCTGCTCGAGCTCGAGGAGCTCGCGGCCGAGGCGGGCGAGGAAGAGCTACTGGCGGACGAGCGGGCGCGGCTCCTGCACAAGGAGAAGCTGGTTGGTGCGCTCGCCCAGGCGGCGAGCGACCTCGGCGGCAATGACGGTGCGCTGGTGCGGCTCGGGGCGGCCGAGCGCCGGCTGTTGCGCGCACCAGAGATCGCTGCCGACGTGTTGATGCCGGCCTTGCAGGCGCTCGAGCGGGCGCTGATCGAGGCCGCCGAGGCAGAGGCGCAGGTCGATGCCGCAATGCGTGCGATTTCGGCCGACGAGCGCTCGCTGGAGACTGTGGAGGAGCGGCTGTTCGCGCTACGGGACGCTGCGCGCAAGCATCGGGTACCGGTCGACGACCTGCCGGCGCTGCTCGAGAGGACAAGGGACGAACTTGCCGGAATTCGATGAAGGTGCCGAGGCACTGGCGGACCTGGAGCGGGACGCTAGGGCGGCGAAGGCGCGATTCAGCGAGGCTGCGGCAGCGTTGAGCGCCAGCCGCAAGGCAGCAGCGACCAGGCTGCAGGGACTGGTCGCTGTCGAGCTGCCGCCCTTGAGGCTGGAGCGCACGCGCCTCGAGATCGTGGTCGAGACGGGTTCCGACGACGCTGCCGGGCCGGATGGCCGTGACCGCGTGGCCTTTCTCGTTGCGACCAACCCCGGCCAGCCATTGGGCCCCATCGCCAAGATCGCGTCGGGCGGCGAGCTGTCGCGGCTGATGCTGGCGCTCAAGGTCGTTCTGGCCCGGGCGGCAGCGGCGGAGACCATGATCTTCGACGAGGTCGATGCCGGGATTGGTGGGGCGACCGCCGATGCCGTGGGCGAGCGGCTGGCCCGGCTGGCGGCTGAGCGTCAGGTTCTGGTGGTTACCCATGCACCCCAGGTCGCGGCGCGCGCCGATCACCATTACAAGGTCGAGAAGCTGACCGACGAGGCCGGTGCCACTGTTCGGGTCCGTCGCCTTGGTGGGGCCGAGCGCCGCGAGGAGATTGCCCGAATGCTGGCCGGTGCCGAGATCACCGAGGCGGCGCGTGCTGCGGCCAGCAGCCTGCTCGATGTGGCGGCGGCGCGATGATGCGCCCGCCGGCGACGCTGGCGCGCAAGGCGATCGATGCGCTCACCCGGTCCGAGGCCGAGGCCGAGCTCGCCTGGCTGGCGACGGAAATCGCGCGTCACGACCGTCTCTATCACCAGGCCGACACGCCCGAGATCAGCGACGCGGACTATGACGCCCTACAGCGGCGGAACACGGCAATCGAGGCGCGGTTTGCCGATCTCGTTCGCCCCGATAGCCCGAGCGCCAGGGTCGGCGCGCCGCCGGTCGAAGCCTTCGGCAAGGTCGAGCACGCGGTGCCGATGCTCTCGCTCGACAACGCCATGGACGAGACCGCCGTCCACGAGTTCCTGGCGCGCATTCGCCGGTTCTTGAACCTTGCCGCCGACGCGCCGGTCGACCTCGTGGCGGAGCCCAAGATCGACGGGCTATCCTGCTCGGTGCGTTATGAGGACGGTCTGCTGGTGCGCGCCGCCACGCGCGGCGACGGGACGATGGGCGAGGACATCACGGCGAATGTGCGGACCATTCGCGATATTCCGCAGCGCCTGACAGGGGAGGCGCCGCCGGCGCTGCTGGAGGTGCGCGGCGAGGTCTACATGGAGCTTGAGGACTTCGCGGCGCTGAACGCGCGGCGGGACGCGGAGGGGCTGGGCCAGTTCGCCAATCCGCGCAACGCCGCCGCCGGCTCGGTGCGGCAGCTCGACAGCAAGATAACGGCGTCGCGGCGCTTGCGGTTCTTCGCCTATGGCTGGGGCGAGGCGGATCCGGCGATCGCCGGCACCTATTCGGCTTTTCTCGACGGCCTCAGGCGCATGGGGCTCAGGGTCAATCCGCTGACGCGGCATTGCACGAGCGCCGATGCGCTGGTCGCCTACCACGCCGAGATCGGCCAGCAGCGGGCGACCCTGGGCTACGATATCGACGGTGTCGTCTACAAGATCGACGATCTGCGCCTGCAGCAACGACTTGGCTATCGTCGGCCGGGCGCCGCGCTTTGCCATCGCGCACAAGTTCCCGGCACAGCAGGCGGTGACGCGGGTCAACGACATCTTGATCCAGGTCGGCCGAACAGGTGCGCTGACACCGGTGGCGCAGCTCGAGCCGATCACGGTCGGCGGGGTCGTCGTCAGCCGGGCCACTCTGCACAATCAGGATTATATCGCGGAGAAGGACATCCGGGTCGGCGACTGGGTGGTGATCCAGCGGGCCGGCGACGTCATCCCGCAGGTTGTCGAGGTCGTGCAGTCGCGCCGGCCGGCCGGCACGACCCCTATGTCTTCCCGGAGCGGTGCCCCGAATGCGACAGCCTGGCCGTCCGCCCGCCGGGCGAGGCGGTGCGTCGCTGCACCGGCGGTCTCGATCTGCCCCGCCCAAGTCGAGGCGCGTCTCGAGCATGTGGTCGGGCGCGACGCGTTCGATATCGAAGGATTGGGCAGGAAACAGGTGCCGCAACTACTCGAAGCTGGCTTTGTGAAATCGCCGGCGGATTTGTTTCGACTGATGTCTGATCCCGCCCGGAAGGCGCAGTCTGGCCGAGCTGGAAGGCTGGGGCACGAAGAAGATCGAGAAGCTGGCGGCGGCGATCGAGGCGCGCCGGACGATCCCTCTCGACCGCTTTATCCTGTCCTTGGGCATCCGGTTCATCGGCGAGGCCAATGCCAGGCTGCTGGCGCGCCATTACGGCACGCTTGCAGCCTGGCGTGAGGCGATGCTGAAGGTCGCACGAGAGGATGAGGAGGCGCGGGCAGAGCTCGCTGACATCGACGGAATTGGACCGAAGCTTGTGGAAGCGATGGCGGAGTTCTTTGCCGAGGCGCACAACCTCGATGCACTGGACGACCTTGCGAGCGAGGTCGAGACCGAGCCCGCAGCGACGCCGCGGTCTTCGGACTCGCCGTTTGCCGGCAAGACCATCGTCTTCACGGGCAGCCTCAGCGAGATGACCCGTGCGGAGGCCAAGGCGCTGGCCGAGCAGCTGGGGGCGAAGGTGGCAGGCTCCGTCTCGAAAAACACCGACTTCGTCGTGCTTGGTGCCGATGCCGGGTCGAAGGCGAAGAAGGCGGCCGAACTCGGGGTCACGATCCTCGACGAGGCAGCCTGGCTCGAGCAGGCGGCGGTGCAATGAGCCGATTTCTGATGCTCGTGATCGGCTACGGCTTTCTCGGCCTCGGTGTGCTCGGCCTGTTCCTGCCGATCCTCCAGGGGTTTCTCTTCCTAGTCATCGGCCTGATCATCCTGTCCAGGCACGCCGCCTGGGCGGAGCGTCTGTTGGTGCGGCTCAAGGCACGCTATCCCCGCGCCGGCAGCCTGTTCGTTCGCGCCGAGGTCATGGCCGAACGCTGGCTCCATCGCATCTCGCGCCGCTTGCGGGGCTCATAGCGTTCAAGGCTTCTCCGCGGGCTTGGCGGCGTCGCTGACATCGTCGACCTCATCCTCATCGTCGTAAAGGATGCGTTCGGCGGCGCCATCGAGGTCATCGAATTGACCGCTGCGCATGGCCCACATGAAGGCGCCGAGGCCGAGCAGGCCGAGAAAGAGCGCGATAGGAATGAGGTAAAGGAGGCCGGACAAGGCCGTTGTCCTAGTTGCCGGAGGCGGAGCCGGAAAGCGACGGGACGACACCGACCTCCGGTTTGTAGCCGAAGAGCGGCCCGGGCCTTGCTGCGACCATCGCCTCGACCTTGCCGATCTCCTCCTCGGTCAGGTAGTCGCGCCAGCCGCCGACCTTGCCGCGGCGCACCTTGAAGCTGTCGGGATTGGCGGCATCGCCCGGTTTCAGCCGCTGTCCAATATAGCCCGAGTTGCCGCTGGCGCTCTCCAACCGGCGCATGTTATCGACCGATGCATAGGCGACCGCACTGGCGACCGATTGCGGCGATGCGGGGGTGCCGAGAAACTCGAGAATGCCGGCGAGCGTGGCCTCGGTGTCGCTGCGCAGCGACTCGTAGTGAACGACCTTCGCCGCCTTGACGTGGGACAGCGATCGCTCCCAGATCTGGAGGAAGTCCAGCACGCCCGCGAGACCCATCGGCTCGCGCAGGACGAAGTCCGCGACGCTCAGATCGAGGCCATGGCGCGGGTAGTTGTTGAGCGCCTTTTTCGAGCGATGCATGCGGTGCTTCCATTGGAAGTACTGCGATACCGCCGTGTCACGCGGGTCGCGAACCAGGAGCAGCACACGCTTGCTCCAGAACGCCGAGCGCTCGTCCCAGTCGCCGTTGTAGTTTCTCAGGTAGTTGCCGTGGGTGAAGAAGACCGAGGGAATTCGCGGATCGCGCTTCTTCAGGTTGTCGAACTCCAGCATCTTGTCCGCGGGAATCCCGTAGTCGAGCTGATAGGCGCGCGATAGCATCGTCCGCAGCCAGGTCCGGCCGCTCTTCGCCCAACTGACGAACGCGACGTCCGTGGCTGCCAAGTGCTGGGCTTCCTCCCAGCCGCGGACCCATCGCTCGATGCCGATCCGCTTCTCCCTGGGAAGAAAGAAGAGGCCCCGGCCGAGACCGTAACCGAGGCCCACCACGAGTTCGTGTCGCATTCGTTTCACAATTGCCTGGATGCCGACCAACAGACGATCGTACCTGATCTACGCTGCGGCTGGGCTCACCTCAAGAGCCAACTGCCCGGCGGCAGGTTGCCGACACGGTGTCGATATCGGCAGGGTCGGGCAGCGCCAGCGTCGTCACGGCTCGGTGGCCGGCTTGCGCGCGGGTGCGAGCGTTGCTGCCATCAGCGCCAGTAGTGCCGCGGCGAAGACGAGTGGCAGCCCCGGCGCGTTCACGGCCCAGATCGCGAACCCGGCCAAGGGCGGGCCGATCATGGCGCCCATCTCGTAGGTGAGAATGAACGCGGCGTTGGCGCCGGCCAGCGACGCGCCCTTGAAGCGCTCGCCCATCAAGGCCAGGGCCAGCACGTAGATGCCGCCGCTCATCCCACCATGCACGATCAGCACGGGCCACAGCAAGAGCGCCCTGTCGGTGACCGGCGCTGTCGCGAGTGCCAGCGACAGGAGTGCGCCGAGCCCGGCGCAGGCTGCGACCAAGCGGCGGCGTGGCAGCCGGTCGGCGAGCCAGCCCACCGGATATTGCAGCAGGATGTTGCCGCTGATCCAGAGCCCGAGCAGCAGTGCCGCTGTTCCTTCGGTCATGCCGAGCTGCAGCCCCCAAACCGGCAACAGCGCGAACTGCGCGGTCTCGACCAGCGCCACGATGCCGGCGATGCAGAGCAGCAGGGGTGCTACCCGCCACAGGCCCAGCATGCGCCGTGCCGCGTAGGCGCCGGGATCCCCACCGAGTGCTGTGTTGATCGATGGCATGGCGAAGGTCGGCACGATGCCGACGGTGAGAATGGCCGTGCCGATCAGGAACGGTGCGTACCCGTCGCTGCCGATCACGGCGAGGATCAGCGGTCCCGCCGCATATCCGACCGCGAACATCGTGCCATAGAGGCCGAGCACCCGGCCGCGCCGATGGTCCTCGACCAGCGCATTGATCGCGGCTTCGCTGACCACGAACACGACGGCCGTGGCAGCGCCGAAGACCAGGCGCAGGACGAACCAGAAGGTGGGATCGATCCAGAGCGGGAACACGACGAGCAGGAGTGCGGCGGTGACGAGACCGAGCCGCATGGCTGGTGCCGCGCCAAGGCGCTGGATCGTTCGACCGAAGAAGGGGGCGGCCAGTATGACACCGAGGCCGTGCGCTGCCGCGTTCACGCCGATCACCGTCGGCGACGAGCCTGCCGCCTCGAGGACCAGCGAGAAGAGCGGGAAGGACAAGGCAAGTGACGCGCCGACAATGGCGGCGCTCGCCATCAGCGCGGCGAGCTCCAGGTTGCGCTGCCGCCCAGCGTCAGCGCTTGCCGCGACGGGGGGTGGCACGGAAGGAGCGGCCGGTCGTGCCCCGGCCCCTGCGCATGGGCCCGGCCTTGGCCCAGGCCTTGCGGGCCAGCTCGGCGGCATGGGCACGCTCATGCGCATCGATGCGAAAACTGAGCTGGCCTTGGACGATGTCGATGTCGGCGAGCGTCACGGTCACCAGGTCGCCGAGCCCGAAGGCCTCGCCGTAGCGAATGCCCACCAGCGCCTGGTGCTGCTCGTCGAAGTGAAAGGCGTCCTCGCCCAAGGTGCTGACCGGGATCAACCCTTCGGCACCGGTGCCGTCGAGAATGACGAAGAGTCCGAACCGCTGCACGCCGATCACCCGCCCGGTGAATTGGGCTCCCTTCTTGTCGAGCATGAAGAGCGCGGTGTAGCGGGCGAACGCCATGCGCTCGGCCTGGACGGCCTTGCGCTCGGTGGCGGAGACCAGCTGGCCGAGGCGCTCGAGCTGCTCGGTATCGTAGGCACGCCCGTCGCCGCTGCCGGCTAGGTTCTCGTGGTAAATCAGCAAGCGATGGACGACCAGGTCCGAGTAGCGGCGGATCGGTGAGGTGAAATGGGCGTAGTGGTGGAGGTTGAGGCCAAAATGGCCCAGATTGTCCGGTTGGTACATGGCCTGCGCCTGGGCGCGCAGGACGAAGCCCGAGACCTGCTCGCGCAAGCTCGGCTCGACGATGCGCTCGAGCATCCGGGTGAAGTCGCCGGGCTTCTTGGCGGTTCGCGACCAGCCGATGCCCAAACGTTCGAGGTATTGCGAGAGCGCTTCGATGCGGATCGGGTCGGGCTTGTCGTGGACGCGAAAGAGGCAGGGCCGCTTCTTATCGGCCAGCGCTCGGGCGGCGGCCACGTTGGCCGCGATCATCAGCTCCTCGATGAGCATGTGGCTGGCGAGACGCCGCCGAATGACGATGTCCAGCACCTTGCCTTCCGGATCCAGGACGATCTGCCGCTCGGGCAGCTCCAGCTCAATGGTGCCGCGCTTACGCCTAGCCGCCGCCAGCTTCTCATAGACCGCGGAACAGCGGGTCGATAACTGTGGCCATCAACGGGCCGGTGCGATCGTCCGGGCTGCCGTCGCGGGCCATCTGCACCTGCTCGTAGGTGAGCCTGGCCACGACTCTTGATCAGCGCCCGCATGAACCGCCAGCGCTTCAGGTTGGCATCGGCGTCGAAGATCAGCTCGACCGCGATGCTGGCGCGGTCCTCCAGCGGCTTCAGGGAGCAGAGGCCGTTGGAGAGCGCTTCGGGCAGCATCGGGATGACCCGGTCGGGGAAATAGACCGAGTTGCCGCGCTCGAGCGCCTCCTTATCCAGCGGATCGCCCGGCTGGACGTAGTGCGCCACGTCGGCGATCGCGACGACGGCACGAAATCCGCCGCCTTCCAGCGGACTCGGGGTCGGCCCACACTGCGTCGTCGAAGTCGCGCGCATCGGCGCCGTCGATAGTGACGAGGTCGAGATAGCGAAGATCGACCCGCTCGCCGATTGTCGGCTTCTCGGCTTGCTCGGCGATGGCCAGGGCCGCCGGTCCGAACGCGATCGGCAGCTCCAGGTCGGCGGCGATCGTGAGCGCGATCGAGCCGGTTTCCCCGGCCTTGCCGAGCCGCTCGACGGCGATCGCCCGGGTTGGGGCTAGGGGTCTGCCGCGATCGAGCCGGGCGCGCACCAAGTCGCCGGCGTCGAGCCCAATCGCTGCCGGATCGAGCGGCAGCAGAGTCGGCATCTCCCTGCTTGCAGCCTTGCGGCTCGGGCGCAGGAAGAAGGCCTCTCCCTTCTTCTCCACGACCCCTACGATCTCGCGTTGGACGCGCGCCAGCTTGCGGAACAGTCGCCCCTCGACCATCCCTTCGGCGTCGGTGTCGAGCCGCATCAAGGCGCGGTCGCCGACCTCCAGGGGTGCCTCGTTGCCGTCCTCGCCGAGCACGCGAATGGCGGCACCAGGGACGGCTGGACTCTCGCCGACGAGCTCACCGGCATCGTCGATGGACGTTACCTCGACAGCGGCCATGCGCGGTGGCAGGCCGGTGCGCTCGAAGCGGTTGCGGCGACCCGTGCTTCGGTCGCGGCCTCCCGCGTCCCGACCGCCACCGTCACCGCGTCGTCGGCCCATGGCTCAGGAGCCGCCGTCCGCGGTCGCCTTCGAGCTACCAGCCTTGGCGGAAGCCTTTGCACCGGTAGCCTTCTTGCCGGCGCCGGCCGTCTTTGCCTTTGCCTTGGTCTTGGTGCTCGCCGCCTTCGGCTTGGCTGTGGCTTTGGCCTTGCCGCCGCCGGATTTGGCCGCCCGCGCTGCCAGGAGCTCAACCGCCTCGCTCATCTCCAAGTCCGCCGGCGCTTTGCCCTTGGGCAGGCTGGCATTGATCTTGCCGTGCTTGACATAGGGTCCGAAGCGACCGTCGAGCACGACCACGGGCTCGCCGTCCTCGGGATGCGCGCCCATTTCCCTGAGCGACTTGGCCGCCGCCCGCCCGCGTCCCTTGGCAGGGTTCTCGGCAATCAGGGTCAGGGCCCGGTTCATGCCGATCGAGAGCACGTCCTCATCTTCCGGCAGCCTGACGAATTGGCGTTGGTGCTGGACGAAGGGGCCATAACGGTTGATGCCGGCGGTGATCGTCTCGCCGCTCTCGGGGTGCGTGCCGACGTCGCGCGGCAAGGCCAGCAGCTTGAGCGCGATCTCGAGGTCGATGTCCGCCGGCTGGAGGTTCGGTGGCAGCGAGCTTCGCTTGATGGCATCGCCAGAGCCGGACTGGATGTAGAAGCCGAAGCGCCCGTTCTTGAGCCAGACCTCTTCCTGGCTCACTGGGTCGACGCCCATGAGGCGCTCCTCCTGGCTTCGTGCGCCGATCAGCATCGGCTTCGTCGCCGAGCTGTCGCGTAAAGCGGCATTCGGGGTAGTTGGAGCAGCCGACGAAGGCGCCATACCGGCCGAGCTTGAGGCTCAGCCGGCCGTCCGCGCAAAGCGGGCAGGAACGCGGATCGCCGCCATCAGCCCGCTGCGGGAAGAGCCGCGGGGCGAGGGCAAGTCGTTCAGGGCGTCGATGACATCGGCGACCCTGAGCTCGCTCGACCTCGCCGACACTGGCCGACGAACGGCTGCCAGAACTCGCGCAGCACCTGCTTCCAGGAGAGCTCGCCGGCGGCGACGCGTCGAGCTGGTCCTCCAGCGCCGCGGTGAAGGTCGGCTGGACATAGCGGTCGAAGAAGCTGGTCAGAAAGGCGCTGACCAGCCGGCCGCGATCCTCGGGCACGAAGCGCTTCTGCTCGAGCCGGACATAATCGCGATTCTGCAGCACCGAGATGATGCTGGCATAGGTCGATGGCCGGCCGACGCCGAGCTCCTCCAGCTTCTTGACCAGGCTGGCCTCGCTGAAGCGGGGCGGCGGCTCGGTGAAATGCTGGTTCGGGGTGAGCGCCACGCTCCGTGACGGCGGTGCCGCTGGCGAGCGCTGGAAGCAGCACGTTCTCGTCGTCCTCGTCGTCGCCCGAGGGGTCGTCGCGGCCTTCCTGGTAGAGCTTGAGGAAGCCGTCGAAGGCGATGGTCTGGCCAGTGGCCCGTAGCGTCACCGCGCCCGCCTTATCGAGCACAGTCGACGGTGACCCGATCAAGCTTCGCGGCTGCCATTTGGCTTGCCACCGTGCGCTTCCAGATCAGCTCGTAGAGCCGTCGCTGATCGTCGTCGAGATAGCGGCCGACCGTCTTGGGCTCGCGGCCGCAATCGGTCGGGCGGATCGCCTCATGCGCCTCTTGGGCATTCTTGGTCTTGGTCTTGAACACCCGGGGCTGCTCCGGCAGGTAGCCATCGCCGTAGTTCCGGCCGATGAGGCGGCGCGCAGCACCGATCGCCTCGCCGGAGAGCTGAACCGATATCGGTGCGCATGTAGGTGATGAGACCGACCGTCTCGCCGCCGAGTTGCGTGCCTTCGAACAGCCGCTGGGCGGTCTTCATCGTGCGGTCGGCCGAGAAGCCCAGCTTGCGTGCCGCCTCCTGCTGCAGTGTCGAGGTCGAGAAGGGCGGCGAGGGCTGGCGGCTCACCTGCTTCTTCTCGACCGGCCCGATTGCCAGCAACGCGCCCTCGATGGTGGCGACCGCCGATCTGGCTGCCGCCTCGTCCGCGAGATCGAATTTACCCAGCTTCTTGCTCGCCGAGATGGGTGAGCCTGGCCTTGAACTTGGCCTGGTCGGGCGCCTCGAGCAGCGCCTCGACGGTCCAGTACTCGCGCGGCACGAAGGCCTCGATCTCGGCCTCGCGCTCGCAGATCAGCCGGAGCGCCACGGATTGCACCCGTCCGGCCGAGCGCGAGCCCTGCAGCTTGCGCCAGAGGACCGGCGACAGGGTGAAGCCGACGAGATAGTCGAGCGCCCGGCGAGCGAGGTAGGCGTCGATCAGGCTCTGGTCGAGGTCGCGCGGATGCGCCATCGCCTCGGTCACGGCATTCTTGGTGATCTCGTGGAACACCACGCGCTTGACTTCGACGTCCTTGAGGACATTCGCGTTCCTTCAGGACCTCAAGTAGGTGCCAGGAGATGGCTTCGCCCTCGCGGTCGGGATCGGTCGCGAGAAAGAGCCGCTTGGCGTTTCGCACGGCCCGGACGATCTCGTCGACGCGCTTCTTCTTGTCGCCCAGGACCGTCCAGATCATCTGAAAGTCGTCGTCGGGCAGGACCGAGCCGTCCTTCTCGGGCAGATCGCGAACGTGGCCATAGCTCGCCTCGACCTCTGGCACATCCGACAAGTATTTCTTGATGGTCTTGGCCTTGGTCGGCGATTCGACGACGACGACATCCATGCGCGGGCTCAATCCAGCGACGGCCCGAGAATTCGGGGCCTTGGTCTTGGGGTAGGTTCGGGCACCTCGCCCTTGAGGTCCTGGTCCGAAGCTCGTTCGGATGCCGCTCGCGGCAAGGTGCCAAACGAGGAAATCGGCCGATGGTCAGGCCAGCGCGCGCGAGATCCGGTTGCCAGGATGGCGCCTGACGCGGCCGTCGAGCTCCAGGTCGAGGAGTGCGTCCTGAACCTCCGAGGGCGATGCATGGCATTGGCGTATGACTTCGTCAACCGGCATGGGCTCGATCCCTAGCAGTGTCGCAATCTGCTCGGGAAGGGCGCCAAGCGCCAGCTGTGACCCCGATGGGGCCGGTGTCGCCAGCGGTCTTGCAGCGGTCGGGAGGACGCTCTCCTTGGGCATTTCCCGCAGCTTCGCTGTTGGACGTACCGGCACAGCCGTGGTCCAGCTCGGCAGGGCCGCCATGACGTCCTCAATGCCGGTCACGAGAGCAGCCCCCTCGCGCAGCAGCTGGTTGGTGCCGGCATGCCGCGGGTCCAGAGGTGAGCCCGGCACGGCCATCACCTCGCGGCCTTCGCTGCCGGCCAGCCGAGCTGTCATCAAGGAGCCGGAGCGGGCCGCGGCTTCGACGACGATCACCGCCGAGGCGAGCCCCGCGATGATCCGATTGCGGCGCGGAAAGTGCCGGGCCAGGGGCGGCGTTCCGGGCGCCCGCTCGCTGACGATCAGGCCTTCGTTGGCGATGCGGGCGTGCAGCTGGGCGTTCTCTGGCGGGTAGACGACGTCGATGCCCGAGCCGAGGATGGCGATTGTCGAGCCCGGGCCGTCGAGACCGCCTTGGTGGGCCGCTGTGTCGATGCCGCGGGCGAGGCCGGAGACGACCGTGAGCTCACGCTCGCTCAACGCACGCGCCAGGCTGGTAGCGAAGAAGCGGCCATTGCCGCTGGCGTTGCGCGCGCCGACGACGGCGATCTTCTGGGCGGCGAGCAGGTCGCTGCGACCGAGCAGTGTGAGGACCGGCGGCGGATCGGCGATGTTGCGCAACGACAACGGATAGTCGGGCTCGTCGGCCAGCAGCAGCGTGGCGCCGAGCCGGTCCAGCGCTGCGAGTTCCTCTTCGACGGATCTCTCGCTCGCGAGTTCGAAACCCTTGGCGGCGAGCTGGCCCTGCAATCTCGGCAGCGCTTTGAGGACGGCCGAGGCCTTGCCGAAACGCTCGATCAGGCGAAAGAACAGCACCGCCCCGAGGCCGCGCGAGCGGGCCAGGCGCAGCCAAGCTAGGCGTTCGGGGTCGTAGGGACCTGTGCTCACATGGAATGCCATCGTTGCTTGCCGGAATTCAGACAGCATATCGCGGAAAAATCAACTCGTGATAGAATATCGGCGCACGCAGAAAGGTGGCAGACAGAGGCTGCCCGCTAAGCTCAGGGCTTTTTCGTGGAGCCGCCGATCTTGCTTTCCTCGCCGCGGAGCAGTCGGCGGATATTGGCGTGATGCATGATGACGATGATCAGAGCCAGGACGAGATAGAGCTCTGCTGCCTGCTGATGGCCGAGTAGCCATGCCATGATCGGTGCGCCGATTGCAGCGAGGCAAGAGGCGAGCGAAACGTAGCGGGTGAGCCAGACTACGGCGACGAAGAGGGCAAGCGCCACCGGGACGACGACGGGCGTCAGCGCCAGGATGACTCCCGCCGCGGTCGCGACGCCCTTGCCGCCGCGAAACCGCAGCCATACCGGAAAGCAGTGGCCGACAACGGTTCCAAGGCCGATGACGACCGCGATATCCGGCCCGAAATACGCAAAGCCGAGAAGGGTCGGCAGGCAGCCCTTGGCGACGTCGGCTGCGAGTGTAGCCGCCGCCAGGCCTTTGCGTCCGGTGCGCAGTACGTTTGTGGCGCCGATATTGCCGGAGCCGATACTGCGGATATCACCGGCGCCGCCGATACGGGCCAGGATTAGACCAAACGGCACGGAGCCGGCGAGATAGCCAGCCATGAAGGCGATCGCGATGGGCAACCAGTATGCCGGGCCGCCCAGGGGGTCGATCATCGTGCCATACCTCGCTCGGAATCGGGAAGCCGAAAGGGTCGGCGCTTGCGTCCGGTGCACGTTGCCTTATGTCGAAAGAGCGGGTGGCTGCGGCCCAGTCGGTGCTCGCATCGCTCGGGCGCCAAGGTCGCCCATCGCAACCAATCAAGGCCGACTCCGTGCCCGTGATCACTCGCGAAAGCTTGCAGGACGGTTGGCTCGCTCGAATAACCGAGGCCGCCGGCGCAACTGGCGATTCTTCGATGATCCGCACGGAAGCGGAGCTCGAGGCTTGCCGGGCGCAGGCGCTCGCGGGTTTTCCGAAGGGCCAGGATGTCTGGATCTTCGCCTATGGTTCGCTGATCTGGAACCCGGCCTTCCATTTTGTCGAGACCCGGCTCGGACGGGTGTACGGCTACCATCGGCGTTTCTGCCTTTGGACCTATCTCGGCCGCGGCACGGTCGAGCGGCCGGGCCTGATGCTCGGCCTCGATCGCGGCGGCAGCTGCCAGGGGCTCTTCTACCGCATCGCTGCAAGCACCGTGGAGGAGGAACTCACCTTGATCTGGCGGCGCGAGATGATCACGGCCGCCTACGTGCCGACCTGGGTCAATGGCCGGTCCCCGGACGGACCGCTGCAGGCGCTGACCTTCACCATCAATAGGCGCCACCAGCGCTACGCCGGCAAGCTCGACGAGGCCCATGTCGTCGCGGCACTGGCTAACGCCGAAGGGCCGATCGGGCGCTGCTCCGACTATCTCTACAACACGCATGATCATCTGCGCGATCTGGCCATTCACGACCCGCAACTCGCTCGGCTCTGTGGTCTCGTGCGTCAGGCGCAAGACGCTAGGCTCGATCCTTGAGCGCGCGCAGCTTGCCGAACTCGGCGGCATTGGCAGCCCGAACGAATGGGTTGGTCGCGCGCTCGAGACCGATGGTCGACGGAATGGTCGGCTCGTTGCGTGCCCGCAGCTCCTGAATCTCCGCGGCCCGGGCCTTGAGCGCGGCATTGCCGCTATCCACCGACAAGGCGAATCGCGCATTGCTCGCCGTATACTCGTGACCGCAATAGACTAGGGTCGCATCGTCGAGCGCCATCAGCTTCTGCAGCGATTTCCACATTGTCGGCGCATCCCCTTCGAACAGCCGACCGCAGCCGAGCGCGAAGAGCGTGTCGCCGCAGAAGAGGGCATGGCTCTCAGCGAAGTGATAGCTGATATGGCCGCTGGTGTGGCCAGGCGTGGCGATGATGGTGGCGGTCTCAGCGCCCAGATTGAGCTGGTCGCCCTCGCTGAGCGGCTGATCCAGCCCTGGCACCTTGCTTGCCTCCGCCGCCGGTCCGGCGACGCGGCAGCCGAAGCGCTGCTTGAGTTCCAGATTGCCGCCAGTGTGATCGGCGTGGTGATGGGTGATGAGAATCCAGTCCAGGCCGCTGCCGCGCTCGTCGAGATGTGCTGCGACGGGTGACGCTGTGCCGGGGTCGACGATCGCCGTCGTGCCGCTGCTCGGGTCCCGGAGCAGATAACAATAATTGTCGCTGAGGATCGGCAAGAGCTCGATCTCTAGGGGCATGCTCGGTTCCTCCCGTGTCGTGTCCCTGACACTCGGCCTTCAAATACGGCCCCGAATGCTTATAGTGCAAGCGAGGGGCTTGAAGCGGCGGATGTGATGCGGCCTGATATCGTCGAGTTGACCGCATTTTACGACAGCAAAGATGGCGAGCTTGCTCGCCGACTGATCAACCATCAGCTGCGATTGCTTTGGCCTGATATCACGGGCAAGGCGATACTCGGCATCGGCTACGCCACGCCGTTTCTCGGGCTTTTCGAGGAAGCGGAGCGGCAGGTGGCCTTCATGCCGGCCACGCAGGGTGCGCGGGCGTGGCCGATGGGCAACCGTAACCGAGTGGCGCTAGGCCGCGAGGACGAGCTGCCATTCGAGGACCGTTCTTTCGATCACCTGATCTTGGCGCATTCTTTCGAGTGCAGCCCGCATGCCAACAGGCTAATGCGCGAGGCCTGGCGAGTGCTGACCGATGGTGGGCGGCTCGTCATCGTCGTTCCCAACCGCCGGGGGCTATGGTGCTGGAGCGAGAAGACGCCAATGGGCTTCGGGCAGCCCTACACCAGTGACCAGCTCGCGCGCAGCTTGCGGAACAATCTCTTCACTGCGGGCGAGCTCAGGCTAGCGCTCTTTATGCCCCCCTTGGGTCGCATCCTGCCGCGCGGCCGGCGCCTCGCGCGGCAGTTCAGCATGCCCATCGAGCGCATTGGCCTAAAGCTGCTGCCGCATTTCTCCGGCGTGTTGATCGCCGAAGCGATCAAGGATGTCTACAACCCGACACCGGCAGCGGCGATGGCTCGCCCGGCGAGCCGCCGCTACCTACCGGTGCCCGAAGGGGTGACGGCTCGCGGCGAGACCCGGTCGCTCGTGCTGCATGCCGACGCACGCCAGGATGTCGGGTGCACGTCGCCCAATGTCTCGGGCGAGGCGATCAGGCCGCGGCGGTGGTCGCTGCGACGGTTCCGATCTGTTCGATCTGGAACGGCGTAGTCTGATACATCTCATTGATCCAGTTGCCGAATAGCAGGTGCGCGTAGGCTCGCCAGCAGTTCCGTGGCGCCTTGGATGGATCGTCGTCGGGATAGTAGCTCAAGGGCAGCGAGACATCGCTCCTTGTCGTCAGATCGCGCTCGTATTCCTCGGCCAGCGTGTAGGTGTCGTACTCGAGGTGATTGAACATGAACACCTCGCGGTGGTGCGGATCATGCAGCAGGCACAGGCCGGCCGCATTCGAGACCGCCAGCACCTCCAGCCCGCTTTGCGCTGGGATATCCGCCTGCCGGACCTCGGTGTGGCGAGAGACCGGCACCAGGAAGTAATCGTCGAAGCCACGCAGCAGGCCCGGCCGCCGGGCGTCGCGCTGCTCGATAACATAGTGCGTGTAGATGCCGAACCGCTTAACCGGCAGCGTGTGCTTGGGCACGCCGTGGAAGTGGTAGAGTGCGGCTTGAGCGCCCCAGCAGATGTGAAAGCACGAGTGCACATGGGTGCGTGACCAATCGAAGATCGCGGCAAGCTCGGGCCAATACTTGACGTCCTCGAATGGCATGAGCTCGACCGGAGCGCCGGTGACGATAAGCCCGTCGAACTTCTGATCCTGCACGTCGGCCCACTGGCGGTAGAACGATTGCAGATGAGAGAGCGGGACGTTCTGCGGCCGATAGCTCGAGGTGGTGAGCAAGGTCAGCTCGACCTGCAGCGGTGTAGCACCGAGCAGCCTGGCGAGCTGCATCTCGGTCTTGGGCTTCTCCGGCATCAGGTTGAGGAGTGCCACTTGCATAGGGCGAACGTCCTGACGAAGCGCTTCATTCTCGCCGATCAGGCGCACACCTTCCGCGGCCAGCGTGCTCGCGGCCGGCAGGTCGTTGGGAATCTTGATGGGCATCGCTACCTCCCGCGCCGACCGGAGCGTATCGCTGAGCACCTGGTGATCGCGCGGGGTCGACGCGGAGGCCGAGCACGACCTTTTAGCTGCTTGTTTAACGTGGCCGCAAGCCGGTCAGCTCAAATCACCACGCCGCAAATGTCGTTTGGCGCTGGTCCGGTGTCAAGATGGACCTTGCGTTGCCGCAATGCCTACAGTTCCGGTGGCTTTACGGCGACGGTGCTCGCGCGTAATGGAAGCGGGCTGTGCAACAACGTGCGAGAAGAGGTGCCGTGGCCGATCCCGCCCAGGATGAGCTGGCCCGGCTGCGGGCCGAGATCGACCGGATCGACGATTCCGTCGTCGCTCTTTTTCTCGAACGCATCAAGGTCGTTGGGCGCATAGGCGCCCTTAAGACAGCGGCGGATGGGCGACGGGCGGGGATCGCGCTTCGTCCGGCTCGCGAGGCCGATATCATTCGCCGTCTCGCGCGGGCCGCGGGCTCGACGCTGCCGGCAGCGGCATTGACCCGGATGTGGCGCGAGCTCCTGGCCACGACCACACGGCTGCAGACGCCGTTCAAGGTCGCGTTTCTGAACGACCCGAGCATGCCAGAGGTCAGGGAGATGGCCCGCGATCATTTCGGGACATCGACCCCGCTCGTGCCCGTCGAGACGGCGCACCATGGATTTCGGGCTATTGCGGCGGGAGACGCCGATCTGCTGGTGCTCCCCACGCCCCAGGATGATCGCTATTGGTGGCGACGTGTGGCCTTGACGCTGATCGACAGCCCGCTTCGCATCGTCAGTCGGCTGCCCTTTTGCGCCCCGACCGCCGACGGCAACGGGGTGGCACCCGGGGCTCTTGTCCTGGGCGCTTTGCCGGATGAGCCCTCCGGTGCCGATGTTACAATGATCGCACTCGAGGTCGATCTCGATCTCAGCCGGGCGCGACTGATGGATCTGCTGGTCGCTGGCGGTGTCGAGATCGTGTCGCTCACCGCTTTGCTCGACCTCATGCCCGAATCGGGGTTCTACATGCTCGAGGCGGAGGGCCCGGAGGCCGTTGTACACGCAGCCTTGCAGCACGGCCTGGGGCCCGTGCGCGCCCGGGTCTTGCACTTGGCCGTGCTCGGCAGCTATCCACGGCCTCTGACGCCAGCACCGCCGGCGTGAGGTAGGCACCGCCGTCGCGGCGATGCAGCGTACAATGCCCGTTCAACAAGGCAGGACAGTCATGGCAGGACCACGCCCTCGGCCGGGCATCTTGGAGATCGAGGCCTATCAGGGTGGCAAGTCGGCGACCGCGGACGCTCGTCCAGCGATCAAGCTCTCTGCCAACGAGAGCGCGGTCGGCCCGAGCCCGATGGCAGTCGCCGCCTTCAGGGGAGTGGCCGATCGTCTGCACCGCTATCCGGATGGCGGGTCGAACGGGCTGCGGGGGGCTCTTGCGCGCCGCCACAACCTCGATCCCTCGCGGATCGTCTGCGGTGCCGGCTCGGACGAGCTCATCGCGCTCATCACCAGAGGTTACGCTGGTGCCGGCGAGGAGGTGCTGTTCACCGAGCATGGCTTCCTCATGTACAAGCTGGCGGCGCTCGGTGCCGGGGCGACGCCCGTTGCCGCGCCGGAGCGGTCGCTCAGAGCGGATGTCGACGCCCTCCTAGCGCGAGTCACCAGCCGGACGCGGCTCGTCTTCATCGCCAATCCGAACAATCCCACGGGTTCGTACTTGCCCGTGGACGAGATCGAGCGGCTTCATGCCGGATTGCCCGAGGACGTCTTGCTGGTGATCGATGCCGCTTATGCCGAGTTCGTCGAGCTCGAGGACTACGATTGCGGCATTGGTCTTGCCATGCGGGCGCCCAACGTCGTGATGACCCGCACCTTCTCCAAGCTCTATGGCCTTGCCGCGCTGCGCCTGGGCTGGCTCTACGGACCGGCGCTGGTCATCGACGTCATCAACCGGTTGCGCGGCCCGTTCAACGTCGCCTTGCCGGCGCACGAGGCAGGCATTGCAGCGCTCGGTGATCTTGAGCATGAGGCGATGGCGCGAGCCCACAATGCCACCTGGCTACCCTGGCTGGCGCAGGAGCTGCAAGCGCTCGGCCTCGTCGTTCATCCAAGCGTGGGCAACTTCCTGCTTGTGGGCTTTCCCGACGAGACTGGCCGAGACGCCGTGGCCGCCAATCGTCATCTCGAGGCGGATGGCCTGATCCCCCGCCAGATGGCGGCTTATGGCCTGCCTCATTGCCTGCGGATCAGTGTCGGGCTCGAATCCGAGAACCGCGCGCTGGTCGCTTCGCTGAAGCGCTTCGTTGGCGGTCGTGTCGCGGCATGAAGCCGTTTCGCCGCGTTGCGTTTATCGGTATCGGGCTGATCAATGGCTCGCTCGCCAAGGTGATGCGCGCCCATGACCTTGCCAGCGAGATCGTGGCGTCGGCGAGGCGGATCGAGACGCTCGAGCGGGCACTCGAGCTCGGCCTCTGCGACACAGTCGCCATCAATCCTTTGGACGCCGTTCGCGGCGCGGATCTCATTGTGCTCGGCACCCCGCCTGGGGTGATGGGCGGGGTCGCGGCGGCGATCGGCGCCGGCATCGGGCCGGAAGCCATCGTAACCGATGTGGGCTCGATCAAGGCCCAGATCGTGCGTGACGTCTGTCCGCATTTGCCCGATCCGTCGCGCTTCGTGCCCGGGCATCCGGTCGCCGGGACCGAGCATTCCGGGCCGGACGCGGCTTTCGCAACGCTCTTCGTCAATCGACGCTGCATCCTTACCCCGATCGAGGACACTGATCCGCACGCCGTCGAGCGGATCAGGGCGCTCTGGGAGATCGCCGGCTCCGCCGTCGACGAGATGACCCCCGAGCATCATGACAAGGTGCTGGCCATCACTTCGCACCTGCCGCATCTGATCGCCTACACGATCGTTGGTACGGTCGCCGATCTCGAGGACCAGCAGAAGAGCGAGGTCTTCAAGTATGCAGCAGGTGGCTTCACCGACTTCACCCGAATCGCCGGCTCGGATCCGACGATGTGGCGGGACGTCTTTTTGAACAACCGAGAGGCCGTTTTGGAGATGCTCGGGCGCTTCACCGAGGATCTCGTGGCCCTGCAGCGAGCGATTCGCTGGGGCGAGGGGGAGACCCTGTTCGATCTCTTCAGCCGTACACGTGCCATTCGCCGCGGCGTGGTCGAGGCCGGCCAAGCCTATATCCGCCAGCCAGAGGATCCGCTGGCGCCGGAGCCCTGAGTGACGTCGAGCCTGACGGAGGTGGCAGGTGAGCCGCTCGTTTGGTTCTTCGCCTACGGCTCGCTGATGTGGAAGCCCGGCTTCGAGGTGGAGCGCAGCGAGCGGGCGCGGCTCGATGGTTTCCATCGCAGCTTCTGCGTCTATTCATGGGTTTGGCGGGGCACGCAGGAGCGGCCCGGCCTGGTCCTCGGTCTTGCTCCGGGCCGGAGTTGTGTCGGCCTCGCCTACGGCGTTCCCGAGGCGCGCGCTGCGGAGACACTGGCCTATCTCGATGCCCGCGAGCTCGTCACGGACGTCTATGAGCGGCGGCTCTTGCCGCTCGGTTTGGCGGCCGGCCGACGCGTCGATGCTTGGTGCTATGTGGCGCGGCCGGATCATCCGCAGTTCGCGGGCGATTTGCCTTTGGCCGAGATAGTCGCGCTCGTCCGCCAGGGTCAGGGGCGAGGCGGCCACAACATCGACTACGTGAGAAATACCGTGGCACACCTGCGCGAGATGGGCGTTGCCGAGGCGCGCATCGAGGCCGTCGCCGAGGCGCTGGGCTAGCCGTTCTTGCCCGCGGTCTCGTGCTCGTGCGCCGCTAGCAGCGCGTTGCAAGCGGTCTCCGTCCGCTGCTCCAGCAGACCCATGAATGCCTGGCGGTCGAGCCCGGGCTGAATGGGCTCGAGAAACTGAACGGTTATCATCCCAGGTCGTTTGGCGAAGCTGCGGCGACCCCAGAACAGGCCGAAGTCCAGGGCCACCGGCACCACTGGCACGTCGAGCGCCTTGTAGAGCGCGGCAACGCCGGGCTTGTAGGCTGGCGGCGAGCCAATGGGGCGCCGATTGCCTTCGGGAAAGATCAGCACCGAGAGTCCGTCGGCGACCGCCTGCTCGGCGCCCCTGATCAATGAGCGCATCGCTTTGGCGGCGCCGCGACGGTCGATGGCGATGTTCCGCGCGCGCTTGAGGTACCAGCCGAAGAGTGGAATGCCGATCAGCTCTTCTTTCAGGCCGATCGCGATATCCGGGCGAATCGTATGAAACAGCAGTGTCTCGAACGAGGATTGGTGCTTACTCGCGATGATGCAGGGCCCGTCCGGCAGATTCTCGAGGCCCTGGACGCGAAAGCCCAGACCGGCGATCAGGCGCAAGCCCAGATGGATGCCGTGCATCCAAAATTTCGCGAATCGGCGGATCGTCGCCGGTGACACGAAGGCCGCGAACGGCAGCAGGAGAATCACCAGCAGCGCCGTCCAGAGCCAGAAATAGCCGTTGAACAAGAACGAGCGAAGTATCAGCACTGAGTAGGCTCCCAAGGCATCGCCGAGCGTTTCCGTTCTGATTGCGCGCTCAGCGCAGCCGCGCCAACCCGAAAAGCGCGGTCAGGCGCGCAGCGATGGCGATCAGCAGCGCCGTGGAAAGGGGCACGATTGCCAGCAGGACCCAATGGATGGCGTCGAGCCCGTGATCGACGGGCGGCTCGCCGCCGACCATCGGACCGCCATAGAGCACGATGACGACGGTCGAGAGACCGGCCACGAAGCCGACCAAGGTGCCACGCAAGGCCCGTCCCAGCGCGTGCTGCTCGAACTGCTGGGCGATGTAACGATCTTTGGCACCCATTGACCGGAGCAGGTCGACAGCATGGACAAGTTGCTTAAAGCTCAGCCGCGTGAGCCAGGCAGCGAGCCCGACCACGCCAAAGAGCAGTGCCAAGCCCACGGCCGCGCCGGCGGTTCGCAGCACATCGGCGAGCCGTTCCTGGCTCCGCTGCAGCAATCCTGCATCACCGATTGTGGTGCCTGGCACGAGGGCATCGAGTTCGCTAGCGAGACCATCCAGATCAACGGCCGCCCCCGGATTGTAGGCGATGTCGATCAGGCGTGGCAGCAGGATCCCCAGGCCCGCCCGACCACTAGGCGCGTCGGGCTCGGCACCTTCCAAATCGAGCCACGGTTGGACGAGGCTGCCGATCTCCTGCTCGTCGATCAGGCTGGCATAAGCCACCCCAGGCTGGCCGCGGAGCAGGTCGAGAACCTTGCGGATCTCACCCTTGGCGATCGCCGCATCCGGGTTGGGCGGCAGGGCCACAGTGACGATTCGCGGCTCCCGCTTGAAAGCGTCGAGCTGTGCATCCGCGATGCCAGCCAAAGCAAAGGCGATTACCGCGAGGTAGACCAAGGCAGCGCTGCTCCACTGCAGGAAACGACCCGCCGGCATGTCTTCGAGAGGCAGATCAAGTTCGCCACTTGCCATGGCTCAAGCCTGCTTCGCCTGCCGAGCCGCCGCTGACTTGCGGGCCGAGGGCGTCGCCGCGCGGTCACAGTCCGGCTCGCTGGTGTCGGGCTCAGGCACAGGTGGCGGGCGAGCGTCGCTCACGGCCGGTGCTGCAGCCGGCACGCTCAGTCGACCGGCATCCATGCGCAGCACGGGATACGGGTAGCGGTCCATCAAGGTCTCGCTATGGGTGGCGAGAATGATAGTGGTCCCCAGCTTGTGCAGCTGAACAAACAAACTCATCAGTCGATCGGCGTTAGCGGCGTCGATATTGCTGGTCGGCTCGTCGGCGAGCAGGAGACGCGGCTTGGCGACGATGGCGCGCGCAATGCCGACCATTTGGCGCTGGCCCATCGAGAGGCCGCTTGGTGGCACTTCCAGCTTTTCGCCGAGGCCAAGCCAGTCGAGCATGTCGGCCACGAACGTCGCGGTCTCGTCTTCATCAGCGCCGTTGATCCGCAGTGGCAGGGCGACGTTGTCGAATGCGGAGAGATGCTCGAGAAGACGGAGATCCTGAAACACCACGCCGATACGCTGGCGAAGGCCTGCGAGCTCACCACGGTTGATCTTGTCGATTTCTCGTCCGAAAACGCGTATCGAACCACTCGTTGGTGGCAGGGAGAGGCTGATCAGGCGCAGCAGCGAGGTCTTTCCAGCACCGGTTGGCCCGCTCAAGAAATGGAAGCTGCCGGCATTTAGCTTGAGATTGATACCATGAAGAACCGTGGGGGCAGTGCCGTAACGCAGGCTGACGCCATCGAACTGCAGGATCGTCGTAGGAGTGTGCCCCAAGCTATCTCCAATACGCAGCCGGAATGACCGTTAGAGATGAACGTATGATCAAGACTGCCATCATCATCTCAACCGATGCGTTATATGAACCCTCGCACTGTCTGCCAAGCATCGTCCCATGATCATTGCTTGCCCCTCTTGTGCCACGCGCTATGAGATTCCACCGCAAACTCTCGGCCCCAATGGTCGCATGGTTCGTTGCACGGCCTGCAGCCATCGCTGGTTCGTCGCGCCCGAATCGAGCAATGCAGCCGATGTCGAGATAATTTCCGACGACGACACGCAGGCCCAGCCAGACATAGCGCCCAGCGAGGGCCGCCGTGATGCGCCCCCGCGGCTCGACCGGGCACCCTCGTTCGGCGACCGGGACAACTCCAATTCCACTCGGAAACAGTCCGCGAAGGCTCGATCGACCGGTGCGACCATCGGCTGGTTGGCTGTCCTGTTGATGTTGCTGATTCTCACCGGGTTGGTCCTGGGCCGCAACGAGATTGTCGCCTTGGCGCCGCAAACCGCTGCAATATACCAGCGGCTCGGCCTGCCCGTCACCCAGGCGATCGGCCTCGAGTTGGCCGGAATTGTCTCGGAGCGGTTGCGAGATGATCAGAGCGAAGTGCTGCGCATCACCGGCACCGTGCGCAATGTCGCGGGCGCCGAACGAGAGGTCCCGCCCTTGCGGATCGCGTTGCTCGACGGTGCGCGGGCGGAGGTGATGGTCCAGGAGATCGAGGTGCAGCAGCCGGTGCTCGGTGATGGTGCATCGACGCGTTTTGTCGTCGATCTGGCGGATCCGCCGGAGGCCGCTCGCAACTTCAGCGTTACATTCGCCGTCTCCGAATGATACCCGGACGACCGACGGCGGGCGGACCGATGTCGTTGGCGTTGCAGGCAGCAGAGCGAGGGGGCGATGCCGGTGAGGTGCCGGTCGGTGCTGTGATCGTGGATTCGCAGGGCGTCGTGCTGGCGACCGCGCACAACCGGGTCGAGGCCGACAAGGATCCCACAGCGCATGCGGAGATGCTGGTCATCCGAGAGGCCACCCGACGGCGTGGCAGCCCGCGTTTGCCGGACTGCGACATCTACGTGACGCTGGAGCCGTGTCCGATGTGTGCGCAGGCGCTCGCCTTCGCGCGTATTCGCCGCCTCTACTACGCGGCCGAGGATCCAAAGGGTGGCGGTGTCGAGAATGGCGCCAGGATCTTCGCCGCAAGTTCCTGTCATCACAAGGCCGAGGTCTATAGTGGCATCCAGGAGGCGGCTGCGGCTGCGCTTTTGCGCGCGTTCTTCAAGAAGCGTCGCTGATCTGGGATGCATGGATGGTGCCCGGCCCTATCGAGGCTGTCAAAGCGCTACCATCCTGTGGCACAGGGTTCGCTCGCTGTCGGGACCATGGAGCGTGCGTCGAAAGTCTGCCAACCGGGACGGGATTAGGCACTCCAAGGGAGCATGATCGCATGTCCTGCGTTCGGCCAACTGGTCGTTCACTTTGCAGGGTGCTGAGAAACGCGCTGACGCCCGGCTTGGCCGGTAGAGGTCAGTTTGGGCGCTCTGGCGGGAGGCTCGGCCCGTCGACCGACATCGGGGTTTCGGGTGCAGGCACTACCTTCACGCACGTGCCGGCGATTGGCGCCGCCTCGTGCCTCTGCGGTAGTGTCGTGCGCACCGTCATCCGACAGCGGCGCCAAGCAGCTTCGGCATTCGGGGGAGGCTGTCGGCGGCGAGAGCGAGATGGCAGCCAAGGGCGGTGCGGTCCAGGCCTTGGAAGCGCGACTTGCGCCAGGCGGTGACGGTCTTGCCAGCCGAAGATCTCCTCGATGCGCTTGCGGCATTTCTGGCTCGCCGCGTAGCCCGCATGCAGGGTCGTCCGCCCGTCGATGTTGGTCCGCGGCCTCGCCCCGCCGGTCTGAAGCTCTTCATCGACGCCCAAGGGGCGATCGGTTTGCTGTCGACGGATGAGGGCTTGCGGCTCATCTGAAGGCAAAGGTCGGGGTGATTGACCACACCGGCCAGACATTCCGCTGCTGCATCCATCTCGAGAAAGCGATCCCGGTTCTTCGCGACGTTCGACGCGTCCCAAACGGCATGGTCAATCCCGAGATCCACGAACCAACGAAACACGAGATCGAAGTCGATCCGCTCCATCAATTGGCGCTCCGAGCGAACCCTTTAGAGCGCCTGCAGCAACAACGCCCGAAACACCTTCTCAAGCGCGATCGAAGGCCACTCGATCGGTGAAGAAGGCGGCAGCGAAACGCCCCGCCATCCGAGCTAGAACTGCGTCGGCGATCCGCCCGATCACACGCAACGGATGCGCCCGCGGCGTCCGCGCCTCCAGAGTGACACGCGAAAACAGACTGTCGTTTCGTGAGACCGCCCCGCGCGTCGTCCCCTCCGCCGGTTGGGCACAGCAAACCAGCAGAACCAGCTCACCGCGTCGCCTTGTTCAGCTGCCTGTAGAAGCCGCAAGTTTCCAGCCGATTGACGACTGCCGGCAAGGCGATGGGGATTTTATTCTCGCCTTTGCCTTGCCGTTCATGGCAGATCGCTGCCCATGACGCCCGTTCGACCCGCGGCCAGTCCGATCTCGTCTATCTCGCGGGCCGACGCCGATCTTGTTCCAGTTGGGACTTGGCCGGCGAAAGACCGCTTGAACGGCGGCCGATTATGATGGAGGGATTCGCCTCGGACTTGGCCTCAATCACACGTCGAACATTTAGCTTGCGGTGAGTGTGACGGCGTCGAGGAGCGTCCTGGCGAGCTTGTCGTAGCGGGTTGCGCCACGACGAAAGCCTCCGGGCCGACCGATGGCGGCCTCGATTTGCCAGCGCTCGCTAGGGCGCTTTCTGGCGTGGCGGATCGGCTTGATGCGGTTGCTGCGGCCCGGGATGACAGCTTTCGCACCGGCTCGTCGCCAGGTTTCGCGAAGGCTGTCGGCGTCATGAGCCCGATCGGCGATCGGCTGACGAAAAGAACCGGCCCGTTCGACGAGCGCTGGCGCTGCACGGATATCGGCATGGTGGCCTGGCGCGAGATGCCGGCCGATCGGCCGGCCGATCACGTCCGTGACGACGTGGAGCTTGGTCGTCCGGCCGCCTCTGGATATGCCGATCGCTTGATCTTTCGAGATTTTTTTGGCGGTGTCTGGATTGGGTGTTGATCAAGCAGCGAGGGCGATCTGCCAAGCGGCATTCTCTGCGTCTTGTTGATTGCCGACGAGCCTGGAGACGAACCATGCGGCATAGGCGGGGAGGTTTTTGGTTGCCGGTCCGCAGAATGGTTTCATGAAGGTCTCGAAGCGGCTGTGCAGATTGTTGACGGTCTGCATGTGGAAAGCCTTGGCGATGACCCGTGGACCCTTCTTGGGGTGAAGGCGATAGTGCGGCATGGCGCGTTGTCGTGCGAAAAGATCGTAAGCACTGTCACCATCCGTACAGAGGACCGCATCCTGTCCGACATGGGCTTCGAGCCGGGAGACGAGGCTCGTTGCGCGGCGATCGGGGAGCACGTCGGCGCGCCGCGCGCCCGTTCGATCGGTCAGGGTCAAGACTGGTATCTGCCACGCCGACAATCCGGCCGGGAAGAGCAGCCGGAGGCGCCGGAAATCACGCCAACGCGGGCGGTCGGGCTCGGCATGACGGGTCGGGTCGCGTTCGTGATCAACCCATTCACGGCTGCCCTTGCGCGACTCCCGGAAGAACTTCTCATCGGCCTCGACGATACCGTTCAATTCGCTCGCACCAGCCCCGATGAGCGCCTGGAGCAGGCTCAGGCGCCAACGCCAGACGGTCGTCTTGTCCAGTTCGAGACATCGCGCCAGGGCTCGACATGAGCGAGGGCTTGTCGACATCATGTCACGCAGCACCGCGAGCAGCTTTTCGGGCCGACGAATGCGCTCCAGCACCGTCCCGGTGGCCGAGGAGAATGTCCGACGACAGGCCTTGCATCTCAGTCTTGGCAACCCCGTTCGGGTCTCGCCCCAGCGCTGCAACGAAGGCGCGGCACAGTGAACACATTCGGTGAGCGCCTGTCCCCGGGCATCGATGCGCGAAAGAACCTCGATGCGCGTATCGAGTGCTCGAAGCTGGCCTCGCAGCGCCCGCATCTGCCCGACACTCAATCTCTTCATGCCTGCGCACAAACGCCTGAAACGTGCCTTGTTCATCGTCCGCTCCGAAATCGATGTTTCATAAATGTTCTCACCAACTTGTGCGGACTTCAACACGCAATCCAGACACCGCCATATTTTTTCGCGCACCGGCAGCCGAGCGATGGACCCTCACATAGGTGCTGTCGACTGCGGTGCTGTCGACCGCGATCGTGCCGCCGATGTGGACCTGTTCGACCAGAGCTTGATAAAAGTGCTGCCGGACCTTGCGCCGAGACCAAGATCCGTCAGCAGGCGGATCATCCGATCTCCGCAGGAGACGCGGCCAGCAGGATCGTGTCCGTCGGCATGGTGTAGGTGGACTAGGCTATCCGGCCTTAGTGGGCGGTTTCAGCTCTGCAGCATGGACAGGCTGAGGGTGGGATGATCGGAGATAGCGGCAATGGTTTCCAGGGACATGTAGCGGGCCCGTTGGACCGCCCGCTCGTCGGACTGCTCGGGCAGGGGGGCGCCGACGAGGCGGATGATCGCGGCCTCGTTGGGGAAGATGCCGACGACGATGAAAGGCCTCCTGGCTTTCATCCGATCGCTGCAAGGGACAGGGTCAGCAGACCCTGGAGGGGTGCGCCGCTTGATCTCACCGTTGAGCCGTTCGAGCGGGTTCAGCGAGTGGATCTTGGCGTGGTGGGCTCTTGGGAAGCTCATGTAGGCGAGGACGTTGGTCTCGGCCTCGTCCATGAGCGTGGCAAGCTTGGGCAGTGCCGGGCGGAGCTGGTCGGCGACGCTGCGCCTTGGCGGCCTGCTCGCTCTCCTGGGCGAAGGCGGTGGCGATGAAGGCGGCGACGACACGCCGACCGCGCTTGCCGCCGTGCGCCAGGCCGTTCCGGGTGAAGTGGACGCGACACCGCTGCCACGTCGCGTTGAGGACCTTGTTGGCGGCCTTGATCCCCTCTTGGGCGTCGGAGATGGTGAGTTTCACGCCGCGTAGACCGCGCCGCGTCAGCTTGCGCATGAACGCGGTCCAAAACGTCGCCGCCTCCGATGGCCCGATGCCGAGGCCCAGGACCTCGCACTGGCCGTCGCCATTGACGCCGACGGCGATGATCACAGCGACGGAGACGACGCGGCCGTTGTGCCGGACCTTCACGTAGGTCGCGTCGATCCAGAGGTAGGGCCAGTCACCCTCCAAGGGGCGATCGAGGAACGCCTTGACCCGGACGTCAATCTCCTCGCCGAGCCGACTGACCTTGGCTCTTGGAAACACTCGCCATTCCCATCGCCTTGACCAGGTCGTCGACGCAACGGGTCGAGATGTCTTGGATCTAGAGCAGATTGACGCTGACCGGAATCTTTTCCTGATTCCTATTTTGATACAGGGAGTGATTCACACTTCTCGGTTGTGCTGAATGGGCGAAGGGTGATGGCGTGGCGATCGGGGCAGAGTTACGCGGCGGATTTGCGGGAACGCGTGCTGGCAGCGGTGGACGGCGGGCTACCGGCGACGGCTGTGGCCGAGCGGTTCGGTGTCAGTCTTTCGTTCATTGACAAGGTTTTGAAACGACGGCGACTGACCGGCGAGACCGCCGCCCGGGTCGTGTCCCTGTGCGTGGTGTAGCTGGGCTTTTGCCCAGCGCGTTCTCCGACGTCGGCCGGTGTTTGGTCAGCCGGTCATGTCGGCTAGGCTGACGGCTTCATCATCGCCGGTCTGGGCGATGGTCTCAAGGGACATGTAGCGGGCTCTCTGGACCGCCCATTCGTCGTTCTGCTCGAGCAGCAGAGCGCCGACGAGACGGGTGATGGCGGCTTCGTTGGGAAAGATGCCGACGACTTCGGTGCGGCGCTTGATCTCGCCGTTGAGGCGCTCGATCGGGTTTGTCGAGTGCAGCTTGGTGCGGTGTTGGGCCGGGAAGGCCATGTAGGCCAGGACATCGGGCTCGGCCTCGTCCATTAGCCTGGCGAGCTTCGGCAGTTTGGGCCGCAGCTGGTCGGCGATCCGGCGCCATTGAAGGCTCGCCGCCTCGACGTCGTTCTGCGCGAAGGCGGTGGCGATGAAGGCCGACACCACTCGGCGACCGCTCTTGCCGGCGTGTGCCAAGGCGTTGCGCATGAAGATCGCCGCCCGCGCGCAGCGCAATCAGCAAGAGCTGAAGCTCGCGGCCTGTCACGAGACGATCCAGGCCGAGATCGTGCGGCGGCCGGACGTCACGCTGGACTCGTTGCGCGCTTGGCTGGTCGAGACGCATGGCGTCGAGGCGAGCCTCGGGCTGATGCACAACACCCTGATTCGACTCGGACTCACGCCAAAAAAAGCCGGATGGGCAGCCTTGTGGGGCCGTGGGGACCCCGCAGCCCCACGGCGGAGGAGCAGGATCGCCCGGACGTCACCGAGCAGCCTGCCATCTGGCGCGCTGAGCAAGCTGCGATGAGCCGAGGCCGGTTGATCTTCATCGATGAGACGGGGGGCATCGACCAAGATGGCCCGGCGTTACGGCCGCTCGCTGCGCGGCCGGCGCCTCGACGCGGCTTTGCCACATGGCCATTGGACGACAACGACCTTCATCGGCGGCCAGCAGGCCTTCGATCCGATCCCTAAAAGGCCCGCGGTCAGCAGACCGCGGTAGGCGAAAACGCATTCGCCAAGCTCGAGACACTGCTCAGAACGGCTGCCGAACGCGCTATCGAAGGCCTATGGACCACAATCGGTACGCTGCTCAACCGCTTCCCCACGACCCAATGTCGGAACTACATCGAGAATGCTGCATATCTACGGTCCGCGTCAAAACGCTCTAGACCTCCTGGATCACGACCGTGAGTGCCCGCTCGGCCATTCGCCTGGGCTCCAGGAACCCGGGGAACTACGGGCCCTTCCTGAGCTTCGGGATGCGTAGCTCGACCGTGCCGGCGCGGGTATGCCAGTCGCGGTCACGATATCCATTGCGTTGCGCCTTGCGCTCGGCGCTCCTCTCGCCGTAGGCCGCACCGGCGAGGGCGCCCACCTAGCCGCTCGGCGGCGAAGCCGATCATCTCCCGCAGGAGTTCGGCGTCAAAGGTGTTCTCCAACAGGCCCTGCAGGCCCATGATCATGTCGGTCATCGAGGTTGCTCCAGCTTCGGATCGGTCGATACAACCCAACCCTAGCCGGAACGCCTCGCTGACCACCGCGCCAGCTACACCATCAGACGGGACGTGACCACCGGCAGGCCGCGAAAGCGATTGAAGCGGTTATAGACGGTCGTATCGGGACCGTATTCGCCCGGACAATCCCGCCAGCGCCAGCCCAAACACAAGACATGGCGAATGGACACCTCCGGGAATCGGCTGATTTCCGGTCTTTGACCGAGCTCTGACGTTGATGGCGTGGTTTTGGGAGCGGGTCATGCTTCTATGGAGGTGGATTCGGGCCGATGTGCCGATAGATCTGGCTTTTTGCCGTCAAGCGGACGCGGTTCGCCCCTCCCACCATCGCCATCGGCCGAGATTGTAGGCGATGTTGGCCATCATGATGGTCGCCTCGGCACGCTTGATGCCGATGCTGCGGATGGTGAGCTTCATCCGGTGTTTCTGCTGGGCGAAGACGTGCTCGACTTTCGCCCGCACCGCGGATTTCCTGGCCTTGGCCGTTCGCTTCGGCATCGGTTTGCCGGTGGGTTTTCGCCGGTGGATCTGGCTGGTCTTGCCGCGGTGGCTGAGGAACTCATCGTTCGCCTTCGAGCGGTAGGCGGTATCTGCCCACACATCCGATGCGGTATTGCTGGGATCGATCAGCCGAATGAGCGAGGTTTCCGGAGGCGTCCGGCTGATTGCTTGGCAAAAGCGGCCCGATGACTGACCAGGCATCATCATCGCACCAGCAGAGATTGCTCGTTGACTTTCCGATCAAGCCGGTTCCTCGCGCCAGCGTGAATAAGAATCGATAACACTACTGAAAATGATAAAATAGTGCAGAGCATATGCAGCGCAGGTGAGTACTATGGCGCGTAAAAATTGGCACCCGAATGTCTTGATGCTACGGCGCCGACCCGCCGGTCGTTACCATCGTCGCTCAAGCAGCGCGATCGACCCGTTGATCGCTTATTGCGGGCTCGTAACAGGGTCGCATCGATGCCGAGCGAACGCCGTTAAGGCAGACCACCTTTGGGTCGCCGCCACCTACCGGCGCCGGCGCCTTTTTTCGAAGCTTCCAAAGCTCAATAACGGCCACGGTCAATGGAACGCCGAAAGCGAGACCGCCTTGCAGCAGGATGAACAACTGATCGGACACTGGCCAATCTCCAACAATCGCTTTCAAGTACCTTAATAATGCTGCTGTTTTGTGGAGATGTCGATATCAATCGCCCTCCCACGTGTGGGCAGCGGAGGTCGAGATGGTCGGTTGTCATCAGCGGTTTAGGGCTTCGGCACGGCGCCCAGCTGATGCTTCGGTTGAAGGGGCTTCGTTGGCGCTTGGGCGTGGCATCGCGGCTGTTTCGCCCTCTGCCTGATCAGGATGGCGAATGCGGCTGTCCAAGCTGCGCATCCGGCCGAGATTGCGGGCGAGAAGTCGGCACAACGACTCGATCAGGACCGGATGCTCATGCGCTAGGTCCTGGAAGGCCACCCGATGCAGCCGGAACACCCGGCATTGGCTGGTCGCCATGATCTCGGGCGCAACCAGTGTCGGGTCGATGAGCGCCGTTTCGCCGATGCAGCCTTCGGGACCGAACGACTCGCGCAGCCCACCTGGCCAAGTGGCAACGACGCCACCGGTGTCGATGAGCCAAGCGTGAAGAAGGGGGTGGCCTGAGTTCTGCACCAGCGCGCCGCCGGCGAATTGCCGTTCCTCGAGCAGATGGAGGAGCAACTCGAGAACGTCGAATGGCAACTCCGAGAAGAGTTCGAACCGCTTCAAGCGGAGCATTCCGGCAAGCGCAGAACTATCGGTCAGCGCGGGGCCCTTCGGCCCGAACATTGGCTGCATGGCGAGCGTTTCCTTGTCGCTATTCTTGGCCTTGGGCTCCGTGCTCGCTCTCACCAGCGTCACTGCGGCACGCAGCCATCGGTCGCCTGTCGCAGCGAGCTGTGAGAGGAGCTCGGGATGCGTCGCAGGCTCGCTTCGGGGCCTTGAGCCCGGTCCGGGCTCTAGGTGCAGCTGCTCCAGAAGAGGTATAAAGCGGCGCGCCAGAACGCCGTGCTTTAGCGAGGCAAGTCCGTCGATTGTGCCGGCGCGGAGCCGCGCATCCACCTCTCGCAATGCCTCGCGCAGCTGGCCCGCCCGCTTCCTGTCGCCAAGGACCGCAAGCCCGTCAAAAAGCAGCTCCGTCAAGCGCTGAGCATGGTCGAGCACCGCGGCACGCAGTGGTGCCAGCTCCACGTTGTCGCTCTGAGCCAGCCGCTGCAGCAGGAGGGCGTCGCGTTCGGCGCCGGTGGCGAGCCCGGCGATCAGCTGGCGCAACAGGCGTCGGGTAGGCCGGTCCCCGATTGCAGCAAGCAGCTCGATAAGCCCCCTAGCGCGATCTGCCGGCAGGGCCGGATCAAGAAGGCGCCCGCCAGCGGCAATGCGGGCCATTGCCCGGCGCGGCTCCTTTCGCAGGACGTCGATCGCGGCGGCTCGCACCGTTCGGCTTGGATCGGCCAGCGCAGGCCAAGCGAGTGTCAGAAGCCGGCGAAAGCGCGCTTCGGCGGCTGCGTCCGCCGCTGCGGCGGTTGGCGAGACACCGTCGGCCTCGCTGGTTCGCGCCATCAGCCGAAGGGCTGCGGCACGGTGCTGTGGCAGCGATGAACTGCGGAGGTCATCGATGAAGAGGTGCAGCGATCCTGGCACCCTACCGGACGGTGTGCGTGCCAACGCGGCGAGCAATGCGGCCTTCAGTTCGTGATGCTGCAGTGCCAGAGGTTGCTCGGCGACACGGCGAAGCAAGCTCGGTGATCCCTCCCCTACCACCGAGACGATGCGGCTACGAACGGCCGGATCGCCCAGCCATTTGCGTATGGCTGCTTCGTCGGGAGGTCCGTCGACGGCCAATGTAAGCAACGCGGCGAGAAACGAGCCGGCCGGTGCGTCCAGTCCAATCTCCTGCATTGGCAGATCGGCAAGCAAATGCGCCGTCGCCAGGAGCTCGACGCTCTCGGCAGCTTCGAGGTCTATGGCAGTCGCCAACGCCGAGCCCAAGGATGAAGGACCGAGACAACCAATCAAACGTGCGGCCCTGACCCATTCGCGGTCGTCGAGCCGTGGCGCCACATGAATCAGCGCCGGGGCAACAGCCACCAGCAGCGTGTGTATCTCAGGCGCCGGGGCCGACTCGGTGAGTTCGATGCCGAGGCGACGCTCGTTTCGGTCACGGCTTACGATCAACTTAGCCAGCTGCTGGGCGTCGCGGGATGCTGGAACTTTCCTCAGGCGTCGCCTGTCGAGGCCGACGACACCGTGGCGAAGCTGATGTAAGAGCGTCGGCAAGTAGCTTCGGGCGATGATGACGTTGAGCGCGAGGAAAAACAGTGTCGCGGTCAAAGCGAGTAGAGTGGCGCGAAAGATGGCATCCTCGGGCGGCAGAAGTGTCAGTGCTAGCCCTGCGAATGCCATGCCGAACGGGTAGAAAATGCCGTCCGCGAGCGTCCGTGCCCGGCCATGCACGTTCACGGGCAAGGCGCTGTAGTTGGTTGTGTTGACAGGCTCGAAGACACCATTCGAGACGGCTTCGGTATTTATGTGGGCAAGCACGGCCCAGCCGAGCCGAGGCTGCAGCAGAAGTGCGATGAGACAAGCAAGCGACGTGAGCGGAAAGATCAGATTGCGCAGCATCGGGCTGGCGCGCTCGATGATGCCGCGCGCGCCGAACCACAGCACGGCGAACTCAGCGACCTGCAATGCGGCAAAAAGCAGAGCGAGAAGGCGGCCCAGCTTCGCCTCGTCTGGGATCGCTTCACTGTAGACAGCATAGGCGACGAATTCGGTTAGGCTATAGACGGTCGTCAGCAGCAGCGAATTGAGTGCCAAGCAGAGTGCGAATGGATGACGCACAAGAAAGCGCCGCAGGTCGGCCAGAGCCGCTCGGGGAGACTCTCGGGTCGCTTGCTCCGGCGGCTGCTGCTCCGCATGCGCTGTAACTGCCAGTCCTCCGGCAGCGTTGCCGAAGAGCGCTACCGCAACGCAGACGAGGCCGGCAGCAGGCCACAGCAGCTGCTCGGCAGCCATGATGGCCAGCGCACGCTCTGCCATGATTCCGGCGAGCGAGCCACCTGCGGCGATCGCAATGTACAGATGCGGCGTAAGTCGTCGCAGGCGCAAATTGTCGAATAGCGCAGCGGCCAAGACCCAAAACACGATATCCGTGATAATGTCGTAAACGTGAGCGGCAATCAGGATTCCGGCCGGGGCCTGCTGCCAGTCTGCTGCGAGCCCAGCCTGCAGCGCGACGATGCCGAGCACGGAGAAGGCGGCCAGACCCGGTAGCAGATAGGCTGGGGGCGCCCGATCGATCATTGCCGCGAGCAACAGTGATATGCAGGTGGCGATGATGGAGAGGGTCAGATAGAGGATCGGTAGGGCTTCGATCCCCTGCCGAGACAGAAAAAGCGTGGTCCCGGTCGTGTAGAGCAGCACCTTTGCCGCGCTCAAGAGTGCGGCGACGACCGCCAACCGGACCGTCGGGTGCAGCTGTAGCGCGGCAGCAATTCTATTCAATCCGCTCAACACTGACATTCCAGCGCGGCTGATTTTGGCCGACGCCGGTGGGGTCGGTTACCCTTCATTTCGATCGCTGAGACCGAGCCAGTGCGTGCGGAGCGTCCGCAAGAGCAAGGCCGGAGTGCGAACAATCTCTCTTGCTCGCGGCGGCTGATGTTCGGTTCGATCGATGGCGTTCATCGAAGGTGCAGTCGGTGCGAGTGTTCGGCAGCCGATCCTGTTCGGCATGCGACCGCGACACGTCCATCAGGCTCATCGCCTCTCTGCTCGAAATCACCGCAGGCCGTCGAGCTTGAGGCTGTGTCGCGATTCTTGGCATCCAGCTAGGCCGCGGCGTGCTCGCTCTGCTTGTCCTCGGAAGGTACGGCGAATTGGCCGACAACATCGCTCGCGAGATAGCGACGGCGCAGCTCGGGCGGAAGATCGCGAAAGGGGCCGATTTCACCTCGGCAGCTCGGTGCGCCGCAGGCGCATTTCAGGCGCTCGGGCGTCTCGCCGATATAGGTCGAGTAGTCATAAGTCAGCTCGTCGCCGGGAGCGATGTCGGTCAAGGCGATCATCCGATAACCCATCGGCGTCAGCTGTAAGCCGGTATTCGGGCTGCAGCTGTGGTTCACGACGTCGTCGAGATTACCGTTCGGCAAGAGGAAGGCATCCTCGCCGACCTGAAACAACTGCTCGCTCAGCTGGTGACCCTGGCCAAGAGCCTCCGCCAACGTCATCACATTGTCGTAATAGTCTCCGTCCTCGTCGACTATAATCGTCGTGCCGCGTGCGAATGACTTGGCAGCGAAAAGACCGAATCCGCAGGCAGCGGTGACATCGAGATAGACGTTCAGGCATTTCACGAGCTTTTGCAGCCGCAACATCGGATCGCTCATTGGCGCTTCCAAGCGAGGTGAGGAGGATGGTGCGCGTTCGGCCGCCGAGCAGGTCCGCTCAGCCGACAAATCGCTGGCGAACTCAACTGTTATATCTAATATCCCACGAGTTAAATAACGCAATAGGAGATTGCGGCCTCATGGTCGATCAGGCGACCGGTTCGGGCAGTGCGGCTTGCCTTGAGAGGAAGGCATCTAGACCTTCAATCGGCATTGGCTTCGCGAAATAATAGCCTTGCACCTCATTGCAGCCCACTCGCTCGAGGAAGCGCAGCTGCTCGATCGTCTCGACGCCCTCGGCACAGATCTTGATGCCGAGGCTCTTGCCGATCCCGACGACGGCTTTGACGATGGCCGAGCCGTTGCTACCTCCACCGAGATCGTTGACGAACGACCGATCGATCTTGATCTTGTCGAACGGAAATCGGTTGAGATAGCTCAAGCTCGAGTAGCCGGTGCCGAAGTCGTCCATCGCTATCTTCACGCCCATGTCCTTCATCCGGCGCAGGTCCGCGATCACGCCCTCGGCACCGTCGACCATCACGCTCTCGGTGATCTCGATCTCGAGGCGATTCGGGTCGAGGCCGCTCTCCGCCAGCACATTGGTGAGCATCGAGGCGACGCCGCCGCGTTTCAGCTGCACCGCGGAAAGATTGACGGCGAGCTCCAGATCATCGTGCTCGACCACGGCCGTGCAGGCGGCGCGGAGCACCCATTCGCCGAGTTCGTGGATCAGGCCGGTCTGCTCGGCAATGTCGATGAAGGCGAGCGGCGAGACCATGCCGCGCTCGGGGTGGTGCCAGCGGACAAGCGCCTCGACACCGCTTACGCGCCCTGTCGGCACATCGACTTTCGGCTGATAGAAGACCTCGAGCTCGTGACGGATGATCGCCAGCCGCAGGTCACGCTCTAGTGCCTTGCGGTCCTGCAGCGCGGCGTCCATCTGCCGCTCGAAGAAACGGAAGGTGCCGCGGCTCTCGGATTTGGCGCGGTCGAGCGCGATATCGGCGCTCTGCAGCAGGCGGCCGCCGATCGAGCCGTCAAGCGGAATCATGGCAATGCCGATGCTGGTCGTGATCAAGACTCGCTCGTCCGCCACTGAGAAGGGCTTGGCGATCGCTTCCAGAATTCGCCTGGCCAGGACCTCGACCGTGCTGACGTCGCGAACGCCGTTCTGGATGATCACGAACTCGTCGCCGCCGATGCGCGCCAGGGTGTCGGTCTCCCTGATGCACGCCTCAAGCCGCTCGGCCACCTGAACGATCAAGGCATCGCCCGTGGCATGCCCCAGCGTGTCGTTTATCTCCTTGAACCGGTCGAGATCCACGCTGAGCAAAGCCGCCATCTCGCCCCGCCGGCTGACGACGCTGATGGCGTCGTCGATTCGCTCGCCCAGAAGGCTACGATTCGGCAAGCTCGTCAGCGCATCGTGACGGGTCAGGAACTGGGCTCGACGCTCGGCATCGAGCTCTCGCGTGATGTCCGTCGCCGTGCCACGAAATCCGACGAATCGTCCTGCCTTGTCGAAGCCGGGCTTGCCGGCGATACGTAGGGTGAGCCGTCCGCCATCGGCATTGTCGCAAAGCGCCAGAACGTTGCGGAACGGCTGGGGGCGCGCCAACGACTTCTGGTAGCCCTCCCACTGCGCCGGGTTATCCCCCTGGTGAAACAGGCTGTCGAGTCGGCGACCGACGATCACCTCAGGTGGCCGCCCCGTAAGTTGGCCGACGCGCTCGGAAACGAAGACGATATTCAGGTCGCCGTCGGTCTCCCAGATCCAGTCCGAGCTCGCATCCGCAACGTCGCGAAACCGCGCTTGGCTCTCGGTGACGGCTCGCGCGGCATGACCGGCATGACGCATGACGAAAGCGCTGAACCCGCCGATCACGACCAGTGCCAGAAGCAACGACGGAGCGATGGAGCGAAGGAACTGCTGGCCCGGCCGATGGGGCTGCCAGACCAGCCGGCCGGCGGCCGTGCCGTCCACCGTCGTCAGATCGAGCGCTGCAAGGCCGGTCTCACCTTGCGAATCAGCGATATGCATGTCCGAGAGCTGATAGCGCTCCGCCAGCTCCTGGAAGAACGCCTGGTCCAACCGCTTGATGAAGACAATCACGCTGCGCTCACCAGGAGGCAACGCAATGTCGCCCATCTCCTCAGGCGTGATGGCGCTCACGCCGACCAGTGCCGTCGCGCCGTCGACCAGGATCATGCCGGTCTGGTAGTCGGGCTCGTCCGCGCTCGACCGGCGAGCGGCAGCGACCAGCATGTCGAGACCGCCGGTGATCGTGGGCATTGCCTCGAGCGGTGCACGCTCGCCTTCGATTGCTCCATATGACGTGCTATTCTCGGCATCGATGACCAAGCTGACATGGAATCCGTGCGTCTCATAGATGTAGCCGGCGACGTTGAGGTCGGCCCATTCGGGATCGACATCGACGTGCAGATGGCGAACGGCGTCGTTCCACCAGGCATAGTCCTTGGCGACCCTGCCGACTTGATTTTCGCGCAGCTGGAGGTTGTTGCTAACGGTGTTGATCGATTGGCGCCGCGCCGTCTCGTCCTCAGTCGCGGCATTGACGGCCATCAGACCCAAGAGCACGGCGAGGCTGATCGCCATAAGGGCAGCGGTTGGTGCGATGATCCGTCGGCCCAGGCGAATGTTGTCTGTCTTCATTTGTGTCGACCGTCCAGCGGCATGAACAACTCAAGCGTGACGCTGAGCATCGGCCCGATGCATGAATTAATGGTTAAGGCTGATGCATTTTCTGCAAATTGACGCGACTGAGGCGCCTCGAGCTGGCGGGTAGCATTCTCGCCGAGGCATCAAGAATGACTACCACCTCGATCCGGCTAGACTTGGCGATATCGGAGCACTCGGCGGCGCTGGCGTTGCCGTCGACCTGAAATGTTCCGATCTGCATCGTCCGATCGTGTGGCGGCCTGGTGCCGCATGTGCCAGAACCAACCTTCAATTCGCCTGGAGGAAGCAGGTGACAGAAGAGATCAGGCGGTGGCTCACGGCGAAGGGCCTCGGCAAGTACGCCGACGTTTTTGCTGAGAACGAGATTACGATCGACGTGTTGCCGGAGCTTGCTGAGGCCGATCTCAGGGAGCTCGGGCTGCCGCTCGGGCCGCGCAAGCTGCTGCTTCGCGCGATCGGGGCACTGGCCGATCAGCCGGCCGAAGACACGCCCTCTGTCGGCAGCAACGCGATTGCCGTGCCCACCAGCACGGCCGAGCGGCGGCAGCTGACGTTGATGTTCGTGGATCTCGTTGGCTCGACGGGCTTGGCGGAGCGGCTTGATCCGGAGGAGATGGGCGGGGTCTTGCGCGGTTTTCAGAACTGTGTGGCGGGTGAGATCACGCGGCTCGAGGGGCATGTCGCCAAGTACATGGGCGACGGCGTGCTGGCTTATTTCGGCTTCCCGAGCGCGCACGAGGACGACGCGGAGCGCGCCGTTCGCGCCGGTCTGGCGATCGTCCAGGCGCTGGCGACGGTGCGCCCGCCGGGCGACGCGCAACGCTCGCGTGCGGATCGGCATCGCCACCGGTCTCGTCGTCGTCGGTGATCTGGTCGGCGAGGGGGCGGCGCAGGAGCAGACGGTCGTCGGCGAGACGCCCAACCTCGCGGCCCGACTGCAGGGCATCGCCGCACCCGGGCAGGTGGTGGTGGCCGAGGCGACGCGGCGACTGCTGGGTGATCTCTTCGAGCTCGAGGATCCTGGGCAGCCAGTCGCTGAAGGGCATCACCGGCCGGTCGCGGCCTTTGTGGTGCGCGCCGAGCGGCCGATCGAAAGCCGCTTCGAGGCCCGCCAGGGCGGGGTCCTCGGCGCCATCGTCGGCCGCGAGCACGAGCTGTCGCTGATGCTCGAGCGCTGGCGGCGGGCCAGGGACGGCGAGGGCCAGGTCGTGCTGCTGACCGGCGAGGCCGGGATCGGCAAGTCCAGGCTAACCCGCGGCCTGATCGACGCGCTCGGCCCCGACCAGCATGTCCGCATCAGCTACCAGTGCTCGCCCTACCATGCCGACAGCGCGCTGCATCCGGCGATCGTCCAGCTGACGCGTGCCGCCGGCCTCGCCCCGAACGACTCGGTGGAGCTGCAGCTCGACAAGCTCGAGCGCCTGCTGGCGAAGGCGCAGGTCGATGTACCGCGTGCCGCACCGCTCATGGCGACCCTGCTCGGCTTGCCGTTCGAGCAGCGCTATGGCGTGCTCGATCTCCAGCCGGAGCAGCTTCGTGCCCGGACGCTGCAGATGCTGGTCGACCAGCTGGTCGGCCTCGCCCGGCAAGGACCGGTGCTGTTCGTGGTCGAGGACGCGCACTGGATCGATCCGACCACCCTCGAGGGGCTCGATCTCTGCCTCGACCCGATCGCGGCGACGCGGGTCATGCTTCTGGTTACCGCCCGGCCGGTCTTTCGGCACGGCTTCGGCGGTCATCCGATCGTCACCAGCCTCGCCCTCAACCGCCTCGGCCGCGACGACACGGCGGCCATCGTCAGCCGGCTGACCGGCGGCAAGAGCCTGCCGGACGAGCTCCTGGCGGAGATCGCCGCCAAGACGGATGGGGTGCCGCTGTTCATCGAGGAGCTGACCAAGACAGCGCTCGAGTCCGGCATGCTGCGCGAGACCACGGACGCCTTCGTCCTCGACCGGCCGCTCAGCGAGCTGGCCATTCCGACGTCGCTGCACGATTCGCTCATGGCCCGGCTCGACCGGATGCAGCCGGTCAAGGAGGTGGCCCAGACAGCCGCCTGCATCGGCCGTGAGTTCGACCACCGCCTCGTCGTCGCCATCGCGTCCCAACCGGAGAGCGACGTCAAGGAAGCGCTCGAGCGGCTGGCCGAGGCCGAGCTGATCTTCCGCCGCGGCCTGCCGCCCGATGCCAGCTATCTCTTCAAGCACGCCCTGGTCCGCGACGCCGCCTATGAGAGCCTGCTCAAATCGAAGCGCCAGGGCGTTCATCAGCGCATCCTTGAGGCGTTGGAGACGGCAGGTGCCCAGCCGCAGCTGCTCGGCCACCACGCCAAGGAGGCCGGGCTGATCGAGCAGGCGATCGAGCACTACGAGGCAGCCGGCCGTCAGGCCCTGGCCAAGCCCGCCTATCTCGAGGCCATCGCCAATTTGCGTCAGGCGGTCGAGCTGATCCCCGGGCTGGGTGACGACGAGCGGCTCCGCGAGCACGAGCTCGAGCTGCAGATCGCCATCGGCCAGGCTTTTCTCGGTGGCTTCGGCTACAGCGCTGCCGAAACCGGCGTCGAGTTCGAGCGCGCCTTGGCGCTGCTCCGCGAGCTCGGCGATAGCGCCCGTTGGGCGCCCGTCTACTACGGCAACTGGGCTGTCCGCTACGTGCGGGCGGAACACCATGATGCGCTGCGGTTTGCCAACGAGATGGTCGATAGGGCGCAAGCCTCGGCCGATGGCGTGGCGACGCTCGTCGCGCATCGATTGCTCGGCACGACCCAGATGATGATGGGCCGCAGCGGTGAAGCGCTGGTCAATTTTGAGCGCGCTTTGCAGATATACGATCCGGCGCGGCACCGGGCACTTGCAGGACTGTTCGGCCAGGAGCCTGGTGTCTCGGCGCTCGTCTACAAGGCCATTTGCCTGGGCGTGCGCGGGGAACTTGCCGAGGCCTCTCGGACGGCCGAGGCGGGCGTCGACCTAGCGCGGGAATCGAAGCACCCATTGACGATCGCCTACACGCTCGGCCATGCCAACGTGCTCTGGATTCTGCTCGCCGACTTGCCTCGGGCAAAATCGACCGCGGATGAGAACCTCGCTTACAGCGACGCCAACGGCATCAAGACCTGGCAGATCTACGCGCTCGGCTGGCGGGCCGTTACGTATGCCTTGGCCGGCCGACATCTCGAGGCCCTAGAAGCTGTCGGACAGGTTTTGCAGCGCTCCGCCGCGGCTGGAACGGGGTTGTTCGTGCCGTTCTTGCTCAGTGGCGAGGTACGTTCGCTGCTGGCGCTCGGGCGGCATGCCGAGTGTGCGGCAAAGCTAGACGAGGCGAAACAGAGGATGGCCGATAGCGGCGAGCGGTGGATCGAGGCCGATATCCTGCGCATCGAAGGCGACCTGCACCTGGCCCAGGGCGACAGGGCCGGTGCCGAGCGCAGCTACCGTATGGCGATCGAGGTGGCGGTCCAGCAGGAGGCGAAGCTGCTCGAGCTTCGGGCGGCAACCTCGCTGGCACGGCTCTGGGCGGACCAGGGCGATCGGCAGCGGGCGCTCGATCTCTTGGCACCGAGTGCATGGCTGGTTCACCCAGGGCTTCGCTGCGGCGGACGTCGTGGCCGCGCGGCAGCTGCTCGACGAGCTGGCTTGAGGGTCGCTCGATTGGCCGGCCGCACGGCGGCGTTGCGTTCCGCCGCGGTTTCTTCCACGATCCGACGTAGTTCCGGCGTCGATTTGAAGCCAGCGCAATAGGATGCTGGCGATAAGGAGGTCACGACCTTGAGGCATTTGACTGCGACACTGCTGCTCGGAGCGGCGCTCGTGCTGGTGGCTCCGGCCGATCGGAGCGAAGCGGCGACCCCGCCGGACGTCTTCGTCCAGGCGATGACGATCGACGACATCATCACCCTCGATCCGGCCGAGATCTTCGAGTTCTCCGGCGCCGAGTACGGGGCCCAGGTCTACGACCGCCTGATCACCTACCCGGTGGACGATGTCGAGGACATCCAGGGCCATGTCGCGGAAAGCTGGGAAGTCTCCGAGGACGGCAAGACCTATGTCTTCAAGATCCGCGACGGCATCACCTTTCATTCCGGCAACCCGTTGACCGCCGAGGATGTCGCCTTCTCGCTGCAGCGGGTGGTCAAGCTCGACAAGTCGCCGGCCTTCATCCTGACCCAGTTCGGCTTCACCGCCGACAATGTGGAGGAGAAGATCAGGGCCACCGGACCCATGGAGGTGACGGTCGAGGTCGACCAGGCCTATGCGCCGACCTTCTTTCTCTACTGCCTGACGGCCGGTGTCGGCTCCGTGGTCGACAAGGAGCTGGTCATGGCGAACGAGGTGGATGGCGATCTCGGCTACAACTGGCTGAAGATCAACTCGGCGGGCTCGGGCCCGTTCAAGCTGCGAACCTGGCGCCCGAACGAGAGCCTGACGCTCGATGCCAATCCGGACTACTGGAAGGGTGGGCCGGCCATGACCCGGGTCATCACCCGGCACATTCCCGAGGCTGCGACCCAGCAATTGCTGATCCAACAGGGCGACATCGACGTCGCGCGCAATCTCGGCCCCGATCAGGTGGCAGCACTGGCCGACGATCCGGACATCATCATCGAGAGCGTGCCCAAAGGCGCCATCTACTATCTCGGCCTCAACCAGAAGAACGAGTACCTCGCCAAGCCCGAGGTCCGTCAGGCGCTGAAATACCTGATCCCCTACCAGGAGCTGGTCGAGACGGTGGTCAAGGGCGACATGGTGGTCCACCAGGCCTTCCTGCCGATCGGCTTTCTCGGTGCGCTCGAGGACAATCCCTTCTCCCTCGATGTGGAGCGGGCCAAGGCGCTGCTCGCCGAGGCCGGCCTCCCCGACGGCTTCAGCGTCACCATGGACGTGCGCAGCATCACGCCGGTCACCGAGATGGCGCAGGCCATCCAGGCGGTCTGGGCCGAGGCCGGCATCGAGCTGGAGCTGATCCCCGGCGACGGGGCGCAGACGCTCACCAAGTACCGGGCGCGCAACCACGATATCTATATCGGGCGCTGGGGTCCCGACTATCAGGACCCGCACACCAACGCCGACACCTTTGCCCGGAACCCGGACAATTCGGATGATGCGCAATCCAAGCCGCTGGCCTGGCGCAATGCCTGGGACATTCCGGAGATGACGGCAATGGCGGATGCCGCGGTGCTCGAGCGTGATCCGGCAAAGCGGGCCGAGATGTATCTCGAGATCCAAAAGCTGCACCAGGAGACCTCGCCGTTCGTCATCATGTTCCAGGACATCGAGACGATCGCCGAGCGCTCGAACGTCGAGGGGACCATCTGGGGACCCAGCTTCGACGACAACCGCTACTGGAAGATCACCAAGAACTGAGCGGGGTGGCACAGCTACCGGGGGCGCTGGAAGCCGGCACGTGGTGAGCCAGTCCAGCGCCCTTCTCAAGGTCATGGCGACACTGGCCCTGACCTTCCTGGGCCTGCTCGTCGTCACCTTCCTGATCGGCCGCGTGGTGCCGGTCGATCCCGTGCTGGCTGCCGTGGGCGACCGGGCCTCGCCGTCCGTCTATGCGCGGGTGCGGACCGAGATGGGGCTCGATCTGCCGCTCTGGCAGCAATTCCTGATCTATCTCAAGAAGGTGCTGCAGCGGCGATCTCGGGCAGAGCGTGCTCACCGCGCGACCGGTGCTCGAGGACATCCTCAGGGTCTTTCCGGCGACGCTGGAGCTGGCCACGGTGGCGACGCTGCTCGGGGTCGTGTTCGGCGTGCCGATGGGGGTCACGGCCGCGGTTCATCAGGGCCGCTGGCCCGACCAGCTGATTCGCCTGGTCGGGCTGATCGGCTACTCCGTGCCGGTGTTCTGGCTGGGCCTGGTCGGCCTGCTGGTCTTCTACGCCAAGCTCGAGCTGGGTCGCCGGCCCCGGCCGCCTCGACATCTACTACGAGGATCTGGTGCCGGCGGTGACCGGCGTGCTGCTGATCGACGCCGCGCTGGCCGGCGATTGGGCGGTTTGGCAGAACGCGCTCGCGCACTTGATCCTGCCGGCATCGATCCTCGGCTATTTCAGCCTCGCCTATATCAGCCGCATGACCCGAAGCCTGATGCTCGAGCAGCTGCGCCAGGAGTATGTCCTCACCGCCCGGGTCAAGGGCCTGTCCGAGACGCCGGGTCATCTGGCGCCATGCGCTCGGCAACACCGCCGTGCCGCTGGTCACCGTGATTGCGCTGTCCTACGCCAACCTGCTCGAGGGCTCGGTGCTGACCGAGATCGTCTTCGCCTGGCCGGGGCTCGGCCTCTACATCACCAACTCGCTCCTCAACGCCGACATGAACGCGGTGCTGGGCGGCACGATCGTCGTCGGCTGCGTCTTCATCGGCATCAATCTGCTCTCCGACCTGCTCTACCGCCCGCTCGACCCGAGGGCCGGCTGATGCGAGGCACCGCTCGAGCGCCCGAGCTGGCGCGCCTGGCTGCTGACCGACGCGCCGACCTCGCCGCTCCAGGCGCAGGCCGGCCGGGCCTATCAGGGCTGGCTGCAGCTCGGCCGCAACCGGCTGGCCATGGTCGGCCTCGCGATCGTCGTGCTCCTGCTGCTGGTCACGGCCGCCTTTGCGCCTGGATCGCGACCTACTCGCCGACCGCGCAGAGCCTCAGCGACCGCCTGCAGGCGCCCTCGGCGGCGCACTGGCTCGGCACCGACGAGCTCGGCCGCGACATCTATCTCGCGCATCGTCTACGGCTCGCGCCTGACCCTCTACATCGTCGGCCTCGTGGTCATCATCGTCGGGCCGGTCGGGCTCCTGGTCGGCACCGTCGCGGGCTATTTCGGCGGCTGGGTCGACACGGTGCTGATGCGGATCACCGACGTCTTCCTGGCCTTTCCGCGCCTGATCCTGGCGCTGGCCTTCGTCGCGGCGCTCGGCCCCGGCATCGAGAACGCGATCATCGCGATCGCGATCACCGCCTGGCCGCCCTATGCCCGGATCGCCCGGGCCGAGACGCTGACCGTGCGCAAGGCCGACTACATCGCCGCCGCGCCGCATCCAGGGCGCCGCGCCCGTCCGCATCATCTGCCCGGCATGTCGTGCCGATGTGCCTGTCCTCGGTGATCGTCCGCCTGACCCTGGACATGGCCGGCATCATCCTCACCGCCGCCGGTCTCGGCTTTCTCGGCCTCGGCGCCCAGCCGCCCTTGCCGGAATGGGGTGCCATGATCTCGACCGGCCGCCAGTACCTGCTCGACCAGTGGTGGGTGGCGACCATGCCCGGGACTCGCGATCTTCGTCGTCAGCCTCGGCTTCAACCTGTTGGGCGACGGCCTGCGCGACGTCCTCGATCCGCGGAACGATCGGTGAGCGCGCTCATGAAGCCGGACGATGTCTTGCTCGAGGTTGCGGACCTGAGCGTTACCTTCAGCACCGCCAAGGGACCGGTCCACGCGGTGCGCGGCGTCTCCTTCACGCTCGGTCGGGAGAAGCTCGGGATCGTCGGCGAATCCGGCTCGGGCAAGTCACAGACCGGCCGGGCCATCCTCGGCTTGACGGGCGCCAGCTCGACCGTCGAGGCCACGGCGCTCACCTTCGACGGCATCGACCTTCGCCACGCCAGCAAGCGGACCTGGCGATCGGTCCGAGGGTCACGCATCTCGATGATCATGCAAGACCCGAAATACTCGCTCAATCCGGTGATGACGATCGGTCGGCAGCTCGTCGAGGCGGCGCGGGTGAAGAAGGGCCTTTCCGGCAAGGCCGCGCGAGATGCTGCCATCGCCATGCTCGAGGCCGTGCGCATCGATGATCCGGAACGGGTCTTCGGCGCCTACCCGCACGAGCTCTCCGGCGGCATGGGGCAGCGTGCGATGATCGCCATGATGCTGATTCCCGACCCGGACGTGCTGATCGCCGACGAGCCGACCTCGGCGCTCGACGTCACCATCCAGCTGCAGGTCATGGCGATCATGGATCGGCTGGTCGAGGCGCGCGGCATGGGGCTGATCCTGATCAGCCACGACCTCGAGCTGGTCGCCACGTTCTGCGACCGGGTGCTCGTCATGTATGGCGGCCGCGTGGTCGAGGAGCTGGACGCCCGTCATCTGGACGAGGCGCAGCATCCCTACACGCGAGGGCTGTTGAATTGCCTGCCGCGGCCGGAGAAGCGGGGCGCTCCGCTCGCCGTCATGGAGCGCGACCCCGCCTGGCTCGGCACCTGATGATCGAGGTCGAGGGGCTGAGCGTCGGCTTCGGCGTCGGCAAGGCGCGGGTCGAGGCCGTCCGCGAGGCGAGCTTCAGCGTGCCGGCGAAGGGTGCCTTCGGTCTGGTCGGCGAGAGCGGCTCGGGCAAGTCGACGATCCTTCGGGCACTCGCGGCGCTGAACCCGGATTGGCAGGGGGTGGTGCGGATCGCCGGCAGAGACCTGCCGCGGAAGCCGCCGCTCGCCTTCTTCAAGCACGTGCAGATGGTCTTTCAGGATCCGTTCGGCTCCCTGCACCCGAGGCGGACGATCGATTCGACGCTGCGCGAGCCCTTGACCATTCATCGCCTGGATGCTGCGGACAGTCGGATCGCCCGGGCGCTGGACGAGGTGCGGCTCGGCCCCGAATTCCGCTACCGCTTTCCGCATCAGCTGTCCGGCGGCCAGCGCCAGCGCGTGGCGATCGCGCGCGCCTTGATCCTCGAACCCGAAGTGCTCCTGCTCGACGAGCCGACCTCGGCGCTCGACGTGTCGATCCAGGCCGAGGTCATCAATCTCCTGAACGATCTCCGCCGCCGCCGCAGCCTCACCTATCTCTTCGTCAGCCATGACCTGGGTGTGGTGGCGCATGTCTGCGACCGGCTCGCGATCATGCGGCGCGGCCAGATCGTCGAGACCGTGGCGAGCGACGACCTGGCGACCGGTGCCCTCCAGCACCCCTATAGCCGCCAGCTGCATCTAGCGAGCCAGGGCTACGATCCGGCGACGATCGCGCAGTTCAAGGATAGCTTCGATTAGGCTCGGGAGCGGCGGCGCTGCTACTTCGGCGCGTCTTCGGATTTCTGCTGATTGCCTGCGTCGGGCGGCGTTTCCTGCTTCTTGAGCGCGCAAAGCTGCCAGATGCCGAAGACGAGAACACCGCCGAAAACCAGGACCACCTCGATCAGGATGATCGGGAAGTTGCTCATGCTTGCGCTTGGCGATACCCGGCACGCGGTGATTGGCCGGACATCGACCGCTGCGCGGCGTTGCGGGCCTCGGCGACCGCGATCAGCTCGAGCATTCTGCCGAGTCCGCGGCTTACCTCCCACCAGGGAATGTCGGGTGGCGTCGACGGGACGGCGCTCTCGATGGCGTCGATGAGGAACTGTGCAGCGGGCAGGGCCGGCGCTTCTTCACGGGTTGTCAGGATCGGCGCCTCGACGAAGGCGAGTGCAAGAAGCGCCATCTTGCGTTTGGCCGGCACAACTGCCCGACGCGTCATGGAATCGAACTGGGCGCGCTCGACCTCGCGGCCGATCTCGGCATAGAGCCGACGGGCGGCCAGCATCGCCGGTCGGCAGGCCAAGGGCAGCTTGGCGATGCCCGGGGTCGCACGTTGGTAGAGGTGGTCGGCTGCTTTGAGCAGACGTCGGACGACCGCCGCGAGACGATCGTCGAACTCCGGCGCGCGGCGCCATGCGTCGAAGTCTATGCCCACGTCAGCTAGCCAGGCGCACGGCAGGTAGAGCCGGCCATTCGCCGCGTCCTCGCCGACGTCGCGAGCGATATTGGTCAGCTGCATGGCGATTCCGAGATCGGTGGCGCGCGCCAGCGCCACAGGATCCCGAACGCCCATCACCAGCGTCATCATGGCGCCCACGGTGCCTGCGACGCGCGTCGCATAGGCCTCGAGCGCCGGCATGTCGTCGTAGTGCCGGCCCTCCGCATCCCAGCGCAGGCCTTCCAGCAGGGCCTCAGGCAGCGTTCGCGGCACGGCGAAGCGCTCGACCATCCGTGCGAAGGCACGATCGGCCGCGAGGTTCTTCGGTCGGCCCCGATAGGCCAAGTCGAGCCGGTCTTCCAGACGTGCCAAAGCCGCCAGTCGATCGCTGCCGAGATCGACCGCGTCGTCGGCAAGACGACAAAATGCGTAGAGCGCATAGGCCGGGTCGCGGACCTTTGGCGTAAGCAGCAGCGAGGCGGCGTGGAAGGTCCGTGACCCGGCCTTGATCAAGGCGCGGCATTCGGCAAGGTCCGCGTTGGCCTGGCGATCCTGGTCAGCCATTTTGGACACCTTGCGGCACGACGCTGTCGAGCACCCGTGCGGAAGAGAGGACACCCGGCAGGCCGGCCCCGGGATGCGTTCCGGCGCCCACCAGATAAAGCCCCTCGATGTCCTCGCTCTTGTTGTGCGGGCGGAACCAGGCGCTTTGCGTCAGGATCGGCTCGAGGCCGAAGGCAGCGCCCTTGAACGATGATAGGCGATGCTCAAAATCGTCCGGGGTCACCATGCGTGACGTGACCACGCAACTCTCCAGACCGGGCAGCATGGTGTCCTCCAGGTATTTCGCAACGCGCGCTCTGAACACTTCGGCCATCACCGACCAGTCGATGCCGCTGTCGTTGTGTGGCACGGGTGAGAGAACGTAGAAGGCGTCGCAGCCGCTCGGCGCGAGAGAGGTGTCGGTCCTCGTCGGGCGATGCAAATAGAGGCTGAAATCGTCGGCAAGTACCTTGCGCTCGAAGATGTCGTGGAGCAGCTCGCGGTAGCGCGGCCCCATGAGGATCGTGTGATGCTGCACGTCTTCGAAGCGTCGATTGGTGCCGAAATACCAGACGAACAGGCTCATCGAGTAGCGTGCCTTGGCGATGCGCTTGTTCGTCCAACGGCGGCGATGCTCGGGCTTGATCAGCGAACGGTAGGTCATGGCCGAATCGGCGTTCGAGACGACCACATTGGTGTCAATGATCTCACCGGATTCGAGCCTGACGCCTTTCACCCTGCCGGCATCGACCAGGATCTCGGCGACCCCGGCATTCAGCCTGACCGTGCCGCCCTGGCCGCGGATCAGATCGACGAGGCCGGTGACGAGCTGGCCGGTGCCGCCCATGGCGAAGTGGACGCCCCAGCGCCGCTCGAGAAAGGCGATGAGGCAGTAGATGCCACTTGCCGTGAAGGGGTTGCCGCCGACGAGCAGCGGGTGATAGCTGAAGATGTGCCGGAGCCGGTCGTCTTTTACGTATTGGCTGACGAGGCTGTAGACACTGCGCCAGCTCTGCAGCCGGACAAGGTCTGGAGCGATCTTGAGCATGTCGGTGAGCTTGTCGAACGGCACGTGGCCCAGCTCGACGAAGCCCTTCTTGAAGATCGCTTCGGACAGCTCGAGGAAGCGCTCGTAGCCCGCCACATCCGAGGGCGACAGGCGCGCAACTTCCGCCCGCATGGCTGCCGGGTCGCCGGAGTAGTCGAAATGTTCGCCGTCGTTGAAGCGGATCCGATAGAACGGCGAGACGGCTCTGAGCTCGACATCGTCGGCTAGCGTCCTGCCGCAGAGCTGCCACAGCTCCTCGAACAGGAAGGGGGCGGTGACGATCGTCGGCCCCGCATCGAAGGTGAACCCATCCTGCCTGAAGACGTTCGCCCGGCCCCCCGGCGCGTCCAGCTTCTCGAGCACGCTCACCCGATAGCCGCGGGCGCCGAGGCGAACAGCGGCGGCGAGGCCGCCGAAGCCACTGCCGATCACGACGGCATGCGGCCGCGGGTCTGACTGCGTCGAGTTCGAGCGCCGGCTCGCTCGGCGTGGTCGTGGGCGGTGCGGTGTCGTCGAGTGTCAACATGGCCTGACACTTCTAGACCGATTCTTGTCCTGAGAGCTAGTCCTTTGCGTCGATTTCGTGAGGGTGTTTTTCGTCGATTAGCCCGACCGCACGGGCCTCCTCGATGATCAACTCGGCGACGCGCTCCGGCGCTTCCTCGTGGGCGAGGTGCCCGAGCCGCTCCAGCGTCACCAGACGGCTCGCCGGCACCAGCTCCCGCACGCGCGCCGCATTTGAGGGCGGCACGGTTCGATCATGCGCGCCAACGACGAGCAGCAGCCGACATGGCAGCCGCCTCAGGTCCCGGGCGATGGGCTCGAGATCCCATTCGGCCATCATGCCGAGCGCACCCGCGATGTGGCGATGGTCGCCGGCGAGCCTGCCGTAGAGCTCGACCCCCCAGGCATCGAGCTTTGAGCCGGTATTGCCCACCAGCCGATCGAGGACCGCCGGATCCCGGGCGCGCTTGGCGAAGAGGCGCGGCACCAGCGGATTGAAAGCCATGAGCCGCGCTGCCGGTCGAAAGACGGTGCCCGCGAAGCCCTTGAACGGCAGGAAGGCGCCATTCAGGCTGACCAGACTTGCGGGCTCGATCAGCCGGTCGACGATCATCCGGACCAGGATGGCGGCACCGGCCGAGTGGCCGACGGCGATTGCGGGGGCTGCGTCAAGCTGATCCAGCAGCTGGCCCAGTGATCGGGCCATGGCCGGCAGTGACAGCCGGCGCATGCCGGGCTTGTCGGTGAAGCCGTGGCCCGGCAGGTCCATGGCGATGACGCGAAAGTGTCGCGCCAGGAGGGGCGCCAGATCGCGCCAGGAATGGGTCGCCGCACCCGTGCCGTGGACCAAGGCGACCACCGGCGCTTTGGCTCCTTTCGGCCCCATGTCCTGGACGTGCCAGCGCAGCTCGGCTGCCCGCACGAAGCGGCTGGCATCACGATTGGGCCAGTCTTTACCGTCTCGCTCCCACAAAAGCCGCTCTCCAGGATCGCCGAACGAGAATTAGCCGGAGCGGCTCGGGCCGGCCGTATTAGCCTTCACCGCCCGCGACAGGGTTGCCGCGTCGGCCCGCGGCATCGCCAGATAGCGCGCTTCCATCGCCGCTGCCAGCGCTTGTGCCTTGGTCTGCGGCCGTGGCGACGTGTCGACGAACAAGGTCGTGACGCCGGCGAGGCGCAGTCGGGTTGCGGCATCTTGCGCGTCGGCGTCTGCCGCAGCACGGTTCGGCTGGCCGTCGAGTGCGATATTGCCGCGGCCGTCGGAGAGCAGAATCAGGATCGGCGTCTGGCCTTTGCGGGTGACCGCCGCGGCGAGTTCGGCTGCTGCGTCCAGCCCGGCGGCCAATGGCGTGGCGCCGCCGCCCGGCAGGCCGGCGAGGGAGCGCTTGGCGCGGGTGAGCGAGCGGGTTGGTGCCAGGAGCAGCTCGGCACTGGTGCCGCGAAAGGCGATCAGCGCCACCGATTCACGGCGCACGTAGCAGTCGGCGAGCAGGAGCTCGACGGCACCCTTGGCCTCTGCCAGGCGATTGAAGGCGGTCGAGCCCGAAGCATCGACGACGAAGATGACCGTCGTCTCGGTACGCTGCTTGAAGCGGGAGATGCGCAGATCGTCGGGGCGAACCTCGATGCGTCGGCCCGCACTGCTACCGTTCGCGGTTTCCCGCTCGCGATGGCGGAGCGGTTGCCAGGGCGCCGCGACCCGAAGCGTATCGACCAGGGCGAGGCGGTTGCCGCCGCGCGGCTGGCCGCGCCGTGTGCCAATGGGACGACCACGCCGCTTCGCCTTTTGCAGCTGCCCGACCTTGCCCATCGCGCGGGCGGGGCCGCGCGCACTGTCGCGCAGTTGCAGGCGGTCGAGCAGCCCTGGCGGGATGGCGGCTGCTACCGCGGCTAGGATGATATCGTCGAGATCGGGGAGCAAGTCGTCCTTTTGGTCCTGCTCGTCCTTCGTTTCCGGCTCGGGCGGCTGCTCGTTCGGCGGCGGAGGCTCCGGCTCCTCCGTCGACTCGTCGGTGTCTTCCGGCGCCATCGGCAACTGCGTCGCGCGGGGTGCCAGGACCAGCCGGGCCGCCAATGACGCGTCGGCCTCCTCGACCGCCGCGCGGCCGGCCAGGGCTGCCGCGGCCCGGGCCGCGCGCAGCGCCTGCAGCACGGCCCTGAGCGACAGGATGCCGAGCGCCATCGCGCTCGATGCCAGGGCCTCGGCGACGTCGTCGCCGACTGACACCTGCGGCAGCCGGGCGCGGGCGTCTTGCACGTCGTCGGCGCCGGCCTCGAGCGCTGCCGCCTCGGCGATCGCCGTCGTGCGGGACGAGATGTCGCCGAGATCGATCCAGAACGCGAGGCGATCGGCAAGCGACGGCGGCAGCACCTCGTCGGCCTCGATCCCTTCGTCGAGCGCAACCGCGCCGAAGTGCGCTGGGTGCTGGAGCGTCAGGCCGTCACGCTCGGCCACGACCTCGCCCAGATCCATCGCTGCGGTCACACTCGATGTGGTCGAACTGCTCAACCGCTCGGCCATGGCGAGCAACAGCACGCCTTCATGGGCAGTCGCAAGCAGGCCGCGCTCGGCGACCGGCCGGCCGGCGGCGAGGGTCGCCGTGAGGTCGAGTCCGCCGAGCAGCCGATCCTCGCCGACATGCAGTGGCACGCGGACCACGCGCGTTGCCTTAGGCAGGCAGGCGCGAAGGCAGCGCAGCCAGGAATCGCGCACTGGCCCGGCCTGGGCGCGAACGGCGATGCCGCCCATCCCGACAGGGTCGACGGCAAACAGCCTGGCGACAATGAGCGCGTCGTCGAAGCGCACATTGCCCGGGTCGAGGACAGCAGGATCGCTCGCCTGTAAGCTGGTCATGGCTGCACTCGCGGCGATCGCCGTCACGAACCGAAGAGCTCCTCCATGGCACGCTCGACACGGACCGTCGAGCCGGCCTCGTCGAGCGGATTGCGGCGGAGCCGATGCCGGAGCGCTGTTGGCGCCACGCGCTTGAGATGGCTGTCGTCGACCACGGCGTCGCCGTCGAGAGCCGCTAGTGCGCGCGCGGCTCGGACCAGGGTCAGTTCGCCCCGCAGCCCGTCCGTGCCGAGGGCCATGCAGAGCCGGGCTGCGGTTTCGAGCACCTGATCGGGCACCTCGACCGAGGACAGCTTCTGCTTTCCCTTGTCCAGCCGGCGACGCAGCTTGGTTTCCGCCTTGGACCATTGCGCCTTGAAGGCTTCCGGATCGCGCTCGAAGGCATCGCGGCGGCGAACCACATCGACCCGTGTCGCGAGGTCGCGGGGCGTGGTGACCTCGACCGAGAGCCCGAAGCGATCGAGCAATTGCGGGCGAAGCTCGCCTTCCTCCGGGTTGCCGCTGCCGACCAGGACGAATCGCGCAGGGTGGCGAACGGACAGTCCCTCACGCTCGACGACGTTCTCGCCCGAAGCCGCCACGTCGAGCAGCAGGTCGACCAGATGATCCTCCAGCAGGTTCGCCTCGTCGATATAAAGGAAGCCGCGGTGCGCGCGGGCGAGGAGGCCCGGCTCGAAGGCCTTCTCGCCGTGGCTAAGGGCGCGTTCCAGATCGAGCGCGCCGACCACGCGGTCCTCGGTGGCGCCGAGTGGCAAGTCGACGACCGGTACTGGCACTCTCTGTCGTTTCGGCGGTTTGCTCTGGGCCTTGAGATCGCAGCCATCCGCACAAGCGCTGGCGTCGGCGCCGGGGTCGCAATTGTAGCGGCAGCCCGCGACGACCTCCATCGGTGGCAAGAGGGCTGCCAGGGCGCGAACCGCGGTGGACTTGCCGGTGCCGCGGTCACCGAAGACTAGCACGCCGCCAATCGCCGGCTCGATCGCCGCGATCAGGATCGCGGTCTTCATCTCGTCCTGGGCGACGATCGCCGAGAAAGGAAACGCTACCGCCATGCCGCGCTTGGTCCTGTCATGCTAACGTCCAATTCGCTCAAATTTCTCCGCCTTCCACACCAAATCCTACCGGGTCCGCCAATCAGCGAAGCGCGACCTTGTCGTGGTGTGCGGTGCGCCTCCTTGACTCTCTCGAGTGCAATGTGTCAACTTAACTAGACACGGGAGCGATCATGCAAAGCTTCGACCAGCCGGAATTCGACCACGAGCTTGACGAAATCGTGCCAGAGGGCCGCGTCGAGCACCTGCTCTTGGTCGACGAAGACGATCGCGTCCTCGGGGTCGAGGAGAAATTCGCTGCGCATCGCAGCGGCGCCCTGCATCGTGCCTTCTCGGTCCTGATCTACGATCATCAAGGGCGTTGGCTACTGCAGCGGCGCAGCCTACGCAAATACCATTCGGGCGGGCTATGGACCAATGCCGCCTGTGGCCACCCCCGGCCCAGCGAGACGACCGAGGCAGCCGCCAGCCGCCGGTTGTTCGAGGAGCTCCGGTTCACCTGCCCGCTCAGCTTCGTCACCAAGGTCCATTATCGATCCGCCCTCGACCACGGCATGACCGAGCACGAAATGGTTTCGGTCTACACCGGCAGGTATGAGGGGCCGATCGACCCGGACCCCCGGGAGGCGGATGCCATTCGCTGGATCGAGCCTGAACAGCTTGTCCAGGACATGGACGACCACTCGGAGCGCTATACCGTCTGGTTCAAGAAATACGTCACCGAACTCTGGCCGGTACTGAACGCCGCCTAGCTCGACCCTCCAATCATCAGCGGATCAGCTGCGCGACCGGAGTAGGGCAAGCGTCCCACTTGGGTCGCCTCGCGCCTGCCGCGGCATTCACGCAAGCACCTCCGGCGGCGGCGGAGGCCGAGCTCGCCCGATCTGCCGCGCCTCGAGCTTTGTCGAGGCTACTCGGCGAACAGCATCTCGACGCGCCGGTTCTGCGGCTCACGCACATTGTCGCCGGTCGGAACGCGCAGCTGGGTCTCGCCGAACCAGGTGATCTCGAGCGCCGTCTCCGGCACGCCTCGGGCAACCAGCTCGGCGGCCACGGCACGTGCGCGGCGCTCGGACAAGCCCATATTGTACTCGGCCGTGCCTGTGGTGTCGGTATGGCCCGCAAGGATGAGTCGCGGCACCTCGCCCTCGGCGAAGTCATTGGCCACCTGATCGAGAATGGCGGCAGCGACCGGTGTGATGTCGGCACGATCCCAAGCGAAGAACACCAAGTAAACGTTGCCGATGTCGCTCGCCAGGGCCTGCTCGACTTCCGCCATCGCGGCCTCGAAGGCAGCCTTGCATTCGGCGGCACCGGCGATATCGCCTTCACCTTCGTTCTCGAGCCAGCAGTCGAAGGAGGTCTGCGCGCGCGCAGCGGCGTCCGCGGCCTTTAAGCGTCCGTTGCCGTCCAGTCCGGCCATCAGCCGGGCACGCGCAGCGCTGAGCTCATCGACCTGGGCGTCGTTTAAGCTGCGCAGGCTGACCATGTCCGGCATGATCGCGAGTCCCTTGCCGGAGCCGACGGCCTTGCGGATGAAATGATCGTAGCTGGAGCGGAAGAATTCGGACGATGATTCGCTGTCGGCGAGATCGATGTAGCCGTCACGCAGGCCCTGTGAGAAGGCGGAGCCCTGCGGTGCCATGTTGCGCACATCGTCGATGTCCCAAAGTGACAGGTCGACGTTGTCTTGCCAAGTCGGGTCCAGGGCGGGCTCGGTGAAGTCGCCGGGGCCGGGAACGACGTTCGGATCCTGGTTCAGGTTCAAGCCGCAACCGGCCAGCACACCGCAGAGAGCACTCACTGCGAGCAACCTGTTGCCGTTCCGCATCACACCGTCCCTCTGACTACTGCGACCGAGACCAGCGCACCGGCAAATCAACCTGAGCAAGCGGCGCGGGCTCGACAAGACTGGGGCGATAACAGTCGAAACCCTCACCCTGATCAAGGGAATTCTAGCGGAACTCGCGGTTGTGGCAGCGGTGTTGCCGCTATCCAACGCAGGGTGGGTAAAGCTGCGGTGCCGGTGCCTCGCTCCGGCGCCGGCACGCTCGGTCGGCGGCACCTGTCGGGTGCTGCCGGAGCGTCGACGACATGGCGATCGGCGCCACGGCCACGACCGCGGCAACTAGGGCAGACGCTGCTCCAGGATCGCTTTGGTCGCGGCAAGCGTCGCCTGCAGGCGATCGAGCGTTGCCGCGTCGGGCTCCTGGCGCTCGGCGGCCCTGGCTAGCTCGGCCATTGCAATCGCGCCGAAATTACCGGCTGCGCCCTTGAGGCTGTGCGCAGTCCGACTCCACCGCTGTGGATCGCCTCGGTGTTGCATCAGGTCTTCCAGGTATCGTGTGGCGGTCTCCAGAAAAAGCCCGCAAAGCTCGGTCTCGAGCGCTTGGTCACCATTGGTGAACGACTGCAAGCGGTCGAAATCGACGATATCGGACATTTGGGGTGCCTGAAGCAGCGGTCCGCGACCATCTCGCCGACCTCACGCCTACCCGTTTAGGCGGTGACCCCTTAAGAAATGGCTAACGACGGGTCCGCTGATGGAGGGCAAAGAGCGATGGCTGACCTCGTGACGGCATCGCGCACGATACTGACGACGGGGGCGATGGCCGCGGTCGATCAGGCAGCGATCGCGGCCGGCGTCCCTGGTGTCGAACTAATGGAGAATGCGGGCGCCGCGGTCGTTCGGGCGATCGCGGAGCGGTTTCCACCAAGTCGGGTACTGGTGCTCGTCGGCCCCGGCAACAACGGTGGGGATGGCTATGTCATTGCGCGCCGCTTGCAGGCGATGGGCTGGCCGGTGCGCGTCGCCGCGTTTGGTGATCCCGCCGGTCTGCGCGGCGATGCGGCAGCCGCGGCGCAACGCTGGACCGGCCCGATCCTGGACTTGGCGGCCGCCGTCGAAATCTCTGCCGAGATCGTCGTGGATGCTGTCTTTGGGGCCGGGCTCGATCGACCGCTCACGGCAAGCCTGGCTGCAACTCTCGAACGTATCGTCGCCGGGCGCCGGCACGTGGTCGCGGTTGATGTTCCGACCGGAGTCGATGGTAGCACCGGCACAGTTTCACCGGGAACACCCCGCGCCAATCTCACGGTGACGTTTTGCTGCCTGAAGCCCGGCCACCTGATCGAGCCTGGCCGCTCCATGGCGGGCGACATCGTCTGCGCCGATATTGGCATTCCGGCATCGGCAGTCGAAGCCCACGACGCGGGCTTACGGCTCAATCTGCCAGCAGAATGGCAGGGGCGACTGCCGAGACGATCTCGCTCAGCACACAAATACACTTTCGGGCATGCACTCGTGTTGGGTGGTGGCGCGATCCGGACCGGTGCTGCGGGAATGGCGGCGGTGGCCGCCGCCCGGGTGGGCGCGGGCCTCGTCACCATCGCGGCGCCGAGCGCCGCGATGGTCAGCTACGCGGCAATTTGCCAAAGCCTGATGACTTGTTCCATCGACCGTCCGAGTGACCTTGACGGACTCTTGGCTGACAAACGGTTCAACGCCGTGCTCTTCGGCCCCGCGGCAGGGCTAGGACGACGTACGGAATTACTGCTCCGGTCCCTGCTGCAGACCTCGCGGCCGGTCGTGCTGGATGCCGATGCGCTCACCGTGCTCGGCGCTGCCTTGAGGAATGGCGCTCGATCGTCGCTGAATGCGCGATGCATCGTCACGCCACATGACGGCGAATTCAGGCGGATCAGCGAGGCCGAGGGCGATCGTCTCAGCCGCGCCCGACAGGCGGCACGCGAGCTTGGTTGCACGGTTCTTCTGAAAGGTGCTGACACGGTGATCGCAGCACCGGATGGCCGGGCACGAATCAACCTGACGGCACCCGGCAATCTCGCCACGGCCGGCAGTGGCGATGTGCTCGCCGGCATGATCACTGGGTTCCTGGCGCAGGGGCTCGACCCGTTCGACGCCGCCTCGGCCGCGGCCTGGCTGCATGCCGAGGCGGCCCGCCACTGCTCGACGCCCATGCTCGCCGTCGATCTGCTGCAGCATCTGGCACGGACGCTGGAAGCCTTGATCGGGTATTGAGCGTCACCCATCCGACACGCTGGAACAACGTTGCAGCGCACTTTGGAAGGCGATGCTCGCCAATTTCGTATCATCGTCGATATTGCGTCTAAGGCTAACAATATGCAAAGTTTTTCACTTCCTGGTAGCTCGCGCCGGGCTGTCACGATCGCCTTCGCGAGGCAAGCAATTGAATCCGGACTACTGAGTGTCATCGGAAGCAGCAGCGCCTCATTCGCCACGCCAGCACATCTCGTTCCTCGATGCGATGCCTTTCGCGGCGATGTTGCTAACGGCTTACGACGACTTGGAAGTCGGTGCTGGACGGCCGTTCGAGGTGATTCATCGCAATGAGGCTTGGCGGGCGTTCTGGCGATCCGCCGGTGCTCCCGAATCGGCGGCCGACAGCGGGCCGGGCGTGCTGATCGAAAGGCTCGTTGATGTAGCGCAGGCGCGCGAGCTTTGCCGCTGCATCGCTGCCGGTCTTCCCTTCGACTCACTGGCACCTTGCGACCTGGACGGCCCGTGCCTGCTGCACCTCCATGGGTGCCGTGTGGACGCCTTCTACGTGTTGATACTCGAGCATGTGGCACACCCTGAACGGCTGGAAGCCTGCTGGCCGGCGCAGCCCGGCCTCAAAGGCAGAGCCCGCGAGTTCAGCTACATGGCCGGGTTGGCGCCGGATGGCCGCTGGCGCGTTACGGCCTCCAGCCCGGACTTTCGAACCGTCCTGCAGGTCGGCGACTCAGTCGAGGGATGGCTGGACTGGGCCGTGCCCGCCGACCGCCATCGGCTCCGTTCTCGCAACTTTCGGTTGATGAGCGGTGTGTCACTCAGTGACAGCTATACGCTTGCCTTGCCGGGTGGGTGGCGCGTGCGCCTGGAAGAGTCGATCGTGCCGGTTCGCCATCCGGCGACGCGCGAGGTCATCGGCCTGCTCGGCCACGTCCGCGTGCTGCAGGACGTCGATGAAAGGCAAGAAAGCCGACCTTCCGTCGCGATCGCACCAGCCGCTCTGCCAGCCGGCCCGTTCGCCTTCGATCCGCAGTTGATCACCCAAATCCTCGATTTGATGCGGATCGCGGCTTTGTTGGTGGCGCCGAATGGGCGTATCGCGCTCAGCAGTGCTGCCGCCGCGGACTTGCTCGGGGAATCCGTCGAGGCAATGGTCGGTCGCTCCGCGATCGATCTGCTTTTCTCGGACGAGGATTCGGCGATGACGGCGCTGGCCGAAGCGCTGTCGAAATCCACGGTGTCCGACGAGCCCGTTGTCGAGCCGGAAGTCACAGGCACGTCTTGGCAAGCTGGCCGGCGCTCTCATGCCCATGACCCTTCAACCGATCAATGTCGGCTCGGATCCACACATCATGGTGCGATTGGCTGCCGATGCCCCCGTTGAGAGCCGATTGCGTGACGCCCACTACTTCGACAGCGCGACGGGTCTGCCCAACCGGTTTCTATGCCTCGATCGGCTGCGCCAGAACATCGGCCGTTGCGCGGTGGCCGAGAGCATGGCTGCGGTTCTGGTGCTCGAGATCGACCACCGGCCCTTGCTTGATCGTTCGTTGGGCCGCGGCACGGACGAGGCCGTCCTCGCCGCGGTTGCCAGACGCCTGGTCAGCGCCATTGGCGGCCTCGATACGGCGGCGCGGCTGACCGAGGCGCGCTTTGCCGTCATCGTGAGCAGCCTGGCCGGGCCCGACGATGCGGCACGCACGGCCAAAGCCTTGCTCGACCAACTGCGGGAGCCGGTGGCGGTCGCCGGCCACGAATTCGGCGTGATTGCCAAGATCGGCATTGCCGTCTTCCCGGAGGACGGGGACGACGCTGAGGCACTTATGGCGCACGCCGAGTCCGCGCTCGACCGGCAGGCGGGCGCCTCTGGAGCGGGCTATCGCTTCTTCACGAACGCCATGAATGCCGCTTCCTCCAATCGCCTGTTGCTCGAGCAGCAATTGCTGGATGCGGTGGAGCGAAATGAGTTCCTTCTCTTGTTCCAACCGCAGATCAGCTTCGCCTCGTCGCGCATCGTCGGCATGGAGGCGTTGATTCGTTGGCGCCATCCGGAGCTCGGCATGGTGCCGCCGGCCGAGTTCATCCCGCTCGCCGAGGAGACCGGTGCCATCATCGCAATCGGCGAGTGGGTGCTGGAGACCGCGTGTCGCGAGCTGCAGCGTTGGTTCGAGATGGGCGTCGCACCTCTGCGTCTCGCGATCAACATCTCGGGCCGGCAGTACAACGACCCGAACCTCGTCGAAGGGATCGGCCGGTCCCTTCGGGCGATCGGCTTTCCAGCGCATCTGCTTGAGCTCGAGTTGACCGAGAGCGTCATCATGGAGGACGTGGTCGACGCGGCCAAGCGCCTCGGCGCCCTGCACGAGCTTGGCGTCAATCTCGCTGTCGACGATTTCGGCACGGGCTACTCCTCGCTGTCCTATCTGAAGCGGTTTCCCATTCGTTCGCTCAAGGTCGATCGCTCATTCGTGCGCGATATCGCCCACAACGAGTCGAGCGCGGCGATTGCGCGGGCGATCATCGCCTTCGGCTCGGCGCTCGGCCTGAAGATCATTGCCGAAGGGGTCGAGTTCCTACGACCAGTACGATATCCTTCGCGGGTGTGGCTGTGACGAGCTGCAGGGCTACCTGTTCAGCCGCCCGGTACCCGCCGAAGATGCCCGAAAGCTCGCAGCCGAGCGCCGACATCTCACCCTGGCGCGCAGCTGACCGGCAGGGCGCTCAGCGCTGCTTGGTCTGCCATTCCGGATGCTGCCAGGGCGCTGCCGGGTCCGCCGGGAGCAGCGCTCTGCCGAGAACATGATCCGCGGCTTTCTCGCCAACCATGATCGACGGAGCGTTCAGGTTGCCATTGGTGATCTGTGGGAAGATCGAGCTATCGGCTACGCGAAGCCCGTCCACGCCAATGACGCGGCATTCGGCATCGACAACGGCAAGCGGATCGTCCCTCACGCCCATCCGACAGGTTCCGCATGGATGGTAGGCGCTCTCGGCATGCGCGCGAATGAAGGCATCGATGTCGGCATCCGACTCGATGTTCGAACCCGGTTGCAGTTCGGCCTCGACATGCGGTGCGAAGGCGACTTGTGCGAAGATCTCGCGGGTCAGCCTGACGCAGCGCCGGAAATCGGCCACGTCGTCGGGCTCGCTCAAATAGTTGAAGCGGATGACAGGTGCGGCGCGTGGGTCGGCCGAGGCGAGAGTCACGCGGCCTCGGCTGCGCGCGCGCATCGGGCCGACATGGGCCTGGAAGCCATGACGGCTTGCTGCGGCTTGGCCGTCATAGCGCACTGCCAGCGGCAGGAAGTGGTACTGGACGTCCGGATAGGGAACGCCGGACCTAGAGCGAACGAAGGCGCAAGCCTCGAAGTGATTGGTAGCGCCCGGTCCGTGCTTGGTCAGCAGCCACCAGAGCCCGATCAGCCCTTTCATCGGCGCATTCCAATAGCGATAGAGCGTGATCGGTTGCTTGGCGCTGTACTGAATGTAGACTTCCAGGTGGTCCTGCAGATTGGCACCAACGCCAGGACGGTGTGCCTGACAGGCGATGCCGAGCGCATTGAGCGCAGCCGAATCACCGATTCCCGATTGCAGCAGCAGCTTCGGTGAATTGATGGCGCCGGCAGCCAGCACGACCTCGCGACGCGCGCGGATCACGCGACGCTCACCGCCTCTGTCGATCTCGACTCCGACGGCACGCTTGCTCTCGAGCAGCACGCGCGTGACCAGTGCTCGCGTCTCTACGTCGACATTGTGCCGGGGCAGGGCCTGGCGGAGATAGGCATTGGCAGCGGACCAGCGACGGCCGCCATAGACCGTCATCTCCATCGCGCCGAAGCCCTCCTGCTGCCGGCCATTGTAGTCGCTGGTCAGCGGGTAGCCGGCCTCGCGGCCAGCCTCGATGAAGGCTCGGTAGAGCGGGTTGGCAAGGGCGCCACGCGTCACGTGCAGCGGGCCGTGGGTGCCACGCCAGCCAGGCTCGCCACCGTGGCTCGTTTCCATCCGCTTGAAGTAGGGCAGGACATGCCGGTAGCCCCAGCCCGCAGCGCCCATGCCCTCCCAGCTATCGTAGTCCGAGGCGTGACCCCGGACATAGACCATGCCGTTGATCGAGGACGAGCCGCCGATGACCTTGCCGCGCGGGCAATGGAGCCGGCGGCCATCTAGGCCCGGCTCCGGCGTCGAGCGGTAGCCCCAATCGTAAGTCGCCATATTCATCGGGATCGAGAGCGCGGCAGGCATCTGGATCAGTGGCCCGACGTCGGTGCCACCGTACTCCAGAACCAGGACAGTGTTGCGGCCGTCCTCGGAGAGTCTGTAGGCGAGCGCGCAGCCGGCGCTGCCGGCTCCCACAACGATGAAATCGACCTCCACTAGACCACGGCTCCGATACCAAGTGCCAGGCTGGGGCCGCCTACGGGGATCACGTCGACCTCGACCTCCGGGTCGTGGCTGCCACCGCCGTAGACGATGCCGGCGATTGGGCTGACGTCGCTGTAGTCGCGGCCCCACGCCAGCGTCACGTGCTCCTTCATCGGCAAGCAATCGTTGGTGGGATCGAGCTCGATCCAGCCGCTGCGGGGCACGTAGAGCGCCACCCAGGCGTGGCTGGCATCCGCGCCAACGAGCTTGACCTGGCCCTCCGGCGGCCGGGTCAGGAGATAGCCAGACTGGTAGCGGGCAGCGAGGCCGATGGACCTGAGGCAGGCGAGCATCAAATGGCTGAAGTCCTGGCAGACGCCGCGCCGTCGCGCGAAGACTTCCGCCACCGGTGTCGCCAGCGTGGTCGCGGCGGGATCGAAGGTGAAGTCCTCGAAGATGCGCCGGTTGAGCTCGATACCGGCATCGAGGATCGGTCGGTCCGGCGTGAAGCTCTCCCGCGCGTAGAGTTCCAGCGCTTCGTCGAGCTCGACGAACGGTGAGGCAAAGGCGAAGCGGCTCGCATCCAACGAGGGATCGTCCATAGCGGCGAGCCGCAAGGCGGCAACGTTCTCCCATGGCGGGGTCGACAGCGGGTCCGGCAGCTCGCGCTCGGCGAGGTGCACGCGGCTTTCTGCTTCGATGACCAAGCGGTCATGGCTCTGATCGAGGGTGATGGTCCGCGTCGGGTTGCCGAAGGCATCGGTCGCCCGGTCGTCCAGCCCCGGCTCCGGATCAACGCGGAGGGCAAACCATTCGACCTGCTGATGGCCCGTATCACGGGGCTCGAGATGCAGCAGGTGGTGCGACATCGAGACGGCCAGGCCGTACCGATAAACCGTCTTGTGGCGGACGTCGAAGATCAATGGTCGAGGGCCTCGGCTGTCTTTTTGCGACCCATGGCGAAGGTGCTGGTCGGCGTTTCAGCGAGCACGAAATAGGCGCGGCCGAGCAACTCCGAGATCGGCGTGAGATCGGCGCGCGCCTGAGCGAAGAATGCCTCCAGCCGGGCCCCGCCGTCATCCTCGGCGAGCCGGTCCGGATCGGCGAGCCTCACTTCGGTCAAGAGGCCGAGGACCTTGCGCAGGCTCGGGGATCGATAAGGTCCGTCCTGCGGCAGAGCGGCCAGATGCGCCTCCAGCGCAACCAGCTGGTAGGCGAGTGAGCGCGGATTGCTCTCGTCCAGAATCAGGAGATCAAGCACCGGCACAGCCATCGGGGTGACGGCGTAGCGTGAGCGATAAGTCATGTAGCTGTCGCCGATCTCCAGAAGTGCCGTCAGCGCCAAGCTCTCCTCAACCTCGGTCGAACGCTTGTGTGTCAGGGCGGCCGTCAGATCGGCCATCTGTAGGGCTCGTTCCAGGCGCTTGCCGATATCCAAGAACCGCCAAGCGTAGTTGCGGGTCATGTTCTCGGCAGCGGTTCCGGCGAAAGCTACAAGGTGATGAATGCCGTCATTCACGACGTCAATCGGCGCCATAGCCATGACCGGCCGCTGACTTTTTCGCCAGCGGCGATCGTTAAAGAGGTTGTTCAAGATCCGCCAGCCATCCTGGCTGAGAACGCCGCGCGCCAGGGTGGCATTTCGGCGACAGCCATCGAGCGAGCTGCGCATGCCGTAGACTGGCGCCGGGTCATGCATCAAGCGCTCGAGCGCCGTGGCGATCCGTTGGCGGTGGTTGCCCGCCGTTGTCTGATCGATCGCTATATGAACGGCCAGCAGCGTCTCGAGCAAGGCCGGCTGGCGATCCGGGCCACCATCCTCGATCAATCGGTTCAGAGCGGCCCTGAGCACTCGAAGGACCGTTTCCGCGCGCTCTGTGTAGCGCCCGAGCCAGAATAGGTTCTCCGCCGTGCGTGAAAGCAGGTCTCGGCCGGTGCGCCGCAAATGCACCTGGGCGAAGCGCCGGGTCAGGATGCTGGGCGTCGAGCCATCGCCGGGTGCCCTAAGGACCCAGAGATCCTTCGAGCCATGCCCGTTCGGCAGGCCCACTGCCGCGGCCTCCGCGGATTGCCTCACGAGGCCGCCAGGGAGCACGTGACAGCCCTCGTCGTCGACGGCGACGAAGACGCGCATCGCCCAATGCACTGGCTGCAGGCCGCGGCCATCGAAGCTCGGTGTCGTCGGCAGCGGGCTCGGCCGCTCAGCCAACCAAAGATGCCCCTCGCGGGCCAGAAAGCGGCGACGCGCATCATCATCGGCCAGCATCGGCAGGGGATCGATGCGATCGCCGATAAATCCCGGATCGTGACGGGCGGTGACGAGGCTGACACGCCAATCGGCTTCCTCCAGCACCCGTTGCTGCGCCGACGCATCACCGAGCCAGAGCGCCTCGGCTTCACGCAGGATCGCCGGCTCGCCCAACAAAGTCTCGGCGAGTGCGCCGGAAAAGGCGGCTAGAGCGCGGTTCTGCAGCACGCCTGAGCCGAGGCCGTTGGCGAGAACCGTGCGTCCCAGCCGTGCCGCCTGCACGAGGCCAGCGGTGCCGCCACCCGCGCGATTGGGCAAATTCAAGGGATCGGCGAAGCGGCCGCCGATCTTGCGGATGGCGAGATCGACCCGCTGCAGGCCTTCGAGCGTCTTTAGGTAGAGCTGGCCGTCGCGCTCGGTTAGATCGGCCGGCTCGACCAGCGCATAGCCCAAATAGCGGGCGAGGTAGGCATGGCTGAAGTAGCCGGGATCGCTTGGTCCGGACGACAGCACGACGATCCGGCCATCGTCGCCCGATGCCGCTGCCTGGAGGCCTGCCTGAAGCCGACGATAGAAGCTCGCAACGCGGCGAACCCCGCTTTCCAAATAGAGCTCGCCCAAGCCCTGGCTCAAGGCCACGCGACTGGCCAGTAGCCAGCCATTGCCGGCCGGTGCATCGACTTGGTCTGCGAGTACGCGCCAGCCGCCATCCGGGTCGCGGGCGACGTCGCAGGCATAGAGATGAAGGTACCGCTTGGGCGGTTCGGGCCAACCCGCGCAGGCGTGCAGATACTCGGGATTGCCGAAGATCAGAGAGGGCGGCAACACACCGGAGCGGAGCAGCCGTTGCGGCCCGTAGAGGTCCTGCAGAGCGGCCTCAATTAAGCGCGCACGTTGAATGAGCCCGCTCTCCAGAGCCTGCCAGGCTGTCGCATCCAGAATCACCGGCAAGAGGTCGAGGCGCCACGCCGCCTGCCGATCGTCGGGATCGGCATGCACGTTGAAGGCAATGCCACTTTCGAGCAGCTTCTGCTCCGTTGTCCGGGCAATGGCGGCGCGCCCGTCCGGACCGATGCTCTGGAGCTTTTCGAGGAACGGCAGCCAAGCTGCGCGCCGGGCACCGTCCGGACCAATGAGCTCATCGAAGCCGTTCGGGTCTCGCTGATAGCCGGCCAGCAGTGTCTGGCCCTGGTCAGCGGCCGGAGAGAGCGTGATCGTCAAGGCGTCCAGCTCCGCTCAACCAGATACATGGAGCAAATCCAGGGTGTGCGGCAGCTGTGCTACCGAGGATGAACGCCTTGGTTGCATCATGCCTGCGGTATGCCGCATGGCCTCGAATCGCGCAAGCCGGCGGGATTCCGCGGCCAGATCGTTGATCGGCGTAACGTCATAGACGCCGCCATCCGGCTTCGTCGCATGGTAGCGACAGCCGCCGAGCGATCGGCCCTCACGCTGGTCGAGGAGATCGAAGGTGAGCGGTGACTGAACACCGATCGCCGGCTGGAGCATTGCAGGCAGGTGGCGCGCGCGAAACCGAATGCCCGCGATTTGCGCGCCATCCGGCGTCGGCGTAAGCGGCAGCGTCCAGCCGTTGCAGGTGACGGTCTGGTGGCTCGGCAAGCCGCCCTGCACGAGCAGCTGTAGCCGGTCCAGCGAATCATCGACGAGACGGGTGGTGACGCCAGCTTCAGAGCGGGCGCGGAGCAGCCGCGGCGGCTCGAGTGCGGCGCGCAGCTCCAGGCGAACGCCATTGATCTCTGCCATTCCGAGCAACGGAAAGCGGTATTCCTGCTGAGCCTCAAACCAGGCCGGCTCGAAGCCAAGGCCAAAGTTGGCAAGCTCAGCGAGGACCGTGTCGAGATCGCGGGCGAGCCAGTAGGGCAGCATGAACCGGTCCTGGAGTTGGACGCCATGATCGATCAGCGGCGAGCGACAAGGCTCGTGCCAGAAGCGCAGTGCCAGGGCTCGTACCAGCAGCTCTTCGAGCAAGGTCATGCGCGGCTCCGGCGCCACGCCGAAGGCGTTTATGGCCAGACGGCTCTGCGCACTGTCGAACGCGAGCTCCGCGCCCTCCGAACGGCCCGCAGCATCAGTGAGCAGGTCGCCGACGCAGTCGTCTGGCTCCGCCTCGCTCGTGTCCAGCAGGCGAAGTGCCAGGCCGAGGTCGGCGAGGCGGTCGCTGGCCAGCTCGTCCACCCTTGGTGCCGCGCCCTCCGGGCCGACCCGTCCACCTGAGAATGCGTAGGACAGGGTTGGGTGAAGCTGCCAGTAGCGGATGAGCGAGCCGAGCAGGTCGGGGCGTTTCGAAAAAGGTGCCTCGATGACGATGGGCGAGGGCATACTGCTGGTTGGCAGTCCGTCGAGCCGAAAGGCGTCGGCGGCGCATGATGCCGAGCCCTCGAGGCTGGTGAGCGATGCCGCCCAATCGGCCATGATCACGCCACCCGGCTCGCCGGTCTGCGTTCGGCCGATCTTGAGGTCGGTGTCGGCATGCAGCCGAGCGTCGATCGTGTGGCCGAGAGCGTCGATGGCCGACCACGTGTCGGGCATGAAGGGCCTGAGCGGTCGAGGTCGTTCGCCGATGCGATGCACGGACATCTCATGCTCGAAGCTGGCGCTCGGCAGCTCGGTGGTGCCGGTGATCGGGGCTGCGTGATCCGGACGAGGTGAGGCGGCGAGCGGGATGTGACCCTCGCCGGTGAGCATGCCGGAGGTCGGATCGAGGCCGATCCAGCCGGCACCGGGCAGGAACACCTCGGCCCAGGCATGCAAGTCGGGGATGTCGTCAGCCGGCCCGTCCGAGCCGTCGGGATCGCTGGCCAGCTGAATGAGGTAGCCCGAGACGAAGCGGGCGGCGATGCCGAGATGGCGACAGAGCTGCACCAGCAGCCAGCCGGTGTCCCGGCAAGAGCCGGAGCCAAGCGAAAGCGTCTCCTCGAGCGTCTGGATGCCTGGCTCCAGCCGCACGACATAGCCGATCGATTGGGCGAGCCGTCGATTGAGCTCGACCAGAAAATCGACTGTGTAGCGGGGCGTGCGCGAGATCGATTCGAGCATCTCCGCAAACGCTGGCCCTGCCGGCGCCGTTTCGAGATAGGGCGCCAGATCCTCGCGCAGAGCCTGCTCGTAGGCGAAGGGCCAGGTCATGGCCTCAGGCTCGACGAAGAAATCGAACGGGTCGACCACGGCGAGCTCGGCGATGATGTCGACCGTGACCTGCAGCCGGCTTGCCGGGGTAAGGAAGAATACCCGAGCCTGCCAGTTGCCGAAGGGGTCCAGCTGCCAGTGCAGCCGGTGGTCGTCTGGGATGATCTCCAGGCTGTAGCTGGATATGGTCGTTCGGGTGTGCGGCGACGGCCGCAGGCGAATGAGGTGCGGTCCGAGCGTGACGGGTCTCGCAAAGCGGTAGTCGGTCCGATGGACGAAGCCTATTCGGGTGGTCATGCGACTCCAGATGGCTGATTGCCCTAAGGAATGGGCCGTTCGGCGGCTGGCGGCAAGCATGCATCTGCGCTACGCCGAGCGTCCAACGCCGCTCGATGCGGTCACATGATGGGCGCCCGTTCATGTCGGATTCGACCACCTCGCAGGCCACGCTGCTGGCGCATGACGAGCTCGAGCTGTTTGCCTTTGCCGGCGGCGGCGGGCCGGTGGTGCCGCCGATCCATCAAAGCTCGCTCTTCACCTTCGATTCCGTCGCGGCGATGGAGGCGGTCTTCGCCGGCGAGCGGCATCAGCCAATCTACAGCCGTGGCGACAACCCGACGGTCATGGCGCTCGAGGCCAAACTCGCAGCCCTCGAAGGCACGGAAGCGGCGCGCGGCTTCGCGTCCGGGATGGCCGCCATCAGCAGCACGGTCCTGGCGTTCCTCGCCGCGGGCGACCGGATGGTCTGCGTGCGCCATTGCTACCCGGATGCCTACCGGCTCTTTCGACGCCTGCTGCCCCGCCTGGGGATCGAGGTCACCTTCGTCGATGGCCGCGACGTCGCTGCCGTCGCTGAAGCCCTGGACGGCGCGACGCTGCTCTATCTCGAAAGCCCTACCAGCGTCGTGTTCGAGACCCACGATGTGCGGGCCCTGGCGAAGCTCGCCCGGCAAGCAGGCGTCGTCTCTGCCATCGACAACAGCTGGGCGACGCCGCTCTTCCAGAAGCCGCACACGCTCGGCGTCGACCTCGTGATCCACTCGGCCAGCAAGTACATCTCCGGCCATAGCGATACCGTGGCCGGTGTGGTTTGCGGCTCGCGCGCGCATATCGACCGCATCAACCGGCTGACCTACCCGTTTCTCGGCGGCAAGCTCGCTCCCTTCGAGGCGTTTCTCCTGTTGCGCGGCCTGCGGACACTGGAGGTTCGCCTCAAGCGCCAGGAGGCCTCCGCGCTCGAGGTCGCGCAATGGCTCGACGCCCGGCCCGAGGTGGTGCGGGTCAATCATCCGGCCTTGCAGCAGGCCCAGGGTCTGGCTGGGACGTCCAGCCTCTTCAGCATCGAGCTGGCGCCGGAGGTCGACATCACGCGTTTTTGCGACTCGCTCGGACTGTTCCGACTGGGCGTGAGCTGGGGCGGCCATGAGAGCCTCGTCTTTCCCGCCGCGGTCGGTCTGCGGCAGGCTGGCGAGCACAACAGCCTCGTCGATTTCGGTGTCTCGCCGCGGCTCGTGCGGCTGCATGTGGGGCTCGAAGCCCCGGGCGACCTCATCGCCGATCTGGACGGCGCCCTCGCCGCCGCGCCATAACGAACGCAACACAGCATCAACCGGGAGGATTACCCACCATGCGCCACACCATGCGCCAAAGCCTGCTGACCGCCGCTGCCGCCCTGATGCTCGGGGCGAGCGGTGCCGCGGCCCAGACGATCAGCCTCGTCGAGGTGATCACCAGCCCGCCGCGGACCGAGCAGCTGCGGGCGATGGTCGATGCCTTCGAGGCGGCCAATCCGGGGGTGACGGTCGAGATCACGTCGCTGCCCTGGGGCCAGGCGTTCGAGCGCCTGGCGACGATGGTCCAGGGCGGGCAGACCCCGGACGTGGTCGAGATGCCCGACCGCTGGCTGGCGCTCTACGCCAACAACGACCAGCTGGTCGATCTCACCCCCTACATGGAGCGCGTGGGACGGAACCGACGAGCTGACCGACGCGACCAAGGAGTTCGGCAGCGTCATTCCAGGTCAGACCCACATGATCCCGTACGGCTTCTACCTGCGGGCCATGTTCTGGAACAAGAAGCTCTTCGCCGAGGCCGGGTTCGACGGCCCGCCCGAGACCATGCAGGAGTTCTACGACTACTCGGCCAAGATCGCCGAGCTCGACGGCAAGTACGGCTACTGCCTGCGCGGCGGGCCTGGGGCGACCAACGGCTACATCATGATGATGCTGAACTTCTTGGGCGAGAACAAATACTTCAACGAGGACGGCACCTCGACGCTCGACGATCCCGAAGGCGATCGAGGGCCTGCAGTTCATCGTCGACATGTACCAGAACGGCCTGGTGCCCACGCGACAGCGTCAGCTGGGGCTTCAACGAGATCGTCGCCGGCTTCTATTCCGGCACCTGCGCCATGCTCGACCAGGACCCGGATGCGCTGATCGCGATCAAGGAGCGCATGCCCGCCGAGGACTTCGCCGTGGCGCCGATGCCGCTCGGCCCGGCCGGCAAGTCGTTCCCGACCATCGGCTATGCCGGCTGGTCGATCTTCCAGGCGACCGAGGACAAGGATCTGGCGTTCGACCTCGTGGCCCATCTGTCGATCCGCGAGATGAACCTCGAATGGTCGAAGTTCGTCGGGCGTGATCCCGATCCACAAGGGAGCCGAGCAGGACCCGTTCTTCACCGGCCCCAACTTCGAGGGCTGGTTCACCGAGATCAACGACCCGCGCTGGGAGCCCACCTCGATGCCGACATATCTGGAGGAGTTCGGCTACTTCGCTGACGTGCTCTCGATCCAGACCGGCCAGGAGGCGCTGCTCGGTGATCGCACGGCCGAGGACGTCGCGACGGAATGGGCCGCTTATCTGACCGAGGCCCAGCAGAAATGGCTAGCGGCACAGTAGGCGCCGCGGTGGGAGAGGGAGCCGCCCGGCGATCCGGGCGGCTCTCCGTCGTTCTCGAGCCCTGGATCTATTTGTCGCCGGCACTGTTGCTGCTGGCGCTCGTCATGTTCGTGCCGCTGATCGTCGGCTTCACCTACGCGTTTCAGGATATTCGCATTCTCAACCCGTTCGCCGGCGGCTGGGTCGGCATGGCGCATTTCGAGACGCTGCTGACGTCGGATAGCGTGTTTCGCCGGGCACTGGTCAACACGGCCTGGTGGACCTTCGGCTCGGTGACGCTGCAGTTCCTGCTCGGGCTCGGCCTGGCATTGCTGCTCAACCGCGCGTTCTGGGGCAAGCGATTCGTCCAGGCGGTGGTCTTCTTGCCCTGGGCGGTCCCCACGTTCCTCTCGGGCCTGACCTTCGCCTGGCTGTTGAACCCGGTGATCGGCCCTGTGCCCGCACTGGCTCTTCGGCCTGGGCCTCTTGGAGGAGCCCTACAACATCCTGGGCAACCCCGATCTCGCCATGTGGGGACCGATTGCCGCCAATGTCTGGTTCGGCGTGCCGTTCTTCGCCATCACGCTTCTCGCAGCCTTGCAGGCGATCCCGGGCGAGATGTACGAATCGGCCTCGATCGATGGTGCTACGGCATGGCAGCGCTTCCTGCACGTCACGCTGCCCTATCTGGCACCGATGATCGCGATCACGGTGCTGCTGCGAACGATCTGGATCTCCAACTTCGCCGATCTGATCATCGTCATGACCAATGGCGGACCGGCGAACGCGACGCAGATCCTGCCGTCCTACATCTTCACGACCGCCTACCGGAAGCTCGACTTCGGCTACGCCTCGGCCGTGGCCATGGTCCTGCTCCTCCTGCTCTTCTTCTATGCCGTGCTGCTGCACCAGCTGCGGCGGACCTTCAAGAGCACGGCATGACCAGCTTCACCCAGCCCTTGTCGCGTCAGCTGGCGTTGGCTGCCGCGCACCGTCTGGCGGTCGGTCTCTACGTCTTGGTCGCCCTTTTCCCGGTCTATTGGCTGGTCAAGATCGCGGTCACGCCGGAGGCGCTGCTCTACAGCGAAGGAGTCAGGCTCTGGCCCTCTGCGGTCACCTGGGACAATTTCGCCGAGGTGCTGCTGGCGAGCGATTTCCCGACCTTTTTCCGCAATTCGGTGATCGTCTCGTTCGGCACCGCCGCTGCCGTCACGGTGATCGCCAGCGCCGCCGGCTATGCGTTCTCGCGCTTCGCCTTTCGCGGCCGTGCGGCCATCGTCTTCGCGATGCTCTGACCCAGATGTTCCCGATCGTCCTGCTCATCGCGCCCATCTACCGTCTGATGACGCCCTCTCGGCCTCACCGACTCTCTGTGGGGCTTGATCATCGTCTACACGGCGTTCAACACGCCGTTTGCCACGTTCCTCATGCAATCCTTCCTCGAGAGCATTCCAAAGGAGCTCGAGGAAGCGGCGATGATCGATGGCTGCACCCGGCCCCAGGCGCTCGTTCGGGTCATCCTGCCGCTGACCCTGCCGGGCATGGGGGCGACGCTCGGCTTCGTCTTCACGGCCGCCTGGTCCGAGCTGCTGTTCTCGCTCATGCTCATCAACAGCGAGGACAAGATGACGTTCCCGGTGGGGCTCTTGTCCTTCGTCTCCAAGTTCTCGGTCGACTGGGGACAGATGATGGCGGCGGCCGTCATGGCGTTGATCCCGGCTTGCGTCTTCTTCGCCTTCATCCAGCGCTACCTGGTGCAGGGCCTGACCGCCGGCGCCGTCAAGGGCTGAGCACGGCGGGCTCGGGCGCCGCATTTGCATCGCATGAGGTCGCCTTCGTCGCTGGCGGGTGGCAAGCCCCGACCCTAAATTCGCCGCGGTCTTGAAGGGAGACGAGCGGATGCGGACGACGGCGCGCGTGGTGGTGATCGGTGGCGGCGTGGTGGGGGCGAGCGTGCTCTACCATCTGACCAAGGCCGGCTGGTCGGACGTGCTGCTGATCGAGCGCGACCAGCTGACGTCCGGCTCCACCTGGCACGCCGCGGGCGGCATGCACACGCTCAACTCGGACCCCAACGTCGCCAAGCTCCAGGCCTACACGATCGAGCTCTACAAGGAGATCGAGGCGCTTTCCGGCCAGTCCTGCGGCGTGCATCTGACCGGCGGCGTGCATGCTCGCCGGCACGGCCGAGCGGCTCGACCTCCTGAAGGCGATGCATGCCAAGGGCCGCTATCTCGGCATGCAGACCGAGCTGATCACGGCCACGGAAGCAGCGCGAGCTGATGCCGCTGCTCGAGCCCAAGCACTTCACCGGCGCCCTCTTCGATCCGATCGAGGGCCATGTCGATCCCTACGGCGTCACCCACGCCTATGTAAAGGCGGCACGCCTCAAGGGCGCCGAGGTGGTGCTGCAAAACCGCGTCACCGAGCTGCGCCAGCGGCCCGATCTGAGCTGGGACGTCGTGACCGAGCAGGGCACGGTGCACGCCGAGCACGTTGTCAATGCCGGTGGTCTCTGGGCGCGCGAGGTCGGGCGCATGGTCGGGCTCGAGCTTCCGGTGCTCGCCATGGAGCATCAATACCTGATCACCGAGGACATGCCCGAGGTGCTCGCCGCTCCCAAGGAGCTGCTGCACGCCATCGACTTCGAGGCGGAGATCTATCTGCGCCAGGAACGTGGCGGCATGCTGCTCGGGCACCTATGAGCGGGCGGGGGTGCCCTGGTCGGAGAAGACGACGCCCTGGGATTTCTCCACGCAGTTGCTGCCGGAGGATCTCGACCGCATCGCACCGTCGCTCGAGGTCGGCTTCGAGCACTTCCCGGCGATCGGTCGCGCCGGCATCAAGCGGGTGATCAACGGACCCTTCACCTTCGCGCCGGACGGCAACCCGCTCGTCGGCCCGGTGCGCGGACTTGCCCAACTACTGGTGCGCCTGCGCGGTGATGGCCGGCTTCAGCCAGGGGGGTGGCGTCGGCCTGGCGCTCGCCAACTGGATGACCGAGGGCGATCCCGGCTTCGATGTCTGGGCCATGGACGTAGCCCGCTTCGGCCCCTTCGCCGGCATCGGCTACACCAACGCCAAGGTGCGCGAGAACTACAGCCGGCGGTTCCGCATCACCTTCCCGAACGAGGAGCTGCCCGCCGCACGGCCGTTGCTGACGACGCCGATCTACGACCTGCTCGTCGCCGAGAACGCCGTCATGGGCAGCTCGTACGGCCTCGAGCATGCTCTTTGGTTCGCGCCTAAGGGCACGGAGCCCGTCGAGGCGGTCACTTTCGGCCGCTCGAACGCGCACGCGGTGGTCGCTGACGAGTGCCGTGCCGTTCGCGAGCGTGCCGGGCTCTTGGAAATCTCGAGCTTTGCCAAGTACGAGATCGGCGGCGACGGTGCCGAGGCGTTCCTCGGCCGTGTCCTGGCTGGCCGGCTGCCTGCGGTCGGGCGGATCAGCCTTTGTCCGATGCTGAACGAGCGGGGCAAGTTGATCGGCGATTTCACCCTCGCCCGGCTGGCGCCGGAGCGCTTCATGCTGACCGGCTCGGGCATCGCCGAGGGATACCATCTGCGCTGGTTCGAGCAGCACTTGCCGAGCACCGGTGTCAGCTTGCGCTCGGTGACGAGCGAGCGGCTTGGCCTCTCCATCGCCGGGCCGGCCTCACGCTCGATCCTGCAGACGCTGACCGACGCCGACCTTTCGAGCGAGAGCTTCCCGTTCCTCGCCGTGCGCGAGATCGAGATCGACCTGGTGCCGGCGCTGGTCGGGCGGATCACCTATACCGGCGATCTCGGCTACGAGATCTGGGTCGAGGCGGCCTATCTTCGTCGCCTGTTCACGAGCCTGCGGCGGGCCGGCGAGCCGTTCGGCCTCCGGCTCTTCGGCTCCCGCGCGCTCAACAGCCTCCGTCTGGAGAAGAGCTTCGGCAGTTGGGCGCGCGAGTTCCGGCCGCTCTACGGCCCGGCCGAGGCAGGGCTCGGCGTCTTCGTCGATTACCGGCGGGGTGGCTTTGTCGGTCACGAGGCTGCCGAGGCGGAGCGCGACCATGGCCCCGGGCGGCGTCTCGTCACGCTGGTCGTCGACGACAACGGCGGTCGACGTGATGGGCGACGAGCCCATCTGGCATGACGGTAGCGTGGTCGGCTGGGTCACGTCTGGCGGCTATGCGCACTATCAGCGAGGCGTCCGTGGCATTGGGCTATGTCCCGGCCGCGCTGGCCGACCGCCGATGCGCTCGAGGTCGAGATCCTTGGCGAGCGCCGCCCGGCGCGTGTTGCCCCGAGCCCGCTGCTTGATCCGGACGGTCGGCGCATGCGCGGCTGAGCCATGCGTGTCGGCTTGCGCAACGATGCCGAGAAGCGTGGCCGGGCGGTAGCCGCGGCGCGCTCCACGCACTAGGTCAGGTGATCGCGCGCATCGATCGAGGCATCGCTGGCAGAATGCAGTGTTGTGCAAGCCCGCATTGCGCGATGGTGATCGATTGCCTATCAAGCGCAACGCATCGAGACGGGTAACGGGTAGGGAGGCGGCGGCCAGGTATGAAAATCGGCATTCCGAAAGAGCGGCAACCGGGCGAAAAGCGCGTTGCCGCTTCACCTGAGACCGTCAAGAAGTTGAAGGCAGCTGGCGTCGATCTGATCGTCGAGAAGGGTGCCGGCGAGGGTGCGGCCATCGCGGATAAAGCCTTCGAGACGGCTGGCGCCGAGCTGGGCGATGCCGGCGCTGTCTGGAGCGCCGACATGGTGTTGAAGGTGCAGCGGCCGACCGACGAGGAGATGGGCCATCTGCGCAAGGGCCAGATCTTGATCGGTGCGCTCGATCCCTACCCGCATCGTGAGCAGGTGCAGGCTTATGCGGAGAAGGGGGTGACGGCATTCGCGCTCGAGCTGCTGCCGCGGACGACGCGCGCCCAGGCCATGGATATGCTCTCCAGCCAGGCCAATCTCGCCGGCTACAAGATCGTCGTCGATGCGATAGCTGCCTACTCGCGCTGCATGCCGATGATGATGACCGCCGCCGGCACGGTGACGCCGGCCAAGTTCTTCGTCGTCGGCGCCGGCGTCGCCGGCTTGCAGGCGATCGCCACGGCCAAGCGCATGGGCGCGGTCGTCACGGCCACCGACGTCCGGCCGGCGGCGCGTCAGGAGATCGAGAGCCTGCGGCGAAGTTCGTGGGCTTCATCCCCGAGGATGGGGCGACCGTCCGGCGGCTACGCCCGGCCCTTGACCTCGGAAGAGCAGAAAAAGCAGGCGGAGATGGTGGCCGAGCATCTGAAGACGCAGGACATCGTCGTGACGACGGCGCAGATCCCGGGACGGAAGGCGCCGCGGATCATCACCGCGGACATGGTGAAGTCGATGAAGTCGGGGTCGGTCGTCGTCGATCTGGCAGCCGAGATCGGGCGGCAATGTCGAGGGCAGCGAGCCCGGCAAGACGGTCACGACCGGAAATGGCGTGTCACTGATCGGTGCGCAGAACCTGCCGTCCAGGCTCGCGCCGGCAGCGTCGCTGCTCTACGCCAAGAACCTGATGAATTTCGTCATGCTGCTGGTCGACAAGGACAAGAAGTCGTTCGAAATCAACGAGGAGGACGATCTCGTCAAAGGTGCCTTGATCACCAAGGACGGTGCCGTCGTCCATCCGAACCTCAAAGACGCTTGAGCCGGAGGCCATAGGAAAACGCCATGGAAGCGATCGATCCCGGGGTCTTCAACCTCATCGTCTTCGTGCTCGCGATCTTCGTCGGCTACTACGTCGTCTGGTCGGTCACGCCGGCCCTGCATACACCGCTCATGTCGATCACCAACTCGATCAGCTCGGTGATCATCGTCGGCGGCCTGATCGCGGCCGGCGCCGGCGGCGGCTTCGGCACCGTGCTCGGCTTCATCGCCGTGTTGCTGGCCGCCGTGAACATCTTCGGCGGCTTTGCCGTCACGCGACGCATGCTCGCCATGTTCAAGAAACGTACTTGAGGGCCGTGGAGAACAGTCGATGAGCGCCAATCTCGCCGCCCTCGGCTACCTCGTCGCCGCGGTCTGCTTCATTCTGGCCCTGCGCGGGCTGTCGCATCCGACCACCTCGCAGGCCGGACTGCGCTACGGCATGATCGGCATGGCCATCGCCATCGTCATCACGCTGTTGGTCCTGCCCGCACCCGTCGTTCATGGCCTATGTCCTGATCATCGTTGCGATCGGCGATCGGCGGTGGGATCGGCTGGGTCATCGCGCAGAAGATCGAGATGACGGCGATGCCGCAGCTGGTCGCCGGCTTCCACTCGCTGGTCGGCATGGCGGCGGTGTTCGTGGCGGCAGCGGCCTTCCTGAACCCGGTCGACTTCGGCATCGTCAAGGCCGAGGGCTCGATCAAGATGCTGTCGCTGTTCGAGATGGGCCTCGGCACCATCATCGGTGCGATCACCTTCACCGGCTCGGTGATCGCCTTCGGCAAGCTGCAGGGCAAGCTGCCGCCCGATGTCGAGAACGCGCTCGGGCCGCTGAAAGGACCGGTCGCCCGGTCATGAGCAGCAAGCCCGATCCTGCTGCCCGCACGGCACGTCCTGAACGGGCGATCGGCCTGTTGATCCTGGTCATTCTCTTCTGGTTCGTCACCGGCGAGAGCGGCTGGGCCTTCTTGCTGATGACGCTCCTGGCTTTCGCCATCGGCGTGCTGCTGATCATCCCGATCGGCGGCGCCGACATGCCGGTGGTCGTCTCGATGCTCAACTCCTACTCGGGCTGGGCCGCAGCCGGCATCGGCTTCACCCTGAAGAACCCGATGCTGATCATCACCGGCGCCCTGGTCGGCAGCTCCGGCGCCATCCTCTCCTACATCATGTGCAAGGCGATGAACCGCTCGTTCATCTCCGTCATCCTCGGCGGCTTCGGCGAGACCGGGGCGGCCGCGGCCGACGACGGCGACAAGACGGTCAAGTCCGGGCTCGGCCGACGATGCCGCGCTTCATCATGGACAACGCCCAGTCGGTGATCATCGTGCCGGGCTACGGCATGGCGGTGGCGCAGGCGCAGCACGCGGTGCGCGAGCTCTACGACGTGCTGACCAAGAAGGGCGTCAATGTCCGCTTCGCCATCCACCCGGTCGCCGGCCGCATGCCGGGGCACATGAACGTGCTGCTGGCCGAGGCCAACATCCCCTACGACGTCGTGTACGAGATGGAGGACATCAACGGCGACTTCCAGCAGGCAGACGTCGCCTACGTGATCGGCGCCAACGACATCACCAATCCGGCCGCCAAGATCGGATCCGCAGAGCCCGATCTTCGGCATGCCGGTGCTCGATGTCGACAAGGCCAAGGCGGTCTTCTTCGTCAAGCGGTCAATGGCGGCAGGCTATGCCGGCATCGAGAACACGCTCTTCTACCAGCCGAACACCATGATGCTGTTCGGCGACGCCAAGAAGATGACCGAGGAAATCGTCAAGACACTCGAGTAGTGCGGGAGCGGATCCGGGCGGTCGGCGGCGCCGTGATGCCATGCCGATTCTTCGCGGCTCGCGGGACTGGCGATCGGTGAGACAGTGAAAAAGGGAGCGGGTGGCGCCACCCGCTCCCTTTTTCATGCCTAGTCTTGTCGCTCCAAGAAGATCTTGGCGCCCGGCTTCTGCCGCTGCAGCGCGCGGGCCGCCTCGAGATCGGCACAGACCGTCTCGCCCGACGAATGTGTCACGCGAAAACGGCAGTGCCGCGCTCCTTGCGGCGTCGTGCCCGTCGCCAGTTGTGGCATACCACCCTGCATTTGTTGCGCCAAAGCGCCACCGGCTGGTTGCTGGAAAGCTCCCACTATTCACCCATCCCACGGCAAGTACTGCAAGACGCTTATAGTGCGCATGTCATGGTTGTGATTCCACTAACGTGCTGGGCGAAAAACGCATCGTGACCGATTTGTCACAATCAGGTATGGTGCTGTTGGGCTATTCCTGCAGATGCAGCATCGTCCGTTCTGCCCTTCGGCCGTCTCGGCGAGCGGTTCACGCAGACGTGTCGCGCTTCGCCCTCGATCCGTCGCCGCATTCGGGCTAGGGCGTAACCATCGAGAGCATGGATCATGATTGCCGATCGGCCGCGGCCGCAGTCCGGCGTCGAGCATGGAGACGGACGATGGTCGAGAGCTGGAAGCAGAACGGCAAGGTTTGGGCTCTAGCCGGCTTGTTGGCCCTGAGCTCCAGCCTGGGCGTCGGCACGGCCCAGGCACAAACAGAGCCGTCGACGGAAGAGATCGAGCGCATCGTTCGCGAGTATCTGTTGCGCGAGCCCGAGATCATCATGCAGGCGATCGAGGAACTGCAGCGTCGGCGTGAAGCGACGACGGCGGCAGAGCAGCGTGAGCGGCTGACGAGCGGGCGCGATGCGCTGGTGGCTGACGACCGTGATCCGGTCATCGGCAATCCCGATGGGGATGTGACGCTGGTCGAGTTCTTCGACTACCGCTGCGGCTATTGCCGGGCGATGGTCGAGCCGATGCAGTCACTGCTCGAGGGCGACCCGCAGCTCCGCGTCGTCATGAAGGAGTTCCCGATCCTGGGTCCGGATTCGCTGCTGGCCTCGCGGGCGGCGCTCGCCGCGCATATGCAGGGCGGCTACGAGGCCATGCATTGGGCGCTGCTTGCCGAAAGCCGGATCGACGAGGCTGCCATTCGGCGATTGGCAGAAGAGCAGGGCCTCGATGTCGAGCAACTGATGGCCGACATGCAAAGTGACTCGGTCGCCGATCACATTCAGGACAACCTCGTGCTGGCGCAGGGCTTGGCCATCAACGGCACGCCGAGCTTCATTATCGGCGAAACGATCCTGCCGGGCGCCGTGCCCGCCGAACGCCTTGCCGACCTCGTGACCCAGCAGCGCAAGGGTGGCGGCTGAGCCGCCCCGCCTCGTCGCCAAAGGCAACTCTTTCTCTGCTAACGGCGTAAGCCCTGCAGGCTCCTTGCCACCCCGAGGCCGGTCGCGACGCCGCGCGCGCCCAGTCCGCGCAGTGTCGTAAAGGGGCTAAGCCCGGCCTCGCTCAGCCGGTCGGTGAAAGACGACCCGTTGTCGGCCGAGAGCGGCGAGCGCCTTGCTGGCGACGGTCTCGGGCTCGATGGCGCCCGGAATGCGGCTGCCCTGGTAGCCGGCGCGGTCACCGAAGGCCGTGCTCACCGAGCCCGGGCAAGCGAGCAACAGGTCGACCGGCTCTCGCGCCAGCTCCGCCTGCAGGGCCTCGGTATAGCTCACCACATAGGCCTTGCTCGCAGCATAGACGGCAAACTCGGGCACCGGTGCGAAGGCGAGGGTGCTCGACATGTTGATCACCCCGGCGCGCTCGCCCGAGGCTCGCGCACGCTCGAGCAAGCCAGGCAAGAGCCCGCGACAGAGGCGGGTCATTGCTTCGACATTGACCCGAACGGTCATTGCCTCGGCCTCGGCCGGGTTATCGAGGTGCGGGCCAAAGCGGCCGAGACCGGCATTGTTGATCAAGAGATCGATACCGAAGCTTTCGGCCGCCTGCACCACCTCGTCTGGTCCGGTCTCGGAGGCGAGATCTGCCGGGACGACCTCGATGCGCCGCTCGTCCCGGACCAACTCCGCTGCGAGCGAGCCCAGCGCTTCGGCATCGCGGCCGGTCAGCAGGAGGTCGGTTTCAGGCGGCAAGGCGCGGGCGAAGGCTGTCCCAATGCCACTGGAGGCCCCAGTGATCAGCGCCGCCCGGTAGGTTCGTCCACCGCGCTTTCTACAAAGCATCGTCATTCTCCCTTTCGACACGATTACGGGGCGAGCCGGCCTTTGGCTCATTCCCGGCACCAAGTCGTCGCTTTTCAGCCCGTGGTGCGCCAAATGATTCCAGCGCCGAGCAGGATCAATGCCACGTAAAGGATGCGGCGAAATCGTTCCTCGGCGATGCGTCGGCGCAGCCGGGAGCCGAGCCAAAGGCCGAGCAGCGCGGGCGCCAGCGCCATCAGCGACAGGAGCATCAGCTTTGGGGTCAGCAGGTCATAGCGGGCGAAGGCGACCATGAGTATCGCCGTCGAGATGCAGAACAGCAGCCCCATGCCCTGAACCAGTCTCTCCTTGTCGAGGCCGAGCGCCTGGAGATAGAGAACGCCAGGCAGGATGGCCGAGCCCGTGAAGCCCGTGATCAGGCCGTTGGCGAGACCGGTAAGCGGCGACAGCCACCGCTCGTGCCGGCCGGGATGGGGTAAGGGCGGGGCAAGCAGGCTGACCGCGCCGTGCAGGGCGATCAGCACGCCGAGTGCTACGGCCGGGCCGCTGCCACGGCTCTGCGCAAGAGCACTGGTGCCGACAACGATACCAAGGGCTGCCATCAGCAGCATCGGCCAAAGACGACGGCACGTTTCGAGCGCGTTCTTGCCGGTCAGTCCTTGGACCGCATTGGTGACAAGGGATGGCACCAGGAGGACCGCGATTGCCTGCGTGATGCCGAGCGGCACCGTCAGCATGCCGAGCACGATTGTCGGCAGACCCAGGCCAACGGTGCCCTTGACGAGGCCTGCGGCGAAGAAGGTTGCCGCAATAAGGAAGAGCGTGTCCGCTTGCCACATGGCTCAGCAAGCCGCCGGACGGTAGATGCGTGGCGTCATTTGCAGGCTCACCCCGACCCTCTTCAGCGGCGTGGTCCCGAAGCTCATCCGATCGGAGCCGCCTTCATGCTGTGGTCACTTCTGGCAGGTTTTGTCCTGCTCGTCCTGGGCGGCGAGGCCCTGGTGCGCGGCTCTGTCGGAGCCGCCGCGGCGCTCGGCTTGTCGCCGCTCTTCATCGGCATAGCTCTTGTCGGCTTCGGCACCTCGACACCTGAACTGGTGACCAGCCTGCAGGCGGCGTTCGCCGAGTTGCCAGGGATTGCCGTCGGCAACGTCGTCGGCAGCAACATTGCCAACATTCTCCTGATCCTCGGGATCGGCGCCCTGCTCCTGCCCGTCGCCTGCGATCCCAAGGCCTTCTACCGCGATGGTTCCGTCCTTGTCGTGAGCGCCTTGGCCCTCACGGTGGTCGTCTTGTTCGGCTATCTCGGTCGGTGGACGGGGCTCGCCTTTGTGGCTGCCGTCGTCGCCTATGTCGTCTTCACCTACATCAAGGAAAGCCGTAGCCCGGACGAGGCAGCAGCTGTGTACGAGGCCGAAGCGGCACTGCAGATGGGTAGCCGCAAGCTTACGATTCTGATCGCCTTGGCGTTGGCCATCGGCGGCATTGCTGTCACCATTCTGGGAGCGCGCTTGCTCGTCGGAGGCGCCATCGAGCTGGCGGCGAGCGCGGGGGTTTCGGAGGCGGTCATCGGCTTAACCGTTGTCGCCATCGGCACGTCATTGCCGGAGCTCGTGACCGCCGTCATCGCGTCGCTCAAGAAGCAGGGTGACGTCGCCTTCGGCAACATCATCGGCAGCAACATCTATAACACCTTCGGCATTTTGGGGATTACCGCGGCCGTCCATCCGCTGGAGGTGCCTGTCGAGATCATCGAGTTCGACATTTGGGTCATGCTCGCGGCGACCGTGATGCTGCTGTTCTTCGCGGTCAGCGGCTGGCGGGTCTCCCGGCGCGAGGGGGCGGCGCTCCTTGGGCTCTATCTCGTCTATATTGGCGTTCTGGCCTGGGGCGCACTTTAGGCGCTCCGCTGTGCACGCAGGGCTTCCGTTCGCGGATGCCCATGCCGTTGGTGCGAGCAGCCCGCCACCCGGGCAACTCAATCCTGTTGCACCTCCGGCAAGCCATGAGCGAGCCAGACACCCATGGTCGCGAGGACCGCAAGCAGCAGAAGGATCGCGCCAGTTCCGGCCCAGTCGGCGAGGATGCCGACCAGCCCGCTGAGCACCAGGACGACGCCGATCAGGGTGTTGCTGAGAGCCACATAGCCGGCACGGCGGTCGCTGCCGGCGAGGTCGACGATGTAGGTCTTGCGGCCGATGCGCATGCCGGCATGGGCGAGCGCCACGAGGAAGATCGCGGCCGGGATGAGCAAGGGCGCTCCCAGGGCCGCTGGAGCGATGAGGGCAAGAGCACCGATCGCGAGCGCGGTGACGCCAGCGAGCGCGCCGGTTGCCATCATCACCAGGCGGCTCGAGCGATCGGCGAGCCTTCCCCAGACAGCGGAGCTGAGGCCGCCGGCGATGCCGCTTGCGAGGATCAACTGGCCGAGGTCGAAGAGCCCTGCGCCCTCGCTCTGCTGGAGCAGGCTGACGAGGTAGGGCGGCATGAGGGCGGTTGCGACTAAGAGCGAGCGCGCAGCAATGAAACGCGCGAAAGCCGGGTCGTCCTGCAGACGTGCGAGCTCCCGCTTGGTGAAGTCGATCGCATTGCCGCCGCCCTCAGTGGCGCCGGGCTGCTCTTCGAGGCGAACGAACACTGCGGAAGCCGTGAGAAACAAGGCAGCTGCGACGCCGAGCAGGATGGGGAAAAAGCTCACGCTCTCGGTCGTACCGAAGGCAATGAGGTACAGTCCGAAGGCGCCGGTGCCGAGGCTGGCGATGGTCGCAGCATAGCCCGAGACCGTTCCGCGCCGCGTCTTGGCGATCGTCTTGCCGAGAACGTCCTTCTGGGCGATCGAGGCGACGCCGCGGCCGAGGCTGAAGACGGCGAGGCACAGGATGATCGCCCAGCCGGCGACAGTGCCCTCGAGCAGCAGCGCCGCCAGCGCCATGAGGATGAGCGCCAAGCCTTCGCACGTCGTACCGGCGACCCAGAACCACTTGCGCACCGAATGGCTGCGGACTCGCGCCGCCACCAGCAATTGCGGCAGCAGCGAGAGCAATTCCCGCACCGGCACCAGGAGGCCGATCAGATAGCCTGGTGCCGCGAGGCTGGAGAGCAGCCAGGCGAGCACCAGCTTGGCATCGGCAAGGCCATCGCCGAGCTTGGTCAGTGTCAGCGCCGTGCCGTGGATGAAGAAGTTCTTGGGCTGCTCCCGGCAGGCGTCGTCGGGAATGTCCTTGCAGACCCGCGCTTCGTCGTCGCCGGTCAAGAGGTCGTAGAGATCACGCCGGAGGCTTGGCGCGGGTGTGGGCTCGGCCGTCGGCATGCCGCTAAGGGCCTATTGCGTGGCGGCGAGGAGGGCGAGCGCGATGGCCAGGACGATCGCGGTGGCGACGATGGCGAGGGAGATCTTGATCCAGCTATAGGGGCGCTCGCCCTGCACGGCGCCGGTTCGCGCATTGACGCAGAGATGATAGCTCTTGCCGCGGAACAGGTAGGCACCGAGCCAGCTCGGCAGCAGCACATGCTTGTAGGTGCGCTGGCCATGTTCGATGTCCATGCGCTGGATTTCCTGGATGTCGCCGCCGATGGCGCCGCGCACATCCATGGCGATCACGTCGCGCATCTTCTTGGCGGCGACGTTGAAGCCATCATCGAGCCCGATCTGGTAGGCCTCGGCCTGAAAGCCTGCGATGTATTCGGGCATATAGGGTTTCAGGCCCAGCAAATCCCAGGGCTCGAGCCGGTCGGTCATCCAGGTGGGCAGCGAGCGGCTGGCCAGCACGAGAACATCGTCGAAGAAGCGGCTTACCTCGCCATTGGCCGGTCGCCAACGCACTTTCTGAACATGCCGGGTCTGGGTCACCATGCGACCGTTGACACGGGCGCGGACCTGCATCGGGACGGTGTAGAAATCGCCCCGGCGTCCACGATACCGGGTGCGCGTCCGGCTGTCGAATGTCCAGTACGGCAGATAGACCCCAGATAGGCGTCCCTCGTCGCGCGCGTATGTCTTCAGCTTTGTCGGCGCGAACCAGAGTTTTTGCAGCCAATGCTTGACTTGGTCCTTGGCCTCTCGCTCGGTGATGAGGAACGGCAGCACGGCAGCCGGCTTGATCTGTCGGTGGACGCCCGTGTCCTCGACGATCGAATGCCCGCAGAATGGGCACGAGCCGGCATGGGTGGCGGGATCGAACGTGAATTCGGCGGCACAGGACGCGCACTTGACGGTCTGCGTCTCCTCGATGACCGTAGCCCCCTCACCGCTGGCGAGGGCCTCGTCAAGGTTGTGCTCCACGATCTCGATCGCAACTTCGCGGATCGTGTTCTCGTGACCGCAATAGGCGCAGCGGAGCTTGTCTGTCCCGGGCGCATAGGCGAGGACGGCGCCACATTGCTCGCAGGCGAGCTGTGCCTCGCGGGTCGTGCCGCTCTCGTCGGCGCGCGCCTTCCGGCTCGGCCGCTGCCTTCTTGCGTGGCCCCCAGGGCCCGATGCGCAACGGCATTGGCCGCTACTCAGTTGCCCGGAATAGGGGGCGGTGCAGCGCGGAACAGGCCGCCCAGGTCCGGCACATCTGCTGCCTTCTCCCATGCTCCCATGCCCTCGGTCCAGACCAGGTCGTTGGTCGACAGCTGGCCGGCCCGCTTCTGCTGGCGGAGCTCCGACAGCTCAAAGGGGCCGTCGGGTTGGCCGTTTCGGGCGATATAAAAGCTGCGACCTTGCGGGATGGGCGGTGGCGTTGCTGCAGTGCTTCCCCCGGCAGGCTCGGCCATGCCCGCCATCGCATCGGCGATCTGCTTGGCCATCGCCATGCCCATCCCCATGCCGATTCCGGTTGCGGCGCCACCGCCTTCGGCCGGATTGGCCGCTGCCGCCCGCATGGCCTCGGCCGCCTGAAACTGCGTGTACTTGCGCAGATCGCCGATGACGCCCATCGAGCTCCGCCGGTCCATCGCCTCCTCGACGGCTGGCGGCAACGAAACGTTCTCGACCAGGAGCTTGGTGAGCTCGAGCCCGTAGTTTGCGAACTCTGGCGCGATGCGGCCGTGCACGAACTGGCCGAGCTGATCGTAGTTCGCCGCGAGGTCGAGCACCGGGATGCCGGAGCTGGCGAGGATCGTGGCGAACCTGGCGACGATCAAGTTGCGGAGCTGGTCGCTGATCTCATCGACGGTGAAATGACCGTCCGTGCCGACGACCTCGCGCAGCAAGATGGCGGGGTCGGCGATGCGGATCTCATAGGTGCCGAAGGCGCGCAGCCGCACCGGTCCGAACTCGGCGTCGCGAAGCATCGCCGGGTTGCGCGTTCCCCATTTGAGGTCGGGAAACCGCCGCATGTTGAAGAAGTAGATCTCCGCTTTGAACGGGCTCTCGAAGCCGTGGCGCCAGCTTTGCAAGGTCGACAGGATCGGCAGGTTGGCGGTGCGAAGCTCGTACATCCCAGGCGTGAACACATCGGCGATTTCGCCTTCGTTGACGAAGACCGCCGTCTGCCCTTCGCGGACCGTGAGATTGGCGCCGTACTTGATCTCGTTGTTGTAGCGCTCGAACCGCCAGACCAGCGTATCGGTCGACGGGTCGGTCCATTCGATGACGTCGACGAACTCGCCGAACAGCTTTTCCATGATCACTTGGGTCGCTCCTTGCCTCGGGTCGCCCGGATGTGCTCTCAGCCGGCCGCCGGTGGGCTGGCGCTCTGGCCGGCTGGCAGGGCCTGCGCCCTGGCGGAGGCTGCCTGCAGACTGTCCTTGAGCTTGGCCTCGCATTCGATCAGCTGCTGCTCGGCGTCCTTGCGCTTGGCCTTGCCCTCGTCGGCAATGCGCAGGCTGTCCTCGATCGTTGCGATCAGCTGGTCGTTGGCGCGCTTGACCACCTCGATATCGAAGACGCCACGCTCGACCTGCTGGCGGACCTCGGCGTTCACCTCGCGGAGATTGTCCGCGTTCTTCTCGAGCAGCTCGTTGGTCAGGTCGGTCGCGGCCTTCACCGCCCCAGCCGCCTGGCCCGAGCGGTAGATGGTGATCGCCTGCGCAAGCTGCTGGCGCCAGAGCGGCACGGTGTTGGCGAGCGTCGAGTTTATTTTGGTGATGAGCGACTTGTCGTTTTCCTGGACGAGCCGGATCGACGGCAGGCTCTGCATGGTCACCTGGCGGGTCAGCAGGAGGTCATGGACCCGTCGCTCGAGATCGTCGCGGCTCGATCGCAGGTCACGCAGCTTTTGCGATTCGATGACGTCCGTCGACGCCTCGACGGCCTTGGCCAGCGCCGGGATGGTCGTCTCGTCGAGCTCCTTCAGCTTGGCGCGACCGGCGGCGATGTAGACCTCGAGCGAGCGGAAGTAGTCGAGATTGACGTCGTAGAGCTTGTCCAGTTTGGTGATGTCGGTGAGCAGGGTCGTCTTGTGGCGCTCGAGGTCGGTAGTGATGCCGTCGATCTGGTCGCGTACCGTCTCGTACTGGTCGAGATATTCCTGCAGCTTGTTCTTGGCACCGAACAGGCGGGCGAAGAAGCCGGGCTTGTCGCGCGGGTCGATGGCCTCGAACTTAAGCTCGCGAAGCTTGCTCACCATGTTGTTGAGTGCATTGCCGGCCGGGCCGATGTCCTTGGTCCGCACCAACTCGAGCATGGAGTCGGAGACTTCCGTCAGCTGCGCCTGGGCCTTCGAGCCGAAGAAGATGATCGAGTTGCTGTCGTTGACGTCGAGCTCGGCCATCGCCTTCTCGACTTTCTCGACGTCGGTGCCCTCGAGATTGAGCTCCAGGTCGTGGACCAACTCGTTCGAGAGGGCGGCAATCTGGCCGGCAAGCGCGGTGGTTGGCTGCGCGACGGCAGGGGGTGCCGCTGCCGGCTTTTTGGGTGTGGTGGACATTTGATCTGCTCCAGGCATTGCACCCCAGGGGCGCGCTTAATGGACACCTTCGCGTTCGAGCTGGGTCTTCAAGACATCGATCTGTACCTCGAGATCGAGCAATTCGTTGCGCCGCAGTATCTCGGCCTGCTCGGCGAAGACCTTCTCCACCGTCTCCAGCACATGGCGGAAGTTCTCCGCCAAGGGAGTCTCGGCCAGATCGTTCTGCTGGACCCGGTAGCCGGCGACGACGTCACGCGTGCCATCGAGATAGGTGACGAGGAAGCGCCGCGCGCGACGCAGATCGCGGGGATCTTTCTCGATCTGCTGCAAGACGCCGCGGGCGCTTGCCGTGATTCGCGTCAGTCGCTCCTTGAGCTCCCGGGAGTGCAGGCCGCGTGCCTCGGTCTCGATGGCACTCACTTTGCCGCGGGCCTCTTCCAAAGCCTCGAGCACGGCTTCCACCTTGAGACCGGCACGCTCTGCCATGGCCGCATCCAGGCCCTTGTCGCCGCGCGGATCCATGCCGTAGGCGAGGAGCGAAGCGAAGCCCATGATGCCGCCTGCGAGGATGCCGAGAAGCATTGGCTGTCCACCGGCAATCGTCGCCAGGCAGAAGCCGGCCAAGCCCACGAGGACGTGTCCGGCAGTCTTGAGCGGCGGCGGTGCCTTGGTGATCGCCCGATCCGCGTAGTCGCGCTCCGCCAGCCGACCCCGACGGACGAGCCGGGCGGCCAGCTGCAGGGCGGCGATCGCGAGCAGCGCGCCGAGCACCTTTCCCGTCGTCCCGGACAGCATGCCAGTGACGATCGGACCGACGCAGAAGAAGGTCGTGACGTGCAGCGTCCATGGTTCGGACATTGCCGCCGGCAACAGCTCGCCGCGACTGTCCTCGACCTTGGAGCCGATACGGCGGGAGAAGGCACTTCGGTTGTTGCTCATGCAATTCCGTCAGGTTGTCTCGAACCGGCCCCTAGAAGAGTGCCACGGTCGCCATCAGCCAAAACCCGAACAGCAGTATCGTTATGCCCAGGCCACGCTTCATTCGATCCTGCCTTGCCCGCGTGATTTCAAATGACGTGTCAGTAGACTATTCCGACCGGCACGCAAACCCGCGAGCAGCGGGCGCGTCGGTGGCACTGGGTCGACAGCTGCCTCGCAAGCAACACGTGCGTCAGTCGCAGGTATGGCCGAAAGCAGCCAGACCTTCTTCGAGATAGTCCGCCAGCAACGGCATTCCCATCAGGTACTGTGCGGTTCGATCGTTGTGCGCACGGCTCGCCTCGGCAACCGCATCGGTCCACTCCTCCACGCCGTAGCTACCACGACCGAGCCAAGCGAGTGCCACGAGCTCGATCTGGTCGTCCTCATTGAGACTGGAAATCATCTCGCCGAGCTCATCCTCGGTGTTGTCGTCCTCTTCGCCGTCGGCCCGCTCGTCATCAGCCTCGACATCCTCGACCTCTCCGTGTGCAAGATCGGAGCCCGGATCATCTCCGGCGGCGTCGAGATCGGCATCGAAGACCCGTGCCTTTACGATGATGGCGCAAACCTTGTCCGGATCGATCGTGATCATTAAGGTAGAACCTCCCCTTTCACTTTCGCCAAATTGTTGACCATTCCGATCCGGCGGCCGCCGCTAGCATAGGCCTGCGGCGCACGCGCAACAATCGTTAGGCGTTAACCATTCCTCGACACATTTCTAGTAGAGCATCGGTGCGAGTTGCGATCCAGAGGACCTTGCAGTTTTGAATAGTCTGAGCGCGCCCATGCTCGGCCCGCGGCCGACCGGCAGGGCCCGGCCGAGCCGACCGGCAGGGAGCCGAGAGCGAAGATGACCAAGCCTAGCCGCTTCATCATCCGCGTTGTGCTGTTCTTGATGCTCGCCCTGGTCGTCGTGGCCGCGCTCTACGACGTGATCGCTCGGGCGTTCCTGCAGAATCCGGCCCTGAACGGTCTGATCATCGGCGTCCTTCTGCTCGGGATCGCCTATGCGCTGCGTCGCATTTTGATGCTTCGCGCCGAGGTCGCCTGGATTGAAGCGTTTCGCACCGCCGGCCCGGGCTTCTCGATGGCAGCGCCGCCTCGACTCCTGGCCCCGGTCGCCGGCGCGCTCGGTGAGCAGGATCGCCGCGAGCGGGCGTCGTTGAACGCCTTGTCGATGCGGTACCTCTTGGACAGCATCAGCGCGCGCCTGGACGAGAGCCGTGACATCACCCGCTACCAGACGGGTCTGCTGATCTTCCTCGGTCTGCTCGGCACCTTTTGGGGCCTGTTGGAGACGATCACGGCCGTCGGCCGCGTCATCACCGACCTGTCACTGACCGGCGACGACATGGTCGTGCTGTTCGACGATCTCAAGGCCGGGCTGGCGGCGCCCTTGAGCGGCATGGGCACGGCCTTCAGCTCGTCGCTCTTCGGCTTGGCCGGCTCGCTAGTCTTGGGCTTCATTGACCTCCAGGCCACCCAGGCACAGAACAGCTTCTACAACGACCTTGAGGAGTGGCTGGCCAGCCTGACCCGGCACTCTTCGGCGGACACGGCGCTCTCCGGCCCTTCTGTCGCGCAGCCGATGCCGGCCTATTTGCAGGGCATGTTGCAGCAGACGGCGGAGAACGTTGATCACTTGCGACTGGCGCTCGAGCGCAGCGAGCATGCGCGCAGCGACCTCAGCGGCACGCTGACGCTGCTGAACGAACGCTTGAGCCAGCTGCACGATCAGCTGCGCCACGATCATGAGGTGCTGGTGCGGCTTGCGCAGGCGCAGCAGGACGGCCAGCAGGCCGTCGGACGAATCGGCACGGTTACCCTGGACGAGGCCACACGCGAGCACATCCGCAGCACGGATCAGAAGCTCGGCCGGCTCATCGAGGAGCTGGCCTACGGTCGTGAGGAGACCACCCGCGAGCTCAAGAACGAGATCAAGCTTGTGTCCCGGACGATTGCGATCGCCGCAGGTGAGCCGCAATCGCTGCGACCGTGAGCGATTGGCGCCGATCACCGATGGCTCGCTCATGTTGCGCAAGCGCCGCTCGAGAAGACCGTCGATCAACACGGCGCGGGGTGATGCTCGAAAGGCTTGCTGCAAAGGGTGAGGGTGGTCCTTCGCAAGGTGTCTCGATCGTTTGGCCGCTGGCCGCGCGTGCCGTAGGAGCGTTTGGGCTGTCATGCCGGCAGGCGGCCAGCTTGCAGCAAGGGTCCCGACAGCTGGTTCTGGCAGAACGCCGTCATGCCGCGTAGTCGCAGCCAGCGGGGCGCCTCGACCGACATCTGGCCAGGGTTCGTCGATGCTTTGTCGACCCTGCTCATGGTCATCATCTTTCTCCTCGCGGTCTTCGTCCTGGCCCAATTCTTTCTCACTCAGCAGCTGGAGGGCAGGGACGAGGCGATGAGCCGACTCGAGGCTGAGATCGCCGATCTGGACCGCGAGCTCGGCGTCGAGCGCGATACGGCGGCGGAGCTTCGGCGGAGTGTCACCAGGCTGTCGTCGGATCTGCGGGGCGCCATCGCCGAGCGCGATACGTTGAGCGACCAAATGGACGACGTGGCGGCCGAGCGCGACCGGTTGACCGAGAGCATGGCACTGTCGGCCAACCGTCAGCTGCAGCTCGAGGACGCGCTGTCGACATTGCGCGTGGAGCGCGACCGCTTTGCGGCGGACGCGGAGGCAGCCCGGATCGACCTCGAAGCGGCATCCGCCACAATCGAGGCCGATCGTGAGCGTCTCGAGGCGCGCTTGGCCGAGCTGGTCCAGTTGCGCCGGGATATCGAAGCGCTAGAGACGCTGCGCGCCGAGCTGGAGGGCGAGATCGCCGCGCAGGCGGACTTGCTGGCGCTGGCGGATGCGGATCGTTCCGCCCTGCGCGAGACGCTCGGTGCGGTGCGCGACGAGCGGCAGGCGCTCGAGGCCCGATTGGCAGACGAGGAAGAGCGAACGCGGCTCGCGCAACGTCAGATCGAGGAGCGCGATATCCGGCTGGAGGAGCTGCTGCGCAGTGCCGTCAGCCTGGAGACGGCGCTCGACGAGACGGATCTGGCGCGCGAGGAGGCGCTCGCTGAGGTTGCGTTGCTGACCCGTCAGATCAATGCACTTTCGGTGCAGCTGGCCGAGCTCGACCAGACGCTGGATCGACGTGAGCAGGAGGTCGCCGAGCAGAGCTCGATGATCGAGGAGCTGGGTGCCAGGCTCAATGTGGCTCTGGCGGTGCAGGTGGAGGAGCTGTCGCGCTTTCGCTCGGACTTCTTCGGCCGACTCCGTCAGGTGCTCGGCGACCGGGACGATGTGCGCATCGTCGGTGATCGCTTCGTTTTCCAGTCGGAGGTGCTCTTCGCTTCGGGCGAGGCGGAGATCGGTGCCGAGGGACGCCGTCAATTGGCGCAGCTCGCCGCGACGTTGACCGCCATCGCCGACGAGATCCCGGATGAGCTGCCGTGGGTGTTGCAGGTCGACGGCCACACCGACGTCAGGCCGATCAGGACACCACGCTTCCCGTCGAATTGGGAGCTTTCCACGGCACGCGCCATCTCGGTGGCCCAGTTTCTGATTAGTCAGGGCATCCCGCCGGATCGGGTCGCCGCGCGCGGCTTCGCGGAATTCCAGCCACTCGATCCGGGTGATAGCGAGGAGGCCTACCGGCGCAATCGGCGCATTGAGATCAAGCTGACGACACGCTGATCCGTGCAGGTGATGGCGGTCGGCCGGCTGGCGGGTAGCAGGCCGTCAGCCGCAGCTCATCGTCTGGCGCGGAAGGTGCGCGTCGATGGTCGCCATATCAGCTAGCGCCTGCCGATGAGACCAGGCTTTTGGCCCGATCCGTCGTCAAAAAGACCGCAGGGCAACCGGTCTCCGACCGCGTTTCAGAGTGTCGGCGATTGCTTTTCGCAGGTGATCGCGCAACACTCGTTGGGCGCTGGATGAAGCCGAGTCTCATGGCGTGCGGTGTCCCGCTCGGCGTTCGCCCTAGGCAAGGTCAAGCCGCGTTCGGCGATGGGCAAAGGCGGCTCGCTCTTGGCCAAAGCCGCCGGCAGTCCGGCCAAGGGCGGTAGGGCGGGCCGCCCTTCGATCAGCAATGCCGGGTTTTCTCGACATGACCGGCAGGGAGGAAACGAGACTATGGCTGCTGTGCGAGCCGGGCGGCAACGTGAGGTGGTGCCTTGACCGACCGTGATGGCACGGCATTGGCGGGACAGACGCGGCTGTCGGACTTGCCGCGCATGCCCTTCGACAGCCTAATGGCCATGCATCGCGGTGTGCGGCGCCGCAACCAGCTCTTTCTTTGGGCATTGCTCGTGGCCGGGCTTTGCTCGGCCGCGCTCGGTTTTCTGGGTGCCCTACCGCAAGTCGCCGCCGTCGTTGTCGGCCTCGTCTCGGCTGCCTTGGCCGTCTTTCCCCATTGCGAGATGGTCGAGCGAGACGAACGGATCGAGGGGCTGCAGGTGCTGCAGGATCAATGGCGCGAGGCGGCCTTGAGCAGCGATGCGCCGCAACACGATGCAGACCGTTTCATCGAGTTGCTGTGGAAGCTGTACGACAAGCGATGACGTCGAACTTGGCAGGGTGGCATGGCGAACAGGGTATCTGAGCTCGAAGCGCATTTGCAGCAGTGGGAGAAGGGCAAGCAGAAGCGCGCCGCCGCTTTCACCCTGGTGCCCATTGCCGCTGCCCTCGGCGTCGGCTGGTACGCCCAAGATCGTGTCAGCAATCTCGAGCAGGTACTCGACGAGACGCTCGCTGCGCTCGAGGCCCCGGTGGTCGGTGAGGCTGACGGCGCCGCCCGGCTGGCCCGGCTCGACGGCTTGCGTGACGAAGTTTCCCAGTTGCGGGCCTTGCCGGATGCGCTGAGTGAGGCCAATGCCGAGAAAGAGGCGCTGACCGCCGAGCTAACGAACCTGACCAATGAGCTCGAGACCCTGCAGGTGGGGCTTGAGGCCGTCTCGAGCGAGCGCAACGCTCTGGCCGAGGAACTGATCAGCCAGGAGGCGGCGCTGGATGAGGCCATGGCGGCGCTGCGCTCGGCTGAGAGCCGAGTTGCGGATTTCGATGTCGTGCAGGCGACTGCGGCCGAAGCCGAGGCGGAGCGACAGGCGCTGACGGCCGATTTGGCGAGCCTGACCGGCGAGCTCGATACACTGCAAGAGCGTCTTGTCGAGGCCGTAGGTGAGCGCGACGCCTTGGCGAGCGAACTGGCCAGCCGAGAGGTGGCGCTGGCAGAGACGAGCGGAGCGTTGCGTGCGGCGGAGCAGCGCCTGGGTGAGCTCAACGCCGCCGAGACGGAACGCGCCGCATTGGCGACGCAGGTGGCCGAGTTGCGCAGCGAGCGCGACAGCTTGGAGCGCGAGGTAGAGATGGCGGAGCGGGAGCGCGAAGCCTATCGGATTGTTGTTGCCGAGCAGGAAGCCGCTCTCGCCGATTCGACGGACGCGCTGATCGCTGCCGAGAAAGAGTTGGCTGCGCTTGGAGATGTCAAGGCGGAGCAGGCCGAGCTTCTGGCAGCCCGCGAAGTCTTGGCTCGCGACGCGGCGATGGCCGAGCGCGAGATCGCAGCCTATCGGGCGGTCGTTGGTGACCATAAAGCGACTATTGCGCAACTGACGGACGGGCTGATCGCAGCTGAGGCTAGGGTGGCAGGGCTCGAGAAAGCGCAGGCGGACGCTGCGGCTGCGGCGGAAGCCGACCGGGCGACGCTTCAAGCCGAGCTGGCCGAGCTGCGCGCCGCCCAGGAAACGATGCAGCGTGAGACCGAACTCGCGGGCCGCGAGCTGGCCTCCTACCGTAGCCGGGCGGCGCAAAACGAGGCGGCGCTCGCCGAGATGACCGATGCGGCCATAGCGGCGGAGAGCCTGGTCGAGCGACTGGAGCGTGAGCGGGCGGCATTGAGTGCGTCGCTGGCCGATGCTGAGCGACAGCGCGACCGTGCGACGGCCGCGCTTGCCGAGGCCGAGCAGGCGCAGGCGACCCGGATGGCTGCGGCAGCCGAAACGCAAGCTGCCTTGGAGGCCGACCTGGCTGTTGCCCGGGCGCAGGTCGCCGAACTCGAGGCGAGCCAGGGTATGGCCGCCGATGAGCGTGTGACACGGTCGGAAGAGGCGCGCGATGCGGCGGTGGCCGATCTGGAGGCGATGCGTGTGCGGGTCGCCGCGCAGGAGGCTGAGCTGGCGGGCACGGCCGAGCTGCAGCGTCAGCTGAGCCTGGCGTCGAGCACCGTCGCAGCGCTGCAAGCCGTGAGGGACGACCTTGAGGTCCGCGTCGCCGAGGCCCAGGACGCGCTCATCGACGGCGAGGCGGTCAATGCCGAGCGTTTTGCGGCGCTGAGCGATGCCGAGGCGGAGCGTGATGCCGCGGCGGCGGAGCTTGCGCGCCTCGAGGCGCGATTTGGCGAGCTTGAGGCACAGCTCGCAGAGCGCGAGGCTGCGCTCGGCGATGCGGCGGAGGAGCGCGACTCGGCGCGCCAATCCGCGGCAGCGCTCGAGTCGCAGCTTAGGGAGGCCGCGGAGGCGCTGGCCGAGGCGGAGACGGCGGCCGACGCCGCTGGCGGGGCTGCGGCTGAGCGAGTTGCCGTTCTCGAGGCGGAGCTCACGGAGGCGGAGAGTGCTCTTAAGGCCGCTGGTGATGCCGCTGCCGCGCGCATCGCGACTCTGGAGGACGAGGTAGAGGCGATCCGTGCCGATGCGGCCGATCGAGCGACGGCGCTGCTGGAAGCGCGCGCGGCTGCGAACCAGGAGCGTGCGGCGACGGCTGAGCGGATCGCAGCACTGGAGGCCGAGCTCGAGTTCGGCGCGGGCGGAAGCCGCGAGCGCCATGGTGCCGCTCGCCGAGGCGGTGGCGGTAGGTGAGGCTGCGCGAGCCGAGCTGGCGGCCGTCGAGGACCGTCTCGAGGAGGCGCAGGCCATGGTCGATGCTGCGGCGGTCGAGACCGCTGAGGCCGAGCGGCAGGCGGCACGGGAGGCTGAGCAGCGGCAGGCGGTCGAGGCCCGGGTTACCGAGCTCGAGGCGGAGCTCGTGGCCGGTGTCGCGACGCAGCGTCTTGCCGCCGATGATGGAGCGCAGCCAATCGACGCGCTGCTCGACGTTGACGCTGCGACCCGCGAGCGGCTGGCTGCCCTGGCGGCCGAGCTTGCCGAGCTTCGCGCGGTGACCGAGGCGCAGCGTGCCGCCCTGGCCGGTCAGGAGGCGGCGGCGGCGAGTCGGGTCGATGCGATCAGCGCGCAGCTCGGCTCCAGCCTTCAGCCGCCGTCGGGCGACGTGACGGAAGCTGCCGAGGCGGCGGTGGCGCGCGAGGTCGGGGTGACGAGCGAGTTGCTCGCGCGGATATCCGGGGCGGACGACATCCCGTTGGTGAACGGGCGTGACGTCGCCTATACGGCGGGGCTGGTGTTCAACTCGGGCGAGGCCGAGCTGTCACCGGCCGGGCAGGCGGAGCTGAACCAGATCGCTCTCCAGCTGCGCCAGCTCGTCGATGCCTTGCCGGACGACCTGCCCTGGATGCTTAGGGTCGACGGCCACACGGACGACCTGCCGATCCGCAACGGCCGCTTCCGCTCGAACTGGGAGCTGTCGGCAGCGCGCGCGAGCACCGTGGCTGAGTACCTGACCGAGTGGGGCATTCCGGCGGATCGGTTGATTGCGGCCGGCTTCGCCGACACCCAGCCCATTGCAGCGGGCAGGCACGAGGCGGCACGGCGGCAGAACCGGCGGATCGAGCTGCGGCTCACTGTCCGTTGAGCGGCAGCCAGCTGAGTCCGGCAAGGTCGTCCGCGGCGATGGCGAGCGCCTAGCTATATGCAGGCGATGCGGCTCGGCGCCCGAGCGCGGCTCGAGGCATTCGTCACCTCGGCGCCGTTCGAGCGCTTCATCATCGCGGTTATTCTCGTCAACGGCGTGTGCCTGGGGCTGGAGACCGTTCCGTGGGCGATGGCGCGGTTCGGCACGCTCCTGGTGAAGCTCGACAATCTGGCACTCGCCATCTTCGTCGTTGAGCTCACGTTGAAGATGATCGCCATGGACGCGCGGTTCTTCAAGCGCGCGTGGAACATCTTCGATCTCGTTATCGTGCTGGTCTCGCTGGCTCCGGCCTCGCAGGGGCTCTCGGTGTTGCGGTCGTTCCGGATCCTGCGCGTGCTGCGCCTCATGTCGATGCTGCCGTCGATGCGTGTCGTCGTCCAGGCGCTGCTCGAGGCGATCCCCGGGATGGGCTCTGTGGTCGCCCTGTTGAGCCTCGTCTTCTACGTCTTCGCGGTGATGGCCACCAAGCTCTTCGGCTCGAGCTTTCCAGAGTGGTTCGGCTCGATCGGCGCCTCGCTCTACAGCCTCTTTCAGGTGATGACGCTCGAGAGCTGGTCGATGGGCATCGTTCGGCCGGTGATGGAGGTCTATCCGCTCGCTTGGGCGTTCTTCGTGCCCTTCATCCTGATGACCACCTTTGCCGTGCTCAACCTGTTCATCGCGATCATCGTCAACGCCATGCAGGCGACACATTCGGACGAGGCCGTGGCGGCGGCCGAGCAGAGCCACGCCGATCACGAGGCGCTGGTTGTCGAGATCCGCGAGCTTCGCCGCGAGATCGCCTGCCTCAAGGAGCGGTTGCCCGAGGGCACGGCCGCAGCAGAGCAGCGGCGCGGTGACCCGGTCGGCTGAGCCCCGCTTGCCCCGGCAGCGCCAGGGGGCCGCGCCTAGAAGCGGCTGCGCCAGCTGGAAAAACGGCTGTTGAAGCCGGTGAACGTCTGGGTCGGCGGGGTGGTCGTGGCCGCCGGCGGGGTGGTCGCCGGGGGCGTTGTGCCGGCGCCAAAGGTCGGGTTGCGGCCGAACAGCGTCTCGAACTGTCGGGTTCGCTCAGCAAAGCTAAACCCGGGTGTCGAGCCGCCCTGGCTCGGCGGCTCCGTGGCGGGCGGCTCTGTTGCTGGGGGCTGGATCACCGGTGGCCCCGTGGCGGGTGGCTGGCTCGCCGGTGGCTCAGTGGCTGGGTGGCCGGTGGCTCGCTCGGCGCCGGCTCGACTGCCGGCTTGCTCGGCTGGCCGGCCGCATCGGCATACTCATAAGCGCCGATGTCGACGGTGCCGTTGGCCCGCGCCATGCCGGCGATGTCCCGGCCGGGCAGGCCGAACGCGCCGGTGCCGGCACCGGTCGCCGGCGAGCCGCTGGCCAGGCGGAAGTCGAAGTCGGTCGCCGCCGCCCTGACGAAGCGGGGGTTGGCGCCGAGCTTGTTGCCGTCGGCGCTGCGCGGCGTCGCGTTGCCCGAGGTGACGTGCAGGGAAGCCTGGCCGTTCGTACCGTTGAACGTCAGGTTATCCTGATTATCCGTTTTTCTCATCCAGCGATGATGGCCCGATACGGGCGCGGCTTGGCCTGCAGCGCGGCCCACATCAGGCGCTCGGTTATGGTGTCGAGTTGGTAGCGGCGGTTGAAGCGCCAGGCGAAGCTGGCGAGGTAGCGCTGGGCGTGTTTCTGGCTGACGTGGTGGTATGTGCCGGCGAGCGCCGTCTTGATGTTGCCGAGCGTCGTGTTCACCCAGTTGAACGACGGCCACTGCGCTGCCTTCTTGCCACTGCCGCTGAGCATCGGGAAGTGGTCGCAACCGGCGGCCTCGACGCTCCGCCAGCACGACAGGCCGTCGCTGACGATGTTGGTGCCGGTGGCGAAGCTCGACCGGGCCAGCTTGGCGATCTCGGCTTTGCGGAAGCCCTTGACCACGAGCAGCTTCAGGCGCCTCGGCTTGCGGTCGAGGCTCGTTTCGACCGCAGCGACGAACGGTGTCTTGCCGGCCGCACCGCGCCCACGCTTGCCGCCGCTGCGCACGCCGCCGAGATAAGCGTCGTCGAGCTCGACCCGGCCGCTCATCTTCGGCTTGCCGGCGTCGCGTTCCGCCATGGCGGACATCAGCTTCTGCTTCATCAGCCAGGCGGTCGGCTGCCGCACACCCAGTCGTCGCGCCAACTCGATCGAGCTGATCCCGCCCTTGGCCTGCGTCAACTCGTAGATCGCGCGAAACCACGTCGTCAGCGGCAGCTTCGTGCTGTGGAAGATCGTGCCCGCCGTGAACCCCGTCTGATGCTTGCAGGCGTTACACTGGACCTGCTTCCTGCTCTTCATCCGCGAATACTTTTCACAGCCGCACCGCTCACAGATAAAGCCGCGGCCCCAGCGCATCTCGAACAGCACCGCCAGGCATTGCGCCTCGGTCCCGAACCGCGCCCGAAACGCCGACTCGCTCAATCCACGCATCTTGGCCGCCAGATTATTCACTGTGCTCGCCTCCAATCCACCATAACCACATGATTCTGCTAGCATAGCTCTAGACGAAAATAATGGATAATCAGGTTTCTCATTGGTCAGAACCTGATGGATCGACGCCCGGGTCCATGGCCGATCCAGATCGCTCAGGTGCCGCTCGGCATTCAGGGTTTCCGCTATCTCGCGTTCTGATCGGCCATCCTCGACGAACATCCCATATATGCGGCGCACGACGTCCTGCTCGTGGTCCGGGCCCGGGACCGCGACGACGTGGTCGGTCTGGAGGCTCTTCTGCTCGCCGCGGGACAGCTCGCCCTTTGGGTTGCCATGTTCGTCGATCAGCACCCGGCGCAGCCCGTATCCAGCAGCGCCGCCCTGGCGGTAGCCCAACTCCACCACGCGGCATTGCCCGGCGAACACCTTCACGGAAAGCTCACGGCTGTATTCACCAGCCATGACCCGCTTGACGGTTTTCAGCAGGTTCGAGCCAATGCTGCCGTCATTTTCGAACTGTTCGCCGCAATAGTGGACGCGGATCGCGGCGCGCGAGCAGACATGTTCGTGATAGGCGCCTTCGTCGGCATCTTGAAACCGGCCCCAGCGGCTGACGTCGTAGACCAGAATGGCCTTGAAATCTGCCTGGCCGGTTAGGACCTCGGCTATCAGGTTCTGCAGCGCTTCGCGGCCGTCCAGCCGCAACCCTGACCGGCCGGAGTCCTCGAACACGCGCAGGATCTGCAAACCTCGGGCAGTGGCGTAGTTCCGAATGACATCGAGTTGGTTTTCGGTGGAGTACTTCTGGTGATCGGTCGACATCCGGACATAAGCGACGGACGGAACATCCGTTTCCGGCGGCACGTCGTTCCTATCCGAATGGGTCGCCCATCGACGGACCACTGGCGTATCTCCTTATTATTTGGCGGTGTCTGGATTGGGTGTTGATCAAGCAGCGAGGGCGATCTGCCAAGCGGCATTCTCTGCGTCTTGTTGATTGCCGACGAGCCTGGAGACGAACCATGCGGCATAGGCGGGGAGGTTTTTGGTTGCCGGTCCGCAGAATGGTTTCATGAAGGTCTCGAAGCGGCTGTGCAGATTGTTGACGGTCTGCATGTGGAAAGCCTTGGCGATGACCCGTGGACCCTTCTTGGGGTGAAGGCGATAGTGCGGCATGGCGCGTTGTCGTGCGAAAAGATCGTAAGCACTGTCACCATCCGTACAGAGGACCGCATCCTGTCCGACATGGGCTTCGAGCCGGGAGACGAGGCTCGTTGCGCGGCGATCGGGGAGCACGTCGGCGCGCCGCGCGCCCGTTCGATCGGTCAGGGTCAAGACTGGTATCTGCCACGCCGACAATCCGGCCGGGAAGAGCAGCCGGAGGCGCCGGAAATCACGCCAACGCGGGCGGTCGGGCTCGGCATGACGGGTCGGGTCGCGTTCGTGATCAACCCATTCACGGCTGCCCTTGCGCGACTCCCGGAAGAACTTCTCATCGGCCTCGACGATACCGTTCAATTCGCTCGCACCAGCCCCGATGAGCGCCTGGAGCAGGCTCAGGCGCCAACGCCAGACGGTCGTCTTGTCCAGTTCGAGACATCGCGCCAGGGCTCGACATGAGCGAGGGCTTGTCGACATCATGTCACGCAGCACCGCGAGCAGCTTTTCGGGCCGACGAATGCGCTCCAGCACCGTCCCGGATTATTTCAAGCAAATCCATCGCTCGCGCCGGAATCAACGGCTGAACCCTTCGCAGCCATGTAAAGCGAGGGAGGCTGGAATGTCGTTTCCGGAAAAGGGCAAGTTCTTTCCAAAGGAAACCGGATATGATGGAAAAGGCGGTCATCAGACGAATAGCTGCTTTGTCGAAGAAATTGCGTCAGCGTTGAAGCGGTCGCTCGGCGACAGCCGGGCCGGTGTAAAGACCGTGGCGGTTTGGACAGGTGCAAACGAGAAGACGGTGAAGAACTGGTTCTCGGGCGCTTATGGTCCGAGTGGGGCACACCTCATCGCTCTGGCGCGACATTCCGACGAAGTGCTGGGGACGTTCCTGGCGATGGCGGGGCGCGAGGATCTGATGGTGGCCATCAAGCTCGCAGCGGCCGAGGAGGCGATTGCGGATCTGCTGGGCGCGGTGCGTCAGCTTCGTGGCGGCGATCGAAGCGTCTAGGTCAATTAATCGGCGGAGCAGACTGAAAGCGCACGCTTCAATCGCGTGCTTCCGTCGATCCGTATTGTGTGCAGCAAGCCGAAGAAGGCTCGGTACCGGGCTGCCACCTTAAGGCCTTGAAACGGACGATCGATGCGGAGAGGGCCTTGCGGTTGTTGCGCTTGCTTCGATAATTGCGTTTGCGGAGCGCTGGCGCTATATTGGCTGTGTCCTACTCGGAGCAGATCCATGGCTACAGCAGCATTGATATCCAATCTGCCCTCAAGGGCGGAAGTGGAGCTTGCGCGCGCCTCCGGCCAGCAGTTGGCGCCCCTGGCACGTACAGGTCGCCCATTGACCCTGCGGGTGCGCGATGCCGGTCATGAGGAGACCATTGAGCTGCCCGCCGGGGCGGTAAGGCTGCTTGTGGAGATTCTGGAGGACATGGCATCCGGCCGGGCCGTGACCATCGTTCCTCAGAACGCCGAGCTGACCACCCAGCAGGCCGCCGACTTTCTGAATGTGTCCCGACCGTTCCTGATTCAGCTTCTGGAAGAGAAGAAGATCCCGTTTCGCATGGTGGGGACGCATCGGCGTGTGCGGTTTGAAGACGTCCTCGGATATAAAGAAGGAATCGACGCCGAGCGTCGGAAGGTGCTGGATGAGCTTGCCGCCGAGGCTCAGGACCTGGGCATGGGATACTGACCCTTGGCCAGCTTCACGGCGTTTCTCGACGCCTCGGTCCTCTATCCTGCGCCGCTGCGAGACCTTCTGCTTGAACTCGCCGTTGCGGATCTCTATCGGGCCAAATGGTCCAACGCCGTCCATGATGAGTGGATCAACGCACTGCTCCGCACGCGCAGCCGCTAGCCGCACCGCGCAACAGGCCGGACGCTTGAACGCTCCTCTCGAGCATCGAAAACGCTCAAATCAACCCTTGCGCCAATGGAGCCGTCCAAGCATGACTCTGCCGACCAGAGCTTACTGCTGAGTTCCGGATCTGGGGCAGTACGTGCTAATTGTCAGACTTGCCGTTGGAGACTCTGTTGAGCAAAATAACAAGCTCGGCACTTGAAAATGAGCAACGAAAAACCGATGGCGCAATGATCGTGCTGGGCGAGCACTGCTATGTTGTCGAGCGAGATTGGATTCGGCAGCCAAGCCATCTCGCGCTGGGTTTGCCTAGCCAAGTAGCCGCTGATGTTTCGGGGCGTGTGCATTGTATGCAGCGCGGTGCCCCGGCGGCGGTTTCAGTATTTGCTGCCGATGGAAGTTTCCTGTTTGAGTATGGGGAACAAATCAAAGACCCCCATGGCATTTTCCGCGATGCAGCAGATCGCATCTTTATTGCGGATCGCGATGCGCATCAGATCCTGGCGTTTTCTGCGGATGGTCAGCTGCTGCTTACCTTGGGTGAGCGGAACCAACCGCGTTGGCAGGCACCCTTTAACCATCCAACTGACGTCGCGGTAGCAGGCGACGGCAGTATCTTCGTGGCCGATGGTTACGGCAATGCCTGCGTGCATCGCTTTAGCGCGGATGGGATTTTTGAGCGATCGTGGGGCGGCCTTGGCCGCGACCCTGGGCGGTTCATGACGCCGCACGCGATCTGGGTCGATGCGCAGAATTTCGTGCTGGTGGCAGATCGTGAAAATGGTCGCATCCAGCGGTTCACCGCTGACGGTGAACTGGTCTCCATATGGGGCGGCCTGCAGAATCCGATGGATATTTGGGTAGATGGCTCCGGTCTCGTCTTCGTCACCGACCAGGTGCCGAGCCTTGTTCTTTTCTCTCCCAACGGTGAGCTCTTGGGGCGCTGCCGGCCCTCGCTGAACGGTGCCCACGGCATATTTGGCGACGATGCCGGCAATCTCTATCTTGCTGAAATGAACCCGCCCTCGTTCACGAGACTGCGGCGGCTTTCCTGAACACTACCACATCACGTCGCCGCCATTGGGCGACACGCTCTGGCCGATCATGTTGGATGCTTCTTCGCAAGCGAGAAACAGATACGCCCAGGCGATCTCGTCGGGACGACCAACCCGCTTGATCGGCAGTTGCTGCTCTTTCCAGGCGTTCCACGCGGGATCGCTTGCCTGCCACATGGGCGTATCCGTCGGGCCGGGACAAACCGCGTTGACCGTGATGCCTTTGTCGGCGAGCTCCTGCGCTGCCGAGACCGTCAAGGCGACGACGCCAGCCTTCGAGGCACAATAAGCGCCATAGAAGGGCGCCGGCTTGTGGGCGAGTTGGGAAGCCGTATTGATAATGCGTCCGTAGCCGCGCTCGAGCATCGGCGGCACGGCATGCTTCATGCCGAATGCCACCCCCTTGAGATTGATGTCCAAGATTCGATCCCAAGTTGCCCAATCGGTCTCTTCCACGGGCTGCTTGGGCGTGCCGACGCCGGCATTGTTGACCAGGATGTCCAGAGCGCCGAAGCGAGCCAATGTCATGTCGATCGCCGCCTTGACCTGCTCTTCCTCGCGGACATCGCATTCGACGGCGAAACTTTCGCTGCCGAACGCCGCCAGCTCGCCGAGCAGCGATGCCTTGTCGCTCTCATGACCGAAGTCGGCGACGACGACAGCAGCCCCTTCCTCCGCAAACAGGCGGCAAACCGACCGCCCGATACCAGTACTGGCGCCGATGACCAACGCCTTACGATCCGTGAGTCGTGCCATTCTGTTGTTCCGTCGAGTGAGGGCTAATGGTCGCCGCGAGCCTGCTCGGGCATCCAGTCGAGGACGCGTGCCTGGATGCGCTTGAGGATGGCATAGCTGGCAACCGCGTAGGTGACGATGAAGATCGTGACCAGGACCATCCGGCCGGTATGGCTGAAAAATTCGGCCCAAATGATCATCCGTCCAATGCCACTGTCGACGCCGATATATTCGGCACCGATCACCGCCGACCAGGCGAGCCCGAGTGTCAGGAAAATGCTGGAGAAGAGCTCCGGCTGAATCGCCGGGAGGATCACGCGCCAATAGATGGTGAACGGATTGGCGCCCAAGGTCAGTGCGTATTCGATGTAGCGCTTGGGGACATTGGCGACCGCGTTGATCGTGCCCACGAAGTAGACGACACCGACGCCATAGGCGACAAAGACGATAGCGCTCAGATTGGTCGTGCCCAGCCAGAACTGAAAGAGCGGAATCATCGCCAGGAGCGGCATCATGCGCAGCACATGCAGCGGCATGGCCACCAATCGGCGCATCATGCTCGAACGGGAGACCATCAAGCCGAGAGCGATGCCGACACCAGCGCCGAGAACAAAGCCCAGAATGATCCGATAGAGCGTCAACGCCGAGTGAAATCCCATTGCCAGGAAGGCGCCGAGATAGGTTTGCTGACCGCCGAGCTCGGGCACTGGCGCCAGCATCTGGATCTTCCAGTAGTCAGACATGCCAAGCAGCGAAGGCCCGAAGACGAATTCCCACGGTGGCACGATGGGGGATTGCCGCAAGGGGCTGGTTGGTGCCAGGAAGCCCGCGATTTGCCAGGCAACGATCAGGACCAGGACGGTGACCAGGCTGATCCAGCGCGGCCGCAGCCAATTCCTGATGCGCTCCACGGCCGAGGCGGTCATGCGACCACCGATTCGTGACCAATATCCAGATGGCCGATCACCGTCTTGGTGATGTCGACGGCCCGCGGACTGGCGCGGACTTCCGCGTCGCGCGGCCGGGGCAGATCGACCTCGATATCGTCGACGACCCGGCCGCGGCTCATCACGATGATCCGCTCCGCCAGTACCAGGGCTTCCTCGATGTCATGGGTGACGAAGACAATGGTGCGGCCGGTGCGCTGCCAGAGCGCGATCAGGAAGCGCTGCAGATCCATCCGCGTCACGTAGTCGAGAGCGCCGAACGGCTCATCCATCAAGAGGATCGGCGCGCCGCCAGCAAAGACGGTGGCAATCGCCACACGTTTGCGCATGCCGCCCGAGAGCTCCTTGGGCCAGCTCCGGGCAAAATCCTCGAGACCCACGGAACTCAACCATTCATGGACCGTCGATTCGATCTCGGCAGAGGACTTGCCCTGCGCGCGCAAGCCGAAGGCCACATTGTCGTAGACACTCAGCCAGGGAAACACGGTGTCTTCCTGAAACACCATGCCTCGATCGGGGCCGGGCGTCTCGATCGGCCTGCCTGCAGCGAGGATGACGCCGCTGGTCAACGGGTTGAGGCCGGCGAGCGAGCGCAGCAGAGTCGACTTGCCATGGCCCGAGCGGCCGAGCAGGCAGACGAATTCACCTTCGGATATCTTCAGCGTAACACCGTCGAGAGCTTTGACCGCACGGCCCGAGCTATGTTGAAACGTGCAGCTGGCATTTTCGATGCTGATCAACGGCGTGGGTGCCATGGAGTCAGACCTCACTCTGCGTATCGGACCAGCGGGTGACGTACCCGCGGAGTGCCACGATACCCGCGTCGATGATCATGGCGATGATGCCGAGCCAAAGGATGCCGGCCATCATGATCGTGATGTCGAACACCCCCCAGCTGGCGATGATCACGCGGCCGATGCCACGCAGCGCGCCCAGGAGCTCGGCAATGGCCGCAAGCCCCCAGGCACTGCCGAAGGCGGTTCGAAAACCGCCGAACAATTCCGGCACACAGGCCGGCAGCGACACCTGCCAAAAGGCACGATCGCGCGTGGCGCCCAATGTCAGCGCATATTCGACAAGGCGCGGATTGACGTGGCCGATCGCCCGATAGGCGTAAATGTGAACAACGACCGCCGAATAAAAGGCAACCAGAATGATCTTGGTCGATGCGGCAAGACCGAACCAAATCAGGAAGAAAGGTGCCGCCACCAGAATTGGAACCGTGCCGAGAATTGAAACGATTGGATCGAATATCTGGAACACCACGTTGGAGCGGGCGCTCAAGAGACCGGTAAGGGAACCGATGGCGCCGCCAAGCACGACCCCGATCAACACGGTCGCTGTCGTCGACACCAGATGCGGGAAATAGCCACCGGGAGGTAGGCCCAGGCCGACGAAATAATCGCTACTGAAAAGATTAGTGAACCCCGCCGCGATCACTGTGTGCGGCGGCGGCATGAACTTGCCGATAACGAGATGGCCGACGTACCAAAGCCCAATCAGGCCGGCGATCCCGATAAGGGCTAGAGGGTCCGGCCGCCAGCCGATGATCGAGGCCATCACGCGGGACAGACGGGCCGGCATCGAGGCCGGCGCCGTCTGCGATGTCCAGCTTGTGCTCAAGCCAGCGCGGCTTCCATGAACCGTGCCGAATCGAGATAGTTGAACTGGTCGTAGTGCGTCTTGGCCATCTCGATGATCGCCTTGCGGTCATCGCTGATCGAGGCTTCGGCATCGGCCTTGGCCATCAGCTCCTCCGTCTTGACCTTGAGCTCCCGCATCTCGAGAAAGAGCGGCTTGGCGACGAACAGGCCCTCGACGTCGTAGGTCTGATCGCTCAGCGTGCCCTCGCTGATATATTTGGCGATCTGGAAATCATAGATGTTCTTGTAGTAGAGTGCGTAGTTTGGATCTTCCCAGATCTGCGACTGATCCTTCCACTGGTAGAAAGGATCGAGCTCTTCAAAAATGAACTTGATCGATTCCCAATCGAGCGTCGCACCGGTATTGGCGTTGATGAACGGCACATACTCGCTCAGGGCCTGCTGCTGGTTCTCGCCGAACATGTAGTCCATGGTCCGGTACATGGCGGCACACCAACGCAGCAGCGTGTCACGATTTTCCTCAGCGTATTTGGCGGTGGTCTGCATGACGTCATAGTTGAGCAGATTGTTCAGTTCGGAGCCGGGGCCACCCGGCACGTATTTGACCATCTGCCGCGTGCTCATGACGGGCTTCCAGCCAGCCTGATATTGCAGCTGGTAGATCTGGACCGCACCGCCAGGGGCCGCAAACGGCACCTGATCACTGACGGCCAACTGCACGGCCTTGGGGTCCTCGATCGGGATGGTCTCGACATCCTCCATCGAGAGCCCGGCCAGGCCCAGGGCATGATTGTTCCAGGGATAGGTGCTGGGGTTGGCGGTGACAGTCAGCTTCTGGCCCTTGAGCTGCATCATCGCGGCGGCGGCGGCCTCTTCCCAGGGCATGCCTTCGTCAAGGAACTCGTCGACCGTCTTGAAGCCGCTGTTGGGCGACGTCAGCAACGTGTTGCCCTGCCAGAAGCTGTAGACCAGCACGGGACGAATATCGGTGATCTTGTCGAGTGCCTGGGTCACGATGCCGAAATACATCGTGGTGATGTCAATCTCATCGTTCTGGAGCATCGGCACCATCTGCTGGTCGCGCAGGATCTTCGGTGCGCCACCCTCCATGGTGATGCCGACGTCGGCGAGGAAGCCCTTCTGCGACGCCAGCACGGTCCAGGCGTGGTTGGTGTAGGAGACCGTGCCATGACGCACGGTGACTTCTGGGATGGCTGGCACAGCCGAAGCCTGGGCAAACACCGGGCCCGGTCGTGCCACGGCGGCGGTTCCCGCGGCGAGCGCCGAGGTCTGGACGAAACGGCGACGGTTGAGACTGCTGAGACGCTTGATTGCCATTTTTCTGGTTTCCTCGGTTTGTAACGTGAAAGGCCACAGCGTCAGGCCGAAGACCTCCGCAATGTGGCAAGCAAATTGCATGCCATGCGTTTCGTCCGACTGATGGGAAGAACATGACAATACTGCTTTCGGGTGCCACGGGTTTCGTCGGCATCAATCTGCTCGAACGTCTGCTCGGCGACGGCCGGCGCGTGGTCGCTTTCGCCGATCGTCCCTTGCCACTCCCGGCGAGCAACGCGCTCGGGCGTCTGCCGGGTGAGCTCGCCATCGTCACCGGCGATGTCCGCGACCGCGCCGCTATCGAGGCTCTCATGGCTGAACATGCTGTGAGCCAGGTCATTCACGCCGCGGTGATCACCTCAGGGATCGCCCGCGAAGCGTCCCAGGGTGATGTCGTCGTCAGCGTCAATCTCGCCGGAACCGCGGCCATGGCGCAGGCCGCGGCCAACCATGGCGTTGACCGCTTCCTGCTCGTCGGCTCGGTTGCGGCCTTCGGCAACATCGCCGCGTCGAACTGCAAAGCGGTCACCGAGGATATGCCGCAGCGGCCGGTGACACTCTATGGGATCGGCAAGTCTGCGAGCGAAGGGATCGCTGCCCGGATCGCTGGCCTGCACGATATGGATTACCGGATCGGCCGACTTGGTACCGTCTTTGGTCCATGGGAGCATGCATCGGGCGTGCGCGACACGCTCAGTGCCGTGCATCAGGTCGTCCGAGCCGCAAGGGCTGGGCGCCGCATTCGGCTGCCGCGACCGGCCATGAAGAACTGGCACTACAGCAGGCAGGTTGCCGCAAGCTTGATCACGCTGCTGGACGCACCGTCACCGCGGCACCGGATCTACAATCTCGGTCCGGCCAAGAGCTGGACACTCGCGGACTGGTGCAGCCGCCTGCAGCAGCGCCTGCCGTCCTTCCAGTTCGATGTCGGTGACGGTCCAGGCGAGCCGATCGAGCTTTACGAATCCGAGGACAACGCCGCCTTGTCGGGCGATCGGTTCATCGCCGAATTCGGCCGTTCGGGGCAGTTCGATCTGGACGCCGCCTTCGCGGACTATCTGGACTGGATCGACCGCCAGCACGGTTGGGGCATCGATGACTGATGATCAGGCCGGCGAGGCGTAGGGCGAGATGTCCCGCTTGATCTCGGCGCCCCAGCCCGGATCGCCGACCACCTCGCCGGCGTCGTAGACGACCTTGCCGCGCGAGATCGTCACGACCGGCCAGCCCTTGATCTGCATGCCCTCGTAAGGCGTGTAGTCGCTGCCGTGGTGCAGGCGGTCCTGGGTAATCACCTCTTCGCGCTCTGGATCCCAAAGCGCGAGGTCGGCATCGGAGCCGATCGCAATGGTCCCCTTTTGCGGGTAGAGCCCGTACATCCGGGCGTGGTTGGTAGCGCTGTAAGCGACGAATTCCTCGGCCGTCATCCGGCCTTTCGACACCCCTTCGGAGAACAGGATCGGCAGCCGGGTCTCGACCCCCGGAATGCCATTGGGCACCCAGCGAAACGACGTCCGGGCCTTGGGGTTCTGCTTGCCCTCGGAGCCCTCGTAATAAAACGGGCAGTGATCGGACGAGAAGGTCTGAAAGACCCCCGTGCGCAGACCACTCCAGATCGCCCGCTGGCTGTCCTCGTCGCGCGGCGGCGGGCTGCAGACGAAGCGCGCGCCTTCCATGTTCAGGCCATCCATGTCCTGCTCGGTCAGCACGAGATATTGCGGGCAGGTTTCGGCGTAGACTTTGAGCCCCCGCTCCTGCGCCCAGCGGATCTGTTCGGTGGCGGCGCGCGAGGAAACGTGGACGATCATGATCGGCACGTCCAGTAGCTCGGCATGGCTGATGGCGCGATGCGCCGCCTCGCGCTCGACGATGTCGGGCCGCGAGGCGCCGTGATAGAGCGGTGCGGTCTTGCCCTCGGCCTCGAGCTTCTCGGTCAGGAACTTGATCGAATCGTAGCCTTCGGCATGCACCATGACGAGTGCTCGCTCGCGCCGCGCGACCGCAAAAACCTCAAGCAATTCGCGATCGTTCAAGACCAGGTCGTCATAGGTCATGAAGACCTTGAATGAGGTCAGCCCGTCGGCAACCAGGGCCGGCAGCTCCTGGCCGAGCACGGCCGGGGTCGGGTCGGAGATGACGAGGTGAAAGGACACGTCGATATGGCAGCGTCCCCTGGCCTTGGCCTGGTAGGCGATCACCGCCTCGCGCAGGGACGTGCCCTTCTCCTGCATCACGAACGGCATGACGAGCGTGTTGCCGCCTGCTGCCGCGGCCCGCGTGCCGGAGAGGAAATCGTCGGCGAAGGTGATGCCCGGCGGCGTCGGCTGGTCGAAGTGCACATGGCTGTCGATCCCGCCCGGCAGCACCCAGAGCCCGGCCGCGTCGATATCGTGCTGCGCAGCTGCGAGCCCCGTCCCGATCGCCGCAATCCGGCCGTCCTTGATGCCAAGATCGCAGATCGATCTCGACGCCGCGGTGATGACCGTCCCGTTGCGCACCACCATATCGAAATCTGCCATCGCACCATCCGTCCTTGCGTTTCCGAGCCAAGCGATAAGGCGTCTGTGGCTGCTGCACAACCGCGCAGCGGATCAACGGATGACTAGTGCTTGCCCATCTCCAACCTGAAGCCGATGCCCTGCTCGGCGAAATCGATGACGTCGGTGCGCGTCGGCGAGGTGCCATGCCGGTACTGACCCTCGAGCTCGGCCTGAACGCCCGAGCTCGTCAACATGAGACAGTCGAGCGGCTCCGGTTCGAGGAGGAACCGGTCGAGTGCATGCCAGACCTCGTCGCCGATGATGACGGCGCTGCCCGGCGGCACCATGAAGGCGCGGACCTGACCGGGCGCGGGCCAGCTGTCGCCCTCGGTCCTGGCGGCAACGACCATCACGAAACGGCGCGGGACCAGGGCCACGAAGGTCTGGGTAACGCCGCGGTGGCGCTCGAGCTTGCTGAAACTGGGCTCCTGCCAGCCGAAGCGGGTGAACATCACCTGCACCGCATCCGCGCAGTGAAAACCGGTGGGCCAGCTCGATGCCTGGATCCCCTTGAAAACCGGTGGTCCGGAGGGCGGCACCACGAGCTCGCCAAACGGCGCAAACGCCTCAGCAGTGGCCGCTTCGACAGCGATCGTCGTTTCATTCAGCGTGTTCATGGTCTCTCAACTCCGGATCTGAACCGTCCCGTGTCTTAATGCCCGAATCAATTCGAGCAATGCCCGTTTGGTCTGAGATCGGCGATCAGGTTTGGTCGGGTGTTCGGCCTCGTGTTCCGGCCATTCTTAACCGCGGAACTGTAGGAAATTTGAGGATTCCGTCTCTGTCAGTTTTTGCACTTTTTTGGCCGCTCGGTGGACTGGGCCCCTCGGGCCGACACGATCAGGCGGCGTCTTTGACCGGCGGCCGGGCGTGCGCTGCTTCTCGTACTGTTCGGGGCTCAAGCAGCCTTGCGTTTCCCGGAGGCCGGTTGTTTAAGTCCTATGCCGCCATTGGCGTGGGCTCAAGGGCGGCGTAGTGGCTGGCTTCGGCCTCGGCGGGTGGGATGTCGCCGATCGAGCCGAGCAGGCGGCGGTTATTGTACCAGTCCACCCAGTTCATCGTGGCGACTTCGACGGCAGCCAAGCTGCGCCAGGGACCTTGGTGATGGATGACCTCAGTCTTGAACAGGCCGATCACGGTTTCGGCGAGCGCATTGTCATAGCTGTCGCCGACGCTGCCGACCGAGGGGTCGATGCCGGCTTCGGCCAGGCGCTCGGTGTACTTGATCGAGACATATTGCACGCCGCGGTCGCTGTGGTGGATCAGGCCGGGCTCGGTGGGCCGGCGCATGTGGACCGCCTGCTCGAGCGCGTCGAGCACGAACTGGGCGCTGGCGGTCTGGCTCGCCCGCCAGCCGACGATACGTCGGGCGAACACGTCGATGACGAACGCCACGTAGACCATGCCCGCCCAGGTCGGCACGTAGGTGAAGTCACTCACCCATCATCCGTCAGCAGGCGGATGATCCGATTCCCGAAGGGAACCGGGTCAGAAGACCCGGGAGGGGCCGGTTCGGCCTGTGGGCGGTGAACTGGCGGTTGACCTTGTCGAGCGGACACGGCGCCGTCTTGTCGCTGACCGTGGTTTTCACGCGCCTTCCTCTGCGCACGCCTTCGAGACCCAACCTGCGCATCAGCCGCGCCACCCGGTCGCGGCCCACGTCGAAGCCCTCCCGCAGGAGCTGGCGCCAGACCTTGCGGGCGCCATAGACCTCGAAATTCTCCGCATGGACCCGCAGGATCGCCGCGCCGAAGCGCTCATCTTCCTTCGCCCGCTTCGACCGCAGATCGGGCCTGGCCTTGCGCGCGGCATGCGCATGCCAGGTAGAGGGGGCGATGTTAAGAACCCTGCACATCGGCTCGACCCCATGCTCTCCGCGATGATCGTCCATAAAGGCGATCACTTCCGCCATGGGCGGTCGAGCTCCGCCTGGGCGAAATACGCCGACGCCTTCTTCAAGATCTCGTTGGCCTGCCGGAGCTCGCGCACCTCGCGCTCGAGTTCCTTCATCCGAGCGGCCGTGTCCGCTGTCACGCCGGGGCGCACGCCCGAGTCGATCTCGACCTCCGGACCCAGCGTCGAAGCGTCTCGGCCGTGCAGCCGATCTTGCCCGACACCGACACCAACGCCGCCCACCGCGAGGGATGGCTGCCTTCACTCTCGTGAACCAAGCGCACCGCCCGCTCGCGAACTTCGCCGGGAAACCTGCCCGTCTTCCGATGCTTCTCCATATCGACCCCTTCTCACAGAAAAGAGCCTCCGGGAAACCCAGGGCGGTTCATCAGGCTCTCCATCATCGCATTGTCGTACGGATTGCCGCGCCGACCCATTGAGCCGACGAGGTCCGCCTCGCGAAGGCGGTCGCGGTACTTCTCGGCGGCGTATTGCGACCCGCGGTCCGAGCGGTGGACGCAACCGCATGGGGGCTGGCCCAGTGCAATTGCTGCGTTGAGAGCCGCCAGCGTCAGCCGTGCATAGGTCCGCCGGCCCATGGCGTAGCCGATGATCCGCCGCGACCACGCATCCATGCTGAGAGCGACGTAGACGAAGCCGACGGCCACGGCGACGTAGGTCAGGTCGGCCACCCAGAGCTGGTCCGGTCCGTCGACGGTCATGTCCATTGTCCTGTTCGGGAAGATTGGCTGGTCGTGGTCGCTGTCGGTGGTCGCGACGTAGCGGCGTCGGCATCGGGCATTTAGCCCGTGCGCGCGCATCAGCCGCTTAAGCTTCTTGTGGTTCGCAACCCAGCCTTGCTGACCGAGAGCCGCCTGCATCCGGCGCCAGCCGTAAGCCTCGAACTCATCCTCGATGGCGTGCATCGCCTCGACCAGCCCGGTGTAATCGGGAGTGCGCTTCGGCGCATCGTAGTAGGTGGAGCGCGCGATCCCCATCAGTCGGCATCTTTCCGCGACAGTAAGGCCGCGGAGCCGGCGATCACGGACATGGGCGCGCTTCTCGGCCGTCGTCCCAGCTGCTGAGCCCCTTTTAAGAATTCGAACTCGAGCGCCTGCTTCCCGACCAGGCGCTCGAGCGCGGCGATCCGTGCTTCATAGGCCTGGATCAGGTCGGCAGCCTGTGCGTGATTATCGAAGCTGCCCGCCTCGTGTTCTCCACCCAGATGCGGATCAGGTTGCGGGAGATGTCGTGACGCTTCGCAGACCGTGCAGGGTCTCGCCGGCCAGAAACTCCAGCGCGACCTGCCGCTTGAACTCGACGCTGTGGGATCAATGTCTTCCATGGCTTCCATCTTTCGTCTAGAGCTCATGCTCACAGGCAATTCATGTGGTCTATGGTCGGATTGGAGGCGAGCACAGTGAATAATCTGGCGGCCAAGATGCGTGGATTGAGCGAGTTGGCGTTTCGGGCGCGGTTCGGGACCGAGGCGCAATGCCTGGCGGTGCTGTTCGAGATGCGCTGGGGCGCGGCTTGATCTGTGAGCGGTGCGGCTGTGAAAAGTATTCGCGGATGAAGAGCAGGAAGCAGGTCCAGTGTAACGCCTGCAAGCATCAGACGGGGTTCACGGCGGCACGATCTTCCACAGCACGAAGCTGCCGCTGACGACGTGGTTTCGCGCGATCTACGAGTTGACGCAGGCCAAGGGCGGGATCAGCTGGATTGAGTTGGCGCGACGACTGGTGTGCGGCAGCCGACCACCTGCGGATGAAGCAGAAGCTGATGTCCGCCATGGCGGAACGGAGCCGGCAAGCCGAAGATGAGCGGCCGGGTCGAGCTCGACGACGCTTATCTCGGCGGCGTGCGCAGCGGCGGCAAGCGTGGGCGCGGTGCGGCCGGCAGACACCGTTCGTCGCTGCGGTCGAAGCGAGCCTCGACCGCAGCCGAGGCGCCTGAAGCTGCTCGTGGTCAAGGGCTTCCGCAAAGCCGAGATCGCCAAGCTGGCCCGGTCGAGCTTCGCCACCGGCACCAACATCGTCAGCGACGGCCTGTCGTGCTGGCGGAGCGTCGAGGCCGCCGGTTGCGACCACTTCTCGATGCTCAGCGGCAGTGGCAAGAAGGCAGCGCAGTGGCCGTCGTTCAACTGGGTGAACACGACGCTCGGCAACATCAAGACGGCGCTCGCCGGCACATACCACCACGTCAGCCAGAAACACGCCCAGCGCTACCTCGCCAGCTTCGCCTGGCGCTTCAACCGCCGCTACCAACTCGACACCATAACCGAGCGCCTGATGTGGGCCGCGCTGCAGGCCAAGCCGCGCCCGTATCGGGCCATCATCGCTGGATGAGAAAAACGGATAATCAGGTTTTTTTTTGGAATACCGAACGGGTCTTCGCCGTCTAGTAACCAAAATCGAAATAAACTCGGAGGAGAATGCTGAATCTCTTCGATCAGTCGGCAATGATCAACGCGGCTTAAATTTATAGCAGAAAAAGGGTCGCTAATATCTATCGTGTTTAGTGCGCCTGGTTGCAGATTTTTGTTTAAAAACAGTTACTTGAGTAGTCGTCCGGAAGTGTTAGACATACACTAGCGCAAACTTCACAACGTTGCGATTGGCTGCCAGGGGATCGCGTCGGCTGCCGGTTTCGACGTAGCGCAGTTCGTGTGCCGCCAGCCATGTCCGAGGGGTTTGGTTGGCTTGGGCGGAGTAGATTGCTGCGGGGATTTATCCGCAATTCCCAGGGTGCTCGAAATTTCGCGCAAAATGCGAATTTTTGAGTTGATTTTCAACCCAAGGTTCGTAAGGAAGGGACTGCTGTTCGCAAATGGTGGAGCAATGAGGCTATCGCCTCCCGAAGGCGGTCTCTCTGACCTTCGGTGGCGCCATGTTCCGCAGCGTCAATCGGCAGATGAAATCTCACTGCGTATCAGCCTCTCACAGCAAGGGTAACCCAAAGATGGGCACAATCGTCTCGATCTTTAGAGAATATCTACAGTGCAGAGGACTGTTCTCGTGATTTCGGCCCATGCGATGAATCGCTTGCCTCATTACTCGATGATTTGAACAGTCGTCGGAGTGATACTACACCGGAGGACAGTTCGCGCTCTAGGGATTGCGGCGCGGCGCCCGAAGGCAAGGGCATTGGCAGAGATTATTCGAGTCTGCGACAAATACCAGATGGCACCGACGTCACCTGCACTGGGTGGGAGAATTTCGCCTCAGAATTTGCACAACGGATACGTTTATTCGACCGAACACTGAAGTGTAATCTCGGCGCGGCGGCTATGGCTTTCGCTGTTGTCGCGGGCTTTGTTTTCGGGCTCGCGCAGCCGACACAGGTATTCGCAGCTACCATTACCTCGGCGGGTTGTTCACAGTCGGCGGTGCAGTCGGCGATTGGTAGCGCGAACGTCGGCGACACCGTTCAGGTGCCCTCCGGAAATTGCAGCTGGTCGGGCCTCAGTCTCTCCAAGGCCATCCACCTCAAGGGCGCCGGGGTCAAGGTGACAAACATCACCCTCACCGGCAATAACACGATCTCCAAGCAAGCGGCCGGCGTCACGCGCATCTCCGGGTTCTCGTTCAGCAAGTCGGGAGGCGGCAACGGTAGCAAGGGCTTTACGATCGGCGGCTCCTGGGAAGGAGCTGAACCCGTAGTTATCCAAGGCAATGAGTTTACGATTAACGGCAGCGGCCTATTCAGAATCAATGTCGCCGGGGGCGTCATCATCGCGGACAACGACTTTAAGGGCGGGTGGGACGATTCGTTCATTCAACCAGTTGACTCCAGCGACAGCGGCGGTTCATGGCGCAAGTCCGACACGCTTGGGGCCCGCGACACGACCGGCAAACGCAACCACTATTTTGAAGACAATACGTTCTATGGGGGGACTAACCAGGGCATTGATTGTGATTTAAGCAGCCGATGTGTCTATAGATATAACACCTTGACTTACTCGTCATTCAATTCGCACGGCAAATCAACTGGCCCTTATTCGGTGCGGCATTTCGAAGTCTACAACAACGAGTTCCGCCATCCTGGCGGAACGTCGCAGATCGCGGCTCAGAGTTGGGCGATTTGGATCAGAGGCGGCACAGGCGTCATTTTCAATAATCGGTTCGACAACATCGCCGGTTCCTACTGGGGCAACAAACCGGAGATGAGGCTGTCTATTCGCGGCGCCGAGGATGCGCGTCCGCAAGGATCATGCGGAAACGTGCGCTACCCTGTCCCGGAACAGCTCGGCCAAAATCACAATGGCAGCTCGTACTTCACTGATCCGATCTACATTTGGGGCAATACCGGTGCTACCGCTATCGACGCGGGTTGGACCTGGGGGAATCCCTGCGGATTCAATTGGGCGACCTTTTTCCAATGGGGGCGCGACGCCGTCAATAACGGTACGCCGAAACCGGGATACGCGCCGTATACCTATCCGCACCCGTTGCGCGCTGGCGGCATCACCTCGCCGCCCACCACTGGTGACGTCACTCCACCGCCCGCTCCCGACGAACCTGCCCCGTCGCCAACAGTTGATACGACTTCTCCGTCCCGGCCCACGAATCTTGCCGCATCGGCGGCTTCGTCGAGCCGCATCAACGTGTCTTGGTCAGCGTCCACCGACAATGTCGGGGTTACGGGCTATCAACTTCAACGGTGTAGCGGCGCGAATTGCACGGACTTCTCCCGGATCGCCTCCCCAAGCGGAGCGTCTTACGCCGACGCGGGGCTTACAGCCGGAACCACGTATCGGTACCGCGTGCGTGCGGTCGATGCGGCGGGAAACCGGTCCTCCTACTCCGGCATTGCATCGGCGACGACGCAAAACCAAAGCTCCACCTCGCAGACGTCGAGCACACTTCCTTCGGGAAGCAACGGAATTGCGAAGCAATATAATAATGATACCGGTCTGTCGTCCGACCCAAACGTAATCTTCTCTGATGATTTTGAGAGTTACACTAGCGGATCAGATCTTTCAACGCGCTATGACAGCTTCTATCAACAGCAGAACTTTGACATCGCCTCAGGATCGGTGAATGTTTTTAGTGGAGAGAAATCGCTTCAGCTCACGCATCCCAATAATAACTCTGCTGAATACAATAATATAGCAAAGAAAATCGCGGCACAGGACGTCATTTTCGTCCGCTACTACACGAAACTAGAGAACGGCTTTAGTTTTGTTGATGGGAATGCTGTTCACAATGGAGTTAGCATCAAGGGCGGGAACTACCCCGGGCCGGGCCGGACGCCCAACGGTCGCGACTTCTTCTACGTCGGCCTGGAGAACACGGAGTTTCGCGGCGAGCCTCAGCCGGGTTATACTCATGCCTATGTCTACCACCCTGATCAGCGCTCAGGGTACGGTGATCATTGGTATCCGGACGGGGTCGTCATTCCAGGAAGCGGAACGCCGGGGAACTTCGGTGACGGGTTTGTGCCGATGCCTCTGCACACCGCCGGGAGGAACATATGGTACAGCGTCGAGTTGATGGTCCGCGCGAACACGCCAGGAGTGCGGGACGGACGCGTCGCGGCTTGGATCGATGGCAAGCTAATTGCCGACTGGCAAAATGTACGCTTCCGTGACACTGAATCACTCAAGATCAATCTGGTTGAACTGGGGCTCGGCTCTCCTTCCAATACTGATGGAGCGGACAGAGTGTGGATTGACAACCTTGTGATCGCGAAGTCCTATATCGGGCCTATGCTGCGCACCGGCGACTCCACCCCGTCGCCCACAGCCGACACCTCGTCGCCCTCCCGGCCCACGAATCTTGCTGTATCGGCGGCTTCGTCGAGCCGCATCAACGTATCTTGGTCAGCGTCCACTGACGACGTTGCAGTGACCGGCTATCAGTTGCAACGGTGTAGCGGCGCGAACTGCACGAACTTCTCCCAGATCGCCTCCCCGAGTGGAACGTCTTACGCCGACACGGGGCTTGCAGCCGCAACCATCTATCGGTATCGCGTGCGCGCCGTCGATGCCGCGGGGAACCGGTCCTCCTATTCCAGTATTGTGAGCGCGACGACGCAGGCCGTGGCTGCGGACGCTGGCGGACAGGCAGACGATCCGGCGGTCACCGATGGGCAGCCCACGGAACCCGGGACTTCGGACCCGAACAACGACAGCGACTGGGCAGTGGTCTCCACCCTGTTCCGGGACGACGTAACGCCAGCGACCAAGACCAGCGATCCGACCGATTACGAGTTGGGGGTCCGGTTCCAGACGAGCCGAGACGGGCTGGTGACAGCGCTTCGCTACTACCGTGGCAGCGCCGACGCGAACGACACGGACACGCGAACACTCAACTTGTGGTCGGCCGGCGCGGACAAGCTGGGGTCGGTGACGATCCGATCGAACCCAGGCGAGAGCGGCTGGCAATCGGCGAAGTTGCCGGAGCCGGTGACGCTGCAGGCCGGCAAGACCTACGTCGCGTCTTACGGTACGGTGCAAAACTACGCCTACTCGGAAGGCTACTTCGGAACGGCGCATGACGGCCCCGATGGGGTTCTGACGGCCGCAGCCGGCAACAACGGTGTCTTCGCCAATGGGCGGCCCGGGGCGTTTCCGACGCAATCCTATTTGTCCTCGAACTACTGGGTCGACGTCGCCTTCGAGCCCACCGCGTCGACTGGGTCAGCGGCGTCGAACGAGCCCGCGCCGTCGAACAGCGCGTCGGTCACGCCGTCGCTGAGTTTGGCCGTCGCTCCGGCGACAATTGCCGAGAACGGCGGCGTGGCGACCGGCACCGTCACGCGCTCAGGCACGACGTCAGGCCGTCTCGTCGTCGCCCTCACGAGCGAGGACACGGGCGAGGCCACCGTGCCGGCGAACGTCACGATCGAGAGCGGTGAGAGCACTGCCAGCTTTGCGGTGCAGGCGGTGGACGACACGAGCGTCGACGGGACCCAGCAGGTCACGCTCCGGGCGACCGCCCCGGGTGCGACCGCCGCGACCACTACGATCGCCGTGAGTGACAATGACGTCGCTAGCAACGACGTCGCCGACAACAACGGTTGGAGCTGGCTTCGACAGCGACTTCGTTATCGATGAGCGACTGCATCATCTAAATGGCTGCGCGCATCTGCTGTGAGGGCTCTTAAGGCGGTGAGATCGGCTATCAGCGGATGCCGCCGCACAGCTCTCAAAAGCCGCAGCTAGCTCGGAGGTTGTGGGGCGAGGACTGGCGCGGGGAGCTATGCTCGAGTTTGGTGGATGAGCGTAAGGGCGGCGTATCCTCGGTGATGTTCAACGTCACCATGAAGAGGACACGCCATGGAGGAGGATACCGTCGTCCGGCTGCCGCGCCCAGGGGCGAGCGTGACGGAGGATCCGTTGCTCGAGGTGCTGCGATCGGGAGCACGGCAGATGCTGCAGCAGGTCATCGAGGCCGAGGTCGAGGCGTTCCTCGCAGCGCACGCCGAACTCGAGGACGGCCGCGGTCGGCACCGCGTCGTGCGCAATGGTCACGCGCCCGAGCGTGAGATCCAGACCGGCATCGGCCCGATCGCGGTGCGCCGGCCGAAGCTGCGCGACCGCGGCGATGGCGCCGGCGGCGAGCGCATCCGCTTCACCTCGAAGGTGCTGCCGCCGTTCCTGCGACGAACGAAGAATGTCGAGGAGCTGCTGCCCTGGCTCTACCTGAAGGGCATCTCGACCGGCCAGTTCGAGGAGGCGCTCGCGGCGCTCCTCGGCCCCGACGCGCCAGGGCTCTCGGCGTCGACCGTGCGCCGCCTGGTGGCGGCTTGGCAGCAGGAGCACGAGCGCTGGCAACGGCGTGATCTCGGCACCCGGCGCTACGTCTACGTCTGGGCCGATGGCGTGTACTTCACGCCAAGGCTCGACCGCGACCGGCAATGCATCCTCGTCCTCATCGGCGCTGATGCCGACGGCCGCAAGGAGCTGCTGGCGATCGAGGACGGCTACCGCGAGAGTACGCAGAGCTGGCGCGAGCTGCTGCTCCGCCTGCGCGACGAGAACGGCCTCGCCATCGCGCCCGAGCTCGCTACTGGCGACGGGGCCTTGGGCTTTTGGAAGGCGCTGCATGAGGTTTGGCCAACGACGCGGCAGCAGAGGTGCTGCGTTCACAAGGCCGCCAACGTCCTCAACGCCTTGCCCAAGTCCGTGCTCGGCAAGGCCAAGAAGGATCTGCACGCCATCTACGAGGCAGAGACCCGCGCCGATGCTGAAGCCGCCTTCGACCGGTTCATCGACAAGTACGGCGCGAAATACGACCGGGCGGTGACCTGCTTGGCCAAGGATCGTCCGGTACTGCTCGCCTTCTACGACTTTCCGGCCGAGCACTGGAAACACGTGCGCAGCTCGAACCCGATCGAAAGCGCCTTCGCCACCGTGCGGCTCAGGTTGATCTTCTCCCCTGAATTTGGGCCATTGCAAGCTGGAGTTTTCTCCCGTTAGACCCGGACCGGAGGAAGCTCATGAAGCGCAGCAGGTTCAGCGAGGAACAGATTATCGGTGTCCTGAAGGAGCAGGACAGCGGCGCCAAGGTGGACGAGATTTGCCGTCGCCACGGGATCAGTCAGGCAACGTTCTATGGAAGAAGTATGGCGGGATGGAGATCTCCGATGCCCGTCGGCTGAAGGCGCTCTAGGAAGAGAATGCCAAGCTCAAGCGGATCGTCGCGGATCAGGCGGTTGATCTGGTCGCGATGAAAGACCTTCTGGCAAAAAACTGGTGACGCCCATGGCCAAACGCACTGCCATGGGCATTCTTCGAAACCGGCATGGTTTCTCGCAACGCCGCGCCTGTCGGCTGGTCGGGCTGCATCGGAGCACCGCGGACTATAGCCCGAGACACAAGGACGACGCCGAGCTGCGCGATCGTTTGGGGAGCTTGGCTGCGGAGAGAGGTGGCTGGGTTCGTCTGGACAGATTTCCGCTCGCGATAAGTGGAGCCTCTGCCGTTTGCCGTTGGGTGCCGTTTTCGGGGCGTCACGCCGGGAGGGCGTAGCCCGACCAGAGTGACGCCCCGAAAACGGCGACGCAATTCATGCTGCCGCGACCTGCGGCAGGCGGTGGAAGTAGGCGTAATCCGGCGTCCGGGCGTCAAGGCTCGAATGCGGGCGCTTGCGGTTGTAGAAGTCCAGATAACGGCCGATCGAAGCGCGGGCCTCGCGGACGCTGTCGTAGGCTCGGAGATAGACCTCCTCGTATTTCACCGAGCGCCAGAGCCGCTCGACGAAAACGTTGTCCCGCCATGCTCCCTTGCCGTCCATGCTGATGGCGATGGCCTGCCCCAGAAGGAGGCCGGTGAAGTCGGCGCTGGTGAATTGGCTCCCTTGGTCCGTGTTGAAAATCTCTGGCCTGCCATGCTTCGCCAGCGCCTCCTCGACCGCCTCGAGGCAGAACGCCACTTCCATCGTGATCGAGAGTTGCCAGGCCAGGACCCGGCGGCTGAACCAGTCGACCACGGCGGCGAGATAGACGAAGCCGCGCGCCATCGGGATGTAGGTGATGTCCATCGCCCAAACCTGATTCGCCCGTTCGACCGTCATCGAGCGCAGCAGGTACGGGTAGATCTTGTGGCCCGCTGTCGGCTTCGAGGTGTTCGGGCGACGGTAGAGCGCCTCGATCGCCATGCGCTTCATCATCGTCGCGACCCGCTGGCGACCGATCGCGACGCCCTCGCCACGCAACAGATCGCGCAGCATCCGGCTGCCGGCGAACGGGTAGTCCAGATGCAGCTCGTCGATCCGCCGCATGATCGCCAGATCGGCCGGCGGCACCGGACGGGCCTGATAGTAGAGGCTGCCACGGCTCAGCTTCAAAAGCGTTGCCTGCCGCGTCAGCGGGAGCGCGTGCTCGCGGTCGATCATCGCTTGACGCTCAGCATGCCGGCCTTGCCGAGCGCACCGGCCAAAAAATCGTTCTCCAGCGCCAACTCGCCGATCTTCGCATGTAGCGTCTTCAAATCCACCGCAGGTGCCGCCGCCGGGCCCGCCGAGCCGGAGCCGAACACCCCGGCGGCGCCTTCCAGCAGCTGCGCTTTCCAGGTCGTGATCTGGTTTGGGTGAACATCGAAGAACTGCGCCAGCTCCGCCAGCGTCTTCTCGCCCTTGATGGCCGCCAGTGCCACCTTCGCCTTGAATGCCGGACTGTGGTTCCGACGTGTTCGCTTCGTCATGTGCTCTCCTGATCCGCGGCGATCCTCGCCGCCCTCAGGCAGAAAATCCACTTATCCCACTGTCCAGATTTTCCGGGCCACCTCTGAGAACAAGCGCTACGGCTATCTGCGGCTGCACGCCTTGCTCCGCCGCGAAGGTCTGGTCGCCAACGCGAAGCGCACCTATCGCCTCTACACCGAGACAGGTTTGCAGGTCCGCACCAAGAAGCGGCGCAAGCTGCCGCGACGCGATCGGGTTCCAGCTGTGATGCCGATCCGCCCTTTACAGCGCTGGTCGGCGGACTTCATGTCCGACCAGTTGGCCAACTGCCGGCGGTTCCGGATTCTCAACATCGTGGACGACTGCACCCGCGAATGCCCGGGGCAAATCGTCGACTTCTCGATCAGCGGCGAACGCATGGCGCGCTATCTCGATGAGCTCGCCATGGCCATCGGCCTGCCTGAGGAGATCGTTCTGGATAACGGTCCGGAAGGCACCTCGAAGGCGATGTTCGAATGGGCCGAGCGGACAGGTGTGCAGCTACGTTTCATCGAACCCGGCAAGCCCGTCCAAAACGCCTTCATCGAGAGCTTCAACGGGCGCTTCCGCGATGAGTGCCTGAACCAGCACTGGTTCTCATCGATCCGTCATGCTCGCCAAGAGATCGAAAACTGGCGCGTCCACTACAACGTGAGCGTTTGGTCTTCCCGCCCTTTATGCCCGACGGCTGCTGTTGATGCTTGTCGCCTGCGAAGGGGCGATAGTGCCCACTAGAATCTGATGGACACTATTTTGATGGGTCGACGAGCGGGCTCGCGAAATTATCCGCCGGCGTACAAGCGTCGTGTGGTGAACGAGACGTTTGAGAGCGGACGTTCGGTGGCGGCGGTTGCCCGCGATCACGGCTTGAACGCGAACATGGTGTTCTGCTGGCGGCGTGATCCGCGGTTTCGAGCTGAGGATCGCGCGCTGACCGCGGACGTCGCGTTCCTGCCGGTGGAGGTGGCGTCGGAGGAAGCTGTGGCGCCGACCACTGATGCGGAAGAGAGGTTCGGCGAGATCGAGCTGGTTCTGCGGCCGGGTCATCGGCTGCTGCTGCGGGGCAAGTTCGATGCGGAGAGCGTCCTGCAGCTGGTTCAGGGTTTGTCGCGTCTGTGATCCCGGTACCGGCACAGACCAAGGTGTGGTTGGCAGCCGGTGTCACGGACATGCGCAAGGGCTTCAACGGGCTGTCGTCGTTGGCCGAGAAGGTGCTGAGGCAAGACCCCTATTCGGGTCATCTGTTCGTCTTTCGCGGCCGCCGCGGTGACCTGGTTAAGATGATCTGGTTCGACGGCCAGGGCGCCTGCCTGTTCAGCAAGCGGCTGGAACGCGGCAGGTTTGTCTGGCCGTCGCCGGCGCAGGGCCGCGTCACGATCACCTCGGCGCAGTTGGCGATGCTGCTCGAAGGGATCGATTGGCGGGCCCCACAGCGGACCTGGCGGCCACTGACAACAGGCTGATTTTCTTCGCAAATCCAATGAGATGGATGGGATTATCCATTTCTCCGTCGGCGTGGTTCGGCTATGATCGGGCCATGCTCAGCGAGACCCAGAGCCTGCCCGAAGACCCGGCCGAATTGCGCGATACCGCGCAGCAGCTGGTCTCGCTCGTCAAGTCTCAGGCGCTGCGGATCGCCAAGCTCGAGCACCAGCTGGCGGGCATGCGCCGGCATCGCTTCGGCAGCCGTCGGAGAGCCTCGATCAGCTCGAGCTGACGCTCGAGGAAGAAGAGATCGCGGCGGCCAAGGCCACGCCGCCGACCTGCCGAGCGACACCGGCGATGCGCGAAGGAGAAGCCCAAGCGCAAGCCGCTACCGGCGAACCTGCCACGCGAGGAGCAGCTGCTCTCGCCCGGTGAGAGCTGTGGCGATTGCGGTGGTGCCTTGAAGGTTCTGGGCGAGGACGTCACCGAAGAGCTGGACTATCTGCCCGGCCGGTTCGTGGTGAACCGGATCGTGCGGCCACGTATGGCCTGCAAGTGTTGCGAGACCATCTGCCAGGCGCCGCTGCCGTCACGACCGATCGAGCGAGGGCGACCGGGGCCCGGCCTGCTGGCACACGTGCTGATCAGGGTCGTGTCCCTGTGCGTGGTGTAGCTGGGCTTTTGCCCAGCGCGTTCTCCGACGTCGGCCGGTGTTTGGTCAGCCGGTCATGTCGGCTAGGCTGACGGCTTCATCATCGCCGGTCTGGGCGATGGTCTCAAGGGACATGTAGCGGGCTCTCTGGACCGCCCATTCGTCGTTCTGCTCGAGCAGCAGAGCGCCGACGAGACGGGTGATGGCGGCTTCGTTGGGAAAGATGCCGACGACTTCGGTGCGGCGCTTGATCTCGCCGTTGAGGCGCTCGATCGGGTTTGTCGAGTGCAGCTTGGTGCGGTGTTGGGCCGGGAAGGCCATGTAGGCCAGGACATCGGGCTCGGCCTCGTCCATTAGCCTGGCGAGCTTCGGCAGTTTGGGCCGCAGCTGGTCGGCGATCCGGCGCCATTGAAGGCTCGCCGCCTCGACGTCGTTCTGCGCGAAGGCGGTGGCGATGAAGGCCGACACCACTCGGCGACCGCTCTTGCCGGCGTGTGCCAAGGCGTTGCGCATGAAATGCACGCGACAACGCTGCCAAGTGGCGGTGAAGATCTTGGAGACGGCGGCCTTGATGCCTTCGTGCGCGTCTGAGATCACCAGCTTGACGCCGCGCAGCCCACGCCGGGCGAGCTGGCGGAGAAAATCGGTCCAGAAGGTCTCGGCCTCCGAAGCGCCAATCGTCATGCCGAGCACTTCGCGGCGGCCGTCCGTGTTGACGCCGACGGCAATGATCACGGCAACCGAGATAATCCGCCCATTCTGGCGGACCTTCACGTAGGTGGCGTCGATCCAGATATAGGGCCAGTCGCCTTCAATCGGACGGCTGAGAAACGCGCCAACGCGTTCGTCGATGTCCTCGCAGAGCCGCGATACCTGGCTCTTCGAGATGCCGGTCATGCCGAGAGCCTTGACCAGGTCGTCGACCGACCGGGTCGAGATGCCTTGAATATAGGCTTCCTGAATGACCGCGGTCAGCGCCTTCTCGGCCAGGCGCCGCGGCTCCAAAAAGCCCGGGAAATACGAGCCCTTCCGGAGTTTGGGGATGCGCAGCTCGATCGTCCCGGCACGCGTCTCCCAGACCCGATCGCGGTAGCCGTTGCGCTGCGCCAGCCGATCCCCGCTCTTCTCGCCCCACGCCGCTCCGGTCTTGCTGCCGACGTCGAGCTCCATGAGCCGCTCGGCGGCAAAACCGAGCATCTCACGCAGCAGATCAGCGTCGGACGTCTTCTCCAACAGCCCTTGAAGGGCCATCATCTCGTTGGTCATCGGTTCGGTGCTCCGCGGTTCAGGTTGGTGCTCACAACCCGACCTTATCGGAGAACCGCCGATGGCCACCGCCAGCTACACCACCCACAGGGACACGATCC
>CAVOZQ010000030.1:0-21099 GCA_963700945.1 uncultured Alphaproteobacteria bacterium
CCATGAACGGCGAATCGTTCAGCCGTCCGGCGCGCTCGTGGTTGCGCACGAGGCCCGGCATCAGCGTTGCCGAGAACTGCGGCACACGGCCGGAAGCGTAGTCGAGCGGGAAGGCGGAAAGATCGAGCTGGCCGCTGGTCAAGGCGCCCCATTGCTCGTTCGCCTTGAACAGCGAGGCGCCGGGAAAGATCTGGATCTCGAGCCCGACATCGGCCGCCTCGACCTCGCGCTTGATGATCTGCACCATCTCGTCGCGGATGTCGCCCTGGCCGCCCGGCCACTGGTGTGAGGCGCGCAGCGTGGTCTGCGCGCTGGCGGTGCTCGCCAGCGTCACGGCCAATGCTGCACAAAGGCCCAAGGTGGCAATCTTGCTCATCATGCCCGACACTCCCTGTTGGTCTTCTTGAAATGGCGTGTTAATAACCATCGATCGAATCCAAAATCAAGTGTCTATGTATACAAGAAATGGGCGAGGCATCACTAGCCCGAGGCCGCAGTGCCGATCTCGTCCGCGAGGCGCTCGAGCAGGACATCGTGACTGGTCGGCTCGTGCCCGGCCGGCGGCTCGACGAGGTCAAGCTCGCCCAGCGCTTCGGCGTTTCGCGAACCCCGGTCCGCGAGGCGCTGCACGAGCTGGCAGCGGAAGGGCTGCTCGAGCTCTGGCCGCGGCGCGGCGCCATCGTGGCCCGGCCCGGTCCGGAACGCCTGGTGGAGATGTTCGAGGTGATGGCCGAGCTCGAGGGGATGTGCGGCCGCCTGGCGGCACGCCGCTCCGGCCCGGAGGCCCAGGCGCTGCTGGTCGCCGCTTGCGACGCCTGCGCCGCCGCCGCCCGGGAGGGCGCGCCGGATGCCTACTATTACGAGAACGAGCTGTTTCACCAGCTGATCCAGCAAAGCAGCGGCAACGCCTTCCTCGCCGAGGAAAGCCGCCGGCTGTCACGCCGGCTGCGCCCCTATCGCCGGCTGCAATTGCGGGTGCGCAACCGCATGGCGGCGTCACTGGCCGAGCACGAGGGAATCGTCGCCGCAATCGGCGCCGGCGACGCCAATGCGGCCGAAGCCCTGCTCAAGGCGCATGTCATCGTGCAGGGCGAGCGCTTCAGCGACCTGATAGCGAGCCTGCCGAAGCTGCACGAGGCCGCCGAGTAGCGCGCCGTCGCCGCAGGGTTCAGTCGAGCGAGAACCAGGCGTCGCCGAGCCCGACCCGTGGCGCAGCTTTCGCTGCTAAGGTCTCGGCGCAGAGCCCCGCCAGCAGGTTGCTCGAGTGCTGCCAATCGTAGCGAAGCGCCGTCGCCGCTGCCTTTTCCGCCATGTCGGCATGTGCCTCGGGCGACAGGGCAAGGGCGTCGCGCAACGCGGCTTGCAGCGCCAATCGTCGGGCCTCGACATCCGCATCCGGCGGCACCGCGAAGACGAGGCCGTTCTCCCCCGGGCGCACCCATTCGAGAATGCCGGGTAGTGCCGGGACGATGACCGGACGGCCGAGCGACAGCGCCAGCATCACCGTGCCCGAGGTCGAGATCTCGCGGTAGGGTGCAACGACGAAGTCGGCGAGATCGAACAACGCCGGTATCTCGGCGTCGGCGATGAAGCCGTCGCGAACGCTGACCCTGGCGCGCGCCGAAGCCGGCAGCTCCGCCAGAGAGGGTTCCAGCGGTGCCACCTGCTTGCCGGCGACGATGAGGTGCAGGTTCGGCGCATCGAGCGCACCGAACGCGGCCAGCAGGTCTTCGCTTCCCTTGTAGGCGTCGAGCCTGCCGAAGAGCAGCAGGACCGTGTCGTCTGGCCCGTAGCCTGCAGAATGGCGCCGGGCACTATTGTCGCCCGCCAGGGGCGAATGGATGTCGCGATAGTGGCCATGCGGGACGATGGCGAGCCGGTCGGCGGGCACGCCCAGTCGCCGTGTCGCGGCCTCGGCGGCGCTCGGGTGGTGCACGATCACCCAGTCGGCAAGCGTCGCCAGGGCGGCGGCGAACTCGCTGTGGAGCGCCCCATACCGGCCGTCATGCGGCTGCTCGTTGTGCATCGTCCAGAGAAACGGCATGCCGGCCGCCTGCGCGGTCTCGAGCGCCGTCAGGAACGCCTGGGCCTCCGCCGCTGCCGCGACATTGTCCGGTTGCATGCGATAGATCGCATCCTCCCAGTGCAGATGAAAGATCGTGGGCTCGGCGCCATCGCGCACCGCAGCCAGGGCGGTTCGCCAGTCGAGGTAATGGATCGTGTAGCGGTTGCTCAGGCCGCGATAGAGCAGCTGCTGATAGGGATTGGCGTGGCGATAATCGGGATGGATGAACAGGCGCACGAGCTGCCAATGCCACGACGTCCAGGGCTGGACCGTTTCAGGATCGGTAAGAAGCTGGTTGCCCCAGCGGCCGCGGGCGTGTCAACGATATCCAATGCGGCCGCGCTTCGATTACCTGATCATGGTCGACCCGCGCCTTTCCGAAACGGAAGGCGGCGTCTTCGCCGGCTTGCTCGCGGCGATGGTCGAGCGAGGCAACAGCGTCGGCCTCTTGAGCGTGCTGGGGCCGCTCGCCGAGCAGCGCCGCTTCCTGCCGGCGGCGCTCGCCAGACTGCTGCGCGATGGCGACGTCCACTGGCTCGCCACGCCCGGGCCGGTCGATGCGTCGGTCCTGCTGGTCTATCATTTGGCGCCGTTGCTCGCCGATCCGGATCGGATCACCCGCGTCGAGGCGCGGCGCTGCTATCTCAGGGTGGAGCAGCCGCTCGACGAGCGGATCGATCTCACCCTGATCCTCGACCGGCTGCGTTGGTTCTGCCCGCTGTTCCCCGAATTCCTCGCAGCGAGCGCGGCGGTTATGGCGTCGCTCCGGCTGCGGGCGCCGCACGCCATGCCCGCCGATTGGTCGCCCGCAGCGCTGAGGCCGCCGCCCGGCGACGACTGGACCGAGTTTCTGGACGCGCAGTCGCCGGGGAATGCCGATGCAGCGCCGCAGCTCAGGGTACGCGCGGTCGAGCAGGCCACGGCCCGGGTCCTGATGGTCTCGCCCAACGGCGTTGGCATCGGGCATCTGACGCGGCAGCTCGCCATCGCGCGCCGCCTGCCGTCAGCCCTGGAGCCCGTGTTCTTCAGCATGTCGCAGGCGGTCCATCTGGTCGAGCGCTTCGGCATGGCCTGGACCTATGCGCCCGGACCGTCGGCGAGCGGTGTCGACGAGGAGCGTCGCTGGACCTCTGATTTCGCCCAGCGGCTGGTCGACACCGTCGCCTTCTTCGATCCGCGCGTCATCGTCTTCGACGGCAATCATCCCTATCAGGCGTTGCGCGACGCGCGGCAGCATTTCCGCGATCGTCCGTTCGTCTGGATCAGGCGAGGCATGTGGCGTGCCGATGCCGGCTGGCTGGCGATCGAGCGGAGCGACATGTTCGACGTTATCGTCGAGCCCGGCGAGCTCGCCACCTCGATGGACGTGGGGCTGACCAAGGATCGTGGCGACGCCCTGGCGCTGCCGCCGATCACGCTGCTCGATCGGACCGAACTGTTGTCGCGCGAGGCGGCCCGGGCGGCCTTGGCGATCCCGTTGGATGCCACGGCCGTCCTGGTCCAGCTGGGCTCCGGCAACAATTTCGACACGCTCGGCGTGCGCCAGGCCGTCCTGGCGCATTGCGCCCGGATCCGCGACTGCCACGTGCGGGTCGTGCGGTGGCCGATCAGCGCCGGTGTCGACGACGCCTCCGGGATCGATGGCCATCGCTTCCGCACCCTGCACGGCTTCCCACTCGCGCGGCTGATAAGGGCGTTCGACTTCGCGGTCAGCGCCGTGGGCTACAACAGCTTTCACGAGCTGACCGCCTACGGCGTGCCCACCATCTTCGTGCCGAACCAGAACCCGATGATGGACGAGCAGGAAGCGCGCGCGCTGCATGCCGATCGCGAGGGCATCGGCCTCATGGCGCGGGCCGGCGACCTGCCGCGGCTTGCCTGGGCGCTCGAGACAGTGGGCGATCCGACACGGCGCGCAGCGATGCGGACGCGCATGGCGCTCTTGCCGGCGGGCGACGGCGCGCAGCGAGCGGCGTCCTTCCTCGCCATGCTGGCGCTCTCCATCAACGCGTCGGGCGACGCACCGCGGATCCCGTCGCTGCAGGCGCGCTGGTGATCCGCCTGCGTCGACCGTTAGCGGGCCTGGTCGGCGGTGGCCGGCTGGGCAATGGCATCGCGAAGCTCGGCCAACAGCTCCGGATTGGCAGGACGCGCAAAGCTCGCGGCCGCAAGCGGTCGCCACAGGCGAACGACGGCAGCGAGCTGGGCCCGGCGCAGTTCGTGCCAGGGCAGCTGGCGCATCGAGGCCGGCTGACGCGTTGGATCGGCCAGCACCTCGACCGGCATGAAGCGTCGGCGATAGAGCGACAGGTCGGTCGCGTGGGTGATGACGACCGGCCGCAACCGGGCGGCGGCGCTGGTGCGCTCGACCGTATCGAGGATCTGCGCGATCTCGTCGGCACCAAAGCCATCGACAATGACGGCGATGAAGCCGGCAGGTGCCGCGCTGGCCGCTGGTGGCTCGCTCGGCGCCGCATTCCGGCGAGGGGCACTGGTGCCCGCCGGTCGGATGGCCTGGCGCAGGCGCCTTGCGCTTTCAAGCCAGCGGCTTGGCATCGGCTGCCGCCAGCGCCTCGTTGACCGCCCGCGCAGCCTGCCGGGCGGTGGCAGCTGCGTCACGTTTGGCCAGATCGTTGGCGATCGTCCAGGGCTCGCCGTCCGTCAGCTCGAGCCGCACCAGGAAGCGCTGGCGTTCGCCACCGACCAGCCGCTCTTCCTCGACCACCCGCACGGCCGTGACGCGATCGGCGCGGATGGCCTCACCGTTCGGCAGCACGGCCAGCGGCGGCGTTGGAGGCGGAGGAAGGCTGTCTGGCAAGGTTCGCTCGAAAGTCTTTCGGACAAGATGTGCCGTCGAGGCCGATGGCTGCCCTTAGCATCGCGCGCTCGAGATTGCCACGGCGAGGCCGACTGTTCTACCTCTGGCCACGCCGTTCGTTGTCAGTCCGGCGGTACCGGGCTCTACGAGGCTATGGGAGTCCCCATGTCGACGCCCCCGTCCGCTCCGACCGAAAGCCTCTCTGCGCCATTCGAGGTGACACGTGCCGAGGATCGGCCGTGACGTCGCTGAAGCGATTGAATCGTCTCAAGCTCGGTATGGCCGCGGCGCTCGTCGCCTACTCGGTGATCGCCGTGGCCGGCAATCAGCTGGCGCCGCGCGGCGAGTATTTCCCCTTCTTCAGCTGGTCATTGTTCTCGGAGATTCCGGCCAAGCGCTCGACGTTCGAGCTCTACATCATCCGCGTCGGTGATGAGCTGTTCGACGAGCCGAGAAACTTCTTCGATCTCTCGGCCTATTTCGAGGCCGCCAAACGCCGATCGTCGACCGTCTCGAAGGCGACGAAGCGTTTGGGGCGCGCGCTCGTCTGGGCGCCAGAGAATGTCGGCGCCGTGCGAGCGGTGTTCGAGGAGCAGCTGGTGCGCGAGCATGAGCAGGTGGAGTATGTCATCGCCCGAGTAGCCTATCGTCCTCTGGATCGCTGGCGGACGGGTGCGTTCGAGCGCTTCGAGGTGGTCGGACGGTTCGTCGCCCGCCGTGGCGCATGACCGACCGTCGCTCGTTCCGAGCCGGCATCGCCCGGCGGCTTTGGCGCGGGCTGCGGGGCAACGAGCGGTCGGCGCCGCGCTGGTCGCTGCATTATCGGATGTTCGACCAGGCGGTGCTGATCGTTCAGGCCTATTACGCCATCAGCCTTTTCATGCTGTATCGCCGCGCCGGCGAGATGGCTGGTCTCGGGCGCGACTCCACGGCGCTGGATGCGCTCTGGCCGATCCGATGGATCGAGCTCTCGGGTCTGGAGCTCGGCGGCGCCTTGCTGGCCCATTTGGCGATCGTCGCCGGGCTGCTGGGGCTGGTGTTTTGGCGGCTGCTCTGGGTCCGCGTGCTGGTGAGCCTCGCCTTTCTGCAATATCTCGCTCTGCAGAACTCGTTTGGCTACCTCATTCACGGCTTCTACAGCTGGTTCTGGCTGTCGGTGGCGCTCTGGTTCCTGCCGTCGGCAACCGTTTCGAGCCTGCGCGAGACGCGGCGCGGCCGGTTCCGCTTTCTTTTGGGCTTCGCCGCTGCGCCAGCGGTGATCCTGCTTTTCTACTCGCTCTCGGGTGTCCACAAGGTGGCGGCTGCGCTCGCAGCACTTTTCACCGACGATCTGAGCGGGTTTTCTCCGCAGGCCATGGCGGTGACGCTGGCCTGGCGCAGCCTCGAAACCGGCTCGGAGCCCCTTTGGGCCGGATTGATCATCGAGCTTCCCTGGCTCGGCTGGCCGCTCTACCTCCTGATCTACTATGCCGAGCTCGTGGCATTGGTGATCCTGTTTCGGCCCCGGCTGCACCGCGCCTGGGGATACCTCCTGGTTCTTTTCCATGTCGGCACGTTCTTGTTCATGGATATCACCTTCCCGGAGCATGTTCTGATCAACGGCCTTTTCCTGGTCATGTCGCCGTTCGCGCTCGGTCTCGACGATCCGTGGCGCGCGGCGGCAACGCTCCCACTGCTCGGTGCGCTCGCCAGACGCCCGTGTCAGCCGCGGCAGCGCGAGCGGCCATGACCGAGACGATCCGTTCGACCGGGGTGACAATCGTTTACGATGGAGCCTGTCCGTTCTGTTCCCGTTATGTAAGGCTGCTGCGACTGCGCAAGGCGGTCGGCGACGTAAAGCTCGTGGATGCGCGCTCGAATTGCCCGGAAGTGCTGCGCGTCGCCGAGCGAGGCTTGTCGCTCGATGACGGCATGGTGCTGATCAGTGGCGGGGAGATGTATGGCGGTGCCGAGGCGATCAGGCGGCTCGCCCTGTTGAGCACGCCGAGCGACACATTCAACCGCTTCAACCACTGGCTGTTTCGATCTGGCACTCGTTCTCGCATGCTCTATCCATGGCTGCGCCACGGCCGCAACCTTGCGTTGCGAATGCTCGGTCGATCGCGGCTCGAGCCCGGCATGCCAGGGGGTGAGTGATTGCGTCGAGTGCCGTCGGGGTGCTATTTCAAGAGCTGCGATCGTCGAACAGGGGACCTTTGATGTCATTCGTCGCATCGCGGCTGCGCTGCTTCACCCTTCGACCAAAACGTCGCGATGGCACCGACCTTTCCGTCGCGCATCGCGTCGCGGCCGCGCCGCTGCGTTGGATGCTTGCGGCTGTCTTGGTGGTCGGTGTTGCTGCGCTGCCGGCTGCGGCTCAGGCCGATGAGGGCGATCGGGTGGCGCTCGTTATCGGCAATGGCGCCTACACGCATTTGCCGGTGCTCGAAAACCCGATCAACGATGCACGCGACATGGCGGCCCTGCTCTGGCAGGCTGGCTTCGAGACGATCGAACTGATCGATGCCAATCACGAGGAGATGCTGGCCGGGCTAGCAACCTTCGCCAAGCGGCTGACGACGGGCACGGACGCGGTCTTCTATTATGCAGGGCACGGCGTTCAGAACAGGGGGGCCAACTTCCTCCTGCCGACCGATACGAAGGTCGAGGATGCGATCGACCTCGCCAATCACGGCATCGACGCGAACGAGATCGCCGCGCTGATGGGTGTGAGCAAGGCACGGATCAACGTCCTGATCCTGGATGCCTGCCGTGACAACCCGTTCCTCGACATGGCCGACACGATCTCGCTCGCCGACAAGCTGGCCGACGTCGACGAGCTGTTCGCCGCGGCATCGCCGAACACCGATGTCATCGTCCGCTCGGCTGGTGGCCTGGCGCCGCTGCAGACCACCCGGGCCGAGACGATCGTCGGCTATGCCACCGGGCCGGGTGACGTGGCGCTGGATGGCCGCGCGGACAACAGTCCCTACACCGATGCGCTGCTCGAGCACATGAACACACCCGGGCTCGAGATCGACATGATGTTCCGCAGGGTGCGCGCCACGGTACGGGAGGAGACCGACGGATTCCAGATCCCCTGGGTCGCCAGCACGCTCGAGAACGCCTTCTACATCCGGCCGGTCGTTCAGAGCAACGTCGCGGGCCTCTCCGAGGCGCTGCAGCAGCGCACCGAGGATACGCGCAAGCTCGGCATGGCTGCGCCCGATCGGCTGATCGACGAAGCGCTGTGGCGTGTCGTGAGCCAGGAGGACACGGTCACCGGCTATGAGGGTTACTTGCAACGCTACCCGAACGGGTCCTTTGCCGGGCCGGCGCGGCAGCGTATTGCCGAGCTCGGCACGGCAAGCGCATCGCCGCCGATCGTGGCGTCCGCGATCGACGATGACGGCACGCTCGAGGCCTATCTCGGGGTCGGGCCGATCCACGTCGACTTGCCGGAGGACATCGCCATCACCCGCGGCGTGCCAGCCTTCGAGGTGCTGAGCGCGCCGACCTCGGGAACGTTCTTTCGTCCTGATGAGACGCCGATCAACGAAGGGCATCTCCTGACGATGGAGGACCTGGGGAGCCTGACCTACCTGCCACGGGTCGACAGCAAGGCCGTCGGCATCACCGAGTATCTGGAGGTCGCCCCGCGCGGCGCCGCCGACGCGGCGCAGCCGTTCCGCTTGCCGGTGTCGAGCGAGATCCACCCCTGTGACTTGCTCGCCGGCTTTCGTCATGCGCCGGACCGGGTCTGGGACGGCGTGCAGCTGCAGATCCTGCGTCTCGATCCCGAGCCTGCGGTGGAGGCCTGCGAGCAGGCCGTCGCCGAGTACCCGAGCGTCGACCGCTTCATCTCCATCCTGTCGCGCGCCTACGAGGCGGTTGGCGATTACGAGAGGTCGCGGCAGATGGCGGTCAAGGCGATGGAGCGCAATTATCCACCGGCGTTCGCGCAGCTCGGCACGTTGTACATGAAGGGCTTGGGCGTGCCCGTCGACTTTGACCGGGCCCTCGAGCTGTTTCGGTTGAGCGATGCGATGGACAATCCGGCCGCGCCGCTTCGGATCGGCCAGCTCTACGCCGCCGGATGGGGCGTCGAGCAGGACTACGCCGAAGCGCTACGGTGGTTTCAGCGGTCGGCAGATTTGGGCAACTCGTACGCGACGACGCGAATCGCCCGTCTCTATCTCGAGGGAAAAGGCGTGCCCGTGGATGTCGATCGGGCCCTGGAGCTGTTGATTGAGGCGGCCGAGGCGGGCGAGCTGCCGGCCCAGATGAATCTCGCGCGGCTCTACCGCAGCGGATCGGTGATTCCTCAAGACCTCGACGAGTCGCTGCGCTGGGCGCGCGCTGCTGCCGGCGCCGGCATGCCGACCGGGCAGAAAGCGCTGGGCCAGTATTATCTCAGCCTGCCGGCGCCCGAGCGGGATGTCGAAGCCGCCTACTTTTGGCTGACGCGGGCCGACGAGAACGGTGACGCCTGGGCGCCGGCGTATCTGGCGGAGCTCCATCTCGATCCCGAATGGCGCGGCCGCCAGCCTCAGGTCGCTCTGGACTACCTTCTCCGCGCCGTCGAGCGCGGCAACATGGATGCGGCGAGAGACGTCGCGAAGCTGCACGAGGGCGGTGAGCTCCAGGATTCCTGGTTGGCCGCATCCTGGCATCGGGCCGCCGCAGAGGCCGGTAATATCTGGTCGATGCGCGACTACGGCCGGGCTCTGCTCGACGGCGAGGGCGCCAGGATCGACCAGGCTGCCGGCATCGCTTGGCTCGAGCGCTCGGCGGCCGGCGGCAATCCTTGGGCGCAGCGTGACCTGGGGCGCATCTTTCTCCGCGGCGATGTCGGGCCGGCTGATCCGCGCCGCGCCGCGCGCTATCTGGCACTGGCCAGCATGTCCGCTGACCAGAACGCCGTGGCGTCGGCCAGCGAGCTCTGGGAGCGCGTGTCGAGCCGGGATCGGGTGGCGGCGGCTCAATCGCTGCTCGGGGAGCTCGGCTATCCGGCAGGCGTGCCGGACGGCCTTGTCGGGCCACAGACGATGACCGCCCTGGCCGACGCGGGTGGCGATCTCGGCCTGCCGCTCGAGGATCCGGCGGCAGCATCGACCATTGCGGCGCTTTTCTCGGCGCTGCTCTCCGCCGACGCGGTGTCAGCCAGCGACGCCGAACTCGACGACGAGGCGCTCGGCGTCGACTAGGGCTTCCGCATGCGGATGCTCGGCGCGGGCGGCTGCCAGCAGATCGAGCGCACGCTCGCGGTCACCCCGATTGGCATAGAACCGAGCCAGGTACGCGGCGCGTGCGACCGGGTCAGGGCGCAGCGCAGCCGGGCTCGATGGCGGGTAGGCGAGGGCTTCGGCCACGTCGCCGCAACGCTCGCGGAAGGCGGCGAGCAGCGGCTCGTCGAACAAGTAGCGCCACTGGTAGCAATCCGTGTTTTGGACATGCCCGCGCAGCCCCGGCCGTCCGTCGCGGAGCCGGGTCGCCGCGAAGGCGCCGATGCAGGCGTGGCGCTCCCCGTCGGCAAAGCCGAGCCGCGTGAAGAACGCCCAGGCACCTTCCGTTGGCGCCTGCATCAGCTCCTCGAGCTTGATGTCGAAGAAGTGCTCGCCGCGATCGAAGCCGCGCATGTCGCGGATCGCGCGTCCGGCCGAGTGGCGCATCTCGAAGATGACAGCACCGTCGAAGTCGAGGGCACGAAGCGCCTGCTGGTAACTGCGTTGGCCGAGATCCTCGCGGACGCGATGCAGCCACTCCTCGTGCGACCAGCCATGGTAGTTCGCGGCCGAGATGAGCATGTCGCGTGGATCGCGGATGACATGGCAGCCGCGAACGCCGCGGCGCAGCTCGGCACCGCCCACGATGTCGCCGAAGAAAGCGTGATCCTGGAAGATCAGATGCAATGGCGCGGCCTGCGCCAACGAAGCGAGATCGATCGTGGCGTGGGCCCTGAGGCGGACGAACGGCACGCCCAGCGTTGCTGCGATGCGCTCGAACAGCGTTCGCATCCAGACCGTGCCCGATTTGTGATGCGTGCCGATCAGAATGGCGCGCGGCGGCGCGGCTGCCGCGGCCATGGCGCGCCTACAGCTGGGCGAGAACGGCGCGCTCCAGCGTGCCCGTCGGCTGGCAGGTCGTTCCCTTGTCGAAGGAAGCGCTCTCGCCGCTCCCGAAGTAGATCACCTCGTTGACGTCCTGGATCTCGCGCGGACCGCTGGTCTTCCGCACGACGACATAGGAAGCCCGGCTGGTCAACTCCGTGCGCCCGTCACCCGCCGGTCGGGCGACGATGACGACGCGGGTCTCGAGGTCGGTGGTCCGCTTCGCCTGGATCAGCTTGCCATCCTGGTAGATCTCCACCGCTGCTTCGGGCTCTGACGCATGATGCAGCTCCCGGCTGCCGCTCGCACCGGCCTCGACGATCCAGCCACAGTCGACGCCGTCACGCGGCGGTATGCTGCGGGTCGCGACCACGAAGCCGCCCTGCGGGTCGTTGTGGGTGACGGTGAAGCCCAGGTCGCGCAGATTGGCCGCTGCCCGCTCGAGCCATTGCTCGGGGCTGCCGGCGCGGCGGATCGTCGACATCCCTCCAGGCTTGCCTGAGGGCGGCGTGTAGACCAGCTGGTGCGGCTCGACCTGTGCCACCGGGTCGCTCGTCGCGCAGCCGGCGAGGCCAACGACGGCGACGCATCCCAGGACCGCCATGATGCGTCGGCAGTGTGATGGGGTCGTGGTCATCGGCAACGGACTCCTCATGGCGACGGAGCGGCTCTGATCGCGCTCAGTAGAGAACGGCGGTAGCCGCACTGCCGGCTCCCGAGACGTTGGTCGAGGGGGAAGCGGACGTGGTCCCTTGCGCTGGGCCGGCAGCAGGCTGGATGTCACAGAAAGCGGCGTCGGCGCCCCGCGCTTCGGCGACGATGCAGCCGAAGGCCGTGTCGGCATGGCGACCGATTGGGTAGGCGTCGAGATAGCCCTGGAAAGCGTCCCTGGTGCCCAGCGACTGGGCCTGGCGCCAAGCGGCGTCGTCGCCGTCCTGTGCGGTGGCCATCCTGACGCCAGGCAACAAGCCGATGAGGCTGACAGCGGTAAGGGCCCGGAGGCGACGCCAGGTTCGCGCGCTGAACCTCATGATGAGCGGCTACAACATAAGGTTGAATTGTTCATGATGAAGTTCGCCCTTTTTGCGCTACGGCGATCCCGCTGGGTTAAAAAGAGGCACGGCGCGGCGAGCTTTGTCAAGAGAGGTCGCAGCGCTCTGAAGCAACGATACTATGCGAGCGGCGCGCAATTGCTGCGATAACATGTTGCGCAGGCGAATGATCGGGCGATTTGCAGCTTTTCACTCGCAATCCTTTCGCCTTCACTGGCGAAGGAGGCCGGGGCGGGCAGCGGCGGAGCGTTGGCCCGGGTCGCCGCGGAGGGTCCGCCGAAGGTGCGCTCACGGGCGCCTTGTGGCGCCGAGTGCCTCGAGGATCCGGATCAGCTTGTCGTCACGCTCGGCCGTTAGCTCTGCGAAGGATCGGCCAATGGCCCCGCCGCCAATGATGGCGACCCGCTCGATCGCATCGATGGTCGGGCTGGTGTCGGTCATGGCGGTGCGCTTTCAGCCCATCAACAGGTTCGGCAGGAACAGGACCAGCGCCGGGACGTAGGTGATCAGCGCCAGAACGGCGAGCAGCGCCAGGACGAAGGGCCAGGATTCCTTGACGAAGTCCTGCAGCGTCGTGCCGAGAATGGTTGTCGTCGTGTACATCAGCGTGCCGACCGGCGGCGTGACGGCGCCGATCGTGAGGTTGACGACGATGATCAGGCCGAAATGCACCGGGTCGATGCCGAGCTTGGCAACCACCGGCACCAGGATGGGGGCGAGCAGGATGAGCGCGGCAGTGCCTTCCAGCAGCATGCCGATGGCGAGCAGCAGGAGGTTGATGAAGAGGAGCAGCAGCAGGGGCTCGCTGGTGAGGGTGGCGAGCGCCGAGGCCAGCTGCGGCGGAATGCGCTCCCAGGCCATGTAGAAGCCGAAGGCACCGGCGGCGCAGATGATCAGCATGACGGTCGAGGTGGCGAGCACGGTCTCGAGCAGGATCGCCGGCGCATCCTTCAGCTTGAGCTCGCCATGCGCGAAGACGCCGACCAGCGTGGCGTAGACCACGGTCATGGCCCCGGCCTCGGTCGGCGTGAAGATGCCGAAGCGGATGCCGACCAGGATGAAGACCGGGATCGTCAACGCGAACCCGGCCTCCTTGAAGGCCCGCCAGAGCTCGGGGCCGCTGACGAATCGCTCGCGCACCGGGGCGTAGCCGCGGCGATGCGCGATGACGGCGGTGGCGAGCATCAAGGCGGCACAGATCAAGAGCCCAGGGACGATGCCGCCGATGAACAGCCGGCCGATCGAGACGTCGGCCAGAAAGCCGTAGATGATCAGGCCGATGCCGGGCGGGATGATCGGCGTGACGACGGCCGAGCAGGCGGTGATGGCGGCGACGAAGGCCGGCTGGTAGCCGCGGCTGACCATCTCGGGCCCCAGCATCTTGGCCTGCATCGCGGCATCCGCGTTGGCCGACGCGCTGAGCCCGCCCATCATCGTGGAGAGGGCCACGTTGGCGTGCGCCAGGCCGCCCCGCCAGTGGCCGACCAGCGCCTCGGCGAGGACCAGGAGGCGCCGGGTGATGCCGGCATGGTTCATGATCGTGCCGACCAGGATGAAAAACGGCACGGCCAAAAGCGGGAAACTGTCGGTGGCGGCGACCAGCCGCTGAACGTAGATGCCCATGGGCGGGCCCGTGCCCTGCAGGAAGAAGGCGAGCGCCGCCATGGCCATGGCGAACGCGACCGGCACGTTGATGGCGAACAGCGCCAGGAGGACGATCACCGGCAGCAGGTTCAAGCGCGCTGCCTCCAGGCCTGAAGCCGGCGGCCGAGCCACCAGGCCTGGCGCAGCCCGATCGAGAGAAAGCCCACCGTCACCGCGAGGTAGATGATCGATTGCGGCAGCCGCAGCACCGGGCTCGGGTTATCCAGGTTGCCGATGGTGAAGCCGACGCCGAGCCAGAAGACATAGGCCGCAAAGGCGATGATGCCGATCTGCACGGCCAGGGCGAGCGCCCGCTCGAGCGCGGGCGGCAGATGCTGGGTCAACAGGTCGATGCTGACGTGCAGGCCGCGCTTGAAGCCGGCGGCGGCGCCCAGGAAGACCAGCCAGGCAAAACCCATCCCGGCGACCTCGCCGGCCCAGGCCGCCGGCTGGGCCGTAACGTAGCGGGTCAGCACGCCCCAGCAGACGGCGAGGACGACGACGAGGAGGGCCGCACAGGCGATCACCTCCTCGACGATGTCGAACCGCCCCGGTTCCAGACGTGGTGGTTCCAGCCGGCCCACTTCCAGCCGACTTTGCGGCCGGGCCGGCTCGCTCACTGGGCGAGGATGTCCTGGATCGTCTGGTGCAGACCCGGCGTCCACGCCGGGAAGGCCTCGTAGACGCTGGCCGTGGCTTCCTGGAAGGCCGGGACGTCGACATCCTCGACGATGGTGATGCCGGCCTCGCGGAAGAGGTCCAGATACTCGTCCTGCTTCTCGATGGTGAGCCTCGTCATCTCGTCACCGGCACGCTTGCCTTCCTCGAGCAGGATCACCTGCAGGTCCTCAGGGAGCGTCTCGAAGAACTGCTCGCTCATGATGAAGTTGACCCAGGCGGTGAAGTGCCCGGTCATCGAGATGGTGTCCTTGACCTCGTGCAGCTTCGAGCCCCAGAGCGAGCCCAGAGGCGCCTCGGCGGCGGCGACGACGTTCTGCGAGAGGGCGGTGTAGACCTCGGACCACTGCACCGTCGTCGGCCGGGCACCCATCGCCTCGAAGGTGGCGAGCCACATCTGGTTCGGCGGGACGCGCACGGTCATGCCCTCGATGTCGGCGGGCGTGCGGATGGCCGTGTCCGCCAGCATGTGCCTGGCCCCGAACAGGTTGTTGTAGGAGACCACCCGGATGCCGGCGTCGATCAGCTGCTGGTCGATCTCGGCCAGCCACTCGGAATCGAGGATCTTCTGGAAGTCGCGGTAGTCGGCGAGGAGGTAGGGGCCGTTGAGCACGCCCACGTCCGGGACGTAATCCGAGAGGTAGCCCGGGTCGGTGATGTTCATCACGTTGGCACCCTGGCGGATCATCTCGTTGACGTCCTTGCCCGAGCCGAGCTGCTCGCCGGGGAACACCTCGATCTCGATCCGCCCTTCGGAGCGCTCGTTCACGTTGGCGGCGAAGTACTCGGCCGCGAGATGCGCCGGCTCGCTGGTCGACAGCGAATGGGCGAGGCGGATGGTGTAGTCGGCTGCCTGGGCGTTGCCCCAGCCGGCGAGCACCAGGGCACCACCGAGCATCAGCCCGGTCCATCGGTTCTGCATCGTCGTTCCTCCGCTGATCGTTGATTTCTTGTTGGGCTCTAGTGCCGGTCGCTACATCCCGGTTCTGCTCTCCGCTGGCGTGAAGTGCTTCACCTTGGCCGCACCGGCGTAGAGGATCTTCTCGGCACTCTCGAGCATCGCCTTGTGGAAGGCGACGCAGTCGGGATCGAAGTCCGTCGCCGGACGCGGCTCCGGATCGAAATGGCCGAATTCGTCGACGCCGCGGACCAGCGTCGCGCTGTCGCGGGCGCCGGCGGTCTGGCGGATGTAGGTCGGGATGTAGCGCACCGCGAAGCCGATCCGGGGCTCGTCCGAGCGATTCGGCTCCGAGCCGTGGAACAGGCGCACGTGGTGCAGCGACATCTCGCCCGGCTGCAGCTCGACATCGACCACGTCCTTGGGATCGACCTCGACGGCGATCTCCTGGCCCCGGCTCAACAGGTTGTCCTCGGCGAAGGTGTCGCGGTGCGCCACCTGCTCGCGGTGATGCGTGCCCGGCACCACCTGCATGCAGCCGCTCTCGGCCGTGCTCGGCGTCAAGGCGATCCAGGCCGTGCAGATATCGGCGTGGCTCAGCCCCCAATAGGTGGAGTCCTGGTGCCAGGAGATGAAGGCCGGGATCCTTCGCCGGCTTCCAGAAGAAGCCCGAGGCCCAGCAGAGCACGTTGGGCCCGAGGATCGCCGCCACCGGATCGACCACGCGAGGGTCGCGGACCAGATCAGCGAGCCACGGCAGCAGCAGATGCGGCTTCTGGTTGGTCGAGCGCGAGAGCTTGCCGCCTTCCCGCTGGGCCAGATCCTCCACCCTTTGCCCGGAGTTCCGCTGCCGTCGCCTCGTCGAAGACGCGCAGCGGAAAGAGCACGCCGTCGCGCGCGTAGCTCTCGACGAGGTCCTTGCTCAGCACATCTGCCATGGTAGTCCTCCCATTGGGCTTCGTGAGTATCAAAGCGCCGGTTGGTCGTCCAGCGGGAGTATCGGCCTCGTCAGGCTGTTCGCCAGGCGTCGTCCGGTCTAGTGTCCCGCGACTCGACCTCGGCCGGGACCGCGGCTCAGGCGAAGCGGGTCAATGTCGCTCCGTCACGAGAGCGTCCAGTCGGGGAGGACCACCATCATGGAGCAGCGCCGCTTCGGCCGCACGGGCTTCGACATCTCGGCCTTCACCCTCGGCGGCGGCATCGTCGGTGGCATCTTGATCAATGCACCGGAGGATACGCGGCTCGAGGCGTTGCGCCGCATCGTCGCCGCCGGCTGCACCTGGGTCGACACGGCAGGCGACTACGGCGGTGGCGAGAGCGAGTTGGCGCTGGGCAGGCTGCTGCCCGAGGTCACGCCCCGGCCGCGGCTGTCGACCAAGGTGCGCCTGGACATGGGCCGGCTGGATGATCTCGAGGGGCAGATCCGCCGAGCCATCGAGCTCAGCCTCGAGCGGCTGCGCCAGGATCGGGTCGAGGTCTTCCAGCTGCACAACCCGATCTCGGCAACGCCCGCCGCCGGCATGATCTCGCCGCACGACGTGCTGCGGCCGGGTGGCGTTGCCGACATCTTCGACCGGCTGCGCCAGGAGGGCCTCTTCGATGCGTTCGGCTTCACGGGCCTAGGTGAGGCGAAGGCCATCATCGAGGTCCTGGACAGCGGCCGGCTCGATACGGTTCAGGTCTACTACAACATGCTCAACCCGAGCGCCGGCCGCGCGCTGCCGCAAGGCTGGAGCGGGCAGGACTTCAGCGGCGTCATCGATGCCTGCAAGCGTCACGACGTCGGGACCATGGCGATCCGGGTGCTCGCCGCAGGCGTCCTGGCAACGGACGAGCGGCACGGCCGGGAGGTGATCGTGACCCGCGACACCGATCTCGACCGGGAGCAGGCGCGCGCCCGGCTGCTCTTCGAACGTCTCGGCGACGCCCACGGCACAAGGGCGCAAACGGCCGTTCGGTTCGCTCTGACGAACCCAGAGCTCTCGACACTCGTGGTCGGCGTGGCCACTCTGGCGCAGCTCGACGAGGCGCTGGCCGCCATCGAGGCTGGGCCGCTGCCCGAAAGCGCTCTGGCCGAGATCGCCGCTGCCTACGCCCATGGGTTTTGACGGCAGCTTTGCAGGAGGATCACTTCGATGATCGAGAAACGTCCCTTCGGTAGCACCGGGCACATGAGCTCGGCCGTCATCTTCGGTGCCGCGGCACTGGCAAAGGCTGACCAGTCGACGGCCGACCGTGTGCTCGATCTCTTGTTCGAGCATGAGATCAACCACATCGATGTCGCCGCCAGCTACGGCGATGCCGAGCTTCGGGTCGGCCCCTGGATGGATCGCCACCGCGACGATTTCTTCCTCGCCACCAAGACCGGCAAGCGCGACTACGCTGGCGCCAAGGAGGAGATCCACCGCTCGCTGGAGCGGCTGCGCACCGATCGCATCGACCTCCTGCAGCTGCATGCGCTCTTCCATCCGGACGAGTGCGACCAGGCGTTCGGGCCGGGTGGCGCGCTCGAGGCGGTGATCGAGGCGCGTGACGCCGGGCTCGTGCGGTTCATCGGCGTCACTGGCCATGGCTGGACGGTCGCCGCGATGCACCGGCGCAGCCTCGAGCGGTTCGCGTTCGACTTGGTGCTGATGCCCTGGAACTGGCATTGCGCGCAGCACGCGACCTACGCGCCCGATTTCGAGACGACGGCCGCGCTGTGCGCCGAGCGCGGCGTGGCGGTGCAGACGATCAAGGCCATTGCCCGCGGTCCCTGGGCTGCCGGTGCCGTGCGCGACCACACGACCTGGTACCAGCCACTCGAGGACGAGGACGCCATTCGCACCGCGGTGCAGTGGGTGCTGGCCCGGCCGGGGATCTTCCTCAACTCGGTCGGCGACGTGTCGCTCCTGCCAGCCGTCCTCCGCGCCGCCGACCGCACGCCCGAGGCCGTTCCGGACGCGGTGATGGCCGACCTCAGCCAGCGCGCCGGCCTGTCGTCGATCTTCGGGCTCTAGGCAGGCTGCTAGCGGCGAGGTGATTTGTCACCGCTGTGGCAGCGACCTACCGTTCCTCCAGGTGCGCTGCGGATGGCGGAGCGCCGGACCCTCGGGCCTCGAGCCCGAGACCAGGGGGAGGCTACCATGATCGAGCGGACCATAGCCGCGGCGTGCGGTGTGCTGGCGGTTGGTGGTATGCTGGCGGTGGCGGGCGCGCAGGATGCGCCGATGACGTTCTTCATCACCAGTATCGGCCCGGGCAACGGCGCCGACCTCGGCGGGCTGGACGGCGCCGATGCGCATTGCCAGAGCTTGGCAGCGGCGGCCGGTGCCGGCGAGCGCAGCTGGCGCGCCTATCTCGGTGCGGCGAGCGTGGACCCGCGCGACCGCATCGGCACTGGCCCCTGGCACAATGCGGACGGCGTGCTGATCGCAGAGAGCGTCGAGATGCTGCACGGCGATGCCAACGCCATCGGCAAGTCGACCGGGCTCACCGAGACGGGCGAGGTGGTCAATGGCCGCGGCGACGATCCCAACCGGCACGACATCCTGACCGGCGCCAATGCCGACGGCACCGTCGCCGAGGGCATGACCTGTGGCGACTGGACGCTTGCCGGCGAGGGCACGGCCATGGTCGGCCACCATGACCGCATGGGCCTGCGCGACGATGCGCCGTCGCGCTCTTGGAACGCTTCGCACGGCTCGCGCGGCTGCGGCCAGGAGGCGCTGCGCAGCAGCGGTGGCGACGGGCTCTTTTACTGCTTCGCCATCGACTAGTGGTCAACCGACGCGCTGCTGCCGCTCGCGGTAGGCGACGTAGCTCACCGATGCGAGGATGATGCAGCCGCCCACGAGGGTCAGGGGGTCCGGGACCTCGTTGAAGAAGAGGTAGCCGATGGCGGCGGCCCAGAGCAGCTTGGTGAAGTCGAAGGGCAGCACCACGGTCGCATCGGCCTCGTGGAAGGCTTGGGCCACCGACCACTGCGTCAGGCTGCCGAGCACGCCGATGCAGGCCAGAAGCAGCCAATGGCCCAGTGACGGGGTCGTCCAGAAAAAGAGTGCGGCGACGCCGGTGATCGGCGTCAGGAACATCCCGGCATAGACGGTGATGGTCAGGCTGGAATCGGTGCGCGCCAGGATCTTGATCAAGATCAGCGCGCCGGCCCAGGCGACCGAGGAGGTCAGCAGCAACACGACGCCGATGCTGATATCGCCGGTGCCCGGGCGGACGATGACGAGGGCGCCGAGAAAGCCGACGAGAAGTCCAACCCAGCGCCGCCAGCCCGGCCGCTCACCGAGAAACGGGATCGCCAGCAGGGCGGCGAAGAGCGGTGCGGTGAAGGCGAGCGCGGCGACCGTCGCGAGCGGGGTCACGGTGACCGCGTAGAAGAACGAGAGCATGGCGATGGCGTTGAGCAGCCCGCGCCAGAGATGCAGCGGCAGCCTGCCCGGTTCGGAGCGTTGCGCGGATGCCGCCCTTGAGCAGCATCGGCGCCAGGGCCGCGAGGCCGAAGACATTGCGAAAAAACGCGATCTCGAAGGGATGAATGTCCGCGGAGGTCTCGCGCACCAGTCCGTTCATCGAGGACGAGCCGAAGGCCGCCGTGCACATCCAGAAGATGCCGCGGGCCGGCCGAACGGCCTGCGGCAGCCGGGCCGCCGCCGGGCTATCCATCAAAACTGGACGTCGTGCGGACCCTTGAGCTGGAGGATCGCGCGTGCCTCGTCGGGCGTCGCGACCTCGCGGCCGAGACCTTCGAGGATCTGGCGGGCAGCCCGGACCTGCGCGGCGTTGCTCTCCGCCAGCCGGCCCTGGCCGAGCCAGAGCGAGTCCTCGAGGCCGACGCGGACGTTCGCGCCCATGGCGGCCGCGATGGTGGCAAGCGGCAGCTGATTCCGTCCCGGCACCGAGGATCGACCAGCGATAGTCGTTGCCGAACAGGCGGTCCGCCGTGCGCCTCATGTGCATGACGTCCTCGGGATGCGGGCCGATGCCGCCCAGGATGCCGAACACGGTCTGGACGAACAGCGGCGGCTGGACGAGGCCGCGATCGAGGAAATGCGCCAGGTTGTAGAGGTGGCTGATGTCGTAGCACTCGAACTCGAAGCGGGTGCCGTTCGCCGCACAGGTGGTCAGGATGTACTCGATGTCCTGGAAGGTGTTCTTGAACACGAGGTCGCGGCTGTTCTCCAGATGCTCGCGCTCCCACTCGTGCTTGAACTTCTTGAAGCGGCCGAGCATCGGGAACAGGCCGAAATTCATCGAGCCCATGTTGAGGGACGCCACCTCGGGCGCGAAGGCCCGGCGGGCTGACCCGCTCCTCGATGGTCATGCAGGGCGCACCGCCGGTGGTCAGGTTGATCACGCAGTCGGAGCGCTGCTTGATCACCGGCAGGAACGGCGTGAAGGCCTCCGGCGTCTGGTCCGGCCGGCCCGTCTCCGGGTCGCGCGCGTGCAGGTGCACGATGGCGGCGCCCGCCTCGGCGGCGCCGATCGCCGCGTCGGCGATCTCGTCGGGCGTCACCGGCAGATGCGGCGACATCGACGGCGTATGGATGGCACCGGTCACGGCGCAGGTGATGATGACCTTGTCCATCTTAGGGCCTGCTTGAGGAGTTTTCATGGTGTTCATGAGCCTGGCAGTGTGCAGATGCGAGGATCGGTTCGCCGTCGATGCAGAGCATCGTCGGTGAACCAACGACGAAGCAGGTGCTGCTGCCAAGCTCACCTGCGGTCGGCTTGCGTTCGGCTCCGGCTTTGTCGCGAGCTTCCCCGATGCCTTGGCATCGGACGGCGCTCGGCTTCGTGCCGGCGGTCGATGGCGAGTCGATGAAACTCATGAAGAACTCCTCGAGCAGGCCCTTAGTCTCCGA
>CAVOZQ010000031.1:0-13899 GCA_963700945.1 uncultured Alphaproteobacteria bacterium
GACTTTCAATGCCGGCGAGCTGGAGCGCTGCTGGCGCCGGCCGAGGGCGAGAGCAGCGAGGCCGAGGACGAGGTCCCCGAGCCGCCCGTCGAGCCGATCTCCAAGGGCGACCTGTGGCTGCTCGGCGATCATCGCGTGCTCTGCGGCGACGCCACCGTGCTCACCGACGTCGAGCGAGTGCTGGCGGGCCCCTCGCCGACATGGCCTGGACCGATCCGCCGTACAACGTCGACTACGGCAACACCGCCAAGGACAAGCTCCGCGGCAAGGACCGGCGGATCCTCAACGATGCGCTCGGCGACGGCTTCGGCGCCTTCCTCCAGGACGCCTGCACCAACATCCTGACGGTCACCAAGGGTGCCGTCTACATCGCCATGAGCAGCTCCGAGCTGCACACGCTGCAGGCGGCGTTCACCGCGGCCGGCGGCAAGTGGTCGACCTTCATCATCTGGGCGAAGAACACCTTCACCCTCGGCCGCGCCGACTACCAGCGGCAGTACGAGCCGATCCTCTACGGCTGGCGCAGGGCACCGAGCACTACTGGTGCGGCGCCCGCGACCAGGGCGACGTCTGGTTCTTCGACAAGCCGGTGAAGAACGACCTGCACCCGACGATGAAGCCGGTGGCGCTGATCGAGCGGGCGATCCGCAACTCCAGCAAGCGGCGTGACATCGTGCTCGATCCGTTCGGCGGCTCGGGGTCCACGCTGATCGCGGCGGAGAAGACCGGGCGTCAGGCGCGGCTGGTCGAGCTGGATCCGCAAGTATGTCGATGTCATCGTCAGGCGCTGGCAGGACTGGACCGGTGGCTAGGCCACGCTGGAGGGCGACGGGCGGACGTTCGACTCCCTAGTTGCGACGCCGGCATCTGTGACGCTCTAAGCAATCGACAGATCTGCGGCAGTCGATGCGAGCAAGAGCTTGCTTCGACCGATCATTCCGCGTCTTTGGGTTGGTCGGACGTCACCATGCGTGCCATGATACGGTCACCAGAAGCGTTGGGGGGCGCCATGGTCGAGCACGTCGATCGCTGGCTGGAGAGCCTTGGTCTCGGCAAGTACGCCGCGCTCTTTGCCGATAACGAGATCACGGCTGACGTGCTGCCGGATCTGACCGATGCGGAACTGAAAGAACTCGGCCTGCCGCTCGGCGCGCGCAAGAAGATCATCAAGGCTGCTTCGACTGGCTCGGCAACGGGCTCACGAGCGACCGGGCTTGGCCGAAGCATCGGCAGCGGTCGCGCGCATTCACCCCAGCTCAGGCCGAGCGGCGCCAGCTCACGGTGATGTTCGTCGACCTGGTCGGCTCGACCGCGCTCTCGGCAAGGCTCGACCCCGAGGACATGGGCGCGGTGCTGCGGGCCTACCAGAACGCCGTGGCCGGCGAGATCGCGCGCTTCGACGGCCATGTCGCGAAGTTCATGGGCGACGGCGTGCTGGCCTATTTCGGCTGGCCGGTGGCGCACGAGGACGAGGCCGAGCGGGCGGTGCGCGCCGGGCTCGCGATTGTCGCAGCGGTCGCCAGGCTCAGCCGCACGGCGAGGCGCTCCTCGCCTGCCGCATCGGCATCGCCACCGGTCTCGTCGTGGTCGGCGAGCTGATCGGCGAGGGCGCCGCGCAGGAGCAGACGGTGGTCGGCGAGACGCCCAACCTCGCCGCCCGGCTGCAGGCGCTGGCGGCAGCCGGGCCAGGTCGTGATCGGCGAGGCGACCCGGCGGCTGCTCGGCGCCGGCTTCGCGCTCGACGATCTCGGCGCGCAGCGAGCTCAAGGGCATCGAGCAGCCGGTCGGCGGCCTTCGCGGTCACCGGCGAGCGACGCGCGGCCGAGCCGCTTCGAGGCGCGCGGCCGAGGGCCTGCAGCCGATGGTCGGCCGCGACCAGGAGCTGGCGCTGCTGCTCGAGCGCTGGGCCGCAGGCCAAGGCCGGCGAGGGCCAGGCGGTGCTGCTGGTCGGCGAGGCCGGCATCGGCAAGTCGCGGATCAGCCGGGCGCTGCTCGACGCGCTCAGCCCGCGAGCCGCATACGCGCATCCGCTACCAGTGCTCGCCCTACCACACCGACAGCGCCGCTCTGGCCGGCGATCCAGCAGCTCGGCCACGCCGCGGGCTTCGCCGCCGACGACGCCGCGAGGCCCGGCTCGACAAGCTCGAAGGCGCTGCTCGCCGGCGGCGGGCACAGGCGACGGACGCCGCGCCGCTCTTGGCCGACCTGCTCGGCCTCGACGGCAGCGCCCGCTACGGCCGGCAGGAGCTGAGCCCGCAGGCGAAACGCGCCCGCACGCTGGAGGCGCTGACCCGACCAGCTGGTCGGAGCTCTGCGGCGACCAGCCGGTGCTGCTGGTGATCGAGGACGCCCACTGGATCGATCCGACCACGCTCGAGCTGATCGAGGCCTGGCTCGATGCCATCGCCAGCGGCACGGTGCTCCTGGTGCTCACCAGCCGACCGGACCACCAGCCGGCGCTCGCCGCCCATCCGCACGTCACCCGGCTCACCCTCAACCGGCTCGGCCGCGCCGGCGTCGAGGCGATCGTCGCCCGGCTCGGCGGCGACCGCTGCCGCCGGCGACGCTCGACGCGATCATCGCCCGCACCGACGGCGTGCCGCTGTTCGTCGAGGAGCTGACCAAGGCGGTGCTCGAGACCGGCGAGACCGCCATCCCGGCGTCGCTGCACGATTCGCTGATGGCCCGGCTCGACCGCCCGCCCGAGGTCAAGGAGATCGCCCAGATCGCCGCCTGCATCGGCCGCGAGTTCGACCACGGCTGCTCGCCGCGGTCGCCGCCGGTCGCCGAGCGAGCTCTGCCGCGGCGCTCGACCAGCTGGTCGCACGGCCGAGCTGGTCTTCCGCCGCGGCATCCCGCCCGAGGCGCAGCTACATCTTCAAGCACGCGCTGGTCCGCGACGCCGCCTACGAGAGCCTGCTCAAGAGCCGCCGCCAGGCGGTCCATGGCGCGACCTTCTGCGCGCTGCTCGAGGCCGACGGTACCGCTGCGCCGCGAGCTCCTGGCGCATCCATGCCTCAAGGTGCCGGCGGCATCTGGCGCGGGCCGGCAGCTGTGGCGTCGGGCGGGCGAGCGGCGGATGCGGTCGGGCGGCCGCGACGAGGCCGTCACGCGCACTCGCGACGGCGCGGCTGTGCTCCGGCTCTCCGCCGACGCCGGGCGACGCGCGCGATGGAGCTGGCATCTCCACTGCAGCGCGCTCTGGCTTCGGCCTGATGGCGACGCGACGGCTTCGGCACGAGGGTACCAACGGGCCGTGCCTACGCGCGGCCGCCGCGCTCGCCCGAGCCGCGGGTGATCCCGCGGCTGTTCGTGCTGACGCGCTACGGGGTTTCGGGGGCGCGTCACCCGTCGCGACTACGGCGGGGCCGCGCACGGCGTGGCCGAGCAAAGGCGTTGACGAGGCGAAGCGCCGACAGGACCTCGATCCGACGAGCTGGCGCACCGCCTGCTCGGACGAGTGCCATCATTTGGCTGGCCGGCTTCGCTATGGCCTGCCCATGCGCCGAGACTTCGGGCGCCGCGCGGCGCGTTCACGATCCGAGCCGCCATCGCGCTCGTATGCAATCGGCCGGGCATCGCCGATCCGATCACTCGGGCTCGCACGGCTACTCCGGCAGGTCGCCACGCCCGCGACCGGTCATCTCGATCGCGCGCTCGGGCCACTGGCTCCCCGCGGCGCTAGCGGTCGTGACGGCGAGCAGCCGGTCAACGCCAAGATCCACGGCCTTTCCGTCACGTCGCGCTGGCGGCAGCGCTGATGCATCTGTGGCGGGGCGGACGCGGCGGCCGACGCTGCGTCCCGGGCTGAGCGAGTGCCCACGGTCTGTCGTTCTGGCAGCACGGGCTCCCCTCGGATTGTTGCGGATGGGCCGGACTACTCCGGTCGGGTCCTTGTCGATGCTGTCGCCGGGGTTGGTCCGACGGCTCTGGCGACCACCGGCGGCCTCGGGCAGCGGGATCATGGGCGCCTCCGGAACCCAGTGGTACGGTGCCCTTGCCGACGCCTGGCTCGTCGAGCGGTGCGGCACCACGGCCTTCTCGATGGGGCCGCCACGGCGCTCGCCGAAGGTACTGTCGCACCGTCGGAGTGCGCTCGGTGACGGCTTCGGCCGAAATCCGAGTACGACCGGGCGAACGGCGTGGTGCTGACGGCCAGGTGCGCGAGCCACCAGCCAGCGGCCGAGGCCTGCATCGAGGCGGCCATCCGCCGGGCGCGTTCCGGCGACGCGCGATCCTGACGAGTCGCGCCTTGGGCACTCCGCGCCGCTCGCGATCTCGCCCGGCTCTGGGCCGAGCGCGGCGAGCGGCAGCAGGCACTCGACCTGCTCGCGCCGGTCTACGACTGGTTCACCGAAGGCTTCGACACGCCGGATCTGGTCGAGGCCAAGGCGCTCCTGGACGAGTCTGCGATGACCGATATCGGCGCCTGGTTGGCTGCGCTGGGCCTGGAACGGTTCACCGAGCTGTTCGAGGCGAACGTGATCGACGCGGCCACCCTGCCGGAGCTCACCAATGACGGACCTCCAAGGACGCTCGACCTCCCGCTCGGCGCGCGCAAGAAGCTGCTGGACGCGATCGCCGCCCTGGAGTCAGGCGGCGCCAGCTGACGGTGCGCCACCACCGGCAACGTCACCCAGGCTAGCCCGCCCACCGGCCAGGCGGAGCGCCGCCAGCTGACTGTGATGTTCGTCGATCTCGTCGGCTCTACCGCGCTCTCGGCGCAGCTGGATCCCGAGGAGATGGGCAACGTCCTGCGCGCCTACCAGAACGCCGTGGCCGGCGAGATCGCCCGGTTCGAGGGCCATGTGGCGAAGTTCATGGGCGACGGCGTCCTGGCCTATTTCGGTTGGCCGGTAGCGCACGAGGACGAGGCGGAGCGGGCGATCAGGGCCGGGCTCGCGGTGCGCGACGCCGTCGCCAATCTGGCCACAGGTGCGGGCGAGCCTCTCGCCTGCCGGATCGGCGTCGCGACCGGGCTCGTCGTGGTCGGCGAGCTGATCGGCCAGGGCACCGCCAGTGAGCAGACCGTGGTCGGCGACACGCCCAATCTCGCGGCCCGGCTGCAGGCGTTGGCCGAGCCGGGCCAGCTGGTGATCGGCGAAACGACACGGCAGCTCCTGGGCGATCTGTTCAAGCTCGAGGCCCTCGAGCCGCAGGTGCTCAAGGGCTTGGCCGAACCGGTTTCGACCTTCGTGGTCACCGGCGAGCAGACCCTGGAGAGCCGCTTCGCGGCGCGCGGCGCCGGGGCGGTCCTGCCGATGGAGGGCCGCGACCAGGAGCTGGCGCTGCTGCTCGAACGCTGGTCCCTGGCCAAGGCCGGCGAGGGTCAGGGTGTGCTGCTGGTCGGCGAGGCCGGGATCGGCAAGTCGCGGATCACCGAGGCGCTGCTCGACGCCGTCGCGGCCGAGCCACATGCACGCGTCCGCATGCAATGCTCACCCTACCACACCGACAGCGCGTTCTGGCCGGTCATCGAGCATCTCCGTCATGCCGCCGGCTTCACCGCTGACGATCAGCTGAGCGACGCAGCTCGACAAGCTCGAAGCCTGGTCGACCAGGGCACTGGCAACGTTAGCGGAGCGGCGCCGCTCCTGGCCGAGCTCTTGGGCCTCGAAGGCACGGCGCACTACGGCCAGCTCGACCTGACGCCGCAGGCCAAGCGTGCCCGCGACCATGCAGGCGCTCAGCGACGAGCTGGTGGCGCTGGCGCAACGACAACCGGTGCTGCTGGTGTTGGAGGATGCGCACTGGCTCGACCCGAGCACGCTCGAGCTGCTCCAGCTCCATCTCGACCGCTGCGCCGAGACGCGCCTGTTGATCGTCATCACCTCCAGGCCCGACCATCAGCCCGCGCTCGCCGCCCACCCGCACGTCACGCGGCTGACCCTCAACCGGCTGGGCCGGGCCGGGGTCGCAGCGATTGTCGAAGCGCTGAGCAGTGGCGCCACCCTGCCCACTGCGGTCATCGACGCCATCATCGCGCGAACCGACGGTGTGCCGCTGTTCGTCGAGGAGATGACCAAGGCCGTTCTGGAAAGCGGCACCGGCGATGCGCTGAGGATCCCCGCCTCGCTGCACGATTCGCTGATGGCCCGGCTGGACCGGCTGCCCGACGTCAAGGAGGTCGCCCAGGCCGCCGCCTGCATCGGCCGGGTCTTCGACTACGAGCTGCTGGCTGCCGTCGCCGGCTGGCCGGAGGCCGAGCTGCCAAGCGCCCTGGCCAAGCTCGCCGCGGCCGAGCTGGTCTTCCGCCGCGGCACGCCACCCGATGCCAGCTACACCTTCAAGCACGCGCTGGTCCAGGACGCCGCCTATGAGAGCCTGCTACGGTCACGGCGCCAGGAGATGCACCGGCAGATCGTGCTGGCCCTGACCGAGCGCTTTCCCGAGCAAGCGGCCGCCGAGCCTGACCTCTTGGCACAGCACTACGCGTTGGCCGGCATGGCCGGAGAGGCGGGAGCTGCCTGGCATCACGCCGGTCAGCAGGCGCTTGCCCGCTCCGCCGGTCGGGAGGCCATCGGCCACTTGACGCGAGGCTTGGCTCAGCTCGCTTTGTTGTCGGAAAACCCCGGGCGGGTCATCCAGGAGCTGGCGATGCAGCGACTGCTCGGCACGGCCTGCATGAACGTGCACGGCTATGCGGCGCCCGAGGTGATGCGCGCCTTCGGCCGCGCCTGGGAGCTCTGCGGCCGCGTGGCCGCGGATGAGGACGCCGCCACCTTTCCCGTTCTCTTCGGCATCTGGATCTACCAGCTGACGCGCGCACAGCACGCCCGTGCCGCCGAGGCGGCGGCGGACCTTCTGCAACGCGTGCAACAGGTCGACGACCAGGGCGCGCGTATCGCGGGCTTCTTGGCCAAGGCCGTTTCACTCAGCCACATTGGTCGCCCGTCCGACGCACAGGCGCACTACGCGATGGGAACCGCCCTGTGTGGGTCCGCAGAGCAGCCGGGGCTGGCCCAACGCTTCGGGTTGCATCCCGGAATCTGCATCCACGCCTATCAGGCCTGGTGCCTGACGACGCTGGGCTACCCCGACCAGGCCCGTCGCAGCACCGAGCAATCGCAAGCGAATGTCGAGGGAATCGACCACGTCTACACCCATTCGCGTCGGCTCTATTGGCAGGCCGTCCTCTACCAGATGCAAGGCGACTGGGCGACGGTGCAGCGCCTCGCTGCCGAGGCCATCGCTGTGGCCGAGGAGCAGGGCTATGCCATGGTGGTCGCCTGCGGTCACATCATGCATGGCGCCGCCATCGCCGCCACGGGCGACCCGGATGCCGGCATCAGCGAGCTTCGCGAGGGAATCCGGACCTACCGCGAAACCGGCGCCCGGTTCCAGGGAACCTACCATTTGGCGCTGCTCGCCGACGCGCTGGGCGCGAATGGCCATCCGGAGGAGGGCCATGCCTCGCTCGACCAGGCATTCGCCTTCATGGAGGAAACCGGCGAACGGCTGTGCGAGCCCGACCTTAACCGTCTGCGCGGCAAGCTGCTGAGGCATCAGCGTTCAGACGTCGCTGCCGAGGCTTCGTTACAACAGGCACTCGACGTCGCGCGGCAGCAGAAAGCCCGCTGGTCCGAGCTCCGAGCATCCCGCGACCTCGCCCGGCTCTGGGCCGAGCGCGGCGAGCGGCAACAGGCGCTCGATCTACTGCGCCCCCGTCTACGCCTGGTTCAGCGAAGGCTTCGACACGCCCGACCTCGTCGAGGCCAAGGCACTGTTGGACGAGTTGCAATGACGACGATCGGGGCATGGCTCGAGCGGCTTGAACTCGGCCAGTTCGTTGCCCTCTTCGAGGAGAACCTGATCAATCAGGAGGTTCTGGCCGACCTCACCGATGCCGATCTCAAGGAGCTCGGCCTGCCGCTCGGTGCCCGAAAGCGCATTCTGAAGGCCGCCAGCACTCTGGTAGCGGCCGCGCCGGATGCTCCGCCAGCAGCGCCGCCGGCCGCCCCGAGCGCCGCCGAGCGGCGCCAGCTCACGGTGATGTTCGTCGACCTGGTCGGCTCGACCGCGCTCGCCGAGCGCGCTCGACCCCGAGGAGATGGGCGCGGTGCTGCGCGCCTACCAGAACGCCGTGGCCGGCGAGATCGCGCGCTTCGAGGGGCATGTCGCCAAGTTCATGGGCGACGGGGTGCTGGCCTATTTCGGCTGGCCCGGGCGCACGAGGACGAGGCCGAGCGGGCGGTCCGCGCCGGCCTCGCGATCGTCGGCGCGGTCGGCCGGCTCGACCGGCGGCGACGCGCCCCTGGCCTGCCGGATCGGCATCGCCACCGGGCTCGTCGTGGTCGGCGAGCTGATCGGCGAGGGAGCGGCGCAGCGAGCAGACGGTGGTCGGCGAGACGCCCAACCTGGCGGCGCGGCTGCAGGGCGTGGCCGAGCCGGGCCAGGTGGTGATCACCGAGACCACCCGGCAGCTGGTCGGCGCCGCGTTCGAGCTGACGCCGCTCGCGGCGCAGACGCTGAAAGGCCTGTCGGTGCCGGTGACGCCGTTCGCGGTGCTGGGCGAGCGTGCCGCCGGCAGCCGCTTCGAGGCCAGGAGCGGTGCTGCTTTCCTGCCGATGGTCGGCCGCGACCAGGAGCTGGCGCTGCTGCTCGAGCGCTGGGCCCAGGCCAAGCGCGGCGAGGGCCAGGGCGTGCTGCTGGTCGGCGAGGCCGGCATCGGCAAGTCGCGGATCACCCGGGCCCTGCTCGACGCGGTGCGGGCCGAGCCGCATGTCCGCGTCCGCTTCCAATGCTCGCCCTACCACGCCGACAGCGCCTTCTGGCCGGTGATCCAGCAGCTCGACCCGTGCGGCCGGGTTCGCCGACCAGGACACGGTCGAGCAGCGGCTCGACAAGCTCGAAGCCGTGCTCGCCAGGGCCGGCGACACGTCGGCGGCACCGCTGCTCGCCGACCTGCTCGGCCTCGACGGCACCGCCCGCTACGGCGCCATCGAGCTGACGCCCGCAGGCGCAGCGCACGCGCACGCTGCAGGGCGCTGATCGACCAGATCCTCGGCCTCGCCCGCCAGCAGCCGGTGCTGCTCGTGCTCGAGGACGCGCACTGGATCGACCCGACCACGCTCGAGCTGGTCGAGCAGGCGCTCGATCGCGGTGCCACGGCATCCCGTCCTGCTGTTGCTGACCAGCCGGCCCGAGAACCAGCCGACGCTCGCCGGCCACCCGCACGTCACCCGGCTCACCCTCAACCGCCTCGGCCGGACCGGCGTCGAGGCGATCGTCGAGCGGCTGAGCAGCGGCACGGTGCTGCCCGACGAGGTCATCGACACCATCATCGCCCGCACCGACGGCGTGCCGCTGTTCGTCGAGGAGCTGACCAAGGCGGTGCTCGAGTCCGGCGACGCCAGTGTGCCGGCGAGCCTGCACGATTCGCTGATGGCCCGCCTCGACCGCCTCCCCGAGGTCAAGGAGGTGGCCCAGATCGCCGCCGTCATCGGCCGCGAGTTCGACCACGAGCTGCTCGCCGCCGTCGCCGAGCGTCCCGAGGCGGCGCTCACCGACAGTCTCGACAAGCTGGCAACAGCCGAGCTCGTCTTCCGCCGCGGCACGCCGCCCGAGGCGCACTACACCTTCAAGCACGCCCTGGTCCGCGACGCCGCCTACCAGAGCCTGCTGAAGACCAGGCGCCGCGAGCTGCACGGCCGCATCGCCGAAGCGTTGCAGCATCGCTTCCCCCAGCGGGTCAGCGATCAGCCCGAGCTGGTCGCCCGACACCTCACCGAAGCCGACCTGACCGAGGAAGCGATCCCACTCTGGCAGCAGGCCGGCGAGCGCGCCGCCCGAGCCTCGGCCAACGTCGAGGCGATCGCCCATTTCCGCCAGGCCATCGCCCTGACCGAGACCCTACCGCCGAGCGAGGCCACGCGACTGCAGGAACTCGACCTGCAGACCGGCATAATGGGGCCGCTCATTGCCGCCAAGGGCTACACCGTATCCGACACACGAGCTGCCTGCGCCCGCGCGCAGGAGCTGGCGCAGGACAGTGACCCTCCGGATCTTCTCTTCCCGGCTCTCTATGGCCAGTGGGCCATGCTGTTCGTGAGCGGGAACGCGGCGCGCGCGCGACCCGTCGGGGAGCGGATCTGGCGGCTCGCCCAAGCGCACGACGATGCGGGGCCGCGAGTGATTGCCCTCCGCATTCGCGCCAACCACCTTTATTGGATGGGGCGAACGCGAGCGGCCGCGCATGAATATGCCCTCACCTTGTCGCTCTACGACAACGAACGTCACGCGGTGCTCACCTACCAGTACCGGCACAAATCCGAGTATTGCGGCCTTGAGCCTGCGCAGCGCGGCACAATGGGAACTCGGCTATCCCGACCAGGCAGCCGAGGGGGCCAATCGAGCGATCGATGCAGCACTCCAGCTCGGCCACACCAACACCACCGGTTACGCGTTGACGTGGGCCGGACAGCTCTGCTTTCACCTGCTTCGCGATCGTGCCGCTGTCACCCGTCGCGCGCGTGAGACCGTTGCCCTGGCCGAGGAGCAGGGCATGCCAACGTGGCGCGCCATGGCGGAGATGGGCGTCGGCTGGAGCGAGGCCGTCTCGCTCAAAAGGCCCGAGGGACTGGCGGTGGTTCGGCGAGGTCTCGCCGCCATCGAGGCGCAGGGCACCTTCTTCTTCCACACCTTCCAGCTGCTGCGGCTGGCCGAGGCGCAGCTGGCGCTGGGCTCGCCCGAAGACGCTTTGGCGACCCTGAACGATGCCCTGGCCGTCGGCGAGCGGTGTGAGGAAGTCTGGCTCGAGCCCGAGTTGCGCCGGCAGCGCGGCCTCATTCGTCTCGACCTCGGCGGTGATGCCGCGGCGGCGGAGGCAGACCTCCACCAGGCGCTGACCCTGGCCCGCGAGCGCGAGACCCGCTCCTGGGAGCTCCGCGCCGCCCGCGACCTCGCCCGCCTCTGGGCCGAGCGCGGCGAGCGGCAGCGGGCGCTCGACCTGCTCGCCCCGGTCTACGACTGGTTCACCGAAGGCTTCGACACGCCGGATCTCGTCGAGGCCAAGGCGCTGCTGGACGAGCTGCGGTAAGCGCAGAGGACTGGCCAGGCGCGAGGCGTGTGCCGCCTAAAGGGCCAGCGCCTCGTCCTCCCAGGCGCCGCGGACGAAGCACGGCACCGCGAAGGCGCCGTGATCCGCCCAGAGCACGCTCAGGACCTTCCGATCGCGCCGCACCTCCAGGCCGTAGGGGAGTTCCGGACGACTGCGCTGCTGCTCGAGCGCGTGTCGATACGCCGGCGAGGTCGCCTCGTCGGCCGGCAGGTCGTTGAACGGCGTCCAGTGAGTGAAGAGCCAGGAATCCAGCTCCAGCTCGATCAGGCGCACGACGTCACGCTGCACCTGCAGTCGGCCATTGCCGCGGATCAACGGCAGCAGGTGATCACGGATCGCGAGCGCTCGATCGTTGCCAGTTGCGACAAGCTTCAGCCCCATAGGCGTCCATAACAGGTTACTCGCGATCACTGAACCGGTTGCGGAAGTCGATCCGGCTGCGGTCGTGTCGTGGCTGACCGCCGTAGATCTTCTCGGCGAGGAACTGCTCTTCTTCTGCCAGATCGGCCTCATCGACGTCGCGGAACCAGGCCCTCGGACGGCCGTCCTCGCCATTGCTCCAGCGATAGCCGCGCTCCTTGAGCCGGTCCTTGAGGTCGAAGTCGGTATCCAGCGCCCAGATCCGCCAGGCCCGCCGCCGCGCGTTCTCGAGGAACACCGGCAGGATCGGCTGACCGCTGAGCGGCAGGGTCAGCGACAGCAGGTGCAGCACGGCCTGGCAGTCGTTGAGCGCGCGATGACCGTCGAAGAAGTAGCCGAACCGATAGAGCAGGTAGTCGAGGCTGCGGCTGCGCAGGCCCTCGGCCGCCCAGGGCACCTGCTCCCGCGAGCAGCCCCAGGGCGTGTCGACGAAGACCGGGAAACGTCGCTCCAGGAACCGGCGATCGAAGCCGGCATTGTGGGCGATCACCAGGCTGGCGTCGGCGGCCAGAGCGGCGACGGCGTCATCGTCGAGCGTCTGGCCACGGACGTCGTCATCGGTGATGCCGGTGAGCCGGCTGATCTCTTTCGGAATGGGCATTCCGGGATCCTCGAATCCGGCATAGCTGTCGCGGACGCCGTAGAGGACGCCCTCGGACGAGAAGTCGAAGGGCAGGATGGCAAGCTCGATGATCTTGTCGCGCGTGGGATCGAGGCCGGTCGTCTCGACGTCGACGATCAGGCCGAGGCGCTTGGTGGCGGCATCGTCATCGGCGTAGCGCGTCGACGACCGGTACGCGCCTGAGGACGCGGTAGTCGCCGCTCTCCTCCAGACGCAGGGCCAGGTCTTCGAGATCGTCGTGATCGGCCATGGGTCTCCTCCCGTGGCCCGGCATCCTACGTGAGTGATGCCGTCGGCGCACGTTGGCGGATCAGTCGGGCTGGCCTTCTTGAACCATCGCCTTGTTGGCCTGCTCGATCCTGACGACCTCGGGAAACTGGTTCTCGTGATTGGCTGATTAGTAGCCGATGAACGAGCTCGCTTAGCGGTAGCTCACGCTGGCACGGGCTCGGCCTTCTTCGACGTCCGCCGACCGCGCACTGGCTTCACGGCGATGCGGGGCGCAGGTTTCGGCTTAACGACGACCTCGGGCTCCGGCGATCGACGCTGGCCCAGTCCGGTGCGCCGGGCGATCTCGGCGCGCTGCTCGGAGGATGCCGCGGCGACCATCGGGTAGTCGCGGGCAAGGTCGAACATCTCGCGATAGGCCGCTGGCTGTCAGGTCATGGACGGTCTGGAGATGGCGGCGCAACGACTTGAACGGTTTGCCGCAGACCAGGCAGACCAGATGATCATGGCGGACCGAGCGGCGGACCGTCACGGCGGGCTCCGGCTTGGCTGGCACCGGCTCCGGTTCATGACCGAGACCGTTCAGTTCCTGACCAACCTCGATGATGAGTCCGCCAAGATCAGTGATCGCAATGTCATGGTGACTAACATAGGCCGAGACGATTTCGGTCGTCAGCGCGGCGATTGACGTTTGCTCGATGTCCTCGTTCATCATGATCTTTCAGTTGTGATCTGTTCAACTGTCTAGGTAGAAAGATGCTCTTGCAACCGCAAGTGTATTTTGTGCCGCAGAGCATCAATCAAAATCGAGAGTGGCGGAATGACAATTGCGCCCGCGCGGCGCGAAGGAATCGTTCTAAGGCAGCCGTTTGACCGGCGTCCCGTCGACCAGCTCGATGCTCTCGACCACGGGCAGGAACGGCTCTGCGGCATCGAAGTAGGAGCTGGCCTGCTCGACCCGGACGACCTCTGGAAACTCCCGCGCGTGGTTCGCCGGGTAGTAGCCGAGGTGCATCATGGCGACGAACTGCCGGGCGACCCTGCCGGCGTGGTCCGGCGTCTCGGCCTGGATGACCAGGGTGGCGTAGTGCTCGTCGTCGTAGGCGTGGACACGGTAGAGCGGCATCGGGGTCTCCGGGCGATGCGGCCCCGCCGTTCGGCGCCAGCGGGGCCGTTGTCGTTGGCTCAGTGGCGGGGGATGTCGACGTCGACCGCGAGCTTCTTGCGCACCTCGGGCAGCTGGTCGGCGACGATCGTCTGCAGCCAGGTGTCGAAATCCGTGGCGAGCTTTTCGGCTCTCGCCGGCGCTCTCGGCGATGCGCCAGGTTGCCAATGCCCGGGCGAGGAAGATCCGGGCGCTGGCCTGGATAGGGCCGAAAAGGGCGGTGTTGGTGGGCTTGCCGTCCGTCCACTTGTGGCAGGCCTCGAACAGGCGCTGCTCGAGGTCGTCGGTGTTCATGGCGGCGTCTCCGCTTGGTGGCCCCGACCACCGGGGCCTGCTACGAGCCTGAGCCCCACCGGGCGGACCCGGCGGGGCTGGCTCGGGCGTGGCGCCGCTCAGGTGAGGCGG
>CAVOZQ010000032.1:0-49689 GCA_963700945.1 uncultured Alphaproteobacteria bacterium
TGAGCGACGCGAGGCTCGTCGGATCGAGCTGCCAGCCACTGTTCTTGTTCAGCGGCCAGAAAACCACCCGGCCGCCGCAGAGGCGTATCTGCTGGGCATGCGAGGCGAATCCCGGGTCGGTCAGGATCACCTCGTCGCCGGGATCCAACAGCACATGCAACAAGGAGTTCACGGCTTCTATATTGCCGGCGGTCACCAGAATATGACGATCCGGATCAACTTGGGTGCCAGTTGCCGCCGCATGCGCAGTCGCCGCTGCCGCCCGCAAGGCAAGAAGGCCGTCCGGCATGCTGTATTTGCCAATTTCCAGATCATCGACCAGACGTCCCAAGAGCACCTCGCGGATCGGCGCCGGCGTTCGGAAAGACGGCAGGCCCCAGGTGAGTTGCGCTACATCGTCGAAGGCCGCTGCCCGCAACGCCATCTCCTTTATCGCCGAGACGGCAATGCCTTCCGCCGCCGCCGACAGCCACGGCTTTGCGTCGCGCATTCCATCTCTCCGACGTTACTGGGCCGATGCTTGGCGCCATTGTGAAACACGCATAGTGGCGCCAAAGCTCCGACGTGTGGTTGACTGAAGTACAAATGGCAACTGAAGCGTGACATCGTTGTTCGCAACTGAAGGGCGTTCGCACTCGGGCGCTATTCCGGAGATGCTTGCTCTCGTTACCCATCTGCGGATTGACATGGATCAAGGCGCGGCCCGTCGACCAGTGGCACGTTAGCCTCTGGAGCTTGGTGTGCTTGGCTCCGAGGGATCGGCCATGCCAGATACACGAACATCACCGGCGGCTCAGCGGCAGCGGATCGTCAAGGCCGCGGCCGGCGAGGATGCCTATGCGGCGATGTCGCCGGCTTCTCATGGGACGAGGCACGGGCGCTGCTCGATGGGCTGCCGGGCGGCGGGGCTCAACATCGCCCACGAGGCGGTCGACCGGCATGTGACGGGCGAGCTGGCAGCGGCAGGTCGCGCTGCGCTGGATCGGCAGGACGAGGCGAGCGGGCGACTTCACCTATTCGGACCTTGCCGAGCGGACCGCCCGGTTCGCCAATGTACTGCGGTCTCGGCGTCGAGCCGGCGACCGCGTTTTCGTCTGCTCGGCCGCGTGCCCGAGCTCTACATCGCCGTGCTCGGCGCGCTGAAGGCGAATGCGTCGTCTCGCCGCTGTTTTCGGCCTTCGGGCCGGAGCCGATCGCCACGCGCCTGAGATCGGCGAGGGCCGCGTGCTGGTCACCAGCCCGAGCTCTACGCGCGCAAGGTGGCGCCAGTGCGGGCCGAGCTTGCCGGGCCTCGCCCATGTGCTGGTGACGGGCGAGCGAGCGCACCGCGGGCACGATGGCGACTGGGGCCGCTCATGGCCGAGGCCGCGCCCGACTTCGAGATCCCGCCGACCGACGCCCGAGGACCTGGCGCTGCTGCATTTCACCAGCGGCACGACCGGCCGGCCCAAGGGCGCGATCCATGTCCACGAGGCGGTGGTCGCCCATCATGTCACCGGCCGCTACGCGCTCGATCTGCATGCCCGACGACATCTTCTGGTGCACGGCCGATCCCGGCTGGGTCACCGGCACCAGCTACGGCATCATCGCGCCGCTGACCAACGGCGTGACCAACCTCGTGGTCGAGGCCGAGTTCGATGCCGGGCGCTGGTATCGGACGCTCGCAGGACGAAAGGTGACCGTCTGGTACACCGCGCCGACCGCCATCCGCATGCTGATGAAGCTCGGCAGGGACGTCGCTCGAGGGGCACGACCTCGCCGCCTGCGCTTCATGGCGCAGCGTCGGCGAGCCGCTCAACCCGGAGGCGGTGGTCTGGGGCCAGGAGGCCTTCGGCATGCCGTTCCACGACAATTGGTGGCAGACCGAGACCGGCGGCATCATGATCGCCAACTTCGCCGCGATGGACGTCAAGCCCGGCTCGATGGGCCGCCCGCTGCCGGGCATCGACGCCGCCATCGTCGCGCGCGAGGCGGACGGCGGCGTCAGCCCGATCGACGAGCCGATGGTCGAGGGCGAGCTGGCGCTGCAGCGCCGGCTGGCCGTCGATGATGCGCGGCTACCTGCACGAGGAAGAGCGCTACCGCAAAGTGCTTCGTCGGCGACTGGTACCTGACCGGCGATCTCGCGAAGCGCGACGCGGACGGCTATTACTGGTTCGTCGGCCGCGCCGACGACGTCATCAAGACGCTCGGGCCACCTGATCGGCCCGTTCGAGGTCGAGAGCGCCCTGATGGAGCATCCGGCGGTGGCCGAGGCCGGCGTGATCGGCGTGCCGGATCCGATGGCCGGCGAGCTGGTCAAGGCCTTCGTCGCGCTCAAGCCCGGCTTCACGGGCCGACGAGGCGCTGCGCCGCGACCTGCTCGGCCATGCCCGCAAGCGCCTCGGCGCCGCGGTGGCGCCCAAGGAGATCGACTTCCGCGCCAACCTGCCCAAGACGCGCAGCGGCAAGATCATGCGCCGGCTGCTCAAGGCGCGCGAGCTGGGCCTGCCCGAGGGCGATCTCTCGACCCTGGAGAGCGACGAGCAATGAGCGCAAAAGGTCCATCTCGACCGGCCGCGACTTCTCGCATCTGCTCGAGGCCATGCTGCGCATCCGGCGCTTCGAGGCGAAGTGCGTCGAGCTCTACCAGGCGCAGAAGATCCGGGGCTTCCTCCATCTCTACGACGGCGAGGAGGCGGTCTCGGTCGGCGTCATCGAGGCGCTGGCGCCCGAGGACGCCATCGTCGCCACCTATCGCGAGCACGGCCAGGCGCTCGCCCGCGGCTTGCCGATGGATCGCGCTGATGGCCGAGATGCTGGCGAAGCAGGAGGGACTCTGCCGCGGCCGCGGCGGCTCGATGCACATCTTCGATGCCGAGCACCGCTTCTACGGCGGCAACGCCATCGTCGGCGGCGGTCTGCCGCTGGCCGTCGGCGTCGCGCTGGCCGACAAGATGCTCGACCGCAGGAGCTGTCACCGCCTGCTTCTTCGGCGACGGGGCGGCCGACGAGGGCGAGTTCCACGAAAGCCTGAATCTCGCGGCGCTTTGGCAGCTGCCCGTCCTGTTCGTCTGCGAGAACAATCTCTACGCCATGGGCATGGCGCTCGAGCGTGCCGAGGCCGAGACCGACATCGCCAGGAAGGCCGCGGGCTACGCCATGCCGGCCGAGGCCGTCGACGGCATGGATGTGGTTGCCGTGGAGGCCGCGGCCGGTCGCGCGCTCGAGCGGATTCGCGCCGGCGAGGGGCCGTCCTTTCTCGAGTGTCGTACCTATCGTTTGCGCGCGCATTCGATGTTCGATGCCCAGCAATACCGAACCAAGGAGGAGATCGCCCGCTGGCGCGGCAAGGGGCCGATCGTCCGCTTCCAGGCCTGGCTCGAGGAGAACGGTCTCCTGCACGCGGCAGAGCTCGAGGCCATGGAGCAACGCATCGACGCCGAGATCGCGGCCGCCGTCGCTTTCGCCGAAGCCGGCACGCTCGAGCCCGTCGACGAGCTTCTCCGCTTCGTCACCATGGACGAAATCCCAGCCCATCAGGTGCCACAATGACCGATGGCAAGGTGACCTACCGCGAGGCCTGCAGGCAGGGGCTCCGGGCCGCTCTCCTCAAGGACCCCAGAGTCTTCCTGATGGGCGAGGACATCGCCCACTACGGCGGCTGCTACGCCGTCACCAAGGGGCTGGTCGAGGAATTCGGCGAAACGCGCATCCGCGACACGCCGTTGGCCGAGAGTGGTTTCGTGGGCGCGGGAATCGGCGCTGCCATGGCCGGAATGCGCCCGATCGTCGAGATCATGACAGTCAATTTCAGCCTCCTGGCGCTCGACCAGATCGTCAACAACGCCGCCACGATTCCGCACATGTCGGGCGGCCAGTTCGCCGTGCCCATTGTCATCCGCATGGCGACCGGCGGCGGCAGGCGGGTTGCGGCGCAGCATTCGCACAGTCTTGAGGGTTGGTACGCGCATATCCCGGGCCTGCGCATCCTTACCCCCGCCACCATCGAGGATGCTCGCTTCATGGTCGAGGCGGCGCTCTTCGATCCCAACCCCGTCCTCATCTTCGAGCACGTCATGCTCTACAATGACGAGGATACGCTCGACCCGACCGTCACGGAGGTCGACATCGCAACGGCCAAGATCCGCCGCGAGGGTATGGACGTCACCCTCGTCACCTATGGCGGTAGTCTGAAGAAGTGCCTGGCCGCCGCGGTCGAGCTCGGCGACATGGGCATTGCAGCAGAGGTGATCGATCTGCGTGTGCTCCGCCCGCTAGACATGGCGACGGTGATCGCCTCGGTCCGCAAGACCCATCGTTGCGTCATCGTCGACGAAGGCTGGCGCACGGGCTCGCTCTCGGCCGAGATCGGCATGCGTCTCGCCGAAGAGGCCTTCTTCGACCTCGACGCTCCGCTGCGCCGGGTCTGCACCGCCGAGGTGCCGATCCCCTACGCGCCGCAGCTCGAGGATGCCGCCCTGCCGCAGGTGCCGGCCATTGTTGCTGCGGCCCAGGCGCTTGTTGGCAGCCGGCCGTGAGCGCGTTCTGCATGCCGGCGCTCGGCGCCGACATGGAAGCGGGCATCCTCGCAGAGTGGCTCGTCAAGCCCGGTGATACTGTCGAATCTGGCAACGTCGTCTGCGTCGTCGAGACCCAGAAGGGTGCCATCGAGGTCGAGATCTTCGAGACCGGTACGATCGCCGAGCTTCTCGTCCATGTTGGTGAGGAGGTGCCGGTCGGCGCCCCGCTTGCCCGCCTCGGCGACGGCGCAGCAAACGGTGAACCGCCGCCTGCGCCCGCGCCTGTTCTCGCCGGCGGCGGCGCCCCGCAGCCGCACCTCGAGCCGGCACCCGACCAACACCCAAAGCCGATTGCCCCGCCGTCGCCTGCGGTCGGGTCGCGCCCGTCGGTCAGTCCTGCCGCCCGACGCCGTGCCGCCGAGCTGCACCTCGATCCTGCGAGCCTTGCTGGAACCGGCATCGACGGCTCGGTCACTCTGGCCGACGTTGAGGCTGCTGCTCGGGAGGCACCGCCGAGGGAGACGAGGCAGTCGCCGGCAACGTCGCGCAAGGGCTTCGATCCGACCGAGATGCGCAGAGCGATCGGTGCCGCCATGCAACGCTCGAAGCGCGAGATCCCGCACTACTATCTCGGCCAAACGGTCGACTTCGGCGCTGCCGTCAGTTGGCTCGAGACCGCCAATCGCGCCCAGCCGCCCGACCGCCTGCTGCCGGCCGTGCTCCTGCTCAAGGCCGCGGCGCTGGCGCTCAGGGAGGTGCCCGAGCTCAACGGCACCTACGAAGATGGCACCTTTCACCAGGGTTCCGGCATTCATGTCGGCTGGGCGATCTCGCTCCGCGGCGGCGGCCTCGTGGCGCCGGCCATCCGGGATACTGATCGTCAGCCTCTTGCTGGGCTGATGCGCCGGCTCCGCGACCTCGTGCAGCGCGCCCGCTCGGGCGGCCTGCGTGCGTCCGAGCTGTCGTCCGCCACACTCACGGTCACCAGTGTCGGGGAGCGCGGTGCCGAAGCGGTCACCGGCATCATCTATCCGCCGCAGGTTGCGATCCTCGGCGTCGGCCGGATCGCAACTCGCCCCTGGGTTGTTGGCGACAGCGTTCAGCCACGGCCAGTCGTCGCCTTGACGCTCGCCGCCGACCACCGTGTCACCGACGGCCACCAAGGTAGTCTCTATCTCGCTGCCATAGACCGCCTGCTGCAGGAGCCGGAAAAGCTATGACCGACGCCGAACGGGAAGCCCTCATCCGTGACGTCCTCGCCGGAATTGCGCCAGAAGCCGCCGACTCGCCGCTTGCCCCTGGCGCCGATCTCCGCGACACTCTCGATCTCGACTCGATGGACTATTTGAACTTCATCATCGCTCTGCACGAACGTACCGGTGCCGACATCCCGGAACTCGATTACCCGAAGCTCCTCACTCTCGAGGGGGCTGTCGCGTACCTTGCAAGCAAAGGTGTTTAGGCCGCCCGCCCGTCAACGCTTCTCGTCTCAGTCCAGTTGCGTTCCGCCGGTGCCTGGGCTCTTAACATGGGCAGGGTGTTGGACGTCGACAGGCTGATTGCCGTGCCGAGCAATGTGTTCGATGCGATGCTGGAGCGCATCGCCAAGGCTGGCGCCCGGCGTACGGCGCACGAGGTTGGTCTCGACCGGGCGGACATCGGCGACAGTCGTTCTCTGTTTGCAGGCCCTCGCATCGGCAAGCAGACTGCGGTCCTGCCCGGATTCGGCGCTATCCTGCTTGGCCTTCTGGCCGAGCGCGCCCATTAACGCCAGCGGCGAAACCGCATGGCGCTACGGACGCGGCGTTCGGCGAGGGTGACGGCGGCCTCGCGCGGCGGCGTTTGGGTTCGCGTGGCCTCCTCGAGGACGGCTCGTGTATTGGCGCTAATCCGAGCGTTGATGGTCGCCATCGCCGTCGTCTCGTCACCGCCCCGAAACTCGACCGCAGCGCAGATCACGCCGCCGGCATTGGCAATGAAGTCGGGGATGACCAGAACGCCCCTACTGTGCAGCCTGGCCTCGGCCTCGGGCGTGGTTGGAATGTTGGCGCCCTCGAGCACCAGCTTCGCCTTCAGCCGGTCCACATTGCCAGCGTCGAGCACGTCCGGACGCGCGGCCGGGATCCAGATGTCGCAGTCGACCTCGACGATGGCGCCGGATGGCAGCTTCTGGCCCTTGGGGAAATCGGCGAGCCGGCCGCCCGCGGCCTTGTGCGCGCGCAAAGCCGCAACGTCGAGCCCGGCGGGGTCGATCACCGTAGCGGAGCGATCGGCGGCAGCGACGAGCACCGCACCCTTCTCGGCGAGACAACGGGCGGCGTGGAAGCCCACCGCGCCAAAGCCCTGCACGGCGACCCGGGCGCCGGCGAGGGAAAGCCCAGCAAACTCTTCGGCGACCTCGGCTGCGGCAGCGAGGCCGACGCCAGTGGCACCGATCTCGTCGAGCGGGATGCCGCCGAGCTCGCGCGGCAGGCCGACTGAGCGGCCGATTTCGTTCCGCACCCACGCCATGCAGGTCTCGTCGGTGCCCATGTCGGGCCCGGGAATGTAGTCGGTGAGCGGCTCAATGGCCCGAGCGAAAGCGCGGATCATCGCTTCCTTCCGGTCGGCCGGCATCGCCGGATCGCCCAGGATCACAGCCTTGCCGCCGCCATGCGGCAGGCCTGCCGCGGCGTTCTTCAGGGTCATGGCTCGGGCGAGCCTAAAGGCCTCACGGGCATCAACGTCGACCGCCATACGGACGCCGCCGATCGACGGCCCAATGGCCGTGTTGTCGACGACGAGGACAGCCCTGAGATCGAGCGCCGGCTCGTGGATGTGAAGGACACGCTCGGGCCCGAGCGTGTCGGCAAAGATGAAGGGGTCGGGATTCTCAGCCATGCGGTGTTGTCCCTGCTCTGCTCGCTCGTCTTTCGAGTGTGGCGATGACAGCTTCGAGGAAGCGTGCGGCCTCGCCGCCGGTGACGGCGCGGTGGTCGAACGTCAGGGAAAGGGGCAGGACGCGTTTGACGACCGGCCGACCGGTCTCGGCCACGACGGCGGGGGCTGCTCGCCCGGCGCCGAGGATCGCGACCTGCGGCGGCACGATCATCAAGGTGGCATAGCGGCCGCCGAGCGAGCCGAAATTAGAAAGTGTCAAGGTCGGCGCGGCGAGTTCGGCCAGGGCGAGGCTGCGCTCTGCCGTGGCGGCCTCGAGCCGATCGAGCTCGGCTCTTACCGCTTTGGCATCGAGCGTCTCGGCACCGCGCAGGACGGGGACGAACAGGCCATCGGCGGCATCTACGGCAATGCCGAGATCGATCCGCTGGTGGACCGTCCGGCTGAGCCCCGCGCCGTCGAACCAGGCATTGAGGGCGGGCGATGCGATGCAGGCGGCGACGATAGCCAGGATCAACTCGACCGTGACGTCTGTCGTGGTCGTCCAGTGCTCGACGGCCGCCTCGCCTGTGACCGTGGTGGCTGCAACCTCGGCCTGTGCCCGTGCCATGTTCCGGGCCATGACGCGCCGCGGCCCGCGCAAGGTCTCGGCGAAGCGAGGCGCGGCGAGACGTGTGGCATCGAGATCGGCAAGAGTGATCGTTCCAGCAGGGCCGCTCGCCGCCACTTTGTCGAGGTCGATGCCGCGCCTGCGCGCTTCGCTACGGATAGCAGGAGCAGCCTTGACCCGAGCCGATGCCTGGCGCTCCCGCGCCGGCGATGCGGTTGGCAGGCGGCCGACCAGGGCGGGGGCCGGCTCGGCAGGGTGGTCGTCGGTGAAGTCGATGAGCGGTGCACCTACGGCCATATGGTCGCCCACCGCACCGTGCAGGGCCGCGACGGTGCCGGCCTCGGGAGCTGGGATCTCGACCACGGCCTTGTCGGTCTCGACCGCAACGAGCGTATCGCCTGCGCCGACCCGGTCGCCAGGGGCAACGTGCCAGGCAACGATTTCCGCCTCGTGTAGGCCTTCGCCGAGATCGGGCAGGTGGAAGGTGCTCATGACCAAGTGCAGACCTCGCGAGCGGCCGCGAGAATTCGGGCGACCGACGGCATGTAGTGGACTTCGAGCCGGGGCAGCGGCATCACCGTGTCCCAGCCCGTAACCCTGCGGATCGGGGCGAGCAGTGCGGTTAGCGCGTGCTCGGCGACGCGGGCCGCGATCTCGCCGCCGAACCCGCCGGTCAGGGGGGCCTCGTGGACGATGACGCAGCGGCCGGTCTTCTCGACGGACGCCAGGATGGTCGGGGCATCGAGCGGTCTGAGGGTCGCCACGTCGACGACCTCGGCGCTGATCCCCTCGTCGTCTAGCGTGGCGGCCGCGTCCAGGACGTCCAGGGTCATCGCACCCCACGTGACCATTGTCAGGTCCGTGCCCTCGCGGAGGACAAATGATTGGTCGAGCGGCAGGGCAATGCCGTCGTCCGCGACCTCTTCCTGCAGCGCGCGGTAGAGCCGCTTGGGCTCGAGAAAGACCACCGGGTCCGGATCGCGAATTGCGGCGAGCAGCAGGCCGTAGGCACGAGCGGGCGAACTCGGCACGACGACACGCAGGCCAGGAATGGCGGCAAAGAGCGCCTCGCCGCTCTCCGAATGGTGCTCGGGCGCATGGACGCCACCGCCGAATGGCACCCGCATCACGAGCGGGCAGGTGAGGCGGCCGCGCGTGCGGTTTCTGAGCCGTGCCGCATGGTTCAGGAGCTGGTCGATCGTGGCATAGGCGAAGCCCATGAACTGGATCTCGACGATCGGCCGGAAGCCCTGGGTGGCCAGCCCGATGGCGAGGCCAGTGACGCCAAGCTCCGAGAGCGGCGTGTCGACCACGCGCTCGGCACCGAAGCGGGCGAGGAGGCCTTCCGTGGCCCGGAATACGCCGCCATTGATACCGATGTCCTCGCCCAAGAGCAGAACTTGAGGGTCATCCTCCAGCGCTCGGGCAAGCGCCAAGTTGACCGCCTGGACCAGGCTGCGCTCAGCCATCTCCGCTGCCGGCGGCCATGATGGCCGCGCGCTGAAGCGCGAGATCAGCAGGCAGTGTTGCGAAGAGATGGTCGACCATCGTCTCCGGCGGTTGCGGCGAACTGGCCAAATAGGCCTGTACGGCCGTGCCGATCTCGTCTTCGCAGGCACTTTTGAGCGCCGCATCGTCTGACTTCGACCAAGCGCCCAACTCAGTCAGATGAAGGCGCAGCCGGGCGAGCGGCTCGGCAGCGAGGCGGGCCTCGACCTCAGCCTTGTCGCGATAGCGGCTGGCATCGTCGGCTGTTGTATGATCGGCGAGGCGATAGGTCTGCGCTTCGACCAGCGTCGGGCCGTCCCCGGCTCGGGCCCGGGCGAGCGCGCATTCGGTCTCGTGGCGCATGGCGATGACGTCGTTGCCGTCGACCTGCACGCCCGAGAAACCCGCGGCCCAGGCCTTCTGCGCGATCGTCGCCGCCGCCGTCTGGTGGGCACGGGGCATCGAGATGGCCCAGCCGTTCTCCACGACGACGAAGACCACGGGGAGCTGCCAGACGCCGGCTAGGTTCATCGCCTCGTAGAAATCGCCCTTCGAGCTGGCGCCGTCGCCGAGGACGCAGACGGCGGCTCGGCCACCGCCCTTGCGCTGCAAGGCCATGGCCACGCCGGCCGCCTGTGGCGCGTGGCTGCCGATCGGAATCGATACCGGGAAATCCTCGCGCGACCTCGCAAAGTCACTGCCGCGCTCGTCGCCGCCCCAGAAAAGCAGCAGCTCGGTTGCAGTGACGCCCCGCCAGAGCTGGGCACCGTGCTCGCGGAAGGATGGCAGCAGCACGTCGTCCGCGCGCATTGCCGCGGCGACGCCGACGGCGACGGCCTCCTGGCCTAAAGAGGAGGCATAGGTGCCGAGCCGGCCGGTACGCTGCAGCTCGACCGCCTTACGGTCGAACGTACGGGTCAGCATCATCGCGCGGTAGAGAGTGCACGAGTGCGCCAGCCTCTTGGGCGAAGCCTGGCAGAGCGCCGACGAGCTTGCCCTTGCCGTTCAGAATGGCGGTTCTGCTGACCTCACAGCGGGCGACAACGGACTGCACGACGCTTCCTGACAGTGCCTCTTGGCCAGCGTCAATTATGCACCGATACCCGACCCCGCGTCTTGATCTCGGTCAATAAGGGGCGGTCGCGAGATGCACGACGCGCGGCTAGCGCAGAGCGGGGATTCTCCGGACCGCTGGCGGCAAGGGTAGCGGTCAGGCCGGTGTATCGTCCCTCCGCCCTAGCGGCGCTAGCTCGATCAACGTAACGCTGTCGGTCTGCTCGTGGGTGGCGACGAGCAGCGCGCTGCCGTTCGGGCTTTCGTCGGCCGGAATGAACAAGACCGATTCGGTCTCGATGTCGCCGATCTCGGAGCATTCCTCCGACTTGGGCTCGCCGCTCTCGCAGACCTCTTCCGGGTCGACGGCGAAGTTGCGGTTGTTGAGGTAGAAGGCGAAGCGGGGGGCGGTGGGCTCGGTGATGTCGTAGGCGATGACGCCGCTGATCCGCTCGAAGCCGATGAAGGCGTACCAGTGCCCGGCCACCTCACCGACGGTGAGTGGCTCAGGCTCCGGGCCGCGGTCGGCGCTGCGGTTGTCGAATTGGTTCTTCTCGTCGGAGGTGTTGAAGAAGGCGGGAATCGCCTCGGCGGTCTTGCGCTCAAAGGCGTTGCCGCTGTCGAAGACCGGGGCGCCTTCCGTGGTCCAGACTGCCAAGGAGCGGGTGCCGAGGGTGAAGAGCTGGTCGAAATCGCCATCGCCGTCGGTATCGCCCTCAACAGTGGTGATCCGCAGCCGGCCGAGGTTTTCGGGCAGCTGCAGGTCGGCGGCATCGGGAAAAGCGGTCGGGTCGAGCGTGAGCTCGGCCACCCGTGCATCCTCGAAGTCGCGCGGATCGCCTTCGTTCGACGTGACGACGTAGAGCGTTCCATCGGCCGGAAAGACGCCGATGCCGTCGGGCGCGAAATAGCCCTGGACTGGCCACGGCCGGATGTTGATCGCGTCGTCCCGGTCGCTGGCATCGATGCCCTGGCCCGGGACGTTCAGATCGCGGGTGCCGAGGCCGTGGATCGCGGTGATCGCCTCGCCTTCGAGATCGACGGTGGCGAACGCGTTATTGCGGACGAAACTGACATAGGCGGTGCTGCCGTCCTCAGTGATCGCGATGTCCTCGGGCTCGAGGTCCTGGGCGACGCTGGAGCCGGGGGTGATGATCCGCACGCCCTGGGCACGCAGGGCATCTTCTTGGTCGTTGAAAGCGCGGAAGCTCAATTGCCGGCTGTCGGTCGCGACCTCGCCGTCCGCGCCGCGCGTGAGGCCGATGATACTGATGCTCGCCTCGGGATCATCGTCCGGCTCGCCGGTGCCGGTATTGGTGACGACGAGCTTCTGGCCGTCGGGGCTGACGGCGATGCTGTCGGGGTCGACGCCTACCGAGACCGCATCGGCCGCCGGGTCGCCGTCTTCGTCGAGGAAGATCACCCGGCCGCGCTCGTTCGGCTGCAGCGCGTCGAAGGCGATGGCGAGGATGCCGTCGGTGAAGGCGACGCTGCGCAGCTCGCCGATCAGGCGCGGCAGGCGGTCGAGAAAGTCGCTCCTCGCCGAGGTTTTCGAGGTCCGGCATCGGCCCTCTGACCTCGAAGGCCGGGAACAGGGCACGGAGGAATTGCAGATAGCCGAAGCTGTCGACCAGCCGCGGTTTGGCCGGGTCGCTGATATCGAGCACTTCGACCGCGAAGCGCGGGGCGGCGATGACGTAGAGGCGTTCGCGTTCTGGGTCATAAGCCGGCGGCGTGCTGGCGGCGCTCTCACCGTAGAAGCCGCCGTCGCGGCGGCCGATGACGGTGGCACGGAGCCCGCCGGCCTCGTCCTCCAGATAGACCGGGTCGAAGTCGGTCGATCCGGAGCCACCGCCGCCGCCCCCGCCCCCTGAGCCGGTGCAGGCGGTCATGCCGATCGCGAGGAGCAGTGCGGCGATCAGCCGGAAGCGTCGCCTTGCTCGGGACACCCTTCCATTGATTTGCTCACTGCTGAGGGTCGGCATCCTTGCGGTCGACATGCTGGCAACTCCCCATTGCTTGGCATGATGCGACGACCGGTTCAGCCTGCCCTGGCAGCCGCTCGCGGCTTTGCGACGATCCTATAGCAGCTACATTGCCATAGCGCGAAGGCGAAGACTCGCGGTGTCGAGGCCGCCGACGACGCGGTTGTGCATCTCGAATCTTGTTGGCGCGTTCAAACCGCCGTCAACCATATGGAGCTGGGTTCAAGGCCAGAATGCGCTTATCGCATCCGGGGGACAAGCCGCATTGGCGGTGGGAGGCCACGGATTGAGCGCCAAAGCTTGCTCTCGGCACATTGAACGCCCGCGGCGCGCGCGCCAGGGCGAATTTGTGGGAATTCGGGCGCACTGCGTCTGTCGGATCCATGCTCGTTCTGTGCTCCTCCCTCACGCCGGGAGCGGCGGCGGTCGTGGCCGCAACCGATCGATCCGGCACAGAATCTCGGCGAACAGTGATCAGGTCACCGCCAGCTTAGCCAGCTGGAGCAGGGCACAGCGCGCATGGCGCATGATCCTGGCGCCGATCTCCACGAGCTGGTCGCGCAAGGTCGCAAGCGATCATCGCGCGCTGCCCGACGCCATCGAGCGCCGCGACCCGGACGAGGCCCAGCGCATCCGCCGCGAGAATCGTCAGAAGAACGCCGCATGCTCGTCGAGCTGCTCGAGCGCCACTGCTTGAGTCAGCTCTGATCGTCTCCCGAAGGCCCCGCCAGGGTTGACCCGTAGTCCATTCGCCGCAGCCGCGGCGTTGGCGAATCTGTTCCCTTATGCTATTATCTAGTGCTGCTCTGCGCGGCCAATGCAGGAGGATCAACGCATGTCATCGTTTGGAAAACTGATCCGAAATTCGTCCGTCGGTATTGTTCCCAACAACATCAGTGATGACTTTCAGCTTATTATCGACAATATTGACGGCAGGCCGCCGATTATCGGCACCGGTGGCGACGACGTCATCGACGGTACTAAAAAGAACGATACGATATTCGCCGATCCGACTGTCCTCGACGATGTTGGCGGCGATGACGTGGTCTATGCCCGCAATGGCGACGACGTCGTCTATACCTTCGGTGGCAATGACGTTGTCTACGGCGCCGGCGGCGACGACACGATCCAGACCGCGGACGGAGATGATGTCGTCTATGCTGGCACTGGTGCCGACGATGTGCAGTCCGGCCGCGGCCAAGACCTCGTCATGGGTGGTGAAGGCAACGACAGCCTGCGTGGCGGCGAAGACGACGATCACCTCTACGGCGGTCCCGGCAAGGACCGCATCATCGGCGGCAGTGACGACGATACGCTCGAGGATGGCACGGGCAAGGATCGCCTCGAAGGCCGCAGCGGTGACGATCTCATCGTCCTCGTCGACGACGGCGAGAGCGACAGAGTGCAAATCCGCAGCGAAGATGTTGACAACGGCATCGATACGATTCGCGGCTTCAATGCGAGCGACACCAACCATGGTGGCGACTTCATCGATCTTCGCGACATCAAAGGCGCGGATTTCGACGTCGTACAGGTTTGCGATCAGGCCCTGATCTACGCCACCACGAAAGACGTTCCCGCCCCGACGCTCCTGGCCATCGTCGACAACGTGATGGTCGCCGACCTTCTCGACGGGAACATCCGGATCGCGGAAGACAGCACGATCACCGAGGCCAACGTCGACCTTGCGGCGCTCATCGGAAACGCCCTGGCCGCGGCGGATGGCGCGGAGGTAGAGGCAGAGGCGGCAGACACCGCAACTGACGATAGCGCGTTAGAAGTCGGCGCTGCATCCTCGTTCGACACGGCATACACAACCCAGGCGATAGAGTGTCTAGTGACGACAAATGATGAGATAGCGACCGCCTGAGCGAGCGCATGCAGCGGGCCGAGCCCCAAAAGGGTCAATCCCGAGGCGAAGATGGGGTGAAATCCCATCCTCCTCGTTCCTAAACACAACGATGAAGCCGTTCACAGGAGAAGCATCAGGCGATCCTGCGGCTGAGCTTGTCACGAGAACTTGGCCGTGCCGCGCCATTTCGGGCATGCGCGGCATTTTCATACTGATGCGGTCCTCCGTGTCCCTCGCCCCAGGGTTCGCTGAGACATCACTGACGGCTTATCGAGAGCCGAGGAAGTGTCGACATGATGGACGAGACGGGAGTTCAGATGGCGTTGGACGTTGCAGATGTTGTCGACGGCGGCATTGATCGCGACAAAGCGCTGGGCGGATCCCGCCGATCGGAAGCGCTACATCTTGCATTCGTGTCGCCGGACCGGCTGGTGGGAGACTTCGGCCCGATTGTTTTGGCGCAGCCCATGTTTGTGATCGGCACTCAGGCAGAGCGACGCAGACGCAACGCCATGGGATCTCAGCTCGTAGGTAGCGATACCTTCGGACGCATACCCGTGCTGCTTGAGCCGCTTGCGCATCAGCTTTTCGGCAGCGACCGTTTCGCTTCGACGTTGGACAAAAGTCGAGGACCTCGCCATCATCATCGACCGATCTCTACAGATATGTGCGCTTGCCGCCGATGTGCATCGCCATCTCGTCGAGAAGCCAGCGCGGACCAGGCTCGGGCGTAGACGGCACAAATTGCTCGCAATCCCTGGCACATACTTGACGACTTGGCGTCGAATGGCCTCGCAGATCGCATCGGGCCAGTGCTCGGCGAGGCGATCCTCGACGTCGCGGTAGCTCAGTGCGAACCGGAAGCAGAGCCAGACTGCGTGCTGAATGGCGGCAGCCGGAAACTGCTGGCAGGCATACGAAATGGGCTAGATGGTCATATGCTCAGCCGGCCTCGGCTTGACGACCACTGGTGTGACAATACCGCTAGCCGTGCCGGTGGCGCCCCCCGAGACGATCGAGAGGCTGGCGGTCGAGGCGGACTTGTTGGTCTGCCTTGCGCAGCCGTCGCTCTTCATGGCTATCGGGGCGCTATAAGCGGATGTCACGCAGGTCAGCGACGAGGAGGTGATCGAGCTGCTGCGCCGCGTGGCCCATGCTGCGGAACCTTAGTCTAGGCGCTCGAGGCACTCGGCCTCGCGGCCGCGCACGACGCGTCGGCCCACAAGGCGGCCGCGGGTCTCGGTGACGACGGTGCGTTGGCCCTCGTCGTGGTCGTGGCTATGGAAGTAGACGACCACCCAGTCGCGTGTGTGCCCGAGCTCATGGGCGCGGGCGGTGTTAGAGAAGAGGGCGGTGAAGTGCCAAGGGCCACGCTCGGTGTGCAGCACAGGCAACCAGGCTTGGTTGTCGGGGTTGAAGCGCTTGGGCGCGATCTTGGGCAGGACATCGCGACCGGCCGCTTCCCGGTACTCACGGTCGACGTCGAGGAGGAGGTCAACGCCGGGCTCGGCCGCGAGCGTCTGCCGCTGGCGCCGGGTACGGGCGAGTATGGCGGCAAGCGTGGCCCTCAGGCTCGCCGCCCGACGCGGGCCGATGCCGCGAACATCGGCGAGCCGGCCGTCATGCGCCGCTAGCTCCAGTTCCTCCAACGTGTCGACGCCGAGTGTCTCGTGCAGGCGACTCGCGAGCTCGGGGCCAACACCCGGGACGGTGCTAAAGAGCTGCTCGGGCGCCACCGCTCCCTTCAGCCGCTCGAGCTGCGCCCAGCGGCCAGTCCGGATCATCTCGGCGATGGCGGCGGCGAGCGACCTGCCGATCCCAGGGAGCGCGTCGAGACCGTCGCGTCCGGAACGGTCGAAGACTGCAGCGACCGGTTCGCCGTGCCCGGCGACGGTGTCGGCGGCGCGGCGGTAGGCGGCGACGCGGAAGCGGTTAGCGCGCTGCTGCTCGAGCAGGTCGGCGGCTTGGCGTAGGCGGTCCGCGATGTCTTGATTTTGCAAGAAGGCCTCTCCCGCTTGTGCCCCGTGCTTGATCGATCACTGTCCAGGGTGATCACGATGAGCCCGAACCCGCACTTTGCGCAACCAACTCCAGCTTGCCCGTCGATCGATCCCGCTTGACATGTATCAATGCCGTTCCCGTGGCCCTGCGCCAAAGCTGCTTCCGTCTGGCGGCGCGGCAGCGGGAGGGGCTGGGGTGGCGGATCTTCGAGAGTTGGCGCTTGAGCAGCACGCGGCGTATCGCGGTAAGGTGCAGACGCTGCCGAAGTGCCCGATCCGAAGCCGCGAGGACTTCGCGATCTGGTATACGCCCGGCGTCGCCGAGCCTTGCAGGGCGATCGCCGCCGACCCGGCGCTGTCCTACCGCTACACCAATCGGGCCAACACCGTGGCGATCGTCTCCGATGGCAGCCGCGTCCTCGGCCTCGGCAACATCGGACCCGAGGCCGGGCTTCCGGTCATGGAAGGCAAGGCGCTGCTGTTCAAGTATCTGGGTGGGGTGGATGCGGTTCCGTTGTGCCTGCGCGTCGCTACGCCCGAGAACCTCATCGATGTCGTACGCTGCCTGGAGCCCTCCTTCGGAGGCATCAACCTCGAGGACATCGCCCAGCCGCAGTGCTTCCGGATCCTCGATCGTCTGCGCGGCGACCTCGCCATCCCGGTCTGGCATGACGACCAGCAGGGCTCTGCGACCGCGACGCTGGCCGGGCTGCTCAACGCGCTCCGGATCGTCGGTAAACACCTTGCCGACGCGCGGATCGCGATGATCGGCATGGGGGCTGCCAATGTTAGCGTGTACCGGCTGCTCCGGGCGTTCGGCGCCAGTTCGGCCCAGAATCATCGCCTGTGACAGCGCCGGCGTGCTGCGTCGCGATCGCTCCGATGCGGCCGAGCTCGAGGCCCGCTACCCCGACAAGTGGCGGGTCTGTCTGGAGACCAACCCCGACCGGATGGCTGGTGGCCCGGCAGAAGCGTTGAGCGGCGCGGATGTCTGCCTCGCCTTCTCGGCTCCGGGGCCGGGCCTGATCCGACCGGAGTGGATCGCCGCCATGGCGCATGACGCCGTGGTCTTGGCCTGCGCCAACCCGGTGCCGGAAATCGCGCCCGCCGAGGCGCGCGCCGCCGGTGCTCGGATCGTCGCCACCGGGCGCAGCGACTACCCGAACCAGGTCAACAATGCGCTCGTGTTCCCCGGCCTGTTCCGCGGCGTCCTCGACTGCGGCGCGCGGAAGATCACCGACAGCATGGCGATCGCCGCCGCCGAGGCGCTGGCGGGGCTCGGCCGCGAGGCCGGCCTCGCCGAGGATCGCATCCTTCCGGACATCGCCGACCCGACGACCGCGGTGCGCGTAGCCGTTGCTGTCGGCGAGGCGGCCCGAGCCGAAGGCCTCGCCGGCGTCGATCTCACCCCGGGCGAGGCCAGCCGGCTGGCACTCGATCGCATCATGCAGGCGCGGCGCTCGACGGAGGCGCTGATGGCGGCCGGCGCAATATGACCGGCACTTCAGCAAGCAGGCGACGCTGCAGCTCTTAGCGCTGAACGCGACATGAGAGCTTGGATCGGCGCCCGGCATCTTGGCGTCGAGCCCGCTCCGCATAAGGAGCCCGAGTTCGAGGACGGCGAGCGTAAGGCACGGCCGCAGGTAGACATCCGGGGAGACGATCGCCACATCGACTAGTCGCTGCAGGGCGGCTGGGAGCAGAGCCTGCACGACAAGCTCTGCCGGCTCCTGTTCTTCATCGGCGCTCTGCGCGATGCCGGGGCTGCGCAGGTGATCGCGGTCGTCCCCTGCCTTGGCTATGCCCGGAAGGACCGCCGGACCAAGAGCGGGGATCCGGTGACAGGCGCGCTACGTCGCCGAGCTGCTCGAGGCCGTGGGCCTCGAGCGCATCGTCGCTATGGACGTGCACAGCCTCGCCGACCACCAGAGCGCTTCTTCGCTGCCGCAGCGACCATCGCGAGGCGCGCGGCCTGATCGTTTGCGATCTGGCGATCCGGCTACGCGGTCATCATCGCGTCTGGCTGATCCTTACGCCGCCTCACGGGGCCTCGCCATGAACGGGATGATCGGGGTCGAAAGGGGACCCCGCCTCAGAGCGGGTACAGAGGGGCCGACGCTCGTCCTGCCCCGTCCAGCGATTGCCGCCCGCCATGGCCCCCGTGGCCCCCACACACGAAGCCGCGCGTCAGCGGGCAGAACGCAACCAGCTCCGCCCAGGAGCCAGCAACCGCCGGGGCTGTGTGCTCGTGGGCGAGTCGAGATAGGGCTACGGCCAGAATGACCAGCAGTGCGATGCCTGCTATCGTGACCGGACGAAACCGCCAGAGCCTGTGGAATAAGGGTTCACGAGACTCTGCCGTTGGCCACGCCGCATCACTCGGCCCCCATGATGCCCCGTACCATTGGATGGCAGGATGCCGACGTGGTCGCGCACCTCCCGGACACCCGGGGCGTTCTCGGCCGCTACCCGGATCGCCCGTTTGACCTCCGATGAATCGGTGACGCCCCACAGGTCGACGACGCCCTGACTGACGACCACGTTCACGAACTGGGTCATGCCGCCGACCTCCTCGCGCAGCGTGGTCAGGATCGTCGCGCGGATCGTCTCGTCGTCGACGGACGGTGGAGGCAGGCCGCCACCGGAGACGCCGCTAGGCCGTGGAGGAGATTGGCACGGCTCACGATGCCTTGCAGCCGGCCATCTCGGACCACCGGCACCCGCTTGATCCGCCGCTCCTCGAGGAGGGATTGCGATCTCATGAAGTGGCGTGTCCTCCTCGACCGTCACCACGTCGCGGGTCATCACGTCGGCAGCGCGGCGCCCGTGGGTTTTGACATAATCGGCCGCACTGGTCGTCGCGTCCGAGAACAGCCTCGCCACCAGGACCGGTGGCGCTCATCGGCGTGCTCGACGCGGCGCATCAGGTCGCCCTCGCTAACGATACCAACGACCCGCCCGCCTGTGTCCAGCACCGGCACGCCACTGACCCGCCGCTCGATCAGGAGCTTGGCGATCTCCTGCACCGTCGCGTCCAGGCCCACCGTCGCGACCGGCGACGTCATCACGTCCTTGGCTCGCATCGATTTCCTCCTCGTGTATGCCTCCAGGCCGAAGGCCCTGGCACTACCACCATCTCGTGGCCGAGGTCCTGGTGTCAACGATGGTCACCGCCGGATGAAATCACCACCTGCTGCGGTCCCGGTGATCCGTCGGCTTCGCTTGATCCAGCCGAATGGCAGGTCATGTATCCGCCCTCGACATCGAACTCGTCGTTCTCTGCGCCCAGGCGCGGGTTTCGTGTAGTATCATTGAATTCTTCGGCGGCTTCGCACGCCCGACTACATCGACGCTCATCGGTAGCTCGGCCGCCAGAGGACGATCGTATGACACCCGAACGCCCGACAGCCCATGAGAGAGTAGCGACCATGACCAGCGTAGGCGAGCCGCATGACGCCCGTGAGGGAGCGAAGGTCTTGCGGGTCAAGTAGTTTGCCACGGCTTTTTGTCCCTGATGATGGCGAGGAGCTTTCGGGCGACGGCGATGAGGGCCAGCTTCTTGAGCTACTCCGTGGCGACCAGCAGTCGTAGAAGATCTTGAGTACTGGATTGTGTCGGGCGGCGACCAGGGCGGCCATCAAGAGGGCGGCACGCGCGGTGGCCCTGCCGCCGCCGATGCAAGCCTTGCGGCGCCAGGCGACGGATTGCCGGGGGTGAATGGAGCGAGCTCCGGCCAGGGCCTCCGCCTAATGGCGTGGTAGCTGCCAATTCAGCGGCGCCTTCTTCACGACCGGCCTCCGAGAACACCCCGTGGTCGGCACATGTGAAGAGCCCGGTTGATGCAGATCAATGCGGCCGGCGCCGAGATGCGCCCCAGTTGACGATTGTCGGCCGTCCGCCAATTCGACCCGATGGAACGGCGGTCGGTGGCGGATCGACGTGGGAGGGAAAGTCATGCTGAGAACGATTGTCTGTGCCGTCGATGGCTCGGGCCATGCCGAGAAGGCTGCAGATTGGGCCGGCGAACTGGCGGTGAAGTATGGTGCCCGACTGGTGCTGACGTATGTGGTGCCCCGTCGCGAAGCGTCACCGGAGCTGCGCCACATGGCTGAGGTCGAGCACTTGGTCGACGATCCCGGGAGCACACCAGAGGACTTGCGACCGGCCACGTCGTTGTTGAGCTTCCAGCAGACCTTGAGCAAGGACGAAGCAGCCAGCGCGCGTATCCATCGTGAGTTGGGCGAGCGGGTGCTGGCCCGTTGCAAGCATCGCGTGGCGGATCTCGGCGATGCCGAGGTGGCGATCGTCACCGAGGATGGCGATCCGGCTGATCGAATCCTCGCCGTCGCGGCGCGTGAGAAGGCGGATCTGATCGTCATGGGCCGACGCGGACTGGGCGACCTGAAGGGCCTGCTCCTCGGCAGCGTCACCCACAAGATCTCGCAGCTGTCCAACTGTCCATGCCTGACGGTCTACTGAGCCTGACGGAATGATGTCGGCATCTTCGCAAGCCGGCGTGGAGGCGGGTCCGGAACCTCGAGGAGGAATGACCGATGAAGATCCTGGTTGCCGTCGACGGCTCGGAGCACGCTTGGAAAGCGCTCGATCTGGCCGTGAGCCTGGCCAAAGGCCGCGACGCCGAGCTGCTCGCGATTCACGTCGTGCCCTACGAGCCGTTGCCGGAGGGCGTGCGAGAGTTCGCTCGGGTCGAGAACGTGCCGATCGAGGAGGAGAACGCGCGCTACCACCACGATAGGACGCTGGGTGACGCCATCACCCATGCCGCGGAGACGCGCGCCCGAGAGCAGGGGGTGGCCGGGGTGACGGCGTGGACCGCCGAAGGCCGGCCGGCCGAGGCCATCATCGGGGCGGCCCGCGAGGGCAACGTGGACATGATCGTCATGGGCAGCCGCGGGCTCAGCGATGCCAAGGCCCTGTTCCTCGGCAGCGTCTCCCACAAGGTCGCCAACCATGCCCACTGCACCTGCGTGGCCGTGAAGTAGCTCGCGGGCCTTGTCACCGGAACTTCGCCGTGACGTCCCATTTCGGGCATGCGCGTCATCTTCGTGCTGAGGCAGTCGCCATCTGCCACTCGGCCATTGCCTGAGCATGAGAGCTTCGGCGGGTGCGCCGGGAGCTGGGATGGCGTTGCGTTTGCGTCGCCGGATCGGCTGTCGGAAGATTTCGGCCCGACTGTTCTGGGGCAGCCCTTGTTCGTGATCGGCGCTCAGACCGGGCGACGCAAACGCAACGCCATTGGATCTCAGCTCGTTGGTGATGGTACGTTCAGGCGCGAACCCGTGCTCTTTGAGCTGCTTCCGCATCAGCTTTTCGGCAGCGATCGCTTCGCGGCGACGCTGGACCAGAAGGCCTAGGATCTCGCCTTCATCGTCGACTGCTCGCCACAGATACATGCGCGTGCCGCCGATTCACACCACCATCTCGTCGAAGAGCCATACCGCGCGCTGCATGGCGGCAGCCGAAAACGGATGGTGGGTATAGCAAATGGGCTTCATGGTTGGCTGCCAAGCGGGCCTCGGCTCGACGACCCCGTTATTGTGACAATGCTTGGCCCGAACGTGACGAAGCCTTCCTGTCAATAGTCCATCAAAGCCACCGGACGGACATGAATCAAATCGCTGATATAAATCAATGCAGGCGCAATGAGAGTCGTCTAGTAAATGGTATTGGCGTTCCGACTCTCTCCTGGAGCAAGTCGTCGCGTAAGCAATCGTAGGTACAGGAGGATCACTCATGAACGTCAAGTCATTGATGCCATTCGGCCGCTCGTCCGTTGCCGAGGGCGGCAACGAGAACGATCCGTTTGCGCTGATGCGGCGAGAAATGGATCGGATGATCGACAGCTTTTCGCGCAACTGGGGCGATCAGCCCTGGAGTGCGCGGTTGCCGGGTACTTTCCATAGTCCAAAGGTCGATGTCGCCGAGACGGACAAGGGGCTCGAGATCACGGCCGAGCTGCCGGGAATCGACCAAAAGGACATCGAGCTCGACCTCGCGGATGGGATTATGACCCTCAAGGCCGAGCATCAAGAGGAAAAAGAGGACAAGGACGAGAAGAAGCACTATCATCTAGTTGAGCGCTTACGCGGCAGCTTCCTGCGCCGCATCGCTATTCCGTTCGAGCCTGACGCGGACAAAGTTCAGGCGAGCTTCGACAAGGGCGTCTTGAAGGTCATGGTGCCGCGTTCGGCGGCCGCCAAGAAGAGCATCAAGAAGATTGCCATAAAGGGCGTCTAAAGCGGTCGGTGTGCCCTTTGCCCAAGCCTTTGGCCGGCGCCTGATTGGGGCGCCGGCCCTTGTTTGGCTGCCGTCAACGGCGGAGCAAAAGCAGGCCAATCCGTGGCGACCATCGACGCTCGGGACCTGCTGCCGATGGACGAGCGCACCGGCGAGGCCTGGCGCGAGCGGCGGACCCAGGAGCTGGAGCTGCCCGAGCGGGTCAGCGTCGTCCACATCGACAAGGACACCGACTACGGCCAGGGCACGCAGAGCGCCAAGCGGGTCTCGGGATCGTGTGGCATCGGAGACGACCGGCTCGCGTCACCAGCTGAGTCTGCAGCTGCCGATCGTCCTCGATGCCACCACCGCCAAGCGGATCGCCGAGCGCACCCTGGTCGCGGCCTGGCTGGAGCGCAGCGCCTACGAGGCGCAGCTGCCGCCGGACCGGCTGGCCCTGGAACCGACCGATGTGATCGACGTCGTCTTTCCGTCGGGCAGCCGCTTCAGGACGCGGCTGACCCGGGTCGATGTCGGCGCCGACTACACGCTCGCCATCCAGGGCGTGTCGGAGACGACGGCAAGCTTTGTTTCGTCGGCCATTGCCGATGCCGGCCAGGGTCGTCTGCCGCAGGCCATCGCCGGCGATGCCGCGACCAGGCTGATCCTCGTCGACCTGCCGCTGCTGCGCGATGCTGACGACACCGGCGGCTCGGCATCCCGCGCCTATTACCTGATGGCCGGGTACGGCGCGCCGGGCTGGCCTGGCGCCGCACTGTATCGCAGCACCGACGGCTCCGCCTGGTCCCAGGCCGGCCGGGCGCTCGGCGAGGCGGCCTGGGGTGCCGCGGCCAATGCCTTGGGCAGCCCGACCTCGCCGTTCAGCACCGACGAGGTCAACAGCCTCACGGTCTTCATGACCACCGGCGGCGAGCGGCTGGTGTCAACGGCGGAGCAATTCCAGGCCAGTTGGGCGGCGTAAAACCAGGCCAGGGCGATGGCAGGCGCGATGCACGAAGGGGCCCGATCGGGCCCCTTCGTGCATCGACGGTCAGGTTGGAGGATCAGGTTGCGGAGATCTCGCCTGTTTCTGGCTCCACGGCCTCGTCGGTGGCCTGGTTTTGCGTCGCCCTTTTGTCGGGCGCAGGGGAACGGCGCCGGCCCGACGACTGCTTCAGCCGGTAGCTGTCGCCGTTCATCGTCAGGATGTGGACGTGATGCGTCAGCCGGTCGAGCAGCGCCCCGGTCAGCCGTTCGGTGCCGAAGATCTCGGTCCATTCGTCGAACGGCAGATTGCTGGTGATCAGCGTGGCGCCGCGCTCGTAGCGCTGGGAGATCATCTCGAACAGCAGCTCGGCGCCGGTCTTGGAGAGCGGCACGAAGCCGAGCTCGTCGATGATCAGCAGCTTCTGGTCGCCATCTGCTTTTGGAGGCGCAGGAGCCGGCGCTCGTCGCGGGCCTCCATCAGCTCGTGGACGAGCGCCGCGGCGGTGGTGAAGCCGACGGACAGACCCTTCTGGCAGGCGGCGAGACCGAGCCCGAGGGCGACGTGGGTCTTGCCCGTCCCGCTCGGGCCGAGGGCGATGACGTTCTCGCGCCGCTCGATCCACTCGCAGCGGGCCAGCTCCAGCACCTGCATCTTGTTGAGCGCCGGGATCGCCTTGAAGTCGAAGCTGTCGAGGCTCTTGGTTGCCGGGAACTTGGCCGCCTTGATCCGGCGCTCGATCATCCGCCGCTCGCGGTCGATCAGCTCCAGCTCCACCAGCCGGGCGAGGAACTGCACATGGTCCGTCCCCTCGGCGGCGCATTGGCGGGCGAGCTTGGCGTAGTCCCGCAGGAAGGTCGGCAGCTTCAGCGTCTTGAGGTGATGGTCGAGCAGCAGCTTGGGCGCATCGCTCATGCTGTGCTGCCCGATCAGGCACATGTAGCTCGCCGCCGAGGTGGTCCCGACATTGGCGCGGGGCAGATAGGGGTAGACGTCGAGGTCGAGCTTCGGCGGTCGCTTCTCGACCTGGCACAGCACCAGGTGCTTGATCGCGTCGAAGCCCACGGCGCCCATCCGCAGGGCGGTCTTCACCGCCACATGCAGGATCGCCGAGATCGAAGGTCTCCAGCAGCCGCAGGACCTGCACGTACTCGCGCCGGCCCGCCTTGAGCAGCCGCGCCTCCATCAGCCGGCGCAGGGTCTGGAACTCGGCCGGCAGCTCCCAGTCCGCCAGCGGCGCCGCCTGATCCAGGGCGCCGATCTTCTTCTCCAGAAGCGGCAGGTAATGGACCGGGTCGAAGACCATGTCCTCGCGGTCGTAGCATCGGGGATGGCGGGCGATGACGTCGCCGCCGCAGCCGATGACGACCCGGTCGACATAGCCCCTGATCCAGACGTCACGGTGGCCGTAGGCGACTGGCACCGAGTAGTCGTTGGTCTTGTAGCGCACCAGCGCCTGCGAACTCACCCGACCCGTCGCCTGGTCGCAGGCCTCGAACGGCGCAGGCGGCAGCGGCCATCATCGCCTCGAGATCCCGCTGGAGCCGCTCGCCGATCGTCTCGCTGTGGCCGCGCAGGATGTCTGCCTGCCGCTTGCGGCATTGCTCCTCCAGCCAGGCGTTGAAGTCGTCCCATGTCGCAAAGCGCGGCAGCGGCACCATGAAGTTGCGCCGCGCCCAACCGACGAGTCCCTCGACGCTTCCCTTGTCGTTGCCCTTGCCGGGGCGGCCGTAGCGATCCTGGATCACGTAGTGCGACAGCAACCCGCTGAACAGCGTGGCCCGTTTGCGCGTCCCGTCCGGCAGGATGCGGGCCACCAGGCAGCGGTCGTTGTCGTAGAGCACCGACAGCGGCACGCGGCCGAAGAAGGCGAAGGCGTGGACATGGCCGTCGACCCACGCCTCGGCCGTCGCCGCCGGATAGGCCCGGACGTAGCAGGCATCGCTGTGCGGCAGGTCGAAGGCGAAGAAGTGCGCCTTCTGCTCGACACCGCCGATCACCACCAGCGCTTCGCCGAAGTCCGCCTGGGCATGGCCAGGCGCATGGTCGCAACGGCACGAACATCTCCCGGCTGCGCCGCTGATGCTCGCGCATGTAGGCCTTCACGATGGTGTAGCCGCCGGTGAACCCGTGCTCGTCCCGCAGCCGGTCAAGCACCCGTTTCGCGGTGTGACGCTGCTTGCGAGGGCGATCGGCGTCCTCGCCCAGCCACTGGTCGATGATCTCGGTGAACCCGTCCAGCTTCGGCCGCTTCACCGGCGCCGTCCGCCGGTAGCCGGGCGGCACCGCGTAGACGATCATCTTGTCGACACTGTCACGCGAGATCCCGAAGTGACGCGCGATCGCACGCTTGCTCATGCCCTGCCTGAAGTAGGCGTGGCGAACCTTCCGATAGAGCTCCACGGTGAAAATGCCCCCGCCCTCCCTGCTGCCAGGAAGGGTTATCGTGGCCGACTTTTACGCCGCCCGCAGCGGGATCATCCCGCCACTCCAGTGGCCGACTTTCTCACCGCCGTTCTCACTCGGGCGGGTCAGCACCGATGACAGCCTGAGCCTCACGCTCGGGCATCGCGAGCCGGGCGACTCCGTCCTCGCCGACCTGGAGACGCTGCTCGAGGGCCATGCTGCGAACCAGGGTGCGCAGGGTGCGCGCACCGGTGCGCAGGCGGTGCGCACGGATGCTGCGGCGGCCGGCTGAGGGCGGGAAGGGAAAATCGTCCGGTTATAAGAATAAATACCTTGATCCGACGTCTGGCCTCGGTTATATCTATGGGCATCGGGACAGACCGCAGGTAGTCGAGATGATCTGAGCGACCCCACCGCCGACCGAGAGACGTTTCGAACTCTCGCTGATCGGCCAAGCGAACAGCTAAGTCTCTGAAAGATCACGGGTCCTTCCTGCCCGAAGTGTATACGGGGGGCTTGGCCCGAAAGACCCCTACAGCCAGCCCGAAAATCCGGGTTCGCAGTTCGCACCCAGGTTCGCACCACCCGCCTGAAAGCCGCCAGTTTGGCGGCTTTTTCGATTCCTGGCCCTGCGCACCCCGGGTGCGCACCCGGGCCCAGGTTCGCAGGTCGCACACGAGGTTCGCACCTGGGCGCCGTGCTCGCCGCCACTAGCGGGGTTTGACCCAGGCGCGTCGAAATTTGGCGCCGGCCTCAGCCCATCGTTCGAAGGACCTCACGTGTGACCTGATAGCGCAGCGGGCGGCCGGAGCTCCAGGCTTCGAATTCCTCGATCGCGCAATCCGCGAGGCGCGTCACCTCGTTGCCGATGGTGCCGCCGATGTGTGGGCTGATCACCACATTGGGCAAAGTCCAAAGCTCCGAATTGTCTGCCGGTGGCTCGGCCCAGGTGACGTCGAGCAGGGCGGTGAGATCGACGCGATCCTTCAAGACGGCAATGAGATCAGCCTCGACCACCTGGGCTCCCCGGCCGGTATTGATGAAGGTTGCCCCGTCACGCATGGTGGCGAACAACGACGCGCCGAGCGTGCCTCGGGTCGAGGGCAGATCTGGGATGTGGTTGCTGACTATGAAAGATCGGCTGAACAGCTCGGCAAGATCGACGAGTTCGACGCCGAGCTCGGCGGCGCGCTCGGTCGTGAGCATCGGATCGTGGGCAATGACCTCGAGAGGGTAGTCGCGCAAGAGGTGGCGCAGCCGCGTGCCGATATGGCCCATGCCGATGAGGCCGATGGTCTCGTCGGTCACGCCCGGGCGCGAGAAGCGCTTGGCCGCGGCGGTGTCGTGCAGCTCGTGGTAGCGGCGGACCGACTGGAAGTAGCCCCGCAGGCTGAGAAGGATTTGCGCCAGGCACATCTCGGCAACGGGGATCGCATTGATCGCCCAGGCGCTGACGAGGACGATATTCTGGTCGACCAAGGTCTGAGCGAAGGCCTTGACGTTGCCGGCCGCATAGAAAACCGCCTCGAGCTTGGGCAATTGGGCCAGCTGTTCGCACGTGAGGTTCGGCATACCCCAACTGGCGAAGATCACCTCGAGGTCCGCCAGCTCGGAAGCATGAGCGTCGAAGTTTCTCGCGTTCACGATGTGCGGATATAGCTCGGTTAACTCAGCGAGACGCTGGCGACGACCTTTACCGAAGACCTCGCCGTCCTCGATTGGATAGTCGTAGAACAACGCGGCTTTTCTCTTGCGCATCGCGTGCCTCCTCTAGCTGGGCGCCAAGGTTCTCTGCGTACGCCTGTCTTCAGCCGCAACACGAGGCTTGATGCCGCGCATTCCAGGGCGGAGCGTGGTCACGAGGGCGTTGTAGCACGGGTAGCGGTATTCCGCCTGATGCTGCGTAGCGGCTTGGCGGACAGGCTGTGCCTGCTGCAGCAGCGAGCCGATCGGGATTGCCAGTCCATCTCGTTGCACTTGAGCTTTGCTATGATGACCACACCGTCCTCTCTCACCGCACTGGCCGAGCGGCTGGAGCTCTGGCCGATCGATCGGCTGCGGCCGTACGAGCGCAATCCCCGGACGCACAGCGCCGACCAGGTGGCGCAGATCGCGGCGTCGATGGTCGAGTTCGGCTTCACCAATCCGATCCTGGTCGACGAGGCCGACGGCATCCTGGCCGGCCACGGGCGGCTGATGGCGGCCCGGCAGCTGGGCTTGGCCGACGTGCCTGTGGTCCAGCTCGGCCATCTGACGCCGGCGCAGAAGCGAGCCTACGTAATTGCCGACAATGCACTCTCGCTCAAGGCAGGGTGGAACGACGAGCTGCTCGCCGAGGAGCTGGCCTGGCTCCGGGACGAGCGCTTCGATCTGGATCTGCTCGGCTTCGATGCGAGCGAGCTAGAGCTGCTGCTGGCGCCGGCCGAGGGCGAGACCAGCGAGGCCGAGGACGCGGTGCCGGAGCCACCGGTCGAGCCCGTATCCAAGCCCGGCGACCTCTGGCTGCTCGGTGATCATCGCGTCCTCTGCGGCGACGCCACCGTGCTCGGCGACGTCGAGCGGGTGCTGGCGGGCGCACTCGCCGACATGGCGTGGACCGATCCGCCGTACAATGTCGACTACGGCAACAACGCCAAGGACAAGCTCAGGGGCAAGGATCGGCGGATCCTCAACGATGCGCTCGGCGACGGCTTCGGCGCCTTCCTCCAGGACGCCTGCACCAACATCCTGAGCGTCACCAAGGGTGCCGTCTACATCGCCATGAGCAGCTCGGAGCTGGACACGCTGCAGGCGGCGTTCAGCGCTGCCGGCGGCAAGTGGTCGACGTTCATCATCTGGGCCAAGAACACCTTCACGCTCGGCCGCGCCGACTACCAGCGGCAGTACGAGCCGATCCTCTACGGCTGGCCGGCGGGAGCCGAGCACTACTGGTGCGGGGCTCGCGACCAGGGCGATGTCTGGCACTTCGACAAGCCGGTGAAGAACGACCTGCACCCGACGATGAAGCCGGTGGCGCTGATCGAGCGGGCGATCCGCAACTCGAGCAAGCGGCGCGACATCGTGCTCGACCCGTTCGGCGGCTCGGGGTCGACCTTGATCGCGGCGGAGAAGACCGGACGGCAGGCGCGGCTGGTCGAGCTGGATCCGCGTATGTCGATGTCATCGTCAGGCGCTGGCAGGACCGGACCGGTGGCGCCGCCACGCTGGAGGGGACGGGCGGCCGTTCGCGAGTTGGTGCCGAGCGGGAGGTCAGGACGACTTAGGCTCGGCCTTGGCCCGCGCTCGACGTCTTCGCTTCGGCTTGGGCTCGGGTTCCGGCTGAGGCTGGAGCGCGGGGTCGGTCGCGGCGCTCGCCTCGGTCTTCTTCGTTGCCCGCCGGCCGCGGACGGATTTCAGCGCAGGCTGGGCGGCGGCCACCACGGTCTGGGGCTCCACCGCCGCCTCTGCCTCCACCGGCCGGCGTCGGCCGAGGCCGCTGCGCCGGGCGATCGCGACGCGCTGCTCGGAGGATGCCGCAGCGACCATCGGGTAGTCGCGGGCAGATCGAACATCTGACGTAGGCCTCGGGTGTCAGGCCATGGGCGCTCTGCAGATGGCGGCGCAACGACTTGAACGGCATGCCGCAGACCAGGCAGACGAGATGGTCGCGCTTCACCGACTGCCGCACCGGCACGGCGGGCTCGGGCCCGGCCGGCGGCTCGGGCGCATGGCCGAGACCGTTCAGCTCCAGGGCGACCGTGGTGATCAGCCGGCCGACGTCAGCGGTCGCGACCGCGTGGTGGCCGAGATAGGCGACGACGATCTCGGTCGTCAGGCCGGGTATGGTCGGTGCGTCGTCGTCGGTGCGCATGCTCATGGTCCAAAATCGCCTGCATTACTGTCAGGGCATGCGGCAACCCCAGTCAGGCCACAAGTCCCCTTTTTGTCGAGGCAGCGTGAAAAAGCTCGGCCTCTCGGCTGGACACTCGCGCCGGCGCGGCGACTGACGGCTCCCGCCCGGCCGAGCACCGTCTCGTCGACCAGCTCCACGCTCTCGACCATGGGCAGGAACGGCTCGGCGGCGGCGGCCGGGGCGGTGTCGGGGTCGGGCTGGTCATCTCGCGATCTCCGCGGCTCGTTGGCGTGCGTACATCGATCGCTTCGATCGGGGTGCTTATCCAGTAGAATATCGCTCTAGAGATCGACATTAAGTCGTTGGCTTGGAACGCCTGTTGCCATGCGGGCCACGAGCAATCGCCAGCTCGCCGGCGTTCTCGGCGTCAGCGAGACAGCGGTCAGGAAGGCGCTGGCCGCAGGCCGGATCAGCCGCGAGCCTGCTTAGCCCGCCGGCTGATGGAGTTTCTCGAGCATCGCTCGCCCGGATTCCAGGCCGTGCCGAAACGCCTGGACGTCGCTGCCGGCGCCGAGCACCCGAAAACCGAGCGCGGCGCAGCGCGACAGTAGCGTCGGCTCGCCGTGCATGATGGCGAGCGGCTTGCCGGTCGCATCACCGGCGGCGGCGAACTGCTCCAGCATTGCCTCGAACAGTGGCTCGTCGAAGCGGCCGGGAATGCCGAGATCGCTGGTCAGGTCGAAATGGCCGAGCCAGCCGATATCGATCCCGGGGGTTGCCAGGATCGCCGCCGCGGACTCGATGCCGAGGCGGCTCTCGATGAGCGCAATCAACACCGTGCGGTCGTTGGCGGCGCGCATCGTCGCGATCGGGTCGCCTGCGGCATAGGCGTCGTGACCAATGCCGAAGGCCAGCCCGCGCTTGCCTTCCGGACGATAACGCGCCCACTCGACCAGCGCCGCGGCCTCGTCGGCCGTCTCGACCATCGGCAGCATGATGCCCTGCGCGCCGGCGTCCAGAACGGTGGCGACCGCCGCGTAACGCTTCTCGCGGACCCGCACCCAGACCTCGATATCGAGCCCGCGCGCATAGGCGATCTGTGCCTTGATCGTGTCGATCCCGACCCCGCTGTGCTCCATGTCGAGGATGACGAAGTCGTAGCCGGCATTGGCCAGGATCGGCGGAGAGCCCGGGCGTGAACAGCTCGAAGGCCATGACGCCATAGAGCCGCTCGCCGGCGGCGAGTCGAGGGCGAAGCGGCAGGCGATCGCTCATTAAGTGCCTTTCCCGGCGGCGGCCAGTCGGTCGGCATAGTCGATGGCCTCGACCATGCTCGTGGCATCGGCGACGCCCTTGCCGGCGATGTCGAAGGCGGTGCCGTGGTCGACCGAGGTGCGGATGATCGGCAGCCCGAGCGTCACGTTGACGCCGGAGAGCGCCTGCCACTTGCCGGTCGCTGGATCGACGTTGAAGCCGAGCAGCTTGACCGGGATGTGCCCCTGGTCGTGATACATCGCGACCACGGCGTCGTAGTGCGCCGGCGCGGAGATTGACGAAGACCGTGTCGCCCGGGCACCGGGCCCGCACCGCCTCGCCCCGTGCCGCGTAGGCGGCGACGACAGGCGTCGTCGATCGATGTCCTCGCGGCCGAAGAGGCCGCCCTCGCCGGCATGCGGGTTGAGCGCGGCGACGGCCAGGCGCGGCCGCTCGATGCCGAGCCGTCGGAGGGCCAGCAGTGTGAGGTCGATCACCCGGCGCAGCCGCTCGGCGGTGATGAGGCCAGGTACCCGCTCGAGCGCCACATGCGTTGTGACGTGGGTGACCCGGAAGGCGCCGTGCGCCAGCATCAGCACCGTGTCGCGCGAGCCCGTGAGTGCCGCCAGGAGCTCGGTGTGGCCGGGAAAGGGGTGCCCAGCGAGGTTCAGCGCAGCCTTGCTCAGCGGCGCGGTGACGATGCCGTCGACCTCGCCCGCGAGCGCCAGCTCGACCGCCCGAGCAACGGCCCGGTAGGCTAGCTCGCCGCCCTCGGCCGTGTCCCGGCCCAAAGGCACCGGGGCCTCCGGTTCGGGCAGCTCGACCAGCTGCACCGAGGGGTAGGACGACCCTTCCTCGCCGACCAGGCGGACCGGCAGGTCGAGGGCCCGCGCGGCGGCCGCCATCACCCCTCGCGCGCCGACGACGCGGCACTTCGGGACGGCATCGCCGTCCCGCCGGGCGAGGGCGGCGATTGCCTTGAGCACGATCTCCGGTCCGATGCCCGCCGGATCGCCCATGGTCAGCGCGAGGCGTTGCCTAGCCATGCGATCGCCCGCCGCGCGAGCCGGCGACGAGGCGGCAGAGGAGGCCGTCGTCACCGAAGCCGCCGGACTTGGAGATGACGCGCGTGCCGCGCCAGTCGCCGTCGGCCATGCGGGAGAGTGGTACGCCGGGCTCGATCTCGCCTAGCACGTCGAGGCGGCGGGCACCGAGCGCGGTGCAGAGCCTGAGCAACGTCTCGCCGCCGGCGATCAGCAGCGTCGCCGGCTGCGGCCCCGCGGCGACATCGGCCAGCAGTCGAACGAGCGTCGCCTCGGCGATGGCGCGCGGCGCCCGCGGTGGCAGGTCGAGATGGGCGACCCGGAGTGCCTCATCCTGTCGGTCGCCCAGCGCTTCGAGCTGGGCCCGGGTCGTCGGGTGGTCCGTGCCGATCAGCACGAGGACCGGGGCACGCGCGGCATCGGCGGGCGCGAGCGGCGGCGCCGGCCCGGCGAGCGCCCGGGCGAGGCCACCCGAGCCGCACCAGAGGGTCGGCGCTGCGAGCTGCCGGCCGCAGTCGGCGATCCGCTCGAGGTCGGCCGCCACCTCGGCATCGCACAGGAACAGCCCGGCGCCAGCGGGCGAGCTCGGCCGGCTCGGCGGCAGGCCGTGCGCGGCGAGCGCCGCAGCCAGGTCGACGCCCGTATCGGCCCAGCCGGTCGCGGTGCGCAGCCACTGCCGGCCGGCCCGGGTGACGCGTCCCTGGACCGGGAAGGCCGGGGCGATGACGGTGCTGCGGAAGCCGCCGGCCCGGCTGACCGCGGCGATCTCGGCTGCCGGCTGGCCGCGCAGGCAGCTGTCGATCTTCTTGAAGGCGATGGCGGCACCGTCGAGCAGCGGTGTCAGGGCGGCGAGCCGCGTAGCGGCGGTCTCGGCTTCGGCGTCACGGGTCTCGCTGTCGAAGGCGAGATCGCCCATGCCTGGGCAAGCGCCGCTACCGGCCCAGACGACCGGCAGCGCACCTCGAACGGCGGCGAAAGGGGCGGCGCTATCGAGCGCGCCGCTGAGGTCGTCGGCAATCAGGCGCATCAAGCTCGTCACTCGATCCGGCGGTCGGTGGCCCGCAGCCACCAGCAGAGACGGATAGCCGCTCTGCGCGGAATTCGTCAATTCCGCGCAGAAGGTCTCACAGCGTCAGCGACCCATCTTCGGCTTGGAGTAACGGTTGGCCTCGGCGACCAGCGCGTCGGCGTCCGAATCCTTGTCGATCATGACGAACGGGCCGGACCAGACCTGCGGCACTTCCTCGCCCTTGCTGTGGGCGACGAAGGCGTCGGCGACGGCGACGCCGCTGTCGTCGATCGAGCGGAGCACGGACGCCGTGAGCCAGCCCTCGTCCATGGCGACGATCTCGTCGCCGGTGCCGCCGAAGCCCATCGTGGCGATCTCGTCGGTCTTGCCGGCCTGCTTCACGGCCTGCGCGGCACCGAGGCCGATGGTCGTCGAGACGCCGTAGATCAGGTCGATGTCGTCGTGCGCGGTCAGCAGGTTCTGCGCCGCATCGAAGGCCTTGGTCCGGTCGAAGTCGGTGTACGGGCCGATGATCACCTCGATGTCGGCGATACTGCCTCGACGACGCCGAGGAAGCCGTCGCGGCGCTGGTCGCTGGCGACGCCTGGCGCACCCTGGATGACGGCGACCTTGCCCGTCGCCGCCGAGATGCTCGACCGCCCATTCGCCGGACAGCCGGCCGCCCTCGTCGTGCGCGAAGGCGACATACATCATCGCCCGGGCCTGCCTCGTCCTCGTGCGGCTCGAGGAAGTTGTAGACGACGGTCGGCACGCTCGGCCTGCTTGAGCTTGCGCAAGGCCGGGATCGCGGCCTCGTACTCGGTCGGGCCGAGGAACACGTAGTCGACGCCGCGCGCGATCACCGCTTCGACCTGGGCGAGCTGGCCCGCGTGGTCGACATGGCTGGCCACCGCCAGGGCCTGGACGTCGTACTCGACGCCGAGCTCGTCGAGCCGCCCCTGGATCGCCCAGAAGACCCGCTCCCACGCGTCGGAGATGTCGAACGACGGCGACAGGTAGGCGATGCGCATCGGCTCGGCCCGCGCGTTCCCGCCGACCGCGTCGCGAGCAGGGCGATCGCGGTGGTCGGCACCGAGCAGTCCTCGTCTCAGCATGATCGTTGTTCTCCCTGATGTTGGCCGGCGCGTGGGCCGGCCGTTGTCGATGGTCTCGGGCGCTGCCGAAGGTCCAGCGCGCTAGGAGCTGGGCCAGCGTCGGGATCCGGCGCTCGCGCAGGTTGCCGATGGCGACGGCGATCAGCACGATCGCCCCCATGACGACGAGCTGCCAGAAGTAGTCGACGCCGGCGATGACCAGCGCATTGGTCATCATCGAGAGTAGGATGGCGCCGACCACCGTGCCGTAGATGGTGCCGCGGCCGCCGAACAGGCTGGTGCCGCCGATGATCACCGCCGAGATGACGTGGATCTCCATGGCCGTGCCGATGGTCGCTTGGGTCGAAATCGATGCGCGCGATCATGATCAGCCCGCCGATGGCGGTGACGAGGCCCATCATCGCGTAGACCAGGACCTCGATGCGGTTGACCGGCACGCCGGCGAGGCGCGCCGCCTCGCGGTTGCCGCCGATCGCCCGCACGTGGAGGCCGAAGCGGGTGTGGTTGAAGAGCCAGGCGCCGAGGAGGGCGAACAGCAGGGCGAGCATCACCGGCACCGGCAGGCCGAGCGATGCTGCCCTGGCCGATCCAGGTGAGCGACGGCGGCAGGCCGTAGTGCATGTTGCCGGCCGAGTGGACGAGGGCCAGGCCGCGCAGGCCCGCCATCATGCCGAGCGTGGCGATGAACGGTGGTATCTTGACGAAGGCGATGAGCAGCCCGGTGAAGGCGCCGAGCAGGCCGCCGAGCGCGAACATCGCCGGCGACGCCGAGCGCCGGGTTCATGCCGCCCTTGATCAGCCCGAAGCCGACGACGGTGACCAGCGCCAGGAGCGAGCCGACCGAGAGGTCGATGCCGGCGCTGGTGATGACGAAGGTCATGCCGACGGCGATGACGATGTAGTAGGAGGCCTGGGTCAGGATGTTGATGAAGTTGGCGACGCTGGCGAAGCGCGGGTTGATCAGTCGCGAAGATGACGGCCAGCACGATCACCACGATGGTCAGGCCGAGGCCCTCGAACAGCCAGTGGCGGTCGGCGTGGCCGATCGGCTTCGGTCATGGCCGAGGGCGGGGTAGCTCTGCATCAGCTGCCTCAGTTCAGCTGGCCGAAGGTGATCATCTTGACGATGGCGTCACGGGTGGTCTCGGCGGTGCGGACGACGCCGACCAGCCGGCCGTTCTTCATCACGGCGATGCGGTCGGCGAGCTGGAAGACGTGCTCGAGGTTGTGGCTGATGACCAGCACGGTGATGCCCTGCTCGCGCATGTTGCGGACCAGCTCGAGGACCCGCCGGCCCTCCTCGACGCCGAGGGCCGCCATCGGCTCGTCCATGATGACGAGGCGCACGTCCTGCAGCAGCAGCCGGCTGATCGCCACGGTCTGGCGCTGACCGCCGGAGAGCCGGACGACCGGGTCGTTGAGCCGCGGCAGATGGACGCCGAAACGCTCGAGCAGCTCGATCGTGCGCTCGCGCATCCGCCGGTGGTCGAGCTGCGGCACGAGGCCGAGCAGCTTGGTCTCGCAGCTCGCGGCCGAGAAAGACGTTCTCCGGGACGTTGAGCGCATCGACCAGGCCCAGGCCCTGATGCAGGCAGCCGATCCCGGCGCCGTCGGCATCGCGCGGGCGTGCGCAGCTCGATCGGCCGGCCGTCGAGCTCGATCGCCCGGCGTCCGGCGGCTGGGCGCCGGAGAGCGCCTTGACCAGGGTCGACTTGCCGGCGCCGTTGTCGCCGACCAGAGCCAGGATCTCGGCCGCGCTGGACGTCGAAGGTGACGTCGTCGACCGCGCGCAGCCCGCCATAGCTCTTGCCGAGCCCGACGACGCGAAGCAGCGGCGCTTCCGCCGGCGTAGCGCCGCGCTCCATTGCTGCCTCCCCGATGCCACGATCCCCGTTGGCGGTCCGGGTCGTCGATGCTCTCGATCGTTGCGAGCAACGGTGGGCAGTTACCGGGCGAGTTCAACTGTCGATATTTAATGTTGGCGTGTCGGCCTCCCGGCGAAGGCCTCGCAGAATGCAGCGATCTCGGTCATGCGGCTCCGGCCGGCGCGCGGCAGACGAGCACTCGGGGAGGAAGAGCTTGAGCGAGATCTTCGACGTGATCGTGTCGGCGCCGGATCGGCCGGCGGCGTCGCGGCGGCACGGCTGAGCGAGGACGCGCCGCCGGCGGGTGCTGCTGCTCGAGGCCGGACCGGATTTCGCCGACGAGGCCGAGCAGTTGCCGCTGTTCGCCGTGAGCGGCGAGAATCACTGGCTGGTGCCGGGCCTGCCCGAGTTCGAGTGGGGCTTCGAGGACCGGGACGGGCCGGGCGGCGCCGCGGCCGGCCGATCCGCCTGCCGCGCGGCCGGCTCGTGGGCGGCACCTCGATGATCAACTCGACCATCGCCGCGCGCCCTGCCCCCTTCGATCTCGATCGCTGGGCCGGCCATGGGCAACCCGGGCTGGGACTGGGCAGAGCCTCCTGCCCTATTTCGTGCGGATCGAGACGCGACCGTCGATTTCGGCCACGAGGCGATCCACGGCGACCGCGGGCCGATCACGATCCAGCGCTACCCCGAGGCGGACTGGGCGCCGGTCAACCGCACCTTCGCCGAGGCCTGCGCGCGCACTCGGCATTCGCCATGCTGTCGATCTCAACGGCCTCGACGCGCATGCCGACGTGTTCGGGCCGATGCCGCACAACCGCTACAAGGAGGTCCGGCAGGGCACGCTCGTCACCTATCTGCGGCAGGCGCGCGGCCGGCCGAACCTCACCATCCGGGCGCCAGGCGCTGGTCGATCGGGTGCGGCTCGAGCACGGCCGGGCGACGGGCGTCACTGGCGCGATCGTTCGGGCGCCGTGCAACGCGGCGCAGGCCGACCGGGTGCTGATCGCGGCCGGCGTCTATCAACAGCCCGGCCATCCTGCAGCGCTCGGGCATCGGCCCGGCCGGGCTGCTGCGGCGGCACGGCATCACGGTCGCCGCGGACCTGCCGGTGGGCATGGTCTCACCGACCATCCGGGCGTGGCCGTTTCTCTTCCACGCACCCGCCATCGCCGGCACCATCGGCCGCTTCTTCGCGGTCAACTGGCGCGGTCCGGCGGTGCACGGGGCCGAGCCCGAATGGCAGACCCATCCCTTCCCGGGCGATCCGGAGGCCGGCGTCTGCGGCATGTGGAGCTATCTCTGCCGCCAGGAGTCGCGGGGCGCGGTCGAGATCCAGAGCGCCGATCCCGACCGTGGCGCCGCTGATCGACCACGACTACCTGGCGTCGGCCGACGACATCGCGCGCTTCGGCCGTGCCTGGGAGGCGGCACGAGAGCTGCTGGCGACGGCCCCCTTCCAGCGCGCCGGCGCCCGCTGGCTCGAGCCGGAGATCGACATCGAGGCGCACTGCCTCGCCACCATGGGCTCGGCGCACCACCAGTCCGGCACCTGCGCCATGGGCCCGATCCCGGCGACCAGCGTCGTCGGCCCCGACCTCGCGGTGCACGGCATCGAGGGGCTGCTGGTCGCCGACACCAGCGTTTACCCGAGCACGTCATGCACAACACCAACCTACTGACCTACGTGGTGGGCGAGATCGCGGCCGAGCGGCTGGCCGGGCTAAGGCGGTCAGCCCAGCCTGATCTGCAGCTTCACGTCCGCCGGGCCGGCCTTCCGCCGCCCGCTCGAAGGCGTCGATCGTATCGTCGAATCCGTAGGTCTCGGTGATCAACGGCTTCAGGTCGACGGCGCCTGCGGCGATCAGGTCGAGGGCGCGGTCGAAGACGTTGGCGTAGCGGAAGACCGTCTCGATCCGGAGCTCCTTGGCCTGCGCCGCGACGATGTCGATCGGCACCGGCTCGACCGGCATGCCGACGAGCACGACGGCGCCGCCGGGGCGGGCGAGGCCGAAGAGCTCGGCGAAGACGCGGCGGTGCGCCGGAAGCCTCGAAGACGATGTCCGCCCCCCAGCCACCGGTCTCGGCGGCGACGACGTCGCCGAGGCGCCGGCTCGCGACATCGACCGGGAGGATGTTGGCGTAGGCGCCGGCGATCGCCAGCTTCTCGCGCTTGACGTCGGAGACGATCACGCGGCTGCAGCCGCCGGCCAGCGCCGCCAGCGCCACCATGATGCCGATCGGCCCGGCGCCGGTCACGACGGCGGTGTCGCCCGGCTGGATGCGGGCGCGGGTCGCCGCCTGCATGCCGATCGGCGAACGGCTCGACCATCGCGCCTTCGGCGATCGAGACATTGGCCGGCAGCTTGAAGGTGAAGGCGGCGGGATGGACGACGGTGGGCCGAGGCAGCCGTGGATCGGCGGCGTCGCCCAGAAGCGGACGGCCGGATCGACGTTGTAGACGCCGAGCCGCACCGCCTTGGCGTTGGCATCCGGGATGCCCGGCTCCATGCAGACCCGGTCGCCGGTGCCAGATGGCGGACGTTGGCGCCGTCGCGCTCGATCACGCCCGCCGCCTCGTGACCGAGCACCATCGGCGCGTCGACGACGAACGGGCCGATCCGCCCGTGCGTGTAGTAGTGCACGTCGCTGCCGCAGACGCCGACCGTGTCGATGGCGATCTCGACATCGTCGGGGCCGAGCGTCTCGTCGATCGCGATGTCGCGCAGTCTGAGGTCACGGACCTTCTCGAGCACGGCCGCCTGCATGGTTCGCCTCCCTGTCTCGCCGTGTCGGGCTTGTGCTCGCGGCGTCGCTGGCGCCAGATGCCGCTGCCGAAGCGGTCCCACGGACGAGGGGCCGCGTCAACAACGGGGAAGGAGCGGGCCATGAGCCTCGCGGGCAAGCGCGTGCTGGTGACCGGTGCCGGCAAGGGGATCGGCCGGGCCACCGCGGTGATGGCGGCGAGGCGCGGCGCCGAGGTGGTGGCGCTGAGCCGCACCGCAGCCGACCTCGAGGCGCTGGAGGCCGAGATCGGCTGCGCCACCGTCGCTTGCGACCTTGCCGACCTCGATGCGGCGAAGACCGCCGTCGAGGCTATCCTGCCGGTCGATCTCCTCGTCAACAACGCCGGCGTCTCGGTGCTCGAGCCCTTCCTCGAGACCTCGCTCGACGCCTTCGACCTCTTGATGACCGTCAACGTCAAGGCGCCGATGCTGCTGGCCCAGCTCGTCGCCGGCGATCTTTTGGCCCGCGGCCGCAAGGGTGCGATCGTCAACGTCTCGAGCAACGCCGCCTTCATCGGCATTCACGACCACGCGTCCTACTGCGCCTCCAAGGCGGCGCTCGATGCGCTGACCCGGGTGATGGCGGTCGAGCTCGGCCCGAAGGGCATTCGCGTCAACAGCGTCAATCCGACGGTCACGCTGACGCCGATGGCGGCGATGGCCTGGAGCGATCCGGCCAAGTCGGGGCCGGTGCTGGCGCGGCTGCCGCTCGGCCGCTTCGTCGAGCCCGAGGAGGTCGCAGGCGTGATCCTCTTCCTGCTGGATGACGACGCCGCCATGGTCCATGGCACGAGCCTCCTCGTCGACGGCGGCTTCCACGTCCGCTGAGGGGCTCAATCCAGGTCGTGGATCTTGGCACCGTTGAGTTGGGCCAAGATGCCCGGCATGACCGGCATGAAGCGGTCGGCATGGCCCTGGTTGAGGATCATCCGGTAGGTCTGGCTGATCGCCTGGGCGATCGGCGTCGCCACCTCGGCACCCTCGGCCATGCGATTGTAGAAGCGCATGTCCTTGGCGGCGATGCGGAAGGGTCCCTTGAGATGGCTGTCGTCGGCGTCCAGGATCCAGGGGCGCATCATCTGCCACATCCCGCCATTGGCGCCGCCGGCCGAGAGGACGCTCGATAGCGCGTCGAGATCGACGCCGAGCTTGGCCGCGGTGGCGAAGCCCTCGGCGATCACGGCGCAAGTGCCGATGGTGATCGAGTTGTTGACGAGCTTGCAGGTGGTGCCGGCGCCGAGTCCGCCACAGACGACGATGGTATCGGCATAGGTCTCCATGATCGGCCGCACGCGGGCGATGTCCTCGGGCGCGCCGCCGACATAGGTGGAGAGCTTGCCGGCCTCGGCCTCCTTGGGCGTGCGGCCGAGCGCGGCATCGACCATCGCAGCCTCCTTGGCGCCCAGGTCGGCGCCGACCTTGCGTGTCGTCGTCGGGTCGCAGGTGGTGCTGTCGACCAGGATCATGCCGGCGCGCATCGCATCGAGCAGCCCACTCTCGCCGTAGACCGTGGCCTCGACCTCGACCGCCGAGGGCAGGCAGAGAAAGACGATGTCGCTGGCCTCGGCCACGGCCGCCGGCGTCGCCGCCTCGACGGCACCCCGGCGCACCAGGTCGTCGACCGGCTCGCGGTTGCGATGCGCCATGACGGTGAGCGGGTAGCCGCCACGCTCGAGGATATTCTTGGCAGCGCCGTGGCCCATTAGGCCGACGCCGATATAGCCGATGCGGGGCTTCTCGCTCATGGCAGCTTTCTATCTCCAATCGGGGTTGCAGAATCGGGGTGTCGGTTGCGCCATTCGCTGACGAGGACCGCCGCAGCGCAAAGGATCGCCAAGGCGTGGCCGAGGTGGCCCGGCGCCAGGATGAGGACGATGCCGGCGGCGAGCAGGCCCAGCTTCCAGTAGGGCAGGACGCGAAAGAGGAAGCGCTCGCCCAGCGTCGCCATGCAGAAGACGGCAACGGCGCCGCCGCCGCCGAGCGGCGAGCGCGAAGGCGGAGTGATCGCCGTGCTGATCGTTGCGTGCCCCGCCCAGCACCGCGACGATGTCCTCGCGCCCCATCCGCGTTCGGCGGCGCTACGCGCCGATACCGACGACGGAGAGGATCGAGAAGAAGTGCCGGCGAATAGCGCGGTGAACTGCATCGCCAGCAGCATCTCGTTGCTCCCCGATCTGGTCTCGAGCCCAGTCCTGAGCATACCGGTCTTGGCATATATTGAAAAGTTGCAATCAGTTTCGGTCGAAATGCTTCAGCCGGAGCATCGCTACGGGCTTCCGGGCCCAACCGTGATCGTCTCGATCTCGAGCTCGGCGAGGATGTCTCGGCGAGCCGGCGCGAGTTCGTCGTCGGTGATTACCATCTGCACTCGTTCGAGAGGGCAGACCTCGCAGAAGGCAGGATGGTCGAACTTGGACGAGTTGGCGAGGACCACGACCTGGGCTGCCGAGGCGATCATCCGCTGCTTCATGGCGACGACCTCGAGCGAGGTCTCGGTCAGCCGGCCGCCGGCGAGCGAATGGATGCCGATGAACGCGATGTCGGCATGCAGCCGGTCGAGGAAGGACTGGCCGGGCTCACCGGTCAGGGTCGGCGAGCCGGCACGGATGCTGCCACCGAGCACGACGAGCTGGATGCCGGCGCCGCGGGCGAGCTCGGTGGCGATCACCAGATCGTTGGTGCAGGCGGTCAGCGACAGTTGCCGGGCGACCACGGCGCGCGCCGCGGCGAGCACGGTCGAGCTGGAATTGAAGATGACGCTCTGGCCGGGCTCCACCATCAGCGCTGCGCGGCGGCCGATCGCGGCCTTCGCATCTTGGGCGACGTGCACGCCGATCTCGCGCCTGGGCTCGAAGGTCGTCCGCGGCCGCTCGGCAAGCAGCGCGCCGCCATGGCTGCGCACGAGGTAGCCCTCGCGGGTCAGGTAGTCGAGATCCCGTCGGACGGTAGAGAGCGACACGTCGATCGCGTCGGCCAGCTCGTTGATCGAGGCGCCGCCGAGGCGGCGGAACTCGATCGAGGATGAGGCCCCGGCGCTGCGCCGCGATCATCGGCCCCGCTCGGCGCAATTGGTCAGCGCGTTCATCGTCACCTGTTCCCGCCCTTCATGTCGTCCCTTCTGCTCTGGCGCGATGCTCGCATATTCCCGTTCTCGCGTCGCGGTGAAGGCATCGTCCGAGGCTCAGCGAAACGCGCCGATGGGGCTTGCCAGAAGTGGGCCGACATGCCAACAATTGATCGATAAAGGTTGGAGTTGGAGCGCGTTGATCGGCCTCGGCCATGGTCCCGCCCTACCCGATGGGATCATGGTCCGCAGCCGCGCGGTGGCGCTGCCGGCATCGGAAGACCGCAGAACCCAGGGAGGGGCTCGACCATGATCAAGAGGCTTCGGCTGGCCGGCATCGGCTGCACCGCTGTGCTAGCGGCGATGGCGCTCGGCGACATCGCGGCAGCGCAAGAAAAGACCGTCGGGGTCAGCTGGCGCCACTTCCAGGAGGAGCGCTGGAAGATCGACGAGGCCGGGATCCAGTCGGTGCTCGACGAGGCCGGCTACGAGCTACGTCGGCGCCGACGCCCAGGCCGACCCCCAGAAGCAGCTGACCGACATCGAGGGCCTGATCGCGCGCGGCGTCGATGCGCTGATCATCCTCGCCCAGGACAGCGCCGCGATCGTGCCGGCGTTCGAGCAGGCCGCGGCCGAGGGCATCCCGACCATCGCCTACGACGTGCCGGTGGACTTCGCCGACACCCTGTTCATCAGCTTCGACAATGTCGCGGTCGGCCGGCTGATGGCCGAGGCGATGGTCGAGGCCCAGCCCAGTGGCAACTGGGTGCTGATCGAGGGCGATCCGATGATGTCGATCGTCGACCTGTTCCGCCAGGGCCAGATGCAGGTGGTCCAGCCGCTGGTCGACAAGGGCGACGATCGACGATCGTGGCCCAGCAGGGCATCGAGAACTGGAAGCCCGACGTCGCGCAGACGGCGATGGACCAGATCCTGACCAAGGTCAACAACAAGGTCGACGCGGTCCTGGCGATGAACGACGGCATGTCGGGCGGCGTCGCCTCGGCGCTGGCGGCGCAGGGGCTGCTCGGCAAGGTGGCGCTCTCTGGCCAGGACGGCGACATCGCCGCCCTCAACCGGATCGCCAAGGGCGAGGCGACGGTGACGGTCTGGAAGAACGCCCGCGCTCTCGGCGAGGCGGCCGGTGCTGGCCGCGGTCGAGCTCGCCGAGGGCACGCCCAAGGAGGAGGTGCTCGGCGCCGCCCCCTACCAGACCCCCTCGGGCCAGACCCAGGCCGCGATCCTGCTGGAGCCGATCGCGATCACCAGCGACACGCTCGACCTGGTGATCGATTTCGGGCTGGGCGAGCAAGGACGAGGTCTGCCAGGGGGTGACCGAGAACCCGCCCGCCGCCTGCCAGTGACCGAGGCCGAGCGCGGACGCGTGCGTCGTGCGGGCCGCTGCGCTGCCCGTCCGCGTGGCGAGGAGCGGTCGATGGCGGACCGGTCGAGCGCGTCTCGCGATGTCGCCGGGCGGTATGGCCACGGCGTCGGCATCGACGCCGCGCCTGCTGGTCATGCTCGGCGTGCTGCTGGCGGTCTGGGTGGTCCTCGACCTGCTCACCGGCGGCCTGTTCCTGACCCCACGCAACCTCTTCAATCTGTCACTTGCAGGTGGCGGTGGTCGGCATCATGGCGACCGGCATGGTGCTGGTCATCGTGGCGCGCCACATCGATCTCTCGGTGGGCTCGCAGATCGGCTTCATCGGCGTGCTCGGCGCCCTGGTCCAGACCACCGTGGATCGGCATCGACACGCCGCACGCCTGGTGGCTGACCGCCTGGTGATGATCGCGGCCGGGCGTGGTGATCGGCGGGATCCAGGGGGCTGCTGGTCGCCTATGGCCGGATTCCGGCCTTCGTGGTCACCCTGGGCGGGCTGCTGTTCTTCCGCAACGCCGCCTATCAGCTCAACACGGCAAGACCATCGCACCGCTCGACGACGACCTTCCAGCTCCTCGGCGGCGGCATCGACGGCACCCTTGGCGCCTTCTGGAGCTGGGTGGTCGGCCTGGTCGCCGTCGTCGGGATCGTCTGGGCGGTGCTCCAGACCCGGCGCAAGCGGCTCGGCCTACGGCTTCGAGGTGCGCCCGCCGCTGGTCGAGCGGCGCTGATCGTCGTCCTCTGGGCGCGCGGTCGTGCTCGGCTTCGTCGCGGTGATGAACGCCTACACGCGGCCGCAGACCGAGATCGCCATGGGCATCCCGATCCCGGTGCTGATTCTGGCCGCGGTCACCGTGGCATGACCGTGATCGCCACGGCGGCACCGCTTCGGCCGCCACGTCTACGCGGTCGGCGGCAATCCCGAGAGCGCCGAGCTCGCCGGCATCGACACCCGCTGGATGACGGTCAAGGTCTTCGCGCTGATGGGCCTGCTGTGCGGCCTCGCGGCGATCGTCATCACCGCCCGGCTCAAGGCCGGCGGCCACCGCCACCGGCACCATGACCGAGCTCAACGTGATCGCGGCCGCGGTGATCGGCGGCACCTCGCTCGCCGGCGGCATCGGCACGATCTACGGCGCGGTGCTGGGCGCGGTGGTGATGCAGAGCCTGGAGAGCGGCATGGTCCTCATGGGCGTGCCCTCGCCGATGCAGAAGATGGTGCTCGCGGTGGTGCTGATCCTGCGCCGTCTGGCTCGACATGGCCTGGCGCCGGCAGCAACCGGCCATGAGCGCGCCGCTGGTCGAGATGCAGGGCATCTTCAAGACCTTCGGCGGCGTGCACGCGGTCGAGGACATGAGCCTCGACTCTGCAGCATGGCGAGGTGATCGGCCTGCTCGGCCACAACGGCGCCGGCAAGTCGACCCTGATCAAGATGCTCTCGGGCGTGCTGGCAGCCGGATTCGGGCGAGATCCTGATCGACGGCCAGCCGGTCGACATCCGCTCGCCGCGCGATGCCCGCGACGCCACGGCATCGAGACCATCTATCAGAACCTGGCCCTGACCGACAATCTGGACGCCGTCGCCAATCTGTTCCTCGGCCGCGAGATCGCCGGCCGCTTCGGCTTCCTCGACGACGAGGCGATGGAGCACGCGGCCGCCGTCGACGATCGAGCGGATGAAGCTCCGCCTGCCGTCGCTGCACGCCCTGGTCAGCTCGCTCTCGGGCGGCCAGCGGCAGGCGGTGGCGATCGCGCGCGCGATCCACTTCGACGCCCGGGTGCTGATCATGGACGAGCCGACGGCGGCGCTCGGGCCCGAGGAGACCCAGAAAGGTCGGCGAGCTGATCCGCGAGCTCGCCCGCCAGGGCATCGGCATCTTCCTGATCAGCCACGACATCCACGACGTCTTCGATCTCGCCGACCGGCTGACGCGTGATGAAGAACGGCCGCCTGGTCGGCACCTGCCGGACCCGCGACGTGAGCAAGGACGAGGTCCTGGGCATGATCATCGCCGGCGAGCGGCCGCAAGTGCGGTCATCCGGCCTCGACCACGCAGCGCTCGCCTGAGGTCGACCACCACCGACAGGAGGGGAGAGACGATGGCGATCGACAGCACGGCGGAGGCCTTGGCGGCGCTGGGCGTCGGGCCACTCACCGAGGAGCAGAAGAAGCGCGCTCGACGAGGAGGGCTACTTCGTGGTCGAGGACGTGTTCTCGCCGGCGGAGGTGGCCGAGATGCGCGCCGAATGGGACCGGCTGCGCGGCATCGAGGGCGAGTTCGGCGGCCACGAGGTGCACATCGAGCCGGGCGCGCCGCGGCTGTCCAATCTGTTCAACAAGTCGCCGGCCTATCGACCGGCTGCTCGCCTGCCAGCCGACCCTGGCCGCCGCCCACCATCTGCTCGGCGAGATCCGGGTCTACTCGCTCAACGGCCGCAATCCGCTGAAGGGCGAAGGCCAGCAGCTGCTGCACAGCGACGTGCCCAGGGTCCACGCCACCGACTGGCGGATCGTCAACTCCATGGTCATGCTCGACGACATGACCGAGGACAACGGCCCGACCCGGGTCGTGCCGGGCTCGCACAAATGGGTCCCGATCAACGTGCCCGACGTCAACATGGCCGAGGTGAAGGAGATCGCGGTGACGCCGGAGGACCGCAAGATCATGCCGACCGACCCGACCGCACCCCATCCCGACGAGATCCATCTGACCGGCAAGGCGGGCTCGGTCGCGGTGATCAACGGCCACATCTGGCACGGCGGCACCTCAACCGAGAGCGGCGCGCCCCGCCGGGTGCTCCACCTGGCGATCGGCCGCCGCAGCATCTGCCGCAGCAGCTGGTCGAGCGCGAGCATCTGACCCGCGAGCTGCTCGAGCGGAGCAGCCCGGCGCAGCGCTACCTGCTCGACATCGAGGGCGCCGAGCCCAAGGTGTTCGGCTATCCGCCGCTACCCAAGGAGGTCCGCACCTGGACCGCGGTCGAGGCGGTCGACGCCCGCGATTGAGAGACGTGACGCACGGCCGATGATCATCGACGCGCATGTCCATTTCTGGCGACTGGCGCGCGGTGACAATGAGGCCGTGCGCCAGTTCTTGCGACCGCTTGCGCGTGACATCGAGATGGCAGAGCTGGCGCCGATTCTGGACGCCAACGGCGTCGAACGGATTGTTCTTGTCCAGGCCGCGGAGACCCTGGCCGAGACCCTCTACACGATTGGCACGGCGCTCGCCGATCCGCGAATTGCCGGTGTGGTCGGCTGGTGCGATCTCGGCTCGCCGTCGCTTGCCGAGGAGGTGCGAGCACTTGGGCGCGACCGGCAGGCTCAAGGGGTTTCGTCCGGTCAGGGACGACAACGTCTCGATCGCCTGGTTGCGCGAGGCGCATCTGGCGCCGGGTCTCGCGCTGCTCGAGCGCGAAGGCTTGGTGCTCGACATCCTCCTGCAGAACCCCGACGAGCTGCCGTTCGTCACGGAGCTTTCCGCTTGCTATCCGAGGCTCCAGATCGTGCTCGATCACGCCGGCAAGCCGGATGTCACGGGTGGTCGCCTGGGCCCTTGGCGACGCGACATCGATGCGCTGGCGGCCCTTTCGAACGTCGCCTGCAAGCTTTCGGGCCTGCTCAACTGCGCGCCCGCCGGCGCTGGGGCCGAGGTGCTAAGGCCCTATGTGGACCATCTCGTGCAGTGCTTCGGCGGCGAGCGACTGATCTGGGCCAGCGACTGGCCACCCCTTACCCTGGCTGCCCCGTACGACCGCTGGCTGGCGCTCACGCGCGAGCTTCTCGGCGGTATCGAGCCCGCCGCGCGCGAGGCGATCATGGGTGGCAATGCGGCTCGAATTGATGCGCTCGAGGTCTAGCCGGCCGAAGGTTCTGGCCGCCCTGGGTCAGGCATCGAGTTGTCGCCAGAGGTCGTCTGGAATGGGCACGTCCATCCAGGCTGCCGCAGCTTCGACCTCGGCCGGGGTCATCAAGCCCGGAATCACGGTGGTCACCGCCGGATGACGGAGCGGGAACTGCAGGGCCGCCGCCGGCAATGGCACGCCGAAGTGTCGGCAGGCAGCATCGAGCTGCCGGGTTCGCTCGAGCACATCGGCAGGCGCCGGCGCATAGTCGTACCAGGCGTCGACCTTCGGCCCGGTCGCCAGGATGCCGCTGTTGAACGGTCCTCCGACAATCACGGCGATGCTCCGCTCGGCGCAGAACGGCAGGAAGGCGTCGCCGGCAGCGCGGTCGAGCAGGGTCCAGCGCCCCGCAAGCAGCACCAGGTCGATCGGCGCAATCCGCGCGATTGCGAGCGCCGGCTCCCATTCGTTCAGCCCGATTTCGACAGCGCCGATCTGCCCGGCTGCCTTGAGGTCGAGCAGCGCCGGCAAGGCGTCGTCCACGACCTCGCGGAAGCGCGCCGGCTGGTCATCGCCATGCGTCCACCGATCGGGATCGTGCACCAGCACGACGTCGATGCGGTCGAGGCCGAGTTCGAGCGAGGCTCGCGTCGAGCGAGCGGCGAATGCCGTCCCGGCTGTAGTCGAAGGCAACCTCGAGAGCTGGAATACCGACGAAGCCGTGCCGGTCGTAGTCCTCACCGGCGGGTGGCTGGAGCAGCCGGCCGACCTTGCTGGCCAGGACATAGTCGCTGCGCGGCTTGCGAGCGAGAAACCGGCCGATCCGGCGCTCGCTCAAACCGTGACCGTAGAGCGGGGCGGTGTCGAAGTAGCGGATACCAGCCTGCCAGGCGCGGTCGAGCGTGGCATGTGCCTGATCGTCGGAGATGGCCCGGCGCAGATTGCCGATCGGCCCGCCGCCGAAGCCGAGGCAGGTGGCGGCTATGCCGGTCCGTCCGAGAGGTCGAGAGGCGATGGGCGTTGTCATGAACGTCTCTTGCCGGGTCGATGCCGGGCCGACAAGTCGAAGCTTGCTGCATAAGGAAGAGACCATGGACTCCTTCGTTGACGCAGCGCGCCTGGAAGCTCTCGTTGCTGGCATCTTCCAGGCGGCGGGCTCTCCCGAGCAAGAGGCAGCGGTTCTCGCCCGGCATCTCGTCCTCGCCAATCTGGTGGGGCACGAACTCGCACGGCGTCATCCGCCTGCGCGAGTATTTGCCCTGGCTCGCCGAGGGCAAGGTGCGGGCCGGGCGGCAGGCCCAAACGGTGCACGAGACGCCGCTGTCGCTGCTGGTCGACGGCGATCTCGGCTTCGGTCAGGTCATTGCCGAGGAAGCGATGGCGGCGGCCGTTGCCAAGGCGGTGGCAGGCGGCATGGCGCTGCTCGCGATTCGCAATACCGGCCATCTCGGCCGCATCGGCCATTGGGCCGAGCGGGCCGCCGAGCACGGGCTCGTCTCGCTGCATTTCGTCAACACCACCGGCTTCGGTGTGCTGGTGGCGCCGTTCGGCGGTCGCGAGCCGCGGCTTTCGGCGAACCCTTTCGCGATTGGCGTGCCGCGCGACGGCCTTCCGCCGCTCATCCTCGACATCAGCACGGCGAGCATCGCCGAGGGCAAGATCAAGGTGGCGCAGAATGCCGGCAAGCCGCTGCCGAAGGGTTCGGTCGTCGATGGCGGCGGCCGACCGACGACCGATCCGAACGCCTTCTATGGACCGCCGCGCGGTGCCATCCTGCCCTTTGGCGGGCACAAGGGCTACGCGCTCTCGGTGATGATCGAGGCGCTGGCCGGTGCCCTTTCCGGCGCCGGCTGCACCGGCGATGCCCCCGATCGCGTCGCGGCACTGGTCAACAACATGACCTCGATCCTGATCCGCCCCGACATCTTCGGTGCCGATGCGGCGATGAAAGAGGAGCTGAACACATTCGAAGCCTGGCTGAAGTCGGCCACCCCAACCGGCACCGATGGTGCTATCTTGCTGCCCGGCGAGCTCGAGCGGCGCACGCGAGAGGCCCGCGAGCGCGACGGCATACCCATCGACGCGACGACCCTGGCCGAGCTGCGCGCCGCCGCCGACCGGCACGGCTCGAGCCATGCCTTCACGGCGCTCGGCCGACATGGCTAGCTGGCAAGCGTTCTGATCAGTTCTCTTGCGCTCGTCGAGCTGGCATGGGAGGGGCGTACAAGCCAGTCCCTCGGTCAAGCCGGATGGTCGGTTCACAACGTCAGACCTGCCCACGGACCGACGCCGCATCGGGATTGTCGTCGACGTCCAGGGCCGGATCAAAGGCATCGAAGTCTTGCGGGTGACCTGGGGCGATGCCCAAGTGGTCGGTACGACTGCCAACCTCGGCTCGGGCTCGACCTCCGCCTACGCCACCAAGGGCCTGCTCTTCGTACCCGACCAGGCGATCCTGGTGAGCCACCTCCGCGCCTACATCGACGCCGCCAGCATCG
>CAVOZQ010000033.1:0-33090 GCA_963700945.1 uncultured Alphaproteobacteria bacterium
ATCGGCGAGCGAGCCCTGGCCGGAGATCGAGGTCGCGACGGGCAGATCGAACCGTCGCGCCAAGCGGTCTCGCTCGGCCATCGCACCGGCGATCACCACCCCGCCGCCACAGACGACCAGGGGCGACCTGGCCGACAGGATGGCCTCGACCGCGGCCTCGATGGCGTCCGCCTTCCGGAGCCGTGCGGAAGGCCGGGTATGTGGTGGTCTTCGGATCGGCCCATGTCAGCGGGGTCCACCGCGTCATACTGGATGTCGTAGGGCAGCCCCAGATGCGCCGCACCGGCACGTCCGGTGGTCATCGCGCGAAAGGCGGCCCTGACCATGCGCGGGATGTGGGTGGCATCGCGGATGACCGTGTTCCACTTGGTCAACGGCCGCATCAGTGCTTCCTGGTCGACCTCGGTCAGCGGGTAGCGGCCATAGGACGCCATCGAGATGTCGGTGGTGATCGCAAGCAACGCCGAGGAGCTTTCCGACGCCTCGATGAGCGCCGGCAGGATGTAGGTGGCTCCCCCGCCCGACGGGCCCTCGCAGATCCCCGGCCGGCCGGGACGCGGGAATAGGCATCGGCCATGTAGCCGGCGCTGCGCTCGTCACGGGTCAGGACGTGATGGATGTCCTGACCGAGGCTGCGCATGGCGTCGTAGAACGGCAGGGTGGTGTCGCCGCAGAGGCCAAAGATGTGCCGCACGCCATGTGCCTGGAGCATCCGGACCATGGCCTGCGCACCGTTCATCCGGTTGTCCAAAGCCGCCTCCTCTTGGTTTGCCATTTGCGCTCGAGAATTGGGTCTGCCGCGGATGTCGCCATCCTGATTGGTCTGGCCACGGAGGGATAGGCGGAGACAGGATCGCGGGGGCTAGTCCCGACTGGACTCTGGCAGAGCGAGCCACTCCCGCAGCTTCGACCAGCGCCGGCGGCCGGAGACGTTCTTGACGGCGATGGCGACGGCCTTCTTCTGGCCGACGAGCACCACCAGCCGCTTGCCGCGGGTGACACCGGTGTAGAGCAGATTCCGCTGCAGCATGGCGTAGTGCTGGGTCATGACCGGAATGACCACGGCGGGGTACTCGGAGCCCTGGCTCTTGTGAATGGTCGCGGCATAGGCCGGCACCAGCGTGTCGAGCTCGCCGAAGCCGAAGGTCACGGCCCGACCGTCGAAGCTGGCGGTGAGCTCGCCGGCGTCGGGATCGACGTCGTCAATGTAGCCGATGTCGCCGTTGTAGACCTCCTTGTCGTAGTCGTTCTCGATCTGCATCACCTTGTCGCCGGGGCGAAGGTCCAGCCAAAGCGCTCGACCTTGCGCTCGCCCGCGGGATTGAGAGCGGCCTGCAGCTCGATGTTGAGCGAGCGCGCTCCGATGCCGCCCCGGTTCATCGGGCAGCAGCACCTGGATGTCGCGGATGGGATCGAGGCCGAAGCGCCTGGGGATGCGTGACTTCACCAGCTCGACGATGCGCGGCACCGCGGTCTCGGGATCGTCTGCCTGGACGAAGTAGAAATCGCTGCTTCCATCGGGCTTGGCGAGGTCGGGCATGAAGCCCTGGTTGATCCGATGCGCGCTGGTGATGATCCGGCTCTGTGCCGCCTGGCGGAAGACCTCGGTGAGACGCACGACCGGCACTGATGCCGAGGCGATGATGTCGCCCAGGACCTGGCCCGGGCCGACCGACGGCAGCTGGTCGATGTCACCGACGATCAGGAGTGCGGCGCGGTCCGGCACGGCCTCGAGCAGCGAGCGCATCAAGAGGCACGTCGACCATCGAGGTCTCGTCGACCACCAGGAGGTCGCAGTCGAGCGGCTTCTCCCGGCTGCGCTTGAAGCCGCCGGTCTTGGGATCGACCTCGAGCAGCCGGTGGATGGTCTTGGCCTCGAAGCCGGTGGCTTCCGTCATTCGCTTGGCGGCGCGGCCAGTCGGCGCGCAGAGCAGCAACTTCGTGCCCTTGGCGGCAAGGATCCGCAGGATGCTGTTGACGATGGTCGTCTTGCCGACGCCGGGCCCGCCGGTGACGACCAGCACCTTGCGAGGTGAGCGCCAGGCGGATGGCCTCGGCCTGGCTCGGCGCCAAGGCGAGGCCGGTCTTGGCCTCGATCCACGGCAGCGCCAGGGCCGGATCGATGGCCGGCCACGGCAGCCTGCCGCTGGCAACGCGCAGCAGGCGCTCGGCGATCATCCGCTCGGCCCGATGCAGCCCGGCGAGGAAGATGCACGGCGTCTCGCCGACCGTGTCGGCGATCACCGCACCTTCGCCGAGCTCCAGCTCGAGGGCGGTCTGGACGATGCCGCCCTCGACCTCGAGCAGCTCCTCGGCGAGCGGCACGAGTTCCTCGGTCGGCAGGCCGCAATGCCCCTCGTCCATGGCCTCGCTCAAAGCATAGCCGATGCCGGCGCGCACCCGGATCATCGCCGTTTTCTCGATGCCGAGCCGCATGGCGATCGCATCGGCGGTCTTGAAGCCGATGCCGCGGATGTCGCGGGCGAGGCGATACGGGTTCTCGCTCATCACCTGGACGGCATCGGTGCCATAGGTCTTGAAGATCCGCACCGCCCGCGCCGTGCCAACGCCATGGCTGTGCAGGAAGACCATGATCTCGCGGACCACCTTCTGCTCGGCCCAGGCGGCGGTGATCCGCTCCGCACGGATCGGGCCGATGCCGTCGACCTGGCGCAGCTGCTCGGGCTCGCCCTCGATCACGTCGAACACCCGCTCGCCGAAGGCCTTGACCAGCTTCTTGGCGTAGACCGGGCCGATGCCGCGGATCATGCCGGAGGCCAGATACTTCTCGATGCCGTCCGCCGAGGTCGGTGCGGAGCAGCGCAGGAAGTGTGCCTTGAACTGCTGGCCGTGCGTTCGATCGTTGACCCACTCGACCCGAGGCGGTGATCCACTCGCCGGCGCTGATGGTGGCGGCATGGCCGACAACGGTGATCAGCTCGCGGTGGCCGCGCGCCTTCACCCGCAGCACGCAGAAGCCGTTCTCGGCGTTGTGGAACGTCACCCTCTCGACGAGGCCAGCGAGGACCTCGCGATCGGTTGCCTGACTTTGGTTGCTCAGCATGCCGTGCGGCAGGACGCCCCTCCCTTCGGGCAGTCCTGTCAGCTCTGCGCGCGGCTGACGCCGCCGTCAATTGGTGAGCCCTCACCGCATTAGACAGGTCGCTGATCCGAGAGAACGAGCAGCTTGCCGTCAGCGGCCGAGCAGACGGGCGATGAGCCTGCCGAGGCTGCGGCCGCGGCTGTAGCTGGGCGCAAACCCGAAATCACGCTCGAGCGCGTCGAGGTCGAGCTTGACCGCATCGGCGAAGCGGCCCTTCAGCGCCTGTGCGGGGACCAGCTTCTCGAAGCGGGCCGCCTGGTGATGATCACCGGCGAAGTCGACCACAAGATCGCCGCTGGTCCGATTGATCCGCACCCGCTCGCTGCTTTGCGCGAGGATTTCATCCAGCTGATCGAGCAGCGGCTTGTCCTTGAGCCGCTCGATCTCGTCCTGCGCCACCGGCCGGGCCCAGCCCGGCGCTTCCCCCAAGGCCTCGGTGAGTATTTCCGCAATCGTGGTTGAGGAAGCTCGAAGGAGATCGGGTGGATGGTGAGGATCTTCGGCCAGCGCTTCGATCAGCTCGCCGAGCTGGGGCACGAAGCGATCGAGATAGGTTCGATAGAGGGCGGTGCCGATGCCGGCGAGGGCTGCCCTTGCCGGGGCCTCGGGCATGGTGCGCGGCCGGGCGCCGTCGATGTGGCAGACCACCATCCGCTTTCTGAGGTCCGGCGTGACCGCGGTGACGTCGCGATTGGTGCTGATCAGGATTGGTGCGTAACCGGAGCCGCTGTCGTGGTCGAACTTGACGAGGTCCGGGACGTATTGGCTGAAGCGGTCGCGGTTGACGTCGTCGACGATCAGCGGGATGGCACCGAGCCGCTCGCGCAGGCCGAGTGCGCGCTGGGTGGTAAAGTCTTTCCCGCGGACCATCTGCTCGACGCCGAACATCGAGCGGCTGATCACCCGCGAGAACATCGTCTTGCCGCCGTCCGATCGGCCGTAGAGCACAGCGTGCACCGGGTAGGCCAAAGGCGAGCCGTCGTGGCGAAGGGCGGCACCCCGCAGGATCGGTGCGAAGGGTGCCGCGTAGAGCCAGGCGAGCAGCGCCCAGTAGCTCTGCTGCAGGCCTGCTGCATCGCCGTAGAACTGGGCGAAGCCGGCGAAATAGGGGGCGAGCAGGACCGCATCAGCCTCGACCTCGGGCCACGGCACCGGTGCCCCGAGCCGGTGCCAGGGACGCCCTTCGAGGGTGACAAATCCGGACTCGAGATCAACCCGGGCTTCCGGCACCCGATCGGTCTTCTCGGTGATCGGCTGTGCCGCGTGGGCGCGATAGGCGCGGGCGAAGCCCTTGGCACTGATCACCGTTGCCCCGCTCTTATTCCTATCGAGGGTTAGTTGCTGCAGCTCCGCACCCAGCGAACCAGCCTCACGGAGGGCGGAGGCGGAAAGCTCGGGCATCGCTGGCGGGCGTGGCGTCTCGACAATCACGCCTTTGGCCTCGAGGAAGCGAAAGCACGGTACCTGCTCGAGCGGCACCGGCCCGACCGGAACATCGAGCGCGGGCTCGGCATTACTGTCGCCGGCAGCCACCAGCAGGTCGGCCGCGACAGGATCCGCGCGGGCGTCGTTCAGCGTGTAGAAGTCGAGGAAGTGGCGATAGGCGGCCTCGCCGTCGGCGACGAAGAAGGTCTCGCCCTGGGCGCCCGAGAAGGCCTGGAGACTGAGATTGGCGGAACCCGCTATGGCCCTGAAGCGGCCGTGTCCGGTCAGCAAATAGAGCTTGGCGTGCGAGGGCGCCTCCCGCAGCAGGCGAAAGCGCAGGCTGCCGTCCTGGATGCGCTCCAAGAGATGCGCTCCACGTCCCGACAAGGCTGGCCGCACGCAGCGCTCGATGAACGTTTTCTGGTCAGCGAGCGCGTCGACGAAGCGGTAGCCGGTTGCCGTTGTCGCCTGCTCGAGGGCGGCGAGCTCGCGCGAAAGTACGCGCTCCGAGCCGAAGGTGATCTCGACGTCGTCGAAGAGTGCGACAAGATCGAGTATCGCCGGCACACTCGCCGAGAAGGTCAGCGCCTGCAGCCGGTCGAAGCCCTGGAAGAGATCCTGCCACCGGGCATCCCGCACATTCTCGACTGCGATGTCGAAGACGCGGATCGACCGGCCCCTCTCCGGCTCGGCCGCAGCGGACTCCGGGCGCGGCGATCCGAGCGTTTCGAAGAGATCGTTCATCGTCGCCAATCTGATGATGCTGACCGAGAGTAGTGCCGAAGCCCCACCGCGCGCAAATCCTCGCTCGCCGTCGGCGCTTGGCTAGTCGATGCGCCCAGCGGGCAGGCTCTTGAGAAGCTGGCGGGCGCGCGGGTGCGCGATCACCGCGAGATTGTCCTGCACCAATTCGGCGAGATCCGGCTGGGTCCGGGCAATCCGGCCGAGGAGAATGACGCAATCCTCGTCGGCAACGGCCGCCACGGCATCGATGACCACGGCGGAGGGATCTTCGCGTAAGAGACGGGTAAGTGTCGGCAGCGCTTCTCGCCGCCCCATGCGACCGAGCGCGCAGGCAGCAGCGGCGCGCACTTCGCTGGCCTCGTCATGGCTGAGCTCGAGGAGCTGCGGCACCAGCGCCAACTGCTGCCCGACACAGGCGCAAGCGGCGGCTCGCACGCTTGCGTCCGGGTCGGCCATCAGCTCGATCAGGGTCGTTACCGGCAGCCTTGCCCCAAGCCGGGCCGCGACCTCGACCGCACGCGTACGATTGGGGCCTTCGACGACGCGCTCCACGATCATCGCAGTAGTGGCATGCGCGGCCGCCGCACCCCCGATCGCTGCCAGCGCCTCGAGCGCCGCCCATTGCTCCGGCACCGCACGCTCACGGCCGAATCCAATGAAACGCCGGCAAAGGGCTTGCAGAGCTGGAACAGCCGCGGGCAGTCGGCGCCGCCCGGCTTCGGCGGCGAGTGCCGGCGCTTCCTTCAGCCCCGCCATCGGGATCATTGCCAGCAGCGCCTGGTCGTTGAGGTCGGCAGCATCGAGCGTCGCGGGGACCGACGCTGCCGCCGTCGACAAACCTTTGCGGTCCATGCCGCTCGCTGCGAAAAGATCGAGCTGATCTTCGGGCATCATCCTGCAGCACCGGTCTCGGGCTACCTTCACCTGCTGCACGCTCCATCAGTCCGGACAGCACGGCAGCCGGCTCGTTCGGTCGGTGTAGACTGGCAAAGTGCATGCTTCGCTACAAGCGCTGGAAGCGGCCGAAGAGCGTTCCTGGACGCTGTCGATCTTTTGGCTGGGCCGTGCCCATCACCGGGCGCGTGGCGGTTCATCTTTTGGTTGACGGCAGTGTCCGTCACAAGTTAGGAAATAATACATCATCGCAAGAGTTGTCAGAGAGCCCGCCCTCACCGGCGGGCTTTCGTCGTTTTGGGGGAGCGCATGGACCGTCTGTTCATGTGGATGCTGCGCCATGCCAAGCAGGCTGACGCCTCTGGTTTTCCAGGCTGCCCACTGGCGGGCAGAGGGCAGCGATGACGCACGTCGATCGGGTCCCGACCAGAGCCGTCCAGGACGCGGCTCAGGGTCGCGAAGGCGAGCTGCTCGACGGTGCACGCCTGGTGACAACCCGCCGAACCAATACACAGATGGCGCAGTTCATCGAAGCGGCCGAGGCCTCTGAGCGCGAGCTGTTGCTGTCCGTCGCGGCGAAGCTCGGGGGCGGGCCGATGAGCAGCGTCCGCATCACCCGCGCGCGCAAGGCCGGCAGCGGGCTCCTCTGCAAACGCATCGCTCTCGGCGCCGACGGCAGGCCCGCCTCCGACGGCTCGCCTTGCCGGATGTGGGCCGGGACGGCAACTCGCGCCGAGGTCAACGGTGCCTCCGGGCTCGCCAATGTGATCACTGGGATGGAGGCCTCGGAGGCCCTGATCCTCGGCGACCACGTCGCCGACAGTGCTGCTATCCAGCTGGTGAAGGATCGCGAGGCCGACCCCGCGCAAGGGCTCTACGGGCGGACCCTCTCGACCTTCCGCTTTCGCCCCGGCGAGCCGGCCGCTGTCCTCCTGGACTTCGATCGAAAGGGCATGCCGCAGGCCGTCGCCGATCGTCTCGACGCGGTCGGTGGCTTCGCGGGCGCCATTGCCGCGTTGCTGCCCGACCTGAGCGGCTATGCCCGTGTGATCCGGGCGAGCACTTCGGCCGGGCTCTACAACCAGGAGACGGGCGAGCGGTTATCCGGCCGGCGGCGGCTTGCACCTCTACCTGCTGGCCAGGGACGGCGCCGATAGCCCGCGGTTCCTGCGTGACCTTCAAGCTCGCGCGTGGCTGGCCGGGTTCGGTTGGATCATGGTGGCGGGGCGTGGCGCGCTCCTGACGCGGTCGATCGTCGACATCACCGTCGGCAGCCCCGAGCGGCTGGTCTTCGAGGGGCCGCCGCTGGTGGTGCCACCGCTGGCCCAAGACCAGGCCGAGCGGACACCGTTCGCACATGACGGCGAGCTGATCGACACGGCCAGTCGCCTGCCCGCCGCTGACCGAAGCCGAGCGCCGCCACGTTCGAGGCGCTGGTTGCGGCGGCAAAGGCTGCGGCCAATCCGGCGGCCGAGGCGGCGGTCGAGGCGGCGGCGGAAGAGCTCGCCGAGAAGCGCTCGATCGCTATCGAGAAGGCGCGCGCGGTGGTTGCTGCCAGCACCCGCGGCGAGCTGCTGTCATGGGATTCCGTGCAATTCGACGATCCCGAGCTCGACGTCGTCACCGTCGCCGACATTCTCGCCGATCCTGCCAAGTATCATGGTGAGACGCTGGCCGATCCGGTCGAGGGCCGGGATTATGGGCGCGGCAAGTGCAAGCTCTACTACAACGGCGGCGGCGACGTTCGCATCAACAGCTTCGCGCATGGCGGCAACGTCTACAAGCTCCGCCACTGCCCCGAGTATATCGCTATCAAGGTCGAGGAGGCCGGCGAGGACGCGCCGACCGTTCTCGCCCGTCTAGCCCCTTTCGCCGGCGGCATCGACGCGGTGACGAGGGAGCGGTTGCGCGATCTCGCGGCCAAGGTCGGCAAGGTCGGCAAGCGAGCGGTCAACGAGATCTTCAAGCAGGCCCAGGCGAAGGCGCGGAAAGAGGAGAAGGAGCACCGCGCCAGGGGTGCGCCACGCGGCGACGGCAAGCCGAAGGACGCCCGGCAGAGGCTCGACCTGCTGGGCGGTGAGCGGCCGGCGACACTCCGTAGGATCGAGGCCGTCTTACGCAAACCCGAGAACGTGGTGGCTGGCGCCGTGTTGAGCCGCGGCCAGACGCAGACGGTGCTCCGCTTCGCCACCGACCCCGTCAAGCTCCGGGCAGGCCGGGCCGAGATCGAGCTGCCGACTGGCTCCGCCTATCTGGCACCCGCCAAGCCCGAGCATCTGCAAGCGCAACTCGACCGGCTCTTCGCCTTCTACAAGTTCACTGCGGACGGCGACGAGTACCCGACCGACTGTCCGAGCGATCTGGCGCGTTACGTGCTCGTGAATGCGTCGCTCTTGCCCGTCATGTCGATCAGCCGGACGCCGGTCATCCGGGCTGACGGCAGCGTGATCGAGACACCGGGCTACGACGTGGCGACAGGCATTATCTACGCGCCCGACGCTTCGTTCCCGCCGGTCCCGGTCAACCCGACGCAGGCGGACGCGGCGCAGGCGCTGGCGCGGCTGCGGCACCCCTTCCGGGAATTCCCGTTCGTCACGGAGACGGACCGTGACGCGGTGGTGGCCGAGCTGCTGACGCTCTTCACCCGGCATCTCGTGCCGAGGGCGCCGGCATTCGTCCACAATGCAGTGGAGGCCGGCAGCGGCAAGACGAAGCTCTTCGACACGGTCTCGACCATCGTCATCGGCACAGCGGCGCCGCTGCTCAATGCCGAGGTGCTGCGGGATGAGACCGAGCTGCGCAAGCTGCTCACCACCCTGACCCTCGGAGCGGCACCCTTCGCCGTCTTCGACAACGCGGCCAGGGGCGAAATGCTCACCTCTCCCGGGTTGGCGAACTATCTCACCGCCACTGTCTATGGCGACCGGCTGCTCGGTGCCAATGAAGAGGTGAAGGCCCCGACCGTCACCACCATCGGCATCACCGGCAATGCGATCGAGATCGCCGGCGACCTGACCCGCCGGATGCTCAGGATCGACCTGGACGCGAAATGTGAGCGCCCCGAGACCCGTGACTTCGACTTCGATTGCGAGGCCGAGGCGCGCCAGGACCGCGGCAGGCTGGTGGTGGCAGCACTCACCATCCTGAAGGCGCATGCGCTCGCCGGCTGGCCGCGAGATCGAGGGGCGGGCGCTGCTCGGCAGCTTCGAGGATTGGGACCGATTGGTGGCGGGCGCGATCGTCTTCGCCGGCGGCGCCGACATCGTCACGCTGCTGGAGAAGACCCGGACGACCGACCCCGAGCGTGACGGCTTGGCCGAGGTGCTGACCATGCTGATCGGCCTTGGCGCCATCCCCGGCCACGGCATGAAGGCGGGCGAGATCATCGCCGCGGTTCGGCGGAAGCATGATCAGACGATCGGCGATGAAGAGGCCGAGGCGTGGATGGGCGTCATCAGACGGTTGGGAAAGGATGGCCTTCCCGAGCCGAGGCGACTGGGTCGGTTCCTCAAGAAGAATGCCGGGCGGCTCGTGCGCGGCATGCGGCTTGCTGCTGCGTTCGACTCCGACGCTAAAGTCGAGCGTTACTATGTCGAAGCATCGGCCATCCCGGCACGGGGTTTACGGGGTTTACGGGGTTTCTCGGAGCCCATTCCTGAGAGATCTGACAAAAACTTCGATCAGACAGAGTCGAGAATAAAGGATTCAGAGAATAACCAGTACGGAGCAAACCCCGGAAACCCCGTTAACCCCGTGGGCGAGCGCTGGGAGGCGGTCATATGACCGCTCCGCACATCCTGCACGAGGCCGCGCGCCACGGCATCTCGATCACCCTGCAAGGCGACAAGCTCAAGCTGGCCAGTGCGGCGCAACCACCCGCGCATATCGTCGAGGCCATCAGGCAGCACCGTGACGACATTCTCGATCACCTGAAGTGGGTAGACGCTCGTTTGCTCGCACCCCGCGGCTCACTTGTGGCGAGGCTGACGGCAGCGGGCGCCACGGTGCGGACCTGGGGCGGTGGCGACCGGAGCCAGGTCGAATTGCCGGCCGGCATCTCCGCCGATTTGCTGCGCGAGGTTGAGGCGCGAGGCTGGCGCATCATTCCCGGCGGCAGGGCCAACCCCGAAGCCGAGCACGACAGCTGGCTCGCCGGCGTGCCGATCGCCGAGCTCGAGCCATGACAGCACAGCCACCACCGCCCTGACCAGAGCGACCCCCGACGCGATCCGCCGGGACATCTGCGAGGCCCATTTCATCCAGGCCGTTGGCCGTCGACCGCACCGCCGCCACTGCTCTCACGCGCGGCTGGTTAACCTGCAACTTCCCGCTACCCACCTCATGAGGAGCAAGAGTCCATGAGCGAGCCCACCATCCGTGTCTTCACCAATGGCAACTTCACCAGCGAGCCGGTGCCCGGCTGGTATCGCGAGGCCATGCGTCTCTGCGACGGCGGCGGCAGTTGGCACAAGGCCCTCTCCAAGGTGCTCGATGTCGAGAGCAACAGCTTCCCGGCGGCAACGGTCGAGGAGGCGGCTGCCGAGGTCATCTTTTGGCGCTCCAGGGACCATGGAGCCTATGTCGAGATCAGCAATGTGCTCGGCTTGATCGAAGAGGTCAGCGTTCCTCAAGATGCCGATTGGCTGCCCTTCTTGAGCACTTACCTGGCGCCCGTGGCATCGGCCATGCTGCAAGCCGACACGGCCTACCTGCTCGAGCGGGTTGGCAACACGCTGATCGCTTGGGGCCGGCACGGCCAGGGCGAGCACATCAACCGCACGACCGGGCATTCGCATATCGACGAGCGACGGGATCAGGCATTGCGCTCGCAACGACGCTGACGGCCGGGCATTACGGGCTCAAGGCGGGGCGGGTGGCATGAGGGTCGATTTTGTGGTTGACGACTGTGTCCGTCACAAGATATAGATTTATGGATCATCGCAAGAGCTGTCAGAGAGCCCGCCCCGCCCGGCGGGCTTTCGTGCGTCTGGAGGGCGGCCATGGACCGTCTGGTGGTGCGGTTGCTGCGGCTTCTGGGGCAGCGGCTCGGCTGGGCGCGGATGCTGTTCGTCGTGCAGCACGAGACCGGCAAGGTGGCCTGGTCGGTGACGCCCGAGGATCTGCCGCTCTCGGTCCGGGTCAACACCGACTACAGCCTGAGCGTGACGCTCGGGCATCGCGATCCGGGCGATTCGTTCCTGGCCGACCTTGAGACGCTGCTGGAGAGCCGGGCTGCGAACCAGGGTGCGCACGGTGCGCGAACCGGTGCGCAGGCGGTGCGTAGCGACAGAGGCGGTATGGCAGGGCAGGGGATCGGTGGGAAAGTCATTCGATCGAGGAAAATAGTCCTTGACCCAGCTTCTGCCCTAAGCTATATCTATGGGCATCGGGACAGAGCGTCCCGCGAACGTGCAAGCATAGGTTCCTGGATGAGCTGAACGACCCCATCGCCGACCGAGAGACGCTTCGAACTCTCGCTGATCGGCCAAGCGAACAGCTAAGTCTCTGAAAGATCACGGGTCCTTCCTGCGCGAAGTGTATGCTGGGGGGCTTGGCCCGGGACTTCGCTACAGACAGCCGGGGAATCCGGGTTCGCAGGTTCGCACTTCAGGTTCGCACCAACCGCCCGAAAGCCGCCAGTTTGGCGGCTTTTTTCGCTTTCTGGCCCTGCGCACCTCGGGTGCGCACCCAGGGCTCAGGTTCGCACCCAGGTTCGCAGTTCGCAGTCGAGGTCGCCGATGAACGCCACGCCGTCCACGTTGACAGCATTGGCCGAGCGGCTGGAGCTCTGGCCGATCGACCGGCTGCGGCCGTACGAGCGCAATCCGCGGACGCACAGCGCCGACCAGGTGGCGCAGATCGCGGCCTCGATGGTCGAGTTCGGCTTCACCAACCCGATCCTGGTCGACGAGACGGACGGCATCCTCGCCGGGCATGGTCGGCTGATGGCGGCGCGGCAGCTGGGCCTGGCCGAGGTGCCGGTGGTCCGGCTCGAGCATCTGACGCCGGCGCAGAAGCGGGCCTATGTGATCGCCGACAATCAGCTCGCCCTGCAGGCGGGATGGAATGAGGAGCTGCTCGCCGAGGAGCTGGCCTGGCTCCGGGACGAGACGCTTCGATCTCGATCTGCTCGGCTTCGACGCCAGCGAGCTGGAGCGGCTGCTGGCGCCGGCCGAGGGCGAGACCAGCGAGGCCGAGGACGAGGTCCCGGAGCCGCCGGTGGAGCCGGTCACCAAGCCGGGCGATCTCTGGCTGCTCGGCGACCACCGGGTGCTCTGCGGCGACGCCACCGTGCTCACCGACGTCGAGCGGGTGCTCGGCGGGCTCGCTCGCCGACATGGCCTGGACCGATCCGCCCTACAATGTCGACTACGCCAACTCGGCCAAGGACAAGCTGCGCGGCAAGGACCGGCCGATCCTCAACGACGCCCTCGGCGACGGCTTCGAGGCGTTCCTCCAGGACGCCTGCATCAACATCCTGACCGTCACCAAGGGTGCCGTCTACATCTCCATGAGCAGCTCGGAGCTGCACACGCTGCAGGCGGCGTTCACGCGCTGCCGGCGGCAAGTGGTCGACCTTCATCATCTGGGCCAAGAACACCTTCACCCTCGGCCGCGCCGACTACCAGCGGCAGTACGAGCCGATCCTCTATGGCTGGCCGGCGGGCGCCGACCACTACTGGTGCGGGGCCCGGGACCAGGGCGACGTCTGGTTCTTCGACAAGCCGGCGAAGAACGACCTGCACCCGACGATGAAGCCGGTGGCGCTGATCGAGCGGGCGATCCGCAACTCGAGCAAGCGGCGCGACATCGTGCTCGATCCGTTCGGCGGCTCGGGCTCGACCCTGATCGCGGCGAGAAGACCGGCCGGCAGGCGCGGCTGATCGAGCTCGATCCCAAGTATGTCGATGTGATCGTCAAGCGCTGGCAGGATTGGACCGGTGGCGCCGCTACGTTGGAGGGGGATGGGCGCAACTTCGAACTCCCGAATTGCGACGACGGCATCTTGCTGACTGCTCTGCAATCGACAGATCTGCGGTCAGTCGACGCGAGCAAGAGTTTGTTCTCCGACCGTTACTCTGCGCCTTCGGGTTGTTCGGCCGGGACCGATGCGTGCCATGATGCAGACCCAGAAGCATTGGGAGCGCCCATGGTCGAGCACGTCGATCGCTGGCTGGAGACACTCGGTCTCGGTAAGTACGCGGCGCTCTTTGCCGAGAACGAGATCACGGTCGACGTGCTGCCGGATCTGACCGAAGCGGATCTGAAGGAGCTCGGCCTGCCGCTCGGACCGCGCAAGAGTTCATTCAAGGCCGATCCAGAACCTGACCGCGGCAAGACCCGCGCCGATGCCTCACCGATGATCGACGCGCCGCACCGGTCAGCGCCAATCACCCCAAGCCCAGGCCGAGCGCCGCCAGCTGACCGTGATGTTCGTCGATCTGGTCGGCTCGACCGCGCTTGCCGAGCGGCTCGACCCGGAGGAGATGGGCGCGGTGCTGCGCGCCTACCAGAACGCCGTCGCCGGCGAGATCGCGCGCTTCGAGGGCCATGTCGCGAAGTTCATGGGCGACGGCGTGCTGGCCTATTTCGGCTGGCCGGTGGCGCACGAGGACGAGGCCGAGCGGGCGGTTCGCGCCGGGCTGGCGATTGTCGCTGCGGTCGGGCGGCTCAGCGCCGGCGACACGCCGCTCGCCTGCCGGATCGGCATCGCCACCGGCCTCGTCGTGGTCGGCGAGCTGATCGGCGAGGGTGCCGCGCAGGAGCAGACCGTGGTCGGCGAGACGCCCAACCTGGCCGCCCGGCTGCAGGGCGCTGGCCGAGCCGGGCCAGGTGGTGATCACCGAGACCACCCGGCGGCTGGTCGGCGCGCGTTCGAGCTCGACGCCACTCGCGGCGCAGACGCTGAAAGGCCTGTCGGTGCCGGTGACGCCGTTCGCGGTGCTGCGGCGAGCGTGCCGCCGGCAGCCGCTTCGAGGCAGCGAGCGGCGCCGCTGTCCTGCCGATGGTCGGCCGCGACCAGGAGCTGGCGCTGCTGCTCGAGCGCTGGGGCCAGGCCAAGGGCGGCGAGGGCCAGGGCGTGCTGCTGGTCGGCGAGGCCGGCATCGGCAAGTCGCGGATCACCCGGGCGCTGCTCGACGCGCTGCAGGCCGAGCCGCATGTCCGCATCCGCTACCAGTGCTCGCCGTACCACAGCCGACAGCGCCTTCTGGCCGGTGATCCAGCAGCTCGAGCCGTGCCGCGGGCTTCGCCGACCGAGGACACGGCCGAGACAGCGGCTCGACAAGCTCGAGGCCGTGCTCGCCCGGGCCGGCGACACGCACGGCGGCGCCGCTGCTCGCCGACCTGCTCGGCCTCGACGGCACCGGCCGCTACGGCGCCATCGAGCTGAGCCCGCAGGCCCAGCGCACCCGCACGCTGCGAGGCGCTGATCGACCAGATCCTCGGCCTCGCCGCGCCAGCAGCCGGTGCTGCTGCGTGCTCGAGGACGCGCACTGGATCGACCCGACCACGCTGGAGCTGGTCGAGCAGGCGCTCGATCGCGGTCGCCACTGCACCCGTCCTGTTGCTGCTGACCAGCCGGCCCGAGAACCAGCCGACGCTGGCCGGCCACCCGCACGTCACCCGGCTCACCCTCAACCGCCTCGGCCGCACCGGCGTCGAGGCGATCGTCGAGCGGCTGAGCAGCGGCACGGTGCTGCCCGTCGAGGTCATCGACACCATCATCGCCCGCACCGACGGCGTGCCGCTGTTCGTCGAGGAGCTGACCAAGGCCGTCATCGAGTCCGGCGACGCCAGCGTGCCGGCGACGCTTGCACGATTCGCTGATGTCACGCCTCGATCGACTGCCCGAGGTCAAGGAGGTGGCACAGATCGGGGCGGTCATCGGCCGGGTCTTCGACCATGCGGCCGCTCGACGGCGATCGCCGACCGGTCGCCCGAGCGCGCTCGACGGCGCCCTCGATCGTCTGGCGGTCGCCGAGCTGGTCTTCCGCCGCGGCACGCCGCCGGAGGCCCACTACACCTTCAAGCACGCCCTCGTGCGCGACGCCGCCTATCATTCGCTGCTCAACGAGCGCCGCCGCGGCCTGCACCGCCGCATCGCCGATTATCTCGAACGCGCCGACCCGGTCGAGGCGGCGCTGCTGGCGCAGCACCGCGAGGGCGCCGGCCAGCTGGCCGAAGCCCTTGACGGCTACCGGACGGCCGGCCAGCAGGCCTTCGAGCGCTCGGCCAACGCCGAGGCGATGGGGTACTTTCGCGCCGCCCTCCGCGTCCTGGCGCTGACACCGGAACTGCCCGATGCCCGTGCGCAGGAGCTCGATCTGTGGCTGGCGCTCGGCCGTGCCACCATCGCCGCGAAGAGCTATGCGTCCGAGGAGACCGCGGAAGCCTACCGTCGGGCACGCGGCCTCTGTGTTGCCGCGACCGAGCCGACGCGGCTGCTGCAGGTGCTCACGGGCGAGGTGCTGTTCAACATGAACCGTGGCCGCCTTGGCGAAGCTGACGCCATCGCCGACACGATTCTCCGGCTCGGCGCAGAGGCGGATTTTCCCGATGCTCAACTCGTCGGCCTACGCGCAAGCGGCATGTGCGCGACCTGGATGGGGCGGAATGACGAAGCACGCGGCGAGCACGAGATGCTTCTCAGCCTCTGCGAGGGCCAGGACGTCAGCCCGCTCGCCATGCGCTACGGCCACGATCCACATGTCGGTGGGACGGCTTGTCTCGCGATCGACCTGACAGTGCTAGGGTACTCGGGCCAGGCGCTGCATTGGACCGATCAGGCCGTCGATCTGGCCGCAAAGGCCGAGCATCTGCATAGCCGAGCGATTGGGCTCATCCTTTCCACCATCGCCTGCCACATCGGCGCGGCTACCGATCGCTTGCTAGCAAACGCGCGCGCGGCACGCGCATTGTCCGAGGAACAGGGCTTCGAATACACACTTGTCATAGCGATGATGCTCGAGGCCTCGGCCCTGTTCGAGGCCGGCGGAGATCCGACGGCGGCCCGGGATCTCGCTGAACGCGGCTTCGCCGCCTGGGAGGCCACTGGCACCGTCCTGTTGCGGCCCCTCTACCTCGCCATTCTCGCGGAGATCCATCTCGCCGTCGGTGACGAGGAGCGGGCGACGCGCAACGTCGCCGAGGCCCTCGCCGTCGCCGAACGGTTGGGCGAGCGCTGGCTTCTCCCCGAGATCCACAGGCTGGCGGCCAGGCTGGCCCTGCGACGCCGCGATCGCGGCGCGGCCGAACGCTCGCTCGTCGAGGCGATCGCGATCGCCCGGCCAGCGAAAGCCCGGCTGTTCGAACTCCGAGCCGCCCGTGACCTCGCCCGCCTCTGGGCCGAGCGCGGCGAGCGCCGGCGGGCGCTCGACCTTCTCGCGCCGGTCTACGACTGGTTCACCGAAGGCTTTGACACGCCCGATCTCGTTGAGGCCAAGTCCCTGCTGGACGAGTTGCGATGAAGACGGTGGCCGAGGTCGGCGACTGGCTGGCGCGCCGCGGCTTCGAGCGGTGGGTCCAGGTGTTCGCCGACAACGAGATCGATGGCGACGCGCTGCGTGAGCTGTCCGAAGCACATCTGAAGGAGCTCGGGGTCCCTCTGGGACCACGAGTCAAGCTGCTGCGGGCGATCGAGGCGTTCGCGTGCGACCACGTGGACAAGCCGACGAACGTCGCGCGGACTGTCGAAGTTGCGCCAACGCCCGCCGCCGCCGAGCGGCGCCAGCTCACCGTCATGTTCGTCGATCTGGTCGGCTCCACCGCGCTCTCGGCGAAGCTCGACCCGGAGGAGATGGGCGCGGTGCTTGCGCGCCTACCAGAACGCCGTCGCCGGCGAGATCGCTCGCTTCGAGGGCCATGTCGCGAAGTTCATGGGTGACGGTGTGCTGGCCTATTTCGGCTGGCCCGTGGCGCACGAGGACGAAGCCGAGCGGGCGGTTCGGGCCGGACTCGCGGTGCGCGATGCGGTCGGCCAGTCTGAGCGGCGGCGACGCGCCCCTCGTCTGCCGGATCGGCGTCGCGACCGGGCTCGTCGTGGTCGGCGAGCTGATCGGCCAGGGCACCGCCAGCGAGCAGACGGTGGTCGGCGACACGCCCAACCTGGCGGCCCGCCTGCAGGCGCTGGCCGAGCCGGGCCAGCTGGTGATCGGCGAAACGACCCGGCGGCTGCTCGGCGCCAGCTTCGCGCTCGGTGATCTCGGCGAGCACGAGCTCAAGGGTATCGCCCAGCCGGTCGCGGCCTTCTCGGTGACCGGCGAGCGCGACCGCGCCAGCCGCTTCGAGGCGGCGAGCCGAGAGTCTGCAGCCGATGGTCGGACGCGACCAGGAGCTGGCGCTGCTGCTCGAGCGCTGGACGCAGGCCAAGGCCGGCGAGGGCCAGGCGGTGCTGCTGGTCGGCGAGGCCGGTGTCGGCAAGTCGCGGATCAGCCGAGCGCTGCTCGATGCGCTCAGCCCCGAGCCGCACACGCGCATCCGCTACCAGTGCTCACCCTATCACAGCGACAGCGGCGCTCTGGCCGGTGATCCAGCAGCTCGGCCACGCCGCCAGCTTCAGCGCCGCCGAGCCGCTGGAAGCCCGGATCGACAAGGTGGAAGCCCTGCTCGCCAGCGCCGGACAAGGGACGGACGCAGCGCCGTTCTTCGCCGACCTGCTCGGCCTCGACGGCAGCGCCCGCTACGGCAAGCAGGAGCTGAGCCCGCAGGCGAAACGGGCCCGCACGCTGGCGGCGTTGACCCGGCAGCTGGTCGGGCTCAGCGGCCGACAACCGCTGTTGCTGCTGATCGAGGACACCCACTGGATCGACCCGACCACCCTCGAGCTGGTCGAGCTCTGGCTCGACGCCACGGCGGCGGCACCGGTGCTGATGCTGCTCACCAGCCGGCCGGACAACCAGCCGGCGCTGGCCGGGCCATCCGCACGTCACCCGGCTCAGCCTCAACCGGCTCGGCCGCGCCGGTGCCGAGGCAATCGTCGCCCGGCTCGGCGGCGGCCACCTGCCACCGGCGACCATCGACACCATCATCGCCCGCACCGACGGCGTGCCGCTCTACGTCGAGGAGCTGACCAAGGCGGTGCTCGAGACCGGCGAGACCGCCATCCCGGCGAGCTTGCACGATTCGCTGATGGCCAGGCTCGACCGCACGCTAGAGGTCAAGGAGATCGCCCAGATTGCCGCCTGCATCGGCCGCGAGTTCGACTACGGCCTGCTCGCCGCGGTCACCGACCAACCGCCGGAACAGTTGACGGCCGCTCTCGACAAGCTGCTCCAGGCCGAGCTCGTCTTCCGCCGCGGCAGCCCGCCCGAGGCGCACTACAGCTTCAAGCACGCGCTGGTCCGCGACGCCGCCTACGAGAGCCTGCTCAAATCCAAGCGGCAGTCGATCCACCGACGGATCCTCGACGCCCTCGCCGCCTCCGACGCCGAGCCGCAGATGCTCGGCCATCACGCGCGCGAGGCCGGCCTGTTCGAACTGGCGATCGGCCACTTCGAGGCGGCCGGACGAGAGGCGCTGGCCCGCCCGGCCTATCTAGAGGCGATCGCCAATCTCCGCCGGGCCGTCGAGATGGTTCGGACACTCGGCGACGCTGGGCCGTCGCACGAGCTGGAGCTGCAGATCGCGATCGGTCAGGCCAGCATCGCCGGCTTTGGTTACAGCGCGGCCGATACCAGGGCCGCTTTCCAGCGGGCCCTCGACCTGCTGCGCGAGATCGGCGAGAGCCCGCTCTGGACCTACTGCTATTACGGCAACTGGGTAGGCCGCAACGTCGCAGCGGAGCTGCGTGACGCCTTGGTGCTGGCGGAGGACATGTTGCGGATCGCCGAAGCCGGGAACGACGACACTGGCGTCGTGACGGCTCTTCGGATGATCGGCACGACCCAAATGCTGAGCGGCCGGCTCGTCGTCGCGGAAAGCCGGCTCGCCGCAGCGAGTTCGGCGCTACGACCCGGAGCGGGATCGAGCGCTATTGGCATCGACCGGCCAGGAACCGGGCGTCTCGATCGACTGCTTCATGGCGCACACGCTCTTGCTGCGCGGCTTTCCCGACCGGGCGCGCCGCCATATCGAGGCCGCCGTCCGAGTGGCGACCGAGCTGCGGCATGCATTGACCCTTGCCTATGTCGTAGGTCACGAGACCGTATTCTGGCTGTTCGCTGGGGACGGCGAAAGAGCCGTAGTCCCGGCCGAGAGGAACCGGACATTCAGCGAGATTCACAGCATCAGAAGTTGGGAGATCTGGACATTCGGTTTTGCGGTGGTGCTGGATTCCCTGGCCGGGCGATACGAGGATGCACTTGCAGCCGCCGAGCGCGCGCGCCCGCAGTTCGAGGCGAGCGGCACGGGCCTGTTCCTGCCATTGATGCTGAGCGGCGAGCTGCGATCGCTCATCGCACTCGGCCGATACGCATCCTGCGAGGAGCGGCTGCGCGAAGTCTTTGCTCGAATCGAGACCAGCGGCGAACATTGGATCGAAGCCGACATCCACCGCATCGAGGGCGATCTCCGCGTCGCCGAAGGCGATCCAGCGGCGGCCGAACGTTGCTACCGTCGGGCCATCGACCTCGCCTGCGACCAAGAGGCGAAGCTGTTCGAGCTCCGCGCCACCACGTCGCTCGCCCGGCTCTGGACCGAGCGCGGCGAGCGGCAGAGGGCCCAGGACCTCCTCGCCCCCGTCTACGACTGGTTCACCGAGGGCTTCGACACGCCGGACCTCATCGAGGCAAAGGCGCTGCTGGACGAGTTGCGATGAAGACGCTGGCCGAGGTCGGCGACTGGCTGGCGCGACACGGCTTCGAGCGGTGGGTCCAGGTGTTCGCCGACAACGAGATCGATGGCGACGCGCTGCGTGAGCTGTCCGAGGCACATCTGAAGGAGCTCGGTGTCCCTCTGGGACCACGCGTCAAGCTGCTGCGGGCGATCGAGGCGTTCGCGGGCGACCACGACGACAAGCCGACGAACGTCGCGCGGACTTCCGAAGCGGCGCCAACGCCCGCCGCCGCCGAGCGGCGCCAGCTCACGGTGATGTTCGTCGATCTGGTGGGCTCGACGGCGTTGTCGGCTAGGCTCGACCCGGAGGAGATGGGCGCGGTCCTGCGCGGCTATCAGAACGCCGTGGCCGGCGAGATCCTGCGGCTCGAAGGTCATGTCGCGAAGTTCATGGGCGACGGTGTCTTGGCCTATTTCGGCTGGCCGGTGGCGCATGAGGACGAGGCGGAGCGGGCTGTTCGGGCCGGGCTGGCGATTGTCGCGGCGGTCGGGCGGCTGAGTGCCGGCGACACGACCTTGGCCTGCCGGATCGGCGTCGCCACCGGGCTCGTGGTGGTCGGCGAGCTGATCGGCGAGGGGGCGGCACAGGAGCAGACGGTGGTCGGCGAGACGCCCAATCTGGCGGCCCGACTGCAGGGTGTGGCCGAGCCGGGCCAGGTGGTGATCACCGAGGCCACGCGGCAGCTGGTGGGTGCTGCGTTCGAGCTGACGCCGCTGGCGCGCGCAGACGCTGAAAGGCCTGTCGCTGCCGGTGACGCCGTTCGCGGTGCTGGGCGAACAGCTCGCCGGGCAGCCGCTTCGAGGCGCAGGAGTGGCGCTGCGCTTCCTGCCGATGGTCGGCCGCGACCAGGAGCTGGCGCTGCTGCTGGAGCGCTGGGGCCAGGCCAAGACCGGCGAGGGCCAGGGCGTGCTGCTGGTCGGCGAGGCGGGCATCGGCAAGTCGCGGATCACCCGCGCCCTGCTCGATGCGGTGCGGGCCGAGCCGCATGTCCGCGTCCGCTTCCAATGCTCGCCCTATCACGCCGACAGCGCCTTCTGGCCGGTGATCCAGCAGCTGCACCCGTGCCGCGGGATTTGCCGACCAGGACACGGGCGAGCGGCAGCTCGACAAGCTCGAGGCCGTGCTCGCCAAGGCCGGCGACACGCGCAGCGGCACCGTTGCTCGCCGACCTCTTGGGCCTCGACGGCACCGGCCGCTACGGTGCGCTCGAGCTGACCCCGCAGGCCCAGCGCACCCGCACGCTCAGGGCGCTGATCGACCAGATCCTCGGCCTCGCCCGCCAGCAGCCGGTGCTGCTCGTGCTCGAGGACGCGCACTGGATCGACCCGACCACGCTCGAGCTCGTCGAGCAGGCGCTCGATCGCGGTGCCACTGCCCCCGTCCTGCTGCTGCTCACCAGTCGGCCCGAGAACCAGCCGACGCTGGCCGGCCACCCGCACGTCACCCGGCTCACCCTCAACCGCCTCGGCCGCGCCGGCGTCGAGGCGATCGTCGAGCGGCTGAGCAGCGGCACCGTCCTGCCCGTCGAGGTCATCGACACCATCATCGCCCGCACCGACGGCGTGCCGCTCTTCGTCGAGGAGCTGACCAAGGCCGTCATCGAGTCCGGCGACGCCCGTGTGCCGGCGAGCCTGCACGACTCGCTGATGGCCCGCCTCGACCGCCTGCCCGAGGTCAAGGAGGTGGCCCAGATCGCCGCCGTCATCGGCCGCGAGTTCGACCATGCGGCTCCTGACGGCGATCGCCGACCGGTCGCGCCGACGCGCTCGACGGCGCCCTCGACCGTCTGGCTGCCGCCGAGCTGGTGTTCCGCCGCGGCACGCCGCCCGACGCCAGCTACACCTTCAAGCACGCGCTGGTCCGCGATGCGGCCTATCACTCTTTGCTCAACGAGCGCCGCCGCACCCTACACCGCCGCTTCGCCGATCATCTCGAGCGCGCCGACCCGGTCGAGCCGGCGCTACTGGCCCACCATCGCGAGGGCGCAAACCAACCAGCCGAAGCGCTGCGCTGGTACCGTGATGCTGGAACGAGCGCTTTCGAGCGCTCGGCCAACGCCGAAGCCATGGGCCATTTCCGCGCCGCGCTCCGCGTCCTCGCCGGCGTCCCCGACCTGCCAGACGCAAGAACCCAAGAACTCGATCTCCTCCTCGCGCTGGGCCGCGCCACCACCGCCGCCAAGAGCTATGCCGCGGAAGAAGCCGACGATGCCTACCGCCGCGCCGGATCCCTGTGCGACTCAACAACGGATGCCGACCGGCAACTGCAGCTGCTCGTCGGCGAATTCCTGCTGCACGCGAATCGTGGACGTCACCGCGAAGCCGCTCAGGTTGCCGACGCCATGCTTGCATTAGGTGTGGAAAGGAACTTCGTGGAGGCCGAGTTGCTCGGTCTGCGGACGAGCGGCATGTGCGCCCATTGGGCAGGACAGGTCCGCCAGACGCGTACCCAATTTGAACGCCTCATTTCGTTGTGCGAAGGCCGCGATGTCTCGACGCTCGGGATGCGCTACGGGTACGATCCGTACATTGGTGGTATGGCGTTTTACAGCCACAGTCTGGCCGTATCGGGCTATCTTGACCAAGCCGCAAAGGTCGGTCGTCGCACGATGCAACTTGCCCAACAGATCGACCATTTGCATAGTCGCGGACTCGGCGGCGTAGGTTGCTGTTTCGGCGCCAGGGTCGGCCGGCGCTACCATGAGCTGCTCGAATGGTCGCAAGCGACGCGCGAGCTGGCCGAAGAGCAGGGCTTTGAACTCATCCAGGCACTCGCAACGATGCTCGAAGCGTCCGCACGCGTCTCGCTCGGTGAAGACGCCGAATCCGCCAACTCCTTGGCATTGAGCGGCTTTACTGCCTGGGAAGCGACCGGCACTGTTCTCGTTCGTCCGCTCTATCTGCTAGTTCTCGCCGAGTGTGCTGTTGCCGCAGGTGACGACAAAGCGGCCGCGCAGCGACTTACCGAGGCGCTTGCGGACAGCGAGCGACCCGGTGACCGCCTCCACGTTGCCGAGGTCCATCGCCAGATTGCGGTGCTCGCCGTGCAACGCGGCGATCCGCAGGCGGCCGAGCGTTACCTCGAAACCGCGCTCGAGATCAGCCGACAGCAAGAGGCCAGACTTTGGGAGCTCTGCGCCACCCGGGATCTTGCACGCCTCTGGGCCGAGCGCGGCGAGCGGCAGCGAGCCCTCGACCTCCTTGCCCCAGCCTATGACTGGTTCACCGAGGGGTTCGACACGCCTGACCTCATTGAGGCGAAAGCGCTCTTGGACGAACTCCGCTAGTGCTTGCCAGTCTCAACCCAAAGAAGAAGTAACTGCATGTACTGACGGATCTGGCAGCCAGTTAGGAGTTGAGAAACAGCGGCCAAACCGTCTTCGATACGACGTCGATGCGATCGTCGATCGGTCGCAATACTGGACTGGCTGCACTGCCACGCTGGAGGGCGACGGTCGGGTGTTTGGTGAGCTGGCCACCGAGCGGCCATCGCCGGCGGCACTCCAGGCTGCAGCAAGCGAGCCGTCACCGGTCGACTAGCGACCGAGCCTGCCAGGATCCGTGACCTCTTCGGCTTCCGCCGTCTCGCCATAGACTTCCTCGCGGATGATCTTCTCGGTCATCTCGGCGAGATACTCGGTCAGCGCCGCATTGAGCTCGACGAACTCGGGCCATAGCACCCGGTCCAGAAAGCTTCGCGGCGCGCGAAGCATCACCGTGGTCCGCTTCTGTCGATGGTACCGGTAGGGCCGCAGGCCATAGCGGCGAGCCAGCGCCAGGAAGAGCTGGCGCGACCAGAGGTCGGCGAGGCTGAATTGCATCTCGACGAGACCTTCGGTCTTCTCGCTCTCCCGCAGCCGCTCGCGAATGCGCCCGGCCGCGGCCCCCGCGGCAGCGCGCTCGCCGGGCGTCGTGGCGCCAGCGAAGAGCGCTTCGATCTTGCGGAGCTTGTCGCGGAGCTCGGTGTCGGCCGTCACGACGACAGGCTCAGAGTTGCTGCAATCATCAGGTCAGTTGGCGCCACAGCAGCGCTTGTATTTGCGGCCGGAACCGCACGGGCAGGGATCGTTGCGGCCGGTCTTCGTAGCCCGTCGCGGCGCGCGCCGCCGTGCCTTCCAGAAGGCGTCGATGGCGTGGACGGACTGCGGGATCAGGTCGGCCGCGACCGTCAGGACCGCCGTCAGCTCGTCCTCCGCGTCCTCGGCAACGGCATCATCATCCAGATCGTGCACAAAGGCGAGGATGGGTGCCAGCAGCTTAGCCCCCTCGTCCGAATGGAACAGCGGATGCCAGGCGTCCTTGCGCAGGGCGACGCCATCCATGAAACCCTCGGCCCAGTCGCCGGCGACGACCTGACCCGCCGAGGTTTCCCAAAACAGCGGCTCGATGCCGTCAGGGTGATCCTGGAGCCGATGCAGGATGTCGTTGTAGCGAACCATGATGGCGTTGATGATGCTCTGCGCCTGCTCGACGGTCTCGAACGCCGGCTCGCCGTCGCCCCAGATCATCGGCAGCCATTCGCTCGGCATGACGAGCTCCGGGCCGATCGCCACCGCCGTGAGGAAGCCATCGAGATCCGACAGCTGCATGCAGTTTTCGGGCGCCTGATCCGACATCAAAAACGCGTCGAGCATCTCGAGATCGGCTTCAGAGAGACCCGGAGTTGGGGGCATCACCATGGCTTCTCATCTTGGACTTGGGCGTTCGGCACACCGTCAACTGTGCCCCGCTCCGCCGGTGGTCGCAAGCCATGCGCATTGGTGACGGGGCTGCGGCGTGGCTCAGCCTTCCGTCGGCACCGTCCCGTCCACCAGCTCGACGCTCTCGACCACCGGCGCGAACGGCTCGGCGGCATCGAAGTAGGAGCTGGCCTGCTCGACCCGGACGACCTCCGGGAACTCGCGCTCGTGGTTCGCCGGGTAGTAGCCGAGGTGCATCATCGCGACGAACTGCCTGGCGACCGCTGCCGGCGTGGTCCGGTGTCTCGGCCTGGATGACCAGGGTGGCGTAGTGCTCGTCGTCGTAGGCGTGGACACGGTAGAGCGGCATCGGGGTCTCCCGGAGATGCGGCCCCGCCGGTCGGCGCCAGCGGGGCCGGTGGTCGTCGGCTCAGTGGCGGGGGATCTCGACGTCGACGGCGAGCTTCTTGCGCACCTCGGGCAGCTGGTCGGCGACGATGGTCTGCAGCCAGGTGTCGAAGTCCGTGGCGAGCTTGTGGCTCTCGCCGGCGCTCTCGGCGATGCGCCAGGTGGCCAAGGCACGGGCGAGGAAGATCCTCGCGCTGGCCTGGACGGGGCCGAAGAGCGCGGTGTTGGTGGGCTTGCCATCCATCCAGTCGTGGCAGGCCTCGAACAGGCGCTGCTCGAGATCGTCGGTGTTCATGGCGGCGTCTCCGCTTTGCGGCCCCGACCACCGGGGCCTGCTACGAGCCTGAGCCCCACCGGGCGGACCCGGCGGGGCGGCAGTGCCGAGATGTGGCCGGGCGGCCCGCCGGCTAGGTCTCCTCGGTCGTTTGCGGGTTGGTGGGCGTCGTCGTGGCCTCGTCCTGGTCGGGGACCTGGAGGTTCTCGCGCTCGGGGTCGTCCGCGAAGGTGAGCCCCGCCGCGTAGTCGATGATCAGATCACTCAGAAACTGCGCCGGCTTCTTGCTGTTCCGCCGCCGCCATTCGCTGCAGCAGCAGCTCTGCCCGGTCGCTGATCCGATGGACGGCCATGTCGGTCACGCCCCGGTGATGTGGTAAATTCGCCGTCCCTGACCATCCCGGGTCGAGGTGACCTGGAGGCCGAGCTTCTTCTTGAGGCGCCGGAGATGGCTCCCCGGATCGTGTGCTTCCTCCAGCCAGTGGCTTCGGCGATCTCGTCGAGGTCGGCGCCGTCCGGGCGGCGGAGCATGGCGATCAGCATCGCCTGCTTGGTGTTGGCGCGGGGCGTTGGCCTCGCCGCATCGGCGTCGGTCTCGGCGACCGGCTCGGCGTCGGCCGTCTCGACCTTGGGGTCCTCGGCATCGGTGATCTCGGCCAGCCAGTCGGCGGGGCTCAGCCGGCCGTCGAGCAGGCCCGGCGCGGCGTCGAGGATGGCGTCGGTGGTCAGGCCGAGGGCGGTGGCACGTCGCTCCAGGGCGGTCAGCGCCTTGTCGCGGTTGGCGGGGTTGCGGGTCTGCCCGTCGAGGGCGGAGAGGATGGTGGCGAGCTCGGCCTTGGAGAGGTTGGTCGGCATGGGTCGGGTCTCCGGATCGTTGGGCCGCACCTTGCGGCCCCTACGAGGCTAAGCCCCGGCTGCGGCGCAGCGCGGGGCCAAGGCCGGATGATCCGGGCTCAGGCGGCGGCGTCGGCCTCGACCTGCATCTGGCCGACCAGACCGGTCAGGTAGGGCAGGCCCTGCGGGATTTCGGTCTCGCGGGCCATCAGCCGGCCGATGCGCCAGCCCATCCAGATATCGACCACCGCGCCGATCGCGATGTCGAGGCTGCGGCTGGCAGCCAGATGGTTGGCGACCTCGTCGGCGAAGTGGCGGCCGTGGCGACTGTCGAGGAAGTCGCGCACCGCTGTTTCGGGTAGCCCGGTGCAGGCGGCGATCGCGGCCATCGCCATCGGCCAGGCGGCGGCAGGATCGGTGCGGTGCGCGATCGTGCCCCAGAAGCCCCAGGCGGTGTTGTTGGTGGTCAGGCTGGTCATCGTCGGTATCCCTCGGCTCGTTGGCGTGGGTGCATGAATCGCTTCGATCGGGGTGCTTATCCAGTGGAATATCGCACTAGAGATCGAGATTAAGTTGTTGACTTGGAACGACGTTTGATCGTCAGCTCGACCACATGGCCCCGCTCGGCCAGACGCTTCGGCTCTGCCGGTGCACGGCTCTGAACCCGCGCACCGAGTTCTACAGCCACCGGGTCGAGCTCGAGGCCTACGTGCCACGCGATGCCAATGGTGGCGGTGAAGCGGCGCTAGACGCGCTGCTCGGCTCGATCGGCACGGCACTGCGAGTCGATCCCTCGCTCGGTGGTCTCGCCGAGAACCTGACGCCTTCGGCACCGGAGACAGGCGCGCTCGCCGTCGAGGGCGCGGCGCCGATCCTGACCGCGCGCCTCGTCGTCACGGTCGAGTATCTGGTACCGCCTTCGAGGCGATCAGCGGTTCTGGTGGAGGCTCGGCAGGAGAAACAGCAGGAACGACCGGATCTGCGGCGGCGGCTGCAGAAGCCAGCCGGACTGCCGGTCAGGCGATCGGCGCGGCGGCGGACCAGGCTGTTAAGGGGTGGGCCGCCGTTCGTGACGCGCTGGCCCGCTATGCCGACGACGCGATGGCCTGGGGCAAGGGGGTGGGCAGCGCACTCACCAGCGCGTTCCGCAGTGCCGAGGACGCACTCGCCAGCTTCGTGACGACCGGCAAGATCGACTTCAAGGGTTTTGCCGACAGCGTGCAGGTCGACATTACGCGCATCGCTATTCGCTCGGCGATCCTCGGCCCCCTGGCGGGTGCGCTCGGCGGCGCGGGCGGTGGCGGGGGACCTCAGGTAGCCTGCTTGGCGGCGGCGGTGGTGGGCTTCTGGCGGGCATCTTTCACCAGGGCGGCGTCGCGGGCGGCCCGGCCACGGAGCGTCTCGTCCCGGCTCTGGCCTTCGCCGCAGCACCGCGTCTCCATGACGGCGGCATGGCCGGGCTGCACGCTGACGAGGTGCCGGCCATCCTGCAACGCGGCGAGATGGTGCTGTCCGGGGCGCAGGTCGCGGCCGTCGGCGATGCCCGCGACAACCGCCTGCCGGTCACTGTGGTCATGAACATCACGACGCCGGACACCGACGGGTTCCGTCAGAGCCAGGGGCAAATCGCCGCCGATGCGGCCCGCGCGATGCAGCGGGCGCGGCGGAATCTCTGAGCTCCGCAGCAGATTTACAGACTTGCAGTATCAGGCGAGCTTGACGAAGGTGAGATGGTTGGCCTCGAGCTTGTCATATCAGTGCAGCGCTCGATCGTGGGCGCGGAGCGGATAGCGTCCATCCCACAATGCGGTTCGCCGAGACAATAGTCGGCCTCTTTATGACCGCGATGATCCCTCGCCGCAGGCCGTGGCAAGGCCCCAAGGTCGTCCAGTTCGCCATCCTCGAATGGGTCCACTGGGTCAACCACTGCTGCCTGCCCGAGCCGATCGGGAACATCCCGGCCGCCCAAGCCGAGGCTCTATGCTACGAGAGTCTGGAGGCGCCGCCGAGGCAGCGTGGCGACTCAAGCAACACCGTTTCCGGGAAAGCCGCCGCGGTTCAGCCGGCCGCTTCATTCGACGATAGGCTGTGAGAGGATCCAGAGGCTGAGCGTCGTAAGTCCAACCATGAAGACCATCATGGGCAGTTGGCTGCGGATCGCCTGTTCCGGCGAGGAGTAGAGGCGCAGCGCCTGGGCATGGGCGACAAAGACCGAAAGGGCATGGCCGGTCACGAGTGCCGCGACGGCAATCCACCAAACGTCCTCGGCGGTAATGGCGCCGATGTCCATCGTACGCCCGGCAGTGCCGAAGAGGTTCCAGCCGAGCCCGAAGGGATCGCTGAGGATCGGAATGACAAGCTGGCCCGCCAGCACCAGGTACGAAACGTAATGGGCGAGGTGATAGGCCACCATAATGGGTAGGAGCGAGGCGCCGAAAACGGTGAAGGTCCGGCCGAGGCCGGGCTCGCCGCCGGCTGCCCGCCACACCGCGGCGGCGAGCCCCAGGTAGAGCAGGTTCGCCAGCAGCACCGTGGCGGCCAGGCCTAGCGTCCGGATGAGCTTGAGCAGATCGACGCCCAGACCGCGAAGCTCGAGAAGCCAAGGGCGGAGGGCTTGGGACTGGGTGATCCACTCCAGCACCGCCGCCCAGAATGGTGTCTCCGACAAGCCGTCGAAGAGCACTATGGCGATCAGGGTGACAACGAAGACGGTGCCGGCCGCGCTCAGTGGCCGGCTGACCAGACCCGAGGCCGGCAAGCGAAACCGAATTTCTCGCTGCCGGAAGGCGATCGGCGCGACATGACCCAGCAAGCTGAACAACCGGGTCGTCGGGTCGGCGATGGCGAACCAGTGTTGCCGACCAACGGCCACGGCGCCCGCCAGAAGGCCAAAGCCGTAGACGGCGATGATCGCGGCCATCGCCCGCGGGTCCTCGGACCACTCGGACACCAGCTCGAGCCAGGCGATGGCCAGCAGGCCCAGCACCGACAACCACTCGGCCACACGCGGTAGCCGCACGCGCCGCCGGTCGAGGCCGGCAAGTCGAAGCACGCCGTCCACCAGCAGCGCGAAAGGGTTGAGCGGCGTCCATAGATCGGCGATCAACGCGGTCGCGAGCACCATCCCGACCCACCAGATAACCCAGACGAACACGGTGGCGAAGTTGGCGGTGGGCAACTGCGGCCCGGCCACTGCCGTCGCAAGTACAAGCGCGAGCAGGAATAGAGCGACCGTCCTCAAGGCTGCACGCACGACCAGTGCAAGACTGGCCGGAATGACAAGATCGAAGATCCATCGCCGCTGGATCCCCGGTCGCATGAACAGGAACGAGCCTGCGAAGGACAGCGCCACTGCGAGGCCGGCGCCGGCGAGATAGAAGCCAAGCGGCAGGGCAAGGTCGTAGCGCTGTCCGAAAGCATGTGCGGCAGCCGACGAAGGTGCCCCCGCCAGAACAGCCAGTCCGACGAGGAGCGCTATCGTGGCCGTCCCGTGCGGCAGTCTCACCTATTGCGGACCTCGACGTAGACCAGCGCCTTCTCGCCGCTACCCAGCAGGTCCTCCACGTCGTGCACCGTGATCGGAAATCGGCCAGTGCTTCCTGCCTCGAACTCGAAGACCGCGGGCGCGCCTGCTTCACCCTGTACCAAGACGTCGTAGCCGTGAAGATGCATCTCCCGCTCTCCTGCGCCGATGAGCAAGAGACGAACCCGGCTACCGCGTGGCACTTTGATCACCGCGGCCGGCTGGGCATCGCCGTGGAGATGATAGGCGACTTCGGTAAGCGGACCTTGCGTGCCAGCCTCGGACACCGATTGGCGGGAAACCTCGTGCGCGACAACACTTTGCCCCGCAGCCCAGGAGATGAGGAGTGCTACCACAGCAACTTTTGTGGCGTTTCTGATCACATCGTAACCCGCTGCAAGGGGCGCGCCTGAGCAGCGACGCGCCCCAACCGCATCAGTGGCCGGCGAAGTGGTTCCATTGCGGCAAGAGCACGATCGAGTTCGGATTGAACCCCGCATCCTTCAACGTTTCGACTGACGCGATCTGCTCGTTCTTCTGAAGGTCGATGACGGTGATCGAACCATCCCGCATATCGGGCAGGTTGAGGAAGGAGTTCTGGACGAAGGCGTACTTGCCGTCCTTGGTGAAAGCCACATGGTGCGCGCCGCCACCGGTCGGGATCGAGGTGATATGCTTGGGCTCGGTGACGCCGTCCGAGGTGTCGAAGATGTGCAGGTGACCCGGATTCGCAGTTGTGACGTACATGCGATCACCCGTCTCGTCGAAGTATATCTCGAGCGGCACGCCGCCAACATCCAACGGCGCAAAGTCGATCGCCTTCGCGGCCTTGAAATCCTCCGCCGCCTCGTCCCAGGTCAACGTCCAGACGCTGCCGCCGAACATGTTCGTCACGACGAAGGTTGGGGGACCATCGCCCGGAACCGGCAAGATTTCGACCGGCGCCTCGCCCGATGGCGACTCCTTCTCCGACAGCTTGATCTGGCCGAGCGGCTTGAGCGTGCTCGCCTCGACCACCGAGACGACCTCATCGGGCGTGCTCATGTCACCGCTGATCGTGCTGGTGATGAGGATGCGGTCGATGTCGGAGTTGATGCCCAGCCCGTGCGGATAGGTTCCCGGCACTGCGATCTCGGCCACAACCTGGTCGTCCGCGACCCGGCCCTGCCAGGCATTGCCCGAGTTCAGGCAGGTCAGGTACCAGTGCTCGTTGGTGGCGTCGAAGATCACGTCCTCGGCCATCGAGCAGTTCGGCACCGCTATGGTCTCGAGCCTCGGCGGGAAGCGGGTCATGTCCATGACCTGCAGCGCGGGGCTCGCCAGGCTGGTCAAATAGGCCTTGGTCATCGAACGATCGTAGAAGATATGGTGGGCGATGCCGCCGGGATCGAGCGGGATGTCCGCCAGCCATTTGCCGAAGCTCTCGCTTTCCGGATCAACGTCGACAATCGCGATCCCTTCACGACGCTCCACTGCGCCGGACAACTTAAGGCTCTTCAGGTCCTCGGCTGGCTTGCTCTCGTAATTCATCATCGCAAGTATCTCGGCCGACGCGGTCCCGGCTGAGAACGCCGTCGCAATTGCTGCGGCCGCGAAGAGTATCCTTGTCGGTTTCATAGCTACCTCCCTATAGATGGCTACCTGGCTAAAGGATGAGGCTAACACGCGGCAACCATACGTGCATCGGTTATTTGTGTTTAAAGCGGGGTGAAGAGATAAAGACAGACGACTCATCTTATTCAGAGGCTGTCGATGTATGTGATCTTATCCCGCTTGATATGCAATGTAGATCTGCCGTTTGCCGGTCAGATCACGCATCGCGTTTCCGGCAGAGCCAGGGGCAGATCACAGCGGACGCGGCGAGGGCAATGCAGCGGGCCCGAAGGAATCTGTAGGTTGCGAGATAAAAAAGCGCCGGCGCGCTCGGAGAGCGGCCGGCTGAGTTGCACCAGGGAGAACAAAGGAGAGGCGGGGGCTTGCTCAGTCGCAGGCGTCGGACTTGCCGATATTGCCGATTTCGGAGCAGGCGGTGGTGTTGACGCCGATGGCGGCGTTGGTGTTGCGGTTGACGAGGGTGAGGTTGTTGAGGTTGCCGCCGGTCTTGGTGTTGTTGACGGTGCCAATCGCGGTGCCGGCCTTGGAGTTGACGCCGATCGCTGCATTGGTGTTGCGGTTGACGAGGGTCAGGTTGTTGAGGTTGCCGCCGACGTCGGCACCGTCGATGGCGCCGATGCGGGTGTTGGCTTCGGCGTTCTTGCCGATGGCGGCGTTGGTGTTGCGGTTGACCAGGGTCAGGTTGTTGAGGTTGCCGCCGATCTTGCTGTCCTGGACGCTGCCGATCTTGGTGGTGGCGGAGGCGTCCTTGCCGATGGCGGCGTTGGTGTTGCGATTGACGAGGGTGAGGTTGTTGGCGTTACCGCCGACCTGGACGCCGCCCTGCTGGGCCATGGCGTGGGTCGCCGAAGCTGGCTGCGGCGAGCAGCGAGAGGGTGAGGGCGGCGGCGCTGATCTTCAGGGTCTTCATCTCGGGTCTCCGTGGTTGGCTGGGTCCTGATCCGTCGTCTGCGGCCGGTGCCGGGGCCTCCCCGGCTGGTGGTCCGCGTCGTTCCATGACCCGAGAGTGCCGCATTCCCGCCGGGAGGTAAGGCTGGGGATTCTCGAGCCTAAACGAAGGCGGCCGGGATCGGCGCGCCTTCACTCCCGTGATGCCATGGAGACCAGGATCCGGTTGTCCTGGCGATTGCCGCATGAGGTGCAGCGGAGCTTGCGCTCGAGGTCCATGAGCCGGGTGTGGTCTGGCCGGCCAACGTTGAGAGCGGTGGGATAGACCTCGGCCTTTCAAGCATGCTCGACGAGCGGCCGACACAGGCCGTCGGCGCGCAGCGAGAAGGATAGACGACAGGCACTTTATCGTCGTCGTAAATTCCACACGGCCGGCGGCACTGAGGCCACCTTGCCAATGACACTGATCAATACCAATACCTTTCGAAACACTTGCCGTAGCCGTTGCTCTTGGACAATCTGGGTTTTTTCGCGGGGCGACGATGCAGGAGAATGCACCCAAGATGTTGACGCCACGCGGCGAGCAGTGGCGGCAAGCGGTCCTTCATTTCGCAGCCTTGGAATTCAAGCCGGACGAGTGGGAACAGGATTTGATCTTTGTCTGGGTCGACGTTCTCTCCGTGAGGCTCGAACCGCAAGTGCTTCGCGCCTGCGGCACGGCGCTCGCCGAGGCACCACACTCCTTCGAGTGTGCGGCGCGCTTCCGCGATGACGGGCGGCTGGACGTGGGCAATGCCACTATGGCAACTGGTCAGCTGCGCGCGCTGCTTGGCCCCGCCCTGGCATGCCCGACGGTCGATCTCGAACAGCATGTCCGTGCCGCCGTGCGGACCTTTCTTTTCGGCGTCGCGAGCGGCAGCGCCCAACGTGG
>CAVOZQ010000034.1:0-63466 GCA_963700945.1 uncultured Alphaproteobacteria bacterium
TGGGGAGCCGGCGGAGGGCGGCGGCGTAGAAACTGCTTGAGCCAGCCAGCAGACTGACCGATGCCTGAGCGATCGCCTCGATGCCGCTCGCCGCCCACAATTGTTAGAAGCGAACGCTTCCACTTGAGAACTCCGTTGCGAACGGACACCAGGACTACCAGTTTACCCGGTATCGCTTTAAGCACCGCTAAAGGCCGGAGAACAGCATGCTACATATTTCAACTAGCTTCAGGATCACGACCCTCGGCCAAAGGCTGACTTATACCAACCCCGCGATATTTTGACTCACTTGGCTTGTAAAATAGGAATAATGCGGCTTGGTTTTTGGGAAAGAAGGGATATGCCCATGCCCAGAGCCGTACCGATTCGTCAGGACATTCCAGTCGACGAGCTGCGTCGTCGCGCCAAGCAGGAGACCGATGGCCGTGCCTCGCGACGGATGCTGGCTTTGGCGGCAGTGCTCGACGGGGCGAGCCGTGAGGCTGCGGCACGGCTGGCCGGCATGGACCGTCAGTCACTGCGCGATTGGGTTCACCGGTTCAACGCGGAGGGCATCGAGGGCTTGCACGATCGCCCACATACCGGGCGGCCGTCGCGGTTGAGCGAGGGGCAGATGGCGGCGTTCAGGGCCGTCGTGCTGCGTGGGCCGGACATCGAGAAGTACGGGTTCAGCTCTTGGACAGCCAAGGATCTCTGCCGTATCGTCGAAGACACGCTATCGGCCTGAGCTACAGCGAGAACGGGATGCTGAAGCTGCTGCACAGCTTGGATCTTTCCTGGCAGAAGACACGGCCGGCGCACCCCAAGGTCGACCGCGCGCGCCCAGGCCGACTTCAAAAAAAATTCCGCGACTCTGATCGCCGAGACAGCGCCGCCCACCCCGAGGCCGAGCGCATCGAGGTCTGGTTGCAGGACGAGGCCAGGATCGGCCAGACCGGACGCAACTGCAGACAATGGTTCCAGCGCGGCACCCGCCCGACCGGCCTCAAGGACCAGCGCCATACAGCCGTCTATCTCTTCGGCGCCGTCTGCCCCGAGCGCGACGCCGCCTTCGGCCTGGTGCTGCCGATCGTCTCGACCATGGCCATGCAGACTTTCCTCGACCAGCTCAGCGACCAGGTCGCACCGAAAACTCACGCTCTGGTGCTGATGGACCGTGCGGGTTGGCACTGCGCCAACGACCTCGTCATTCCCGCCTAACCTGACACCGATCTTCCTGCCGCCCTACTCACCCGAACTCAACGCCATCGAGCGACTCTGGCTCTACCTCAAGGAACGCTTCCTCTCGCATCGCCTGTGGGCGGACTACGACGCCATCGTCGACGCCGTCTGCCGAGCTTGGCAGCGCGTCACCGGTGAAGCAGGAAGGATCAAATCCCTCTGCCAGATGACATGGGCTCAAGCGATCAAAAATTAGTGGGGTTGGTATAAGGCCGTATTTCAGAAAATTACGGGCTTTTTTTAGATTCACGCCTGCAGCACCCGATCGCGAGCGTGGAAGCACCGTGAACGCGGGAGAGCCCGAAATCCTGCAAACATCAGTCCTCAAGAGCTTCAAGGATTAACACAATTTGGCGGAATGCCCATTCGTGAGCCCAGCGCGATCGATGCATCTGCTGCGGCTAGTTGAGCGCGAACGTTTTCTCGCAAAACGCACAAAAAGGCCGCCGAGTATCGACGGTTCCTCCTTTTCGGGTGTGAGTGCCACTGTCGGTCACTCGTAGTCGATGCGCGGGTCGATGTAGGCGTAGAGCACGTCGACCATGAGGTTGATCAGCGACGTAGATGACCAGGATGAACAGGATGGCGCCCTGGATCAGCGGGTAGTCGCGGGTGCTGATCGCCTGGATCAGGAGGCGGCCGAGCCCGGATAGGTGAAGACGGCCTCGGTGACCAGCGCGCCGCCGATGAAGCTCGCGAGCATCAGGCCGACGATGGTGACGAAGGGCAGGAGCGCATTGCGCATCACATGGCGGCCGATCACGTCGCGCTCGGGCAGGCCCTTGGCGCGGGCGGTGCGGACATAGTCGGCATGCAGCTCGCCGAGCAGAGCGGCGCGAAGGAAGCGGGCGAAGATGCCGGAGACGTAGACGCCGAGGGTGAGCGCCGGCAGCAGCAGGTTGCGCATGGCCTGGCCGGGCTGCTCCCAGATCGACACGTAGGCCGAGGCCGACGGCAGCCAGCGCAGCTCGACCGCGAAGAGCAGGATCAAGCAGGATGCCGAGCCAGAAGGTCGGGACGCCGAGGGCAAGCGCACTCCAGCCGCTGAGCACCCGGTCGAGCCGGAGCCCGGGTGGAGCGCGCTCAGGATGGCGACCGGCACGCCGATCAAGAGGCCGATCAGGATGGCGGCGATGCCGAGCTGCAGCGTCGCCGGCACGCGCTCGCAGGATCAGCTCGAGCACCGGCTGGCGGTTCTGTAGGGAGACGCCGAGATCGCCCGGTCAGCGCGTTGCCGAGCCAGGCCGCGTACTGCACGAGGACCGGCCGATCGAGGCCGAGGCGCTCGCGGGTCGCCGCGATCTGCTCGGGCGTCGCGTTCTCGCCGACCATGGCAGCCGACCGGCCCGCCGGGCACGGCGTAGATCATCGCCCAGATGGCGAGCGAGGCCAGGAGCGTCACCGGCAGGAGCTGGGCGAGGCGGCGCAGGATGTAGCCGGTCAAAGGACGCGGCCTGTGGCGTCGCGGTCGCTCGCCCGGCACCGTGCCGGTCCTCGAGGACCGTGGCCAGCGTCGCGGCCGAGCGTGTCGAGGGAGAGGATGGTGAGGGTCAGGACGAGGCCCGGCAGGACGGCGTAATAGGGCGCCTCGTAGAGATAGGACTTGCCGGTGCGCAGCATCTCGCCCCAGCTCGGCGTCGGCGGCGGGATGCCGACGCCGAGAAAGGCGAGCGCCGCCTCGAGCAGGATCGCGACGGCGGCGAGAATGACCACCTGGACTAGGATCGGGCTCCAGGAGTTGGGCAGGATGGTGCGGAACATGAGATGCGCCGCCGAGCCGCCGAGCGCGTCGACGGCGATGACGAAGTCGCGCTGGCGCAGCGACAGCACCTGGGCGCGGGTGATCCGGGCGAAGCTCGGGATGCCGGTGATGCCGACGGCGACCAGGGCCGCCATCTGGCTGCGGCCGATCACGGCGATCAGCGCCATGGCGAAGAGGATGCCGGGCAGGGCCAGGATGACGTCGACCAACCGCATCAGCACCGCATCGCGCCAGCCGCCGTAGAAGCCGGCGACCAGCCCGATCGGTACGCCGATCAGCACCGGCGATGGCAACGGCGCCGGCGGCAGTGAGGAGCGAGGTTCGGGCGCCGTAGACGACCCGGGTCAGGATGTCCCGGCCGAGCTCGTCGGCGCCGAACCAGAAGGCGGCGGAAGGCGGCTCCAGCGCGTGGACGAGGTTCTGGGCCAGCGGGTCGCCGGGCAGGATCCAGGGCGCGAGGAAGGCGATGAGGGTCATGCCGGCGAGGAAGATCGCCGCGAGCAGCGCTCCCTTGCGTGCCAAAACGCGGCCGGCGACGGCCATGGCGGCGCTCAAAGAGCGGGCTCCGGGTGGACGGTGGCGCTCGGCTCGGCCGGCAGCTCATCCGGCCGCAAGCGGCCCGGCGTGGTGGCAGGCGGCGCGGGAGGCGAGGCCGGGGTAGCGCTCAAAGGCCGGCGTCTCGCGTGCGGCAGCGTTCCGTCGCGCGGTAGCAGCGCGGGTGGAAGGCGCAGCCGCTGGGCGGGTCGGCCGGGTTCGGGATGTCGCCTTCGAGCACGATGCGGCGGCCAGCGATCGCGCCGGGTCGGGCACCGGCACGGCGGAGAGCAGCGACTGGGTGTAGGGGTGGACGCGGCTGGGCGTAGAGCTCGTCGCTGGCTGCCGTCCTCGACGATGCGGCCGAGATACATGACGGCGACCCGGTCGGAGATGTGGCGGACCACCGAGAGGTCGTGGGCGATGAAGAGATAGGCGAGGCCGAGCTCCGCCTGCAGGTCCTTGAGCAGGTTGACGATCTGCGCCTGGATCGAGACGTCGAGGGCGGCGACCGGCTCGTCGAGGATCAGGAGCCGCGGCTCGAGCGCGAGCGCCCGGGCGATGCCGATGCGCTGGCGCTGGCCGCCCGAGAACTCGTGCGGGTAGCGGCCGAGCATGCCGCGCGACAGGCCGACCAGGTCGAACAGCTCGGCGATCCGGGCGGCACCGCGCATTTCCTCGTAGACGCCGTGGATGCGCAGCGGCTCGGCCACGATCTCCTCGACAGTGCGGATCGGGTTGAGCGAGGCATAGGGGTCCTGGAACACGTACTGCATGTGCCGGCGAACGCGGCGCAGCTCGGCGCCGCCAGGGTCGTGATCTCCTGGCCGTCGAAGCGGATGCTGCCGCCGGTCGCCTCGATCAGGCCCATGATCGCGCGGCCGGTCGTCGTCTTGCCGCAGCCCGAACTCGCCGACCAGGCCGAGCGTCTCGCCGGCGCGCAGCTCGAGGCTGACACCGTCGACCGCGCGCACCAGGCCGACCTGCCGGCGCAGCAGGCCGCCGCGCAGCGGGAAGTGCACCTCGAGGTCGTCGACCACGAGCAGCGGCTCGCCTCGCGTAGCGGACGATACTGCCATCGACGCCGCCGCGACTGCTGCTTCCGGCTCTTCCAGCAGGCTATCGACCTCCTCGGCGAAGTGACAGGCGGCGATGCCGGAGCCGGCGATCGCTCGCAGCTCAGGCGTTTCGTTGCGGCAGCGCTCGCGGTGCTCGCCGATCGGGCAGCGCGGGTGGAAGGTGCAGCCGGCGGGCATGGAGGTCGGTGAAGGCGGCTGGCCCGGAATCGGCACGAGGCGCTGCGCTTGCCGGTCGAGCCGCGGCAGGCTGCGCAGCAGCCCCACGGTATAGGGATGGCGCGGCTGGGCGAAGATCTCCTCGACCGTCGCCGCCTCGACGATCCGGCCGCCGTACATCACCAGCACGCGATGCGCGATCTCGGCGATCACGCCGAGGTCGTGGGTGATCAGGATGACTGCGGCCCCGCTCCCGACCTGGCGGCGCTGGAGCAGGGCCAGCACCTGCGCCTGCACCGTGACGTCGAGGGCGGTGGTCGGCTCGTCGGCGATGATCAATTGCGGTCGGCCAGACATCGCCATGGCGATCACCGCCCGCTGGCGCATGCCGCCCGAGAACTGGTGCGGGTATTGCAGGCTGCGACCGGCGGGGTCGGGAATGTCGACCTCGGCCAGCAGCTCCACCGCCCGGGCGGGGGCATCTTGCCGGCGGAGCAGGCCGTGTGCCACCTGACCCTCGGTCACCTGACGGCCGATCGGCAGCACCGGGTTGAGGCTGGTGGTCGGGTCCTGGAAGATCATGCCGACGTCGCGGCCGCGCAGCCGGCGCAACACCTCGGGCGGGGCACCGATCACCTCGGTGCCGGCGAAGCGAACCGAGCCCCTGACCTTGGCCGTGCGTGGCAGCAGGCCGGTGAGCGCCAGCGATGTGACGCTCTTGCCGGAGCCGGATTCACCGACAATGCCCAACACTTCGTGTGCACCGACGTCGAAATCGATGCCGCGCACCGCCGGCACGGCGCGGCCGGAGCCGGTGAAGGCGACCTCGAGGCCGCGCACCTGCAGGACCGGCTCAGTCATCAGCCGCGATCGTCAGCCTCAGGGTCATGCGGGCGCAGCCCCGGCTGTGATCTTCGCCGGGGCTGCCCCTATCCTCAGCGCTCAACGGTGATCGTGCGGGCCACGAGCATGTTGTCGATATCGGGGGTGAAGCCGTTGACATAGGGCGCGGCGACTATCAGGCCGACATCGAAAGTATTGGTCGGAATGCCGAATGATGCCGCGACCAGGACCTCGTTCAGATGGTCATAGGCCGCCCGGACCTCCTCCTCGGAGCCGAGCGTCGTGTTCACCCGCTCGATCGCCGCGACGTAGTCCGGATGGGGATGCGGCTCGCCGAGAATCGGGTTGTTGGCGGTCCGGTAGATGCTGTTGGTGGCGATCCGGCTCGGGAATTTCTGGATGTTGCCGATGCCGGCGAAGATCGCCGTGTAGTCGCCGCCGAGCATGGCGTCGGTGAACTCGGCACCTTGCCGCAGATCCAGCTCGACATTGATGCCGAGCCCGGCGAGCGTGCCCTGGACCAGCTGGCTGATGGTGATGGCGTCCTGGTCGGCGCTGTTCACCAGGAGCTGCCAGTCGCTCATCTCCTCGGGCGTGAGGCCGGAGGCATCGAGCAGCTCCTTCGCCTTGTCGAGATCGTAGGCGTAGGTCTCATTGTACGAAGGGTCGGCCGCCGGGCTCGCCGGCGCCCAGGGCAATGCCGTGACCACCCCGAGGCCGGCATAGCCGACGCGGAGGATGGCCTCGCGGTCGAGGAGGTAGTTGAAGGCCTGGCGGAACTGCTCGTTCTGGAACGGGCCGCGGGTGGTGTTGATGCGGAAGATCTGGACCAGCGGGCCGGGGCCCTGGACCAGCTGGTAGCCGTTGTCGCGCAGCCGTACGGCGGTGCGGCCACCGCTACCGTAGATCACGTCGACCGCACCCGACTCGAGCGCTGCCGCTGCGGCATCGTTGTCGCCGAAGACGGTGATCTCGACGCGGTCCACCTTGGGCTCGCCATCGCGCCAGTAGTCCGGGTTGGCGGCCATGGTCACGCTCTGGCCGAGCACGCGGTCCTCGAGGGTGAAAGCGCCGGTGCCGGCCGGCACGGTCTCGATTGTCTCGATACCGGCCGGATCGATCACCGAGATGAATTGCAGGAGATCGGTGATCTGCTTGTCTGGGATCGGTCCGTTGAAGTTGACGGTGATCTGGTGCGTGCCGTCGACCGTCCAGTCGGCGACCGGGGCCATCGTGGCATAGACGTTCTTGCCGGTCTCGGGATCGGCCGCCTTGGCGAGCGTCGCTGCCACGGCCTCCGCGTTCATCGGCGCGCCGCTTTGGAAGGTGACGTCATCGCGCAGCTCGAGCGCCACCGACGTGTTGTCGTCCGCGATCGTCCAGGCGGTGGCGAGGCTGGGCAGCGGTTCGCCGTCGGGCCCGTACTCGATCAGGCTGTCGTAGAGGTTCTTGATCAGCGGGAAGTTGACCGAGAGGAAGGATTGCGGGTCGAAATTGTTGACGTCCTGGAGGATTGCGACGCGCAGCGTCTCGCCGCTGTCCTGCGCGCGGGCGGCGGGGCCCATGGCCAGGGCCATGACGACGCCGAGACAGACGGCGAGGATGGTTCCTGGGTTTTTGCGACGTAGAACACGCATTTGGCGCTCACCTCCTGGTTCTTGCGGCTGCCGAACGGCATGCCTCGGGTTGTTGGTAGTTTGCGGGAACTGTCGTGGGTGGACAAGCGGGGCGGTGAAGCGGGTGGTCTCAGCCGCGCCACGAGTTCGATGGCGTCGAGCGGATAGACCGGCCGCGGCTGCCGCTTCCAGGGGAGGCTCTTGATGTCGGACTGGCCGGGTCCGGGCGTGTCGACGCGGATCACCTCGCTGGCGATGGGCATGAAATACTGGAAGTTCGAGGCGGTCTTGAGGACGATCATCTTGTAGCCCTCGGGCTCGACGCCCAAGGCCCGGTAGGCCTCGGGAAGGTTGCCGGCAACCGCGCGAAGCTCGGTGAGCAGCATGGTCACCGGCCCTGTCTCGAAGATCACGGCCCGGCCCTGGTCGACCTCGAACTGGTTGTGCTTGGAGACCTTGACGATGCCGCCGCCGACGGCGCGCACGGTGCCGGTGACGGTCAAGGGATCGAAGAAGTCCGTGGCATGGCCGCCGAGCGGCAGGGTGACCTGGGCACCAACACCGGCCTCGGCGAGCGTGGCGACGGCGGCGGGTGCGATCATCGGCACCAGGGCTTTGCCTGCTATGCCCTGGCGAAGGATCGATTCGAGGATGATGTTGCTGTCGCCGGCGGCGCCGCCGAAGACCGTGTCGCCGGTGTCGCTGAGGATGACGAGGCCGGGCCTCTTGTCGGCCAGCTGCACCGCCTCGTCGACGCCGACCGCGTCCTTCTGCTGAAAGATCTCGCGCATCGACCAGGCGAGATCGGCGAGCTCGTCGGCGAGGCGACCGGCGAGCGCCGGGTCGTCATCGGTGGTGACTGTGATCGACCAGCCGCCCTCGGCGACATCGAGCCAGGGCTGCATCGGGAAGGGCGATGCCTGCAGGACGCGCGGGTCCTCCTCCATCGCCCGGGCGCGATCGAAGAGGGTCTTCATCGGCGGCTTGGAGGTCAGGAACTGCTCCTGGTGCGACAGCAGGCGGAGCTTTCTGAAGGCCACGGTCGGACGGACCTCGCCCTGCAGCATGCGGAGCAGGATCTTGGCCGCTTCCTTGCCGGTCTCGAACGGCTGGTGCGGCTGCGTCCGGTGTCCGACGATGGCGTCGACATTGGCGACGATCTGCCTCGTGACATTCGCATGGTGGTCGAGCGAGAGGACGATCGGCACGTCGGGCCCGAGGATCTCGCGGCAGAGCTGAAGTTGGGCGCCCTCGACGTCGTCGATGCCGTCGGCGGCGCAGGCACCGTGCAGCTGAATTGCCAGGCCGTCGATTCTGCCGGCCTGTTCCAGGCCGGTGCGGATACGCTCGTCGAAGTAGCGCCTGGTTGCATCGTCGAGCCGCCCCGCGGCCGAAGCCCAGCCACGAATGATCGGGATCGTCTCGACGTCGAGGCCGGAGTCCTCGACCGCCGCGATGTAGCCGCCGACCTCGCCAAGGCCGCGCATTTTCTCCAGCATCGCCGCACCCTCGTAGAGCCCGAAGGAACGGTAGTCGGTGAGCGTCGTCGGCTGCGGATTGAAGTCGTTGGTCTCCTGGCCGACATTGATCAGTGCGATCCGCATGCGCGTCATCCGTTCAACTCCCTAGAGTGCTGCCAGGAGCCCGCCGTCCACCGCCAGCACTTGGCCGGTGCAGTAGGAGGCGCCCGGTGAGCAGAGGAAGATGGCCGCCGCACCCAGCTCCTCGAGCCGGCCCCAGCGACCCATGGGCGTGCGTGCCTCGACCTGCGCCACGATCTCCGGCTGCCGTTCGCGCAGGGGGCGGTTCGCCTCGGTCGGGAAATAGCCGGGGGCGAGCGCGTTGACCGAGATGCCGGAGGGCGCCAGCTCGACCGCGAGCGCGCGGACAAGACCGTTGAGCCCGGCCTTGGCCGCAGCGTAGCCCGCCATGGTCGGCCGTGCCACCGTGCCGTTGACCGACGAGGTGACGAGGATGCGGCCGTACCGGCGCTCGACCATCAGCCGCGTTGCCTCGCGGGCGAGGCGGAAGCCGGCCACGAGATTGGCGTCAAGGGCCCCGATGAAGTCGGCGTCGGTGTGCTCGGCCAAGGTCTTGCGCACCCCGCCGCCGACATTGCTGACGAGGATGTCTAGCTGGCCCAGCCGACCGCCGATGCCGGCTATGGCGGCGGTGGTGGCAGCCGCGTCGCGGACGTCGAAGGGCAGCGCCTCGGCGCCGCCGCCGGCTGCACGGATGGCGGCCACGGGCGCCTCAAGCGCTGTCGCGCCGCGGCCGTTGAGGACGACATGTGCCCCAGCCGAGGCCAGCGCTTCGGCGATGGCGCGGCCGATGCCTCGCGACGAGCCGGTGACCAGCGCCACCTGGCCCTTGAGCGACAGCAGCCCGATCCCGGTGGCGGTCAAGACGGCCGGGCCTCCATCCGTGCCAGGTCGCGAAAGGCTGCGTGGGCCGCCTCCTCGATCCGGGCGATGTGATGGTCCTCGTGCGCGAGCGTGACGTGAAAGCGGCGGAGCGGCTGAGCGGCGGTGGCGACACCATGGTCCAGCAGAAAGCGGCGGAACGCGGCGTCGAGCACGAGATCACCGTCGACCAGGTCCTCATAACGGCGCGGTGCGGCCGCCTGGAAATGCAGGCAGACCACCGAGCCGAAGCGGGTGACGACGGCGCATGCGCCGGCGGCATCGACGGCGCGCTGCAGGGCCGCGGCGAGTGCCTCGCCCTTGCCGTAGAGCGCCGGGTAGGCGTCGGGCTCGGAGAGGCGCTCGATGGTCGCCAGCGCCGCCGCCACCGAGCGGGGATGCGCGTTAAAGGTGCCGCCGAGCGCCACGCTGTCAGGCCTGCCACCGGCAAAGCGGAGCATCAGGTCCCGCCTGCCGACCACGGCGGAGAGGGGGTGACCGTTGCCGATCGCCTTGCCGAAGGTGGCGATGTCCGGGGTGACGCCCACGAGGGCCTGGTAGCCGCCGAGCGCATGCCGAAACCCGGTGATGATCTCGTCGAAGATCAGGAGCACGCCCAGCCGGTCGCAGAGCGCACGCAAGCCGTCAGCATAGCCGGGCTCGAACGGGATGCAGCCGACATTGTGCATCAGCGGCTCGACCAGGATCGCGGCGACGTCGTGGTCCCGGTCCGCCAGCAATGCCTCGACGGCGGCGAGGTCATTGAAGGGCAGGATCGCCGTCGCCGCCAGCGCCTCGGGTAGGGCGCCGGTGGTGAACGGGTCGGCCGATCCGAGCCGTGCGGCCGGGCTCGCCCAGTTCATGGCGACGTAGTCGTGCCAGCCGTGATAGGTGCCCTGGAACTTGACGATCCGTCGCCGCCCGGTCACCGCCCGGGCGAGCCGCACCGCATGCAGCGTCGCCTCGGTGCCAGAGGTGCAGTAGGCGACTAGTTCTGCCGCCGGGATGTGCTCGATCAGCCGTTCTGCCAGATCAAGCTCGAGCCGCGTGGTGCCGAGCCCGACGAGGTCCATGCTTTCCGCCAGCTCGGCCGTGCGCGCCACGTGCCAAGGATCACCGCGCCCGAGCAGGATAGCACCGTAGCCGCAATTGAGATCGATGTAGGTCCGGCCGTCCTCGGCTGTGAGTTCGACCCCGGTCGCCCGGGTGAACACCAGCGGCTGCGAGAGCCGGCGCGCCGCACTTGCGCTGCCACCCGGCAGCAGCGCCTCGAGCGCTCTGACTGCCGCCGCGTCGGCCGCTGCTAGGGCCACTGGCATCCCCCATTTGCCTTGCCTCCAATGACTGTACCTTTGGCGAAGGTGCCGATAAAGCCGCTTTCGCCCCCTGCCGCGTGTCGGTCAAGCTGAGAGCCTCGCCAAGTCCGCGGTGCAGCAGGAGACCGCCGTCGGAACTGATCGACGTGCCTTGGAATCCGAGCTTGACGGAGCGGTCGAATTGGAGCCTCAGCTATCCACTGAGCCTTGTTGAGTGACAAATTGTTGGACCGTTTCCCAAGCGCTTTAGCCCTATTTGCGCTAGCCGAGATGCGGTCGTCTTCGACTGTAGTGGTGCAGCGAGGCGTCGAGGTCGGCCTGAAGCGCCTCGACGCTGTCGTAGAACAGCTCGCGCAGCTTCGGCTTGAAAAAACTTCTTGAGGATGAAGCCGTTGATTCGTTCGACGAAGCCATTGGTCTTGGGCGAGCCGAGCCAATTGTTGCTGGGCTCGATGTGGTTGAGCGCCAATTAGAGCCGATACAAATGGTGCTCAGTGACGCAGCGCGATTCGAAGCTGCGAAAATCGCCCTCGGTCAACTCACTCGCTCGCCCGGTCTACCCAACCACTCCCGCAGCTTCGACCAGCGCCGGCGGCCGGAGACGTTCTTGACGGCGATGGCGACGGCCTTCTTCTGGCCGACGAGCACCACCAGCCGCTTGCCGCGGGTGACGCCGGTGTAGAGCAGGTTCCGCTGCAGCATCGCGTAGTGCTGGGTCATGACCGGAATGACCACGGCGGGGTACTCGGAGCCCTGGCTCTTGTGAATGGTCGCGGCATAGGCCGGCACCAGCGTGTCGAGCTCGCCGAAGCCGAAGGTCACGGGCCGGCCGTCGAAGCTGGCGGTGAGCTCGCCGGCGTCGGGATCGACGTCGTCGATGTAGCCGATGTCGCCGTTGTAGACCTCCTTGTCGTAGTCGTTCTCGATCTGCATCACCTTGTCGCCCGGGGCGAAGGTCCAGCCGAAGCGCTCGACCTTGCGCTCGCCGGCGGGGTTGAGCGCGGCCTGCAGCTCGATGTTGAGCGAGCGCGCTCCGATGCCGCCCCGGTTCATCGGGCAGAGCACCTGGATGTCGCGGATCGGATCGAGGCCGAAGCGCCTCGGGGATGCGTGACTTCACCAGCTCGACGATGCGCGGCACCGCGGTCTCGGGATCGTCGGCCCGGACGAAGTAGAAGTCGCTGCGTCCATCGGGCTTCGCGAGGTCGGGCATGAAGCCCTGGTTGATCCGGTGCGCGCTGGTGATGATCCGGCTCTGTGCCGCCTGGCGGAAGACCTCGGTGAGACGCACGACCGGCACTGATGCCGAGGCGATGATGTCGGCCAGGACCTGGCCCGGGCCGACCGACGGCAGCTGGTCGATGTCGCCGACGATCAGGAGGGCGGCGCGGTCCGGCACGGCCTCGAGCAGCGAGCGCATCAAGAGGACGTCGACCATCGAGGTCTCGTCGACCACCAGGAGGTCGCAGTCGAGCGGCTTCTCCCGGCTGCGCTTGAAGCCGCCGGTCTTGGGATCGACCTCGAGCAGCCGGTGGATGGTCTTGGCCTCGAAGCCGGTGGCTTCCGTCATTCGCTTGGCGGCGCGGCCAGTCGGCGCGCAGAGCAGCAACTGCGTGCCCTTGGCGGCAAGGATCCGCAGGATGCTGTTGACGATCGTGGTCTTGCCGACCCCGGGACCGCCGGTGACGACAAGGACCTTCGAGGTGAGCGCCAGCCGGATCGCCTCGGCCTGGCTCGGCGCCAAGGCGAGGCCGGTCTTGGCCTCGATCCACGGCAGCGCCAGGGCCGGATCGATAGCCGGCCACGGCAGCTTGCCGCCGGCCAGCTGCAAGATGCGCTCGGCGATCACCCGCTCGGCCCGATGCAGCCCGGCGAGGAAGATACACGGTGTCTCGCCCACCGTGTCGGCGATCACCGCACCTTCGCCGAGCTCCAGCTCGAGGGCGGTCCGGACGATGCCGCCCTCGACCTCGAGCAGCTCCTCGGCGAGCGGCACCAGCTCCTCGGTCGGCAGGCCGCAATGCCCCTCGTCCATGGCCTCGCTCAAGGCATAGCCGATGCCCGCGCGTACCCGGATCATCGCCGTCTTCTCGATGCCGAGCCGCATGGCGATCGCATCGGCGGTCTTGAAGCCGATGCCGCGGATGTCGCGGGCGAGGCGATACGGGTTCTCGCTCATCACCTGGACGGCATCGGTGCCGTAGGTCTTGAAGATCCGCACCGCCCGCGCCGTGCCGACGCCATGGCTGTGCAGGAAGACCATGATCTCGCGGACCACCTTCTGCTCGGCCCAGGCGGCGGTGATCCGCGCCGCACGGATCGGGCCGATGCCGTCGACCTGGCGCAGCTGCTCGGGCTCGGCCTCGATGACGTCGAAGACCCGCTCGCCGAAGGCCCTGACCAGCTTCTTGGCGTAGACCGGGCCGATGCCGCGGATCATGCCGGAGGCCGAGATACTTCTCGATGCCGTCGGCCGAGGTCGGCGCCGAGCAGCGCAGGAAGTGTGCCTTGAACTGCTGGCCGTGGGTTCGATCGTTGACCCACTCGCCCGAGGCGGTGATCCACTCGCCGGCGCTGATGGTGGCGGCATGCCCGACCACGGTGATCAGCTCGCGGTGGCCGCGCGCCTTGACCCGCAGCACGCAGAAGCCGTTCTCGGCGTTGTGGAACGTCACCCGCTCGACGAGGCCAGCGAGGACCTCGCTCGAGGGGACAGGGCCGGTCATGATTTCGGCGTAAGTCCAACTTGCCGGTCCTGTCGAGCGAGGTCCGCCATGGCCTTGCTGAAGACGTGGCGCGGGATGTTCACGAGGGCAAAGCGCCGCTTGTCGGAAGGACGATCCGGATCGTCCGCCTCGATGGCCAGCTCGACCGTCCCGGCGCTCGCGTGCAGCGACACCGTGATCTCGGCCTCGCCGAAATCCACCTCGTGCCGGCGGCCGTTCTCGCCACGGATGATGACATGGCTCATCTCAGAGTTCCCGTCCGTACCAGCGCACGCGTCCGATGATATTGACCTCGTCTGCCGTGCAGTCATAGGGCGAGTAGCGGGGGTTGTCCGAGATGATCCTCACGCGTGGCGGGTCGCTCATCGGGACGTGTTCCAGCCGCTTGGCCACCAGGCCCATGCCGTCGTGCAGTACAAAGATGCCGGGCGGGGCGGGGTTACGCTGGTTCATGTCGACGAGGATGACGTCGCCCTCGTTGAGGCTCGGCATCATGCTGTCGCCCTGTACGGCCATGACGCGCAGCATGGACGGCGCGGCCTTCAGGCGATCACGGATCCAGGCGCGGCGGAAGTGGAAGTCGCGCCCGGGACGGTCTTCGGCCTCGACGACCGCACCTCCGCCCATCGACGGTCGCGCCGCGGCATATTGGATCGCGACGAACTCGTTGTGGTAATCCTCGGTGATGGGGTCACCACCTTGAACCCGCCCCTTGCCGGACAGCAACCACTCGAGCTCGACCTTCACGACCTTCGCAATACGGGTGAGCCTTTCGAGGTTGGGCGCCTGGGATCGTCCGCGCAGGATGTCGTAGACAAAGGAGCGGTTCACGCCGGATTCGCGCGCGACATCGGCGACCGACATGCCGAGCTGGCGTATCCGGGCGCGCAGGCGCTCATGCATCTGGACCGACATATCCATCCCCAGTGTTGAGGGTTCTGTGGAAAAAACAGGATTGCGACGCGCTTGTCAACGACCTAAACCAGGAGGCGAACAAGAGCGACGAGAGGGATCGGAATGCGGCTGGAGCGGGACTCGTTCGAACTGTCCGAACTTGCCGAGCGCTGGGGCCTCTCGGGCGCCGACATCCGCTACCTCGTCGCCAACGAGAGGATGCGACTCTCGGTGCGTATCCTGAGCCAGGCCGCGCTGATCTCCGGCGAGGAGCTGACAGCGGACGGGGAGCCCTTCTGGGTGCCAGTGGAGGAGACGATCTTCACCGGGCTTGCCGACCTGGCGTTGCGGGATGCCTTCCGGCTGGTTCGCGACGGGCAAGGGCACGTCAGCCATCTTTTTCTGCCGGACGGCCAGTTGGTGACGCTGCGTAGTGACGACGGCATTCCTGTCTCCCATGTCGACCTGCTCGTGCGGCGGGAGCATGCGGAGATGCTCGAGCGTGAGCTGATCGGGGTGCCTTCGCGGCGCGTGGAAGTGCCTGATTTCAGGCTGTTCGTGTTTGCCGGGCAGGAGTTCGCCTTCACCCTGCCGCAGGCGCGTGCGCTGGAGTTCATGCTGGCGCAGACACGTGCCGGAGCGCCCGACCAGCACCATGTCGATATCCTCAAGGCGGTTGGCAGTTCCTCTCAGCGACTGAGCAGCCTGTTCAGTCGCAAGCCCTACTGGACCCGGCTCTTGCGCAAGACCGCCGGGCGCCGCGGCTGGTATCACCTCGATCCCGAGTTCGTCGTCTGGCAGATCGCCAACACCTGACCGATCAGACATGCCGCAAGCAAGCCCGCCATCTCGGCGGGCTTTTTTGATTCTGGCTCCGGCTGTCTCTGATCCCGGCTGTGTCGTCTGCAGTTCGTCTGCATCCGGTGTGCGTATGTTTGCAGCCGGTATGCGCGCCGATCAGGGGCGCGAATTCTCCTGCAAATACAGGCACGAAAAAATCGTCCGACGCATCCCACTTGTAGGACGTCCGCATACCAGGAACATGGCATCACCTCTCCGGACATCGAGGCACTGGAGAAGTCGATGGCAGAACAGTTCCTGAACCAGGCCCGGCTCGCAAACCGCTGGCAGATCAGTCCCCGCACGTTGGAGCGCTGGCGCTGGACGGGCGAGGGGCCCGCTTTCGTGAAGATCGGCGGCCGCGTGCTCTACCGGCTCGATGACATCCTCGCCTTCGAGAATGCGCGCCGTTGCGAAAGCACCGTGGACGGCACCCGGCTGCGGACCGTGCAATGACCATGGCGCGCCTCATTACCGATCCGCGCATTGCCGCGCCCTGCGCCTCCGCCTCGAGCCGCGCGATCAACGAGATCGGCTTCTGCGCCTGGGTGGCACAGGCCGAGCCTTCCGCGGCCGTTGTCTATCACCGCGGTTTTCTCGTGGTCGATACCGACGAGCTGCTCTCGAAGCTGTCCCCTGAGGCGCGTGGCGCGCTGCGTCAGCTGGCCAATGCCGCGATGCGCGCGGCTGAGCAGGGGCTCGTGCATCTCGTCCAGACTCGGCTGGCGACGGATCACTTCGCCTACATCGCGATCGCCCGACCCAAGCCCCGACGACCCGGCGTGGCGCTCTCGATGCGCCTCCTCGAGGCCGCGTGACCTCATCCCCTGATCACCGAGATAGACATGCCCTTTCCCGACAACACCCCCAGCATTGACGACCTGATCAACCTGCCCGCGGGGGAACTGGCCGATCTGCCGGTCGAACTGCTGGCAGGTGTGCAGAGCGAGCTGGACCATGCTGCGCGGCAGCTGAAGGCGGCCAACGCGCGCTTCAACACCGCGCTCGAGATCCGCTACGCCACCCGTGCCGAAGAGGCCCGCCGCGCCTGCGGCAAGGACACCGGCACGGTGCGCCTCGCCGACGGCGACGTCACCGTCATCGCCGACCTGCCGAAGAAGATCGAGTGGGACCAGGCGCAGCTCGCCGCACTCGTCGAGCGCATCCGGTCCGGCGGTGAGGATCCCGCCGACTACGTCTCGACCAGGCTCGAGGTCGCCGAGCGCGCGTTCACCGCCTGGCCCGAGGCGATCCGGCAGCTTTTCGCGCCGGCCCGGACGGTCCGCGCGGGCAAGCCGAGCTTCCGCTTCGTTTCGACCGGGAGCGCGGCATGACGGCGCTAGCTGCCACACCGGGCCCGGCGCTGGACCTGCCCAGCTTGATCGATCGCGCAACGAGGATGCTGGCCGGCGCGAAGACCGCCGCCGAGGTCCTCGAGGCGCGTGAGGCGGCGGGTTTCGCCTACGACATTGCCAAGCGCGCTGCACGTCTGAGCCGGGCCAAGGCCGCCCATGACGACCTTGTCGCCGCCGCCCATCGTGCACAGGCCCATGCGCTGGAGATCGAAGCCGCGGCCAAGCGGCGTCTGGCCGACGAATACGATGCCGCGCAGGCGCGGGGCGAGGTGGCGAGCGGATCGGTGCGGACCGACATCGTTGCCGACTACAACGATGTTCGTCCGGCCACCGCCGCCGACCTCGGTCTGCGCCGCGACCAGATCCACGACGCCCGCCTGATCCGGGACGCGGAGGCCAAGGACCCCGGCATCGTGCGCCGCACACTCGATGACCGGCTGGCGCAGGGCGAGGAACCCACCCGCTCCGCGCTCCGCAAGATGGTGACGGCTGCGGCGATGCGCGGATTGCGCCCGCAGCGCTCGGCCAGCCGGCGCAATCCTCTCTATGTCCCGCCCACACCCCCGCAGGCGGCCTGGCAGCACGTCACCGGTACCTTCCGCGCGTTCGCCGAATGGGCGTCTGACGCGAACCTCGCTCTTGCCCATCAGGGCATGCGCGAGGCGAGGGGAGGCTCGTTTCACGAACTCGATGCCCAGGCCATCGCCCAGGGCTCGGCCGCCTTCAACCAGATCACGGAGTGGTTCGATGCTGAATAGCCAGTCGGCGGCCTTCGCCGCATCGGTATGGGAGTTCGCCTCCCGCCTGGGCAACAACGCGCCCCGGATCGCCGACGACATCATGGAGGACGCTTTCCCGCTCACCTGTTCGCAGGCGCGCCAGGAAGGGGCGCTCAAGATGCTGCGCACCGGCATCATCACCGAGGTGAAGCGGATCCTGCGCAACCAGGACGACGGGCTGGGCCAGGGCGATTTCGGCGAGGTCAGCGAGACCTTTGCCCCGCTCGTCCGGGCGCTGCGTTCGAAGACCTACTTCGTCGAGAGCGCGCAGGAATATGTCGGCATCCCCGACCTCATCGCGGAGCCGGATCTGCTCGACGACGCGCGGCGCTTCATGCGGCGCAAGGGCATCGAGTGCCTGTCCGAGGCCGATCGGCTCGATGCGCTGTTCGCCGCCGTCACCGTCCATGACCGCGCGGATGGGCGCCGGCCGTCGCAGGCGCCGCGCCTGGAGGTGCCGGCATGATCGGCGCGCTGCCCATCATCTCGGCCGACCAGCGGCTCGCCGAGCCGCGCGGCATCAAGGGATGCATCTTCGGGGGCAGCGGGATCGGCAAGACCAGCCTGCTCTGGACGCTCGAGGCACCCACCACCCTGTTCTTCGACCTCGAGGCAGGTGACCTGGCCGTCGAAGGCTGGCCCGGCGACACCATCCGCCCGCGCACCTGGACCGAGTGCCGCGACTTCGCGGTGTTCATCGGCGGCCCCAATCCCGCGCTGCGCGACGACCAGCCCTACAGTCCGGCGCACTACGAAGCGGTCTGCAAGCGCTTCGGCGATCCCGCGCGTGCTCGATCAATACGACACGGTGTTCATCGACTCGATCACCGTGGCCGGCCGGCTCTGCTTCCAATGGTGCAAGGGCCAGCCGGAGGCCCTCTCGGAGAAGACCGGCAAGCCGGACGTCGCGGGGCCATACGGGCTGCACGGCCGCGAGATGATCGCCTGGCTCACCCACCTGCAGCACACCCGCGGCAAGAACGTCTGGTTCGTCGGCATCCTCGACGAGAAGCTCGACGACTTCAATCGCCGCATCTTCCAGCCGCAGATCGACGGCTCGAAGACCGGCCTCGAGCTGCCCGGCATCGTCGATGAGGTCATCACGATGGCCGAGCTCAAGGACGACGACGGCACGCCCTACCGCGCCTTCGTCTGCCAGACGCTCAACCCCTGGGGCTATCCGGCCAAGGACCGCAGCGGCCGGCTCGACCTCGTCGAGGAGCCGCATCTCGGCCGCCTGATGGCGAAGATCCGCGGCCCCGCGAGGCCGGCAGCCGAGCGCCTCGCGTTCGGCCTGCCTCAGACCCCGCCGGCGATCCCGGTCGCCGACACCCCCACCCAATCCCCCACCACCTGACGCAAGGAACCAGCCATGAGCGGTTTGTGGACCGACTTCAACGACGCCCGGCAGAACACCAACATCATCCCGAAGGGCACGCTCGCCAAGGTGCGCCTGACCATCCGCCCGGGCGGCTTCGACGACCCGGCGCAGGGCTGGACCGGCGGCTACGCCACCCGCGGCACCAGCGGCGCCGTCTATCTCAACGGCGAGTTCACGGTGCTGCAGGGCGCCTACGCCCGGCGCAAGATCTTCACGCTGATCGGGCTCTACAGCCCCAAGGGTCCCGACTGGGCCAACATGGGCCGCAGCCTGGTGCGCGGCATGCTCAACTCCGCCCGCGGCATCTCCGACAAGGACACCTCGCCCGAGGCGCAGGCAGCCCGCCGCATCAGCGGCTTCGCCGATCTCGACGGCCTCGAGTTCGTCGCAAAGATCGATGTCGGCACCGACACCAACGGCGAGGACAAGAACGAGATCCGCAGCGCCGTGACGCCGGACCACAAGGACTATGCCGCGGTCATGGGGACGGTCGGCATGCCGGCGGTGCCGCCGTTCCAGCACGCCACCCAGGCGCCCACGCCGGCCCAGCAACCGGCGGTGCAGCCGCCGCAGCACGGCCAGCCGACTGCGGACGTGCGCCCGTCCTGGGCGCAGTGAGGCGGCGGCCATGCTGCTTCGTCCCCGCCAGAAGCTGTTCGTCGAGCGCAGCCGCCGCGCGCTCGACGCGCACGGCAACACGCTCGGCGTGGCGCCGACCGGTGCGGGCAAGACCATCATGCTCTCGGCCGTCGCCGGCGAGATGGTCGGCGACAGCGATGCCAAGGCCTGCGTGCTCGCCCATCGCGACGAGCTGACCGAGCCAGAACCGCAGCAAGTTCGCCCGGGTGAATCCGGGGCTCACCACCTCGGTGGTCGATGCCAAGGAGAAGTCCTGGGCCGGCCAGGTGACCTTCGCCATGGTGCCGACCCTGGCGCGGCCCGCCAACCTCGACGCCATGCCGACGCTCGATCTGCTGGTGATCGACGAGGCGCATCACGCGGTCGCCGAGAGCTACCGGCGGATCATCGACCGGGTGCGCGACGCAACCCGGACTGCCGCCTCTTCGGCGTCACCGCCACGCCCGAACCGCGGCGATCGCAAGGGCCTGCGCGAGGTCTTCGCCAACGTCGCCGACCAGATCCGGCTCGGCGAGCTGATCGCCTCGGGCCACCTGGTGCCGCCGCGCACCTTCGTCATCGACGTCGGCGTGCAGGACCAGCTGACCCGGGTGCGGCGCACCGCCGACGACTTCGACATGGCCGAGGTCGACGCCATCATGAACCGGGCGCCGGTCACCGAGGCGGTCATCCCCCACTGGCGGGAGAAGGCCGGCGACCGGCAGACCGTCGTGTTCTGCTCGACCGTCGACCACGCCTGCAAGGTCGCCGCGGCGCTCGACGACGCGGGCGTGCCCAACGGCCTCGTGCACGGCGAGATGGGCCATGCCGAGCGCCAGGCGGCGCTCGCCGCCTACGCCGCGGGCGAGCTCAGGTCGTGGTCAACGTCGCGGTGCTGACCGAGGGCTGGGATCACCCGCCGACCAGCTGCGTCGTGCTGCTGCGGCCGAGCTCCTACAAGTCGACCATGATCCAGATGGTCGGCCGTGGCCTGCGCCCGGTCCTGCCCGAGGAGCACCCGGGCGTCGTCAAGACCGACTGCATCGTCCTCGACTTCGGCACCTCGACCCTGCTGCACGGCTCGCTCGAGCAGGACGTCGATCTCGACGGCCACGAGGCCGACGGCGAGGCGCCGACCAAGGACTGCCCGGGCTGCGGCGCCATCGTGCCGCTCGGCACCACCGAATGCCCGCTCTGCGGCCACGAATGGCTCGGCCAGGATGGCGAGGGCTCAGCGCGGATCAGCCGCCACTCAGCGACTTCGTCATGACCGAGATCGACCTGCTGCAGCGCTCGAGCTTCCGCTGGGGGGATCTCTTCGGCGACGACGCCGCCCTCATGGCCACCGGCTTCAACGCCTGGGGCGGGATCTTCCACCTCAACGGCCGCTGGCATGCGGTGGGCGGTGCTCGGGGCCGGAGCCCGCGCCTCTTGGGCATCGGCGAGCGCATGGTCTGCCTCGCCGCGGCCGACGACTGGCTCAACGAGCACGAGAGCGACGAGAGCGCGCACAAGAGCCGGCGCTGGCTGAACCAGCCGCCCACCGACAAGCAGCTCGCCTTGCTGCCGGCCGAGCATCGGCAGGACTTCGGGCTGACCCGCTATCAGGCCTCGGCACTGCTGGCCTTCCGGTTCAATCGCACCGCCATCCGCTCGCTGGTGCTCGGCGCCGCCGATCGGGATGCCGGCGAGCCCGCCGCGAGGGCGGCATGAAGGGTGACCGCCATGTCCGCTGCCGACCGCCTGCGCCTCTGGCACCCGCGCTTCGCGCTCTGCGCCGTCTGCCGCCGGCCGACCCGCGGCTTCGGCTGGCGCGATCCGCGACGCTTGCTGCCGCCGCGGCCGACCGGTCTGGTTCTGCTCGATCGCCTGCCAGGGGTTGTGGACGCGTCTCGCCAGGGAGCGCTCGGCCATGGTTGACCTGACCGAGCAGGAGGCGGCGGCGATCCGCGCCACCGTGAAGCTGATCGCCGAGATCATGGAGGAGATCGGCTGGCAGACACGCCTGGTCGATCTCTCCGAGGCGCAGGTGCTGACCCTGATCGAGGTCGCCGTCGGCGGCTTCCAGGACGCCATGCACGCGACCGCCGAGGCGGACGGGTCGGAGATCCCGTTCTGATGCTGGACTACAACCGTCGCTCGACCATCGCCGACCGCATCAACGCGTCTGATCGACGCGGGCCTCGAAGCCGAGCGCGCCGCGACGCCGCCCCGGACCTATCTCGGCGGCTCGCGCCTCGGCCATCGCTTGCGAGCGGGCGCTGCAGTTCGAGTTCGCCGGCGCGCCCAAGGACGACGGCGCCGAATTCGGCGGCCAGACGCTGCGGATCTTCGCGATCGGCCACAGCCTCGAGGATCTGGCCGTCCGCTGGCTGCGCGGTGCCGGGCTCGATCTCTACACCCGCAAGGGCAACCGACCAGATGGCGAGCAGTTCGGCTTCTCCGTCGCCGGCGGCCGCATCCGCGGCCATGTCGACGGCATCATCGCCGCAGCCCCAGAGCGCTCTGGCTTGACCGTTCCCGCGCTCTGGGAATGCAAGACCATGAACGCCAGGAACTGGCGGGCAGACCGTCGCCCAGGGCGTCGTCGTCGCCAAGCCGGTCTATGCGGCGCAGATCGCGCTCTACCAGGCCTACATGGAGGCCGGCAGGTCCCCGGCATCTCGGCCAACCCGGCGCTGTTCACCGCGATCAACAAGGACACCGCCGAGCTGCACCACGAGCTGGTGCCGTTCGATGCCGACGCTCGCCCAGCGGATGAGCGATCGGGCGGTGCGGATCCTGCGGGCCACCGATGCCGGCGAGCTGCTGCCGCGCATCGCCCGCGAGCCCGACTTCCACGAGTGCCGGATGTGCTCCTGGGCCGAGCGCTGCTGGGCGCAGCCGCGATGAGCGACGACAACATCGTCCACTTCAACCCGTGGAACGACTTCAACGACGCCGCGGTGTCGGAGGACCCGTTCGGCGTCGAGCCCGATCCGGCACAGATCGCCGTCTTCCTCGAGGTGGTCTTCAGCTGGTGCGAGGGGCTGATCCCCGTGCGCGGCTTCGTCGACAAGGGCCAGGGCAGGGACGGCAAGCCGCACAATATCTGGATCGAGGCGGACGCCACCGCGGCCGAGAAGCTCGCGACCTTCGCCGCCTGGGCCTGGCGCGAGGGGGCGGCCGTCTACGTCATCCCCGGCACGGTCGCCGAGCAGGGCCAGGCGAGGGCGGCCGACGTGCTGCAGATGCAGGCCGTCGTCGTCGATCTCGACGCCGGCGACATCCCGGCCAAGCTCGCCATCTCGTCCAGCCATCTCGGGCCGCCGACCCTGCTCGTCGAGAGCGGCGGCCGGACGCCCGAGGGCGCGGCCAAGCTGCACGCCTGGTGGCAGCTGACCGAGCCCGCGACCGGCGAGGATCTGGCCCGGCTCTGCCGGCTGCGTGGCGAGATCGCGCTCAAGGTCGGCGGCGACCCGCACTTCCGCTCGGCGCACCAGCCGATCCGGGTGCCGGGCTCGGTCTACCACAAGGGCGGCTTCCAGCGGCTCGTCACCATCCGCGAGCATCGCGCGCGATGCTCGAGGTCGAGCTCGACGACCTCGCCGAGCTGGTGGCCGCCATGCCGCCCTTCGCCCTCGACGGCCGCGCGCCGGGCCCGGAGCGTGACAAGCCCTCGATCGACGATGTCCTGACCCGCCCGGTGCACGAGGGCGGCGAGGACGACTGGACGCGCTTCGAGGGTGCCAGCGCCGCCATCGGCCACTACATCCGCCTGGTCCACGACGGCCGCATCACGCCCGACGACGGCTGGGAGGCGATCCGCCAGTACAATGCCGCGATGCTCCGCCCGAGCTGGCCGGACGAGCGGCTCAAGGCCGAGGCCGACCGTCTCTGGGCCCGTCATATCGAGAAGAACGGCCCGCCGCTGATCCGCGCCGCCACCGCCACGGCAGCACCGGCCGCCATGCCCGCCTTCACCCTGGGAGCGTTGCTCGACGACACCAGCCCGATGCCGGCGGACATCATCGCACCACGGCTGCTGACCCCGGGCGGCCTGCTGGTGCTCGGCGGCGCGCCGAAGGTCGGCAAGAGCGACTTTCTGATCAGCCTGCTGGTCCACATGGCCGCCGGCGCACCGTTCCTCGGCTTCGCGCCGCCGCGGCCGCTGCGGGTGTTCTATCTGCAGGCCGAGATCCAGTACCATTACCTGCGCGAGCGGCTGCAGGGGATCCGCATCGAGCCCGCCGTGCTCGAGGCGGCGCGGCACAACCTCGTGGCCACGCCGAAGCTGCGGCTGCTGCTCGACGAGCAGGGCGTCGCGCTCGCCGTCGCCGCCATCGCCGAGCACTTCGCCGAGGCGCCGCCGGACATCACCTGCCTCGACCCGATCCGCAACCTGTTCGACGGCGGCCCCGAGGGCGGCGGCGAGAACGACAACGCCGCCATGATGTTCTTCCTGCACCGAGCGGGTCGAGGTGCTGCGCGAGGCGGTCAATCCCGATGGCGGCGTGATCCTCGCCCACCACACCAGGAAGCTGACCAAGCAGCAGGTCAAGGATGACCCGTTCCTGGCGCTCTCCGGCGCCAGCGCGCTGCGTGGCTTCTACACCTCCGGCCTGATCATGCACCGGCCGGACGAGGAGCGCAGCGAGCGGCGCCTCGAGATCGAGCTGCGCAACGGCCCGGCACTGCCAGCCAAGCTGATCGACAAGGTCGACGGACAGCTGGGTCGAGATCGACCGCAGCGGCGAGCGGCTGGTCCGCAAGGACATCGGCGACAAGCTCGATGCCGAGCGGGTGCGCAAGCACGACGTCATCCTCGGCATCCTGCTGGATGAGGCGCTCGACGGGCGGCTCTACACCAGCACTGCAGTTCGCCGAGGCCTTCGAGAACCGCGCCGGGCTCGGCGGCAAGGACACGATCCGCGACCGGATCAGCGTGCTCGCCACCAAGGGCTACATCAAGTTCGTCCGCGATGGCGCGCCGTTCGGCCTGGCCCGAGTCCCGCTCCAAGTTCGGCTATCTGTGCGTCGAGGGCATGGTGTTCGGCACGGCCGACGAGGTCGTCGATCCCGAGACCGGCGAGGTCGTCCCGGCACGCATGGCGGTCCTGCCCAGCCACTACAAATGCCCCCAGTCGGGCGCCTGCCTGCCGGTCGAGAACCCCACCGTCTGGGTCTATCCGGAGGGTGAGCAGGCGATGATCGACTCGCGGCGTGAAACAGCGATCTCCGCAGAACTGCGCGTCCGACCAGATTGAACCAGAATTGGGCGTCGCCGAATTGCCGCAAACACTGCCCCGTCAGCGCCATCGCGGACGGCTACTGCACCGGCCCGCCGCACCGGACCAGATTGGCTGCGTTGGTCAAACTACCCCTTCAGAACCGCGTGGCACCACGCCGGGCTACGCGCCAATCAGATTGGTCGAGATAGGCCCGTTCCGAAGCTGGTCAAACTGGAAATTCGTCAATTCACATCAATGTGTTAGCCGCCCTGACAAGTTTAGGGGGTGAAAGCCACCCCCTACGGGGGTGGGGGAGAACCGCCCTCGGCGGGTTCTCCCACTCCCACCCCCAGGGGGCTTGCGCGCGTGCGATGGGTCTCGTCCCCGGCTCCCGTGGTCCCCCCCTGTCGGACGAGGCACCGATCCCACCGAGCGGACGACGACGGCCAGCTCCGCCAAGAACACAGCCGTCGCCGCCCTGACCACGACGACCCCGATCAAGGAAGCCCATCATGGCTGCGGCGACTTTGCAGCCGCCCACCCAGGCAAGCCCGGCTGCCCCACGCTCCGTCGCGCCGCTCGTGATCCTCGCCCTCGACCTCGGCACCACCACCGGCTGGGCGCTGCGCACGGTCGGCGGACAGATCGCTCTCCGGCACCGTCAGCTTCCGGCCGCGGCCGCTTCGACGGCGGCGGCATGCGCTACCTCCGGTTCACCGACTGGCTCGGTCGAGCTCGAGCGATGTCGGCGCACGGCATCGACCGCGATCTGTGTTCGAGGAGGTCCGTCGGCACGCCGGCACCGACGCCGCCCATGTCTATGGCGGCTTCCTGGCGACGCTCACCGCGTGGTGCGGAGCAGCATGAGCGTGCCGTACCAGGGCGTGCCGGTCGGCACCATCAAGCGGCATCTGACCGGCAAGGGCAATGCCGACAAGGCGGCGATGATCGCCGCGGTCCAGGCCCGGGGGTTCAAGCCCGCCGACGACAACGAGGCGGATGCCATCGCCCTGCTGCTCTGGGCGATCGAGACCGCATGGAGGCGTGCGATGACCGGCGAGGAGCTGCTGACCCGGGCGGCTGCCGTGGTGCGTGATCGGCGTCGGGTCTACGGCGAGCCGGCGGACCTGTTCGAGCGGGTGGCCGTGCGCTGGTCGCAGGTGCTCGGCACCAGGGTCACGGCGGCCCAGGTCGGGCTCTGCCTCGCCGACCTCAAGCTCGCCCGGCTGACCATGGATCCCGGCCACCTCGACAGCCTGGTCGACGTCGCCGGCTACGTCGCCTGCGTGCGGGAGGTGCAGCGATGAAGTGGCACCCACGCGGCTATGGCGGCGAGCGGCGGCCAGCCGACGCGATCAAGCGCGAGGGCTGGCGCGAGCAGGGCGTGCTCGTGGTGCAGCCCCGAGGACGAGCGGCTCAGCTGGCCCGAGCGGGAGCTGGTCCGGCAGCTGGCTGAGAAGCTCTACGGGCCAAGGCCGGAGGCCAGGCGATGAGCCGCAAGACCAGGCGAGCCAAGCGCCTGGCCAAGCCCAAGGGCTGGCAGAGCCCGCTCCAGCTCGAGGCGGTGCGCGAGCTGGATCCCGAGGGCAAGATCGTCGTCCACCATCGGGTCGTCGACACGCTCGGCCGGATGCTCAAGTCCGGCACGATCACCGATGTCATGGTCGATGCCGGACGGATCTTCGAGCGCCAGTTCATCCTGGCCCAGCTCGACCCGCTGCGGGCGCCCGACATCCGCCGGGTGCCGGGCAATGGCCGCGAGCCGGACCCCGACGACATGACGCTCGGCGCCCGTCAGCGTGTCCACGCGGCCATGCAGGCGCTGGGTGGCCATGACGGGCCGCTGGGCTCGGTGGCGTGGCACGTGCTCGGCTGCGGCTGCTCGGTGCGGGACTGGGCGCTGCGCCAGGGCTGGGGCGCCCGTCGGGTCCGGCAGGAGCAGGCGCAGGGCATGCTGATCGCCGCGCTCGATCTCCTGGCCGGGCATTACGGGCTCAAGGCGGGGCGGGCGGCATGAGAGTGCATTTTGTGGTTGACGACTGTGTCCGTCACAAGATATAGATTTATGGATCATCGCAAGAGCTGTCAGAGAGCCCGCCCCGCCCGGCGGGCTTTCGTGCGTCTGGAGGCTGGCCATGGACCGTCTGGTGGTGCGGTTGCTGCGGCTCCTGGGCCAGCGGCTCGGCTGGGCCCGGATGCTGTTCGTCGTGCAGCACGAGACCGGCAAGGTGGCCTGGTCGGTGACGCCCGAGGACCTGCCGCTCTCGGTCCGGGTCAACACAGATTACAGCCTGAGCGTGACGCTCGGGCACCGCGATCCGGGTGATTCGTTCCTGGCCGAGCTCGAGACGCTGCTCGGAGAGCCGGACTGCGAACCAGGGTGCGCACGGTGCGCGAACCGGTGCGCAGGCGGTGAGGACGCGGTCGTCCGGGAGTGCATTGACGAGCAGTCGATCGAGGTTGAACGATCCGCAGTCGCTGACCGAGACGGATCCCATCGAACTTTCTCCGCGATCGGCCGCCGAACGGCCAAGTCATTGAAAGATCAACGGGTCCTTCCTGCGCGAAGTGTATACGGGGGGGCTTGGCCCGAGACTTCGCTACAGACAGCCCGGGAATCCGGGTTCGCAGGGTCACACAACTGGTCAGCACCCACCGCCCGAAAGCCGCCAGTTTGGCGGCTTTTTCGCTTTCTGGCCCTGCGCACCCCGGGTGCGCACCCAGGGCCCAGGTTCGCACCCAGGTTCGCAGTTCGCAGTCGAGGTCGCCGATGAACGCCACGCCGTCCACGTTGACAGCATTGGCCGAGCGGCTGGAGCTCTGGCCGATCGACCGGCTGCGACCCTACGAGCGCAATCCCGCGGACGCACAGCGCCGACCAGGTGGCGCAGATCGCGGCGTCGATGGTCGAGTTCGGCTTCACCAACCCGATCCTGGTCGACGAGGCGGACGGCATTCTCGCCGGGCATGGGCGGCTGATGGCGGCCCGGCAGCTGGGCCTGGCCGAGGTGCCGGTGGTCCGGCTCGGGCATCTGACGCCGGCGCAGAAGCGGGCCTATGTGATCGCCGACAATCAGCTTGCCCTCAACGGCAGGGTGGAACGACGACGCTGCTCGCCGAGGAGCTGGCCTGGCTCCGGGACGAGCGCTTCGATCTCGATCTGCTGGGCTTCGATGCCGGCGAGCTGGAGCAGCTGCTGGCACCGGCCGAGGGCGAGACCAGCGAGGCCGAGGACGAGGTCCCCGAGCCGCCGGTCGAGCCGATCTCCAAGCCCGGCGATCTCTGGCTGCTCGGCGATCACCGTGTCCTCTGCGGCGACGCCACCGTGCTCACCGACGTCGAGCGGGTGCTGGCGGGCTCCCTCGCCGACATGGCCTGGACCGATCCGCCCTACAACGTCGACTACGGCAACTCGGCCAAGGACAAGCTCGCGGCAAGGATCGGCGGATCCTCAACGATGCGCTCGGCGACGGCTTCGGCGCGTTCCTCCAGGACGCCTGCACCAACATCCTGACCGTCACCAAGGGTGCCGTCTACATCGCCATGAGCAGCTCGGAGCTGCACACGCTGCAGGCGGCGTTCACCGCTGCCGGCGGCAAGTGGTCGACCTTCATCATCTGGGCGAAGAACACCTTCACGCTCGGCCGCGCCGACTACCAGCGGCAGTACGAGCCGATCCTCTATGGCTGGCCGGCAGGGCGCCGAGCACTACTGGTGCGGCGCCCGCGACCAGGGCGATGTCTGGTTCTTCGACAAGCCGGTGAAGAACGACCTGCACCCGACGATGAAGCCGGTGGCGCTGATCGAGCGGGCGATCCGGAACTCGAGCAAGCGGCGTGACATCGTGCTCGATCCGTTCGGCGGATCGGGGTCCACCCTGATCGCGGCTGAGAAGACCGGGCGGCAGGCACGGCTGGTCGAGCTCGATCCCAAGTATGTCGATGTGATCGTCAGGCGCTGGCAGGATTGGACCGGTGGCACCGCTACGTTGGAGGGGGATGGCAGGCCGTTCAGTGATCCTGCCGCCGAGACAACGGACCTCGAGGCCCGATCCGCCTAGAGGGCGAGCGCCTCATCCTCCCAGGCGCCCCGGACGAAGCACGGCACCGCGAAGGCGCCATGATCCGACCAGAGCACGCTCAGGACCTTCCGATCGCGCCGCACCTCCAGGCCGTAGGGGAGCTCCGGACGACTGCGCTGCTGCTCGAGCGCGTGACGATAGGCCGGCGAGGTCGCCTCCTCGGCCGGCAGGTCGTTGAACGGCGTCCAGTGAGTGAAGAGCCAGGAATCCAGCTCCAGCTCGATCAGGCGCACGACGTCACGCTGCACCTGCAGTCGGCCATTGCCGCGGATCAACGGCAGCAGGTGATCACGGATCGCGAGTGCTCGATCGTTGCCAGTTGCGACAAGCTTCAACGCCATAGGCCCAAACAGGTTACTCGCGATCACTGAACCGGTTGCGGAAGTCGATCCGGCTGCGGTCGTGTCGTGGCTGACCGCCGTAGATCTTCTCGGCGAGGAACTGCTCTTCTTCTGCCAGATCGGCCTCATCGACGTCGCGGAACCAGGCCCTCGGACGGCCGTCCTCGCCACGGCTAGCCAGCCAGCGGTCGCCCTAGGACCCGGGCGGGTGCTCCGTCGCATCCTTCGATCGGCAGCGGGCAAAACTGGAACTCGACCCGCTTGCCGACCAGACTGCCGAGATTGGCCACCTGCTCGGCGATCAGAACTCCGTGCCTCAGAAGCGTACAGTGGATAGGAAAACCAAAATCGGGCGGGCGCCGGTCGAAAGCGAGATCGGGCGTCGTCGTGTCGAGCGCCACCAGCTTCAGCCGCTTCGCGATCATCCAAGCCGCTGCGTCCGGCCCGAGGTGAGGATGCCGGTTCCACGCGTCGGTTCCCCACATCGCCTCCCAGCCTGTGTGGATGGCCAGGATGTCCTCGTCCCGGACGATCGGGACAATAGCATCGAGGTGGCTGCCGGTGATCTCGCCGAACTCCGGCAGATCCAGATGGGCGACGACACCCTCGCCCATTAGGCGCTCGAGCGGCACCTCGTCGATGCCCGGACCGTCCGCATAGAAATGGCACGGAGCATCGACGTGCGTTCCGACGTGAACGACAGTGTCCAGACGGGAGATGTCGAGCGGCTTTTCCGGCATGCTCGCGAACTTGTTGATGACCGGCGGAGGAAACATCGCCGAGCGCGGGACCCGGTGCGAGAACGGATATGTAAGGTCGATCCATGGGCCGGACCCGGGTCCCATCGCCTGCGAACTTAGCGGGAACCAGCCATGCCAGCCCGTTCGCCGCTCTCCGGCCGGATGCTCACACATTATTGGGCCCTCCCGATGGCATTCTACTGCGCCGACCAGGCTAACCCCGCTTCGGATCTTCGGCACCAGCTTTTCACCGTACTGGTGAAGATTCCACTGCCATCCAGCCTACTTCGGTTCACGGCTCCTTTCTCAGAACTGCGAAAGTCACGCCGAACCCACCTTGAGACAAACCAAACTCGATGTGACGAAGCAATGTGCAGAAGGGGTGCACAGGGCCGAACACGCCGAGCTCGGCGGGCTTGCCGGGCGTCCAGCATTGGCAGCGGTCGAGCAGGCGGGTTTCGAGATCGTCGGTGTCATGGCGGCATCTCTGCTTTGCGGCTGCGACCACCGGGGCCTGCTACGGCCCTGAGCCCCACCGGGCGGACGCCGGCGGGGCCAGTGGCCTCGGCTCAGTGTTTCGGGATGGAGACCGTCACCTCGAGTTTGGCGCGGACGACGGGCAACTCGTCGGCGATGATCTTTCGCAGCCAACTTTCGACGTCCGGCGCCAGCTGCTGGGTTGCACCGGCGGACTCCATCCCGCTCCAGGCGCTGAGCGCCTGGACCAGGAAGACTCGCGCGGTCGCCTGCACGGGGCCGAACACGCCGAGCTCGACTGACTTGCCGTCCGTCCAGTGGTGGCAGTGGTCGAGCAGGCGGTTTTCGAGATCGTCGGTGTTCATGGCGGCATCTCCGCTTTGCGGCCCCGACCACCGGGGCCTGCTACGAGCCTGAGCCCCACCGGGCCGGACCCGGCGGGGCTGGCTCGGGCGCGGGCCGGCTCAGGCGGAAGTCGGTAGACGCGCCGTCCTTGACCATCCTTGGTCGAGGTGACCTGGAGGCCGAGCTTCTTCTTGAGGGCGCCGGAGATGGCGCCCCTGATGGTGTGTTTCTTATGCCGACTTCGGCATAAGAAGCATTATGCCGATACCCAGATTATGCCGATGTAGTCTGGTAAGCTGTTGTTTCTGAGGGAGATCGCTGTGAATGGCTCGGCATAATCAGAGGGCTTCGAGGAAGGCGAGGAGCTTGTCAGTCGGCCGGAAGCGGCCGGGTTTCGTCGTGATCGGGGCTGTCCTCTCGAGGGCCCTTTCCTTGATCTGCAGATCCGCGTGCAGGTAGATCTGGGTTGTCTCGACCTGTTCGTGACCGAGCCAGAGCGCGATCACTGAGGTGTCGATCCCGGCTCGCAGAAGACGCATTGCCGCGGAATGCCGCAGCACATGCATGGTCACCCGCTTGCGCGCGAGGGACGGGCATAGGGCGTTCGCGTCCGCGACGTATCCGGCCAGCCGGCGCTCGACCGCATCGCGGCTGAGGGCGCGTCCGGTCCGTGTCGGGAACAACGGGTCTGCCGGCTGACCGGCCCGCTCGGCCGTCCAAGCCCGCATCACGACAACAGTGCCGGATGTGAGCGGCGTGATCCGCTGCTTTCGGCCCTTGCCGGTGCAACTAACGTGCGCGCCGGGTCCGAGATGGACGTCGGCACAGCTCACCCCGATCAGTTCGGAGGCCCGAAGGCCCGTCTGGACGGCGAGGCTGAACAGGGCCGTGTCGCGCCGCCCCGTCCATGTCGTTCGATCCGGCGCGGCCAGCAGGCCCTCGATTTCCACCTCGGTCAGGAAGGTCACGAGCCGCCGCTCGAAGCGTTTCGGCGGGATGGCGAGGACGCGTTCGATGACGGCGGCATGTTCGGGATGCCGAAGGGCCGCATAGCGGAACAGGGACCGGATCGCGGCAAGCCGCGCGTTACGGGTGCGCACGCCGTTGTTTCTGTCGTGCTCCAAGTGGTCGAGGAAGGCGCCGATCAGGGGCGCATCGAGATCGTCGATATCGAGCTTGCTCGGCTCCTTGCCGTGTCTGTGCGACGCGAAGACCAGGAGCAGCCGCAGGGTATCGCGATAGGCCTCGAGCGTGTTCGGGCTGACCTGGCGCTGGCGGGTGAGACGGTCGGTGAAGAACGCCTGCAAGGTCGTGGCGAGCGCGCTCATGCGTCACCTCGCAGGTGGCGCTCGAGCCTTTCGCCGGCCAGCCCCAGCAATTCTGGCGCGGCCGAAAGATACCAGTAGGTGTGGCCGGGATCGGCATGACCAAGGTAGGTGGACAGGATCGCGAGGCGGGAACCGGGGTCGCCCGACCGGTAGCCGTCGACGATGGTGCTGACGGCGAAGCTGTGCCGAAGATCGTGGATCCGGGGCCGGCATGTCGCCGAGCGCGGCGCGATGCCGCAATGATGCAGCAGCTTGTGGAAGATCGGCTGCACGGTTCCGTAGCGCAGCCGTTTGCCGGTCGAACTGATCAGCAGGACCGGCGGACCCTCAGGACGAGGGCGGTCGTCGCGGTGCAGGTAGTCCTGCAAGGCAGCGATCGTCGTCGGGTGCAGCGGCAGGGCGCGGGCCTTGTCGAACTTGCCGTGCCGGATCGTCACCATGCCGCCGCCCGCGTCGAAGTCGTCGCGGTCGAGGCCGATCGCCTCTCCGATCCGCATGCCGGTCGCCGCCAGCAGACCGATCAGGGTCCGGTAGGTCGCCTGGACATGCGATCCGCGCAGGTTCTCGGTGGCCCGCATCAGGTCGGCGACCTCCTGCGGTGTGTAGAGATAGGGCGTCGCGCGGTGCCCTCGCGCCGGAAGCAGATCATGCGGCGGCACCTCGCTCACCCCGTCGAGCGCATGCAGGTGCCGCGCGAAGAGGCGAACCTCGGCCAGGCGCCGGGAGGTCCAGATCGCGTCGGCACCCACTGGCCGGGTCGCCCAGGCCAGCGCCGTCTCGGTCCGGACATGGGTCTCGCCAAGATCCTCGGCGAAGGCGACAAACTGGCCGAGAAGCCGCTCGGCCTTGTCCATCTTGTAGCCGAGGGCGCGCCGCATCGTCAGATAATCGGCAAGGGCATGGTGCAGATTGCTCATCGGGCGCCCTCCGGCCAGGGCCGCGCGATCAGGCGCAGGGTGTCACGATCAACCTTGGCGTAGATCGCCGTGGTCACGGCGTGGCGATGACGCAAGAGCTGGCCGATCTCCGGCAAGGACGCGCCGGCGCGCAGGAGTTCCGTCGCCGCGGTGTGGCGTAGACGATGCGCATGGACGCGCCCGAGACCCGCGCGCCGGGCGGCATCTCCCACAATGCCGCTCACGCGGGCAGGCCCGAGCGCGTGATGGGGCGCGAAGTGCCGGACGAACACGGTCCGCCCCTGGGCGTCCGCAGGTCGGGCATGCTGCAGGTATTCGGCCAGCTGGCGCCCGACATCGGGCGGCAATGGCATCCGTTCGTGACAATTGCCCTTGCCGCGGAGGGCGATCGTGCCCGCGCGCCAGTCGATATCGTCGAGCCCGAGCCCGGCGACCTCGCCGCGTCGCAGGCCAAGCCGGACCAGCAGGGTAAGAACTGCCAGATCACGGCAGCCGACGGGCGTCCTGGCATCGCATGCAGCAAGAAGGCGCCGCACCTGATCCGGCTCGAGCCCCTTGGGCAGTCCGGCCAGTCGGCGACGCAAGACCTTCGGCACGGCCGGGAAAAGCGAGCGTTCCGTCACGCCGTCCAGATGCAGGAAGCCGAGGAAAGACCGCAGCGCCGTGACCGTCAGCTTCGCCACGCCGGTATTCAAACAGGGGCACCACGCCACCACGAAGGAGGTGACATCGGCCGGGGTCAGCCCCCCGAGATCGAACTTCCCCGCGGCCATTCTGCGGTCCAGGAACGGGCGCAGGCAATCAATGTATCGATCGGCCGTCACATCCGCGAGGCCGCGTTCCGTGGTCAGGAACTGCCGGTACCGGCTCAGGATTGCCTGGATGGGGTCGTCCTCCACCGGAGTTTCGGCCGCGGGCACCAGCTCCAGCCCGCGCAAAAAACCGAGAATGGGCCCCAGTGCCTTGCGCGTCTTCAGTTTGCGAACGCAAGCGGCCCGGCGGTCAGCCATGAACCGATCAACTTGCGCCATGGACAAATCACCAAACGCGAGCTGCTGGCCCTGCAGCCAGCCGATCAGGTCGTTGAGCAACCTGCGCTGCTTCCAGAGCGTGGAGGCCGCGTATCCCTGCCGCCGCAGATCCTCCTCAAGGCCTTTGGAAAGGGCCGTGACCGGGTTCTTGCGCCGTTTCTTCTTCGGTTCGATCACCATGATATCTCCTCGTTTCGACGTGAAAGAGGAGACGCTACCAGCCTGCAGCCGCGAGGATTATGCCGACCCCGACGCAGCAGACTTGAAGGTATTCAGACGCTTACACAGCTACATCGGCATAATCCGGGCATCGGCATAATGTTTCTGCCAGCCGGTGGCTTCGGCGATCTCGTCGAGGTCGGCGCCCTCGGGGCGGCGGAGCATGGCGATCAGCGGTCGCCTGCTTGGTGCCTTCGCGGATCTGCGGCTTCGCCTCGGCGGTCGCGTTCTCGGCCGCCGGCGCCTCGGCGGCGACGCTCTGGTAGGCGGCAAATCCGGCCGGCGTCAGGCCGACGCTCTCGCCGTTGGCGGTGGCGAGGCCCTTCTTGGTCAGGCTGGCGACCAGCCCCGGCAGGCTCGTGGGGGTGATGGTCTCCGGCCCCTGGTCGAGGCAGTCGCGCCAGACGCTGCCGGCCTCGTCGAGGGCGGCGGGCTCGGCACCGTTGACCGGGGTCATCAGGTTGCGGGCGATGTTGACCAGCAGCTTGCGCTCACCGCGGGTGAGCTTCGGCAGCGGCTGGCTCTCGGGCTCGGCTGCCCGCTCGGCCGGTCCGGCCTTGACCGCGGCGACCACCTCGGCGGTGATCCGCTCGACCTTGGCGCGGTCGGTGTCGGTGATCTCGGCCAGCCAGTCGGCGGGGCTCAGCCGGCCGTCGAGCAGGCCGGGCGCGGCGTCGAGGATGGCGTCGGTGGTCAGGCCGAGGGCGGTGGCACGGCGCTCCAGGGCGGTCAGCGCCTTGTCGCGGTTGGCGGGGTTGCGGGTCTGCCCGTCGAGGGCGGAGAGGATGGTGGCGAGCTCGGCCTTGGAGAGGTTGGTCGGCATGGGTCGGGTCTCCGGATCGTTGGGCCGCACCCTTGCGGCCCCTACGACCCCGAGCCCCGGCTGCGGTGCAGCGCGGGGCCAAGGCCGGATGATCCGGGCTCAGGCGGCGGCGTCGGCCTCCAGCTCGGCCTCGACCTGCATGTGGCCGACCAGGCCGGTCAGGTAGGGCAGGCCCTGCGGGATGCCGGTCTCGCGGGCCATCAGCCGGCCGATGCGCCAGCCCATCCAGGTATCGACCACCGCGCCGATCGCGGTCTCGAGGCTGCGGCTGGCCGCCAGATGGTTGGCGACCTCGTCGGCGAAGTGGCGGCCGTGGCGGCTGTCCAGGAAGTCGCGCACCGCGGTCTCGGGCAGGCCGGTGCATTCGGCGATCTTCGCCATCGCCATTGGCCAGGCGGCGGCAGGGTCGGTGCTGTGCGCGATGCTGCCCCAGAAGCCCCAATCGGTGTTGTTGCTGGTCAGGCTGGTCATCGTCGGTATCCCTCGGCTCGTTGGCGTGGGTGCATGAATCGCTTCGATCGGCGTGCTTATCCAGTGGAATATCGCACTAGAGATCGAGATTAAGCTGTTGACTTGGAACGCCTATTGCCATGCGGGCCACGAGTAATCGCCAGCTCGCCGCTGCCCTCGGCGTCAGTGAGACGGCGGTCAGGAAGGCGCTGGCCGCGGAGCGGATCAGCCGCGATGCGGACGGCGGATTCGACGTCGCCGAGGACAGCATTCCCGAGCTGTGCCGGCGGAAAGGCATCACGGAGCGCCTCTACTATTCATGGTCGAAGGAGTTTCTCGAGGCCGGCAAGAAGCGGCTGGCGGGCGACACGGCACTGCAGCCTCTGCGGCGGCTACGGCGAGCGGCGTGGCCAAGACTTGATCGAGATGACGCCCGAGGAGGAGGAGACCGCGATCCTCGAGGCGGCAGAGAAAATCCGTAAGCGACGCCGCGCGGCCGGCAGGCAGCCTGCAGTGTGACGGCTGACCGCCTGTGCCGCTTGGCATGAAGCCAGGACTCGCAGTCGCAGCTGGGGAAGCGCATCCCAAAAGGATGGCCCCGGTCAGATTACAGAAAGGTGGATTGCCACGTTAAGCGTAGAGGCAGTAAGTTGCTGAGAACGCTTGGCGGGTGGGATTGGCGCATTTCCAATCGCCACGCCGTCCCGCCGGCCGCCTCTTGGTGCCCGACGGTATGAGTGTCGCGTCTTACTTCGCCGGGCTAGTCGCTTCTGCGGCCGCCTCCGGCGCCTGCTTGGTGATTGTCCAGCCCATCACGCCGAAGACGATGGTCACGATAGGTGACAGCCAACAGAAGAAGTTGAAGGGCAGGTAGGCGAGCGTGGCGACGCCCAAGGTGGCGGATTGGAAGGCGCCGCCGGAGTTCCAGGGGACGAGATTGGCGGTGACGGTGGCCGAGTCCTCGACAGCGCGCGACAGGTTCTCAGGTGCGAGGCCGCGCTCGCGGAAGGCTGGCGCGTAGGTCCGAGCACCCATGACGATGGCCATGTACTGGTCGCAGAGGATCAGGTTGGCGGCGATGCAGGTGAGGACAGTGGAGACGATCAGCGAGCCTGTCGTCTTGGCGTATTTCAAGATCTCGTCGGCGATCACCTTGAGCTGGTTGGTGCGCTCCATGACGCCACCGAACATCATGGCGACGATGATCAGGCTGATGGTGAAGAACATCGATTCGAGCCCGCCGCGGCTCAACAGCTCGTCGACGTCGGCGACGCCGGTATCCGACACGTAGCCACCGAAGGCCGCGTTCGCCAGGGCCTCGTAGCCGGCGCCCTGCAGTCCGACGGCGCAGATGGCACCGGCCAGCACGCCCAGGGTTATGCCGGGGATCGCGGGCATCCGCCGGTAGGAGACGAAGAGCACGATCAAGGGCGGCAGGAGCAGCACCGGGTTGATGGTGAAGCTGTTCTGCAGCGTGGTGAGCATGGTGTCGATGCGGGAGAGGTCACCGCCTGCGCTGCCGTGGTTCAGGCCCAGCACGATCTCGATCACGAGCGTCAGCGAGAAGGCGACGCTGGTGGTGTAGCTCATGTGCTTGATGTGGGTGAAAAGGTCGGTGCCCGCCATCGCCGGTGCGAGGTTGGTGGTGTCGGAGAGCGGGGACATCTTGTCGCCGAAATAGGCGCCGGATAGCACGGCACCAGCGACGATCGGCAGCGGGAAGTCGAGGCCGGCGCCAATGCCCATGAGCGCCACGCCGATTGTACCGGATGTCCCCCAGCTGGTCCCCGTCGCCAGCGAGGTGATGGCGCAGATCAGCAGCGTCGCCGGCAGGAAGACCGAGGGCGACATGAAGGTGAGGCCGTAATAGATCAGCGTCGGCACGACCCCGGCCAAAATCCAGATGCCGATCAGGACGCCGACCACGAGCAGGATGATCATGGCGGGCAGCGCATTGGCGATGCCCTGGACCATGCCGTGCTGGATGTCGCCCCATTTGAAGCCGCAGCGAAGGGCGATCAACGCTCGAGACGATGACGCCCAAGAGCATCGGCACTTGCGGGTCGAGGCCGTAGACGACGATGGATATGCTGATGCCGATGACCAGCGAAAAGAGGGAGATGACCGCCTCCCAGAGATGAGGCTCGCGCGCGCCGGCCGGGATGTCTGTTTCCATGACGTTTCCTCTCGTTGGCGGGCGTCCCGCGTGAGACCGGATGGGCGGTCGTCGTTGGCCTGAAAGGCGGTGTTCTAGGCTTTCGCTCGCTGCAGCATGCCGAAGAGGTCCCGAGGATCGTCCGGATCGGCGATCATGTCGAGGTTTTGGAAGAATTCGGTGCCGGCGATACGGTCGCGGACGTAGCGCAGCGCCGAGAAATCCTCGATGGCAAAGCCGACGCCGTCGAAGAGCGTGATCTGCTGGTCGCTCACACGCCCCTCGGCGGTGCCGTTGATCACCTGCCAGATCTCGGTCACCGGAAAGTCCGCCGGCATCTGCTGGATCTCGCCCTCGATGCGGGTCTGCGGCGGGTATTCGACGAAGACGGTCGAGCGGGCCAGGATGTCCTTGTGCAGCTCCGTCTTGCCCGGGCAGTCGCCGCCGATGGCGTTGATGTGGATGCCGGAGCCGACCATGTTGTCGGTCAGGATGGTGGCATACTGCTTGTCGGCGGTGCAGGTCGTGATGATCTGCGCCCCTTCCATGGCCTCTTCCGGCGAGGCGCAGCCCTCGAGCGTCAGGCCCAGGCCCTGGAGGTTGCGGATGGCTCTGGCTGTTGCCGTGCTGTCGATGTCGAAGAGCCGCACGCGGTCGATGCCGCAAATGGCTTTCATGGCAAGCGCCTGGAACTCGGACTGGGCGCCATTGCCGATCATCGCCATGGTCCTGGCACCCTTGGGCGACAGGTGGCTCGCCACCATGGCCGAGGTGGCGGCGGTGCGGAGTGCGGTGAGCACCGTCATCTCGCTCAGCAGCACAGGATAGCCCGTGTCGACCCTGGCCAGGACGCCGAAGGCGGTGACCGTCTGCAGGCCTTCCTTGGTGTTCTTCGGATGGCCGTTGACGTATTTGAAGCCGTAGACCTCGCCGTCCGAGGTAGGCATCAGCTCGATCACGCCCTCGTGGGAGTGCGACGCCACCCGCGGAGTCTTGTCGAAGAGGTCCCAGCGGCGGAAGTCGTCCTCGATATAGGCTGCCAGGTCGCAGAGCATGGGCTCGATGCCGATGCTGTGGACGAGCTGCATCATGTGCTCGACGCTGACGAAGGGCACGTAGGCCAGCTCAGACGCTAGGGGTGCGGGCATGATCGCTCCTCCGGCTCGGCGCAGTGGTGCCCGGGCCTGGTGTCATCTCAGAGACTATGGGTCGGGCGGTCGAACACGCGCCGGCCGAGCAGCGAGGCGGTGAGGTCGACCATCAAGGACGCGGTTCGGCCGCGCTCGTCGAGGAACGGGTTCAGCTCGACCAGGTCGAGCGAGGTGACGAGGCCGCTGTCGCAGAGCATCTCCATCACCAGATGCGCCTCGCGGAAGGTGGCGCCGCCCGGAACGGTAGTGCCGACAGCGGGCGCGATGGCCGGGTCGAGGAAGTCGACGTCGAGCGAGACGTGCAGCATGCCGCCTGCGGCCGCGACCTTGGCAATGAAAGCCGCCAGCGGCTTGGCGATCCCCTGTTCGTCGATCGCGCGCATGTCGACCACCGACATCTCGCCACAGCTCAGGCTTTCCTTCTCCGCCGCATCGACGGAGCGCAGGCCGATCATGCAGACATGCGCTGCCGGCACGATCTTGGGCATGGGCGGGAACGCCTCGAAGCCCGCAAGGCCGGTGACGTAGCCCATCGGCGTGCCGTGCAGATTGCCGGAATCGGTGGTGAGCGGCGTGTGCAGGTCGGTGTGCGCGTCAAGCCAGAGGACAAACATGGGTCGCGTCTCGGCCTCCGCATGGGCGGCCATGCCGGCGACGGTGCCGATCGACAGCGCGTGGTCGCCGCCCAGGAAGATCGGCAGGCCCTCGGCTGCAGCCCGCATTGCCGCCGCAGCCAGGGCCTCGGCCCAGGCGACCGTCTCGGCCATGGAATGAACGAGCGGGTTGGCGCAAGTCTGCGGGCGTGTGGCCGTCGGCACGACGTTCCCGGCATCGATGACCGTGTGACCAAGCTTGGTGAGAGTCTCGGCAAGCCCTGCCGTGCGGTAGGCATCGGGGCCCATCAGGCACCCTTTGCGTTTCTTGCCGCTATCGACCGGCGCTCCCACGAGAATGCAGCTTATCGGGTCCATGTGATCCTCAGGTGCGACCGGACACGAGCATCTCACCGACGTGGGTAAAATTCTACTGACCAATTCGGCTAACCATTACTCCAGCGAGGGCGGGAAGACCGGGCGCTCGCCCCTCACTCTCGGCGCGTTCGGAGCAAACGCCGTGCGCGACAGTGCCGTCGGCGAACACGACGCCGTCATTCGCCCAGCGGATGCGCTCACCGCAATGGCGGCAGGCGTCGGATGCGGCGCCGGTGTGTGTGTGACCGTCTGCGGGATTCTTGGAGTTTGCGGGGTTGGACGGCGGCCGGGCCTCGTCTGGGGCCACGTCCTCAACGTCGGTACTCGATGCCGGCCAGCGGCCCGATGATGGCGGCAAGAGCTGGCTCGCCTTCCAGCTTGGCCAGGTGCGGAGGTGTGAGCGCCCGCGGTGCCGGGCCACGGGCGCCGGTCGCCTCAGCTCGATAGCTCACAAGGGGAGTGTGCTCCTGGAGCTGGAAAGGTTGGTCGGGTCTCAATTGACAGGGTCCGGACTTTCCTTGGGGGAAGGCCGATGCGCAGACGCCACCGCCGCCACAGCATTGAGCGCACATCGCCCCTATGACCGATAAATCCGAGCGTATCGTGCGCTACTCTATGGATGAGATCAAAGAGCATGTCGCCAAAGGCCATGGTCGCACCGACCACGACATGAGCCATAAGCAACAAAGCCCCGCCGGGGCAGTAACTTGGTCGACATCGCGGATCGGCTTGTCGTCACCGGGTGCGCGGCCGCCTCTCAAGCCGCCCCCAAGCCCGATTGTGGATCAGCTGGGCCCGCGCTCGCCGGTGGCGAGCCAGTGAGCGCAGGCTTGGCCGAGCTGGTCTAGAGCCATGGCTTCGTAGCGGCGGCTGAGAGTTTCGGGCAGCTCGTTTTGCCAGCGGCCGTTGATGCCCTTGTGGATGAAGGTCTCCGCGCCGCCCTCCCAAACGGCGCCGCCCAGCGGGGCCGCCTTGGCCGCGTGCTGCTTCATCCAGGCGAAGCGCGCAATGCTCGACGATGGCGGCGACACGCTCGCTCGTCGATCTCGATCTCGAGGAACGCAGCGATGCGCCGGATCTCGGCCCGGCAGGTCGTTCTTGAGGTCGACGAAGTGGAGGAGCTCCAGGTTGGGCAGATCGCGGATCTGCCCACCAGGAGCGGACGTTCTCCCAGAACGACCAGAACGGATAGCCGTCGCCGTCGAGCCAGACCTCGAAGTAGTGCGGACGTCGTCCGGCGGGTGGCTCGATCGGCGGCCCGACGCGGCCCGGCGTGTCGTTCAGGAGTTCGTACCAGAGGGCATTCGCGTTGGTGTGGTGGTTGTAGAGGCTCCACACGACGTCACGACCGTCGCGGCCGATGTAGAGGTACTTGGCCACGGGCGAGTAGACGAGCGCGTCGACCGGCAGATGGGTCTTCACGAAGCGCCGGTGGGTCTGCGCCTCGAGCGCGCGCCAGCTTCACCTCCTTGGGCGGGATCCGGAGATCGACCCACGGCGACATCTCGGCGACCGGGACGTCGCTCGGCGCCATCGAAGACCAGCTGGCCCACGATCTGCTGCATCCACGTGGTGCCCGACTTGGCGTAGGTGGCGATGACGATGTCGTCGGGGCGGAACGCGAAATCGTTCCAAACGGTCGAAGTCGAAATGGTGGTTGTGCAGGTCACGGGATTTGGTCGGCCAAGCCGGTGAGTCTTTGGTCATTGTTCTTCTTCTATCCTTGGTTGGCCCGATTTCCGCCAGGCCGGCCCATCTGATGGGCAACTTTCCCCTGACATTCTCCACTGGCGCCGAATTGACGGTCAGAGTGCCCTCGTTGGAGGCACGAAGCAAGCGACGCGGGCTCTATTGCACGGCTCTCGACTTACGAACGCGTGCGTTCGGAGCGGTGAGCGCCATTCGCCCTGATGCGAAGGCGAATTTGTGGGAATTCGAGCGCACCTCGTCTGTCGGGTCGATGTTCATTCTTTGATCCTTCGTCATGCCGGGAGCGGTGGCGGTCGCAGGGCATCGATCCGTTTCAAGATCCGTGCGAACAGCGCCTGTGAAGGAGAAGCTGCTCTGGGTTCGGGCCTTCCGGACCGTCGAGGATCTCCGCCGCGCCCTGGTCGAGCTCAGGCGGACCTACCATGAAAACTGGCTGATCGAGCGACACGGCCGCCGCTCGCCAGCCAGTTCCGAGGCAAGCAGATGGACAAGCTGCCCCTGGCCGCATAATCGCAATCGGGTGTCTCAGGATCCAGGGGCGGTACACACGTGGACTCGCTTTTAATCCTGCTCGTAGTTGTTGGGGTGGTCCTGTTGGCCACCTGGGCGTACTGGCGATTCCACCTCTTTGACCGCGACCCCGATCGAACACCGCCGGAAGGGGCGAAAGACGGGGTGCTCGCTCCTGCAGATGGCACCATCCTGTATGTCCGACGGGTGAATGCCGAGGAGCCGCCGATTGCCGTCAAACGGGGACGGCTTGTCCCATTTTCCAGGTTTGTCGGCCGAACGGGCGTCTGCGGACCGGGCTACCTGGTGGGCATCTTTATGCACCCCACCAGCGTTCATGTGAATCGCGCACCGATCGATGGAATTGTTCGCGCGGTTCAATATGAGCCCGGTTCGAATTTGCCGATGAACCTTACGTGGATCCGCGTCCACCTTCGCCTCCGCCCTTACGAAAAGGATGCCACGCACCTGCTGTCGAACGAGCGGAATTTCATTCTCATCTCAAATGAGCGGATTTGGGTCTGCCTGGTGCAGATCGCCGACTACTTTGTGAACCGGATCGATTGCTGGGTGAAGGAGGGCCAGGCGGTCCAGCAAGGCCAACGCGTGGGCCGGATTCGCTTTGGTTCTCAGGTGGATCTGTTTTTTCCGGCAGTGGAAGGGCTTCAACTTAATGTGTCGGCGGGCGCGAGAGTCCGTGCAGGCATTGATCTTCTCGCCAGCATCCCGATCAGGGTGGAAGGCAGGAGGCAAGGTTGACCAACTACTACGAGCGGCATGGAAAGTACGCCGCCGCAGCCTGGCACCGGCGCTTTCTCAGGAACGCTTACCGGCGCACCTACGAGGCACTGGAGAACCTCGGCTGCAGTCCGCTCACGCCGCCGCGTCCACGCGTCCTGCTATGCGGCGTCGGCGCCCCGGCAACCGCGGTGGAGTTCGCTGCCTTTCTCTGCGCTCGGCAACTTTCGACCCGTCTATTCGTCGTGGACGTGGCGCTGCCACCGCTCGTCGCCTCGCTGACTGCGCTGGAAGCACAGTCAGCGCTGACCGATGTGACTCTTGTCTGCGCGGACGCGCGTGCCCTGCCGTTTTCGGATGGAAGTTTCGACTTAGTGGAGACCGACTTTCTCCTCCAATTCCTGGCTCCGCCTGACCGACGGTTGGTCCTGCACGAGTGGGCGCGCGTCCTGCGGCGGGAGGGCGGGCTGATGACCCGCGATTGGGTGACACATGAGCGGGGACTTCGACCCTCTCTGGGACGCACTGCACCACGCGGTGCTGAGAGGTATGCTCGGCGCGCGCACGCACGTGGTCAATGGCGACGATCTTCGGGGGGCATTGCGGGAAGCGGGGTTTCAGGCGCAGGTGCTTCGGTTGGGCCGTTTGCCACTCATACATCTTGTTGCAGGAGTTGCTCCAGGGCCTGGCAAATGAGAGCCCCCTTCGTTGCGCCTTGGACGTCTCAGTCGCTCGTCACTTCATTGCCCATTTTTGCCTCGGCGCTGGGCCAGAGCGGGCCCTTGACTTTGCCCTATCTGTAGCGCGGCTGAAGCGTTCGCGCCGAGAAGCGCCGTATGACGCGGGATGGTGGGAGGACGACGGCGGAGCAATCCCGATCCTTGCCCGGGCAAGTGATGGCGGCCGATGGCATCGGCCAACAGTTCGAGCAGCGCCGTCGACTTGCCGACTCGCCCGCACCCCCCTGCACAGAACGTCGTCACGCAGCTGAACTGGCAAGAACCGCGGCCCCAGGATCGTGCGCCATGGTGGTTACATCGTGTTCCAGCTGGCCGAGGTTCCGGCGCCGCGCGGGCTGCTTAACAAGATCCTGCAACGGATCGACCGTCTCCGGCCGCAGGCACCGGCGCTTGCGGCATAAGCGAGGATCAAGGACTGAGCATCGCTCCGACGGGCGAGGTACGTCCGATAAGCGACCGAGAACCGCCGAACGCCGCCGAAATGTAGGACGCAAGCGCGAGCAATCAGTTCAGCGCGACCCCGGGGTTCCATTCGACCCTTGCAGCCTTGCCTTCTGCGCTGAAACGGCGCAACGTTGACAGTTGGCATCTCGGCAATCCGAGATTGATGGGGGTGGCTATGCCGATGCGAATTGCGCTGATTTCGCCGAAAGGTCCCCTCTATCGCGGCCGCGGCGGAATCTTCCGAAAATCACTGCGCTATGCGCCGTTAACCCTGCCGACGCTGGTCTCGCTGATCCCGCCCGAGATCGAGCACGAGACGCGGTTGATCGACGAGGGCGTGGAAGATGTTCCCGACGGTCTTGAAGCGGACCTCGTGGGGATGACGGTGATCACGGGCTCGGCACCGCGTGCCTACAGCCTGTCCGCCGGGCTTAGGGCGCGGGGCATTCCGGTGGTCATGGGCGGGCCGCACGTCACCCTGGTACCCGACGATGCGGCACCCCATGCCGACAGCATCGTCGTCGGCTATGCAGAAGACACCTGGCCGGAACTGCTCAGGGACTTCGTTGCCGGCCGGATGAAGCCGCGCTACGTGCAGGCTCCCGGGCTCAGCCTCGCCGGTCGACCAATGGTGGATCGCACGTTGCTGGCACGGCATCGCTACTCGACTTCGCATGTCTTCGAGGCGACACGCGGTTGCGTTCATGGCTGCGACTTCTGCGTGGTCCCGTTCGCCTGGGGCCGATCGCCCCTGCAAAAGCCCGTGGACGAGGTCGTCGAGGAGATCCGGAGAAGCGGGGCGCGGCAGGCGATCTTCATCGATCTCAACCTGATCGCGGACCAGGGCTATGCCGAGCGGCTGTTCGAGGCGTTGATCCCCTTGCAGCTGAAGTGGTTCGGCCTCGTGACCAGCCTGATCGGCGCTCGTCCCGCGCTTTTGGATCTCTGCGCGCGCAGCGGCTGCAAGGGCCTGCTGATCGGGCTCGAATCGATCTCCAAGGCGGGCCTGCGCGAGGTGCATAAGGGGTTCAACCACCCGACCGAGTATGCGGAGCTCATCGCCGCACTGCACGCGCGGGGCATCGCGCTCATGGGCACCTTCGTCTTCGGGCTGGACGACGACGGTCCAGAGGTCTTCGACGCCACCGCGCGCTTTGCGGTGGAGAGCCGAATTGACTTGCCGCGCTACGCCATACTGACGCCGTTCCCGGGCACGGCACTCTTTCGTCGCCTGGAGGCGGAAGGCCGGATCCTGACCCGCGACTGGGAGCTCTACGACGGCCAGCACGTGGTGTTTCGCCCGGCGCGCATGTCGGTGGAGGCGCTCGAGGCCGGCAGCCGTCGCGCCTGGCGGCGGACCTACAGCACTGGTGCAATCCTGCGCCGGTATCGCGGCTCGCCAGCGCCGACCGGGCTCTTCCTTGCGGCCAATCTCGGCTATCGCCATTACGCCCGGAATCTCGACCGGTTCTATACCTGCGACTGGTTCGTCGGCGGGGACGGTGCGTCGGGGACGGAGGCCGGCCGGGCGGCCGTGGCCTCTCGCTGATGCGTCTCACCATCGTCCATCCCTGCATCGGGCGGCATGCGGGCGACCGCTCCTACATGCGCAGCTGGCAGATGCAGCCGCTGCCGCCGGCGATGATCGCCGGCCTCACGCCGCCCGACGTCGAGATCCGGTTCTGGGACGATCGTATGGAGGTGATCCCGTACGACGAGCCAACCGACCTCGTGGCGGTCAGTGTCGAGACCTACACGGCCCGCCGGTCCTATCAGATCGCGAGCGAGTTCCGGCGCCGCGGCGTCCCGGTCGCGATGGGCGGCTTTCACGCCATGCTCTGCCCCGACGAGGTGGCGCGGTACGCCGATATTGTGGTCGAGGGCGAGGCCGAGGACCTCTGGCCCGGGGTGGTCGAAGACGTGCGCGCCGGCCGCTGGAAGCATCGCTATGCGGCACCGCGCCGGCCGCGCCTCGGGACGGCGCGTCCCGACCGAAGGATCTTTCAAGGCAAGGATTACCTGAACCTGCACCTGGTGGAGGCTGGGCGCGGCTGCCATTTCCGCTGTGATTTCTGCGCCATCCAGTCGGCGTTCGGTGGTATCCAGACGCGGCGCCCGGTCGACACGGTCCTGGACGAGATCCGCTCGATCGGGCGACCGCGCGACATGTATTTCTTCGTTGATGACAATATCACCTCGAACCTGGAGGCGGCGAAGGAATTCTATCGGGCACTGATCCCGCTCGGCATCCGCTGGGTGTCGCAGGCGAGCATCAATGCCGCCCATGACGAGGAGTTTCTCGAGCTGATTGCGCGGAGCGGCTGCCAGGGGGTCCTGATCGGCTTCGAGAGCTTGGACCGTGCCACGCTCAAGGCCATGGGCAAGAGCTTCAACACCATGGGCGGCGGCTACGCGAAGGCCATGGCGAACCTGCGGCGCCACAAGATCCGCGTCTACGGGACGTTCGTCTTCGGCTACGATCTGGACACGCCCGACTCCTTCGACGAGGCCGTGGAGTTCGCAATGGCGCACCGCATGTTCATCGCCGCGTTCAACCATCTGACTCCGTTTCCGGGAACACCACTCTACAGTCGATTGGCGAAGGAGGGCCGGCTCAGGTCCAAGGCGTGGTGGCTCGATCCAAGCTATCGCTACAACCAGATCCCGTTCGTCCCCAAATCGTTCCCGCCAGAGGAGCTGCAGCACCGGTGCCTGGACGCGCGCCGCCGCTTCTACGGACGGCGCAACATTATCACGCGCCTACTGGACGGGGTGAACTCGCGGTCCGCTGTGATGCTGAAGATGTTCCTGGTGACCAATCTCATGTTGCGGCGCGAAGTCGGGCAGCGCAATCACCTGCCACTCGGCGACGCCGGCTGGACCGGCACCCTGATCCCCACCGACGCGACCGCAACGGCGGTGCGGCATGCAGGTTGAGATTGCTACACCAGCGGACAATGCTGCGCTTTTGGGCCTTTTGCGCGACAACCCGATGCGCGGCGAAATCACCTTGAGTTTCGAGCGTGAACCGGACTACTTCCGCGCCGCGGCAGAGGGTGCCGCCGAGGCCTATCCGATCATCGCGCGCGATCCGAGCAGTGGTCGAATCAGGTGCGTCGCCGAGGTGGCGCTGCGCCATGTCTTCGTCAATGGAGCGCCCGTCCGCGGCGCCTATCTGTCCAACTGGCGGATGGACAGCGCCTGGCGGGAGCGGGTGGCGTTCCTCGAGACCGGCCTCGCCTTCTTTGCCAATCTGCAGCAGGAGCGTCTCCGCGCCGATGTTTTCTACACCGCGATCTTGGCGGAGAACACCGCCGCCCGCCGGCGACTAGAGCGGCGGCGCCCGGGTCCGGGGAACTACCATCTCGTCGACGATCTGGTGACCTACCTCGTGCCGACGCGGCCGCTGCGGCGGTCCGAGCCGGGTTCTCGCAGGTTGGGCGCTGAGGACGAGGCCGAACTCAGGCGCTTTCTCGCCGAGCGACTGGGCCGGTTCCAATTCGCCTCCGACTGGCGGGCACCGGAGTTGTCGGCGGGTACGGCCCCGCGGGCCGACGACTTTCTGGTGCTGCGCCGCGACGGCGCCATCGTCGCCTGCGCCGCGATCTGGGATCAGCGGGCCAGCAAGCAGGTCGTCGTCCGGGACTATTCCCGCCGGCTGCAAGCGCTGCGTCCGCTCCACAACGCCACCGCTCGCCTGACCGGCAAGCCGCTGCTGCCGGCCCCGGGCACGTCCCTGGCGCTGGCCTCGATTGCCGGTTTCGCCGTGGCCGAGAGCGAGCCCGCGACAGCGGTGGCGCTGCTCGACGGGCTACGGCGCTCGGGCGCCCACGAGCGCGGCATTGGTCTCTTGGCACTTACCCTTTCGGCCCGCCACCCTGCCGGTGCCGCGATCGCTCGGCGGCTCGCCTCCTGGACCTATCGCTCGCATCTCTATCAGGTGTCGATGCCAGATTCCGCCGCGCCGGACGCGGTGCTGTCCGAGCGTCCCTCGCAACCGGAGGCCGCCCTACTGTGAAGGCGCGACTGGTGGCACGAGAGCGGCTCGGGGACAGGGATCGGGCGGAGATGCTGGCGCTGCTGCGAACACAGTTCGAGGGTGTCACGCGCGACAGCTTCACCGACGATGTCGAGGCCAAGAACTGGGTTCTCCTGCTGCGCGAGGACAGCGGCGAGTTGCTCGGTTTCTCCACGCTCGACCTGTCGCGCACCAGCTTCGAGGGCGAAGCCGTCTGGGTGATGTTTTCCGGCGATACGGTTATCGACCCGTCGGCATGGCAGCGCGGGTGTCTCGCCCAGGTCTGGTGGCCGAGTATCTTGGAGCTGCAGCGTCGCCATGGGGCCGAGCCTTTGTACTGGCTCTTGATCTCGTCGGGATACCGGACCTACCGCCTGCTGCCGGCGCTGGCCAGGCGGTACTATCCGACCCACGAGGGGCCGACTCCGGTACGGGAGAGCCGGTTGCTGGCGCAGCTCGCCGTCGAGCGCTTCGGTGCACAGTATGACCGGGCCAGCGGGGTCGTGCATCCGGCGACCCCCTACCGGCTGCGTCGCGGGCTGAGCGGCATACCGAGCGAGCGCCTGGCTGATCCGGCAGTGGCGTTCTTCGCCCGCCGGAATCCCGGCCACGAGGAGGGCGATGAGCTGGCGTGCCTGGCGCGGCTGGCACCGAACAACCTGACCGCCCTCGGGCGGCGCCTGGCAGCCCGGCCCGCGGCCATCGAGGTCGCGGCCGGCAGTCCTGTGTGAGCTTCGGCGCGGCGCTCGCCAACCGGGCCTGGGGCCTCGTCGCCGGCGGGGCGTACCGGGCGTTCGTCCGGGCGCTCGGCGACGCCGAGGGCGTGCAGCGGCGCATCCTGGCCGGCTACTTGCGGCGCAATGCCGAGACCGCGTTCGGCCGCGCGCACGGCTTCGCCCGGCTGCGCGACGCGGAGGCATACGCCGGCGCGGTGGCGGTGTCGGACTACAGCACCAGCCGGGAGGACCTCACTCGGATCGCCGCCGGCGAGGTGCGGCTGCGCACGCGCGAGCCCGTCACCCATCTCGCCCTGACCGCCGGCAGCGGCGGGCCGGCGAAGACGATTCCCTACACCGCCGCGCTCAAGCGCGAGTTCGGCCTGGCCGTCGGGGCCTGGATCGGGGGCACGTTCGCCGCCAATCCGGCCCTTCGGGACGGTCCGGCCTACTGGAGCGTGAGCCCGGCCCTCGGGCGCTCGCGCTCCAGTGGCGGGCTGCCGGTCGGGTTCGAGGACGACAGCGCCTATCTCGGCCGCGGTCACCAGATGATTATCGAGCACGCGTTAGCCGTTCCGGGAAGGGTGAGCCGGATCGAGGACGTCGAACAGCTGAGACGCGTCACGTCGGTGGCACTTCTCGGTCGCGACGATCTCCGCCTCGTCTCGGTCTGGCATCCCAGCTTTTTCACGCTGCTTTGCGGCTGGATCGCCTCCCATTGGGGTGAACTCCTGGACGATGTTCGGCACGGGCTGGACTTGCGGGAAGTCGGCCTGCGATTGCCACCGCGACCGGAGCGCGCGCGTCGGCTGGCAGCCCTCGATCCCGAGCAACCTGCCACTATCTGGCCGCGACTCGGGATGCTCAGCGCCTGGGGAGATGGCCCGGCGGAACGACCGCTCACAATCCTGGCTCGGCGTTTCCCGGGTGTCAGAGTGCAGCCGAAGGGGATCATCGCAACCGAGGCCTTTGTGAGTTTGCCGTTTCGCAACGTCCATCCACTGGCGGTCACCTCACATTTCTTCGAGTTCGAGCTGGACACAGGAGAGGTTGTGCCGAGTTGGGAGCTCAGGCAGGGAATGCGCGCGACGCCTGTCGTAACCACCGGTGGCGGCCTCTATCGCTATCGGATCGACGACCTTCTGGAAGTCACCGGGCACCTAGGCACGACACCGTGTCTGCGGTTTCTGTCCAAGCGCGGGCGGGTGTCCGACCTTGTCGGCGAGAAGCTGGAGGAGGGCTTTGTCACCCAAACGGTAATGGACTTGCTGAAAGTGCCGAGTGATGCGGCGCCGTTTGCCCTCCTGGCCCCTTGCCGCGCCGCCAGGGTTCCGCGCTATGTGCTCTACCTAGAAACAGTGCAGCTTGAGGATCTGGAAGGTCTGGCCGGAGAACTGGATCGGATGCTGGCGAACAACGTCCACTATGCGCTGGCGAGGCGGCTCGGACAGCTGGAACGGGCCGAAGTTCGCGTGGTCCTACAAGGCGCGGAGGCAATCTATCTCGACCGCCTTACGCGGGAGGGCGGGCAGCGCTTGGGCGACATCAAGCCACTCTCGCTCAGCTTACTCGATGGCTGGGACGCATGGCTCCGGAAGGACCGTGCGGCCGAAGCGCACCATGCCGGCCGTTGATCGTGGCGTGCGTGGACAACCGCGCCGTCGGGCTGGTTGAGCCCGGGACAGCTTGGACAGGGCCTCTCAAAACTGATCGAGGATGAGCAGCCTGACCTCAGGGGTAACGTTTCCGGTCGGTTCATCAGCCAAGATCAGGCACACTTCGGCCGGTTTCCCTGTCCCCCATTCCTGAAACCCGCCACCTTGCGGTACGGGCGGAATGCAGCATCGTCGGGGCATCAGACGACGCGGACCACAACACGGGGGAGACCGACCGGATCGATGCGGGCAACGTTGCCAGAGCTTTTGGGAATCCTGAAATCTATTTATATCAATGGCTTAGGACGTGGAGAAGGTTCGACCCCAGCTCCGTTCCCTCCGCCACTTGCCGTTGCGAACCTGTTCTCTTTGCGTCCCGACGGCTGGGATTTTCCCTTGTTTCCAAGGTTTATGCGGGAGGGGCTGTTCACCGGCCTCGGCGCCGGCAAGCCCGGAAGCGTTCTCTCGGGGGGCGATATTCTCCAGACCTGTTGACTGCGCCGATTTTGTGAACAGCCAGGTAAGTGTCTGACAATGGCGCATTTTCGAGAATGTGCACCTAAACACTTCGAGAGTGGTCGCGATTGACGAATTGGAACAGAAATCGAACTTTCACTAGGCTCACGTCAATCGGCTCCTGGCAAGGGCGATAGCCCGAGTTCCTTCAGAAACGCGTTGTGCTTCGCCGTTGACTTCCGAATCTGCTTCTCGATCTCGACCAATTCCCGATGGGTGGCCGCCAGATCGATCTCGACCTCTTCTTTGGCCGTGCTGACATAGCGGGAGATGTTGAGGCTGAAGTCGTTGGCCTCGATCTCGTCCATCCCCACGCGTCGGGCGTACCGCTCGATGCGTTCTTCCGGACGCAGCTGGTAGGTGTGGACGATCTTCTGGATATGCTCGTCTGACAGGTAGTTCTGTCGCTTGCCCTTGCCTCCGTGGCAGCACTGCGTGAGGCGATGGCCGGCACCAACACGGAGATCGACAACGCGGCAATGGCGACCGAGCGTCTCGACACGGCCTTCGAGGCGATCGGCGGTGCTGGTGGAAGCTCGGCAGGAGAAGCCGGAGGCTCGAGCGGATCCGCTGCGGGTGCTGCAGAAGCCAGCCGAACGGCCGGCCAGGCGATCGGCGCGGCGGCGGACCAGGCTGTTACCGGATGGGCCGCCGTTCGTGACGCGCTGGCCCGCTATGCCGACGACGCGACGGCTTGGGGCAAGGGGGTGGGCACTGCGCTCACCAGCGCGTTCCGCAGTGCCGAGGATGCGCTCGCCAGCTTCGTGACGACCGGCAAGGTCGACTTCAAGGGTTTTGCCGACAGCCTACAGGCCGACCTCACCCGCATCGCCATTAGCTCGGCGATCCTCGGGCCCCTGGCCGGTGCGCTCGGCGGCGCGGGCGCTGGCACCGGAGCGTCCGGCAGTCTGTTTGGCGGCAGCGGTGGTGGGCTTCTGGCGGGCATCTTTCACCAGGGCGGCGTCGCGGGTGGCCCCGCCACGGAACGTCTCGTCCCTGCTTTGGCGTTCGCTGGCGCACCCCGTCTCCATGACGGCGGCATGGCGGGGCTGCGCGCCGACGAGGTGCCGGCCATCCTGCAGCGCGGCGAGATGGTGCTGTCCCGGGCGCAGGTCGCGGCGGCGGGCTCGGCGCGGAACACACAGCGCCCTGTCAACGTGGTCATGAACATCACGACACCGGATGCGGGCAGCTTTCGCCAGAGCCAGGGCCAGATCGCCGCCGATGCCGCACGGGCGATCCAGCGGGCACGAAGGAACCTATGAACGCTCCCGGCGGCTTTCTGCTCACTGCCTGGCCGCTGTGCGGCCTCGTGCGCTCGGCGCCTGAGTCACGAGCACGGCCGGCGCGGCGCGCACCGCCCGCAGATGGTCGGCGAGGCGGATGGCTAGCGCCACGATGGTCAGCGTCGGATTGGCGTAGCCGCCGGTTGGGAAGACCGAGCTGCCGGCCACGTAGAGGTTGGCGGTGCCGTGCACCCGGCAGTCGGCGTCGACCACGCCCTGGGCCGGCGAGTCGTGCATCCGCGTCGTGCCCATGTGGTGCTTGCCGCCGGTGCAAGCCGCCCGCCAGCAGTCGGGCGTGTCGTGAAAGTCGAGCTCGATCCGGCCCTGCCCGGAGCGCTCGAGCGCCCGGCCCAGCAGTCCGAACGCCCGCTGCACGCTACGCACGTCACGCTCGCTCAGCCGCCAATCGAGGCGCGGCAGCGGCCGGCCGAAGGCATCGCTGGCGTCGCCGAGATGGACAGCGTTCTCGGGCAGCGACTCGCATTCGATGAAGGAGCGCATGCGCCAGCCGGCGGCCCGAGCGGCACGCACCCCGAGCCGCCGCCACAGGGCGTGCACGAGCCGATGCGGCGCCCGCGCGGCGCGCGCGACGAGCCTGCCCTCTCCACCCGGCACACCCCGGCCCCGCGCCTTGTCCCAGAGTTCGAGCATGGCCTTGACCGCCGGGTCGCTGAAGACGGCGTCGGCCTCATAGGCGGGCAGGAAGAACATGGCCGCATTCAGCATTCGCTCGCGCCTGAGCGTGGCGCTAGTCAAAGCGAAGGTCGCACGTACCGCCGCACCGTCCGGCATGTCGGCTGTCCGCTGCGGAAAATAGAACGAGAGATCCGTCGCCGGGTCGGCCGGGACGAACGCGCCGGGCTCGAGGAACGCGTGCTCGGTGAAGTACCTGCCCACGAGGCCCCGCTCGTTGCCGATGGCCGTCGCCGGCTGCTCGCCCGAGAGCAGCAGCAGCCTTGCGTTCTCGACGCCGCCCGTCGCCAAGATGAACTGCGCCGCATGCACATCGAAGCGGCGGCCGTCGAGCGTGGTCGCGGCGAGCCGCTCGATGCGGTCACTCGCAGGTGCCGCATGGCAGCGTAGCGCCACCGTCTCCAGGAGCACCCGAATGTTCGCTGATTCCTCGAGGGCGCGGCGGTAGACCCGACCAAAACGGTGCGGGCTCACAAAGAAGATGCTGGTGGCGAGGGCAGCGTCTGTGACGGCGAGCCGGCGTCGGCCGATGCGGGCCTCCCAGAACGAGGCATCGTTGTCCGGCTGCGCCAAGCCGCAAGCCACGTGTGCGCGGTGGTAGAAGGGATCGAGCGCATCGCGGCCAATGGGCCAGCCGCTCGACGGCACCCAGTCGCGAACCTCGAAGTCGATCGGGTCGAGCGGCCGGCACCAGCCCGCCCATAGCTCGGAGGCGCCGCCGAGCCCGGCAAACCGCGTGTCGCGTAGCCGCGGGTAGGAATCGCCTTCGACCGTGCCGTCGAGCAGTGCTTGGGCGCTTGGCCGGTAGCGCAAGCCACCGGCCTCGAGCAGGCAGATCCGGGCACCGGTCGGCTCGAGTTCGCGGGCCAACGTGATGCCGGCGGGGCCGCCGCCTACAATGCAGACGTCGCATTCCACCCGCCCGCCGTCAGCAATGCCCCGCGTGCCATCGATCATGCGGTCACGTCTCTGCCGTCGAGGTCCAAAGGCCGGCCGCGCCAGGCTGGATCAGGGGCGAGCCCGAGGGCCGCCGCTGCCGTGGGCACGAGATCGACGATGTCGCCGTTGCCCGCCGCCGTGTCTGGCGCGACCCCGGGCCCGGCGGCAATGTACCAGCCGTGCCCCAGGTGGTTGCCAGCCCGGCCGGAGGGCAGGCGCGCCGGCACGCGGAAGCGCCAGCCCGGCACGAGGTCGGAGACCACCTCCCGCACCTCCCCTGCACGCGGCCCGGCCCAGGTGACCAGGAGATCGGGCAGGAGGTCGCGCTCGGCCACGTCCGGATGCTCCTGCCAGGGCCGGTCCACTGTCGCCGCCAGGGATCGGCCGCTGGCGGCGTCCCGGAGCGAGCAGACGAGACCCGCGAGTTCGCCCAGGAGCGCGTCATAGGCTGCGCCTTTCGGCACGATGCCGTCGCGCTCGCGCCCCTGGAGATTGATGCGCAGATAGCCGGCGTGGTCCATCGGCAGAGGAAACTGGCGGGTGGTAGCCCAGTCGAGCATCCGGGCCGACCAGAGCGCCACCAGACGATCGGTCGCCGCGGGCGGCAAGCGGCGCAGCAGGGGGCGGACCCAGTGGAACGGGATCAGGCTCTTGAGCGCGAAGAGAAGACCGCGCCGCGGGGCCACGGCTCCTCGTGCCCGCTCGGCATCGGCCAGCATGTTTGCCAAGAGATCGGCCCAGCCCGGGTTCGGGCCCATGCCGTGCACCGCGAAGGCCAGCACGAGGGTGTCCTCATCAAGGCCGGCGCAGATCTCGCCAACGGCCCCGTCCACCGCGGCGTAGATTTCGGCCAGCGCTCCCTCGAGCTGCGCCCGCTCACCGGGCCCGAGCGCCGCGGCGTCGATCTGCGACAGATCCCAAAGATAGTGCCCAGCCCGATGCGTCGCGCCGAAGACGAGGCAGGCGAGGTCCCAGCGCTCGCGCGCGAGCAGCTCTAGCGCGATGCGCCGCATTTGGCCGGTGGCCGCGAGCAGCTCTTTGCGCAAGGTCAGCAGCGCCGCGGCGTCCTGCTGGCCAAAATGCTCCGTCGGCATTAGCGGCTTGCCGTGGCGCGCCTCGATCTCGGCCCAAAGCGCCGTTGGCCAGGAACCGCGGGCGATGAGATCGTGTGTCCCCCAGCCGCCGAGATAGAGCCCGTTCACCGGCCTGGGCTGGCCCAACACCATCGGCACGTCCAGGGCACAGACGCGAAGGCCCGCAGCGGCGGCTGTCTCCCAGAAGGGTCGCGCCTTCAGCCATTCGTCGGTCGGTACCTCGAGCCGCATGGCCGCCGCCCGCCACAGCTTATTGTGGTATATGCCATGCTCAGGTACTGGATGGGCGGACCAGAAGCTCGGCCAGACACCACCGGCATAGCGATCGGCTGGCGAGGCCAGAGCCCCGAACCGGCCACGCGCCGCGAGACCCGCGAGCGCCGGCAGCCTGCCTTCGGCCATCCAGCGGCGGACCAGGCCGAGATCGGCGGCGTCCAATCCGAGCATCATCACGCGCTTGGCCGGGCCACCCTTGCAGGTCATCCGCTCCATCTGGCTGTCCTCCGTCGTCGCTCGCTCAAAGGAAGCGCCGCACCAGGCGCCAATTGGCGCCCGTTCCACCGGTCAGAACACCGACGGCCAAACGCCTGAAGCGGCCGGCTGATACCCAGCCGGTGAACGGCAGCGGGCCGCCCCTGATCAGGGCACCGTCGGCGAGGCGACGCGTGCGCTGGACCTCACGACGGTCATCCCGCAGGCTCGGCCACCGGCCTGCCAGGGAGACGAGCGCCCGACACCAGGGGCGGCCCATGCCGCCGAGCGCCAGCATCGCCAACTGCGCGAACTCGAACAGCAAGAAGGCCGGCGCCAGGAGCAGCAGCGTGCGGCCCGAGAACGACTTGCCGATGACGAGCCAGCGGTTGCGGACCAGATAGAAGATCCGATCCGCTGACGGGGAGCCGCCCGGGCGATGGGAAAGCCCAGCGGTGCCGTCACCGTGGTGAACCAAGGCGCGTGGCTCGACCCGAAGCTCGTGGCCGCGCAGCCGGGCGCGGACCCCGAAATCGTGATCCTCGAGATTGAAGCCGAAAGTCTCGTCGAACAGCGGTCCGCCGGACCACCGCCGCCGGTCGATCAAGAAGCAGGCGGTCACCAGCGAATCCGTGGCCGCTGGCTCGAGGCTCGTTGCGTCTCACCCGCCGGTCGGCATGGCGCGGGATCATCAGGCCGAGAAAGTGGCAGTCGGCACTGTCATACTGGATGACATCGGGTGCGCACTCGTAGACCACGCGCGGAGCCGCCAAGAGGGCCGCCGGGTGCACGTCGAGCGCGGCGACGAGCCGCTCGGCCGTGGTCTCGCCGAGGCGTACGTCGTTGTCGAGAAACAGCACGAGGTCGGACTTGGCAGCGACGAAGCCGACATTGCGCGCGGCACCCGGCCCGCGAGGGTCCTGCATCCGAACGATGCGGCAGGGCAATGCTGCCTCGGCTATCCGGTCAAGGCTGCTGTCGGTCGAGGCATCATCGATCACGACAATCTCGGCGAAGCGCCACGGCTGTTCGGCTACGGCCGCGAGCGTCGCCGGAAGATGCCGGTCCCCGTTGCGGTTGACGATGCACAGCGTAACCGGCGGCGGCGCCGTCATGCCGCCGCGTCGGCGCCGCGCCGCCGCCATAAGGTGCTGGCCTCGATCGCGCCGCCGAGAAGTGCTGCCGCCACTGTGCCCGCAAGGATGACGAGGGACCACGCTACCGCTGCCGCCGGCGCGATGCCGTACGCGGTGGTGAGGCCGACCAGCGTGAACTCGCGCACGCCGATGCCGGCGATTGACAAGGGCAGGATCAAGACCAGCTGCACCGCGACCCGCATCCAGGCGATCGTGGCGAAACCCAGCTCAAGGCCGAGCGCGTGGGCGAACGTCCACATCACGCCGGTGCCCAAGATCTCGTGCGCTATCGAAAGCAGCAGGACAAGCGCTACGCCTCGCGGCGACATGGTGCCGAACTGCGTCAGCCTACCGGCCAGCCCCGCCAGTCGAACCTCCAGTCGGGGACGCCAGAACGCCGCCAGGTGCGCGGCGCCGCGCAGGAATGCGGCCGAACGGTCGGGACGGACGAAGACTGCCCCAGCAGGCAAGGGCTACGATGCCGAGCGCGAGCCCGACGATGGCAGCCGCGACGAGCCCGCCGACCAAGCCGTCGACGACGACGGCGATTAGTCCGAAGGCGGTCATGACGGCAAGCGCAATGCTGCGATTGATCCCGATGACGAGCAGTGCGGCACCCTTGGAGGCACCGTGGCGGACATACTTGATCCAGGAGGCAACGCCGCCGGCCGCTGTCCCCGGCAGCAGCAAAGCGTAGAAATTGGCGGCGAGCGTGATGGCGAGCAGGCGGGCCGTGGACAGGCCGAGCGACTGGACGTCCGTGAGCAGCTTGAGCCGTCCCGCTGCTGCCAGCCGCATCGCCCCTTGCAGCGCCATCCCGGCTACGATCATGCCGGGCGCAGCACCCGAGAGCGCCTCTAAAATGGCACCGAGCGGGATGCTCGACAACAGCAAGACAATAGCACCGACCGTGAGAGCGAGCTTTAAGGCAAGCTTCGCCCCAGCATGCGTAAGCTGTGCCGACGGGCCTGCGCACGGCTTCAGGGCGCGATCACTCGCAGGCGTCCGTGTGGCCAGAAGGGACAAGCCGTCGCTCAACTAGGATAAATGGAGGCTCACTGGCGGGCTTCGCTAGCAGGCAAAGGTCGCCGCGGCAATCCCGAGCAGTGCACTCGCTTGCGCCGTCTCTGCTACCGAGGTCGCCGCCCCGTGCTTGCCCCGCTGGTCGACCCCCGAACCTTGGGGCCGCTCATGAGCGGAAGCTGCCCGGTTAGAATGACAGCGCCGTCGACAGAGCGGCAACCGGCTCCGCCGGCGAGCCTTGAGACAGCTCTGCAGCCGGTGCTGAATGCTGCGCTCGCTTGAACGCCCGAGCGTCCGCGAATGCCTATGGCGACGACGGTCCTCCCGAAGCGACGCGCCGCCTCGAGGCCTCCGGCGTTTAAGCTGTCGATCAAACCGTTCTGCATTGCTTTGCCCGGGTTGATGAGGAACAGGTTGGCGCCATGCTCGTGGTTCCTGGCCTTGAGATCGCCAGTGGAGACCTCTGGCTCATCAGCAAGGTGAATTTGAGCGACTTCCGGCAGAGCCTGGGCCAGATCGCCGCCGGTGTTGCCCGGGCGATCGAGCGGACACGGCGGAATCTTGAGGCAGGTTGGACCCATGCTCAGGCCGCCATCGGATCGCTCATCGACCCAGTGGCCACAATCCGCAGGAGGTCGTCCGGTGCCGGCTTCTGCACGGCGAGCACGTCCTCGGCGCTGCCGGTGAACCAGGTCTCACAGTCCTCCTCGGAGGCCAGGATCACCGGCATCGCCTTGGCATGGATCGGCCGAACCGTGTCGTTGGCAGCGGTGGTGAGAAAGGCGAAGAGATGGTGCTCGCCTTCCTCGCCCTTGCGCTCGCCGGTCCAGGGCCGCCAGATGCCGGCGAACCAGAAGAGCGGGCGCTCTCGGATTGAGCGCAAACCAATGGGTGACCTTGGGTCGGCTGTCGGTCCATTCGCAGAAGCTCGTAACGGGAACGAGGCAGCGCTGCTCGGGCTTCAGCCACGGCCGCCAGAAGCTGCTCTTGAGGTTGCGGACATTGGTGACCGGCCGCGAGCCCTTGGGCGGCGGCGGAAACCCCCAGCGCAGCATGGCGAGCTCGCGCACACCGTCCTCGGCTGTGCGCACCACGGGCGCCATGGTGTCGGGATAGATCCCAGGTAGCGGCGGCAGGTTGCCGGTCAGATCGCGCATCGCATTGGCGAGCCCGCGGATCTCGTCCTGCGAGCGGGTCAGTGAGTAGAGGTTGCAGATGGACGGCTGCAGGCTCGGGCGATGACCGCGGTCGAGTTGCGCATGACAGCTACTCACGCGACGCCATGCTCACAAGGATCCGGTTGTCCTGGCGATTGCCGCATGACGTGCAGCGGAGCTTGCGCTCGAGGTCCATGAGCCGGGTGTGGTCTGGCCGGCCATGGCTCAGGGCGGTGGGATAGACGCGGCCTTTGTGGCCGCAGGTCGGGCAATTCACCGTGATCACATGCCAGTGCCTGAGATCGGCGAGCCTGATCGCATAGCGCGGCGGTATGTTCCCATTTTGTTCCATGATCGATCGCTACCGCGCGCAGACGGTGCTGACAAGAGCAGGCAGGCATGAGCGGCTTTCACGAGGTGCAGTTCCCGCCCGACATCTCCTATGGGGCGTCGGGCGGGCCCGGCTATTCGACGACCGTCGTGACGACGGTGTCGGGCCACGAGCGGCGCAACGCCAACTGGGCGATGGCCCGCGGCCGCTGGAACGTCGCGCACGGGCTCAAGAAGCGCGAGCAGGTGGCGGAGCTGATCGCCTTCTTTCGGGCGCGCAGGGGCCGGGCTTATGGGTTCCGCTTCAAGGACTGGACCGACTACCAGGCGTTTGCCCAGAGCCTCGGGGTCGGCGATGGGGCTGCGACAAGCGTCTCGCTACCTGCATCGACCGCTTCGCCAATGTGCTCAACTTCCGTGGCGAGCCCTACGGTGCCGGGGCAGGACGCCATGATGCGCTATCCAGATGCGCGGTGAGGGTCCCATCGTCCGCGTCGAGCCGGACGCGCTGAAGGAGGTGGGCCGCTTTGGCGAGGCGACTTCGTGGCTGAGCAACACCACGACCAGCTCGGTGTTGCTCGGCTGGCTCGGCATGGTCAGTGCGTACGGCTCGGACGGCCGGGTCGACTTCCTGCCCACCGGCTCGACCTTCAACGATGTTGGCCTGCTGCGTGCCTCTGACATGAGCCATGTCTGGGGCGCCGGCGAGCGCCTCGACGAAGCGCGGGTGCGGGGTGTCGGCGAGGGCTGGCTCCTCGGCAGCGGCAGCGGCACCGCCACGAGCCACACTAGCCTCGCCCTCTATCGGCTCCGCGTCACCGCCACCGCCGGGCTCGATCCGCTCACCGGGGCGACGCTCGGTGTCGAGCTGGCAAGGTCGCCGCCTTCGCGCTTGGCGAGATCGAGGCGGGTGCGGCGGGCTTCTACCAGGCGGCCGGTGGGCTCACCTACGATGCCAGCGATGACAGTGTCGTCTTCCAGGTGACGCTCTCCGATGGAGGCGTCGCCGGCACCGTCTACACGCTGAAGTGGCGGTCCGGCGACGGCATGGTCTGGAAGACCGCCGTTCCCTTGCAGATCGTCTATGACGGTCCGTCCTTCAGCCAGAGCCGGCTGACCGGTCAGATTTGGACGCTGATGCGCGGCGACCGGGTGGTGCAGCTCGACACCGCCACCGGCATCGTCGTCCGCGACGAGCTTTGGGCGAGCGAGGTGCGCGAGGCGGGGCCGCAGGTCTATGATGCGGTGAGCGACACGCTGCTCGTCGGCGGCACGTATGGCTGGGCGCGGCTATTCCTCGGCCGTGGCGGCGGCGAGGCCGAGAGCCTGGCGACCATCGTCACGGACCTCTCGTCGGCGTGCCGGTCTGGACGAGAGCGATCTGGACACCGGTGAGATCACGGAACTCGTGCCCGGCTACCTGCTGGGTCGCCAGGCGACCGTCCGGTCAGCGCTCGAACCGCTGGCGCAGGCGTTCTTCTTCGATACGGTCGAGAGTGACGATCGCCTGGTCTTCCGCCTCCGCGCTCGCGATCCGGTGGCGACAATCGACGCCCAGGACCTGCTGCCGATGGACGAGCGCACCGGCGAGGGGTGGCGCGAGCGGCGCACCCAGGAGCTGGAGTTGCGGTGATGCTCTGGCAGGGTGAAGACAGCGAGGCCTTCGGGTATGGCGTGCTCGAGCCAGTCGGCCAAGCGCTCGGCGTTGTCGCGATGGGCTTCGACGAGGCATCTCAGTTCTTCCTCGGCGGCGGCGCGGTTTGGCGTTCCAGATCTTGCGCAATTGGCGCCGATGCACTTGCGGATTGCGACATTAGGTGCGTGATGGATGGCGTTCTGCGCCAGATGGAACTGGCAGCGTTGCCAGACGCGCCACCGGGCAGGACGGCCTTGCGGGCGGCCCCAGGCCGGCATGATCGTCGCAGGTGATCGAGACGGCCGCCGCGCAAGCCGCGCGCGATCAGACTGTCGAGAAAGGCTCGCCAGTGCACTTCAGCTTCGGAAGGGTCTGACGAGACGCCGAGGACACGGCGGCGGCCATCGGGGTCGACCCCGATGCTGCAGCACGGCAGCGTCACGGACGACACCAGCGTGCGCGTGCTTTTCGTAGCGCGCGTCCAGGAACAGATGGCGGACTGTCGCCGAGCGGCCGGCTTCGCCAAGCATCGAGCTCGTCGTCGAGCATCTTGGCGGCGCGGCTGACCTGGGTCGATGACAGGCTCTTCAAGCCGAATTCAGCCATGACCCGCTCGGCATCGCGGGTCGAGACGCCTCACGTACATCTCGGCGACCGCCAGCATGACGGCGCGGCACGAACGTCGGCCACGTTCCAAGAAGCGCCTGTGGGTAGAATGGTTCCTCGGCCCCCACAGTCTTGGGCACATCCAGGCTGAGCGTGCCGGCGAGCGTGTCGATCAGCTTGGGTTTGGTACCGTTGGCGTAACCACGCCTCTCGGCCGCCCGTTCGTAGTGCCCGGCGGACAAGAACCGCTCTCGCTCGAGCCGCATGGCAAGGTTGAAAAGGCTGGTGAAGATCTCGGCCATGCTGTCCGGGCCGTCGGCCACGAGCTGTTCCAAGAGCCCGGTAATCGTCGTATCCTTCACGGTGGCCATCTAATGTTCCTTCTTGGTCGGTGGAACACCTTGATGACTGATTTGCCCGTCGGCGCCACGCGTCGATGGGCGTCACGCCGCCCAATCACAGCGGCCAAAGTCCAGACGTCAGGTTACACGACCAGCCTTATCGCCGACGTTCTGGCGCTGCTGATCCAGAACGCGGTGCTGCCGATCGTCACTCTCGTCGGCATCTGGCTCTGGCCGGTACGGCCACGCCTGTAAGTCAGCGATGCGGCCAGTGGCACACGAGAACGCCTCATGACCTTGAAGTGGCCATGAGGCGTCGTCTTGAAGCTCTACCCGGTAGCAGCAGTGCCGAGCCCGCGAACGGTCGGCGTTACTGAATGGCCACGGCGGGCTCGGCCGCGGCTGCCTCGACATCGGGGGTCGACAGCTCGCTCGGGTCAAGCGCGACCAGGACCTTGGCGCACAGGTCGGCGGTCTGCCGGGCGGCCTTGTCCTTGCTCGGCATGGTCGCCCAGCCGCCGGCCTCGATGAACTGCCGCTGGCGATAGGAGCTGTCGATGCGCCTTCAGCTCGGCCAGCTGCGCTTCGGCATCGGGCGCCTCCAGGAACCGCTCGACGCAGATCACCGAGGCGAGCTCGTAGCGCGAGGTGCTGCCGGCGTCGCCGGCCATGTCCCGAGCCGTGCCGCCGGTGACCCAGCCGCCCCAGGTGAAGCCGACCACGAGCGCCACGGCCACCGAGCCGACGCAGGACCAGACAAGCATCGTCTTGGACGGTTGCAAATCGTTCCAACGTTGCTGGAGCGATTTTTTCTTGTCATCTGCCATGATGATTCCTTCCTGACCTCAAATACAACAGAAATATAGTCTCAAGTCAACTGTTATTTTAATATTTATTTGATCAATAAAACAAACAATTTCATTTTCTTGGCCAATTTGTGCCGTTTCTTGGAATCGACTGTCATGTAATTTGGCAAAATTGTGTAAAAGGACGCCGAGAATTGACCTGCCTTCTTGGAAGCCTCAAGATTCTGAGACTATCGCGCCCGAATCGCGCGCGGGCGCGTCCACTATCGCCCCGGGTGAGCAACCCGCTCAGAAACCACCCCTGGCGGGGCATTACCCCCGACCACTGCGTAACCCGACGCCCGCCGCGACTGCCGACAGACGGGAACTTTTCGAAGCCGTTTTGAGCATCCCAGTTCGGCATTGATCGACATCAGTGTGTCCAGGTCCGAGCCGGGCTACACTTCAATGATCCGCGGACCGGTCGATGGCCATTCATACGGGCCCGGGTCAGGCCTCCCCGGCTTCGGCATCGCCACGCCGGGCGGCGCTCCGAGAAAGGGACTTGGCCATGCACATTCAGATCAACAACGACGAGAACGTGGCCGGCGGGGAAGGCCTGTCCGCCCGGATCTCGGCCGAGCTCCACACCCGTCTCGACCGCTTTAGCCAGCATATCACCCGGATCGAAGTGCACCTCAGCGATGAGGACGGGGACAAATCCGGCGCTGCCGACAAGCGTTGCCTCATCGAGGCACGCCTTGAGGGCCGTCAGCCTGAAACAGCCAGCGACCGGGCCGGCACGCTCGAAGGCGCCTATTCGGGCGCCGCCAAAAAGTTGCATCGCGCTCTCGAGACGACCCTCGGCAAGATCAATCATGTGAAGGGCGCCGACACCATCCGGACCGGCGCCCGGTAGCAGATCGCCTGCCGCCAGATACTCCAATCAACGAGCCCAGGAGGAACCAGTTCATGGCCGAGAAACAACCGAAGACACCGGCCCCGCAGACCGGTCCCAAAAGCAAGCACGATCAGGGCAAGCCCGAGGACAACGCCGCGGACAGTCCACCGGAACCCGACGCCGTCGATCGAGGGGGCTTCGATCTGGGCGGGTCGACCGGCAAGACGCATGCTGGAACGGGCCTCGGCCCCGGCACGGAT
>CAVOZQ010000035.1:0-3838 GCA_963700945.1 uncultured Alphaproteobacteria bacterium
TCTGGCGCCGGTGCCGCTCGCCAACAACGTGATCGAAACGCTGTTCGGCCAGCCATGGCGACCGGGCGCCGAGTTCCTGCACTATTTCGCCGGGCTGGTCGCCTATCCGCTGGGCTGGATGCTCATCGGCCGCCCGTTGGCCGACCGCTTCGCGCTGGGACTGCCTTTGTGGGTCTCGGCCGGGCTCTACGGCGTCCTGCTCTGGGTGTTCGCGCTCTACATCATGGCGCACCTGGTCGCCGGCAACCCGCCATTCCTCGGCTTCACCGGCATCACCTGGGTGGCGCTGGTCGGCCACGTGCTCTTCGCCCTGGTGGCCGCGGCCATCGTCCGCTGGCGCGACGACGAGGAGGACTATTGAGCCGGTAGCGCAGCTCGGGTCACCCCGACCCTGAAGGCCACGCGCCGAGCGCCCCCCGGCCGGGGACCCCTGACGGTCAGGTCAGAGCGGCGCCGTGGCCTGCTGGAGCCAGGCGCGGCTGGCGTCGTCGAGCTGCGGCCAGAGCTCGTTCCTGACCCGCTCATGGTAGGAATCGAGCCAACGCCGCTCCGGCTCGCTCAGTTGGTGCAGGTCGATCAGCCGGCGGTCGATCGGCGCCAGGGTCAGGGTGCGAAAGCACAAGAGCTCGCGGTCGCCGCCCTCGGGCGACGCCGCGCCCGTTCGACCAGGATCAGGTTCTCGGTGCGGATGCCGTACTCGCCCGGCTGGTAGTAGCCGGGCTCGTTCGAGACGATCATGCCGGGCTCGAGCGCCACGTCGCCGCCGCGCTTGGCGATCCGCTGCGGCCCCTCGTGGACGCAGAGATAGCTGCCGATGCCGTGCCCGGTGCCGTGGTCGTAGTCGAGGCCGCGGCGCCAGAGGGACTGCCGCGCCAGGAGATCGAGCTGGGCGCCGCTGGTGCCGGTCGGGAACACTGCCTCGGCAGAGCGCGATGTGGCCCTTGAGCACGAGGGTGAAGCGGCTCTGCATCTCGGTCGACGGCTTGGCCGAGCGCCACGGTGCGGGTGATGTCGGTGGTGCCGTCCAGGTACTGGCCGCCGGAATCGACCAGATAGAGCGTGCCGGGCGTGAGCGGCCGATTGCTCGCCTGCGCTGACCCGGTAGTGGGGCAGGGCGGCGTTGGGCCCGTGCGCCGAGATGGTCTCGAAGCTCGGCCCGCGAAACAGCGGGTCGCCGGCGCGCTCGGCGTGCGAGCCGGGCCGCGGCCGCCAGCTCGTCGACCGGGCCGTCGAGCGGCAGCCCGTCCAGCCAGGCGAGAAAGCGGCACCATCGCCGCCCCGTCGCGGCGCTGGGCGTCGAGGCCGCCTTCGATCTCGACCGGGTTCTTGCACGCCTTGGCGAGCCGGGATCGGGTCGTGTGCCCTCGATCACCCGGGCGCCGGCGCTGCGCGGAGTCAGCTCGGCGAAGCCGACCGCATTCAGCGCCGGATCGACCAGCACCCGGGCCCGGTCCCGCCCGAGGCCGCGCCAGGGCCTCGTCGAGTCGGCCTCGTAGGCCTGGATCGCGACGGCATTGTCGAGCCGGCGGCGTCGTGCCGAGCTTGGCCGGATCGACGAACCAGCTCGACCGGCCGTCGGCCGCCGAGCAGCAGGATGGCTGAGGCAGAGCGGATTGAAGGGCACGTCGCCGCCGCGCACGTTCAAGAGCCAGGCGATGCTGTCGGCGGCGGTGACCAGCGAGCCAGTCGGCGCCTGCCTGGCCGACCGCCTCGCCCATGCGCTGCGCGCTTGGCGGCGCTGGCCTCGCCGGCATAGCGCTCGTCGTGGCGCGGCGACCGGCTGGCGAGCGGCGGCGGCGGCCGGTCGGTCCAGACCCGATCGACCGGGTTGGCGGTCGAGCGCCACGAGCTCGGCGTCGCGGTCCTGGCAGAGCCGCTGCTCAGCCGCTCGCGCTCGGCCTTGCGGGTGCAGCCTGGGATCATAGCCGAGCCGCATGCCCGGCTGCGAGCCGCTCCTCCAGCCAGCGCGTCGGCGGCATGTCGGTGATGTTGCAGCGCTCGAACAGGCTGGCGTCGACCTCGCTGCCCGATCTGCACGGTGTAGCGGCCGTCGGTGAAGACGGCGGCTGCATCGGCGAGGACGACCGCCTGGCCGGCCGAGCCGGTGAAGCCGGTGAGCCAGGCAAGCCGCTGCTTCGCCGCCGGCAGGTACTCGCTGCCGATGCTGGTCGGTGCGCTGCAGGATGAAGCCGTCGACGCCCTGGCGGCGCAGCTCGTCGCGCAGCCGGGACAGCCGATGGCCGAAAGGCGCCGTCACGCGAGGACCGCCGTCACGCGAAAGCCCCTGTCGGGGAAGAGCGGGTGTCGGGGGCAGATCGCCGCCAGCGCAGCGCAGCCGTCACTTGATCGGGGCCATCACCATGATCATCTGCCGCCCCTCGAGCTTCGGAAACTGCTCGACCTTGGCGAGGTCGGCCATCTCTTCGCGCACCTTCTCGAGGATGTTCATCGCCAGATGCTGGTGCGCCATCTCGCGCCCGCGAAACCGCATGGTCACCTTGACCTTGTCGCCCTCGTCGAGGAAGTCGCGCACCTTGCGCATCTTGATGTTGTAGTCGTTGTCGTCGATCGATCGGGCGCATCTTGATCTCTTTGACCTCGATGACCTTCTGCTTCTTGCGGGCCGCGTTGGCCTTCTTCTGCGCCTCGTACTTGAACTTGCCGTAGTCGAGGATCTTGCAGACCGGCGGCGTGGCGTTGGGCGAGATCTCGACGAGATCGAGGCCCACTTCATCGGCGCGATTGAGAGCGTCGCGTCAGTGGCACCACTCCCATCATTTCACCGTCCTGGTCGACCAGCCGGACCTCGCGGGCCTCGATTCGGTCGTTGATACGGTGTTCGTCGCCTTTTGGTTGTGCTGCCATCAGCCGTGATCGACCTCCATTATTTCACCTGAACCGTTTGTACACCAAATGGTGTCGTTACGCCAATCGCTCGAACGGCTGTCCACCATTCGAGGCCCAAATTGCCGGAGCCGACACCGCCGCCAGCCGAAACTGTCTCAGCCACGCCGATCGGGAGGCAACGATTCCCGCTCGACACACGGCGATCGCGGCGTCAAGCGAAAGCGATTCCTGGGCCTGGCTGCCGAGCCGCCGCAGACTCACCTCGCGGCTGGCCGCCTCGCGTCCGCCCACCGCCATGATCAGCGGCACCTTGGCGAGCGAATGCTCGCGCACCTTGTACGAGATCTTGTCGCTGCGCGCGTCGAGCTCGACCCGCAGCCCGGCCGCGGCGAGCGCGTGCCCGGACCTCGCCGGCATAGGCATCGGCCTCGTTGGTGACCGTCGCCACCACCACCTGGACCGGCGCCAGCCAGAGCGGCAGCCGCCCGGCATAGTGCTCGATCAGCACGCCGATGAAGCGCTCGACCGAGCCGAGGATCGCCCGGTGCACCATGTGCGGCGTGTGCTTGACCCCGTCCTCGCCGATATAAGCGAGTTCGAGCCGGTTGGGCATGTTCATGTCGACCTGCACCGTGCCGCACTGCCACTCGCGGCCGATCGCGTCCTTCAGCTTGAAGTCGAGCTTGGGCGCGTAGAAGGCGCCGTCGCCCTCGTTCAGCACCCACTTCATGTCGATCCGGTCGAGCACCTTCCGCAGTGCCGCCTCGGCCCGGTCCCAGTCCTCCTCGGCACCGATCCGCTGCTCCGGCCGGGTGGCGAAATGGACGGTGATGTCGTCGGCCATGCCGAGGTCGGTGTAGACCTGCCGGATCAGGTCGCACATCGCCACGACCTCGTTCTCCAGCTGGTCGTCGCGGCAAAAGATGTGCGCGTCGTCCTGGGTGAAGGCCTGGACCCGCATCAGCCCGTGCCGCGCGCCCGACGCCTCAGA
>CAVOZQ010000036.1:0-94664 GCA_963700945.1 uncultured Alphaproteobacteria bacterium
CGAACGGGCTGTCGCTGGCCGGTTCGGGTTCCTTGATCAGAAGGGCGTCCTTGCCTTGGTGATAGGCGATGCCCCAGCCGGACTTGTTGGGGTGCAGGAGGCCGCCATGCTCGGCGAAGGCGTGCAGGGAGTAGCGGACGCGGAACGGCTCTGCGCTGGAAAGGCCGAAGAGCTCACACATGGCGTCTCCTTGTTCCTGTCGGCTTCTTCGTGCCGGTGCGGCTCACCAGCGGAGCGGCTGGACGAGCTCGCCCGGGATCGAGAAGCCGCTGCCGTCGCCGCCGGCATGGGCGGCCTCGAAGCGTAGCGTCTCGGCGCTGACATGCGCCAGCGCCACGAGCAAGATCAGATAGAGGAGGGCGAGAGCCAGGGTCGGCATGTGGCCGAAGGGCGAGCGCAGCAGCGAGACGACCGGGCCGACATAGGTCGCCGCCAGCCAGGCCGCGCCGCCGCCGCCGAGCAATGCCGCGTGGACGGCAGCCAGGCTCGTCGTGGCGCCGGACACGGCCGGGCCGATCGTGTCGAGCACGGCCATGTAGGGCTGAAAGAAGCCGGACACGCTCTGCGCGAGGCCGAGATACATGAAGATGTCGCCGGCGAGCAGCGCCCAGTGATCGCAGCTGCCCTGCTGGTCCAAGGCGCTGGAGAGGATGAAGCTGATCAGCGCGATCATCGAGAGGGCCAGCCCGAGGAGCAGCGTGGTGTCGGTCGAGAGGTGGACGGCCGTGCCGAGCTCCGGCAGCGGCACGGCGCCCGGCAGGCGCGGCGCCGCGTTGAGCTGGTAGGTGATCACGGCGAGATTGAAGCCCACCACCGTCAGGCGCGCCCGCATGACGTTGACGGCAACCCGCACCTCGCTCCGCAGCAGCGCCATCTAGACTTCCTTCGACGGCCATGATGACCGGCGCGTTGCCGTCGGCGTCGCGCCGGTCACCGGATGGCGCTCGGTCAGGAGAGGATCATCGCGAAATAGCCGCCGATGAGCGCCAGGACCGTGGTCAGGGCATAGGTCACGGGATAGGGCACCGCGGCGACCGAGCTCTTCGACTGATCGCAGATGGCGTTCAGGCCGGGGGTCGAGTTGCGTGCCCCGGTGCAGGCACCGTCATTGATGACCGAGTTGAGCCCGAACACCTTCGCACCGACGATGTAGGCGACGACGACGGGCAACAACGCGGCCGTCGTGCCGATCAGCGCCAGCCAGATCACGGTGCCGCCACCGAGGGCCGTTGCCACCTTCGGCCCGACATTGGCGGCGAGCACCGCGACGAACATGTTGAGGCCGATATCCTGCAGGAAGGTCCGCGCCCCCTCGTTGACGGGTCCACCGAACTCCGGGTTCACGCTGCGGAAGTAGCTGACGAAGATGCCCATCAAGAGGCAGCCGGCCGAGGTGCCGAGCGCGAAAGGGATGCCGCCCAGGGTGAACGTGGCGATGCCGGCGAGATAACCGACGGCCATGGCGATCGCCAGGTACATCACCTCGGTGGTGATCGAATCGAGGATGGGCTTGCCGCCCAACGCCTTGCCGACGTGCTCGATGGCTGCCACGGGGCCGGTCAGGCGGAGGACGTCGCCGAAGCGGACGTCGGTCTCGGGCCCGACCGGGATCTCCTGCCCGCCACGGAAGACCGCGGTGAGCTGCACGCCGAAGCCGATGCTGTCACCGAGCTCCTTGAGGGTCTTTCCCGCGACCTTGTGCGAGCCGACCCGGATGTCCGCTGCCTGGATCGCCACCTCACGCGCGGCGGGATCGTCGACCTCGGGGCCGACCACCTCGCCGGCCTTCATGATCAGCGCGTTGACATCCGCGCGAACCGCGATGACATCGCCCTTTTGAATGGTCGGGTTGTCGGCGGGGCTGATCACCGTGCCGTCACGGACGACGCGCAGGATCGGTGATCGTGGATGCTCCTGGAAGAGCTGGGCGACGGTCTTGCCGACGATCGTCGGGTGCTCGACCCGGTAGGCGCGCAGATCATAGGGGGAGAAGCCGAGGGTCAGCGAGCCCGGCGCGCCGGGCACCGCATGCTTGGCACCGCCGCTGAACGCCTCTTCGGCCTCCTTGGCATCGGCGACCGGATCGCGCCCGAAGATTTGCGGCAAATAGCGGATCAACAGGATGATGCCGATGCTCGACAGGATGTAGCTGATCGCATAGCCGGCCGCCATGTTGGCGCCGACCTGCTCGACCGAGATCCCCTCGGGCGGCGTGAAGGCGCCGGACTGGATGGCACCTTGCGCCACGCCCATGACGGCCGTGATCGTGTAGCTGCCGGAAATCAGGCCGGCGATGTAGCCGGGCTCCAGGCCGGCGAGCTTGCCGCCGAAGAAGCAGATGATCCAATTCAGCGACCAGACGATGAGGCCGATCACGATGAACGCCACACCACCCGACTTGAGCCCGGAGAAGAACTGCGGCCCGACCTTCAGGCCCAGGGCGTACATGAACAGCAGCAGGAACATCGACGAGAGGATGCCCGGGATCTGGTAGGTGATGTCGAAGGCGATCTGCGCGATCATCGCCAAGATCACGCCGGTGACGAGGGTGCCGGCGGTGGGCCCGAGCGAGATCGGGCCGACGGCGACCTTGCCGAGCGGATAGCCGATCGCCAGCGCCAGCAGCAGGAAGACGATCGGCTGATTGCCCAAGAGAGCAAAGAAGCCGTGCAGCCCGGTCTCCGCCACCGGCTCGAAGAACTCGAAGACGTTGCCGACGACACCTTCCGCCGCCTCGACCACCGCTGCTGCTTCAGCCGCGACTCCAGACGCAGCGTCCGCCGCATCTGTGCTGTTCGTCGTTGCCTGCGCCAGTGCCTGGCCCGCGGCCAGCAAGGTGAAGGCGAGGAAGGCCATTCCGATGAACCGGCACGGCCAATCGAGAAAGCTCTGCATAGCGGTCCGACCTCTCGGAATGTCACTGGGCAAGGCCGCGCCCCGGCGATCGGCGGAGCGCGGCCGAGACCTGTGGGCGATGCGGCGGCGCCGCCCGCGCCTAGTGATGGTAGCCAGTGCCCTCTTCAGCGTTGAGCGGGCTGGTGATCGGATGCGCCTTGAAGTAATCGAGGCAGCGCTGCATGTCCTCGATCAGCAGCGCGCCCAGATCCTTGCTGACGCCGTGCCGCACCAGGATCCGCTGGATGACGAGATCCTGGCAATTCGCCGGCAGCGCGTAGGCGGGCACCTGCCAGCCGCGGCTGCGCAGTCGGTCGGCGAGGTCGTAGAGCGTGTAGCCGTGGGTATCGAAGCCGTCCTTGATCTTCCAGGCCAGGGCCGGGATTCCCTCTTTCGGATCCCCACCAAACATGATCTCGAACGGGCCCAGCTTGGCGATCTCGCCCGCGATGTACTGCGCCGTCGCGTAGCAGGCGCTGTGCACCTTGCGGTAGCCTGCCTTGCCGAGGCGCAGGAAGTTGTAATACTGGGCGATGATTTGCCCGCCCGGGCGTGAGAAGTTCAGGGCGAAGGTCGGCATGTTGCCGCCCAGATAGTTCACGTTGAAGATCAGGTCCTCGGGCAGATCGCTGGCCTCGCGCCAGATCACCCAGCCGACGCCGAGTGGTGCGAGGCCGAACTTGTGGCCCGAGGTGTTGATCGACTTGACCCGCGGGATGCGGAAATCCCAGACCAGCTCAGGGGCGCAGAAGGGTGCGAGGAAGCCGCCGCTGGCGCCGTCGACATGCATCGGGATGTCGAGGCCGGTGTCCTTCTCGAGCTTGTCGAGCGCGTCGGCGACGGCCTTCACCGGCTCGTAGACGCAGTTGAAGGTGACGCCCAGGGTCGGCACGACGCCGATCGTGTTCTCGTCGCAGCGCTTGAGCACCTCCTCCGGCGTCATCACCAGCCGGCCATGCTCCATCGGGATCTCGCGCAGCTCGACGTCCCAGTAGCGGGCGAACTTGTGCCAGCAGATCTGCACCGGGCCGGTGATCATGTTGGGCTTGTCGGTGGGCTTGCCGGCCTTGCGCATCTTCTCCCGCCAGCGCCACTTCATCGCCATGCCGCCGAGCATCGCCGCCTCGCTCGAGCCCGTGGTCGAGCAGCCCATGGTGTTCATGGCGTCCGGCGCGTTCCAGAGATCGGCCAGGATATGCACGCAGCGCGCCTCGATCTCGGCGGATTGCGGGTACTCGTCCTTGTCGATCATGTTCTTGTCGAGGCTGAGCTCCATGAGCTCGTGCACCTCGGGCTCCAGCCACGTCGAGCAGAAGGTCGCGAGGTTCTGCCGCGAGTTGCCGTCCAGCATCAGCTCGTCGCGCACCACCGCGAAAGCATGCCGCGGATCATGCTCATGCTCCGGCATCTTGTACTTCGGCATCACCTGCCCGAGATCCGCCGACCCGTAGATGTCGTCCAGCGCCGCGTCCTCGATGTCCGTCTTCGCGTGCAATGCCATCAGCGAACTCCCAATTGGAACAGAATACCAGACGACCAGAAGGCCGCTGCCAAAAAGCCGGCAGCGGCTTGCCCAGACTGCCGACCGCTAACAAGTTCTGGTAGCGGGGGCTTGAGCAGGCCACTTGCCATTTTGCGACAGATCGACGGGGAACTGCGCTACCGCAGCGCCGGCGGGCCAAGCGGCTGCGTCTCGCACCCGGAGCGCGGCAGCTTCAACCTGTCCGAGGGCGGGTGGCGGGCGGTGGCTCAGTACGGGTTGCGGGGCGAGCGATCGTCGGAAAGGCTCGTCGGCGCGCGCTTGACGAGCGCCTCGATCGCGTCGGCCAGGTGGATCTCCGCGATGTTGTAGTCGCCGCGCTCGACCCTGATCTGGTGTGCTTCCTTCAGCACGTCGGCGTGGGTGTGCCCGGCCGGCGGGACGAAGCGATAGGCTGCGAGCTCGATCAGCAGGCCGAGCGGGTCCTCGAAGTAGATCGAGTCCATGAAGCCACGATCCTTGATCCCGCTATGGGCGATCTGCCGCTCGTCCAGCCGCTCCACGGCCTGCCGAAAGGTGACCTGGGAGACGGCGAAGGCCACGTGGTGCACGCAGCCGATGTCGGTCGGCGTTCGCCGCGGCTCGGGCTTGCGGTCCTCGTTGGTGAAGATCGTGACGAGCCGACCGTCGCCCGGATCGAAGTAGAGGTGGCTTTCGGCCGCGCTGTCGAGGTTCGGTTGCTCGAACACGAACGGCATCCCGAGCACGCCCTCCCAGAAGTCGATCGAGGTCTGACGGTCGGCACCCACCAGAGTGATGTGGTGCACGCCCTGTGCTTGCAGCTTTCTCATCGCTTGCTCCTGGCGACGTGGCGGGCCTCTTTCGGTCCATCGGCGTGGACGGTCATCCTGGATGATGTCACGGATCGAGCCAAACGCCCATCGATCAGCCGGGCTCAGCCGTCACGGGGGGCATCGCCCCGCCAGGCCCGCTCGAGCAGGTCCCGCAGCCCGTCCCGGGTCAGCGGTTGCGGGTTCCAGGCGGCGGACGCGACCGTCGCCTCAAGGGCGCGCTCGAGGCCGCTCTCCGGCATGCCGATGTCGCGCAGGGCGAGCGGGCTGCCGAGCTGCCTCGCCAGGGCATGGAGCCCGCCTGCCGCGGTGTTGCTGCCCAGCTGCCGTGCCACGCGGGCCATTGCGTCCCCGGCAGCTGGTGCGTTGTAGGCGGCCACATGCGGCAGCAGGATCGCGTGGGTCTCGGCATGGGGCAGGTTGAAGCTGCCGCCCAGGACATGGCAGAGCTTGTGGTGCAGGGCCATGCCGACGCCGCCGAGGCAGAGGCCGCAGAGCCAGGCACCGTAGAGCGCCTCGCTGCGTGCCTCGGGGTCGCGGGGGACCGCCGACAGCTTTCGCAGTGCGCCTGCGAGGCTGCCGATCCCTGCTTCGGCCATGAGTCCGATGACGGGGTTTCGCTCCCGCGCGTAGAGCGCCTCGACGGCATGGGCCAGCGCGTTCATGCCGGAGGTCACGGTGATCGGAAGCGGCAGGTCGAGGGTCAGCGCCGGATCGTAGATGACGGTCTCCGGCAACACCTCGGGGCTGCGCCGGGTGGTCTTCACGCCGTCTTGCGTCTCGCCCAGGATCGCCGTCATCTCGGAGCCGGCATAGGTGGTCGGCACCACGAGTTGCGGCAGGCCGGTGCGCAACGCGATGGCCTTGCCGAGGCCGGTGGTCGACCCGCCGCCGACGGCGAGCAGCGCATCGGCCCGGCGCTCGCGCACGACCTCGAGCGCCGCTTCGGTCGCCTCGATGGGCGTGTGCATGACGGCCCCGGCGTGGACCCCGGCCGAGCGGCTGCCGAGGCGAGCCACCACATCGTTCGCCAGTGACTCGCCGCGGCCCGGCGTGCAGAGGACGATGACACGCTCGCCGCCGAGGCGCTCGGCTTCGCCCGCGACACGCGCGATCTCGCCCCAGCCGAAGAGCACCCGGATCGGCAAGGCTTCGTAGACGAAGGGTTCCATCGGCTGTGGCTCAGCCGCTCAGCAGGACGGCGGCTCTGGTGTCGTCGAACCAGCGGTCGAGGGCCGTGTCGAGAGCCCGCGTGAGGCGGTCCTGCCAGAGCGTCATGGTCAGGCCCACCGCCTCGCGGTTGGCCGCCACGAACGCGCCTCGGTCGAGCACCTCGCTGGTCTCGTTCATGGCGTAGTCGGCGGCGAGGGCCAGCAGCCCGCCGGCGACGGCGCCCAAGGCCGTGCCGCTCACCGGCTGCACCGCACTGCCGACGGCGGCACCCGTTCGCGCCATGGCGAGACGGCCACCGAACGCCGCGGCGTAGCGTCGACCGAGGCCGGCGAAGAGGCGTGTCGTCGCACGCTCCATGGCCGGGCGCAGCGCCAGGGCACCGATCGTGCCGCCGGTGCCGAGCGTGGCGAGCCGGACGATGCCGGCGAATGCCTTGTCCTCTGTCAGGTAGGCCGGCGACTTGAACCGCTGCGCGTCCCAGTCGAGCGCCACCAGGGTGAGCGGGGCGGCGCTCTCCGCCTGCTCCAGATGCTCGGTATGCTGGGCCAGGAAGAGCTGCAGGCGGAGGTCTTCCTGGGCCACGACCTCGCGCCAGCGCTCGTGCGCGCGCCGGGCTGCTTGCTCGAAGGCCCGGGCGATCAGCGCATCGCGATGCTCGGGCCTGAGGACCTGCTCGCTGTAGTGCCGCTTGAAATAGTCCTGCAGGTCACGCTCGACGGCGGTCGGCAAGGTTTCGAAGCTGCCGAGCTGGACGACCCGCGTCATCGTCGAGACCAAGGCTTCCTTCAAGACGACGTAGGAGCGGCTCCAGGCGAAGAACCAGTCGGCATAGCGCTCGACGGCCTCGTCGACGTCGGCGAAGACGAGCGTGAAGATCGTTTCGACTTCCGCTGCTGCGAGCCCCTTGATCCGCGCCCGCGCGGCATCGAGCCGGCGGAGCGTGTCGTTGACGAAGCGGTCGGCATCGGTTCGCTCCGCCACCAGCCGGCGCAGCTCGCCATCGCCGTCGCGCACCAGCAGCGTGACCGTCTCGACCAGAGGCTCGCCGGTCTCGATCGCGGCTATGCTGTCGTCCGGCTGGACAGCCCTGCCGTAGACCGTGTCCCGCTGATAGGCGGCCCACCAGTTGCCGCCGATCGACACGAGGCCAGCCACCAGCACCAGCACGGCCGCGACGCTCGCCAGCGGTGCCAGCACGCTGGCGAGCGCACCGCGCCGGACGACCTTCTGGCGGCTGGGGGAGGGCGACGCCGGTGGTCGCCGGTCGGGCACGGGCCCGACGCCGATCGTGCCATCGAGAGGGTGCAGCCGCGCCTTCGACATCCAGCTCTCCTGCCGCATTCCACCGGCCGCCCCAGGACCGGAGGCGACGACATCCCGCTGCCGATGAGCCTGCGCCGGCCACCATGATCAGCCGCGTTTTGTCGTGCATCCAAACGGTTATAGCGCTTTTCTTGCACGACTTCGAGGTTTGGGTTCCGGTTTCGCGTCGCGAGCCTCGTCAGCGCCGGGCGTGCCGAGCCGATGGCCCGGCTGCCGGCTTCAGTACCGAGCAAGCTCGCGGTGGCGCGTGGCCGCAGTCCTCAGTCGTTTGCGCCGTCCACGATCGCCAGAAGCTCCGTCATGTCGTCGATCAGCCGATCGGGCCCGGCATCGATGATTGCCGCGCGATGCGCTGGTCGTTTGGCGTGGCTGGCGCCGGCGAAGCCGATGACGCGCATGCCGGCGGCCTTGGCGGCGGCGATGCCGGCCGGGCTGTCCTCGACGACGAGGGTGGTGTCCGGGGCAAAGCCCATGGAATTGGCGGCGTGGAGAAAGAGGTCGGGGGCCGGCTTGCCGCGCGCGACCATGGTGGCTGAGAAGAGCTTGCCGTCGAAATGGTGGCGGAGGCCGGTGACCTCGAGGCAGAGCGCGATCCGCTCGGGCTGGCTCGAGGAGGCGACGCAGAACGGCAGCTTCAGCCGGTCCAGCGTCTCGGCGACACCGGGAACGGGCTGCAGCTCGGCGCGGAACGCGGCATGCAGGCGCTGGCGCAGCCGATCGAGCGCCGCTTCGTCCAGCCGGACGCCGTCCTCACTGGCCAGCTTGGCGCAGATGCTCTTCATGCTGGTCCCGAGGAACCGGGCATAGGCGGTCTCGGCATCGAGCTCGAGGCCGGCGGCCGCGAGCGTCTCGAGCATGACGCGCATCGAGATCGGCTCGCTGTCCACGAGCACGCCGTCGCAATCGAAGATGACCAGCGCTGGTCCCGGCATGATCGCGTCAGGTGGCCAGGTAGCGACCGAGCACGGTCGCCATGCCGTCGGTCCAAAAAGCGCGAAGACGGGTGGTGAAGGCGTGCCGGAAGGCAGCCTCCGTGGCGACCGGCCCATAGACGTCACGCATCGCGAGCCAGGCCGCTGGCGCTGCCTTCGCCCGAGCGCGCGCCAAGCTCGCCGGGGGGGTGGGCGGTCAACCGGTCGCGCTCGTCCGCATTGACGTGCAGCAAGGTGTCGGAGCGGAGATGCTCGGGCCGCACGCCGATGGCAGCCGCCTCGGGCTTGGCGGCCAGGGTGCCGTCGATCAAGGTCATCCTCGGGCTGCCGATGCAGCCTGCGACGAACCGATTGGCCGGCTTGGCATGGAGCTGCGCCGGGCTGTCCGCCTGCTCGATTCGGCCAGCGTTTGGGGCGACGATCTTATCCGCCATGGTCATCGCCTCGACTTGATCGTGGGTCACGTGGATCATGGTGGTTATCAGTTTGACGTGCATCACGGATATCTCAAGACGCATATTCACGCGCCAAGCCTTATCCAGCTTGGGCAAAGGCTCGTCGAAGAGGAAGGCCGACGGCTCGCGGGCGATCGCCCGTCCGATGGCGGCGCGCTGCCGCTGACTGCCGGAAAACTCGTCTGGCCGCCCTGGCTGGCGGTCTCGGTCGCTGTGTGCTGGCGCAAGATCGCGCAAATTGACCTGCGAGACGGGTTTTGTCCTCCAGGTTCCTGCCCACAAGGTTGAACGATGCATCGGCCACCAGGCCAGGTGTCGTGGTTCGATCCTGGGCCTTGGTGCCTCGCCATCCCTCGCCGGCTTGTCCGGCACCGTCGTCCTGGCGGGTGGTGGCGGACCGACCGCCCGGCGCGGGCGAGGGGCCAGTCGCTCCGGCTCGCGGCAAGGCGATCGACCTTGCACCCTGGATCGGCTAGCGGTGCCGTTCACCAGGGACCTCGAGCCGGGAAGCCGCATCATGACCTTCAGTCTGGGCGTCAACACCAACGCCTTCGTCAATCGCATCGTCGAGCCGGAGGCGCTGGTGCCGATCGTGGTGGAGGAGATCGGCCTGAGGCGCATCCAGCTGACGCCGGAGATCTTGAGCCCGGATTGGCCGGCGCCAGTGATCGCCAACCACGTCAAGCGCTGGAACGCGGCCTGCGCGCGCCACGGGGCGCGGGTCACCACGACCTTCACCGGCAACTACACGCGGCTCAACAGCCTCTGCCATCCCGACCCCGACGTGCGGGCGCATTGGCGCGCCTGGCTCGAGCGGCTGATCGACATCACGGCCGATCTCGGCGCCAAGGCCACCGGCAGCCAGATCGGCATCCTGACCTATCGGGACGACCAGGACCCCGTTCGCCGGGCCGATCGCTTCAAGGAGGCGCGTGACCATTGGCACGCGCTCGCCGCCCACGCCAAGGCGCGGGGGCTCGACTGTCTGATGTGGGAGCCGATGTCGGTCACCCGCGAGTTCGGCGAGACCATCGAGGCCTGCTGGCGCGACCACGAGGCGCTCAACGAGGGCTCGCCCTTGCCGATCCTGATCAATGTCGACATCGACCATGGCGACGTGACCTCGACCAACCCGGCCGACACCGACCCTTATGCCTGGGCCGAGGCTTTCGCGCGGGTGAGCCCGGTCGTCCACATCAAGCAGAGCTCCATGGACAAGGGCGGGCATCGGCCGTTCACCGCCGAGTACAACGCCAAGGGACGGGTGCAGCCGGCAAGGCTGATCGCGGCGCTCGAGGCGGGCGGTGGGACCGACAACGAACTGGTCTTCGAGTTCACCTTTCGCGAGCGCGAGCCCACCGACAGCCACGTCGTGGCGGCGCTCAAGGAATCGGTCGATTTCTGGCGGGGCTGGGTGAGTCTGGACTAGGCAGCGAAGACAGGTCCGCTCCGGGGCCGTATCGGTCCGGTGCCGCTGGCTCAAGACTTCGCTGTGGCGATGGGCGCCACCTGCCTCGCCATGCTGAGCAAGCCCTCCGGCTGCCAGGCAGCGCGGCCGACGAAGAGGCCGTCGATGTCGGGCATGGCGGCCAGGGCCTCGGCATTCGATGGGTTGACGCTGCCGCCGTAGAGCACGGGCACGGAGCGGCCGAAGAGGTCCATGATCGCGCTCTTGACGGCGCCATGGATGGCGTTGGCGTCGTCGGGCGAGGCCGGGCTGCCGCCTTCGCCGATCGCCCAGACGGGCTCGTAGGCCAGGAGGACGGAATCGAGAGCTGCCGGGTCGATGCCGGAAAGCGCCATGCGCGCCTGCCGGGCCACGGTGACCGCGGCGGCGTCCAGGTCGCGCTCCTCGGCGGTCTCGCCGATGCAGATCAGCGGGCGGAGACCGGCGGCAAGCACGGCCTTGACCTTGCGATTGATGGCCGTGTCGGTCTCGTTGAAATGCGTGCGGCGCTCGCTGTGACCGAGCTCGACCAGGGCCGCGCCGCACTCGGCGATCTGGCCCGCCGAGATCTCGCCGGTCCAGGCACCGGAGGACGCCCAGTGGCAGTTCTGCGCGCCGACCAGGACGGGCGTATCGGCCAGGCCCCGGGCGACCTCGGCGAGCGCGGTGAACGGCGGCAGCACGAAGAGCTGCAAGGGCAGGTCGGCGAGATCCGGTGCCGCCCGCAATGCCTCGACATAGGCTCCAGCCTCGGCCCTCGTCTTGTTCATCTTCCAGCCGGTACCGAGCCAGAGCCGCTTCGTCATTGTCCGCTCTCCCCTTCGCTTTTCGGTCTCGCCTGCCGCACCGATCTTGACAAGCCATCGCAATGCCGGGCACAGTATCGAAAGAAAGTTCAGTATATGCAAAAAAGTTCATGATCAGGGACGCCACACACGCTGACGCCGACCGCTCGCCGAGCGAGATGGGGCTGGCCGCGCGCGCCGCTTGGCTTTCCTATATCGGTGGCTACAAGCAGGAGGACATCGCCGGCCGGCTCGGCGTGTCGCGGGTCAAGGTCAACCGGCTGATCGCGCTCGCCCATCGGCATGGGCTCGTGCGCGTGTTCGTCGAGGGCACGGCTGCCGATTGCGTGGCCCTCGAGGATCGGATCACCCAGGCCTTCGGGCTCGATTTCTGCAGCGTGCTGCCCGATCTCGGGGAGGCCGACCTGCCGCTTTCGGCCCTGGCCGCCGGCGGCGCGCGGTTTCTGCTCGGCGCGCTCGAGCGACCGAGCGTTCGGGTCATCGGCTTCGGCCATGGCCGCACCCTGGCGGCGGTCGTCGACCGGCTGCCGCGCGTGCCGCGGGCCGACATCAAGTTCGTTTCGCTTTTGGGCAGCCTTACCCGCAACGCTGCGGCCAATCCGTTCGACGTCATCCACAGGCTGGCCGGAAAGGTCGGCGGCGACAGCTACTTTCTGCCGGTGCCGTTCTTTGCCGACAGCGTCGAGGACAAGGTGGTGCTGGCGGCCCAGCGCAGCGTCAAGGACGTGTTCGCGCTGGCGCGGCAGGCTGATTTGGTCGTCGTGGGCATCGGCGAGCTGAGCGCCGAAGCCCACCTGCTCGCCAGCGGCATGATCACGTCGGGCGAGTTCGCCGCGCTGGCATCGGAAGGTGCCGTGGGCGAGGTGCTCGGGCATTTTTTCGCCGCCGACGGCCGCTCTGTCGCGGTCGACGTCAACCGGCGCGCGCTCGGCCTCGCCCCCGACGATTTGCGGGGCAAGGAGGTTGTCGCTATTGCCGGCGGCCGCGGCAAGGCACGCGCGATCGGCGCCGTTCTGGCGAGTGGCCTGCTCACCGGTCTGATCACCGACGAAGCGACCGCCCGCCGTTTGGTCCAGCGTCAGCTGGGCCCGTCTGCAGCTCCCGCCCGACCGCCGGTCGAGCGGCTCGCAACCAGTCCATGAAGCACGGTCGGCAAGCCGTGCGACACACCCAGGGAGGGTAGAAACGATGACCACGCGAATCAAAGACCTCGCCAATGCGGTTGTCCGCCGGCAGCTCGGCCGCCGCGATTTCATGCGCCGCGCGGGCAAGCTCGGCATCGGCGCCGGTGCCGCGACCTACTTCCTCAACCAGGCGCAGAGCAGGGCCTTGGCCCAGGATTTCGATTGGCAAAAGCACAGCGGCACGACGGTCAAGCTGCTCTTGAACAAGCACCCCTATGCCGACGCGATGATCGCCAATCTCGAGACGTTCAAGGAAATGACCGGCATGGAGGTCACCTATGACGTCTTCCCCGAGGACGTCTACTTCGACAAGGTGACGGCCGAGCTGTCGTCCGGCGGCGGCAACTACGACGCTTTCATGACCGGCGCCTATCAGACGTGGCAGTATGGCCCGGCCGGCTGGCTGGTCGATCTGAACGAGTTCATCAGCGATCCGGCCATGACCAATCCCAACTACAACTGGGACGACGTCCTGCCGAACCTGCGAGCGTCGACTGCCTGGTCCGGCGTGCCGGGTGCGGCGCTCGGCGGCGAGGGAGCCAAGCAGTGGGCGATCCCGTGGGGCTTCGAGCTCAACTCGATCAGCTACAACAAGCGCGTCTTCGACGAGCTCGGCCTGACGCCGCCCAACAACATGGGCGAGCTGATGGAGCTGGCCGCCAAGATCTCCAACGATGTCGACGGCATGTACGGCATCGGCGTGCGCGGTTCGCGCTCCTGGGCGACCATCCATCCTGGCTTCCTCTCGGGCTACGCCAATTTCGGCGAGACCGACTTCACCATGGAGAACAACCAGCTGATGGCTGCCATGGCGACGCCCGGCTCGAAGGCGTTCCATGCCGACTGGGTGAAGATGATCCAGGACAGCGGGCCGCGCGACTGGGCGACCTACACCTGGTATCAGGTGGGCACCGATCTCGGCGCCGGCGCGTCGGGCATGATCTACGATGCCGATATCCTGGGCTACTTCATGAACGGCGGCGAGAACGCCGAGGCGGGCAATCTCGCCTACCACGCCTTCGCGCCGAACCCGGACGCGGCGGCACCCACGCCCAATGTCTGGATCTGGTCCTTGGGCATGAGCGAGTTCTCGAGCCAGAAGGAAGCCGCCTGGCTGTTCATGCAGTGGGCGTCGGGCACCGATCACGCGCTCTTCGGCGCGCGCGACATGGACTTCGTCAACCCGGTCCGCCAGTCGGTCTGGGACGACGAGGCCTTCCAGAATCGGATCGCCGAGAGCTATCCGGGCTATCTCGAGCAGTACAAGGAGTTGGCGCCCGGCTCGAAGATCTACTTCACGCCGCAGCCCTTGTTCTTCAACCTGACGACCGAATGGGCGTCGATGCTGCAGCAGATGGTCGGCAACGAGGTCCCGGTCGACGAGGGCCTCGACCAGCTGGCCGAGAGTGTCAACAACCAGCTGCGGCAGGCCGGTCTCTGAGCTCTGAGTGCTTGATGTGAAGACGTGGGGGCCGGCTTCGGCCGGCCCCCATCGAGGGGCGAGACCGACCGATGGCGCGACCACCAACCGGCCCACAGACCGGCCCGCTGAACGGCCCATTGACCGGCATGGCAGGCGAGGCAGCGCTCGACGATGTGTCGGGCGACGGCTTGCGCCGGCCATTCATGCGGCAGGCCTTGCCCTACCTGTTGAGCCTGCCGGCACTGCTGGTCTGCGTCGGCATCCTCATTCCCTTCGGCACTGCGGTCTACTACTCGCTGCAGCGCTACAACCTCGCCTTTCCGATGACCCGCGGGTTCATCTGGTTCGAGAACTACAGGCTGCTGTTCACCGATCCGGGTTTTTGGAACACGGTCAGGGTCTCGCTGCTCTACACCCTCTACACGGTGGGCTTCGAGCTGGTGCTGGGGCTCGCCATCGCCATGCTGCTGCAGCGGCGGACCATCTTCAACAACATCATGAGCATCCTGCTCCTGCTGCCGTTGATGATCGCACCTGCCATCGCCGCCTTGATGTGGAAGCTGATGACCAATCCGGGCTTCGGCATACTCAGCTACTTCGTGGCGTTGCTGGGCTTTCCGGACTTCAAGTGGGCGAGTGCGTCGTCCTCCGCGCTCTTTACCGTCGTCCTGATCGACATCTGGGTCTACACGCCCTTCATGATGGTGCTCTTGCTGGCGGGCCTGCGGGCGCTGCCGCGCCAGCCCTTCGAGGCGGCTGAGCTCGATGGCGTGCCGCAGAGCTTCGTCTTCTTTCGCATCACGCTGCCGATGCTGACGCCCTACATCATCACCGCCGCACTCTTCAGGATGCTCGAGAGCATTCAGCAGTTCGACATCATCTATGCAATGACCCAGGGCGGCCCCGGCAATGCGCTCATGGTGTTCCAGGTCAGCGCCTATCTCGAACGCTACCAGTACACCAATGTCGGCCGCTCGGCGGCCATTTTGATGGTGCTCTGGGCCATCACCTTCCTGCTCTCCAACATCTTCATCAAGCAGTGGCTGCGGCTGCGTGAGCGCGCCCGGGGAGTTGCCTGATGGATCGCCAGACGACCGTGGGCCGGATCGTCCGCACCCTGCTCTTGACGCTGGTCGGACTGTTCTTTCTGTTCCCGATCTTCTGGGTGTTCTTGATGTCCTTCCAGACCAATCAGGACGTCTTGCGCATCCCGCCATCCTTGTTCTTCGAGCCGACGCTCGAGAACTACCGGGCGCTGATCTCCGGCCGGCTGGTGAGCACCGCTGGCGTGCTCGAGATCAAGTTCATGAGCAACCTCCTGAACAGCGTGATCCTCGCGACCTCTTCGGTGGCGCTGTCGCTGCTGCTCGGCATCCCGGCGGCCTACGCCTTCGCCCGCTTCAAGTTCCGCTTGGGCGAGGACATCGCCTTCACGCTGCTCTCGTTCCGCTTCGCGCCGCCGCTGCTCGTGCTGTTGCCGCTCGCCATCTACTTCCAGCAGATGGGGTTGATCGACACCTATATCGGGCTGATCTGGGTCTATCAGCTGATAACCCTGCCGCTGATCTTGTGGATCGTGCGCGGCTATTTCGAGGACATCAGCGAGGATATCGAGCACGCCTATCGGATCGACGGCAATGGCTGGTTCAAGACCTTCACCCGGATCGCCATTCCCCTGGCCAAGCCCGGCATCGCCGCTGCCACGCTGCTTTCCTTCATCTTCGCCTGGAACAATTTCGTCTTCGCGCTGATCCTGGCCTCTGCCGACAAGCAGCCGGTGACGGTGGGCGCCTTGGCCTTCGTGACCGCATCGGGCATCCAGTACGGGCAGATCGCCGCCTCGATCGTGCTCTCGGTGACGCCGACGCTGGCTCTGGCGCTCTATGCCCAGCGCTATCTGGTCGAGGGGCTCTCGCTCGGGGCGGTAAAGGGATGAGGGCCGGCTCATGACCTTTCTCTCGCTCGCCTCGGTCAGCAAGCGGTTCAAGAACGAGGTCGTCCTGGAGCGGCTGTCGCTGGAGGTCGAGCGCGGCGAGACCGTCGTCGTCTTCGGGCCGTCTGGTTGCGGCAAGACCGTGCTGCTGCGCCTGATCGCCGGCATCAACGAGCCGGAGGAGGGGCGGGTCCGGATCGGCAATCGCGACGTCACTTTCCTCGAGCCCGAGCATCGCGGCATCGGCATGGCGTTTCAGAACTTCGCCCTCTACCCGCATCTCTCGGCCTTCGACAACATCGCCAGCCCCTTGAAGGCGCGCGGCATGGCGGCGGGCGACATCGACGGGCGGGTGCACGAGGTGGCGCGTCTCCTGAAGATCGACCACGTGCTGCATCACCAGCCCAAGGCGCTCTCGAACGGCCAGAAGCAGCGCACCTCGCTCTGCCGGGCGCTCGCCGCCAATCCATCGGTGCTGCTGCTCGACGATCCCCTGCGCAATGTCGACGCCAAGCTGCGCTACGAGATGCGGATCGAGCTGCCGCGAGTGCTCAAGGCCTTCGAGACGACGGTGATCTACGTCACCCAGGACTACAAGGAGGCGATGGCTTTGGGCGACCGGGTCGCCGTCTTGATGGATCGCGGGATCAAGCAGATCGACAAGCCGGCCGCCATCTACAAGGACCCTGACGATCTCAAGGTGGCACGCCTGTTCGGTGATCCGAGCGTCAATGTCGTGCCGGGCGAGATCGAGGGCGGTGCGGTGACACTGCTGGGCCGGCGGTTCAGCCTCGCCGGCCGGCTGCCGGCGGGGCCGTGCCAGGTGGCGATCCGGCCCGAGAGCATCGAGGTGGCGATGGCGGACGGTGCGGCGCCACCTGCTGCCGGTGCCGGCGAGGGTCAGGCGCTCGACGTCGACCTCGAGGCGGTGACACCGCTCAATGTGCGTGCAGTGATGCTGCTTCGGACCCAGGACGGCCGGGAGCTGCTCGCCACCTGCTCGGAGCAGGAGGCGTCGCGGCTGCCACGCGGCCACGGGCGGGCCAGTGCCAGGATCGCTGCCGATGATCTGTTGTTCTTTGACCAGGCGGGCGCGCGGCTGCGCCCGCAGCTGAACTGAGACGCCATGGCGACGCTCACCCTCGATGCGGTTTCGAAAGTCTACAAGCCCCGGCGGGCCAAGCCGGTGCTCGCCGTGGATGCCGTCGACATGGCGATCGACGACGGCGAGATCGTCGGCCTCTTGGGCTCGTCCGGCTGCGGCAAGACCTCGACCCTGCGCATGATCGCGGGCTTCGAGGACGTGACCTCCGGCGCCATCAAGGTCGGCGATCGGGTGATCAACACGCTGCTCCCGGCCGAGCGCAACATCGCCATGGCCTTCGAGGGCTATGCGCTCTACCCGCCGCTTCGGGTCAGGGACAATATCGGCTTCGCGCTCCTGCGCGACCGCCAGCCCACCGCCGAGGTCAAGCGGCAGGTCGATGAGGTGGCGCGCCTGCTGGAGATCGAAAGCGCCCTCGAGCGCTACCCGCCGACCATCTCAGCCGGGCAGCAGCAGCGCACCAGCCTGGCCCGGGCACTGATCCGCAAGGCCGACGTCTTCCTCCTCGACGAGCCGATGTCGCAGCTCGAGCCGCAGCTCCGCGCGGTGTTGCGGGCGCGGCTCAAGGAATGGCTGATCAGCCGCAAGATGACCACGATCTTCGTCACCCACGACCAGACCGAGGCAATCGCGCTCGCCGACCGCATCGCGGTGATGGAGCAGGGCGTGCTGCAGCAGTTCGCCTCGCCGGACGAGCTCAAGGAGCGGCCGGCGAACCTGTTCGTCGCCTCCTTTATCGGCGAGCCACCGATGAACCTGTTTCAGGCCCGGATCGATCGCAGCCGGGGCGGACTCGCGCTCGTCGTCCTGGAGAGTGACGACCGGCCGGCCTTCACGCTGCAGCTCGACGACGCGATCGAGCGGTTGGCCGACGGGCAGCGCGTGCATCTGGGCATTCGCCCGCACCGGCTGCGGCTCGGCGACGGGCCAGGCGCCATCACCGGCACCGTGGCCAGCCACGCCTGGCTGGGCGATCAGACGCATATCGGCATCGAGATCGGCGGCATCGGCTTCGTCCTCGTCGTCAACCGCGAGGTCCAGGCGTCGCCGGGCGATGCGCTGACGGTTCACGCACCGCTCAGCGCCATTCATCTGTTCGACGCCGACTCCGAACAGGCGCTGTTTCACGGCTCGGAGTGGCAGCGATGACGGGCAGGCCAAACGGCGGGGCGTCGGCATGATCGCCGACAATCTCGGAGAGGGGGTGACTAGTGGCTGAAAGCCGCGACCTCATCCTCGGAATCGATGCCGGCACGTCGGTGATCAAGGCGGTGGCCTTCGATCTCGAAGGTCGGCAGCTGGCGATCGCGTCGCTCCCGAACAGCTACGAGGAGCGGCCGGACGGGGCGGTCGAGCAGGACATGGCGCGCACCTGGGACGATGCGGCCGCGGTTCTGCGCGACCTCGCCCAGCTGGTCCCTGATATGGCCGAGCGGACCCGGGCCTTGGCGGTCACCGGGCAGGGCGACGGCACCTGGCTGATCGACGCGGCCGGCCGGCAGGTCAGGCCCGGCTGGCTCTGGCTCGACAGCCGGGCGGCCAGCCTGGTCGACGAGCTGGAGGCGGCCGGGGTCGCGGCGACGATCTTCCCGCATACCGGGTGTGGCCTGAACGCCTGCCAGCAGAGCGTGCATCTGCGCTGGATGGAGCGCCACGACCCAGACGCGCTGGCCAGCGCGACGACAGCCTTTCACTGCAAGGACTGGCTCTACCTCCAGCTCACCGGCATCCGCGCCACCGACATCTCGGAAGGCACCTACACCTTCGGTGATTTCCGCACCCGCAACTATGCCGATCCGGTGCTCGAGGCGCTGGGGCTGACGGCCCATCGCCGCCTGCTGCCGCCGATGCTCGACGGCTCGAGGACCACCCATCCGCTCAGCGAAGCCGCGGCGGCGGCGACCGGGCTCCTGGCCGGCACACCGGTGAGCCTGGGCTATCTCGATGTCCTCTGCACGGCCTTGGGCGGTGGGATCTATGATCCGGGCCGCCGCCTCGGCTGCTCGATCGTCGGCTCCACCGGCATGCATATGCGCTTCGTCGCCGATGCCAGCGCGGTCGAGTTGGCGCGCAAGCCCACCGGCTACACCATGCCCTTTCCGGTGCCGGGCTCGGTCGTCCAGATGCAGTCCAACATGGCGGCCACGCTCAATATCGACTGGATCACCGATCTCGTCCGCGAAGCCGCCGGCCTGTTCGGCGAAGCCGTCAGCCGCGGGGATGCCCTGAAGGTCCTCGATGGCCGGGTGCTGGAGGGCCGGCCCGGTGCCGCGCTCTACCATCCCTACATTCACGAGGCCGGCGAGCGCGGCCCGTTCGTCGCGAGCGATGCGCGGGCGATGCTGACCGGGCTGTCGACCCGCACGCAGCTGCTCGACCTGGTGCGCGCGGTTTACGAGGGCCTGGCGCTGGCGGCGCGCGATTGCTACGGCGCCATGGGCCATGTGCCGGACGAGATCCGCATCGCCGGCGGTGCCGCCCGCTCCAGGTCCTTCAAGCGGATCATGGCGAGCGCCTTGGGGGCGCCAGTGCGCGAGAGCAGCCGCGAGGAGGCGGGCGCCGCGGGTGCCGCGATGATGGCTGCGGTCGCCATTGGCATCTATCCCGATCTCGCGGCCTGCGCCGAGGTCTGGGTCGAGCCGACGCTGGGCGACACGGTGGCGCCCGACCCGGAGCTGATGGCGCTCTATGACCGGCTCTACCCGATCTACGTGGCGACCCGCGAGGCCATGCCGGCCAATTGGCGGGCCTTGGCCGAGTTGCGCCGCGCATGATCAAGACATGCATCATCGGCGATCGCTTCATGTCGCCAGAGGTCTTCGAGGCAGCGCTGCCGGACGGCGCGTTCGACTGCCGGCTGCACGAGCTGGCCTGGCCGGACGAGCCCTTCGTCAATGCCTGCGAGGCGGGCGAGCTCAAGGGCCTGAAGGAGTTCATGGGCGAGCCCGAGCAAATCGCCGGATGATCGGCGATGCACGCGTGCTGATCACGCATCTGGCACCGGTCTCGGCCTCGATCCTCGAGCGCTGCCCGAAGCTGGAGCTGATCGGCGTCAGCCGCGGCGGGCCGGTCAACATCGACCGCGACGCCTGCCGGGCCAAGGGCGTGGCCGTCGTCAACGCGCCCGGCCGCAATGCGTCGGCCGTCGCCGAGTTCACCATCGGCGCCATCCTCATGGAAACCCGGATGATGCGCGCCGGCCACGAGGCGCTGCGGCAGGGTGTCTGGCGGGGCGATCTCTATCGCGCCGACATCACCGGCCCGGAGCTCTCGGAGCTGACCGTCGGGCTGATCGGCTACGGCCAGATCGGCACACGGGTGGTCAAGCTCTTGAAGCCCTTCGGCTGCCGCATCCTGGTGGCCGATCCCTACAAGACGCTGGCACCCGAGGATGCGGCGGATGGGGTCGTCATGACCGATCTGGCAGGCCTCCTGGCGCAAGCGGACGTCGTGAGCCTGCATGCGCGGGTCACCGACGAGACCCGGGGCTTTCTCGCCGCCCCGCAGTTCGCGGCCATGAAGCGCGGCAGCTGGTTCATCAACACTGCCCGCGGGCCCATGGTGAACTACGACGACCTCCATGCCGCGCTCGAATCGGGCCATCTGCGTGGCGCCATGCTGGAGACGTTCTGGCAGGAGCCGCCGCCGGCCGATGCGCCGCTCCTCCGGCATCCGGGCGTGACGCTGACGCCGCACATCGCCGGCGCGTCGACCACCACGGTGCGCATCGCGGCCACGATGGTCGCCGAGGAGATCCGCCGCTGGCAGGCGGGCGAGCCGTTCCTCAACCCGTGCTGATGTGGAGGCCGTGTTGATCGAGGCAGGCGCACGATGAGCGAGCGCGTGATCGATCTTCTGGTGATCGGCGGTGGCGTGAACGGCGCCGGCATCGCCCGGGACGCGGCGGGCAGGGGCCTCAGCGTCACCTTGTGCGAGATGCAGGACCTCGCCTGGGGCACCTCCTCGCGCTCCGGCAAGCTGGTCCATGGCGGGCTCCGCTACCTCGAATACTACGAGTTCCGGCTGGTCCGCGAGGCGTTGATCGAGCGCGAGGTGCTGCTGCGAGGCTGCCCCGCACATCATCTGGCCGATGCGCTTCGTCCTGCCGCACAGCCCCGAGCAACGCCCGGCCTGGTTCATTCGCCTGGGCCTCTTTCTCTACGACCATCTGGGCGGCCGCAAGCGCCTGCCGCCGACGCGGCGCCTCGATCTGCGCCGCGACCCGGAGGGCGTGCCGATCCGCAAGAGCTTCACGCAGCGCCTTCGAGTACTCCGACTGCTGGGTCGACGACGCGCGGCTGGTGCTCCTGAACGCGCTCGACGCCGCCGAGAAGGGGGCCGAGGTCCTGACCCGGACGGCTTGCGTCGGGGCCAGGCGCGAGGGCGAGCACTGGCTGGTCGAGCTGGAGGACCGGCGCGATCAGAGCCGGCGGACCATCCGCGCGCGCTGTGTGGTCAACGCCGCCGGCCCCTGGGTCGAGACCGTGCTGGGCCGGGTCGCCGGCATCAACAGCCGCCGCCAGGTCCGCCTGGTCAAGGGCAGCCACATCATCACGCCGAAGTTCTGGGAGGGCAGCCAAGCTTATCTGCTGCAGAACACCGACAAGCGGGTGATCTTCGTCAACCCGTACGAGGGCGACAAGGCGCTGATCGGCACCACCGACATCCCGGTCGAGGACGACCCGGCCGAGGTCAAGGCCGAGCCCGCCGAGATCGACTACCTGCTCGCCATCGTCAACCGCTACTTCGAGCACGGCCCCGGCCGCGACGACGTCGAGGCCACGTTCGCCGGTGTCCGCCCGCTCTACGACGACGCAGCCGAAAACCCGTCGGCCGTCACCCGCGACTACGTCTTCGACGTCGAGCCGGAAAGCCCGGCCGGCGGTCGGGCGCCGATGCTCTCGGTCTTCGGCGGCAAGATCACCACCTATCGCAAGCTCGCCGAGCACGCGCTCGACAAGCTGGCCCCGTTTTTCCCCGCCGATGCGGCAAGGCTGGACCGCCAAGGCGCCGCTGCCCGGCGGCGACATGCCGGATGCGGATTTCGATCGCTTCCTTGCCGGACTCGCGCAGGGTCACCCCTGGCTGCCCGACGGTCTCGCCCTGCATTATGCGCGGCTCTACGGCACGCGTGCGGCTGTCCTGCTCGAGGGCGCCAGCAGCACGGCCGATCTCGGCCGGCATTTCGGCGGGCTGCTCTATCGCTCGCGAGGTCGACTATCTGCGCCGTCATGAGTGGGCCGAGACGGCGGAGGACATCCTCGAGCGGCGGACCAAGCATTATCTGCACCTGACGCCTGCCGAGCGCGCCGCCTTCGAGGCCTGGTGCGCAGAGCATCTGCCCGCCACCGCCGATGCCTGAGCGGCGCTGCCTGGGGCTCGATTGCGGGACGTCGGGGCTGCGTGGCGTGGTCGTCGACGAGCGCGGTGCCGTTCGCGCCGAGGCGCATCGCCCTTTCGCGGCCGGCACCACCGATCCGGCCGTCTGGGCCGGCGCGATGGACGCCGTTCTGGCCGAGCTGGCGGGCCATGGGCCGATCGACGCTGTTGCCGTCGACGGGACCTCCGGCACGCTGCTGCTCACCGACGCCGAGGGCCGGCCGCTCGGGGCGGCGGCGCTCTACAACGACACCAGCGCCGCGGAGCTCGCCGCTGCGATCAAGGATCTGGCGCCGCCGGAGAGTGCCGCGCATGGTGCCACCTCGCCGGCGGCTCGGCTCAAGGCGCTGCAGGCCCGCCACCCGGAGGCGGTCCACGCGCTGCACCAGGCGGACTGGTTGGCGTCTCGGCTGACCGGCCGTCTCGGGGTGAGCGACGACAACAATGCGCTGAAGCTCGGCTGGGACCCGGTCGCGCGGATCTGGCCCGACTGGCTCGACCGGTTCGGCATCGAGCGCCGGCTGCTGCCGGAGGTGGTCGAGCCCGGCACGCCGCTCGGCCGCGTCGCCGGTGGCCCGCTCGAAGGGGCGCTGGTGGTCGCCGGGACCACCGATGGCTGCGCGTCGTTCCTGGCGACCGGCGCCGACCGGCCGGGGCAGGGGGTGACGGCGCTCGGCACGACGCTCACCTTGAAGCTGCTCTCCGAGACGCCGATCTTCGCGCCCGAGCATGGCATCTACAGCCACAAGCTGCTCGGCAACTGGCTCGCCGGCGGCGCCTCGAACAGCGGTGGCGGGGCACTTCTGCGCTACTTCGACGCCGACGAGATCACCGCCCTCTCGGCCGACATCGATCCCGACGAACCGCTCGACCTTGGCTGGCACCCGCTGCCGGCGGCGGGCGAGCGCTTTCCCGTGGCCGATCCGGCCATGACCTTCAAGCCCGCCGACATCCCGAACGACCGGGTGCGGTTCCTGCACGCGCTGTTCGAGGGCATCGCCCGGGTCGAGGCCATGGGCTATGCGCGGCTGGAAGAGCTCGGCGGGCCCCGGCTGGAATCCGTGAGCACGGTCGGCGGCGGTGCCCGGAACGCCGCCTGGAGCCGCATCCGCGCCCGCCATCTGGGCGTTCCGCTCGTCCCTGCCGTCAGCACCGATGCCGCCTTCGGCACGGCGCTTCTCGCCCAACGAGGCCTCGCTCATGCTTGACCAGCTCGCCCGCTACTCGGCCAAGATCGGCAGCGACCCGGAGCAGGTCCAGGCCGGCGGCGGCAACACGTCGGTCAAGGACGGCAACACGCTCTGGGTCAAGGCCTCGGGCTTCTGGCTCGCCGATGCCGAGACGCGCGACCTGTTCGTGCCCGTCGATCTGGCGAAGGCGGTGGATGCCATCGACGGCGGCGACGAGGCCGACATCCGGGCGGCCGTCATCGCCGGCCGACAACCCGGACGATCTCCGCCCCTCGATCGAGACCAGCCTGCACGCGCTCTTGCCGCACCGCTTCGTCATCCACACCCATTCGGTGCGCACCATCGCCATTGCGATCAGGGCCGACGCCGAGGCGCGTTTCAGGGACCGGCTCGACGGCCTCAGCTGGGCCTTCGTGCCGTATGTCTTCCCCGGCCTGCCGCTCACCCGCGCGATCAAGGACGCCATGGGCATCCGGCCCGTCGACATCATCGTCATGGGCAATCACGGCCTGGTCGTGGCCGGCGACGATCTCGATGCCACGGCAGCGCTGATCGAGAAGGTCGAGCGCCGTCTCGACGCGCCGACCCGCGCCCTCGGCGCCGTGACCCAGCCGCCGCCCCGCCAGGGCCTGCGCCCGGCCCGCCATCGGGCGGCCCACACGCTGGCCACCGACGCCCGGCTGCGCGCCATGGCAATGGCCGGCTCCTACTACCCCGACCACGTCATTTTCCTCGGACCTGCCGCCGCCACGCCCGAGACGGCCAAGCCTGGCCAGCAGCTCATCCTCGTTCCGGACGTGGGCGCCTACCTGCCCGAGGACGCGCCACCCGCCGCCGACGAGCTGGCGCTCTGTTTGGCACTGGTCCTCGCCCGCGTGCCGGAGGGGGCCGAGCTGCTGAGCTTCACCGCCGAGCAGGAAGCGGCGTTGATGGGTTGGGACGCGGAGAAGTACCGCAAGGCGTTGGGGCGTTAGGCCTGTTCCGCGATCAGCCGCCCAAACACCTTGGCGACAGATGAGAAGCACGCTGTTCTCGATGGTCACCTCAAGGGCTACGATCAACCCGAGTCAGACCAGCGTCGTGGCACGAACCTCGGACGCAAGTGCAGGCCCTCAAAACTGCTCTCAATCTTCCTGAGCGACAAATCGCTGGATTGTCTTCCTCTTGGAGCACAATCTGGAGCCATCAAAATCGCAAGAGAAGAAGGCTAGAGCATTTTCCGATCATTCGAAGTCGTACCCTGGCGGCCTGGAAGTAGTTTCTGCATTCGTCGGGCGTGAAGTGCCCGATTGCGGTGCCGATGGTGTTCCAGAGGTCGTCGATGGTTCGCGCTGCGACCTTGTTCAGCCACGCCTTGAGTTTGGCGAAGGCGAGTTCGATCGGGTTGAAGTCCGGCGAATAGGGCGGCAGGAAGCGGAGTTCCGCGCCTGTGGCCTCGATGGCTTGGCGGACGGCGGCAGGCTTGTGTGCGGGCAGGTTGTCGAGAACGACGATGTCGCCGGGTCGCAATGTCGGTGCAAGAACCTGCTCGACATAAGCCTGGAAGGCGGCACCGTTCATCGGCCCATCGAGGACCATGGGTGCGGTCATCCGGTCGTGGCGCAGGGCTCCTACGAAGGTGGTCGTCTTCCAATGTCCATGTGGCAAAGGTGCCCGGCAACGCTCTCCCTTGACGGCCCGGCCGTAGCGTCTGGCCATCTTGGTCGAGGCGCCGGTTTCGTCGATGAAGACGAGGCGCTCGGGCTCCAGCTCTGGCTGGGCCTCGAACCAGGCCAGCCGCCGCTGCCAGACGTCAGGCCGCTGCTGCTCGGCGGCGTGCGCCGTTTTTTTTGAAGCTGAGTCCGTGGCGGTCGAGCAGTCGCCACACGGTGCTGGGTGCCACAGTCAATCCGTGCTGCTGGTCGAGATGCGCGACGATTTCCGCGAGCGTCATGTCCGGCGTCGCATCGATCAGCGCCAGGATTTCCGTGGCATGAGCCTCCAGCCGATGCGAGCGCTTGTCGCCGCCGCGCGACCGCGGCTGGACGCTGCCCGTACGGCGCCACCGCTGCAGCCATTTGATCGCCGTCGACGGAGCGATCTCGAAGCGGGCCGCGGCGGCGCGGCAAGATACCCCCTCTTCGACCGCCGCCACGACACGGCGACGTAAATCATCGGAAAGCGCGAGAGCCATCGAGGCTGGCCTCCTTCACCAGCCCCAATCTTGAATCACAAACTGTCGGTCTTGGGAATCCCTAACGATTCCATGGCGTTAGAAAATGCTCTAAGTGGACAGCCTGGCCAAACCGCCTTCAACATCAAGCTTGACGGGAAAACCGTTGGCGCGTCAGCTCTGCGCTTCGCATCACGGCATGGCAGCTCAAAGCCACCCACGCGTTTGCCAAGGTTTCGGCCGACGGCCTAAGGTGCTTCACCGTCGGCGCCGGCTTCGCCCGACCGGCAGTGTCGGGTGGGTGAGCGGTCGCAGGAGGAGAGATGACCCCTATTGTTCGAGTCGCGGCAGTGCTGCTGGTTTTCGTGATCGCAGCCTGCACGTCGCCCCAGCAGCGCAGTCGCGGAGCAGCGGGCCGAGACGGAGCGCCTCGAGAATCTCGGCAGCTTCGAGGAATGCGTGATGACTGCAGGCGACGGACAGCGACAAGATCGCGGCCTGCAACGCCCCTTAGCCCGCTCCCGTCACGCGGTAGCCGGCCAGAAGACTGAACAGTCCGACAGGCCGTCGCTTTGGGCGCGGCAGTGCATGGCTCAGTCGTCCGGCCCCGGATAGTGACAGCGCACGTAGGTGCCCCGTCGCATCCCGCGTCAGCGCCGGCAGCTCTGCCTTGCAGCGATCCTTCGCCCGGGGGCAGCGCGGGTGGAAGGCGCAGCCTGGTGGCGGGCTTTCGGGGCTGGGCAGCTCGCCGGTGAGCAGGCGGCGGTGGCGCTTGCGGCCGGGGACGGGCTCGGGGATCGCCGCCAGGAGGGCCTGGGTGTAGGGATGCTGCGGTGTTTCGAAGAGGGCGGCCGTGGGCGCCAGCTCGACGATGCGGCCCAGATACATGACGCCGATGCGCTGGCTGACCAGGCGGATGACCGCGAGGTCGTGGCTGATGAAGAGGAAGGCCAGGCCCATGGCGTCGCGGAGGTCCATGAGCAGGTTGAGGATCTGCGACTGGATCGAGACGTCCAGCGCCGAGACGGGCTCGTCGGCGATCACCAGCTTGGGCTCCAGCGCAATGGCGCGGGCAATGGCGATGCGCTGGCGCTGACCGCCGGAGAACTCGTGCGGGTAGCGGCTGCCGGCCTCGGGCTCGAGCCCCACCTGGGCCAGGAGCCGGGCGATCCGTTCGGCACGCTCCGCCTTGGTGCCGATCTGGTGGACGATGAAGGGCTCCGCCAGCGTCGCCTGGATGGTGCAGCGCGGGTCGAGCGAGGCGAAGGGGTCCTGGAAGATCAGCTGCAGCTGGCTCCGCCGCTTGCGCATCGCGCGCTCTGGCAAGCGGGTCAGTTCCTCGCCCTGGAACACGACGCTGCCGGAGGTCGGCTCGACCAGGCGGAGGATGGCGCGCGCCAGCGTGGACTTGCCGCAGCCGGATTCGCCGACAATGCCGAGGGTTTCGCCTGGGGCCAGCGTGAAGCTGACGTCCTCGACGGCGTGCAGCATGCCGCTGGCGGTGGGAAAGCGGACGGTGACGCCACTGGCCTCGAGCAGCGCCTCGCTCACGGCAGCTGGTTCCAGCAGGCGGCCTGGTGGTCCGCGTCACCCTCGAGGGGGGGCAGGTCGGTGGCACAGCGCTCGAGCCGGCGCGGGCAGCGCTCGGCGAAGGTGCAGCCGTTGGGTCTGGCACCAGGCGGCGGGACGGTGCCGGCGATGGTCGGCAGGCGGCCCGGGCGCCGTGCTCAGCTTCGGGATCGAGGCCATGAGGCCGGCGGTGTAGGGGTGGCGCGGGTGTGTGAACAGCGGCTCGACCAAGGCCCGCTCGACGATGCGCCCGGCATACATGACGGCGACTTCGTCGCAGCTCTCGGCGACCACGCCGAGGTCGTGGGTGATGAGCAGGATCGCCATGCCGTGGTCGTCGCGCAGCTTGCAGCAGGAGGTCGAGGATCTGCGCCTGGACGGTGACGTCGAGCGCGGTGGTGGGCTCGTCGGCGATCAGCAGCGCCGGCGCGCAGGCGAGCGCCATGGCGATCATCACCCGCTGGCGCAGGCCGCCGGAGAGCTCGTGCGGGTACTGGCCGAGCCGGCGCTCGGGCGCGCCGATGCCGACCTGGCCGAAGAGCGTCGATCGCGCGCGCCCGGCGTGCCGCGGCGTCGAGGTCGGTGTGCAGGCGCATGGCCTCGTCGAGCTGCCAGCCGACGGTGAAGACCGGGTTGAGCGACGTCATCGGCTCCTGGAAGATCATCGCCAGGCGGTTGCCGCGCAGACGGCGAAGCGCCGCCTCGTCGAGCTGCAGGAGATCCGCATCGGCGAAGCGAATGGCGCCCTTCGGGTAGACCGTCGGCGGCGTGTCGAGGAGGCGCATGATGCTGCGCGCGGTGACGCTCTTGCCGCAACCGCTTTCGCCGACGAGGCCGAGCACGCGCCCGGCATCGAGCGCCAGGTCCAGCGTCGTCGACGACGGTCGTCGTGGCCCCCTCGCCCTGAAAGGCGATGGTCAGGCCCTCGATGGCCAGCAAGGTCATGCCGGGCCGACCACGAAGCTCAATCGAGGACCACGCGCGGAAAGTAGAACGAGACAACCCAGTTGGGCTGGTCGACGATCTCGCTGATGCGGAGGTCGCCGCAGACGCTGCAGAGCATGTAGGCGTCGACCGGCGCCATGCCGTGGCGGGCGGCGAGCAGGTCGATCATGCCGCTGACCGCGTCGCGGGCGGCCTGCCATCAGGTCGGGGCCGATGCCGGTGGTGACCTCGTAGCCCTTGTCGTCGAGGTGGCGGGTCACCGGGCCGGGGGTGGTGAAGCGGGGAAAGCGGAGGTTGGCGAGCCTTGATCAGGTCGAAGGTCAGCGCGACGGTCATCGGGCTCTCGATCGCCGTGCCGCAGACCTCGCCGTCGCCCTGGGCGGCATGGGTGTCGCCGACCGAGAAGAGGGCGCCCGCCACCTCGACCGGCAGATAGAGCTTGGTGCCGGCGGCGAGGTCGCGGATGTCCATGTTGCCGCCGACCCGGCGCGGCGGCACGATCGAGTGGAGGCCGGGCTCGGCCGGGGCGACGCCGATGGTGCCGGCGAACGGCTTCAGGGGCACCTGGCCGCCGGGGCCGTAGAGCGCTGGTGCCAGGCTCGATCGGGTCGTAGGTCCAGATGTGCAGCGCCGGCTCGGTGAACTGGTCGGCCAGCAGGCCGAAGCCCGGGATGTTGGCGGTCCAGCCCCAGCCCGAGGGCTCGAACTGCTCGATGGTGACCTTGAGCGCGTCGCCGGGCTCGGCGCCGTCGATGAAGACCGGGCCGGTGACCGGGTTGACCTTGGCGAAGTCGAGCGCTGGCGACGTCGGCCACCGTCGACTGCGGCGCTCAGCTGGCCGCCCGAGGCGTCGACCGTCTCGAACGCGACGGTCTCGCCCGGCGCCACGGTCAGCACCGGCGGGTTGGCGTTGTCCCAGCCGTGGTGGTGCTGGTGGCGTGGATGGTGTGGGCGAGACCGTGGCCATCTGCTGGTGCCTGCTCGTGGCGCTACTGGGCGTCTTGGCGTAGACGCACGTCGTAGTGGACCGGGATGTGGACCGGATCGACGAAGATCGCGTCCGGGCCGCCGAGGCGCTCGCTCTTCATGGTGAAGCGCTGCTCGTTGAAGACCGGCGCCCAGGGCGCGTCGTCCATGATGCCCGAGAAGATGTCGCGCCAGAGTGTCGATGCGCTCCTCGGCCCTGGCCGGATCGATCATGGCATCGGCCTCTGGCCGCCTTGGCGTCGAGGTCCTCGTTGCAGTACCAGGCCCAGTTCCAGCCGCCGGGCACGGCACCGCCGCAGCCGAGGATCGGGCCGTAGAAGTTCGACGGATCGGGGAAGTCGGCGATCCAGGCCATGCCGCCCGACCAGATCATCGGCGCCTCGCCTCGGCTCGCCGCCGGCGGCGATGACGTTGGCCTGGGCCAGCGACTTGATCTCGGCCTTGATGCCGATCGCCGCCAGGTCCTGCTGGATCGCCTGGGCGATGCGCGGGTTCGGGATCGGTGTTCATGGCGAAGAGCTCGGTCGTGAAGCCGTCGCCAAGACCCGCCTCGGCCAGCAGCGCCTTGGCCTTCTCCGGATCGTAGGCGTAGCCCTCGTAGTCGTCGGCATAGCCCGGCATGGCCGGCGGCAACGGCTGGTTCGCCGGCACCGCGCGGCCGTTGATGATCGCGGACGATGCGGTCCTTGTTGATCGCGTGGTTGACCGCCTGGCGCACCTGCGGGTTGTCGAACGGCGTCGATATTGACGTTCATTGTCACGTAGCCGGTGTGCAGCTGGCCGCCCTCGATCAGGTTGTCGCCCCACTCCTCGCTGTCCCGGACCTCGAGGAACTTGGCCGGCGGGATGCCGTCGCCCAGGATGTCGACCTCGCCGTTCTGCAGGCGAAGGAGCGCCAGCGATCGGCTCCTGGCCGACCTCGAAGATGATCTGGTCGAGCTTCGGGTAGCCCTCGTGATGGTAGTTCTCGTTCCGCTCGAAGACGAGGCGCTGGCCCAGCGTCCATTCGGCCAGCTTGAAGGCGCCGGTGCCGACCGGGTTCTTGCCGAAGTCTTGCGCCGTGCTCGGCCACGGCCTCTTCCGGCACCGCATGCGCGAAGTTGATCGCCATGACGTGGAGGAAGGTAGCGTCGGGCCGCGACAGGGTGAAGCGGACCGTGTCGATCGTCGACCACCTCGATGCCCGAAAGCTCTCGGCGTCGCCGGCCTGCACCTCGTCGAAGCCCGCGATCATGCCGAAGAAGCCGGCGCCCGGGCTCTGCGTCTCGGGCCGGACGACCCGCTCGATCGAATACTTGACATCCTCGGCCGTCAGCTCGCGGCCATTGTGGAAGTTCACGCCTTCCTGCAGCTTGAAGGTGTAGGTCAGGCCGTCCTCGGAGATCTCGTAGCTCTCGGCCAGATCGGGAACGAGCTCGGTGGTGCCGGGCTCGTAGTCCATCAGCCCGTCGAACAGGCTCTTGATCATCGACCAGTTCTGCCAGTCGTAGCCGATCGCCGGATCGAGCGTGATGACGTCGTCCTTGTAGGTGACGATCATCGAGCCGCCCTGCTTGATGTCCTGCGGCCTGGACGGCGGCACTGGCGAGCAGCGAGCCCGAGGGCGGTGCTGGCTCGCTAGGAGCTTCCTCATCGTTGTTCTCCTTCAATCTGGATCCAAGCGCCTACCAGCCTGATGCGGGGGTCGATGAACGGCGCCACGAGGTCGGCCAGGAGGTTGCCGATGACGATGGCGATGGCGGCGACCAGGGTGACGCCGATGATGATCGGGATGTCGACGCGCTGGATCGCCTGCCAGGCGAGCTGGCCGATGCCGGGCCAGCCGAACACGGATTCCACGACCACGGCCCCGCTCATGAAGATGCCGATGTCGAGGCCGATCATGGCGATCATCGGCAGGATGGCGTTGCGCAGGCGCGTGCACCAGCAGCACCCGGCTCCGTCCGGCCCCCTTGGCGCGGGCGGTCACGGATATAGTCCTGGCGCAGCACGTCGATCATCGAGGAGCGCATCATCCGCGCATACCAGCCCGCCGCCGAGGATGCCGAGGGTGAGGGCCGGCAGGACGAGGTGCGCGAAGGTGCCGTAGCCGCCGATCGGAAACCAGCCGAGCTGCACCGCGAAGACGTAGAGCAGCAGGATGCCGACGACGAATTGCGGTGCCGAGACGGCGGTGAACGAGCAGCATCATGATCAGCCCGGTCGACCGCGGTGCCGCGCCGTGGTGGCGGCGACAGATGCCGGCGGTGATGCCGATCAGCGAGCTCGACCACGATGGCGCCGGCCATCAGCAGCAGCGTGGCCGGCAGGCGCGAGCAGGATCAGCGTCGCCGACCTCGGTCTTCTGGATGTAGGAGCGGCCGAGATCGCCCTGCAGCAGGTTGCCGAGATAGCGGAGATATTGCTGCCAGAGCGGCAGATCGAGACCGAGCTGGCGGCGGATGCTCTCGACCGTCTCCGCCGTGGCGCTGCGCCCGGCGATCTGCCGGACCGGATCGGCCGGCACCAGGTAGAGCAGGATGTAGGTGACCAGCGTGATGCCGAGCAGGATGAACAGCGGCCTGGCCGAGCCGCCTGGCGAGGTAGCGCAGCATCAGTGCGCGCCCCCGCTGGGTCGGGTCGAGCGCATCGCTGCAGCGCGTCGCCGACCAGGTTGAAGGACAGCGCCAGCGAGCAGGATCGCGGCGCCGGGGAAGAAGACCAGCCAGGGGGCGGTGCGCGAACTAGGTCTGGTTCTCGAAGATGATGTTGCCCCAGGACGGCGTCGGCGGGCGCACGCCGACGCCGAGGAAGGAGAGCGTCGCCTCGAGCAGCACGGTGGTGGCGATGCCGAGGGTGCCCCAGACCAGCATCGTCGGGCACCAGATGCGGCAGCATGTGGCGGACCAGGATGCGCCAGCGGCCCGGCGCCCAGCGGCGCGGCGGCCTCGATGAACTCGCGCTCCGCCAGCGCGCGGCGTCTGGGTGTAGACGACGCGCGCGATCTGCACCCAGTTCACCAGCGCGATCACCAGCGCGACGATCCAGAGCGACGGGCTGAAGATGGCGGCCAGCGCGATCGCCGAGCAGCAGTGCCGGAAAGGCCATCATCAGATCGGTGAAGCGCATGATCACGGCACCGAGCCAGCCGCGCCAGATAGCCGGCGACGTGACGCCGAGCAGGGTGCCGAGTCAGCGACGGCGACGCCGTTGGCGACGATGCCGATCAGCAGCGAGGTGCGGGCGCCATAGATCAGGCGCGAGAGCAGGTCGCGGCCGAGCAGGTCGGTGCCGAGCCAGAAGCTGCTCGTTCGGTGGCAGCGGCGCACCTTCGAGCGTCAGGCCGTCGAAGAACTGCTCGTTGGGCGGATAGGGGGCGAGCCAGTGGGCGCCGAGCGCGCTCGTGACCATGATGACGATGACGACGAGACCGAAAGCGGCGACCGGGTCACGGAGAATCTTGAGGAGTATCGAGCTCTGCAACTGGCGTCTTGGTATCCGAATTGGCCCGGCCGGCGTGTCGGCTGGCCGGCTTCCACCCTGTCTTGGAAGGTAGCCCGTCGTTCAGGTGTTGGCCATAGGGATGGCTGCGGCTGCCTGGTTGCGGGGTTTGCGCCAGCACGCGGCCGGCGAGCCCAGCGCCGGATCGGAAGAAGCTGGGGGTTTGCCCGGACCAGCGGCGGAAGGCGCGCGTGAAGTTGGTCGGCTCCTCGTAGCCGAGCTCGATCGCGATCTCGGTCACGCTCGCTTCGCTCTCCCGCAGGAGGGCAGCGCCGCGGCGCAGGCGGGCCTCCTCGAGCAGTGCGCGATAGCTCGTGCCGGCGCGGCTGAGGTCGCCCTGCAGCGAGCGCGGTCCGCGGCTAAGCAACAGGGCGGCGCCATCGAGGTCCGTCTGCCCGTCGAGCAGCCTGAGCGTGATCACGTCCCTGATGGGGCCGAGCGGATCATTTCGCCAGTTTGGCATGAGGGTTGCCACGACCTCGGCTCGGGTCGGCACAGGCTCGTTACCGGCAACGGGCCGCCGCTTCGCCGCCAGCTTGTCGAGCTCGATCGCCACACCGACGGCGGGTGCGCCGAACACGACGTCGCGGTCGAGCCGAGCCTCGACAACCCCGGCATCGGGATCGCGCGGGTAGTTCAGCTCGCACCAGTCCGGCAGCCAATCGTCACCGAGATAACGCCGCACCAATGACAGCATGGTCGGCAAGACATGGTCGGCATGCTGCGCCCCCGCGCGACCGGTGAGGCCCGCCGGTCGATACCGCCATACGGCATGCGCGCCATGCCGGACGAGCGACATGAAGCTCCCGCTTTGGTACATCGGCAAGGTGCGGGTCGTCCGATGAATGGCGCCTTCGAGCGTCGGTGCCGCGGCGATGAACCGTCCCCAGAGCCCGTAGCCCGCATGGGTCATCTCGGCACCGACACGAAGGCCGAACGCGCGGTCGCCAACCTCGCGGGCGGCATCATCGAACAGCTGCTGCAGCGCCACGTATGGCAGCCGCAGCTCGCGATTGTCGATCAGCGCGAACGGCAAGCGTTGCCGGTCGAAGATGCGCTGGAGCGAGCGATGCCCGGCATCACGCTCGACGAAGCTCGGCAATGCGCCCATGCCCAGCGCGCGGGTCATCGGAACGCGCGTGTCGGACATTGCCTATCCTTTCCGTCAATTCGCAAAATGATCAGCGGTCTTTCGCACTCGGTTCTAGAACGTGGAGCAGTGAAACTCGATGGCAATGCCGGTTACACTGGGACGATAGCGCGGAATTTGACGATCCGCGGCCGAAAGTTCGGGTGGACCAGCTCGTTCGGACGAACCAGTTTCCCGTCGCCAATCGCGATTTCAGTGATGCCCAGGGAGGGGCGCTCATGACTCTTCGATCGACTTTCCTCGCAACGCTCGCTGTGAGCGCTGCGGTCATCTCCTATTCGGGGGCCGCGGTGGCGCAGGATGCGGACAAACCCAACATCCTGGTGATCTGGGGCGACGATATCGGCCAGAGCAACATCAGCGCCTACACCATGGGGCTGATGGGCTACGAGACGCCGAACATCGACCGCATCGCCGACGAAGGGATGATCTTCACCGACTATTACGGCGAGCAGTCCTGCACCGCCGGCCGGTCGTCCTTCATCATGGGCCAGTCGGTGTTCCGCACCGGTCTCTCAAAGGTCGGGCTGCCCGGCGCCGAGGAGGGGATGCAGATCGAGGATCCGACCATCGCCGGCCTGCTGAAGGGTGAAGGCTACGCCACCGGCCAGTTCGGCAAGAACCACCTCGGCGACCGCGACGAGCATCTGCCGACCAATCACGGCTTCGACGAGTTCTTCGGCAATCTCTACCACCTGAACGCCGAGGAGGAGCCGGAGAACGAGGACTATCCGGGCGACATGGTGCTGGCCGACGGATCGACCTTCCGCGAGACCTTCGGTCCGCGCGGCGTGGTCGCGGTCGTCGGCCGACGGCGCGATCGAGGATACCGGGCCGCTGACGCGCCAGCGCATGGAGACGGTGGACGAGGAGACGGCGGCCGCCGCCCTCGACTTCATCGAGCGCAAGACCGAGGAGGGCGTGCCCTGGTTCGTCTGGTGGTCGGGCACCCGGATGCACTTCCGCACCCATGTGAAGCACGGAGATGCGCGAGCGCGCCGACGAGATCGCCGGTCGTCATGTGGACGAGTACTCCGCCGGCATGATCGAGCACGACATGCATATCGGCCAGTTCCTCGACAAGCTCGACGAGCTCGGCATCGAGGACAACACCATCGTCTTCTACTCGACCGACAACGGCCCGCACATGAACACCTGGCCCGACGCGGCGATGACGCCGTTCTGGGGCGAGAAGAACACCCAGTGGGAAGGTGCCTGGCGGGTGCCGGCCATGGTTCGCTGGCCGGGTCACATCGCCGAGGGTGCGGTCAACAACGAGGTCGTGCACCACATGGACTGGCTGCCGACCTTCCTCGCCGCCGCCGGCAACGAGACGGTCAAGGAGGACCTGCTCGAGGGCATCACGGTCGAGGAGATGGGCCGCGACTACCGTGTGCACCTCGACGGCTACGACATCCTGCCGATGCTGACCGGGGAGACGGACGAGAGCCCGCGCCACGAGATCTTCTACTTCACCGACGACGGCGACCTCGCCGCACTGCGCTACGACGACTGGAAGATCACGTTCCTGGAGCAGACGGCCTGGGGCACGTTCAGGGCGTGGATGGAGCCGCTGACGCCGCTGCGCGTGCCGCTCATCACCAACCTGCGGCGCGACCCCTACGAGCGCGCTTATCGGACCTCCAACACCTACTACGACTGGATGCTCGACCGCGCCTATCTGCTCGTGCCGGCGCAGCGCTACGTCGGCCAACTTCCTGTCGACCTTCCAGGAGTACCCGCCGCGGCAGGAAGCGGCGAGCTTCAGCCTCGACAAGGTGATGGAGCGGCTGAGCAATCCCGGCGGCGCGCAGTAGCTGCCCTAGCGAAACGCGAGCGGTACCGCCTCTCAGCCGGTGCCGCTCGCTTTTGTTGTCAGCGTGGCCATCTGCGATGGAGAATGAATGACCGCACGCCCATCGACAGCCGTCGTCGCCGTTCTTGCCATGCTCGGCGTGACAACCTCCATTGAGGCGCAGGAGGTAGAACGGCCTCGCCTCGTCCTGCAGATCACCGTCGACCAGTTGCGTGGCGACCTGATCGACCGCTACGGGCGGCATCTGGGCGACGGGGGTTTCCGCCGCCTGCTCGAGAGCGGCGTGCACTTCTTGAACGCCCATCACCGCCACGCGAACACCGAGACGATTGTCGGCCATACGACGCTCGCCACGGGCACGGATCCTGCCATTCACGGCATGGTGGCGAACCTATGGTTCGACCGGATCGGCGGCACGCAATTCTACAACGTGCAGGATCCCGACTTCCCGCTCGTGGGCGCCGCCGGCGTCGACGCCGCGTCCGAGATCGATCCAACGCAGCGGGCCGCGACGACGGACGGGCGCTCGCCGCGCAACATCCTCACCTCGACGATCTCCGACGAGATCGCGCTGCATTTCGGGCCGGAGGCCAAGGTCTTCGGCGTTTCGGTGAAGGATCGTGGCGCCATCTCGATGGCTGGCCACGCGGGCACCGCCTATTGGTTCTCGAAGGCGGAGGGGCGCTTCGTCTCCAGCACCTTCTACCTCGACGCCTACCCCGACTGGGTCGCCGACTGGGCGGCGAAGGGCACGGTCGCCAGCTACGCCGGAGAGGCGTGGGAACTGTCGGCGGCGCCCGAGGCCTACATGTTCGGCGCCAGCGACGACCAGCCGTGGGAGACCGATTTTCCGGGCTTCGGCCGCACCTTCCCCCACGAATGGGGTGCTGCGGACGACAGGTATTTCACCACGCGCCTGACGCTCAGCCCGGCCGGCGACGAGATCACCGCCGACTTCGCCAAGGCGCTGATCGACGCCGAGGGTCTCGGGCAGGACGACGTGACCGACTATCTGTCGGTCAGCTTCTCCTCGACGGATTATGTCGGTCACATCTTCGGCCCATCGAGCCTGGAGGCCGAGGACAACATTCTCCGGCTCGACCGGACGCTGGCCGACCTTCTGGCGCATGTGGACGCTCGCGTCGGCCTCGACCGCACGCTGCTCGTCCTGTCGTCCGATCATGGCGCGCCGGAGCACCCGGACTATCTCGCAACACTCGGCATCGAAGCCGGCACGTTCAATTTCGAGCGGGTCGACACCGAGCCTGGTTTTGTACGCCTGACCGCCGAGTTCGGCGAAAGCCGCGACCTGATCCTCAACTTCTCCAACCCCTACCTTTACCTCGACACCGCCGTGATAGAGGCGCGCGGCCTCGATCGCGCTGCGGTCGAGCGCGCCGTGGCGGACGAGCTGGAGCGGCTGCCGGGGATCGCCCACGCCATCCCGAGTTCGGCCCTGCGGGCGGGCGCGGTGCCGCGCGGCAAGATTCAGGACGCGGTGCTGGCCAATTACCACCCCGACCGCTCGGGCGACATCTACATCGTCTTCGAGCCGCACTGGTTCATCGCTGATTTCGACGGGCTGCACGTCAGCTCTGCCCATGGCTCGCCCTGGACCTACGACAGCCATGTGCCGATCATCGTGGCAGGGCCAGGGATCGAGCCGGGCCGCGTCGTGCGCCGGGTCGAAACGGTTGATGTCGCCCCGACCATCGCCGCCTATCTCGGCACCAAGCAACCGACCGGCGCGCTAGGGCAGCCGCTGGTCGAAGCGCTGCGGTGATCACCAGCTTGACCGGCAACCAATGACCGAAGGCGCCAGCTCGACCTCGAGGCCGATGATCGAGGACCTGATCGCGCGGATGGGCCGATCGATCATCGGCCAGGAGCGGGTGATCCAGCGGCTGGTGATCGGCCTGCTCGCCAACGGCAACCTCTTGGTCGAGGGGCTGCCGGGGCTCGCCAAGACGCGGGCGATCAAGGCGTTGGCGCCGAACATGGATGCGGATTTCAGCCGTATCCAGTTCACCCCCGACCTGCTGCCGTCGGACGTCACCGGCACGGAGGTTTACCACCAGGTCGACGGCAAGGCCGAGTTCCGCTTCGAGCCGGGCCCCCTCTTCGCCAACATCGTGCTCGCCGACGAGATCAACCGGGCGCCCGCCAAGGTGCAGGCTGCCCTGCTCGAGGCCATGGAGGAGCGGCAGGTGACGGTCGCCGGCACGACGCACCGCATGGAGCCGCTCTTCATGGTGATGGCGACGCAGAACCCGGTCGAGCAGGAGGGCACCTATCCGCTGCCGGAGGCGCAGATGGATCGCTTCCTGATGCACGTGATGATCGAGTACCCGCCGGTCGAGGACGAGGTGGAGGTGATCCGGCTGGTGCGCGGCGAGGAGAGTGCGGCTGCGACCGCGGGCCAGACGGCTCCGGCGGCCGAGCTGCCGATCCCGCAGGGAGCGGTCTTTGCCGCGCGGCGGGAGATCGCGGCCATTCATGTCGCCGATGCCATGGAGCGCTACATCGCCGATCTGGTCTATGCCACCCGCACGCCTGAAGCCTATTCGGCGGACTTGGCGCGCTGGATCGAGGTCGGTGCCAGCCCGCGGGCGTCGCTGGCGCTCGACAAATGCGGCCGCACCCATGCTTGGCTCGCCGGGCGCGACTATGTCGATCCAGAGGACGTGCAGGCCGTCCTGCACGACGTGCTGCGCCACCGCCTGACGCTCACGTACGAGGCCCAGGCCGAGAGCGTGACGCCGGACAAGGTGGTGGACGAGATCCTGGCGCAAGTCGCCCTCACCTGAAGGCGGGCCGATGCGCGATCATGCGGCACGGACCAGGACGGGACTGACCAATCACGCCGCCGCGCCCCGACGTGGCGATCCGCGTATCCACGCCGGCCTCGATCACCTGCGCGGGCTCGAGGGGCAGGCACGGACGATCAGCTTCCTGCCGCGCCAGCCGGCCGGCAGCGTGCTCAACGGAAGGCATGCGTCGCGGTTTCGCGGCCGGGGGCTGAACTTCGAGGAGCTGCGCGGATACCGGGAGCCGTATGGGACCGGTCAACGCGGCTGAGATCGCCGCACAGAATGGCGTTTCGATCTTCACCGTCGGCGTCGGCGATCCGACAGGCTCGGGCGAGGAGCGCGTCGATCTCGAGGGGCTCAGCGATATTGCCAGCCGTGCCGGAGGGCAGTTCTTCTTCGCCGACGACGAGGCCGGGCTCGCCAGCGTCTATGCGGAGATCGACGCCATGACCCCGCGTGCCGTCGAGGTGCTCAGCCACCGCCCGCGTGTCTCGCTGGGCCATCTGCCGTTGTCAGCGGCGGCGCTGTTGGCACTCGCGACGACGGCCTGGCTGCAACTTTCAGCGCATCAAGGCAGGGCGCGGGCGTGACGGTGTTGCTAGACTTGGCCGACTACTTTCATTTCATCCGGCCCTGGTGGCTGGCCCTGGTGCCGCTGGCGCTCCTGCTCTGGTGGCGCGTTCGACACCGGGCCACAGCCCGGCCTGCCCCTCCTGCCGGCATCGCGCCGCATCTTGCCGAAGCGCTGACGGTGGGCGGTGGAGGCGTTCGGCGCTTGCTGCCGATCGATGGTGTGTTGGCGGCGATCACCTTGCTGGCGGTTGGTGCTGCGGGACCAACCTGGAGCAGGGTGCCGAACCCGCTTGTCGACGAGACCGCACCGCTGGCGATTGCGCTCGAGGTCACCGACAGCATGCTGGATCCAGATGTGCCGCCGAGCCGGCTCGAGCGGGCGAAGCAAAAGATCACCGACGTGATCGCTGCCCGGTCGGGGGCTCGGACGGCGTTGATCGCCTATGCCGGCAGCGCGCACCGGGTGGCGCCGCTGACCGAGGACCTGGCTGTGATCGCCCCCTTCATCGAGGGCCTGTCGCCGGAGATCATGCCGGTCGAGGGGCAGAACGCGGGTGCCGCCCTGGCGCTGGCCCGCGAGGCGCTGACGGCGGAGGAGGTGCCGGGCGCCATCCTTTTCGTGCTCGACAGCCTGGACAGCGCCGATTTGCCGGCGTTTGCCAGCAATGAAGCCGAGGGCGGGCCGCCCGTCGTCTTCCTGGCGCTCGGGGATGATGCCTCCAGCGATGGTCTGGAGCGGGCAGCAGGCGCTGTCGTCGTTAGCGTCACGCCGGATGACTCCGACGTTCGTGCCATCGGCCGCCACGTCGCCTCGGCCTATCGCGATGCGCTGGCACGCGACGATCGCCTGGCCTGGGCCGATCGCGGTTGGCTGCTGGCCTGGCCCGCGGCCCTCCTCGTGCTGATCTGGTTCCGCCGCGGCTGGACCATGCGCTGGGCTGGTGTTGTCGTGCTCGTGATGGCCGGCATGCAGGGCAACGAGGCCAAAGCCTCTGGAATCGCCGACTGGTTCTTCACGCCAGACCAGCAAGGTCGGCTCGCCTTCGAAGAGAAAAACTACGACCGCGCGGCGCAGCTGTTCGAGGCGCCGATGTGGCGCGGTTACGCCCTCTACCGCGCCGGCTCTTATGAGGAGGCAGCCGAGGTCTACGCACGGCTCGACACGGCGGAGGCGGCTTTCGCGGAGGGCATGGCGCGCATTCGCTCGCGCGGCTACCGTCCGGCGATCGCTGCCTTGGAGAAGGCGCTGGAGCGTGATCCGGGCCATGCTGCCGCAGCGCGCAATCTGGAGATCGCACGCGCGATCCTCGACTACGTGGAGACGGCCCGCGAGCAGTCGGATACCGGTGAGGAGTCGGGAATTGGCGCGGATGAGGTCGTCTTCGACAATGAGGCTGCGCGGGGGGCCGAGACGATCATCGACGATGATAGCGCAATGACGATGGAGACCGCCGAGCAGTGGATGCGCAGCGTCGACACGCGCACCGCCGACTTCCTGCGTTCCTGCTTTGCGCTCGAGGCGGCGGGCCAGCCATGAGGGCCATTGCCGCCGCTTGGCTCGCCATGGCTCTTTTGGCACCGCTGGCCGCGCGGGCTGCAACCGAGCCCGTGCTGAAGGTCGAGCTCGCGGCGGCGGAGGCGGTGCCCGGCCAGCCGATCGTGCTCAGGGTCACGGTGCTCGTGCCGACCTGGCTGCCGAAGCCGCCGGTCTTCCCGAGCTTCGAGGTGCCGAACGTGCAGGTGCGGCTGCCCGAGCGGGCGGCCGGGCCGACAAGCCAAAGCGTCGACGGCGAGACCTGGTCAGGCGTGACGCGTGCCTATCGCCTCTATCCGATGAGCGTCGGCCGGTTCCAGATTCCCTCGCTGCCGCTCACCGTCACGTTTGCCGACCCGGAGAACCATGAGCCGGTGAGCGCGACGCTGCAGACGCCCGAGATCAGCTTCGCCGGCGTGGCGCCCGACGCTGCGGGCGACCTCGACCCGTTCATCGCCGCCCAGGCGCTGTCGTTGGAGCAGACGGTGGAGGGCGATCTCGAGGGATTGGAGCCCGGTGACGCCGTGACCCGCACCCTAACGGCGCGCATCACCGGCACGTCGCCGGTCTTTCTGCCGCCGTTGATTGCCGCCCTGGACACCGACGGGCTTGCGGCCTACCCGAAGGAGCCGGTGGTGAGCGAGACCGAGGATCGCGGTGTGCTGTCGGGCGAGCGGGTCGAGAGCGTGACCTATGTCGCCGCCGGGGGCGGCGCGTTCCAGCTGCCGCCGATTCGGCTGGACTGGTTCAACCTGGATGCGGGGCGGGTGGAGACGGCGGAGATCGATGGCTTGGAGATCAAGGTGACCGGGACAGCGGCTGCGTCGGCCGATGCGCAGGGCTCGCGCTGGTCGCTGCTGCTCGCCGCGCTTGCTCTCGTTGCCCTGGCTGCGGTCGCGTGGATCGTCTGGCGGGTTGCGCCGGTCGTCAACGCGTGGCGCGAGCGGCGGCGGGTGGCGCGGCAAGCGTCGGAGGGTTTTGCCTATCGGGCGCTGCGATCGGCGTTGCGGGCACGCGACCTGGCGGCGGCGCTTGGCGCCAGGGCGGTCTGGGACACGCGGCTGCCGCCGCTCGCCGGGCCGGCCGAGACGGCGTTGGAGGCGGCGTTTGTCCGCCTGGGTGCCGCGCGCTACGGGCGGACGCAGCAGACGCCGGATGCAGCGGAATGGACCGCGGCGGAAGCGGCCCTGGCGCAGGCGCGAGTGGCCCGCATGGCAGCGAGCAGCCATGGCTCGGGCTCGGCGCTGCCGCCGCTCAATCCCCCTCGATCGGCCTTGCGGCCGGCGGGCCGGGCGCTCCTGGTCCTCCTGGCGATGGCGGCCCTGTCGCCGGTCTCGGCAGCGCCGGATTATGTCGGCACGGCCAGCTGCGCGTCTTGCCACGCGGGCGAGGCGGCGGCCTGGCAGGGCTCGCACCATGCACTGGCCTGGACGGCGCCGAGCGAATCCACCGTGCTCGGCGATTTCGATGATGCCACCTTCGAGCATCAAGGCATTGTCACCCGCTTCAGCCGTGATGGCGCTGATTTCTTTGTCGAGACCGACGCAGCTGACGGCACGATCGAACGCTACAAGGTGGTCGGTGTCGCCGGGATCGCACCGCTGCAGCAATACCTGCTGGAGACCGAGCCCGGCCGTGAGCAGTCGCTGGACATCGTCTGGGACGTCGAGCAGCAGCGCTGGTACCACCTCTATCCCGACCAGCAGCTCCAACCCGGCGACGGCATGCACTGGACCGGGCCGTTCAAGTCCTGGAACGCGCGCTGTGCCGAGTGCCACGCCACCGGCTATGAGCGGAACTACGACCTCCAGACACGCCGCTACGAGAGCCGGCAGGCCGAGATGGGCGTCGGCTGCGAGGCCTGTCACGGTCCGGGCGAGGCGCACCTTGCCTGGGCCGCCGATCCCGAGAATGCCGGGCTCGACCGCTGGTCGGGGCTGACGGATCAGGGGTTCACCATCGACTTCTCCCCGGCGGCGCCGGCGACGGAGATCGAGCAATGCGCAAGCTGCCATTCCCGCCGCGAGCCCTTCCTCGACGGGAACCCGCTGCCCGGAACCGCCTTCGACGAAGCCTACCGCTTGTCGCTGTTGCGCGAAGGACTTTATCACCCGGACGGTGCCATCCTGGACGAGGTCTATGTCTACGGCTCGTTCCTGCAGTCGAAGATGCATGCCCGCGGAGTCCGTTGCAGCGACTGCCACGAGCCGCATTCGGTGGAGCTGAAGGCAGAGGGCAACGCGGTCTGCACGCAATGCCATTCGCCTGCCGGCAACGAGCGCTTTCCAACCCTTCGGCCGGCAGCATTCGATTCGCCCGAGCACCACTTTCACGAGGCCGGGACCGAAGGCGCCGCCTGCGTGAGCTGCCACATGCCCGATCGTGTCTACATGGGCATCGACTGGCGGCGCGATCACAGCTTCCGCATCCCGCGGCCGGATCTTTCACTTCAGACCGGAGCACCCAACGCCTGCACCGATTGCCATACCGACCGCGGCGATGAATGGGCGGCGGCCGCGATTGCCGAGTGGTTTCCAGGCACCGACCGGACGGCCACCCATTTTTCGCAGATCTTCCACGCGGCCCGGTCCGATCCAGCGGGCTCGGCGGCAGCCCTGCTGACGCTCGCCCATGACGACGCCCTGCCGGGGATCGTCCGCGCGACGGCGCTCGATCTGCTTAATCAGGTCGCCGACGAGGCGATCGCCACGGATAGCGCCGATCTGCTGGCCGACCCGGATTCCCTGGTGCGGGCGGCGGCGGTGGAGCTGCAGCGCGGCGCAACGCCGATGGATCGCGTCCAGCGACTGGTACCGCTCCTCACCGATGAGCGGCGCGCGGTGCGCATGGCGGCCGCTCGCGGCTTCCTCGATGCACCGATCGCACGCCTGCCGGACGCCATCGAGCAGGATTGGCGCGTCGCGATCGGCGAGTGGCGAGAGTCGCTCGCCGCCAAGGCGGATTTCCCCGAGGCGCATCTGGCGATCGGCGGTACGGCTTTGATGATGCGCAACCTGGATGCGGCGGAGGCCGCCTTCCGCGAGGCCGTTCTGCTCGATCCCCAGCAGGTCGCTGCTTGGCGGATGATTGCGCGGATTCGCGCCGCGATGGGCGATCGCGACGGTGCCGTGCAGGCGCTGGATGACGGCCTGGCGGCCAATCCGGGTAACGAGATGCTGGCGGCGATGCGGCAGGAGCTGTGAGGATCTCGTCAATGCTGGAGCGCAACGGGAGGGGCATGTTCTCGTCGTGCCGATTGCCGGCCTCCAATGCGGCTCATGTGCTGGTCGTGGCCGTTTGGCTCATCCTGCCAGCTTCATGGTCCGCGGCGGCCTCGACGGCGGATGTCGCTTCGGCGATCAGAGCCGAGACGCGTGCGATTTCGGCCGGTGAGCCTGGTGCCGAGCAGGATGGCATCGTGGCGGTCGACTTCATCCAGGCTTTCTATGCCGCCCGTGACGATCGGCCGGCATGGTATGAGACGACGTCCGGTGAGCAGCTTTGGGCCATCATTGCGGCGAGCGGGCGGCACGGCTTCGAGCCGAACGAGTTCCACGCCGACCGCTTGTCGGCGCTGATGGGATCGGCGGATGGCGGCGATCCTGCCGCGATCGCCGAGCTGGAGATCGTTGCCAGCGACGCCGCCGCGCGCCTTATCCACCACCTCTATCGCGGCAAGGTCGATCCCGAGAAGCTCGACCCGGACTGGAACATCGATCGCCCTGGGATCTCGGCTGACGCTGCGGTCAAGGTGAGCGAGATCGTCGATGCGGATGGGTTTCAGCTGCTCATCGATCGTCTGGCGCCGAACCACCCGCAATACCTGGCCATTCAGGCGGCGCTGCAGCGCTATCGCGCGATTGAAGCGCGGGGTGGGTGGCCCGAGCTGGCGTCGGGCGACTCGATAAGGCCGGAGATGCGTGACGAACGGGTCGAGACGCTTCGTGCCCGGTTGATCGCGACGGGCGATCTCGATGCGTCGGCCGCAAGCGGTGATCTCTATGACGCGGCGCTGGTGGTGGCCGTCAAGCGCTTCCAGACGCGCCATGGTCTCGAGGCGGACGGCGTGATCGGGCCGGCGAGCCTGCGTGCGCTGAACAGGCCGGTCGAAGCGCGTATCGATCAGCTGCGCGCCAGCCTCGAGCGGGCTCGCTGGATCCTGCGCGATCTCGGCAACGAGTTCGTGCTGGTCAACATCGCAGGCGCCCGAACCTACCTGTTCCGCGACGGCGAGACGATCTGGAGCACCCGATCGATCGTCGGTCAGCGATACCGCAAGACACCGGTTTTCCGCGACGCCATCCGCTACATCGAGGTCAACCCGACCTGGACCGTGCCGGTCTCGATCTTCCAGCGGGACAAGCTGCCGCGTATCCGCGAGGACCTGGGCTATCTGGCCCAGGGCGGCTACCGGGTCGTCGACATGCAAGGAAACACGCTCGACCCCGCCGCCGTCGATTGGTGGGCGAGCAATCCGGGCGTCACCCTGGTGCAACGGCCCGGACCCCGGAATGCCCTGGGCCTGATCAAGTTCATGTTTCCGAACAAGTACGCCGTTTATCTCCACGATACGGATAATCACAGCCTCTTCGACCGTGCCGAACGAGCGCTGAGCTCCGGCTGCGTGCGCATCGAGCATCCGTTCGAGCTCGCCGACCTGATCTTGCGGGATTCGCCGGATTGGAGCCCGGCGCGGCGGGACGCGATCCTGGCGAGCGGGCAGACCACCAGGATCAATCTGCCCAAGCCGCTGCCGGTACTCTTGACCTACTACACCGCCTGGGTCGAAGGCGGCGAGGTCATGTTTCGCGATGACATCTACGAGCGCGACCAGCCGCTTCTCGCCGCTCTGGACGAACCGTTCGAAGGCTGAGCGGGTACCGCAGCGAGGCGAGCGACGCCTTTGACGATGGAGCTATCGATGCACCGAGACAGCCTGATGCATGCGCCTGGGGCCGATGGGGGCGAGCCCATCGCCTGCCATGTCCGCGAGCCGGAGGGGGCCATCAGCGGTACGGTGCTGCTGCTGCATGGCCGAGACGGTGCCGGGCGGGCGGCGCATATCGCGGTGATCGCCGATGCCTATGTGGCGCGCGGCTGGCGGGTCGTGGCGCCGGACTTGCCCAACTCCCGCGCGACGCCGGGCTCCGGGCCGCCGGAGCAGTTCACGATGAGTGGGCATCGTCGTGACTCCGGCGCCGTGCTTGCCTGGGTTCGCGCAGCGCTCGCGGCCGACCGGCCGATCGGCCGGCTGGCGCTCGCCGGGCACAGCGTGGGCGCCTTCTCGGCTGCATGGCTGGCGAGTGAGCTCGATGAGCCCGCGCACCTCCTGGCGGTGTCGCCGGTCGTCTCGGGCCGGGCGCTGCTGGCGGCTCGCGATGCCATGGGGCCGGCCGCGATCGAGGCCGTGGCGCGCGAGGTGCCGCTGATGCTGGCGGAGATGCCGAGCCAGGATGCCGTGCCGGCGCTCCGCCAGCTCGGCTGCCCGGTGGCGGTAGTGACGGGCGCCGAGGACGGGCTGACGCCACCCAAGGATGCCCGGGCCTACCTCGCCGCCGCACCCGCCGGGTGCTTTTTCGCCGCACTGCCCGGCCAGCATCACTGCCCGACCGGACCGGTCGTGGCCAGGGCCCTGGCGGCGGCGCTCGACGCCGTCGCTGCCTGACCGCTCCGGATCACTCGCCGGCAAAGGCGGCGATGTCGGCTCGTCGCGCGCGGCTCGGCACGGGACGCTGCCAGCCGACGCCGGCGTCGATGCTGACGACGCTCGCATAGAACGGCCGGCCGTCTGGATCGGTCGGTGCGCGCTCGTCATGCAGCACGCACAGCACCGCGGCTTGGGGTAGCCGTTCGCGCAAGGTCGCGTGGAATGCCAGCGAGGCTGCCGGATCGAGTGCGGAGGTCGCCTCGTCGAGCAGCAGCAGGTCGGGCTTTTGCAGCAGCATTCGGGCGAGCACTAGGCGCTGCTTCTGTCCGCCCGACAACACCGAGCGCCACGGCTTGCCGTGATAGAGATCGTGCGCGAGAGCATGGCGAAAGCTGCCGAGCCCCACGACAGCCAGCGTATCGGCAATGGCCTCGTCATCGAACGCATCCGACGCGCTGGGGTAGGCGGCGAGCGCTTTGAGCGTCAGTCGATCGGGGATGTCGGGCTCTTGTCCGGCGAAGAACAGGCGATGGTCGCCTCCGAGCGTGATCTCGCCCTCGCCATAGGGCCAAAGACCGGCAATGGCCTTGAGCAGCGAGCTCTTGCCGCAGCCATTGCAGCCGCTGAGATAAGCCCATTCGCCTCTGGCCAGGCGCAGTAGGGGAATGACCAGAAAAGGCGCTGCCAAATGGCCGCGATGCCGCAAGGCCACGCCGGAAAGTTCGAGCCCGACCGCCCGATCGCTCCGCTCCCGGCGAAAGCGGCTGACGCCGGTCGCGGCATAGAAGCGCTCGCGATCACGCACCTGCTCGATCGCCGCGGCAAGGTCGGTGAGGCGCTTGGCATGGGCGCGCAGCGTCGCGATGGCCGGCATCACGTTGATGAACCAGGAGACGTCGCCGATCAGCTCCGCGGTGAGCTCCGAGCTCGCCACATAGTCGCGAAAGCTGACGCCGCCGGCGGTGAACGCGGGCAGGGACGGCAGGTAGGCGAGCAGTCGCTTCGACAGGAAGGCATGGACATGCGTGAACATCATCATGCCGGCGTTCCAGGTGTTCTGCCGCGCCCAGGCCCGGTCGATATCGCTGTAGAGGCGATCGTTGATGCCACGCTGCACCTGCTCGCCGCGCGATGCGGCGAGCTGCGAGACCCGGCCGAGCATGGCGCCGAGCTCGCCGCGCCAGGCGCCGTCGCGCTTCAGCCGGTCGAGGGTCCGCAGCTCCAGCACGCGGCCGATGAGCCAGGCGGCGAAGGTGACGACCGGGACGTAGGCGAGGATCAAGAGCCCGGCGAGGAGGGCCGAGCCGTAGGCGCCGGGTGCGATGTCGACCCATTCGCCGGCCGTCGGGCCAAAGGTGCTGCCGACCGCGGCACTCAGGTCATGCGCCCATTGATCCAGTGCCGGCACCGGGGCGCTTCGCTCGATGAGCGCAGCTGAGACGAACCAGATCGAGGTGATGGCCCCCCAGAGCCCCATGGTGAGGCCGATGAGGCCGCCATAGAGCCCGGTAGAGCACTCGTCGAGGCGCTGGTCGATGGCATCCGGCAGGCGTGGCAGGGCGGCGCCGTCGTCGGCGCGGTCGCTCAAGAGGTCGAAGGCGATCCGCTCGTCGGCCAGAATGGCGGCATCGTAGCGCCCGACGAGCCAGGCGCGGGCGCGTCGGTGCAGGGTGGTCGACAGAAGATGGCGAAGAGCGATCCCACCGGCTCGGCCGAAATGGATGGCGAAGAACGCGACGGCGCTGGAGAGCAAGAGTGCCGCCGGATCGACGCCCTGCTCGGGCGCGTGGTAGCCGGCGATCGAGCCGATGAAATCGCCGCTCGCGGTCGCCGCCCACACGCTCGCCTTGCTGAGCAAGGTGGTCATGACGAGCACGGCGATCAGCAGGGTCCAGGCCTCGACCCATCGCTCGGACCGCCAGTAGGCTGCGACCAGCCCCCAGAAGCGCTGCAACTCTGCCATTAGCCGCCCAATCTGCAGAGTTTCTTATTTCAACTTATGGTTGATTATAGGCAGATTCTTGGCGCTAGGTCCAATGAAGTTCCTCGCTACCCTGGCATTTTTCTCAATATGTGACCTGCAATTGCCGGATCGGCGACGGCGCTCAGCAGAGCCTTACGGTTAGTCTCAAGGTCAGCAAATGCGCGGGATCGGCTGACGGGCCGACGAACAGATCGATCGCCCCGGGCTCGAGCCGCGGCTTCAGGTCGGCGCCGATGAAGGTGAGGTCGCCGGTGGTCAGCGTGAAGCGAAGCGTCGTCGTGGCACCGGGCGCCAGCGTGGCCTTGGCGATTCCTCGCAGCTCGAGCAGCGGCCGGCTCACCGAGGCCACGGGGTCACGGATGAAGAGGAACTGCGTGGTCTCGCCGCTACGCGGTCCCCGGTTGCTGACTTCCACTTCCACGGCGAGCGCTTGTCCGGGTGCGATCGCCGCGGCGCCGACGCGAAGGTTGCCCGTCGCAAAGCGTGTGTAGGAGAGGCCGTGGCCGAAGGTGAACAGCGGCTCGACCGGCAGGTCCCTGTACTTGGCGCTGTAGTGCTCGGCATCGCTGGCCGGGCGGCCGGTCGGCAGGCGGCCGAAGAAGATCGGCACCTGGCCCAGCGCCACGGGCCAGGTCACCGGCAGGCGCCCGCTCGGGTTCCACCGGCCGGTGAGCACGTCGGCCACCGCGTGCCCGGCCTCGCTGCCGAGGAACCAGGTCACCAGCACCGCCGAGGCCTGTTCGAACAGCCAGTGGGCGGTGATCGGTCGGCCGTCGCTCAAGATCACGATGACGGGCTTGTCCAGCGCCAGGATGGCACGGGCGAGCGCTTCCTGGTGGCCGGGCAGGCCGAGTTCGCCGCGGCTAGCCGCCTCGCCGCTCATGCGTAACGCTTCGCCGAGGCACAAGAGGACGACGTCGGCCTGTCTCGCGCAGTCGACGGCTTCGCCGATGCCGGCCGCAGCCTCGGCATCAGTGCCGCCCTCGATCGCGACGCCGGCGGCGACGCCGATGCGGTCGGGACCGAACGCCTGGCGCATGCCTTCGAGCAGCGAGACGGCATGATCGGGCGGGGCGTACATGACCCAGGGCCCGAGCATCTCTGCCGCCGCGTCGGCGAGCGGGCCGATCACCGCAAGCCGCATCGCGGCGTCATCGAGCGGCAGGATCTCTTCCTTGTTGGTCAAGAGAACGATCGACTTTCGGGCCGCCTCGCGGGCGAGCGCCAGGTGCTCGCCGGAAGGGCTGGCCGCGATCGTCACCGTATCGAAGCGGCCATACGGGTCGTCGAAGAGGCCGAGTTCGGCCTTCAGCGCCAGCACCCGGCGGACGGCGGTGTCGATCTGGCGCGCCTCGATGAGCCCGCGCTCCAGTGCTGTCGGCAGGCCTTGGGCATAGGCGTTGCCCATCAGGTCGATATCGATCCCGGCCTTCAGCGCGATGGCCGCGGCATCGGCCAGGTCCTCGGCAACGCCGTGCAGGACCAGCTCATCGATGCCGCCGTAGTCGCTGACGATGACGCCAGTGAAGCCCCACTGGTCGCGGACGACATCGCGGAGGATGGTGGCGTTGCCGTGCATCGGCACGCCGGCCTGGTCGGTGAACGACGGCATGAGGCAGGCGACGCCCGCCTCCACCGCGGCCTTGAACGGTGCCAGGTAGACCTCGTGGAACGTGCGGTCGGAGACGTCCACCGTGGCGTACTCGCGGCCGGCCATGACGAGGCCGTAGCCGGCCAGGTGCTTGGCGGTGGCCGCCATGGTGCGGGGGTCGTCGAGGCTGGAGCCCTGAAAGCCCCGGACCTTCGCGCGGGCGAAAGCGCCGGCGACCCAGGGGTCCTCGCCCGGGCTCTCGGCGATCCGGCCCCAGCGCGGGTCACGGGCGACGTCGAGCATGGGCGCGAAGGTCAGCGTCAGCCCGCCGGCGCAGGACTCGACGGCAGCACAGCGGGCGGTTCGCTCCCAAAGGTCGGGATCGAACGCGGCGGCCTCGGCGAGCGGGATTGGAAAAACGGTGCGGTCGCCGTGCAGCACATCGCCCGAGAACAGCACCGGGATGCCGAGGCGCGACTCCTCGACGGCGATGCGCTGGATCTCCCGGGCACGGCTCGCGTCGCGCAGATGCAAGAGCGTGCCGACCCGGCCCTCGCGGATCTCGTCGGTCCCGACCTCCGATGCCCGCGGCCCACTCACCAGATCGGCCGTGCGCAGCGTCAGCTGGCCGAGCTTCTCGGCCAGGGTCATCGCCGCGACCAGGGCGTCGATCCTGGCGTCACGCTCGGCCTTGCTCACGTCCATGCCTCCATAACTCGGGGTTGTGTTCAGATGGGCATTCTAGCAGCGTGGCTAGTGCCGACCAGTCGGCGAACGTGAGCCTCGGGACAACCGCTAGCCGAGTTCGGCCTTCTCGCCGGGTGGCGGCGTGGCGCCGAACGAGCCGCGGGCGAGCACGGCTTCGCGACCGCCGTGGCGCTCGATGATGGCTGCCTGGTCGGCCTTGGCGCGGGCGTCCACCTCTTCCGGGTCGAGCATTGCGCGCAGCTCGCGCTCGAACGCCGCCAGAGTGTCACCGTAGGCGGGATCGGCGGCGAGGTCGTGCAGTTCCTCGGGGTCGGCCTCGAGGTCGAAGAGCTGCGGCGGGAAGCCGACATAGTGTACGTATTTCCAGTGGTCGCGGCGCAGCATGAAGACGCCGCTCACGGCCCCGGCCGCGTGGTACTCGCCGAAGACGGTCCGCTCGCGGTCGTCGGGTGCCAGCTGAAAGAGACTCCGGCCGGGCAGGTCGGCGTCGGCCGGGTCGGGCGCGACGCCGGCAGCCTCCAGGATCGTCGGGAAGAAGTCGACCAGCGAGACGGGCGTCTCGACGACTTCGCCGGCCTCGATGCCGGGCCCGGCCATGACCAGCGGGACGTGCGCCGATTCCTCGTAGAAATTGGATTTCTGCCAGAGCCCGCGCACGCCCAGATTGTCACCGTGGTCGGAGAGGTAGACCAGCCGCGTGTCGTCCTTAAGGCCCGAACGCTCCAGCGCCTGCATGATCAGGCCGAGATTGTGGTCGACGAAGCTGCAGAGCCCGAAATAGGCGGCGGTCGCGATCCGCCGCTTGTCGTCGTCGAAGAAGCTGTCTGTGACGTAGGCCTCACGGAATCCGTCGAACCAGGGATGGCGTGGCCAGTCCTCGGGCCGGCAGGCCTTGGGCAGCTGCAGGCTCTCAGGCGGGTACAGGGCGAAGAAGTCGTCGGGTGCGATGAGCGGGAAGTGCGGGGCGACGAGGCCGACCTGCAGCACCCAGGGTGTGCTCGTCCTGGGCGCCTCGTTCTCCAGCCAGCTAACCGCTTCCTTGGTGATCGCGCGATCGTAGCTCGTGTAGCTGGATTCGCCCGCACCGATCTCATCTGCCACGACCCGGCTCTTGCGCCTGGGCGGCAGCGGCCTTTGCTCGCGCATGGCGCCCTGCAGGTCACCGATGCCGGCGACCGCGTGCATCGCCAGGCGCTGCTCGTCGAAGCCGCTGGAGACCGCGTCGTCGCGGTAGTGCAGCTTGCCGATGGAGAGGACCGGCCGGCCGGCTTGCTGCAACCGGTGCGCCCAGGTGGGTGGGGTGCCGGCATAGGGGCTGGCGTTGCACCAGTAGCCGGTCTGGTGCGGGTAGCGGCCAGTGGCGAAGGCGGCCCGGGCCGGCATGCAGATCGGGCTGTTGGTGTAGGCGTTGGCGTAGCGGGTGCCGGTGGCGGCGAGCCGGTCGATATTGGGGGTCTGGACGATCGGATGGCCATGGCAGCCGGTGTATTGGGCGGCGTGCTCGTCGGAGCAGACGATGACGAGATTGGCGGGACGGGTCATTGGTTGGTTGCCTCCTCGAGAGACTTCTGGGCTCGCTGTGCCAGTATCTCCGGAGCCGCGATCCGGGCATCCACGAGCGCCTCGCGATAGGTCTCGACCATGCCGGCCAGCATCGGCAGCGCCGCGCCGACAGCACCGGGGAGCAGGTCGCCCAGCGCCAGCGCGTCCTTCCTGGCGATCGGGTTGTAGGGCCTGCTGCTCTGCCCGGCGTCGACCATGTGTGGCCCATGCCGATCGAGGACCACCGAGGCGCCGGCGCCGGCACCTTTGCGCATCGCCTCGACCAGCACCGAGGGCGAAATCCCGTGGTGTTCCGCGAGTGCGAGCGCCTCGGCGATGGCACAGAGGGTCACGGCACCAATGCCGTTGTTCAGCGCCTTGGCGATGGCCGCTGTGCCGCTGGCTCCGGTCGTGAGCCAGCCTCGGCCGGCGGCGTCGAGAAAGGGCCGTGCCCGGTCGATCGAGGCCGCGTCGCCCGCCACCATCAAGAAGAGCCGGCCAGCGACGGCGTCCTTGCCGATGCCGATCACGGCAGCCTCGATCGCCACACCGCCGGTCTCCCTTCGGGCGGCCGTGATCTGCCGGGCGAGGTCGAGGGGCAGGGTCGAGCATTCGACCGTGACGGTGTCCCTGCCGGCGAGCGCCACGAGCCCGTCGTCGGCGAAGTAGGTCGCACGCACGGCATCAATATCGGCGAGGCTGGTAACGACCACCTCGGCGCGATCGACCAGCTCGGGCCGGGAGCCTGCCGGCGTCACCCCCCGTGCGGCGGCGCGCGATGCCGCCTCGGGATCGATGTCGTAGCCAAAGACCTGATGGCCCTGGTTGGCGAGCCAAGCGGCGAGATTGCCGCCAATGTCGCCGAGTCCGATGATCCCGATGTTCATGCGTTCTTCTCCCGATCGATTGGCCGCCAACCGGTCAGCCGGCAAAGCGATGCTCCGGCAGGCCGCTGACGCCGACATCGAAGCCGAAGAGATCGCCCGCCATGGGCTCGGCCTCGAGCTGCTCTGCCGTCAGCTTCTGGCGCGCCGTGGTGACGTAGAGTGTCGAGAGATACGCACCGCCGAAGGCGCACGCGGTGGGCTGGCTGACCGGGAGCCGAAGGGTCGACACGACCCGCCCCGTCTGATCCAGCCGGATGACGGCGCCGCCGCCCGTTCGGGTGCTCCAGAGACAGCCCTCGGCGTCGACGGTCGAACCGTCCGGGTGCCCCGGCACCACATCGGCGTTCGCGAACGGCCGGAGCTCCAGCCGATCGGATCGGGCATCGGCTTGGAGGATGGCGCCTTTGCGAGTATCGGTGAAATAGAGGGTGCGGCCATCCGGTGAGAAGGCGAGGCTGTTCGGGCAGAAGATGTCGTCGAGGAGCTGGTGTGTGCGGCCACTGGGACCGACGTGGTGGAGCCTGCCGGCTGGCACCGCCCCGCCGTCCTGCATGGTGCCGCACCAGAGTGCGCCGTCCGGACCGGCCTTGGTGTCGTTGATCCGGTTGCCGGGGCGATCGGCATCGAGCGTCGCGATCTTGTCGCCGATCTGCCCCCGGGTCGGATCGAAACGGAAGATGCTGCAGCCGACGCCGACGACGAGCCCACTTTCCGCCAGCGCCACCATGCCGGTGAGATCCGCCATCGGGAAACGCTCCACGCGGCCGGCTTCGGGATCGAGCGAGAGCACGGCCGGTGCCCTGATGTCGACGAACCAGAGCCTCGCCGTTCGGTCGCACCAGACCGGCGACTTGCCGAGCTGAGCACCCAGGGCATAGTGCGCGACCTGCCTGCTCAAGCGCCGGACTCGTCGAGCCGCAGCCCTTGCGCGACGGCTGGATCGATCGCGACGCCGAGGCCGGGTCCGGCCGGCAGGGCGGCAGCACCCCCGACCACGGCTGAAACCGGGCCGCCGACCAGCTCGTCGAAGAGCGGCGTCTCGTCGAACTGCACCTCGAGCGAATCCAGCTCCGGCAGCACAGCCGAGACGTGCAGGCTCGCCGCGTGGCAGACGGGACCCGTCGGGTTGTGCGGCGCGACGACGGCGCCCTGGCGCGCGGCCGAGGCGGCCAGCTCCTGAAAGCCGGCTAGCCCGCCCAGATACTTCACGTCCGGCATGATGACGTCATAGGAGCCGGCCTGGAGATAGGGCTCGAACGCGGCCGGGCTGGTCTCGGTCTCGAGGCCGGCGAGCCGGCAGCCGTGGCCGGCGGCGCGCTTCCTGAGTGTGGCGATCGTCGCCGCCGCATCCGGCGTCTCCCGGAGCGGGCATTCGATCCAGTCGAGGGCGAAGTCGCGGCAGGCATCGATCATCAAGGCCGCGTTCTTCGAATCGAAGCGCCAATGGCAGTCGACGCGCAACGTGGCCGCGGGGCCGATCGCCTCTCGCGTGGCGGCGATCCGGTCGAGCCCGTGCTGCAGGTCGACAGCTATGTCGCCGTCCGCACAGCGCTCGGGCGTGATCTCGTCGAAGGGGGCGAGCTTGAAGCTCGTGTAGCCGGCGGGTATGGCGGCCCTGGCGCTCGCGGCGAAGGCTTGGGGGGTGCGCTCGACCGTGCGCCGGTTGATGTTGGCGTAGAGCGGCACGTGTTGGCGCACGGCCCCGCCGAGGAGTGCGTGGATCGGCCGGCCCTGGGCCTGCCCCTCGAGATCGAGCAGGGCCATGTCCAGGCTGGAGACCAGCGCCGCCTCGGTCAAGGCTGTGCCGGTGCGCCGGAAGCGATCGGCGAGCGTCGGCGTCGCCGGCTGGCCGCGAAGTGCCGGAACCCATGCTGCTGCTGCCTGTCGGAGCCCGCTGACATCGTTGGGAATGGTGGCCTCGCCCCAGCCGATGCGGCCGTCATCGGCCTCGAGGCGGAGGAAGGCCCAGATGGTCTTGGCCGTGATCTGCAGCAACTGCAGCTCGGCCTCGGCTATGCGTGCGGTCTTGGTCATGCGGGTATCGCCTTTGTCGTCCAATAGGCGTCGAACTGCGCCAGGAGCTGGTACTTGGCCTTGATCACATGCGCCTTCATCACTGCTGCCGCATCGTCGGCGGCGCCATGGGTGAAAGCCTGGAGCAGGCCTTGATGATCGCTGATCACGCCCGGGAAGCGGTTGGACGCGTAGCCGTAATGCGCCCAGAGTCGGCCGAGCAGCAGCCAATGCCGATCGACGATCGCCCGCACCTCGGGGTTGCCTGCGAGCTGATTGATCTTGCTGTGGAAGCGGCTGTTCGCCTCGATCGCCGCACCGTCGTCGCGCCGGGCCACGGCGGCCTCGAACGCGCCCTGCAGCTGCTCCAATGCGCCGAGCCCGCCCCGGTCCATCCGCGCCGCCGCCTGTCGGGCCAGGAGCGGCTCCAGCTCGGCGCGCAGGGTGAGCAGGTTGTCGATGAAGCTGCGGTCGATGGGCAGGGTGCGGGCGCCGCGGCGCGGCTCGAAGCGGACCAGGCCTTCGCCGGCCAGCTCGCGCAGGGCTTCCCGGATCGGCATGTGGCTGGAGCCGTAGCGGGTCGCCAGCATGTCGATGGTCAGCCGCGCCTCGGGGTCGAACGCACCCTTGACGATGTCGTCGCAAATGCGGCCTTTGATCGATTGTGGCTGCATGCCCGCCTAGCCCCGCAGAAGGGACCGACGATGAGCCTGCCCCGACGGCACCACGCGCGCACCGGCCTCGATTTCAGCGTCCTCGGCTTCGGTGGCACGCCACTGGCGCTGCTCCAGCGCACCGCCGATGCCGGCAAGGCCGGGGCCCTGGTCGACGCGGCGTTGGCCGGTGGGATGGGCTATCTCGACGTGGCGCCGTTCTATGGCGCAGGCCTCGCCGAGCACCGTATGGGCGAGGCGCTGATCGGCCGGCCCCGCGACGCCTTCATCCTGTCGACCAAGGTCGGCCGGCTGCTGCGTCCGGGCCGCAATGAGCCGGGGCCAGCGCTGCCGTTCACGCCCGTCTTCGACTACAGCTACGATGGTGTCATGCGCAGCTTCGAGGATTCGCTCTACAGGCTCGGCGTCGAGCGGATCGACATCCTCTACGTCCACGACGTCTCGCCGCGCTGGGCCGGGGACGCCATCGAGGAGCGCTTCCGGACGGTGATGGCGGGCGGCTACAAGGCGCTGCTGCGATTGCGCGAGAGCGGGGTCATCCGCGCCTTCGGCGTCGGCATCAATGACGCCGAGTGGTGCGTGCGCTTCGCCGAGGCCGGTGATTTCGACCTCTTCATGCTGGCCGGCCGCTACACGCTGCTCGACCAATCGGCGCACGACCGGCTCTTGCCGCTCTGCCGCGAGCGGGGCATCGGCATCGTGCTCGCCGCACCCTTCAATTCCGGCATTCTGGCGACCGGGGCCAAGCCCGGCGCCACCTTTTTCTACACCGAGGCGCCGCCCCAGCTGATGCAGCGAACGGCCCGGATCGAGCACGTGGCGCAGGCGCACGGCGTGGCGTTGCCGGCGGCGGCCTTGCAGTTCCCGCTCCGCCAAAACGTGGTGCTGTCGGTCGTCGCCGGCAGCCGCGACGTGGCCGAGCTCAGTGCCAATCTGGGCCATGTCCAGGCGGCGATCCCCGAAGCTTTCTGGCAGGAGCTGGCGCATCAGGACCTCATGCCACGAGACTGAAGCCGGGGATGGTCGAGCGGATCAGGCAGGGCTCATGGGCGCCCTTGCGGTCCCAGGCGGCAAGCTCGGCGGCGGCAGCCTCGTCGCCGCCCCAGTGCCGGTCCGGGTCGGGCCAGGGGATCGAGCCCACCAGCATGCGGGTGTAGGGGTGCTTGGGGTCCTTGATCACCGGCTCGGCGTCGCCCGCTTCGACAACGCGGCCCCGATAGAGCACGAGGACGTAGTCCGAGACTTCGTAGGCCGTGGCCAGGTCGTGGGTGATGTAGATGACCGAGACGTCCTGCTCGTCCTTCATGCGCCTGAGATTGCCGAGGATGCTCGACCTGAGTGACGCGTCGACCATCGAGACCGGCTCGTCGGCCACCAGGATGCGCGGGCCCAGCACCATGGCACGGCCAACCATCAGCCGCTGCCGCTGGCCGCCGGAGAGCTGGTGCGCGAAGCGGTGGATGGTCTGGTCGGGGTTCAGCCCGACCAGCGCGCAGGCCTCGCGCATCCGCGCCAGGACCTCAGCCCGGCTCCGGGCGAGGCCGAAATTGCGCAACGGCTCGGCGAGGTTGTGGTCGACCTGATAGAACGGGTTGTAGGCGGCATAGGGGTCCTGGAAGACCGCCTGCAGCCGCCGATAGGTGTCGCGCTTGGCTCTGGCAGGCAGGCGCTTGAGGTCCTTGCCCTCGAAGAGCACCCGGCCGGCGCTGGGGTTGAGAAAGCCGAGGAGCAGGCCGCCCAGGGTCGACTTGCCGCTGCCGCTCTGGCCGACGATCGAGACCACCAGCGGCCGCTCGCCGGAGATGGCGAAGCTCACCGGCTTCAAGGCCTCGACGCCGCTGCGAAAGAGCCCGCCGCGATAGGTCTTGGCCACGCCGTCGAGCTCGATCACCGGTGCCGCCGGCTTGGCGATGCTGGGTGAGGCTACGGCCTGACGCCGCCGCTCGAGCGCCGGCACGCTCTCGATCAACTCCTTTGTGTAGGCGTCGCGGGGCGAGCGGAAGATCTGCCGCACTCGCCCTGCTCGACCAGCATGCCGTGGCGCAGCACCATGATCCGATCGACGAACTGCGCCATCAGGCCCATGTCGTGGCCGATCAGGATCAGGGCCGCGCCGATGGCTTCCTGGGCAGTGCGCAGGGTCTGCATCACCTGGCGCTGGGTGATGACGTCCAGGGCGCTGGTCGGCTCGTCGGCGATCAAGAGCTTCGGGTTGAGCGCTATGGCGATGGCGATGGCGACGCGCTGCTTCATGCCACCGGAAAGCTCGTGCGGGTACATCCGACCGACGCCGGGCTCGAGCCCGACCTGGCCCAGGAGCTCGGCCACCCGGGCCTTGCGCGCCCGCGCATCGAGGCCGCTCTTGTGGTCGATCATGCCGTCTGCGATTTGGCCCTCGACCCGCATCACCGGGTTGAGCGAGTTCATCGCCCCTTGCGGGATGTAGGCGATCTCCGACAATCGCTTGGCGGCATGCGTTGCCGGGTCGAGCTTCAGAAGGTCGGTGCCGGCCAGCACGGCGCTACCGGCAGTGATTCGCCCGGGCGGGTCGATCATGCCCATGAGTGCGAGTGCCGTCGTCGTCTTGCCGGAGCCGGACTCGCCGACGAAGCCCAGCCGCTCGCCGGCGGCCACCTCGAAGTCGATGCCGCGCACCGCCTCGACCAGGCCGTCGTCGGTCTCGAACACCACCTCGAGGCCACGGACCTGCAAGTTGCTGGACGGGCGCTCGCTCATCCGTCGGCCACCTTGCCGCGCAGGCGCGGGTTGGCGAGCTCGTCGAGGCCGGTGGTCACCAGGTAGAGGCCGACGAACAGGACGACGAGCGTGATCACCGGGGTCAGCACCCACCACCACATGCCGAGCAGAAAGGCCGAGTAGTGGATCGCCCAGTAGATGGTCATGCCCAGCGTCGGCTCGTTCTGCGGCCCCAGGCCCAGGGCCTCGAGGCCAACCGAGGCCAGCATGGCGGCGGCCGTGGCGAGCACGAAGCTGACCATCAGGTAGGGGATCAGGTTCGGCATCATCTCCTTGAAGATGATGCCGATGGTGCTGGTGCCGTTCAGCCGCGCTGTGTTGACGTAGCCGGCCTCGCGCATCACCAGCACCTGGCTGCGGATGCGCCTGGCCGGCTCGCGCCAGGAGAGGGCCGCGATGATCCAGACCATGGTGTCGGTGGTCATCTCGGCCCTTATGTTGGCGGCGATGACGACCAGGATGAGGAGTGGCGGCACGGCCAGGAAGACGTCGGTGACGAGGCTGATCACGGCGTCGATCCAGCCGCGGAAGAAGCCCGCGATGAAGCCCATGACCGTGCCGATGAGCACGCCGATGAAGCCGGCGAGCAGGCCCACCTTGCAGCTCAGCCAGGTGCCGACGATGAGCACCGCGAAGAGGTCGCGGCCATGCTTGTCGGTGCCGAGCCAGTAGCGCTCTGAGGGCGCCTTGCCGGGCGAGGCGGAGAGCGGATCGGCGAGTGAGATATCGTATAGGAAGTGGCCGCCGACGACCAGGGCGAGGAGCGCCAAGAGCAGGAGGGCGCCGACGATGAGGCTGCCGTTACGGCCGAGATAGAGTGCCACCGAGCGCCAGCGCCGCCGTGACGATCCCCACTCGAGGGGCGCGGAGACACTAGCCAAGGCTGTCGGCCGACGAATCGATCCTCGGATCGAGCAGCGGGTAGAGCAGGTCGAGCAGCATCAGCGAGACCGCGACCGTGAGGATCAAGACGAAGACGCAGCCGAAGATCAAGAAATAGTCGACGAGCAGGATCGCGTTGAACAGCAGCGTGCCAATGCCCGGATAGACGAAGACGCGCTCGACCAGGATGGCGCCGGCGACGATGTTGCCGAAGGCCAGGACCAGCGTCGTCACTTGCGGCGTGATGGCGTTGCGCACGGCATAGCGCCAGAAGCGGCGGCGATCGGAGAGCCCCTTGGCGCGGGCGAAGTTCATGTAGTCCTCGCCCTGGACGGTCACCATCATGCCGCGCATCGAAAGCGCCCAGATGCCGATGGCCGCCAAGACGATCGAGCCCGCCGGCAGCACTGCGTGGTAGAGCACATCGAGGATCGACTGCAGGTTCCATCTGAGGTCGAGGCCGACGCTGTAGCCGCGGGCCGGTGGAAACCAGCCGAGCAGGAGCGCGAAGACGTAAACCAGGATCAGGCCGACCAGATAGAAGGGGATCGCGGCCAGCACCATGAAGAGGGGCACGATCCGGGCGAGCCAGGCCGACGATTTGCGCCAGATCGTCAGCGCGCCCAGCACCGTGCCGACGGCGAAGGAGATCAGCGTCGCCGTGCCCAGCAAGGCGATGCTCCAGGGCAGGGCGGTCAGGACGTGGTCCGACACGCGGTCGGGAAAGTAGTTGATCGAGACACCGAGATCGAAGCGGGAGGTGTCGGCCAGCATGTTGAGGTATTGCCGCCAGAGCGGCTGATCGGTGCCGAACTTGGCCTGGTACTGCTCGACCATGGCCTCGATGCCGATCGCCGAGCCGCCCGACTCGCCGAGCGCCTGGGCCAGGCGCTCCTCGATCGGGTCACGGTCGGTCATTCGTGGCAGGAGGAAGTTGATCGAGGCCGCGAGCCAGATGACCAGGATCATCAGGAAGAGACGTTTGACGATGCGGATCATGCTGCGCTCGACGCTCGCGAGGTGGCGAAGACGGGGGCGGGATCGATGAGCCGTGCCCCCGTTGCCACCTGTTGCCGCTCTGGTTCTACTGCACCGGCTGCACGTGGTGGGCCAGGAGCGTGCCCCAGCCGGAGATGAAGCAGCTCACGCAGGCGGAACCGTAGGGGTTCTCCTCGGACGGCCAGTTGGTCCAGTAGGTCTCGTTCAAGGCGTTGAGATGGTAGCTCATCTCCAAGGGCACCTCGACGACGTCGCCGTACCAGATGTCCATGGCCTCGCGGAACAGCGGCATCAGGCTCGGGTCGCCCGGCGGCAGCAGCTCCATCTGGTCGACGATCGCGTCGAACTCGGGATCGCTCCAGCGGGCGACGAAGAAGGTGATCGTGCCGATCGGCGACTGGTTTTCGGTCTTGTACATGCGCAGTGTGTCGACAGGATCGAAGATACTGCCGCCATTGTGGCCGAAGAGGTGCCACTCGGACTCGCCGGCGCGGAACTTGCGAAAGCTGTCCGGCGTCTGCGAGTAGATGGCATCGAACCCGGCCTTGCGCAGCTGTTGGGTGACCACCTGGCCGACGGCGGCCAATGCCGGCTGCGCCTCCAGCGGCCCGCCGACCCGCTCGCCGTCCTTTGCCCAGAAGCCCTCGTCGTCCTTCGCGTAGCCGGCCTCGGTCATGTACTGCTCGGTGAGCGCCAGATCCTCGACATTGACCTGGTGCTTCTCGACCAGATCCTGGACGCCTTCGATATAGGGCAGGAGCGGCGCGTAGCCCGGATAGGGCGTGTAGTTGGGCTGGTTGGCGCCGTCCCAGGCGAACTCGATCAGCTGCTCGCGGTTGACCGCGTGCATCACCGCCTTGCGGACGCGGATGTCCTGGAACGGCGAGTTCTCGGCCATGTGGTTGAAGTAGAGCGAGTGCGGCCACCAATCCATGTAGCCGTAGGGCGGCTCGCGGCCGGCGAAGGTGGTGATCTTCTCGTTCTGGTCGAGCACCGACTGCATCAGCGACGGCGACGGGATGACGATGCGTCGCGTCGACCTGGTTGGCGACGACGAGCTGCGCGTTGCGCTCGTTGTCGGGGGCCGGGATGCTGATGATCCGCTCGGGTGCCGGCATCTCCATGACACCGGTCGCTGCCCCCCACCAGTCGTCGCGGCGATCGAGGATGATCTCGTTGGGCGAGGTCCGCACCACCTGCCAGGCGCCGGTGCCGACCGGCCAGCCCTTCTCGACATCGAGGAAGGTGAAGTTGGCCTTGTCCTCGACCTCGGCCCAGATGTGCTCGGGCAGCCAGATCAGCCCGTGGCCGAAATAGTTGGTGAGCTGGCGGTAGACGTAGCGCGGATCGGGCTTGACCAGGTCGATCTGCACGGTGAGCGGGTCGATGACGGTGGCACCGGTGATCTGGTTGGCGACCTCGATCGCCTTCCGCAGGTCTTTTTGGTTCTGGCCGTTCTCGAGCAGCATGTTGAGGGTGTAGGCGACGTCCTCGGCGTCGAACGCCTCGCCGTCGCTCCAGGTGACGCCGTCGCGCAGCGTCACGGTGATGCTGGTGAAGTCGTCGTTGTAGGCGTAGCTCTCGGCGATCCAGGGAATGTGCTCGCTGGTGAAGTGGTTGTAGGTGAAGAGCGGCTCGTTGACGAACATGATGCCGTTACGGAGCTCGGCACCCAGCGAGTACCAGTTGCCGTTGTTGGGCGCGCTCAAGGTCGGCGAGCCGGCGCTCCAGCCGACGGTGACCAGTGTCCGCTCGCGCGGAATCTCGGCCAAATCCTGTGCAGCAGCTGCAGTTGCCGCCAGCAGGCACGCCGCCAGTGCCGCGGCGCATGTCCGTGATCTCGACACATCGATCTCCCTGATCGCTTATTGTGATCAAATTTTCAGTGATTTTGCCGGATGGGTCAACAAAATCGTTCGGATTTGATCAAATTGGCCGGCGTTGCCGCTGTCGCGGGAGGTGCGCGCCGGGCGCGGGCGTGCCGGCGGGGCGGCCTGGCGCGACCCGCCGGCGCTTCAGGGTCACTCCTGAAAGCGCCCGTCTGACTTGAGCCCGTCGACGAGACGACGGAGAAAGCCGAGCCTGTCCCGGCTGCCGGAAGTTCTTGGCTCTGGATGCTGCAGCTCGAAGGAAGGCAGCCTGCCCGGAGCCTAGTCGCCGGCGCTGGGCACCGGGAGCTCGAGGGCCTCGGCAGGGCTGCCCGGCAGGCCGCTCAGTGAAAAGGAAATCATGACGGGGACCGTGTAAACATCGGCGGGGGGTAGTGCTGGAGGCTGCCGGACAGCCTGGTGCCGTTGGCCCGCTGCAGCCGCCTCGCGGTTCCGATCGATTTGGGCGGCTGGCGCCGGGCCAGACGTGAGCAGCTGCTCATCACCCAGCCGGCCGATGATTTCCGCCACTTGGCAAGGTTCCGGCTTCGAAAGACCGAAATATTGCTGAACCCTGCCGGCAATGGCATCGCCGGTCGCCGTGCCGTCGCAGCATAGCGCAATAAAGGCAGCGGTCGCGTTCAGGTAATGGACGCGGTTCTTGGTCCTATCGAGAATCCTGTACCCGTCATCGGCGGGTAGGATCTCAACCTGCTCCCGCAAAACCGGCCGGTCAGCCATGGCTATCGATCTCCGCCTGGGCGGCAACAAGGACCACCGGGTGCGTTGACGACGTCCGCATCGGATGGGCTCTTGCTTTATCATGGTATGCTCACTGACCTGTCACAGGCAATACTCTCTTGGGCAACCTGCCGCAGCGTCAGGCTCGGCGGGCGCGACGACGGCGACGGCGCCTGGTCGCTCGGGCGCCGAGCCGGATCACGGCGGGTAACGTCTGTTCGAGCATGGTGCAGGCCCAGGGAAACTGCCCGATCGAGCTGCTCACTACTCTGTGCGGAAGGCTGGCGTGGTGATGCAGAGGCGTATATTCTTCGGATCGAAAGGCGGGCTTCAACGACAACCAGGAGATGAAGCTCGCCGGCTTTCCAGTTCTGCTTGTGATCGATCGAAGCGTCGGAAGGTCGCTTCGCTCATCAACCAATAGGCGAAATTATTCGATTTTTCTAAGCTTATGCGTTATGCGCGACACGTCATGCGACGCGCTGTGCGGGGGATACCGGCGCGCCCGGCCGGTTTCCACGGGCTGATGGCGCACAGCTGAGCCAAAACGACCGGCGGGAGGCGACGATGGCAGGTCTCGACGTTGCATCGGACGATCGGACGGTGGCGGCGGTTTTGGGGCTCGAGCCGGCCGACTTCGTGGCGGCAGTGGGCGCGGACGAGCGGTTGCGTAGCGACGCGCGGGTGCTGGAGCGGCATCAGGCCTTGCTCGCGCGTTCCAGCGTCTGCAGCTATTGCGGCGTCGGCTGCCCCTACGCGGTAGAGCGGGACGCCCAGGGCAACGACAAGGTCTTCCCGCTTTCGCCGCTCGGCCTCTGCGTCAAGGGCAAGACCTCCCTCCTGACCGGCAGCGACCGCGAGCGGCCGAAGCGGCTGGCGCGGCGCGGGATCGCCGACGACCGCATCCGGGTGCCGATGATCCGCGGGCATGACGGGCGGATGAAGGAGGTCTCCTGGGACGAGGCGCTCGACCGGGCGGCGTGGCTGTTCCTGCATGTCCGCGAGTGGGTGGGGCCGGACGGCGTCGCCATCTACGGCAACGGGCAGAAGACGATCGAGGCGATCTGGATGGCCAGCCTCTACAAGCTGGTCTTCGACCTGCCGACCATCGGCGCCAACTCCGAGCACTGCCTGACCAGCGCCGGAGCCGCGCACCAGCTCAATTTCGGCAACGAGGCGAGCTTCACCTGGCGCCAGTTCGACGAGCTCTTGGACTGCGACGTCGCGGTGATGCACGGCACCAACCCCTACGTCACGTTTCCGCAGGCCTATGAGAAGATCAAGCGCAACACCTCCACCGTGAAGGTCGTGATCGACCCAACGCGCAGCGACACGGTGAGCGATCTCGAGGCCGACGATCCGCGCACGCTGCACATCCGCTTCCGCCAGGGTGGCGACGTGCTGTTCAACCTCGCCGTGGCGCGGGTGGTCCTGGAGAACGGCTGGGAGGACCGCGACAGCCTGGCGGCCCGGGTCGATCCGGCGAGCTTGGCGGCGTTTCGGGCACTCTGCGCCGAGCCGCGCTGTCAGCCGGAGGAGGCCGCGCGGCGGATCGCCCTGCCGGATCAGGACACGGTGGAGCTGGCCGCCACCATCCGACGCTACGCCGCGCTGATCGCCGCACCTCGCGATGGTCAGCGGCCGCGGGTGGCGTTCGTCTCCAGCATGGGCGTCAACCAGTCGACCGGCAGCTACGGGTTCTCGACCAACCTCAACCTCCTGCTCCTGACCGGCAATGTCGGGCGGCCGGGCGCCGGCTCCATGCGCGTGGCCGGCCAGTCGAACGCCACCAGCGAGCTGATGCTCGGCTTCAATGGCCGCAAGCTCGTCTTCAACCACGATCCGACTGACCCGGCGCATCGCGCGGCTCTTGCCCGGGTGCTCGATCTGCCGGAAGCGAGCATTCCGGCGCGCAAGGGCACGCCAGTGGCGCAGATGGCCGCCGATGACCGCCTCTACTGCCTGATCTTCATCGGCACCCAGATGACCAAGAACATGCCGCGGATCGGCCACTGGTCGCGACGCATGGGCCGGGCGTTCAACATCGTCATCGACAGCTTTCTCGCCGATGGCGCCCTCGAGCATGCCGACGTGCTCCTGCCGTCGTTGACCTATACCGAGCGCACCGGTGTGATCCAGCGCGGCGACCGGACGCTGCAGCTGCAGCAGCGGCTGAGCGAGCCGCCGCCCATGGCCTGGGCGGACGAGCAGATCCTGGCGCGGCTCGCGCTCAAGATCGCCGAGCGGCTGCGCGATCCCGACACGGCCGAGCTCAACGCGCTCGACCCGGACGTCGTGCACCGCAGCTTCGCCCGCTACCTCGACAATTCGGGCGACATCCGTCCGGCGGCGGTGTTCGACCACGTGGTCGAGACCAGCCGTGCGCTCGACATGTATTGCCGGCTCGAGGACGCCGAGGGCCGGCCGATCAGCCACGACAGCCTCCGGGCCAATGCCGGGGCCGGCGTGCAGTGGGGCGGCAATGGGCGGTATGGTGGCGAGGGCGCCGTCTTCCCGGGCATCCGCAAGAGCGACACCGCACTGGCCCGCCTGGTCTGCCCGCCGGACGACTTCATGGCGCGGCTCGAAGCGCCGTTGCCGCCCGGCACGCTGTCGCTGATCAGCGGCCGAGGGCGGCCCGGGCGGCAGGCGTTGCGCGGCCGCGGCCGATACAATTCCGGGATCAAGACGTTGCCGATCTACGGGCTCGATCCCGACGAGCATCATGTCGAGCTGCATCCCGACGAGGCGGCGGCGCTGGGGCTCGCTGATGGCGATCCGGCGCGGCTGGTGAGCGGGCACGGCGCAGTCATCGCCGTGATCGCGCTCAATGACCGGATCGCGCGGGGCACAGCCTTCATCGATTTCGTGCCGGGCGAGGTCAACCGGCTCACCGACTATGTCGATGCCGACCAGTTCACGCATCAGAGCCTGATCAAGCGGACGCCCGTGCAACTTGGCGGCCTCAGGCCCCTGGAGCAGGCCTTGTGGTCGGCGGCCGACCCGGCGGCGCTGGCCCGCGCGGTCGACATCGTCTTCGCCGACTGGCGCGCGACCTTCCCGACCGACGAGGCCTGGGTCGATACGCAGCGCGAGGCGCCGGACCGGATCGTCTGGCTGCCGGCGGACCAGCTCTGCCGGCCAGGCGACACGCACGCGCGTGCCCTGAGCGAAGCGGTGGGCGCCTTGACCGCGTTCTTCCAGCGCTATTCGTCGAGCGATGCCTACCGGCTGGCAGCCGGCGGGGTGCTGCGCGGTCTCGATGCCGAGGCCCGCGATCGCTTCTTGCGGATCCTGCTGCCGGTGATCCGGCGGCTCGACTATCACAGCGTGCTCCACCGCATCCTTTCGGACATGGTGGGCACCGTGACCGTCGTCGGCGCGGCCGGCCGGCCGGAGGTGCTCAGCCTCCTGTCGGCGCACAAGAGCGCCATCCTCGAGTTCAAGGAGGAGATCGTCGCCATCCAGCTGTTCATCGCTGCCAAGCGCGGGCTCGAGCGGCTCTACGGTCCGCATGCCGTGGTGCGGCGCGATGATCTGGCCTTCGTCAGCGGCGTCGCGATCCCGTGTGCCGGCGACGTGCCGGCGCATTTCCTCGGCATCTCGCCGGCGGATCTCGGCACCGCGCTCCTGGTCCATTCCCGGGCCATCGGCAACGGCGCCTTGATGGTCGTCGACCGCAAAAGCAACCGCGCCGTTCGGGTCGATGTCGTGACCGGCGTGCTGCCGAAGGACAAGGAGCTGACCCGGCTGCGTGGCGCGGTCATCAATCGCAAGCGCGCCGCCAGCGGCCAGGAGCACCGCCGCTTCTTCGACCGGCTGGGCGAGCTCATCGTCGACTATGTCCGCACCGGCGATGCCAATTTCCACGTCACCGGGCCAGTGCCGCTCGACTGGGACGAGTACCGGGCGAAGCTCTCCTTCTCGCCGGCGCATCGCAAGGGCTTTGTCCAGCATCTGGTGACGCAGCGCGTCTCGGCGGCACTCGCCAATGGCTTGGTCGGGCTCGGCGTGCTCGATGAAGCGGCCGACGGCGCGGCGCTCGGGGCCATCCGCTCGGCTGATCCAGGCGACGCGCTCACCGCCCGTGCCGATCGACGACGAGCAGCTCTATGCCGGCAGCCTCGCCGAGCGGGTCGAGCGCGTCGTGACCTCGATCATCGCACCGGTACTCGCCAATGACGGCGGCCGCCTCGACATTCTCGACATTGACGAGGGCATCGGCGAGATCAGCATCCGCTTCGTCGGCAGCTGCGCCAATTGCCCCTATTCGCTCTTGTCCATGGAGCAGATCGTCAAGCCGACGCTGCTCGCGATCCCCGGCATTCAGCGCGTCACGCATCGCGCCCGGGCGCGCGAGCAGGAACTCGCGGCAGTGCGAACGACAACGACCGGCATCGCGGTCGGCACTCGCCAAGGCCAGATGATGACCGAGGCCTGACGGCCGCTCAGGCGGTCTGGCGCGCGTCCGGGTAGGCGGCGGCGATCATCGTGTCGGCGAGCACGCCATAGGCCTTGCGCCAGGCATTCTCGACCTCGGGCGACCAGGCGTCGCCCAGGCCTTGACCCAGCGTCCAGAGCAGCGCCGCGCCGACCGGCTGATAGTGCTCGGCGCGCACACCGTAGCCTACATGGCGCCGGGCCAGATCCTCGACCGTCGGGACGATCTCCGCGAGGTTCGACAGACCGTTCACGGCCACCGCCAGCGTCGCCATGAGCTTGCTGCCCTGCTCCTCCATGTCGCCCTTGAAGAGCGGCTTGACCTCGGGGGCGATCTCGAACAGCCGCCGATAGAACAGCCCGGCAGCCTTCGACTTGATCGGCGCGACCTCGGCGAAGCTGGACTGGATCAAAGCGATCTCGTTGGGTGTCATCGACCGGTCTCCTCAATTGAGACGTGATGGCTGGGCGCATCCTAGCACCTCAGGGTTGTGTCGCCAATCGTTTGGGGCGGACCTGCGGTAGAGCTTGATCGGCTGGTCGATAGCGTGGAGACTTCAACCGTAGCGGCCGGCTCTGGCTTCATGCGGCCGCGGTAAAGTCGGTTGCGGGGCAAAACCGATGCAGGGGAGAGGCCAATGCAGCGCGTAATCGTCTTCGACGTCTACGGTACCCTGCTCGATATCGCCTCGCCGGTGGCGCGGCATGCCGCACGGATCGGGCCGGAGGCGGCGCGGCTCAACGATCTCTGGCGGGCGAAGCAGCTCGAATATTCGTGGGTCGCGACGCTGACGGGCCACTACGAAACCTTCTGGACTCTACCGGGCGCGCGCTCGACCATGCGCTGGCCGCGGTCGGCATCACCGGCGATCCGGTGCTGCGGCAGGATCTCCTCGATGCCTACCGCGCGCCTGCGGTGTATCCGGAGGTCCCGGCAACGCTGCGCCAGCTTCGCGAGGCGGGCCATCACCTCGCCGTCTTCTCCAATGGTGACCCGGCGATGCTGGGCGGCGCCCTGTCGGCCGGTGGCATCGTCGAGCACTTCCATCAGGTTCTGTCGGTCGATCCGGCGCGGCGCTTCAAGCCGGATCAGGCCGTCTACGCCCATGCCGATGCGCTGCTGCCGGCGCGGGCCGGTGCCGTCGTCTTTTTGTCGTCCAATGGCTGGGACGTCACCGGGGCCGGCACGTTCGGCTGGTCGCCGGTCTGGGTCAACCGCAGGAAGCTTGCCTTCGAGTTCACGACGGTGCCTTCAGTGACGATCGCAGCGCTCGACGCGCTGCCCGCGACGTTGGCAACGATCTTCTGACGGGTTCCGTAGCGATAGCCGAGCGACCGCTCCCGTGGGCCTCGCCAAAAAAGAGGCCGCAGCTTGCGCTGCGGCCTAGTTTCATAGGGAGGAAACGCCTCAAGTAGGGTGTCACAGGAGAACCCATGAACACTGACAAAAAGGTAGAATAAGAAGATCGACCCTTCAACTTTTATTATGGTTTTCTGTCGGTTTATCGTTTCGAATTCATTTAGTATTTTCTGCGGAATTATCTAAAATTTTACTGATTGTCAGGACGGCTAGCGCGGCGCCTCCTGGGCAGCACCGGCCACAGCGGTGCAGCTTGCGCAAGCGTCGTCGGCTCTGTCTGCCCGGCGCGGTGGTCTCGGTTCTTGCGGTGAACCATCGTCGCCAAGCTCACAAACGCGATCTCCGCCGGGTCGACGCGACCGAGGTCCAGACCGGCCGCTGAAGCCAACCTGGCGCGGCAGGCATCGTCGACGCCCTCGGCGCGCGGGCGGTCGACAAGCATTGCTGCCTTTCGCCGGCTCGTCACCATGCCGACATAGGCTGCCGGGGAGAGGAGGGCGGCCTCGAGCGCATCGAGGTCCCGCCGGCCCTGGGCAGCGACGACGCAATCGCCAGGCCGCAGCGCCAGCGGCTCGGGGTCTTGGATGGCGGCCGCCTGGGCGTCATCGGGCATGGCCTAGTGGGCCATCGTCGCTGCCACCGGTGATCGGCCGAGGATGGCGATCAGGGGCGGCTGGGCATGGGGCTTGATCAGGATGTCGGCCGCGCCACGCGAGGTGCAGCCGCTCTTCTAGAGCGCGATGCGGTCGGGAGCGCGATCGGCGCGGAACTCGGCCGCGGGCTTGCTCCGGATCGAGCCAATCACCTCCTGGTTTGCCACGGCGATTGACGAGGCTGCCGGGCGTTGAGCGGGCCGGTTCTGGCGATCGATATCGGTGGCACCAAAATTCTGGTCGCCCTGGTGGATGGTCCAGCGGTTCTCGACCAACGGCGCATCGCGACGCCGCTCCTCGGGTGAGGCGGATCATCTGGTGCGGGCCATCGGAGAGCTGGCGCGGCCCTGGCTCGAGCGCATCGCCGCTACCGGCGTCTTCGACAATGGTGGCGGGCATCCGCTGAATGCCGAGACCTTCGACATCCCGGCCCGCTACCCACTGGCAGCAATTGCGGAGACGGCGAAGCATCGATGGCTGGCGCGGTTCTGAATCTGGAGCAGGCGCCGCAAGGAGGGTGCCAGCAATCCGGGCGTTTCGTGGCAGGTCGCGACGACGACCGTGCGGCGGCGGGTGCGTGCGACGACACTTGCTGCGGCACCCGGCACGCCGAACTTCACATGCACCTCGTTCGGCTGGAACACCGCAAGCGTCTTGCCGAACGCCCGCGCGAACACGAGCAGGTCGAGACCGGCCCGCATCCTGCCGTGGCTGGCGACGCGTGATGCCACTTGGAAGACACGTCCGGGCGCCGGCACGGCTGGTCCGCCTCGCTCGTCATCGTAGATGCAAGAGGCGATCTCGCGGCCTTCACGACGGACCATGTCCGCTATCCAGGTCATGAGGCACCAGTTAGACGCGGCGCCGGCACGCTCCGTCATCAGCACCCGCGCGTCAGCGCTGTCGGTCCGGTGTGGTGAGCCTGCCGGCCTGGAGCCGCGCCGAACAGCTCTGGCACCCCGCCCTCGCGCGCTCGCTGAGGTGCATCGAGGCGCTGTTCGGCCCCGCACCATCGAGATGCGCTCCCTTGCGTCACCCAGCCCGTTTCCAAAGCGCGCGCATCATGCAGCGTCGCCAGCCGGTCGTCCGACGCTTGAACGGCTGATCGCGACGGCCGCTGCGGCGCGGCCGCAGGGTTGCCGCCTAGGTCAAGAGCTCGGCGCCGACCCAGCCGGCGGCGACGAGCGTCAACGCGATCAGCGCCAGCGGCAGCAGCGGGTGCACGTTGTTGAGCAGGCGGACGACGTTGCACAGCAGTCCGACCGCCAGCTGCAGCGGGTTCTTTGGGCTCTTGGAGTACTCCATCGCTGCCTTGACCACGTAGAAAACGGTGGTGTTCGCGGCGAGCAGGGCCTTGGTCACCCAGACGGCGTTCCTCGGCGCGATCAGGTAGTTGCATTTCAGGAGGATGCGCTGCTGGTCGTCCGGGTTGTACTGGCCTTCGACCCAGTGCAGCTCCTTGTGGAAGTCGAGCAGCCCGAACTCGTAGGTGGTGAATGCCTTCTCGACCTTGCTGTCGCCGAAGACGACCGTGTAGGTGGCGTCCGACTGGAGGTAGATGAGGGCGCGGACCACGGCGCCCACCGGCATGAAGCGCAGATCGCCGTCATAGTGCTTGCTGTAGAGGCCCTGATCGCCGCCGAGGTCCTTGTTGTAGTGGGAGATGTAGAGCTCGTCCGTGTGCTGCATCGGCGTGATGACCGAGCCTGGATCGACCTGCTGGAGAATGGCGCCCAGGATCGTGTCGCTGTCGCGCAGCCGGTCGATCTTCGCAAGGATCTCGGGCGGCAGGGTGCGCAGGTAGACGTGCTTGGACGGTCGTTGCTGCAGGTCCTCGCGATAGGTGTGCTGGACCCACCGGGCCAGCTCGTCGATCGTCGCCCGATCCGCCGGCTGGTCGAAGCGGCCGATGGTTGCCCGGAAGCGGCGCGCTGCGGGTGTACGGCGCTCCGGCCCGGCATCGATTTCAGCCAGCTGAGCCGTGTCAGACATGGTGTCTCTCCTCCTCGACAATGGGGGGACGGCACTCGCTTCGGGTGATGGGCCGCGTGTATGAGCCAAGCAAGATGACGGCATGCGCCAGCACGCAGAGCAGGATGCCGATGACGGCGAGCGCCGGCTCGCCTCCAGTCAGGAATGCCAGCAGCGCGCCTGTCCAGAGCAAGCCATAGCCGGCCTGCGGGTAGCTGAGACCAAGGCGCTGGATCGCATCGACGCGCATTCCCGGCCGTCTCGGCTTGGCCAGCACCTCCATGCCGAGCAGGGCCAGGTTCAGCAGGACATGAGCTACGGCCAGCGGCCACCATCCCGCCCTGAACGCGGCATCGAGCAGGGTGCCGCCGAAGGCCATCATGTTGCCCAGCAACATCGGGTGCGCCGTCAGCGAGTAGGGAAAGGCGACGATCCGCTTGACCGGCAGATTCGCGAGCTCGTGCCCGTAATAGGTGCGGTCGGAGCCGAGCGCCGCCGCCGCCGTGATGTTCAACAGAAAGCCCGCGACAACGACGAGAAGCGACAGCGGGTCCGGCATGGCGGTGAGGTAGACCGAGGCGAATGCGGCGAGCGACACGCTCTTCAAGAGCAGCGCGTCGCGCTTGAAGACGGTCGGCGGCACGGCGCGGACGACGAAGGCCAGGGCGTAGACATAGTAGTGCCAAAAGCTCAAGGCGTAGACCGCCCAGGCCCACCGCCCATTGGCGCAGCCAGCACCGACGGCCACGACGACGAGGACGATGGTCGGGAGCCAGGTCGGGCTGGCGCTCTGGCGATGGCCGATCGCTCGCATGGGACCTTCACTCAGCGCCACTCGTCCACGTTCCTCCTACTGATTGCGCAGGTTCGCATCGGTCAGGCAGAGCAGCCGACCGGCCCGGCCGTGCCCGCCAGATCGCGAATGCCGCCGCCCAACCTGTCGACGATCGTTGCACGCGAATGTTGCAGAACAGGGGCAACTGAAGAGAGCGGTCGGCTGAGCGTCGAGGCCAGCGGGCGGCAGGTGGCTCGATGTGACCGAACGGCTGCACCCGGCAAGGTGCGGCCTGATCGATGCTCGAGCCCCCGAACAAAGAAGCGCCGGCGCGCTCATTGAGCGGCCGGCTGAGTGACGCAGGGAGGCTTGAGGGGGTGCGGGGCTGAGGCTCAGTCGCAGGCGTCGGATTTGCCGATGTTGCCGATTTCGGAGCAGGCGGTGGTGTTGACGCCGATGGCGGCGTTGGTGTTGCGGTTGACGAGGGTGAGGTTGTTGAGGTTGCCGCCGACCTTGGCGTCGTTGACGGTGCCGATCGCGGTGCCGGCCTTGGCGTTGACGCCGATGGCGGCGTTGGTGTTGCGGTTGACGAGGGTGAGGTTGTTGAGGTTGCCGCCGACGTCGGCGCCGTCGATGGCACCGATGCGGGTGTTGGCCTCGGCGTTCTTGCCGATGGCGGCGTTGGTGTTGCGGTTGACGAGCGTCAGGTTGTTGAGGTTGCCGCCGATCTTGCTGTCCTGGACGCTGCCGATCCTGGTGGTGGCGGTGGCGTCCTTGCCGATGGCGGCGTTGGTGTTGCGGTTGACGAGCGTCAGGTTGTTGGCGTTGCCGCCGACCTGGACGCCGCCCTGCTGGGCCTGGGCGTAGTCGCCGAAGCTGGTAGCGGCGAGTAGGGAGAGGGTGAGGGCCGCGGCGCTGAGCTTGAGGGTGGTCATCTGGAGTCTCCGTGGTTGGCTGGGTCTCGATCCGTCGTCTGCGGCCTTGCCGGGGCCTCCCCGGCTGGTGGTCCGCGTCGTTCGATGACCCGAGAGTGCCGCATTCCCGCCGGGAGGTAAGGCAGGGGATTTTCCAGGGTCGGCGCCAGCGTGCGACGAGATCGCCCGCACAACTGAACGAGGATCGACGATGATCACGACCTCGATGCGCGGCAGACCCTGCGGGCGGGGACCGGCTGCCGCTGTCGTCCTGACGCTGTCGTGAATGGATTCGGCCGTCCGGGGCGCCACCTACAGCTAGAGTGACTTATCCGGGCGGCCCTGCCGACCAGTCCGCGAACGACCGTCCCCCAGCATGGGGGCGACGATCCGGCCGGGGGCCGGGGCGCTCGAAGCGGAAGGATCGGGCATGATCAAGCGGCGGTTTCTCGTGGGTGGTGTGGCCGCGCTCGGCGCGGTCGCAGCGGCGAAGCTGTTCGCCGGAGGCGGTGGTTCGTCGACCGCCGGGGCCGCGACGGCCGAGATCGACTTCGAGGTCACCAAGAGCGATGAGGAGTGGCGGCGCATCCTCACGCCCGAGCAGTACCGCGTGCTCCGCGGGCACGGCACCGAGCGGCCGTGGACGAGCCCGCTGAACGGCGAGAAGCGCGCCGGCACCTATGCCTGTGCCGGCTGCGCCAACCCGCTGTTCTCGTCGGCGACGAAGTTCGACAGCGGTACCGGCTGGCCGAGTTTTTGGGCGCCGATCGAGGACGCGATCGGCACCTCGGAGGACAACAGCCTGTTCATGCTCCGAACCGAGGTCCACTGCGCCCGGTGCGGCGGGCACCAGGGCCACGTGTTCGAGGACGGCCCTCCGCCGACCGGCCTCCGCTACTGCATCAACGGCGTGGCCCTGGACTTCCGGCCGGCCGGATCGGCGTAGGGCGAGCCCGCGGTGCATAGCCAATCGACGACGCGGGAGAAACGCCGCGCGGCGCGGAGCGTGCGCTCGTAACTCAAGCGGCAACAGGGTCCGTCTTGGAGCCTGCGGCGACGATCCGCTGCAGATTGTCCGGCGCCGGCTGTTGCAAAGCGATGGCGTCCTCGACCGTTCCGGTGAGCCAAGTCTCGCAATGCGCCTCGGACGCCAGGATGACCGGCGTCGCCTTGGCGTTGATCGGTCCGACGGTGTCTTTACGCAAGTTCCTCTAAGTGCATAGCATCACCGGCCGGGCGGTGACGGTGCGCCGTTCCGGCGCCGGGCAAGAACTGGTCGTCCACGCCACCGGCAGCGACGTCCTGCCGATCGAGCCGGCTTTGGGCGCGCCCGGCATCGCCCCCGGCACCTTCGGCTCAGGCTCGACCTCGGCCTACGCCACCAAGGGCCTGTTCTTCATCCCCGACCGGTCGATCCTGGTGAGCCATTTGCGCGCCTACATCGACACCGCCGGCATCGGCGACGACCACTACGCCCAGATCGGCGAGGTCTCGGGCACCACGGGCATCGACGAAGTCAGCGCGGCTCTCGGCACCAATGCGACGATCCCCAGCAGCTCGCTGGAGCAGCGGTTCTGCCGCTTGCCGTTCACCACCGCCGTGCTGCTCGAAACCGGCAAGACCTGCTCGCTCGCCGCCATCAATGCGCCGGACGACCCCGCGCGGGGCACTTCCCAGTTTGACAGCGTTGGCGTCGGTCAGGCGTCGGGAGCTTTCGGCACGGCCGAGTTCCTGATCACCGTGGAGGTGTCGGTTGCTTGAAGCCAACACGGCCTGGGCTGTCGCGATGGCGTTCAGCAACGGCCAACAGTGGGCCGGTCAGAAGTTCCCGGGCGGCGCATCTGGGGCGTGCGGGTGCCCCGTTGTCCGGATGCCGACGACGCCAGTCGCGATAGGCTGCGAGACCGGCGTTGAAATCCGTCGGGCAAACCCCTTCTCCATTGTCGTCGAGCCCAGCCGTGAGGCAATGCCGATAGCGAAAGATGCCGGCGTTCAGCCGACAAGGAGCGAAGTCGCTATTGACCCAAAGTAGCCTCTCGTAAATTGCCCTGGCGACGGTCTCGGTATCGCTGCGGGGTAGCGGCATCGTATGCCTTCGGTACTTCAGCGCATCACCAAACGTCATTCCCGCGATTTTGGGGTAGGTGCCTTCAGGCTTGGACCACTCTTTCACCATCAGGCCGGTGTGCGGTCTGCTCGATCGCGACGGGGTTTGCTCTCAGAACGATGCCGGGTTCGGGACGGATGGTCATGTGCATGACCGGACGGGGCGCTGGGCCCGCGGGATCAAAGCGAAACCGGGCGAGCAGCGTCGCCAGGATGATCTGCGCCTGCATCATCGCGAAGTTGGCGCCGACGCAGACGCGTGGGCCGGCACCGAAGGGAAGGTACGCATAGCGATCCCGCGCGTGCTGCCTCCGGCCCGAAGCGGCTGGGATCGAACGCGTTCGGTTCCTGCCAGAGCAGACGATGGCGGTGCAGGGCGTAGATGTTGACGAAGACGGTGTCGTTCTGCCGGACCTCGCGGTCGTAGAGCCGATCGTCGCGGAGCACGTTGCGCGCCAAAAGGCCGACCGGCGGGTAGAGCCGCATTGCTTCCTCGAGTACGGCCCGACCATACGGCATCGCCTCCAGATCGTCCGCCTCGGCGGCGCGCTCACCCAGAACGGCCCGCGCCTCGGCGTGGGCACGCTCTTGCGCCCGGCTGGTCGTTGGCGAGGAGATAGAGCGCCCAAGAGAGTGCGAGCGCCGTCGTTTCGTGGCCGGCGACGATGAAGAACTGCATGTTGTGCAAAAGATCCTGTGCGGTCATCTGCCGCCCGCTCTCCGGATCTTTCGCCCGGATCATGTAATCGAGAAGATCCTCGCTCGCCGCCGGGCCTTCCGCTCGCCGGCGTCGATCGCCGCTGCGACCATCCGGTGCATCGTCCGCACGGCACCGCGACCGAGAATCTCGCCCGGCCGAGGCAGCCATTGCGGCACGTCGAGAAAATCCAGAAGCGAGGCCCGGCCGACCGTCCGGAAGTATTGGGTGATCGCCGCACCATAGGCCTCGGCGTCGAAATGTTCGCGGCCGGAGAGCGCCACCTCGCAAATCACGTCGAAGGTGGCGGACAGCATCTCGCGCACCATCTCGACACGCCGCGACCGCCGACGAATCCGCGCTGCGGCACGCTCGGCTGTCGCTGTCATCAACGGTGCCAGCGCCGCGACGTTGCGCGCGGTGAAGACCGGGGAGATGGCACGACGCTGCCAACGCCACTGCGCCCCTTCCGCGGTGAAGAGGCTGGACCCGACAGCGGGTCGCAGCATCCGGATCATCACCTCCGACTTCGGGTAATTGTCGACATTGTCCAAGAAGATCCGGCGCAGACCTTCCGGACCCTGCACCATATGCCAGCGACCGGGGCCGGTCTTGCCGCTCAAGATCGGGACATCGTAGGCGAAGTCGGGGATGATGCTGAGCGCATTGCGCCGTGCGGCAAGGGCACTCGCCACGACGCCCAAAGGGCGCGGCGGTGGCGCGACCGTCGGTGGGGTGAAAAGGTCCACAGCGGGAGGGAGTTGCATCTTACGATCTCACAGGAAACGGCACGAGTGCAGGCTTGTTGTCGGTTGTTCGTATCGCCGGCGCTTTTCGACCAGCCCGGCACACGCCAGTGGTCGGCAAGCATCGGCTCAGGTGCCAGCTCGTCGCAACGCGGAACCGCCTCGTTCGAGCCACGCGTTCGGCTTCGACTAGCGCCGCGCGAAGCGTTCGCACGCGCCGCCTCACCAGTGCCGAGTGCCGGGTGCGCCCTTGACGGTGCCCTCGAGATTGGGCGTCACCCAGCCGCCATAGAAGTCGCCCGGCTGCGCCAGTACCCGCGCGTCGCCCACCCGGCACTCCTCCATCAGCCCGGCATAGAACGCGATGAACCCGGCGAGCGGCGCAAACCTCGGTGACGGCTCGTCGTAGCGCCAGGCCGCCCGTTTCGCGGTAGTCCTGCCAGCGGTCACGTCGAAATAGCGGGCGACCCCCTTCCACTCGCAGAAACTGCTGCCCGCCACTGGAATCAGCGTGGCGTGGATGTCCTCGGGCGGGAGATAATAGGTGGGTGCGTGATGGGTTTCGAGCACGCGAAGCGCCCGTACGGTCAGGGCCACGAGCTCGCCGCCGAGACGGATCTCGATCGGTTGCGGCACCGGCTCCAGCGCCGGCGGGCGCGGGTAGGACTGGACGTTCTCGCGCGGCAGGACGGTCATGCCGCCGCTACCTGGGCGAACCGTGCGATCACATAGCCGGAAAGCCCGATATGGCTCAGGGTGATGGCGACGGACAAGCCGTGCAGCCACTTGAAGCGCGATTTGGCGCCCGTGTCCGTGGCCTCGTTGATCGCCGGCATCAGCACCTGGCGGGTCGGGATGGTCGTCACCGCAATTGCCGCCAGGAGCGCTGCCGCCAGCCGGTCGTGCGGCCAGATGAGGGCAGCCGCGACCGCCGCACTCACCAGCACGAACAGATAGAAGAGCGGAAAGGCCCGGCGGATCGTCGGCCCTGCCGTCTCGGCCGGCAGGGCCGTGAACAAGAACGCGGCAAAACCGAAGGCATAGAGCACCATGCCCCCGAACAAGAGGGCCGTCGTCAGAAGTGCCAGCGTCAGCATCGTCTTTCCTCCGATTCGTCAATATTCGCGTCGGCAACGGTCGTGCGCGGCAGGTGCCGCGAGTGATCGGCCACTCTGGGGGCGCTGGCCGGGGCCACTAGACCGCCAGGCCCGCGATCCGCAGGTCATCCCGAGCTCCCTGCAAAAGGTGTGGACGGCCCGCTGCCCACCACGGTTGGCACTGCGGTGTTCAGCAATGAGCGAGGCGCCCGATCGCACAACGCCAGCGTCCAGACTGCCGCTACCAGCAGAGCAGCTAAGTCGACCGCCAGCGACGTCAAATGTCGCGGTGTCACCCGGGGGCATGATCCTGCGACAGGTGTCTGGCAATCGATGATCACCGAATGAGCTCTCGATGAGCTCCGTGCCCTGCGGACCGCCAGGGTGGCAGCGTGCACAACCCGCGCTCGCGTGGTCGACGCCACATGCCGTTGGGGCGATGGTGCCACGATTTCTCGCGCTGAAGTTGTCGTGGCAATGCCCGCAGATGGGCTTGGTGCCGCACCGTTGGCCTGAGGCTCTGGGTAGCGGTCGTCGAGCGATGCGTTCGGCGCCACAATGCGCTAGACCTCGCCCCCGTCGCTGTTCGGCCATCAACGAGGGAGGGGCGCGCACTTGTCCGAGCCGTCCTCCGGTACCCCGGACGGGGCCTTGTCGCGGCGATACCTCGCCGTCGTCCTGGTGCTCGTCGTGGCCGGCAATGCCGCCGGGACCATGATCGTCGAAATCGTCGCCGGCCGGATGCTGGCCCCCTATTTCGGGATGTCGCTCTACACCTGGACGACGGTGATCGGCGTCGTCCTCACCGGTCTCGGCTTTGGCCACTGGGCCGGCGGCCGGCTCGCGGATGCCTGGCCCGGCCGTCGCGCCGAGGCGCTTGGGCTCGCCTGCCTCGCCGGTGCGGTGACGACCATCCTCGTCCTGCCGATCCTGTTCGTCGTCGCCGGCTCGCTCAGTGCAGCCGATGTGGCCGTGCCCACGGCCATCGTCGTCACCGGCTTCGCCGCCTTTCTGCTCCCGAGCCTGACGGCCGGCCTCGTCCAGCCGATCGCCACCACCTTCGCCCTCGAGGCGCTGGGCAGCCGTGCCGGGCGGGTAGTCGGCCGGATGCTGGCGGCAGGTGTGGCGGGCGCCATCCTCGGCACCTTCCTGGCTGGCTTCGTGCTCATCTCATATCTGGGCTCGGCCGGCTCGATCTGGCTCGTCGCAGCCCTCAACGCCGTCCTCGCGGCCCTCTTCGTGCCCGCCTTTCGTCAGCGGGTCGTGGCCTGGGCTCTCGTCGCGGTCGCCGCCTTCTTCACCGTCAGCGGATGGTCGCCGCCCGGCTTCGCCACACCCTGCGCCTATGAGAGCCGCTACTACTGCATCGGTGTCTTCTCGGGCGAGGAGCGGAACCTGCCGGGGGCCCGCCTGCTGCGCCTCGACGCGCTGACGCAGAGCGTCAATCACGAGGACCCAGGCTACCTCGCGTACTCGCATCTGCAATGGATGGACGAGCTCGTGCGCCGCCGCTTCGGCGGCTCGCGCTTCGCCGCCTTCGTCATCGGCGGCGGCGGCTACACCTTGCCGCGCACCTGGCTCGCCCGTGATCCGACGACCTCTGTCACCGTCGCCGAGCTCGACCCGCTGGTGACCGCGATCGCCCGGGAACGGCTCTGGTTCGAGCCCGGGCCGAGGACCGAGATCCTGCACCAGGACGCCAGGGTAGCACTCGCGCGCATGGCCGACGAGCGCCGCTTCGACGTGATCGTCGGCGACGCGTTTCGCGACGTGGCGCTGCCGGCCCATCTGATCACCGACACGTTTCACGCGCTCGTGGCCGGCCGGCTGACGGCTGACGGCTTCTACGTCATCAACATCATCGACGCCGTGCAGCCGCGGCGCCTCGTCGCCAGCGCCGTCGCGACTTTCCGCCGCCGGTTTCCCATAGTCGAGGTCTGGTACGACGCCGCCGCCTACCAGACGTCGGACACCATCAACTTCATCGTCTACGCCGCGGCCCGGCCCTCCGGGCTCGAGAGCCCGCTCGACGCGTCGAGCGCCCCCGCCACCACCTGGGACCGCCTCGACGACACCGCCATGGCGGCAAGCCCGGACACCGTCTTCCTCACCGACGACTTCGCGCCGGTCGAGCGGCTCCTGGGCCGCTGATGCCCGTCAGCCGGCCGAGCAGCCGCCGTCGATCGAACCCGTCACTCCATCGATCAGGCGCTAGTGCGGCGGCGCCATGGCTGCTACCCGAACCCCGACCAATGGCAAGACACAGCCACCTGCGATCGGTCCGAACAGCAGACCTTATGCAGCGGATGCTCGAGCCACCAGGGCTGCCGTGACGATCCCCTATGTCGCGCCACGATGAATCAATGTCGCGTCGACGCTCGCGAAGTCGGGCCTGCCCAATTGGGCGAGCGATCTCGTCAGCTCGAGCTCGATGATGTCGAAGGCGCGGCTGGCACCGGCCGCGCCACCAGCGCCGACGCCATAGGCGAAGCTCCGGCCCAGCAGCGTGAAGGCGGCGCCTAGGGCTTTGGCACGGATGATGTCGGTGCCCCGGCGGATGCCACTGTCGAACAGGATCTCGATGCGGCCGCTGATTGCTTCAACAATGGCCGGAAGCGCCTCTATCGAGCCGGGTCCGGCGGCGACCTGGCGGCCGCCGTGATTCGAGACAACGATACCGTCGCAGCCGATCTCCACGCATCGACCGGCATCTTGCGCATGCTGCAGGCCTTTGACGATCAGTCGGCCCGGCCAACAGTCGCGCAGCTTGATCAAATCAGCCCAGGTGTAATCGGCAGCGATCAATGTGGCTTGGACCTCGGCATAGGATGTCGCTGTCTTCAACAGATCGGCATAGTTCGCGATGTTGGGCTTGCCATTTTGCAAGGACGCCAGGCTCCAGCGCGGGTGCAATCCCAAATCGACCAGAGTCCTCGGGGTGAACTTGAAGGGGACCGAAAGCTCGTTGCGGATGTCGCGGTCGCGTTTGCCGGCGGCCGGGACATCGACCGTCACGATCAGGTTGCCGTAGCCGGCGGCTTTCGCCCGGTCGATCAGGCCGTCCGTCACCTCGTGATTGCCCGAAGCGTAGAGCTGGAACCAGCCACGGCCGTCCGCCGCCTCGGCAAGACGCTCGAGAGGCGTGGAAGCGGCAGCGCTGGCACAATAGGGTACGTTGCGCTTCGCGGCGAGCCGGGCCAGCATCAAGTCGGCGCCGGGCCAAAAGACGTTCAGCATGCCGATCGGGGCAATCCCGAAGGGCGCACTGTAGATCTGGCCGAAGATCTCGGTCTCGATCCGGGATTGGACGAATCGACGAGATAACGCGGGGTCAGCCTGATCTCCCGCAAAGCGTCTTCATTTCGTCTGAGATTGCTTTCATCTTCCGCACCGCCATCGACGAGGTCGAACGCGAACTGCGGGATGCGGCGTTTCGCGATGGCGCGGAGATCGCTGATGCAGGCAGCGCGAGCGAGCGACGTCAAATCGTCCACCCACCGTCCACGGCCAGGGCTTGGCCGCTGGTAAAGGCCGATTCGTCGCTTGCCAGGTGCACGACGACGGCGGCGATCTCGTCTGGCTTGCCGAAACGCCCCATGGGTTGGCGCGCGATGAAGGCCTCACGCGCCTGATCGAAATTGCCGGTAGCCTCCAACCGTTGGTGCAAGGACGGGCTTTCGACCGTGCCGGGGCAAATGGCATTGCAACGGATGCCCGAGCCCACGAAGTCGGCAGCGATCGATTTGGTGAGCCCGATCACGGCGGCCTTGGAAGCGCCGTAGGCGCATCGTCGCGGCACGCCTTTGATGCTCGATGCAACCGACGAGATATTGATGATCGAGCCGCCCTTTTTGTCGAGCATGCCGGGCAGCACGGCGCGAATCAGCCGAAACATCGCCTTGGCATTGAGATCGAAGGCGACATCCCATTCCGCGTCGCTGCAATCGAGCACGCTGCCGTCATGGACAATGCCGGCGCAATTCACCAGGACATCGAACGGTCCATGGCTGTCGACGATGTTGGCAATGGCAGCGGCATCACGGACATCGAGCTGGTGGCCCGTGATGCTCCCGTGTTCGTGCGCCAACGCCTCAGCCGCCTGCGCATCGAGGTCGGTGGCGAGCACACGCGCCCCTTCCTTGGCCAAGGCCAGGGCAGCGGCTCGGCCGATCCCCTGGCCAGCGGCGGTGACGAGAATGGACTTGTCGCTCACTCGGTCGGTCATGATGATCCTCGCTCAGCGGGCGAGCCAACCGCCATCGACGGTCACCACGCTGCCATGACAATAGGAAGCCGCATCGGAGGCCAGGAAGACCACGGCTCCCGCCATCTCGGCCGCATCGGCAAAACGGCCTGCAGGAATGCGGGCGAGAAGCGCTCTCGACCGCTCGGGGTCGTCGCGCAGGGCCTGGGTGTTGTCCGTCGCGGTGTAGCCCGGGGCGATCGCGTTGACATTGACGCCGTAGGGCGCCCACTCGTTGCAGAGAGCCCGGGTCAGGCCGATGATCGCATGCTTGCTCGATGTGTAGGCCGGCACCTGCAAGCCGCCCTGTGATCCGAGCACGGATGACACGATCACGATCTTGCCGGACCGCTGCTCGACCATGTGTCGGCCGGCAGCCTGCGCGAGCAGCCAGACCGCATCGAGATTGACCGCCAAGACGCGCCGCCAATCGGCCAGGGCCATCTCGACCGAGGCTTCGCGATGGATGATCCCGGCATTGTTGACCAGGATATCGAGACCGCCCAGCCCATCGATGGCACGGCCGATCAGATCCGCTGCCGCCGCTTGGTCCAGATTGGCAAAGTCGGCTTCGAGGGATGCCGATCTCACGCCCAAAGCTTCGATCTGCTCGAGCGTCTCCTCAGGCCGGTGGCTTCGATAGGTGATCGCGACATCCGCGCCGGCCGCCGCCAGGCCAAGCGCGATGCCGCGACCGATGCCGGTGGCGCCGCCGGTCACCAATGCCCGGCGGCCACTCAGATCGAAAAGCTTCGTCATGGTCAGTACTTGTTGGCGATCGGCAGTTCTTCGGCCGGGAAGAGGGAGATGACCTTGCAGCCCTTGTCGGTGACGACGACCTCTTCCTCGATGCGGGCCGCCGAGTAGCCGTCGGTGGCCGGGCAATAGGTCTCGAGCGCGAAGACCATGCCGGTCTTGATCTCCATCGGATTGCTCCAGCGACGACCAGCCGCGAGATGATCGGCCGCTCGTGCAGCGCCAGGCCGAGACCGTGGCCGAACTGCAGGCCGAAGGCGGACAGCTCGTCCGGGAAAGCCGAACTCCTCGGCCTTCGGCCAGACCGTCGCCACCCGGTCGGTCGACACGCCCGGGCTTGATCAGGTCGATCGCGATGTCGAGCCATTCGCGGCACTGCGATAGGCGTCGTGCTGCGACGGCGTCGCCCGGCCGACGTTGAAGGTCCGGTAGTAGCAGGTCCGGTAGCCCTGATAGGACTGCAGGATGTCGAAGAAGGCCTGATCGCCCGGGCGGAGGATGCGGTCGGTGAAGTTGTGCGGATGCGGGTTGCAGCGCTCGCCGGAGATGGCGTTGATCGCCTCGACGTCGTCGGAGCCCATCTGGTAGAGCATCTTGTTGGCCATCGCGACGATGTCGTTCTCGCGCACCCCCGGCTTCAGCTCCTCCCAGATCATGTGATAGGTGCCGTCGACCATGGCCGCGGCCTGGTTGAGCAGCACGATCTCGTCGATATTCTTGATCTCGCGCGCGTCGAGCATGATCTGCTGGCCGTCGACGATCTTCATCCCGCGTCTCTGCAGTTCGAAGAACATCGCGGTCTCGGCGAGGTCGACGCCGACCGGCATCTCGTCGACGCCGGCCTCGCGCATGAGCGAGCGCATGATCTCTTCGGCGTGGTGTCTTCATCAAGCCGACCGACGGCGGCACGGTGCCGCGCATGCCGAGCATGCCGGCGCGGCAGTGGTCGGGCTGCAGCCAGTCGCAATAGAGCCGGTGGTGGACCGCGGCGGAGCCGAAATCCCAGACCACGGGCTCGTTGCCGCGGCGTCAGCAGCGCGAAGCGGCAGAGCTTGTCGCGCTCCCATTCGCCGATCTTGGTGCCGAGACGTAGCGGATGTTGTTGACGTCGAAGAGCAGCAGCGCGCCGCAGTCGCTGGCCGCGAGCGCGGCTTGCGCCCGGGCCAGGCGGTAGCTTTGCAATCGCCGGAAATCGACGCGGGTCTCGAAGTCGACCCTCATCTTGCCGGGAGCCGGGATCTCACGGTCCCAGCGCCATTTCGGGTTGGTGTCCTCGGGTCCGAGAATGGTCGGATTAAGCGCGCCCGTCATGGGGATTCCTCCAAGGAATTGGGGACGAGTTGTCCGCTCCGGGCGCTTTCACCGCGCGCCCGGCCGGGCCGAACGAGTTGTCTGAAGGCGGGTGAGGCCCGCTATTGCATGATCATGCCGCCGTCGATCATGAGCAGCTGGCCGGTCATGTAGTCGCTCTCGTGGCTGGCCAGGAAAGCGGCGGTGCCGATCACGTCCTCTGGATAGGAATAGCGCTTCATCAGGATCATGTTCTGGGCCAGCTTGTCCATGCTCTCGCCTTCCTTCTCGAACTTGCCGATGGCGACGAGATCCTTGTCCAGCTGCTCCCAGAGCTCGGTGCGCACGACGCCGGGGCCGTAGCCGTTGACGGTGATGTTGTGCTCGACCAGCGCCTTGGCGCCGCCATTGATCATCGCCAGCACGGCGTGCTTGGAGCAGCTGTAGGGAATGACGTCGTCGAAGGCCTGGCGCGACAGGATCGAGCCCACATTGATGATCTTGTTGGGCTTTTCGGGCCGGCCCTGGCTGATCATCTGCTTGGCGGCCTCCTGCATGCCGATCAGGCAGCCCAGCGCGTTGACGTTCATGATCTGGTGCCAGTTCTCCTCGGTGACGTCGAGAAACATCATCGGCTTGTTGATGCCGGCATTGTTGAGCATGACGTTGATCGAGCCGAAGGCGTCGACAGCGGCAGCGATCGCGGCCTTGACCTCGCTGCGCTCGGTGACGTTGACCTTGCAGGCGATGGCCGTGCCGCCCTTGGCCTTGATCCGCTCGACCACCTGAGCACAGCCGTCCAGATTGACGTCGGTGACGCAGATCTTGGCGCCCTGCTCGGCATAGTGCTCGGCAATTGCCGCGCCCATGCCCTGGGCGCCGCCGGTGATGACGACGTTCTTGTCCGCGAGGCGGTTCGGGTCCATGGCATCTTCCTCCTCTGAATCAGTTTGGATTGGTTGCGTGCACGAGAACATCGGCACGTTTCTGGGCGTCGGAGAGCGCTGCCGCGACCGTCTTCACGCCGCGCAGCATGTCGTGCAGCTCCTCGCCGCAGATATTGGTGATGGCGGTTATCGACGGTGCCGGCGGGCGCGGCCAGAACTGCAGCTCGTCGCGCCAGGCGATGCCGTCGACCGCATCGAAGATGTCCGACAGCCGCCGCACGTCCGGGTCCGCGCCGACCGAATAGCGGGGCGTCGTGCGGCTGCCGTTTTGAATGTAGAGTTTTTGCGCCTGCGGTGACGCGAACACCGTGATCGCCTTGGCGGCCGCCGCCGCCCGGGCCTCCGGAAGATTGGCGGGGATGCCCAGAACATAGCCGCCGACCGGGGCGATAGGCGCGCCCTCCGGCCCTGGCGGTTGCGGCAGATAGCCGGTCTGGCCATGCGCCGGCGAGGAGGCGTCGAGCTCGAAATAGGGCGAGTGCTGGGTGTAGGCGTAGACCATCGCGGCCTGCCCTGAGCTGTAGGAACGGATGCGCTCGTACCAGGCCATCGACAGGATGCCCGGCGGCGACACGTCGAGCAGCGCGCGCAGATACTCGGCGGCATCACGGGCCTGCGGCGTGTCGATGGTCGGGCGCAACGCCGCGTCGTCGAGGGCTTCGGCATCGAAACCGCCGGCGATCTCCGCCAGATCGAGGATCGGTCGGCCGAAGGCCGCGCAGGCGAACAAGAAGGTATGGCCGAGCGGCGTGCCGCGGGCAGCGTTCCAGGCAATACCGTACCGCCGCCGCAGGGGATCGTGCATCGCCTTGGCCACGCGCAAGGTCTCTTCGGCCGTGCGCGGCGGCAAGAGGCCAGCCTGGGAGAGCAGATCCTTGCGGTAGAACAACAGCTCGGGCGTGGTCTGCAGCGGCACGCCGTAGGGCCTGCCGCGATAATGCGCTGCGCGCCAGCCGGCGGGGTGAAAATCCGCCACGTCGACCTCGTCGAGATCGAGCAGCGGGTCGAGCGGCTGCAACACACCCTTGACGGCGAGCTCGCCGATCCAGGGCAGGTTGACGGCGACAATATCGTATCGGCTGATCTTGCGCGCGCCGTTCTTGAGCGCTTCCTCGCGCAGGCGATCGATCGAGAAGGCACGCAGCTGGATCTCGCAGCCGAGAACCTGGTCGAACTGGCGCTTGACCGCGTGCATCGCCATGAACGTGGGATCACCGTGGATGAGGAAGCGCAGGCCGCCGGAGAGACGCAAGGGCTCGCTCAACGCAAGGAGCGGTTCGATGCCGCGCGTTTCGATGTAGGAGCCGCCGAAATAGTAGTCGCGGCCGGTCGTGGTGGAGGCGGCCCGTCCGAACACCTCTTCTGCGAGGCGGCGGATGCGGCCGGCATAGGCCGTCCAGTCATGAATCAGGTGTTCGCTCGGGTGCAGCGAAAAGCTCTTGCCGGTTGCCGTACGCGGCCGCTGCTCGATCAGCCCGGCCTCGTGCATCTCGGCGACGCGGCGCTTGGCCGTGGCGTAGGGCAGACCCGAGGCTGCGGCCAGCGAGGTCGCGGTGACCTGCTTGCCGTCGAGATGCTGCCTGATCAGATGCGTCGACATGCGAAAATAAGGGTCCGGCTGAGAGAGGTCGAAGGCGACCGCGGTTTCCGCCGCCAGATCGTCGAGGAAGGCCAAGACCTCGGCCAGATCCGCGCTCGTCCCGTCGCCACCAGCCCCGGCGGCGTCGGTTGCCGGGAAAGCAGCCCTGATCGTTGCGTCCGTGGATCTCATCACAGCTTCCTCACAGAACGGTTGTGGGCGAAACCCCTGCGGACTGCAGGGCGCAAAATCTCCAGAATGAACATAAATATTGTCCAATATGGTGAGAATTCCACTCATGACGGTGCCAGAACGCACTATTCTGCTGATCGAGCGAACGGTCGCTGGCCGCAGACAGGCCATCGGCACCACTCGTCAATCAAGGAATTCCGGGAGGTTCCAATCATGACGACCAAGACCCTTGCTGCTGCCTTGCTGGTCGGCACGGCAGCCTTCACCTCAGCCGCGGCGCAGGATGGCCCCTACAAGATCGGCATTACCCAAAACAATGTCGGCGTGGACAGCTATCAGACCACTTATGAGCAAGCCTTCATCGAAGCCGCGGGCAGCAACCCCGATGTCGAGACCGTGGTTCTGGATGCCGGCGGCGACGTTGCCCGCCAGATCGCCCAGATCGAGGATCTGATCCAGCAGGCCGTCGACGCCATCATCATCTGGCCGACCAATGGCGAAGCGGTGATTCCGGCTGTCCGCAAGGCCCATCAGGCCGGCATCCCCGTCATCATCACGAACTCCAACATTGCCGAGCCAGGTTTCGATTTCGTCGCGTCGTTCTCCGGGCCCGACAACATCACCCAGGGCGCCAGGGCCGCCGAGATCATGTGCGAGAAGTTCACGGAGATGGGCATCGAGGGCGAGGCGCAGATCGTGCAGATCTCCGGCCAGCCGGGCTACACCACGGCGATCGAGCGCGCCAAGGGCTTCGAGGACCGCCTGCCCGAGGTCTGCCCGGACGTGACCCTGATCGAAACCCAGCCTGGCGACTGGAACCGCGAGAAGTCGCAAAAGGTGATGGAAGCCTTCCTCGTGAAGTATGACGACATCGACGGCGTCTATGCCGGCGACGACAACATGGGCGTGGGCGCGTTGAATGCGGCCAAGGCCGCCGGCCGCGAGGGCATCATCTTCGTCGGCGCCACCAATTTCGCGGTGGGCTACGAGGCCATGGAGCGCGGCGAATACTGGGGCTCGATCTACCAGTCGCCGGTCGACGACGCCCAAGCCGCCCTGCAGACCGCGATCGACGTGCTCGAAGGCAAGGACGTGCCGTTCCTCAACTACTTCGACACGCCCAAGATCACCCAGGACAATATGGGCGAGTTCACCAAGCCCGTCTTCTAGCACCCGCAACCTCGTCGAAGGGAGCGCGTCCTCAGGGGCGCGCTCCTCGCCGGGCGCGCCAACGCGCCCCGGTTGGATGGCGTGCCAAAAATGATAAGGGCAGGGGGAGGCATGGACAGAGAGAAGATCGTCACGATGTTGGCCCGCCAGGGCATCCTGGTGGCGTTCGCTTTGTTCATGATCGGTTTCACGCTCGCCAACGAGCGCTTTCTCGATCCCGACAACATCATGGGTGTGATCCGCTCGTCCGCCATCCTGGGCGTGATGGCGCTGGGCGTGACCTTCGTCGTCATCAGCGGCAATCTCGACCTCTCGGTCGGCTCGATGATGTCCTTCGCGACCATCGTCGTGCTCGATCTGCACGACAAGATCGGCCCCGAACTCGCCATTCCCGCGATGTTCTTGATGACGTTGGGCCTGGGCGCCGTGAACGGCTTTCTGGTCGGCTATCTCAAGCTCAATTCGCTCATCGTGACCTTGGGCATGCTGTCGGCGATCCATGGCCTGACGCTCACCTATTCGGGTGGCAAGAACATGGATATCGCCGACAAGGCGGGCACCTGGTTCAGCGTCTTCGGCCGGGGCAGCGTCCTGGGCATTCCGGTGCCCATTCTGATCTTCGGATTACTTGCGGCGCTCTTGGGCGCCGTCCTGGCCAAGACGCCGTTCGGGCGCAACATCTATGCGGTCGGCGGCAACGCCGTGGCCGCCACCTTCTCCGGCATCCGCCGCGCGCGGGTCGTCTTCTCCTGCTACCTGATCTCGGCGTTCTGCGTCGCGACCGCCGGCCTCATCCAGGCCGGCCGCTCCCTGGGTAGTCAAAACACGGTTGGTCAGGGTCTCGAGCTCGAGGTGCTGGCCGCGGTGATCCTGGGCGGCACTTCGCTGATGGGCGGCTCGGGCACGATCTTCAAGACGATCATCGGTGTTCTGATCCTGGGCTTCATCCAGAACGGCCTGCTGCTCGTCGGCTTGCAGTTCTACGCGCAGTACGTGGTTACCTGGATCATCATCATCCTGGCGGTCTGGCTCGACATCGCCGCCAAACGCGGCCGCCTCTGGTCGCCGATTGCCTGAGGAGAGAGACGATGATGGAATCCGGAGCACTCAGCACCTTCCTCAAGCGCGGCGCCATTTGGGCCTTTATCGTCCTGGAGCTGGCCTTCTTCTCGATCGCCGGCGATTATCTCTCGCTCTCCGACAAGGCCTTCATGGACTACGACAACATGCTCTTGCTGTTGAAGCAGTCCGCCCCCATCGGCATCATCGCCATGGGCATGACGATCATCATGATCAACGGCAATATCGATCTGAGCGTCGGCGCCATCTTCGCCTTGAGCGCCGTCATCCTCCTGGACAGCATGACCTGGCCGATCTTCGCGGGCCTCGGCGACTGGGTCATTCCCGTCTCCTGGCTGCTGGCGCTGCTCACCGGGGTCGTGCTCGGCGCGATCAACGGCTTGATCGTCTGGAAGACCGGGGTGGACGCCTTCATCGTCACGCTGGGCGCCATGCTCGGCTATCGCGGTCTGGTCTTCATGTACAATGGCGAGCAGCCGACCTCGCACCTCAACTGGACCCTGGTCGATTTCGCCGAGGCCCAATTTCTGGGCCTGCATACGGCCACCTGGTTTCTCCTGGGTGTCACCGCCGCCATCTGGTTCGTGATGAACCGCACCGTGCACGGCCGCAATGCCTATGCCGTGGGCGACAATCGCGAGGCCGCGGTCAATGCCGGCATCCGCGTCGGACCGCACATGATGATCAATTTCATGATCATCGGCTTCTTGGCGGCGCTGTCGGCGGTGGTGTTCTTTTCCGAAAGCGGTTCGGTCAATCCCAACGACGGCGAGCTCTACGAGCTTTGGATCATCACCGCCGTGGTCCTGGGTGGGACCAAGTTGACCGGGGGCTCGGGCTCGATCATCTCGACGCTGGGCGGCGTTCTGGCCATCCAGCTGCTGCGCAAGGGCCTGGGCCACGTCGGCGCCGGCACGGAAACCGTCAATCTCGCCATCGGCCTGATCTTGATCGCGGTCCTGTTCCTCGACCGCCAGCTGAACCTCAAGGGCAAGGAGGAGTTGCGGATATGACCGAGACCCGGCCGGCACTGCAGCTTTCCCACATCACCAAGACCTTCCCCGGCGTGAAGGCGCTCGACGATGTCTCCTTCACCGTGCTGCCGGGCGAGGTCCATGCGCTCATGGGCGAGAATGGTGCCGGCAAGTCGACCCTGATGAAGGTCCTAGGCGGCATCCACCAGCCCGATGCCGGAGAGATCAGGGTGGAGGGCGAGGTCGCGGTGATGCGGTCGCCCATGGAAGCCAAGGCCCGCGGCATCGTCTTCATCCACCAGGAGCTCAGCCTCGCCCAGGAGCTGTCGGTCGCCGAGAACATCTATCTCGGCGAATTGCCCAAACGGTCCTTCGGTCGAGTGGACTGGAAAGCGCTCTACAGCAGAACGGAAGCCCTGCTGGCCAAGCTCAATGTCGGCTTCGGCCCCAAGACCACGGTCGGCTCGCTGTCCATCGCCAACCAGCAGATGGTGGAGATCGCCCGGGCGCTGACGGTCGACGCCAAGGCGGTGATCTTCGACGAGCCGACCGCCTCGCTGACGGATGCGGAAAAGGTCGTGCTGTTCGACGTCATCGCCGATCTCAAGGCGCGACGGCGTCGGCATCATCTACATCTCCCACCGGATGGAGGAGATCTTCAAGATGAGCGACCGCATCTCCGTGCTGCGCGACGGCCAGTATCGGGGCACGCTGGAGACCGCGAGCACCGACGAGGACGCGGTCACGCAGCTGATGATCGGCCGCAGCCTCGATCTCTCCCGCAACCTCAGCCATGGCGAGCTCGGCGAGGTGGCGCTCGAGGTCCAGAATCTGTCCTGTGGCCATCTCTACCAAAATGTCAGTTTTCAAGTCCGGCGCGGCGAGGTGGTCGGCTTCTACGGCCTGATCGGCGCCGGTCGGACCGAGATCGCCGAAACGCTGTTCGGGCTGCGCGAGCCCTCGACCGGCCAGATCCTGCTCAACGGCCAGGCCGTCCGTATCGGCTCGCCGGCCGATGCCATCACGCTCGGCATCTCGCTGGTGCCCGAGGACCGCAAGGTCCAGGGGCTCGTCTTGGGCATGAACTGCCGGGACAACATGACGCTGCCGCAGGTCGATGACCTGACAGCCGGCCCCTTCGTCGCCCAAGGAGCGGAGATTGCCATCTTCGATCAGTATCGCGACCGGCTCGATATCCGCACGCCGAGTTGGCGGCAGATCGTGGGCAACCTCTCTGGCGGCAACCAGCAGAAGATCGTCATCGGCAAGTGGCTGTCGATGAAGCCGAGTGTGCTGATCGTCGACGAGCCGACGCGTGGCATCGATGTCGGCTCGAAGTCCGAGATCCACAAGCTGATCCGCGACCTGGCCTCGCAAGGTTACGCCGTCATCGTCATCAGCTCGGAGATGCCCGAGGTCCTGCATGTCAGCGACCGCATCATCGCCATGTATCATGGCCGGATGGTGCGCACCTTCTCCTCGGACGAGGTAACGGAGGACAGCTTGATCCAGGCGATCTCGGGTATAGCAAGCGACAAAGCCGCCTAGTCCGGCCCATTCCGATCAGTGCCGAAGGGCCCGCTTGGCCAAACGTGGCGCAGCGCTTGATTCATTACGGCGAACCAGGCTCCGCCAGCGCTTGATCCTGGAATCCGCACCACCCAACAGCGCTCCGAGCACGCCCGACTGAACGGCACCCGTTGCCCGCTCGACATGCGGGCGGGCGGCATCTGGTGAGCCGCATCGACAATACCGGACGGACTTGTCAAGCAACCAGCCTAAGGCGGCTACAGCGCTCACTTGGCGGCTGCGCGCCGCAAAAAGCTCTCCACGTCTTCATCTCGAGACCGGCCCTGAGACCATCTGGCTGGTGATGATGGTCAACGTTGAGCACGGCGGTGAGAAAGTCGGCCACTGGAGCGACGCTGCGCTGGTGGTGCAACTGACCATGGAGGAGCCGCCGTCGGCGTTCGGCGTGGCGACGTTCCTGATCGCGTCGGAGGCGACGATCGTTTGACAGTATCGAGGCTAGAGCATTTTCTAACGCCATGGAATTGTTAGGGATTCCCAAGACCGACAGTTTGTAATTCGAGATTTGGGGCTGGTGAAGGAGGCCAGCCTCGATGGCTCTCGCGCTTTCCGATGATTTACGTCGCCGTGTCGTGGCGGCGGTCGAAGAGGGGGTATCTTGCCGCGCCGCCGCGGCCCGCTTCGAGATCGCTCCGTCGACGGCGATCAAATGGCTGCAGCGGTGGCGCCGTACGGGCAGCGTCCAGCCGCGGTTGAGAACGGCGGTGAGAAAGTCGGCCACGGTAGCGGCGGGATGAGCCCGCTGCGGGCGGCGCAATAGTCGTCCACCTTTGTCCTTCCTGCGGGCTGTAGGGAGGGCGGGAGGATCATTACCGTGGACATGTATCGGAAGGTTCGGCTGGCTTGTGCGGAGGGCATGAGCCAGCGACAGGCGGCGCGGCATTTCAACACCTCGCGCGACAGCGTCCGCAAGATCCTGGCGTTTTCGGTGCCCCCCGGGTATCGGCGCACGGCGCCGGTGAAGCGTCCTAAGCTGGACGGGTTTACCGAGATCATCGATGGCTGGCTGGAGGGCGACCGCGGCGTTCACCGCAAGCAGCGGCACACGGCCAAGCGGGTCTTCGAGCGGTTGCGCGACGAGTACGGTTTCACCGGCGGCTACACGATCATCAAGGACTATGTGCGGGAGTGCCTGCGCCGCGGGCGGGAGATGTTCGTGCCGTTGGCGCATCCGCCCGGACATGCGCAGGCGGATTTCGGCGAAGCCACCGTCATCATCGGCGGGGTCGAGCAGAAGGCGCATTTCTTCGTTATGGATCTGCCGCACAGTGACGCCTGCTTTGTCCGGGCGTATCCGGCGGCGACGGCAGAGGCCTGGGTCGACGGCCATGTTCACGCCTTCGCCTTCTTTGGCCAGGTGCCGCTGTCGGTGCTCTACGACAACGACCGTTGTCTCGTGTCGAAGATCCTGCCCGACGGGACGCGTCAGCGGGCCACGCTCTTCAACGGGTTCTTGTCGCACTACCTGTTCCGCGACCGCTACGGACGCCCGGGCAAGGGCAATGACAAGGGTGCCGCTGAGGGGCTGGTCGGGTATTCCCGCCGCAACTTCATGGTGCCGATCCCACGCTTTGCGAGCTGGGACGCGTTCAACGCCCATCTGGAGGATCAGTGCCGCAAGCGTCAGTCGGCTGTTCTGCGGGGCCAGTCCGAAACCATCGGCGAACGCCTTGAGCGGGATCTGGCCGCGATGGCCGAGCTGCCGGCGGCGCCGTTCGACGCCTGCGATCAGAGCACGGGGCGGGTCAGCTCGCAGTCGCTGGTGCGCTACAAGACCAACGACTACTCGGTCCCGGTCGCCTATGGCCACCGCGAGGTCTGGATCCGCGGCTATGTCGACGCGGTCGTGATCGGCAGCGGCGGCGAGGTCATCGCACGCCATAGCCGCTGCTACGGCCGGGAGGACATGGTCTTCGATCCGGTCCACTACCTTCCGCTGATCGAGCGGAAGATCAACGCCTTGGACCAGGCGGCGCCTCTGGCGGCATGGGATCTGCCGCCCGCGTTCGCCACGCTCCGCCGCCTGATGGAGGCGCGGATGGGCAAGGCGGGGCGGCGGGAATACGTCCAGGTTCTGCGCCTGCTGGAGAGCTTCGGCATCGACGACCTGCATGCGGCGGTGAAGAAGGCGCTGCAGCTGGGCGCTATCGGCTTCGATGCCGTCAAGCACCTGGCTCTCTGCCACGTCGAGAAACGACCGCCAAAGCTGGACCTCGACGTCTATCCCTACCTGCCGCGGGCCACCGTCGCGACCACGTCGGCGGCAGCCTACATGTGCCTGATGTCGGGGGATGCGGCATGACCGAAACCCCGAACATCCTGCTCGCGCATCACCTCAAGACCCTGAAGCTGCCGACGTTCCTGCGGGACTATGACAAGCTCGCCCGCCAATGCGCGGCCGAAGGGCTGGACCACGTCCAGTTCCTGACCCGGCTGGTCGAACGGGAACTGATCGATCGCGAGCGGCGGATGATCGAGCGCCGCATCAAGGCCGCGAAGTTCCCGGTCACCAAGAGCCTGGACAGCTTCGACTTCAAGGCGATCCCCAAGCTCAACAAGATGCAGGTGCTGGAACTGGCGCGCTGCGAATGGATCGAGCGGCGTGAGAACGTCATCGCTCTCGGCCCCAGCGGCACGGGCAAGACCCATACAGCCTTGGGATTGGGCCTGGCCGCCTGCCAGAAGGGCCTGTCGGTCGGGTTCACCACCGCCACGACGCTGGTCAACGAGCTGATGGAAGCTCGCGACGAGCGCCGGCTGCTCCGCTTGCACAAGCAGCTCGTCCGCCACAAGCTCCTGATCATCGATGAGCTGGGCTTCGTCCCCCTGAGCAAGACCGGCGCCGAGCTGCTGTTCGAGCTGATCTCGCAGCGCTACGAACGCGGCGCCACGCTGATCACCAGCAACCTGCCGTTCGACGAATGGACCGAGGTCTTCGGCACCGAACGTCTCACCGGCGCCCTGCTCGACCGGCTGACCCACCACGTCCACATCCTCGAGATGAACGGTGACAGCTACCGGCTCGGTCAGAGCCGCGCCCAGAAAGCCGACGCCCGCGCCTGATCACCCGTGCAGGGTTGCCCTGCCGGCCATAGCGCCATCACGCCCGCTAGCTATCCGACAGGCGAGCGCGCCAGGGCGCTCGGCAACTGGCCTGGTTTTGCTCCGCCCCGTGGCCGGATTTGTCGCCGCCGTTGAC
>CAVOZQ010000037.1:0-226621 GCA_963700945.1 uncultured Alphaproteobacteria bacterium
CGCCACGTATTGCTATCCGGCTAGGAGCCGCACAGCTCGACGCTCACCAGCGCGCCTGCAGCGACGGTATCCTTGGGCCATCGCCCGACGCATTCAGTGACAGCGCCAGCATGGCGAGGAACGACGCCGCATGCTGCGCGCCGTCGCCCGCCGGCAAGAGCGCCATGCGCGCCCGCATCGCCGCCCGGCGCGCCGGATCGCTCATCGCCTGGAGCGCCCAGCTCAGCCGCGGCAGATCGCCGGCCCGCGCCATGAGACCGATGCCCTGCCGATCGGCATAGAGCGCGCGCGCTTCCTGGTCGTCCATGATCGGGTTCTCGTTGGGCACGAAGATCGTCGGCACACCGCAGGCGGTCAGCTCGTGAAAGCTGTTGTAGCCCCAGCACTGATCGCGAGATCGAAGCCCCGGATAATCGGGCCAGCGGAAAGCTGCGCAGGGCACGGGCAACGATGCCCGTCGAGCCCGGTCTCGTCCGGCTCGCCGGCGCTGATCGGCCATCGCACCAGGCGAACGTGACAGTCGCGCATGCCAGCGCAGTGCTCGAGCACCTGCTGCCGCACCTCGAGCATATCGAAATTGTTGCCGGAGCCGAGCTGGACCAGCACCGCCGTGGCATCTGGCGGGATCGCCAATGCCGCTCGCGCCGCCTCGCGCGAGAGCAGCTCCGCGGGATCGAGCAGGGTGATGGGCGGTAGGGCCAGCGCATCGCCGCGGTCCTTGGTCAGCCCGACATCCATGGTCGTCGCGAGCTCGCCGGGCTCGACGATGACGTCGAACATATAGCTCCGCTCGATCGCCAACCAGCCGGCATCGGCACGCCACATCCCACGCCGGATCCAGACGAACGGCCGGTCGCGGAAATGCTGTCGCGCATTGCGCAGGGCCTGATAGGGGTGATTACCGTCGAAGACGATGACGCGCGGGTCGAGGAACGCCACGGTATCGACCAGCCGCTGCGCGAAGTCGGGCGTCCACCGGCGCTCCTCCGCGACGCCGATCGCGGATGGACCAGGCGCATAGGTCCAGCCCATGCCGAAGCGCTCGACCAGATGCACCGCCTGCGACATGCTGAAGAACACGGGCTCCACGGCAGCCGGCAGGCGACGCGCGATCGCGAGCTGCCTCGTCAGGTGGCCAATGCCGACGCCGTTGGGGCGAAACCATCAGCACCCGCGCCCTGACCTGCTCGATGGCGCGCGCTCTGAGCTGCGGCTGGGCATGCTCGGTTGGCGGCAGCGCGGCTGCCAGAAAGCTGCTGCCGTCCCCGTCGATTGCCGCTTCCGGCAGCGAGCAGGCCGGAATAGTGCGAGGTGCCTGCAGCTTGAGCGAGGACAGCACTGCGTCGTCTCTCGCGAGAAGCTGGGGCTGCTGCGGGCAAAACCAGCGCAGCCGCTCGAGCACGGCGGCAAGATCGATCCGGTCGCCCAGCGGCTGCTCGACCCGCAGGAAGCAGCGCCGCGCCTCGATGCGAGTGATCCGATCCGGGTCCGCCAGCAGGGGTGCCAGGTGGTAGACCAGCAAGATCTCGGCATCCACCGGCCCAGGCGTGGCGAGCCAGCGCACGCTGCCATCCCGCAAGAGCTTGGCCAGCGCTGGCGGCAAGAAACGGCGCTGCTCGGCAAGCGGCCCCAAGACGCTCAAAAGGCCGACGCTGACGCCTTTGCTCGAGCATGGCCTCGAGCAGGCCGGCAACGGCACTGCCGTCGTTCTCGGACAGGCGGGCGTCGACCATGACAAGAAAATCGAAGCGCGGCCTCATAGGATATCGTTGAACACGCTCGCGGCTGCTGGGGCAACCAGCTTCTTGCCGCTCTTGAAACTGTCCTATCTTGGACCTTGTCCCATTGGCAGGCCGTGCGCCTCTTCATCTATCCTGATTATCGCCACGCCAATCCTTATCAGCAGCTGCTCTATCGCGGCCTGGGCAATCGCTACACCATCCATTACCTCGACTGGCGGGGCGCACTTGGCGCGGCGCACAATGCCGCCGAGCCCTCGATCTTCCATCTCCATTGGGAGGATGCGGTTTACCGCATGCAGCCCGACGAGACGGCGGCGGCAGCGGAGGCGCAGGGCTTCCTGACGGCGCTCGAGACCGCCAAGGCGGCGGGCATGTCCTTTCTTTGGACCGTGCACAACGAGCGGCCGCATGACGGGCGCTATGCGGCGCTGCACGGCCAGTTCGCGGAAGCCCTGAGTGTGCTGGCCGACTGGGTGATCGCGCACCACCCGAGCGCCGCCGAGGCGGTGTCTGAGCGCTACGACCTGCCCGCCGAGCGACTGGCCATCGTCCCGCACGGGCACTATCGCGACGTGCATTCTCCCCTTGTTGGCGACCGTGACGCGCGGCGCCAAGCGGCAGGCTACGGGGCCGACGACACGGTCCTGCTGCTGTTCGGCAGGCTGGATGCCTACAAGGGCGCCGACGAGCTTCTGGCTGCATTCGCAGCACTCGATGCGCCAGGCCTGCACCTCATCATTGCCGGCAAACAGCTCGTGCCCATGGCACCGATCGTCGCTGAGCTGCCGCCAGCCGCCCGCGCCCGGATCACCATCCACGAGGGCTTCATGGCGGATGCAGAGATCGCCCTGTTCGAACGCGCCGACTTCGTCGTCGCGCCGTACCGCGAAATCTCGACCTCGGGCACCGTGATGCTGGCGCTGTCGCTCGGCCGTCCGGTGATCGTCCCGGCACTGCCCGGCATCCTCGAATGGGTGCGCCCAAACGAGAACGGCCTAGTCTTCGCGTCACCGCCCGCAGCCGACGAGAACGCGCGAGTGGCGGCTTTGCAGGCCACGCTGCGGGAGGCGCGCGCGTTGCCGGCGGCGGCTCGTGCGGCCATGGCGACACGCGCCGCCGCGACAGCGCTCCGCTACGATTGGCAGCATTCGAGCAACCTGCTCGCCGGGCTGTATGCGGAGACGCTGCTCGCCAGGGGCGCGCCAAGGGTCGGCCTCGGCGACGCTTGGTTCTCCCTCGACTGATCAGCGGCGCGACCAGGCGCTACCAGGCTGCGTCATGCAGCCTCGGCGGGCTGGCGATCAGGTCGCTGATGCGCTGCACTCCCCGGATAGCAAAGGGCCGGAAATTCCCCTGTCTACGGAAAAATTCCTTGATTTCAGATGAGAGCGATGGTTGATGCTACTACAACTCTAAATGACCAACAGGGAGTGTCGGGCATGATAGAGCAAGATTGCCACCTTGAGCCTTTGTGCAGCATTGGCCGTGACGCTGGCGAGCACCGCCAGCGCGCAGACCACGCTGCGCGCCTCGCACCAGTGGCCGGGCGGCAAGGGCGACGTCCGCGACGAGATGGTGCAGATCATCGCCAGCGAGGTCGAGACGGCCAATGTCGGCCTCAAGGTCCAGGTCTATCCCGGCGCGTCGCTGTTCAAGGCGAACGAGCAGTGGGGCGCGATGACCAAGGGCCAGCTCGACATCTCGGCCTTCCCGCTCGACTATGCCTCGCGGCCGCGTGCCGCAGTTCTCCGCCACGCTGATGCCGGGGCTGGTGCGCAACCACGAGCGCGCCAAGCGGCTCAACGATTCGCCGTTCATGGACGACATCAAGGCGATCATCGAGGAGAACCGGCGTCGTGGTGCTCGCCGATGCCTGGCTCGCCGGCGGCTTCGCCTCGAAGAAGAACTGCATCACCGGAGCCCGACGACGCATCAAGGGCCAGGTGACCCGCGCCGCCGGCCCCGCCTTCGAGCAGATGCTGGCCGCCGCCGGCGCCTCGATCTCCTCGATGCCGCGCTCGGAGATCTACACCGGCATGCAGACCGGCGTGCTCGATGCCGCCAACACCTCGTCCGGCACCTTCGTCTCCTACCGCCTCTACGAGCAGGTGAAGTGCCTGACCGCGCCCGGCGACAACGCGCTGTGGTTCATGTACGAGCCGATCCTGATGTCGCAAGCGGAGCTGGGACAGCCTCGACGACGGAGCAGCAGCAGGCGCTGATGGCCGCCGGCAAGAAGGCCGAGGCCTACTTCTTCGACGAGGCGCAAGAAGCTCGACCAGGAGATGATCGAGATCTTCAAGAAGGCCGGCGTCGAGGTCGATCGAGATGAGCCCGAGGACTACGACGCCTGGCTCGCGATCGCCAAGGACAGCTCCTACAAGAACTTCGCCGAGAAGGTGCCGGGCGGCGCCGAGCTGATCGAGAAGGCGCTCGCCGTCGAGTAGGCTCGGCGCTCGAGCACGCCGGTGACGGGCGGCCGCGCGCTGTCCCGACCTGATTCGCGGTCGGCTGCGGGACCGGCGTGCCGATGCGGCTCTACATTCGCGATCGTCAGTGCCGCTGTCGCTGGCCGGCGGCGTGCGTCGCGATGCTGCTGCTGGCGCGGCGGTGCTGGTCGCCTGCCAGATGATCTTCGTGCGCTACGTGCTCGGCGGCTCGACCATCTGGCAGACCGAGTTCGTCATCTACGCCATGATCGCCGCCACCTTCATCGGCGCGCCCTACGTGCTGCTCGATCGCGGCCACGTCGGCGTCGACCTGGTGCCCAAGGCGCTCGGACGGCTCGCGGCCGCTTCTGCGCTCGAGATCATCGGCGGCCTCGGTCGCGCTGGTCTTCTGCGCGCTGCTCGCCTGGTCCGGCTGCATCTACTTCCACGAGGCCTGGCCGCGCGGCTGGCGCACCGACACGGTGTGGCCGCTGCCGCTCTGGATCCCGCTCTTGCCGCTGCCGCTCGGCATCGGCCTGCTGGCCTGCAATACGTCGCCGAGATGCTGAAGCTGCGTGACGGCGGCACGCTGCGCGAGCGAAGCCTCGGCCTTCGAGGACGCTGGAGTGATCGAGCCCGCTCGCTGTCCGGTCGCTCCTGCTGCTCGGCCTGCTCGTCCTGCTCGCCACCGGCATGCCGATCGCCTTCGCGCTCGGGCTCGTCTCGATCGTGCGCCCTGATCCTCGACCGGCGGCTTCGGGGTCGATCGGAGATCATCGGCGAGACCTTCTTCGGCGGCCTCGACCAGCTTCAGCCTCGTCTGCGATCCCGATGTTCATCCTGATGGGCGCGGCGGTCGCCTCGAGCCCGGCCGGCACGCGATCTCTACGAGGCGCTCGACCGCTGGCTCAACCGGGTGCCGGGCGGCCTCGTGCTCTCCAACCTCGGCGCCTGCTCGATCTTCTCCGCGCTGTCGGGCTCGCCGCCCGGCGACCTGCGCCGCGATCGGCAAGATGGGCATCCCGGAGATGCGTCAAGCGCGGCTATCCCGCGACGCATCGCCACCGGCTCGATCGCCGCCGGCGGCACGCTCGGCATCCTGATCCCGCCGTCGGTCACCATGATCGTCTACGGCATCGCCACGGAGACCTCGATCGGCCGGCTGTTCCTCGCCGGCCTCCTGCCCGGGCTGATGCTGACCGCCCTGTTCATGATCTGGACGATCATCTCCTGCCGGCTCGCCGGCTACAGCTTCGAGCGGATGGCCACCGGCGCTACACGCTGAAGCGAGAAGCTCGAGGCGCTGCCGCGCGTCCTGCCCTTCCTCTCGATCATCGTCGGCATCCTCTACGTGCTCTACGGCGGCGTCGCGACGCCGTCCGAGGCGGCCGGCGTCGGCGCGCTGTTCTGCATCGTGCTCGTGGTGGTCATCTACCGCATGTGGCGGCCGGCGCCGCTCGTCGCGATGTTCCGCGTCGACCATGCGCGAGTCGGTGATGATCATGATGATCATCGGCGCCTCGGAGCTGTTCGCCTACACGCTGTCGTCACTGTTCGTCACCCAGTCGATCGCGATGTGGATCGCCGATCTCGACGTCAACCGCTGGGTGCTGATGGCCTTCATCAACGTGTTCCTGCTGGTCGCCGGCTTCTTCCTGCCGCCGGTGGCGGTGATCCTGATGACGGCGCCGATCCTGCTGCCGATCATCACCCAGGCGGGCTTCGATCCCTACTGGTTCGCCGTCATCCTGACCATCAACATGGAGATCGGCCTGATCACGCCGCCGGTCGGGCTCAACCTCTACGTCATCAACGGCATCGCGCCGGACGTGCCGCTGCCGACCATCCTCAAGGGTGCGCTGCCCTACGTGCTGTGCATGGTGCTCGGCATCGTCATCCTGTGCTGTTCCCGGGCATCGCCACCTGGCTGCCGACCTACCTCATGGGACCGGCACTTTGATGATCCCTGCGACCCACGCCCTCCGGCCAGCCAGCGGAAGCTTCAGATGAGCGATGACCTCTTCCACGCCCTCGAGGCAGCGGTCCCCGATCCCGAGAAGACCCTGCTCGAGCTCGCCGACGGCGGCCATGTCAGCTACGGCGAGGCGTTTCGGCTCTCGGCCCGTCTCGCCAACGTGCTCGAGGCCAACGGCGTCGAGCCAGGCGACCGGGTCGCCGTGCAGGTCGAGAAGCCCTGGCAGGTCGATCGCCCTCTATCTCGCGACCTTCCGCGCCGGCGCGGTCTACCTGCCGCTCAACACCGCCTACACGCCCACCGAGATCGACTACTTCCTCGGCGACGCCGAGCCCAAGCTGTTCGTCTGCCGGCCGGAGAGCCGCGACGCCCTGCAGCCGGCGGCCGACGACGCCGGCGTCGCGGCGGTCGCTGACCCTCGGCAACGACGGCGGCGGTACGCCTTGGAAGACGGCCGCGCCGCCGGCGCCGAGCTTCGCCGACGTCGCCGCGCGCCGCCGACGACCTCGCCGCGATCCTCTACACCTCGGGCACCACCGGGCGCTCCAAGGGCGCGATGCTGACCCACCGCAATCTGCGCTCGAACGCCCGGACGCTGGCGAGGACTCTGGCGCTTCACCGAGCGCGGACGTGCTGCTCCACGCGCTGCCGATCTTCCACACCCACGGCCTGTTCGTCGCCACCAACACGCTGCTGCTGGCCGGCGGCTCGATGCTCTGGCGCAGCCGCGTTCGACGCCGACGAGGTCATCGGCGCTGATGCCGGGCGCACCGTCGATGATGGGCGTGCCGACCTTCTACACGCGGCTGCTGGCCGCATCCCGGCCTGACCCGCGAGGCCTGCGCGCACATGCGCCTGTTCGTCTCCGGCTCGGCGCCGCTGCTGGCCGAGACCCATCGCGGCGTTCTAGCGAGCGCACCGGCCACGCCATCCTCGAGCGCTACGGCATGACCGAGACCAACATGAACACCTCCAACCCCTATGACGGCGAGCGGCGCGCCGGGCACGGTCGGCTTCCCGCTGCCCGGCGTCGAGGTCCGCATCGCCGACGCCGAGACCGGCGAGGTGCTGCCGCCGGGCGAGATCGGCGTGCATCGAGGTCAAGGGCCCCAACGTCTTCAAGGGCTACTGGCGGATGCCGGAGAAGACGGCGGCCGAGTTCCGCGCCGACGGCTTTTTCATCACCGGCGATCTCGGCAGGATCGACGCAGCGACGGCTACGTCTCCATCGTCGGCCGCGCCAAGGACCTGATCATCTCCGGCGGCTTCAACGTCTATCCCGAAGGAGGTCGAGACCGAGATCGACGCGCTGCCGGGCGTCGTCGAATCGGCGGTGATCGGCGTGCCGCATCCCGATTTCGGCGAGGGGGTCACCGCCGTCGTCGTGCTCGACGGCCGGACGACGCTCACTCGACGAGCGCGCGGTCATCGCGGCCTCGAGGGCCGGCTCGCCAGCTTCAAGCTGCCGAAGCGCGTGCATGTTCGTCGACGAGCTGCCGCGCAACACCATGGGCAAGGTGCAGAAGAACGTGCTGCGCGAGCGCCACGCCGCGCTCTACGCGGCGCCCTTGGGCAAGACGGCTAGCTGAACACCTCCTTGCCCGTGCGGCTCCACGTGCTCGACGTGGTTCATGTACTGCCGGTAGCGTGACAGCTCGTCGTACATCCGCTTGCGTGCCCGGCTCTGGTTGCCGAGCGGCCGGTGCTCGGGGATCGAGTGCCAGGGATTGATCTTGAGGTTGCGGGCGAACGCCATCTGCGCCGGGATATCGAAATCCTGCTTCGGGGATGTGGATGCGCGCCGCCGGGATCCAGGGTGACAGCTCCTCCGGCCAGCGCACCGAGGCGTCCTCGATCGGCATCAGATGCGGGTCGGTCTGCAGCTGGATCAGCATGTCGAACGCGACGTCCGTCTCCTTCAGCGTCCTGACCATGTTGTCGCGCAGATAGTTGGGCGGCACCCGGCCGAACGGCACGCCCGGAATGTCCATCGGCACCTTGGTGAGCGGCTTGTAGGAGTAGAGCATCGCCTGTCCCTCGCCCAGGAGGTAGGGCACGCAGCTGTAGTAGCGGTGGCCCAGCGGGTTGTACTGGGTCTCGTTCCACAGGCCCTGCATGACGAAGTCGAGCAGATGGCTGTCCTTGGGGTTGAGGAAGTACCAGATCGGCTCGTCGATGGTGCTCCAGTATTGCAGCTTGGCGTTCTCCAGCGTGTTCGGCGTGACGAAGGTCGGGGTGACGACGGCCGGCCAGTCCTGGGTGAATTTCTCGTCGTCCATGAGCTTGGGGCCGGGCACGTCCATCAGCTTCACCGACATCGAGCCGAAGCCGACGTCGCGGATGTCCTCGGGCACGTCGGGGCCGGGGCCGGCGAAGCGGACATAGGCCGGATAGCTGCGCTGCGTGGCGAAGATGCCCTTGCGCATGTGGGCAGGGAGGTCTTCGCGGACGGTGAAGGTGGCGCGCACCAGCCCGTGGGTCTTGGTGTTGCCGCCCCGCTCATAGGCGCCGGGCTGGAAGTGCAGGTTCATCTGCTCGCGCATCTCGTCGATGATCGTTTGCAGGCTCGCCCGCTCCCAGTCGAAGATCTTCTCCTCGGCGAGCTTGAGCCCGAGATTCGGGCGGTTGCGATTCTTCAGCTTCTGCACGAGCCTGGCGGTCGGCTCGCGCGTCAGCGCATTGAGCGGCCGGCGGAAGAACGGCTCGAGCCGGCGCTCGAAATGCAGCCCGCCCTGCAAGAGGCGGTGCAGCAGCCGGCGCAACGTGATCACGATGGCAAGCATGGCGAGCTCTCCTGGCCCGTGCGATCTACGGGCGGCTGGCGATGAAGCGAAGGGCGCGAATGCCGGGCATGAAGAAGTAGGCGCCGCCTCTGACCGTGACGAAGGGTGGCAGGCCCTCGAGCCGCTCGGTGACGCCCGAAGCCTGGGGCATGCTGAAGGCGTCGGTGGCGACGCCGCCATTCAACGTCTGGCGATTGCCGAGCAGCGGGTCCGCCTCGCCGCGCAGCCCGTCGAACCGGGCTGACGCCATCCAGGCATTCTGCACGAACTCGAACTGTCGGCCGATATTGGCGCAGAGGCAGATGAAGTGCAGCCCGCGCTCCGCGTCCGGACCGGGTTGCAGCGCCTCGTCGAGCGGCAGCTCACTGCCATAGGCCCGGCCGCGACGGATCAGCCGGTGGAAGCGCGTCGAGGCCACGAGGTCATGGCGGCCCTCGAGCCCGTCCTGGCGGCGGCGAAAGCCGAGCGTGCTGAACAGCCACGACCAGAAGCCGTCGACGCCGGGCGGGTGGTCGCCGGTGCGCGGGTTGGCGCGGCGGATATGGGCACCCACCGGGCAGACCTGGCCGTCGATGTCGCCATCGTAGGTGAAGTCGTTGCCGCGCCGGCCGCCCTGGATGTCGCGCGCGTCTGCGATCAAGGCGGTGCCGTCGCGCTTGCGGCCGACCATGGCGGCGGCCAGCGCCTCGCGGCGCTGGGCGTCTTGCCCGGCGGCCCGGTCGACGAACTGCCAGAAGCCGCGCACGTCCTGGTGCAGCTGGCGCAACACCAGATAGGTGCCATTCATGCCGAGATCGCGTCGGCCCGGGGCATCCTGCGCGCCCGGCAGGTCGTCGGCACCGGGTGTTGCCGGCTCGACCAGGGGGCGCGGCGTCACTTCCTGGTACTCGTTGGGGTAGCCCAGCACCAGCTCGCCCGGCGCCAGCAGATTGGCGTAGTCGAGCCGTCGGTGCAGCTCGGTTGTGAAGGTCTGCTCCCAGTCGATCTTGGGCTCGCTGATCCCATCCGCGAAGCCGAACGGCTCGACGCCCTGGTTGGTGCTGGTGGGCAGGCGGCGCAGCACGGCGAAAGCGCGATCGAAAGGCTCGCCCAGCACCTCGGCCTCGAACGCGCCCAGGCCGCCGGGCTCGGCGTAGAGCATCACCAGGAGGTGCGGCTCGGGCCGTCCCCATTGCCAGCCGGACGGATCGTTGGGGCCGACATCGCCCAGCCGGCGCGAGCGGCTGTCCTCACCGGCCATGCCGGCGAGGAAGGGCTGCGGAAAGCCGCTGACGATCTCGGGCTCGACGCCGAGCGCGCGCAGGCCGGTCGCGGTGAAGGCCAGCTGCAATGCCGTCTTGGGCGGTGTGGCGAGGGTCTCCGCCGTGGTCACCGGCGCCCGGCGCAGCCAAGCACGGGCGGCTGCCAGGTCCTGGACCTCGAGCAGCAGGAACACGGCGTCCTTCAGCCTGCCGTGACCGAAGCGGAGCAGGCCCTGGAGGTCGGCGAAATCGATGGCGGCCATCAGCTCTTTCCCATCGCTCATAGCCTCGAGAGCCAGTGGCGCATCGCCCTGGCGCCGATCGGCCGGTGCTCGAGGCCCTGGCGAATCCGGCCGTTCTCGGCGAGATCGACGGCGGTGAGGCCCGGATACGCCTTGTACCAGACATCGGTCGGCTGCTGGCGGTTGCGCAGGAAGCGCTTGAACTTGTCCTCCTGCTCCGCCCCGCCCTTGAGCAGGAATTGGGTCCGTGGGTAGCCGACACCGTTGGAGAAGACGAGGTTGAGGCCCCAGGCCACCTTGTTGATGAAGTCGTCCATGTAGCTCTCGAGCGAGCCGTCATAGTTGCTGCAGAACAGCATCCGCCGCTTGTCGTCGAGAAAGACCCAGCGGGCGAAATGGATGGTCTGCACGCGGGTCAGGTAGCCGCGGCCGAAGACGTGCCGGGCCGAATAGTTCAGGAGATAGAGGAAGAAGGCAGCCGCGTTGCGGCGGAAGGCGCCGGGCTTCAGGTCGCCGGCTGCCGTGAACGGGTTGGTGACGTCGTGGTCCTCGAAGGTGCCGAGATAGACGATCCGCGCATCGTCCGGCCGCGGCAGCACCTCGGGATCGTTCCGCTCGAGCTGCCGGAGCCGCATCAGGAGGAGGGGTGCGGCGACCAGGAAGAGCGGTGACGCAAGGAGCAGCACCAGCGGCACGCCGAGCAGCTCGACATAGTCGCGGATTGCCCGGCGCCAGGGGGTCGGCTCGGCCGGCGTGAGCGTCAGCCGGCCGGCGCGCTGCTCGTTCTGGACGAAGACCTTGAGCGCTTCGTAGAGCAGGGCCGGATCGTCGGTGCCGTGCGCCGCCACCTCGACCGGCAGGCGGGCGCTCAGCGCGGTCTTCAGCGCCGCCTCCTCATGCACCTGGCGGACGGTGCGGCCGCGCATGCTCACATAGTTGGCGGCCTCCTCGACATTGCGCCACCGCAGCCAATCGAGGAGATCGCGCTCGGGCTTGAACCCCTTGCAGTGCGCGAAGATCCGGCGGAGCCCGTCCCCGGCTTTCGCCACCAGCTCGGCGAGGAAGCTCTCCCGGTCGCCGTCGATATCGCCGAGGAACGCCAGATGCGGCGGGAACGGCCGGGCCGAGACCCCGTGCGCCCGGATGTCCTGCCAGGTATCCACCTCGACGACGAACAGACGCGCCAGGTGCAGCCGATCGAAATGGGCGAACGGGATCAGCCCATTCGCCGGGTCGGCATAGCCAGGGCGTGTCGCCATGCCGGCGAGCAGCGCGCGCAAGGCCGCGAGCTGCCCGTCGGCCACGGGTGCGAGGATCAAGAACGTCTCTTGCGGCGTCATCGAAGCGCCACTTCCAAGAAAGGAGGGATCAGCTGGTCGCGTTGCCGGCGGGCTTCTCGAACTCGAGGACGAAGTCGATCAGCCGCGTGTCGTCCCAGTAGACCTTGCCGAGATAGACCCCGGGCCCGATGGCGCGGATTTCGTCCCTGATCCACTGCGCCACCAGTGAGGTGTCGGAGTAGTCGAGGACGATGCACTCCTTGCCGTCGAGCCAGCTCTTGTCCTTGTAGACCTTGGCCAGGATGGCGTTCAGGCCGAAGGGCAGAATCTTGTTGCGCAGCACGCCTTTCTGCCCGTCGAAGACCTTGCCCTGCCAGGCGAAGCTGTTGATGAACTTGGCGATCAGCGGGGTGAAGGAGGTGCCGGGTGCGACGATCGCCGTGCCCTCGGCCTCGCCGTCCGGCATCGGGCCGGCCGGGACGCTGGAGAACAGGTCGTCCAGCTCCTGCTGGCTCATCTCCATCAGCTTCTCGACATCATAGGTCATGACGTTCCCCCGTTGTTGACGACTGAGCTGCTGCATCCTCGAGGATCATCTCGGCCGCTTTCTCGCCCACCATGTAGACGGCCGACGCGATGAAGAATCCGGGGATGCGCGGGAAGACCGAGGCATCGACGACCCGCAGGCCGGTCGTACCGTGCACCCGCAGCCGCGAATCGACGACACCGCCAGCATCGGCCGGGCCAATCGGGCAGCTGCAGGACGCATGGTGGCCCCAGGCATTGGCGCGGATGAAGTCGGCGATCTCGGCATCGCTCTGCACCTCGTCGCCCGGCACCTCCTCGGCCTCGATCAGGCCCTCGCGGCGGAGCGGATCGGCGAGACGGCGCACCAGCTTGACCCCTTCGACCACGGCCGCCAGATCGGCCTCGTGGCCGGGGCTGCCTTCGTCGAAATAGTGGAAAACGACCTCGGGCGGGTCCTGCGGATCGGCGGAGGCCAGCCGCACCCGCCCGGCCCGGTTGGCCGTGTGCGCCTTCAGGACCGCCCAGGTGAGGTGGTTGCGGGTCTTGGCCAGATCGGCCGCATAGCCCGGATAGTAGCCCGCGAAGCGGGCGAGCAGCGCCATGCAGAAGAGATCGGGCAACGGCGCGGCCGGGGTCGAGCGGCGGATCACGCCGAGCCCGGCGCCATTGGTGCTGTAGAGCCCAGTCTCGCCCGCCTGCCACTCGCGCCAGAGCGGATCGCCCTTGGCGAAGCGGGCCTCGGCCATGCTCTCCCAGCTCGCGAAGGCCATCCGATTGACGACGGCCACCTCGTAGCGGTCCTGGAGATTGTGGCCGACGCCGTCGAGCGCGACCTTGGGCTCGATGCCGAAGCGGGCCAGTTCCGCAGGCTCGCCAATGCCGGAGAGCTGCAGCAGCTGCGGCGTGTTGAAGGCACCGCCGGCGAGGATCACCTCCAGCCGTGCCGCGGCATGGCGCGCCGCGCCCGGCGTGTCGCTCGGCGCGGCGTGCGCCCGGTAGAGCCGCTCGCCCTTGAGGTAGTCGACGCCGACGGCGCGGCCGCCGTCGTCGAGCACGACCCGGGTCGCCAGCGCGTCGAGCTCGATCACCAGCCGGTCGGGATGGCGGGCGGCCACGTCGAGCACGCGCTCGCGGCTGCCTACCCGGCGATGATTCGCGGTGGTGAGCGGGGTGAAGCAGACCCCTTCGGCATTGTCGTCGATGCGGTCGATGTCGTTGGGATCGGCAGCGCTCTCGACCAGCCAGCGGAGCCGCCGCCAGAGATCGTTGCCGTCGCCCGCGATCTCGCGGACCGAGGTCGCCAGCATCTCCATGAAGTCGTCATCGCGCAGCGCGGCGCGGGCAATCGCCTTCTCGGTCGCGAGCCAGCCGGCATAGCCGTGGCCGGTCCGATCGATGCCCAGCGCGTTGAGCCGCTCGTGCACCGGCCGATAGCGGCAATCCTCCAGCTTGCGGAAATGCCGGTGCATGGCGTCGGGTGACCAGCCGGCGTCGCCGGTGAGCGTCTCGATGTGCCGCCAGTCGGCCTCGTGCGGGTAGATGAAGATCATCGCGTTGTGCGCGGTGCAGCCGCCAAGCGTGCCGGCCCGCGGGTAAAGCACGCCCGCGGCGCCGGCCTTGGGGTCGAGGGCCTGGCGGCCCGGGTCGGCGTAGTGGCGGACGTAGAAGTCCCAGCGCAGCGCCTCGTTCTCGGACGCGAAGGCGTGGAACGCCGGGACGTCATAGTCCTCGGGCAGGCGGTTCGCCTCGGGCATGCCGCGCACGCCGCCCCGGAGCCGGCGGGGGTCGCCGCCCGCCTCCAAGAGCAGGACGCGCATCCCGGCCTCGGCCAGGCGGGCGGCGACCGTGCCGCCGCCGGCGCCGGAGCCGACGACCACGTAGTCGAACGGCCCGCTGTCCAATGTCGCCCTCCTCAGAGCGTCTTGAGGAAGGCGATGAGGTCGCGCTTCTTGGCATCGTCGAGATCGGTGCCGAAATAGTGCCCGCGATTGACCACGAAGTCCGGGCATTTGCTCAGCTCGAGCAGCGGGTCGACGATGTCGGCGAAGACGGCGCGGGCCTGCTGGTCGCTGACGTCCGGCGGCAGTTCCTTGAGGTCGCGCTTCAACTTGATGATCAGCCGCGCCAGCTTGAAGTCGTGGTCGATCCGCTCCAGCAGGTCGGCCTGGTCGAGCCTGAGGTTGAGGTTGGCGAGCAGCCCGATGGGCGTGCCCTTCGGGATCGGCCCGAGCTCGATGTCGCCATTGGCGCTGAACAGCCAGGGCAGCTCGTCGCGGAACGGCTCGAAGAGGCGGACCAGGAAGTCCGGCTGGAAGCCGCGCGGCACCACGAGGTAGCTCTGCTGGGTCACGCGGTCGATGACGCCCGGCACCTTGTCGCCGAGCTCAACGTCCGTCTCGCGCTTCTCCGGCCACAGCATCTTCTCGATGCCGTCCTCGAAGGCGCGCATGCGGCCCTCGACCGAAGGATCCTGGACATAGTAGCCGACGGTATTGTTGAGCAGATAGGGCGCCGTCGACCAGAGGCTGATCAGCGAGGGGACACGGGTGTAGCCGCGGCCGCCAGCCGGCATCTCGAAGTCATATTCCTCGCCGGTCACCGGGTGATGCACCTTGATCGTGCCGACCGAGGGCAGCTCCTTGTAGGTCTGCGAAGAGAAATTGTCCCAGATATTGCCGGCGATCGCGTTGGTGGCGAGCGGGCTGCAGGCATTGGTCTCGAGCAGGGTGACCGGCACGCGGAGCTCGTTCGAGAGATAGTTGCCGTCGAGGAAATCGTCGGCGAAGACGATCTCGCGCATCTCGGCCTTGAAGTCCTCGGTCTTGGTCAGATCCCAGTAGGTGTTCCAGCACTGCAGGTAGTTGCCGCCGGAGCAGCCGCCGGGCATCGCCTCATAGGCCATCTCGGGCAGCTTGCTCGAGTGGCAGCGAGCACACGTCTCGGCAAAGACCGTCTTGCCGTTGTCGATCGCCGTAGCGTCCTCGGTCAGGTAGGCGGCGCCGCCCGGCGCCCGGGCCAGGTAGTCCGGCCGGCCGGCCTTGAGGAAGTAGAGCGCCGTGAGCGGCGTCTGCAGCTCGGTGGCCTGCCAGTAGGCGGAGTTCTCCTGCGCCGTCTTGATCTCGATCGGCGTGATCGACCGGCCGCCGACGATCGGGTTGAAGTGGCGGGTCCACTCCTCGCTGAAGAGGCCGATATTCAGATAGACGCGGTTGAGGGCACCGAGCGCGCCCACCGAGTCGGCGCCGTCCTTCAGGACGCGCGGGCTGAAGCTTAGATCGGGCTCTTCGAAGAACGCCGTGAGCGGCCCCTCCTCGACGAAATCATCGAATTGCTTGTTGTCGAGCTCGCCGCCGGCCAGGCGCTCCTCGCCGAGGCGAAGGGCATTCTGCAGCCGCTCGCCCAGCAGGTAGACGGCGTTCATCGTGCGCGGATTGTTGATGTAGTCGCTGGAGACCAGCGATGTGTCGAGCGTGCCGGGCCGCGCCGTGTGGATGAGCTGGACCATGTATTGCCGCTCGTCGGGCTGCCAGGCGAAGATCCGATCGAACCAGAAATACTGCGCACCCACGGTGGCGTTGAGGTTGGTCATCGCCGGGTTCTCGGGATCGGTCGGCGGGTCGATCGGGCTCGGCCCGACATGGCAGAAGGCGCAGGACATGCCGACCCGGTAGGGCCGGACGAGATCGTCGCTCAGGTAGTAGTCCGGGTCGTTGTAGTAGCGCTCCGGGTCCCAGTCGCGCTCGGCCCGCTCGTCGAAGTCGGGGTTGGGAAACAGGCGCAATCCCAGCACGCCCGAGGGCTCGCCGTAGTAGGAGCCGACCGGCACGTTGCGGCCACGTGCGCCGATCTCGACGCCTGGGTATTTCTCCGCGTTGGCGAAGGGATCGGGCGCGCAGTCGTCCGTGCGCTTGTCAAGCCAGAGCCCGTAATGATCTGGATCGGGGCCGGTCGGCTCGGTGAAGCAGGGCTCGTTGATCAGCCCGAGCTGCTCGAAGCGGTTGGACCGCCGCGCTGGCAAGTCAGGATGCGAGGAGAGGGTCTTGAGGAGGTCGAACTGGCCGAACGTGTCGTTGGTGAGCCGGTCCCAAAGCAGGTCGTTGCCGCCGGTCCAGACCATCCACATGTTGCGGCCCATCACCTCCTCGACCGAGAGTTCGAGGCCGTTGTCCATGCCCTTGAAGTAATCCTCGTCCGCCGGCGGGAACGACGCCGCGTCGCGGCCGACCAGCATCGCCTCGTCCAGCGCGCCGGGGGCCGCCTCGGCCGAGGACGCCAGTGACGTGGCGACGAGCAGGCAGGCAAGGGTCAACACACGAGCCATGACTCTTCTCTCCCTTTGATCAAGAGCCGACATCGAGGCTGTTCGCTTCTTCGAGCGACGGAGATCGAGCATCTACTCGAATGCGCTCGAATGCAACCTTCCGATCTCGGCGGCTCGCCAGTTTTCGAGAAATCGCCAAGACCAGGCGATCACCGATAGCCGACGAGCGGCCCGTCTCGTCTAGTCGGCGCGCTCCGCAGCGACTGTGATTTGGATTACAGAAGACACGCTAGAATACGGGCCTAGTAAGAATCGGTTGAAAAGCGCAATTCGGACTAACGTCGATTGACCGGGCCCATCTCGCAAAAACATGCTAAGGGTAATGTTAAATCGTCGCGATTGGTGGCCCACCAACCACAAGCTCGTTGATCAAGAACTCAGGGACTTGGCATAGAAATCAACGGCATCGCAAAGGGGTTCTGTGACCATGGTCGAACGAACCACCACCAGCGCCGGGCAGCCCGGACTCGCCGAATCGACGGCGGCCTTCACCGCAGACCTGATCGGGCCGGCCTTGCGACGGCTGAATGTGTCCCAGCTGCTGGCCCAATCCGGCAGCGCCGCCAGCCTCGGCATCGACCAGATCAGGCTGGGCCAGGCAAGCATCGGCCGGGTCGATATCCAGGGCGTCAATGCCACGCTCGATGCGGGCGATACCCGGCTCGAGGGGTTTCGGATGGTGCTCCGGGTGACCGTGGGCGTCCGCTTTCGGGTCTTCGGCTTATCCCGCGAGCGATCGGTGACCTTCGGCTTCCCGTTCAACGTCGGCACCGTCAGCATTCCCAGGCTCGACGACATCACGCTCGCGGTGCCCAGCGCCACGATCACCGGCACGCAGATCGAGGTCCAGCCGGTCAACGCGCTCGATCTCGGCGGCGGCCAGTTCACCGACCTCCGGCTCGACGGCACGCTGTTGCCGGCGGCGGGCTTCGGGCTCGCCGGCCTAGGCCTCGGCGAGGTCAAGCTGCGCGACCTGGCGGTGCCCATGACCTTCACCGAGGGGCTGTCGATCGGCTCGTTCTCGCCGGATCGGCCGCTGCTGCTGCCGTCGACCGTCGTCACCAACGTGCAGCTGCCGAGCGTCCGGGCACCGCGCGTGTCGTCGAGCGCGCCGATCGGCATCCCCAATGTCCGCCCGGAGGACCTCGAGCAGACCGCCGGGGTCGATCTGATCATCATCGGTGTCACCCTGTTCGCCCGGCCGATCGTCGACATCGAGATCGCCGCGCTCACGATCAACGACATCGACGCCGTCTCCTCGATCCAGCGCATCGGCCTCCGGGACATCAGCTCGCCGGTCACCATCGACGGGCTGCGCCTGGGCGAGATCGAGCTGCGCCAGGTGACCGTGAACCAGATTTCCGTCTGAGCGCCTGTTTGCCAGTCCGGGAGGAAACCATGCCGCCACCGACCGCAACGTCATCGTCGTTCGAGGAACTGTGGCAGAGCGTCATCGATGCGCCGGTCCAGCAGGACGAGCCGGCTGCCGACGACGCCGAGCTGCTCAGCGCCGCCCAGCTCGTCGCCTGGCTGCGCCGCATCGCCGGCGACTGCCTCGCCGACGCCTTGATCACCGAGGCGGAGCACACCGAGCTCCAGGTCTGCAGCGACGACTTCGAGCGCATCCTCGGCGCCGTGCCGCCCGAAGCGCTCCGCGAGAAACTCAAGACCTTGAGCGACACCGAAGCCTGAAGCCTCGTCACATCGGAAGACCCACATGCCGCCACCAACCAGCCTGAGCGCGCCGCCGCTCGACCCAAACCTCCTGGAGCAGCTTGAGACGGCGCTGCGCCGACGGATCACCGTCGATCGCATCGCCACCGCCGGCGGCCGCGCCGGCTCGGTGCATGTCGATCGGATCGAGGTCGGCGAAGCCTCGATCGAGCAGGTCACCATCGAGGACCTGGAGGCGCGGCTGCGCTGCGGCGCCGCCCTGCTGCGCAATGTCCGCGCGATACTCGAACTGCATTTCGAGGTGCGCTGGAGCTACGACCTCAAGTGGCTCGGCAGCGACAGCGGGGTGAAGACCCTGGGCTCCAAGGCGAAGCCCATTCCGCTGCACGACATCCGTATCCCAATGCTGCGCGACATCGCCTTCGACATCCCTGCTACCGACGTCAGCGACGTCTCGGCGACGGTGCTGCCGGTGACCAACGTGGCGCTCGGCGGCGCGTCGTTCGAGGGCCTGGCGATCGACGACACGCGGCTGCCGTCGGGCGGCTTCCAGCTGTCGGGGCTGGATTTCGCCTCGCTCGAGATCGAGTTCCTTCGCGGCGCCGGCCGCGGACAGCCGCCAGCTGACCATCGCCCGGTTCGAGCCGGACGAGCCGCTGCGGCTGCCGGACATCGGCCTCGGCACCATCCAGCTGCCGACCGTCGACGTCCCCGATGTCGCCTCGCCCGAGCCGGTGACGCTGATGGACATCCAGCCCGAGACCTTCGAGGCGCCGGTGTTCAAGATCGGCGATCTGTTCAAGGCGATCTTCGTCGCGACGCCGGTCCTGCATCTGCAGATCGGCGAGCTGGTGTTGAGCGAGCTCAGCGCCTCGGCCTCGATCGGTGCCGTGCAGATCCAGGGCGTCAGCACGCCGGTCTCGGTCCAGGGTGTGAGCCTGAGCGCACTCACCCTCGACCAGCTCAGCGTCGACAAGATCGCCGTCTAGGCCAAGGCCAGCGAACCGCAAGGAAAGACAGCACCATGCCTGATGCACAGCCCGGCACGCCTACCCCTACCGAGCGCTTCGATCAACTCTGGGAGGAGATCGGCGCCAAGCGGATCACCATCGGCGACGCGGCGGATGGCGTCGAGATCACCATCGATGCCGACCTGTCCATCTTCGGCATTCTCGACAAGCTGAAGGAGGCGGCCGAGAGCGGCCACGCCCAGGGCGAGATCAGCGACGCCGACGAGAAGGCCATCGCCAAGGCTCTTGAGGATGCGGGCAAGACTTTGTCCGGCGGCATCCAGGACAAGCTGCGCCAGCAGCTCGACAAGCTGTCGCGCAAGCGACACTGAGGGTTGAGCCAATCCACAAATCGCTTGCGCTGCCCTGAGCCGCACCCGTAATTTCGCCGGCAATCACAACGATGCAGCGCGAAGCCCGGGCTTCGGCGACAGGGGGAGGCAACGATGCACACGAGACGGATGACGCTCGCCGGCGCGGCCCTGGCCATAGGACTGCTCGCCGGGGCCAGCGCCTCGGCCGAGAGCTACACGCTCGGCTACTCGCAATTCTGGGGCACCAACCCCTTCCTCGTCACCATGGCGAATGGTGCCAAGAAGGCGGCCGAGGAATGGGCCGAGAAGGGTGTCGATCTCGAGCTGATCTTCACCAATGGCGGCGACACCGACACCACCCGCCAGGTCGCCGACCTCGAGGACCTCTACGCCCAGGGTATCGACGGCCTGATCCTCTTCCCCGGCGACAGCATCGTCTTGGCCGAGCCGGTGAAGAACATCTACAACGCGGCCGAGATTCCGGTGGTGATCACCGACATCGGCCTGCAGTCGGGCAGCTGGGACACCTTCATCATCACCGACAACTACGCCGGTGGGCAGGCCGGCGCCGAGCTCATGGCCGAGCACGTGCCCGAGGGTGCCAAGGTAATCACTTTCGACCATGCGCCCGGCAACGACAACGCGCAAAACCGCCAGCGCGGCTTCGAGGACCGGGCCAAGGAGCTCGGCCTTGAGGTCCAGGAGGAGAAGTTCCTCAAGCTCTCGCTCGAGGAAGGCCGGCGGCTGATGGAGGACACGCTGGTCGCGATCCCCGACATCAAGGGCGTGTTCTTCTTCAACCAGGTGGTGGCACAGGGTGCGCTGGCCGCGCTCGAGGCTGCCGGCCGTGGCGACGTGATGCTCGTCTCCTTCGACCTCGACCCGGTCTCCTTCGAGCTCGTCAAGGAGGGCAAGATCCTGGGCCTGGTCGTGCAGGATCCGTTCCTCATGGGCTACGAGGGCGTCAACGCCATGGTCACCCGGCTGCAGGGCGGCACCCCCGTCGAGCGCATGGACATCCCGACCCGCATCCTCACCCAGGACAATGCCGACGAGTTCGCCGACGACCCACAGGTGACGGGCGGCTAGCAGCGGCTTGACGGCGCGCTTGGGCACATCGCGCAACGAACGTCGCTGTTGGTTGCGCGGATGACCACAGCCCCGCTCCTCTCTTGCCGGGGCATCGCCAAGAATTTCGGCGGTGTCCGGGCGCTGCGCGGGGTCGACTTCGACGTCCGGGCCGGCCGGGTGCACGCGCTGGTCGGCGAGAATGGGGCCGGCAAGTCGACGCTCACCAAGATCATCGCCGGCCTCTACCCGGCCGACAGCGGCAGCCTCGCCTTCAAGGGCGAGACACTGTCGCTGGCCGACACCGCAGCCGCCCTCGCCCGCGGCATCGTCACCGTGCACCAGGACGTCAACCTGATCGTCTCGCAGACCGTGGCCGAGAACGTGTTTCTGGCGAACGAGCCGACGATGGGGCCCATGGGCGTCATTCGCGGCCGCGAGATGCACCGGCGCACGGCCGAGCTGCTCGAGCGCTACGCCATCGCCTGCACGCCGGAGACCCGGGTCGGCGACCTGCCCAACGACCAGCGCAAGATGGTGCAGATCCTCAAGGCCATCAGCCGCGAGGCGCAGGTCTTGCTGCTCGACGAGCCGACATCGTCCCTGACCGAGACCGAGGTCCAGCTGGTGCTGCGGCTGATCCGCGACCTCTCAGGCCAGGGTGTCGGCATCGTCTTCATTTCCCACTACCTGAACGAGGTCTTCGAGGTCGCCGACGACGTCACCGTGCTCCGCGACGGCGCCGTGTCGCTGGTCGGCGAGCGCCGTGAGCTGACCCTTGACCAGGTGGTGGCGGCGATGATCGGGCGCGAGCTCGACCACCAGCTCGAGCGGGGCGCCGAGCGCTCGATCGGCCCCCCCTTGCTCGAGGTGCTGGAGCTGGCGGTGCAGGGCGGCCCACGGGACATCGCCATCACCCTGCACCAGGGCGAGATCTTGGGCGTGACCGGGCTCACCGGCTCCGGGCTCGACCTGCTCGGCAAGGCGATCGTCGCCAGCCCCGACACCAAGCGGACCGCGGGCGAGATCCGCCTCGACGGCCGGCCGCTCGACGTCCGCACGCCCAGGGACGCGCTCGATGCCGGGATCGTGCTGCTCACCCACGATCGGCTGCGCGAGGGCCTCCTGTCGGAGAGCCCGATCTTCGAGAACGTCACCCTGCCAGTGCTCGACCGCTTCTCCAACAGGGCCGGCATGCTCGATCTTCGGGCCATGCTGGAGGCGGGCCGCGATGCCATCAGCCGGCTGGCGATCCGCGCGCCCGGGCCTACGACGCCGGCTCGAGCACTCTCCGGCGGCAACCAGCAGAAGGTGCTGTTCGCCAAGTGGCTGGGCACACGGCCCCGGGTGTTCATCATGGACGAGCCGACCATCGGCGTCGACGTCGGCTCGAAGGCCGAGATCCGCTCGATTATCCGCGAGACGGCGGCCGAGGGCGTCGGCGTGCTCCTGATCACGGCCGAGATCGACGAGCTGATCAGCCTGTGCGATCGGGTGCTCGTCATGTTCCGTGGCCGCATCGTCGCCGATGTCACCGGCTCGGCAATCGAGCGCGGCGCCATTCTCCACGCGTCCGTCAGCGGGGAGCCTATCGCCGCATGAGCACGATCGAGATCACCCGGCGCCAGGAGCTGCTGCGCCAATCCTACGGCCTGTTGCAGGCGCTGGCGGTGCTGGCCGTGCTGATCGTCATCATGTCGATCCTCTCGCCGCGCTTTCTCACCTGGATCAACATCGCCAACCTGATGGGCCAGATGGCGGTGAACCTGATCGTCGCAGCCGGCATGACCATCGTCATGATCTCGGGCGAGTTCGACATCTCGGTGGGCTCGGTGGTGGCACTCGCCGCCGCCGTCTCGGCGGCGCTGATGCAAGAGATCGGCGTCGTTCCGGCGGTGATCCTGTCGCTGCTGATCGGCCCGGCGATCGGCTTCATCAACGGCGTCATCACCACCAAGGGGCGAATACCCTCCTTCATCGTCACCCTTGGCATGCTGATGATGGCGCGCTCGCTGGCCTTCGTCGTCACCGGCGGCCAGGTCATCTCGAACCTGCCGGACGCCTTCAAGGTGATCGGCCAGGGGCGCATCTTCAACGTCCCGATCCCCTTCCTGATCGCACTCCTCTGCTACGCGGTCGGCTGGTTCGTCCTCAGCCGGACGGCCTTCGGCAAGCGGGTCTATGCAGTCGGCGCCAACCGCATGGTGGCGACGCTCTCGGGCATCCATGCCGATCGGGTGAAGATCCAGTGCATGATGATCGTGGGCTTCACCGCCGCCTTCGCCGGCAACATCCTGCTCGCCCGGATCGGCGCCATCCAGGCCGACACCGCGCGCGGCCTCGAGTTCGAGGTGATCGCCGCCGTCGTGATCGGCGGCACCAGCCTCTATGGCGGCCAGGGCAACATCCTGCGCACCATCATCGGCGTGATCATCATCGCGCTCATCCGCAACTTCTTGAACCTCTCGCGCATCGACATCTTCTGGCAGGACTTCGCGACGGGCGCGATCATCATCGCCGCCGTGCTGCTCGACGCCCTGCAGAAGCGCGTCGGCCAGCGCTAGCCGAACTCTCGAGGGAGACGCTCATGGACCCGTTCAAGCACCGCCGCCTCGGCAAGTCCGAGGTCGATGGTGCCGATCCTTCGGCTTCGGCGGCGCGCCTCTGGGCGAGCTGTTCACGCAGGTCAGCGAGGCGGACGCCGAGGCGACGCTGCAGGCCGCCTGGAATGACGGTGTGCGCTACTACGACACGGCCCCCTGGTACGGCCGCGGTCAGAGCGAGCATCGCATCGGCCGCTTCCTCTACCGCCAGCCGCGCAGCGAGCTGGTGCTGTCGACCAAGGTCGGCCGCATCCTCAAGGCGCCGCAGCATCCCGAGCGCTTCGACACCGGCTTCTGGACCGGCGGGCTGCATTTCGACCATGTCTTCGACTACAGCTACGACGGCATCATGCGCGCCTACGAGGACAGCCTGCAGCGCCTCGGCATGAACCGCGTCGACCTCTTGATCATCCACGACCTCGACTTCTGGCACCACGAGGTGGAGGCCAAGGTCCAGGCCTATCTCGGCCAGCTCGCGACCATCCGGCTGGCGGGCGCTCGACGAGCTCAAGTCGGCCGGCCTGATCAAGGGCATCGGCGCCGGCATCAACGAGCTCGGCATGATGCCCCGCTTCCTCGATCTGGTCGATCTCGACTTCTTCCTGCTGGCGCTGCGCTACACGCTGATGGAGCACGACACGCTGGACGAGGAGCTGCCCTACTGCCAGCGCCGCGACGTCGCCATCATCGTCGGCGCCGTCTTCAGCTCGGGCATCACCGCCACAGGCCCGGTCGACGGTGCCAAGTACAACTACGCTGACGCCACGCCCGAGGTGCTGGAGAAGGTCGCGCCGCATCCAGGCGGTCTGCGACCGGCACGGCGTGCCCCTGCCGGCGGCAGCGCTGCAGTTCCCCTTCGGCCATCCCTCGATCGCCTCCGTGATCCCGGGCGGCTTCGCGCCGGCGCATATCGAGGCCAATCTCGCGCACATGCGCCACGCCATCCCGGCCGCGTTCTGGGCCGATCTGAAGCAGGAAAGCCTGATCCGCGCCGACGCACCGGTGCCGGGAGATGACGCATGACGGTGATCACCCGCGTCGAGGTCCACGTCTTCGGTTACGAGGTCGAGAACCTGGCGCTGCCGCCGCATGGTGCCGCTGGCGTCGGCAATCTCGTCTGGCAGCAGGGCGGGCGGATGCCGATGAGCCGCTATGCGGTGACCATCGACACCAATGACGGCGCCAGGGGCGAGTACGTCACCCATTGGGTCGGCACGCCGCGGCTCGCTCGGCCAGACCTTGATGCTGGCACCCGCATCTGATCGGCCGCGATCCGGACGCTCGGGTCGAGATCTGGGAGGACCTGAAGCGCGAGATCCGGGCCTACGACCACATGGGGCACGGGGCCATCGACATCGCGCTCTGGGACCTCGCCGGCAAACGGCTGGGCGCGTCGGTGGCGAGGATGCTGGGCGGCTACCGCAAGCGGCTGCCGACCTATGCCAGCACCTATCACGGCCAGGACCAGAAGGGCGGCCTCGATACGCCCGAGGCCTTCGCCGACTATGCGGTCGCCTGCAAGGAGCAGGGCTTCGCCGGCTTCAAGATCCACGGCTGGCACGACGGCAATGTCGCGCGCGAGATCAAGAACCTGCTCGGCGTGCGCAAGGCCGTCGGCGACGACTGGTCCTTGATGATCGACCCGGCCTGCCAGCTCCGCACCTGGATGGACGCGCTCAAGGTCGGCCGCGCCTGCGACGAGGCCGGCTACTTCTGGTACGAGGACCCCTATCGCGACGCCGGCGTCTCGGCCGAGGGCCAAAAGCGGCTGCGCGAGAAGCTGGCGACGCCGATCCTGGTCTCCGAGCATGTGCGGACCATCGAGCAGAAGGCGGCCTTCCTGCTGGCCGGCGGCTGCGACATGATCCACGCCGATCCCGAGTACGACATGGGCATCACCGGCGCGATCAAGATCGCCCATTTCTGCGAGGCCTTGGGCCTCGACGTCCAGTTCCACGCCTGCGGCCCGGCGCACCGGGCAGTGATGGCGGCCATCCGCAACACCCATTTCTACGAGATGGCGCTGGTCGGGCCCGGCATGCCCAACGCCGTGCCGCCGGTCTACGCCTGCGACTACAGCGACCAGCCGGAGGATCTGGGCAAGGACGGCTGCGTGCCGGTGCCGGACGGCCCAGGCCTCGGCGTCACCTACGACTGGGGCTACATCGAGAAGAACCGCACCCAGCACCACGTCTTCGGCGCGGGGTGAGGCCATGCGGATCGTCGATGCCCACCACCACCTCTGGGACCTCGACCGCCACCGCTATCCCTGGCTGGCGGAGCCGGTCGTCTCGCCGCTGATCGGCGACACAGGCCCGCTCTGCCAATCCTACCTGCTCGACGACTTCCGCGCCGACGCCGCCGGTCTGGACCTGGTGAAATCGGTCCACCTCCAGGCCGAGATCGCGCCCGAGCACGCCGTCGACGAGACAAGCTGGCTGCAGGCCATCGCCGACGACCCGTCATCGCCTGGGCTTTCCGCACGGCATCGTCGCCTTCGCCGACCTCGCCGCCCCCGATGTCGAGGCGGTGCTGGAGGCGCACGGCACCTTCGCCAACATGCGCGGCATCCGGCAGATCCTGAACCGTCACCGCGATCCGAAGTTCAACGTGGCCGCCCTCGACCACCTGAACGACCCGGCCTGGCAACAGGGCTACGCCAGGCTGGCGGCGCACGGCTACTCGTTCGACCTGCAGCTCTACTGGCCGCAGATGGCCGACGCAGCAGGTCTCGCCACCCGCCATCCCGACATCCCGGTGATCCTCAACCACACCGGCATGCCGCTCGAGCGCGACCAAGCCGGCCTCGACGGCTGGCGCTCCGGCATGCGCAAGCTCGCCCAATGCCCCAACGTCAGCGCCAAAATCTCCGGCCTCGGCATGGTCGACAACGCCTGGACCGAGGCCTCTATCCGCCCCTTCGTCCTCGAGACCATCGACATCTTCGGCACCGACCGCTGCCTCTTCGCCAGCAACTTCCCGGTCGACAAGCTGTTCTCCGACTACGCCACGCTGTGGCGGGCCTTCGACGCCATCACCGCCGATTTCAGCGAAAGCGAGCGCAGCGCGCTCTTCCACGACAACGCGGTGCGGGTTTATCGGTTGTAGGCGCGTGGCGAGATGCGGACATCTCGCCCGGCTTAGCGACCGTGCGGACCCGAGGTGGCGCTGCAGATCGGCCTTGCATTGCGACGCCCCATGCTCATCGATGGCTGGCCCTCCTGCCTGATCGGATCGGTTGCCCTTGTCTCCTGCCAAACGAACGCCGCCGGTGGCCGGCCCCGTGGCGTCTCGTGCGACGCTGCAGGCGGCGCTGTTGATGCTGCTGGTGGCCGGGCTCACGGCCGTCGATACAGCGCTGGTCCGGGTGTTGAGCGGCGAGCTGCACGCCTTGGCGATCGTCTTCTACCGCAGCCTGTTCGGTCTGCTCGCGGTCGCCCCCTGGCTCTGGCGGCATCGCTCGACCATCGGGCGGACGGCGAACTTCCGGTTGCATCTGGGCCGGGCCTTGCTGAAGCTCTTGGCCCTCTTCGCCTTCTTTCAGGCGATCGCCGGCGCGCCTTTGGCGAGTGTCACGGCGATTGCCTTCACCACGCCGCTCTTCGTCGCGATGGGTGCCGTGCTGCTGCTCGGCGAGCGGCTGCCGGGCCTGCGCATCGCCGCGATCGCGTTGGGCTTTCTGGGTGTCCTGGTCATCGTCCGGCCTGGCGAGGGGCTGGCCGAGCCGGCCCTGCTTTACGCCGTTGCCGGCGCCATGGGCATCGCCGCGATTGCGCTGATGCTCAAGTTCCTGACCGGCCGCGACTCGCCCAGCACCATCGTCGGACTCAACCTTCTGCTCTCGGTGCCGCTGGCCCTCGCCCTGGCCCTGCCGGTGCTGAGCCTGCCGTCCTGGCCGATGCTCGGCCTTCTGGCCTTCCAGGGGGCCGCGGGCGCACTCTCGATGACGTGCGTGACCCGCGCCATGGCCTTGGCGGATGCGTCCTTTCTCAGCCCGATCGAGTTCGTCCGGCTGCCGCTGGTGGCGCTGATTGCCTTTTTGGCGTTCGGCGAGGTGGCCGATGGCTGGACCTGGCTCGGCGGCGCCGTCATCTTCGCCGCGGTCGTGCTCCTCACCCAGGCCGAGCGGCGGTAGCGGGGGCGCCGGTTGAAACGTCACCCAAAGCCGTCTACCGTCCTGCAACCTCGGCGATTGTCCGGGAAAAGAACACAAGGGGAGGCCAAGACCTATGATGCGTGCATCACGCAGACTCATGGCACTGGCGCTGCCGTGCCTGGCGCTCGGCGCCATCGCCACGATGGCCCCGGCCACGGCACAGGAAGCCGGCGCGATCACCATCGTCCTGTCGGAGGAGCCCGACATCATCGATCCGTGCGAGGCCAGCCGCTCGAATGTCGGGCGGGTGGTCAAGCAGAACATCACCGAGACCCTGGTCGAGATCGATCCCGACGACGGCAGCATCACACCGCGGCTCGCGACCTCATGGGAGCAGATCGACGATCTGACCTGGCGGTTCCAGCTGCGCGAGGGCGTGACCTTCCACGACGGCGAGCCGTTCAACGCCGAGACCCTGGCCTACTCGATCAACCGGACCCTCGACGACCGCATCGACTGCGAGATCCGGATCAAGTTCTTCGGTGGCATGGAGGTCACCCCGGAGCCGGTGGACGAGTACACCATCGACATCAAGACGGCCGAGCCGGCACCGATCATGCCGACCATGATGGGCACGATGACCGTCGTCTCGCCCAACACGCCGATGGGCGAGCGCACCCGCGATCCGATCGGCACCGGCCCCTACCGGTTCGCCAGCTGGGACGTCGGGCAGAGCATCGTCCTCGAGCGCAACGACGACTACTGGGGCGAGACGCCCGAGGTCGAGAAGGCGACCTACGTGTTCCGCTCGGAATCGGCGGTGCGCGCCGCGATGGTGGAGACCGGCGAGGCCGACATCGCGCCCAACATCGCGGTGCAGGACGCCACCAACCCGGAGATGGACTTCAGCTATCCCAACTCAGAGACGTCGCGGCTCCGGATCGACATGGCCATTCCGCCGCTCGACGACATCAGGGTGAGGCGGGCGCTCAATCTCGCGATCGACCGCGACGCCTTCATCGGCACCATCTTCCCGGCCGACGTGGTCAAGGCGACGGCGCTCGTCGTGCCCAGCATCAACGGCCACAACCCCGACCTCGAGCCCTATCCCTATGATCCCGAGGAGGCCAAGCGGCTGATCGACGAGGCCCGCGCCGACGGAGTCGCCGTGGACACGCCGATCCGCATCGTCGGCCGTGCCAACATCTATCCCAACGCCACCGAGGCCGCGGAAGCCATCATGGCGATGTACGAGGCGGTCGGCCTGACCATCGACCTGCAGATGGTCGAGGTCGCCACCTGGGTCGACATCTTCACCACGCCGTTCGCCGAGGACCGGCCGCCGTCGCTGCATCAGGCGCAGCACGACAACAACAACGGCGACGCCGTCTTCACCGTCTTCTTCAAGTACCATTGCGACGGCGGGCAGTCGACGACGTGCGACCCCGAGCTCGATGCCTTGATCGAGAAGGCCACGGTGTCGACCGGCGACGAGCGGCGCCAGGCCTGGCAGGAGGCGTTCCGGATGATCCACGAGGACCTCGTGGTCGACGTGCATGATGTTCCACATGGTCGGCTACACGCGGGTCGGCCCGCGGATCAGCTTCACGCCGTCGATCTCCACCAACAGCGAGCTGCAGATCGCGAATATCACCTTCAACTGACGCTTCGCGAGCACGCGCTCTGCCGCCGCCCGACACCGTCTCGGGCGGCGGCCTGATTTCCTCCAGGCGCAGCGCCGGAGTTCCGATTGGGCGACTTCCTCAGCCGTCGCACGCTCTACAGCCTGATCTCGCTCGTCGGGCTCATCATCCTGGTCTTCTTCCTCGCCCGGCTGACGGGTGATCCGACCAATCTCTATTTGCCGCTCGATGCGTCGCTCGAGCAGCGGGACGAGTTTCGCGCCCGGCACGGCTTCGACGACCCGCTGATCGAGCAGTTCGGGCGCTTCCTGGGTGATCTCGCCCATTTCGACCTCGGCATGTCGATCCGCAAGGCCAGGCCAGCGCTCGAGGTCGTGCTCGAGGCGCTGCCCACGACGCTGACCCTCGCCGCCTGGACCATGACGCTGGCGGTGACCCTGGCGATCGTCGTGGGCTCGCTCGCCGCCGTCCGGCCGGGCGGCGCCTTCGATCGGGCGGCGAGCGTGCTGTCGCTGGCCGGCGCCAGCGCCCCGGATTTCTGGGTGGCGATCACCGCCATCCTGGTCTTCGCGGTCAGCCTGGGATGGCTGCCGACCTCGGGCACCGGCTCCGTCTGGCATTGGATCATGCCGCTCGCCGTGCTGTTGATCCGCCCCTTCGGCCTGCTCGTCCAGGTGGTCCGCGGCGCGATGGTCACCGCCCTCGCCTCGGCCTACGTCAAGACGGCGCGGGCCAAGGGCGTGCGCGGCCGCAGGGTCGTCTTCGTCCACGCGCTGCGCAACTCGATGCTGCCGGTGATCACGGTCGCGGGTGATCAGGCGGCCGGGATCATCAATGGCGCGGTGATCGTCGAGACGGTCTTCGGCTTTCCGGGCGTCGGCAAGCTGATGATCGATGCCATCATGCAGCGCGACTTCGCCGTCGTCCAGGCGGCCGTGCTGGTCACCGCGGTCGCTGATCTTCGTCATGAACATCCTGATCGACCTGGCCTATGCCATGCTCGACCCTCGCGTCCGGTACCGCTGAGATGGCGGATGCCAGGCGTCACCGAGCGCCTCGGCCCGGAGCGCGAGCCCACACCGCGCTCGTGCATGCTGTGGCACGACAAGTTCGCGCTCGTCGCCGTGCTCTATCTGCTTGCTGATGGTGTTCTTCGCGCTCTTCGGCCCGGCGCTGCTCGGCGATGCGGCGACCGCGCTCGAATCTGCGCCTGCGCAATGCCGCCGCCCTTCTCCTTCGAGCAAGGGCTGGCTCTTCGTCTTCGGCGCCGACGCGCTCGGCCGCAGCATCCTCGCCCGGCTGATCGTCGCGGCGCAGAACACGCTCGCCATCGCCGCTGCCGCGGTCGTCGTCTCCTTCACGGTGGGCGCCACGCTCGGCATCGTCGCCGGCTATCGTCGGAAGCTGGGTCGACAACCTGATCATGCGCTTCGCCGACATCCTCATGAGCTTTCCCTCGCTGCTGATGGCGGTGGTGGTGCTCTACATCCTCGAGCCCAGGGTGGCCAACCTGGTCATCGTCCTCGCCATCACGCGGCTGCCCGTCTACATCCGCACCGCCCGGGCCGAGGTGCTGGAGATCCGCGAGCGGATGTTCGTGAGCGCGGCCACGGCCATGGGAGCGAGCGCGCTGCGCATCGTGCTCCGGCACATCGCGCCCGTCGCGCTGCCGACGCTGATCACCATCGCCACCATCGACTTCGCCTTCGTCATGCTGGCCGAATCGTCGCTCTGCTTCCTCGGCATCGGCATCCAGCCGCCCGAGGTCACCTGGGGGCTGATGGTGGCGCAGGGGCGCAACTATCTGAACATCGGCCTGGTGGCTGGCCTTCTTCCCCGGCCTCGCGATCATGGCTGACCACGCTCTCGCTCAATCTGCTGTCCAACTGGCTGCGCGTGGTCACCGACCCGACCCAGCGCTGGCGGCTGGAAGTCGCCGGCCGGAAGCCGTGAGCGGCACGGGCACGCATCTGCTCGAGGTCCAGGACCTCAGCGTCGCGTTCCACACCGCGCAGGGCGTCGTCGAGGCGGTGCGCGGCGTCGATTTCCACCTCGATGCCGGCGAGACGCTGGCGATCCTGGGCGAGAGCGGCTCCGGCAAGAGCGTTTCGGCGTCGGCCATCATGGACATCATCGACAGCCCGCCCGGCCATATCACGAGCGGGCGCATCCTCTTCGAAGGCCGGGACCTGCTCGCGATGCGCCAGAGCGAGCGCCGCGACATCAACGGCCGACGCATCGCGATGATCTTCCAGGACACGCTGGCGCATCTCAACCCGGTCTACTCGGTCGGCTGGCAGATCGCCGAGGGCTTCAAGGCGCACGGCAAGCGGCCGGGCGACCTGCACGGCGCGATCGTCCGGCTCCTCGACCGGGTCGGCATCCCGAACGCCGAGCGGCGCGTCGCCGACTACCCGCACCAGTTCTCGGGCGGCCAGCGCCAGCGGGTGATGATCGCCATGGCGCTGGCGCTGCAGCCGGCCCTGCTGATCGCCGACGAGCCGACCACCGCGCTCGACGTCACTGTCCAGGCGCAGATCCTGGCGCTCCTGAAAGAGCTCAAGAATGAGACCGGCATGGGGCTTCTGCTGATCACGCATGACCTGGGCGTGGTCGCCGACATCGCCGACCGGGTCGTGGTGATGCACGACGGGCGGATCGTCGACCGTGGGCCCGTGCGTGAGATCTTCAAGGCACCGAAGGACGCCTATACCAAGCGCCTGTTCGCCGCCATTCCCGGCACGGGCGAGCTCGCCGAGCGCGAGCTGGCAAGCCGGCCGCCGCTGCTCGACGTGCGTGACCTCTCGACCCACTACCCGGTCACCAAGGGGATGATGCGCCGTGCTACCGGCGAGGTGGTGCGCGCCCTCGACGGCGTCAGCTTTACCCTCGAGCCGGGCGAGACGCTGGGCATCGTCGGCGAATCCGGCTCGGGCAAGTCGACGCTGGCGCGGACGCTCCTCCGGCTCGAGACGCCGACCAGCGGCACCGCACTGTTTGCCGGTCGCGACGTCTACGCGCTCGAGGGGCCCGACCTGCTCCGCTACCGCCGCGAGCTGCAGGTGGTGTTCCAGGATCCTTATGCCTCCTTGAACCCGCGCATGTCGGTCTTCAGCCTCATCGCCGAGCCTTGGACCATTCACAAGGACGCGCTGCCCCGATCCGCCTGGCGCGACCGGGTGGCCCAGCTGCTCGAGCAGGTCGGCATGGCGGCGGACCACATGAAGCGCTACCCGCACCAGTTCTCCGGCGGCCAGCGCCAGCGGATCGCCATCGCCCGGGCGCTGGCGCTGGAGCCCGAGGTCATCATCTGCGACGAGGCCGTATCCGCCCTCGACGTCTCGATCCAGGCGCAGGTGATCGCACTTCTGAAGGAGCTGCGCGACCGGCTCGGCCTCGCCTATCTGTTCATCGCCCACGACCTGCCGGTGGTGCACGACATCGCGGATCGGGTCATCGTCATGCACCAGGGCAAGATCGTCGAGGCGGGGCGGACGCGTGACATCTTCGAGCACCCGCGCCATGCCTACACGCAAGCCTTGCTGGCCGCGAGCCCGGTAGCCGATCCGGACCTGCAGGCCGAACGGCGCGGCGCCCGGGAACGCGCCGCAATCGCTTCGACAGGGAGCTGAGCCAGATGAGCGAAGTCGCACCTTTCCGCGGTATCGTGCCGGCCATGTCGGTCCCCTGGAATCCCGACGACAGCCTCGACGAGGCGGAGCTCAGGCGCTTCACGCGCTGGCTCGCCGGTCACCAGGGAATCGGTGCGCTCGCCACCAACGGCCACACCGGCGAGGTCTACGCACTCTCACCGAAGGAACGCGCCCATGTCACCCGCATCGTCGCCGAGGCGGCGGGCGAAACGCCGGTCATCTCCGGCATCTGCTGCGAGGGCATCAACGAGGCGGTCGAGCATGCCGGGATGGCGGTCGAGGCGGGCGCTTCCGGCTGCCTGATCATGCCGCCGCATGGCTGGCTGCGCTTCGGCATGCGCCCGGAGCACGTGATCGACCACTTCACCGCCATCGGCAAGGCGGTCGATGCCAATCTCGTGGTCCACGTCTATCCGGCCTGGACCCGGGCGAGCTATTCCAGCGAGCTGCTGGCCGAGCTGGCGCGCCTGCCCTGGGTCACCACCTTCAAGCTCGGCACGCGCGAGGTCGGCAAGTACGAGCGCGACATCAAGGCGATCCGCGCCGCCGACGCGCATGTCACCATCCTCGACTGTATCGACGAGTTCCTGCTGGCCACCCTGATCCAGGGCGTCGACGGAGCGCTGGTCGGCTTCGCCTCGTTCGTGCCCGAGCTGATCATCGACCTCTACGCCGCCGTCCAGGCCAACGACCTCATGCGGGCCAAGGCCGTCTACGAGCGCATCTTCCCGCTCAAGGAGATGGTCTACGGCACGGGCGAGCCGTCGGGCGACGCGCATGCCCGGATGAAGATGGCGATGGTCCTGGCCGGCCGCTTCAAGTCCGCCCGCAACCGCCCGCCCATCCGCGAGCCCGAGGGGGCCACGCTGGAGCAAATCCGCCGCACGCTCGAGGATGCCGGCATGCTGCTGAACGACGCGGCTTGAGCCCGCGCTCGGTCTACGCCTTTGCCTCGCTCCGCCGAGCCGAGCTGGCAACTGCGGGAGAGAAGCGCGACGACTGCGATCAGGCCGCTTGACCAGCACCGCCGGCGCACCCAGGATCGCCGCATGGTCGGCAACACCAAGACGCGGCATGGGCGGCTTCTCCGCTTCGCCGCCGCGCATCCTGCAACAAGAGCCGGCCAATCGCCTCAGAATTGGAAGAATGCATGCAGCGTTATCTATCCGGGACACGTCTCTCGGCCATCGCGATCGCCGCTGTCCTCGCCTTCGGCAGCAGCTCCCTTCAGGCCCAGGAGCCGATCATCGTCGGCGCCAATATCGGCAATGTGCCCTGGGAGTTCCAGGACGAGAGCGGCGAGTTCGTCGGCTTCGAGATCGATTTGATGGCCGAGGTGGGCGAGCGCCTCGGGCGGCCGATCGAGACCGTCAACATCCCGTTCCAGGGCCTGTTTGCTGCCGTCCAGTCCGGCCGCATCGATGCCGCGACGTCCTCGATCACCATCACCAAGGAACGGCTGGAGAGCGTCTCCTTCGCCCAGCCCTACTACGACAGCGACCAGTCGCTGACCGTTCGCGCCGATAGTGGGCTCGAGGGAGTGGCCGACATGGACGGCAAGGTGATCGGCGTCGACACCGGCTCCACCGGTGACATGTGGACCACCGAGAACGCCGGGGCCAACGGCTTTGCCGACATCCGCCGCTACGAGGGGCTGAACCCGGCCATGCTCGATCTCGGCGCCGGCCGCATCGACGGCTACATCTCGGACATTCCGGCCCTTCTCTACTACGTCCGCGACAAGCCGCAATTCGTCGTGGCCGAGCGGATCACGACGGGCGAGCAATATTCGGTCATGTTTGCCAAGGACGCCGAGCTGGCGGCCGAGGTCAACGAGGTGATCACGGCCATGAAGGAAGACGGCACGCTCGCCGCCATCCACGAGAAGTGGTTCGGCAAGGCGCCCGACGCCGGCACCAGCACGGTCGAAGTGCTACCCATGCCGTAATACGCCGGCGCGCGATAACACGAAGCGTGGCGCCAGGCGTCGCGCTTCGTGCTCGTTTTTCTTCCCCCGCTTCGCTGGTGCGGCCGGTCCTTGGACATTATCGATACGTTCTTCAACCAGCGGGTCTTCATCCAGTCGCTGCCGCTGCTCCTGACTGGCCTCTGGGTGACGATCATGCTGGGCGCCGTCAGCATCGTCCTCGGCATGGCGGGCGGGCTGTTCCTGGCACTGCTACGGCTCTACGCTGCCTGGCCGCTCAAAAAACTGGCCGTCGCCTATATCGACGTCTTCCGCGCGATGCCGTTGTTGGTGCTGCTGGTCATCGTCTACTACGCCCTGCCTTTTCTCGGCATCCGGCTCTCGCCCTTCGTCTCCGCCGTCACGGCACTTTCGCTGGTCTCCAGCGCCTATTCCGCCGAGATCTTCCGGGCCGGGATCGAGGCCGTGCCGGTGGGTCAGTTCGAGGCGGCCAAGTCACTCGGGCTCCGGCCGTTGCCCACCATGTGGAAGGTGATCCTGCCGCAGGCCGTGCGCATCGTCGTGCCGCCGCTGACCTCCAACTCGATCAACGTGATGAAGGACACCGCCCTCGCATCGGTCGTCGCCATGCCGGACCTGCTCAAGCAGGCGACCCAGGCGCAGGCCCTGGCCGCCAACCCGACGCCGCTGATCATGGCGGCCGCCATCTACCTCATCCTTCTCTTGCCGCTGGTCAGGCTCGTGGGCCTGCTCGAGCAGCGCTTCGCCAGCCAACGGCGCTGAAACCCGACAGAAAGCCGCACATGCCTCTCGATCTGGACCGTCGTCCGAAGCCACTTCCCAGCGCTGGCGAGCGGCGTTGCTTTCTTCGACAATGCCGGCGGCTCGCTGGTCCTCAAGGGCGTGGCCGAGCGGGTGAGCGACTATCTCCTGACCTCGAGCGTGCAGATCGGCGCCAGCTATGCCGCGTCGCAGCTGGCAGCCGCAAGGCTCGGCGAGGCGCGCGCCAAGATTGCCCGGCTGATCAATGCCGAACGGCCGGAAGAGATCGTGCTCAACGCGACGACCACCATCAACCTGCGCTTTCTCGCCACCGCCATGGCGAGCCAGCTGGCGCCGGGCGACGAGGTCATCGTCACCGCGTTCGACCACGAATCGAACATCGGTCCCTGGCTGACACTCGAGGCACGCGGCGTGGTCATCAAGACCTGGGGCATCGATGGCCAAACGCTGGAGCCCGACCTCGACGCGCTGGACCGGCTGATGACCGGGCGAACCCGGCTGGTCTGCGTCACCCACGCCTCCAACATCCTCGGCAGCATCATGCCGATCCAGGCGATCAGCCAGCTGGTGCATGACCGAGGTGCCAAGATCTGTGTCGACGGCGTGGCGTTTGCCCCGCATCGCGCCATCGATGTTCAAGCACTTGATGTCGATTACTACGCGTTCAGCTGCTACAAGACCTACGGGCCGCATTTCGCCGTGCTCTACGGCAAGCACGAGCAGCTCTTGGAGCTCGACGGCCTCTACCATTACTTCTACGGCAAAGACAAAGTGCCGGCGAAGCTGGAGCCCGGCAACCCCAGCTACGAGCTGGCCTGGGGCTGCACCGCGATCGTCGACTATCTGGACGAGCTGGGTGGCAGCACCGGCGACCGGGCGTCCATCGAGCGCGCCTTCGCCGATATCGCCGCCCATGAGGAAACGCTAAGCGCACGCCTGCTCGGCTTTCTCAACAGCCGCAACGACGTGCGGGTCATCGGCAGCCGCAATGCCGACCAGCAAAGCCGGGTGCCAACCATCAGCTTCAAGGTCGACGGCAAGGATTCCGCCGATATCGTCCGTGTCGCCGATGCGGCTTCGATCGGCATCCGCTACGGCGACTTCGCCTCGCGCCGGCTGGTCGAGAGTCTGTGCCTCGCGCCCGGCAACGGCGTCGTTCGGGCGTCCCTCGTGCACTACAACACGCTGGACGAGGTGGATCGTCTGATCGACTGCCTGGAACGCGCGATCCACTGAGGCCGGTCCTCAGTCGGTGCGCCGCTCGACCGCGATGTGGTGGGTCACCACTGGCGCCTCGGCGTCGACGCAGAGCGCCTGCAGGGCCGCCTGAAGCGCGGCATCGTCCTGGCTGACGCGCTCGTGCTAGCGCAGCTGGTCGAGCCAGGAAGCCGGGAAAAAGGCCTCGCGCAGCACGCCCACCTGCTCGGCCGGCTGATGCAGCTGCGAGCCATAGCCGGCGTCTCGAAGTCGGGCAGCGCGGCGGTTCTGGATGCGCGCCAGCGAGCATCGATGCTCGCTGGCGCCACCCGACGATCGTCGACGGTCACCATCACTGGTCCACGATCGACCCTGTCTGTGGGAGCGATCGGTAGCGCCAGCAAGTGCCGTGACCTCGGGGTTGCTGCGGTCGAGGGTGGTGATCCTGCCGTTGCGCAGAATGAGATCAGGCGCGTCGCAACCCTTCTGTTAGTCCCAGGAGTTCATCGAGGTGCGCTCGAGGATCGGCGCTTCGGGAAAGACGGCCAGCAGATCGGGGTAGGTATGGCCCGAGAAGCTCTCGGTCTCGACCGTCGTGAGGGTGGTCGGGATGTTGAACAACTCGGCCGACTTGGCCAGCGCCACGGTGTTGTTCGTCAGCGTCTGGCGATCGATCGACCGCACGCCGAAGGCCATTTGCGGCTGATGGTCGATGTCGATGAGCTGGCAGTTATCGGGGGTCAGAAGCTCTGGCTTGGTCATCGGTTGGCATTCTCGCAGCACTATGCGGGGCTCGAGGTGCGAGGTAGGCTTCGGCCAACGCACAGACTGTCAGTTTCTTGCGAGAGCGATTTGCGGGTTCTTGCGGATTCTACCGTGGCCACATCGACCAGCATCGGGAGGCAGCACGTGGGGGTCCATGCATTCGACGGCGAGCCGGAGCATTGCGTCGCTTATCGCCAGGCCGGCGTCGTCGGCCTCCCCGATCTTTTCGGCATCGCCGATCGCTGGAACCTGCCCGGTGCCACGCATCGCCGCGGCCGATGCGACGTTGCCGGGCGTCGGCCACTACGTGCCGGCCTATCGTCTGGGCGGGGTTGACGTGCGCCGCCTCGATGGCGGCCGGCGGCGGCGCGTCGAGCGTGCGCTCGAGCTGATCAGGGGCAGCTCACGCCCGCTGGCCGAAATCGCCTGTGTCACCGGCTTCTCCCGTCAGGCGCAAATGAGCAACGCCGTGAAGACTGCGATCGCTCTGACCCCGAGCGCGCTCCGAGCCGACGTCTGACCATGACGGCCGACGCCGAGCTGCGGGCCAAGCTGCGCAAGATCGAGGCGCTGTTCGCCGGCGCGGCTACGCCGGGCGAGCGGGCGGCCGCCGGCGCCGCTGCGGAGCGCATCCGCAAACGGCTGAGCCAAAGTCAGCGCACCGAGCGCCTGATTGAGATGCGCTTCAGCCTCGCCGATCTCTGGTCGCGGCAGCTCTTCCTGGCGCTCGCCCGCCGCTACGGGCTCAGGCCCTACCGCTACCTCCGCCAGAAACGAACGACGGTGATGATCAAGGGCCCGCGCAGCTTTCTCGAGGAGGTGCTCTGGCCGGAGTTCATCGAGCTGAACGCGGCCCTGACCGACTACCTGGCCGAGATCACCGAGAAGATCATCCGCGAGGAGGTCTTCGGCGAGACGGACGAGCCCGAGGAAGTCGCCGAGCCCACACGGCTGGGCCGCTGAGCGGCCAGCCGCAGCAAGAGCGGTGCTTCACCCGGTTGGCGCCCACGGAACCGCGTACCCATCGCCCGCGCACTGCTGAAGGTTCGAACATGTTCGAACCTGCCGTCTCCCGGGTTTCCGGGGCACGCTCTTACCAAGCAATCATATTTGCCGCGAAATCCTGGTTCATCAATGGAAAAGCAACGCGGAGAGGCAGATGGACTGGATCGAACGAAACTGGAATGCCTTTCAGGCGTCACCCTTCTTTTGGGACTACATCACGTTCGTCTGCCTCGCCTTGACCGTGCTCGGCGTCCTGGTCGGGCTGGTGAAGCTGCTGGGTCTGCCCGGGCGCATTGCCTTCGCACGGAAGCACCCCGATGCCGAAGCCGTCTATCTGATGGGCTGGGTCGGCTTCGTTGCCGTCGTGCCGTGGATTCAGGCCCTGATCTGGGCCTTCAAGCCGACCGACAAGGTCGACATTCGGCGGTTTCCCGCGGCCGAGCGCAAAGCGGAGCGCGCCGACCTGGCGGAGCTGTCGGCCTACGCCTACGGCAAGTCATTGCCGCCGGACGAGAACGATGACGACAACGAAAAACCAAAACAAGTACCGCCGGAGACGGGTAAAAACACCAAGTCTCTCGGAAATTAGAGGCTCGTAATTTGCTCGCTGTCTTCGCCGTAACATTTCTATATCTGTTCTTCATTTGGCTGGTCTTCATCAAGCTCAAATGGCTGCGGCTGACACCGGCTTGGGGCGTGGTATCGGGCTTCTTCCTCCTGCATTTGGTGTTCGTGCCGCTGGTCGGGATGCGCTTTCTGGCACCGATCTCCGCCGACCTTCGCGTCGTGCGGCATACCGTGCAAATCATCCCTCGCCTGCCGGAGCCGACGCTCGTCGAGTCGGTGCTGGTCGAAGAGAGCACGCCGGTGAAAAAGGGCGAGCCGCTGTTTCTCCTCGACAAGCGCCCGTACCAGTATCAGCTCGACCAGGCGAAAGCGGCGCTGGCTGCGGCCAAGCAGAATGTCGAGGTTCTGCAGGCGGACGTCGTAGCGGCCGCTGCGGCCGTCGCGCAGGCGCAGGCCGAGCTCGTCTTCAGCCGCGAGCAGGAACGGCGCTTTACCGAGTTGGCCGCGCAACGCGCAGCACCGCAGGACGAGGCCCAGCGCTGGGCCGCCCGGGCTGCCGCGGACGAAGCGTCCGTCGTCCATGCGCAAGCGCTCCAACACCGTGCCGAGATCGCCTACACCTCGCAGATCGACGGCGTGAACACCGCGGTCGCCGAGGCCCAGGCCGAGGTCGCGCAGGCCGAGTACTACCTGGCCCAGACCGAGATCCGCGCACCCGAGGACGGGATGATCGTCAACCTGCAGGTCCAGGAGGGCATGGTGGCCGGCATCGTCCGCGCCGGCGCCATCGCGAGCTTCATCGCCGACCGCGATCCCTATCTGCTCGCCGCCTACCGGCAGGAGAACCTCAAATTCGTGCGCGAGGGCCAACCGGTGGTGGTCGCCCTCAACATGTATCCGGGCGCGCATTTCGCCGCCAAGGTCGAGGAGATCTGGTGGGCGAGCGGCAAGGGCCAGTTCCTGCCGTCCGGCGATCTGCCGATCTTTCCCGACGGGCCGTCCGCCGAGGCGCGGTTTCCGGTCAAGATCATGATGGACGACCCCGATGTTCGGCTACCGATCGGCGCTGAAGGTGCCGCATTGATTCTGACCACCGACGGTCCGTTCACCTGGCTCGGGCAGATCGCGCTCAGGACCTACACGTGGTCGAGATGGCTCTATCCCTTGCCTTTCTGAGAAGATCGATGACCGTTGGCACTAGCCGCTCGGCCGGCCTTGGGAGCAAAACCGCGATCCTGCTGGCACTGGCCATTGCCGGCTGCGAGCTGGCAACGCCCCCCGACCAGCAGGCGCTGCTCCAGGCGGCGCTGCCGGAATCGAGTGCTATTCCTGTGGCCTGGTCGACTGAGGGCGCGCCGGCCAGCGCTGTCGGCGGCAACTGGGTGGCAAGCTTCAACGACCCGGTGCTCGCCGACCTCGTCGCCGAGGCGCTGCGCAACAACCGCGACCTGCAGGCCGCCGCGGCGCGTGTCGAGGCGGCGCTGCAGACCGTCGATATCTCCGCCGCCTCCCTCTTGCCTTGGTTGAACTTCGAGGCCGGCCGGCAGTCGACGAAGAACTACGACGACAGCAAGACGAACACGCTGAGCGGGGCGTCGATCGCGGTCTCCTGGGAGGTCGACCTCTGGGGCAAGCTGCGCTCGGGCACGGCCGCCGCGGCAGCCTCGGCGGCTGCGGCAGCGGATGACGCCTACTATGCGCACCAGTCGATCGCTGCGACCGTGGCGCGGAGCTGGATCGCCGCCACCGAAGTCACGCAACTGACAGCACTCGCCGAGGACGCGCTCGCCCGCTATCGGCAGCTGGTGCAGCTGGCGCAACGCAAGGAGGCCGCGGGCCAGGTCTCGTCCTTCGACGTCGTCCAGGCGCAGTCCCACGCCAGCACCAGCCGGGCACAGGTGGCGCGGTTGCAATCCAGCGCCAACGAGACGGTCGCGGTGCTCGAGGTGTTGCTCGGCCGCTACCCGAGCCTCGCTCTGGAGCCGGCCACCACCTTCCCGACCATGCCCGAGGCACTGTCGGCGGGGCTACCGCTTTCGCTGCTCGACCGCCGCGCCGACGTCACGGCAGCGCGCAACCAGGTGATCGCCGCCTTCTACGACGTCGAGGTGGCGAAGCTGGCGCGGCTGCCGGGCATCTCGCTGGCGGCCACCTACGGACAGCTGAACGACCCCGATCTCGCGCTGGTCGGGCTGAACTCGATCATGTTCGCGAAGATCGGCGTCAGCTTGCTGCAACCGATCTTCGACGGCGGCGCCCTCGACGCACAGGTCAGGGAAATGACCGCCGAGCAGACGGCGGCCACCGCGCTCTACGGGCAGACCGTGCTCGGCGCCTTCGGCGAGGTGGAGACACGGCTCGCCAACGAGCGGCTGCTGCTCGAGGAGCTGAAGAGTTGGCGCGTGGCCTACTGGAGCGCCGAGGAGGCGGTCCGGCTCGGCCGCGACAACTACGTGGCAGGGACCATCGACATGGTGTCCCTGCTGAATCTCGTGGAGTTCGCGCTGCTCAGGAAGAGTGACCTGATCCAGGCCGAGGCAGCCCTCCTGACCAACCGGGTCGCCCTCTATCTGGCTCTCGGCGAGACCTACTGAGCGGTCCTGATCCTGCCGCTGCGGCCCGCCGGATCGGCCGCCGAGCGAGCCCCACCTAGGCGTTCGGTGCGCCCGGCGGCGCCATGATCAGATCGGCGCAGCGGTGGCCGAGCATCATCGCAGGCGCGTTGGTGTTGCCGGCGGTGATGTCGGGCACGGCCGCCATGTCGCAGACCCTTAGCGCCTCGATGCCGCGCACCCGCATGCGGGCGTCGAGCACCGCCATGCGGTCGCCGTCGGCGCCCATCCGCGCCGTGCCGGCCGGGTGGTAGTTGGTCTTGACGAAGCGCCGGCAATCCGCGGCCAGGGCGGCGTCGTCGGGCTTCGCCGGATCGGGGATGACCAGCCGCTCGATGCGCTCGGCCAGCGGTGGCGTCTGGAAGGCGGCCATGAAGTAGCGCTGCCCCGCCACCATGGCCTCCATGTCCTCGGGCTCGGCCAGGAGATTGGGCGAGACCAGCGGCATGGCGGCGGGATCGGCGCTGGCGAGGCGCACCTCGCCGCGCGAGCGCGGCTTGACCACGACGGTCGTGATGGTGAGCCCGTAATTGTCCTCGACCAGGCCCAACGTGTCGCGGTCGAGATAGACGATGGGCACGCAGAACGCCTGGATCGTAGGCGGTGCGTCGGCATCGAGCGGGTTGACGAAGGCGCCGGCCTCGACGCCGGCCGAGGTCACCGGCCCGCTGCCGAAGAGCTTGAGCTGCAAGCCGTTCTTGAGCATGCGCCAGCCGACGCCTTGCCGGTGGTAGCCATAAGGGCCGTTGAAGTAGGCGACCATCGGCACCTCGGGATGGTCGACGAGGTTGCTGCCGACACCGGGCAGGTCGGCGACGCAAGCGATGCCGTGGTCGGCCAGGTGGGCTGCCGGGCCGATGCCGGAGAGCATCAACAGCTGCGGGGTGACGAGGGCGCCGGCGGCGAGGACGACCTCGCCATCGGCGTAGGCCGTGTGCTCGCCGCCCCGGGAGTCGCCGTGCACCACGCCGACGACACGGCCGCGCTCGACCAGGACACGGTGCACCGGCGATTGCAGCCGAACCGCCAGGTTCGGGTTCGCCGCCTCGGGCGCGATGTAGGCATAGGCAGCCGAACAGCGGCGGCCACTGCGGTTCATGAACTGGTAGAAGCCGACGCCGCGCTGCTCTTGGCCGTTGAAGTCCTGGGTGAAGGGCAGGCCCATGCCCTGCACGGCCTGGACGAACCAGCGAGACGCGTCATCGATGTGGCCGGGGTCGGAGACGAGCAGCGGGCCGTCGGTGCCGTGGCGCTCGTCGTTGAGACGGTTGTTGCCCTCCATTCGGCGGAAATGCGGCAGCACGTCCTGCCAGCCCCAGCCGACGCGGTCGTTGTTGCCGCGCAGCAGCGCATCCCAGGCGTCGTAGTCGGCCGGGCGGCCGCGCATGTAGACCTGGGCGTTGACCGACGAGCCGCCGCCCAGCACGTGGCCTTGCGGGATCTGGTGCCGCCGGCCATCGAGATGCGCCTGCGGCGTCGTCTCGTGGTAGCGCATGAACTTCGAGCCGTTGATCATCTTGAAGATGCCGGGCGGCATGTCGAGCAGCGGGTGGCGGTGCGAGTGCCCGGCCTCGAGCAGCAGCACCCGGGCCTTGCCGTCCCGTGCCAGCCGGGCGGCGACGACGCAGCCGGCGGCCCCGCCGCCGACGACGATATGGTCGAAGCGCTCGGTCATCGGGCCGCCTCGTCGAAGGTGCCGCGCACGTGCTCCCAGGCCGCCGTCAGGTGGCTGACCAGCGCCGCCTCGGCCGCCTCCGGGTCCCGCTCGATGATCGCCTCGACGATGGCCCGGTGGCTGCGGTGGTTCATGGCGTTGCGCTCCGGCGACCGTGGCATGCGCTTCCAGTGCGGCGCCAGCCACGCGGTGTAGGCGACGTGGATCGCCGGAAAGATGGGGTTGCGCGGCAATTCGTAGAGCACCCCGTGGAACGCCATGTCGGTGACGTAGAAGAGGTCGGAATCGGCGATGGCCCGTTCATTGGCCACCAGCGCTTCCTTCAGCGCGCGGATGTCGTCGCGTCGCGCATGCAGGGCCGCCTCGCGAACCAGGGCGCGCTCGAGAAAGACGCGGCTGTGGTAGAGGTTCTCGATGCCGCCGGCCTCGCGCAGCAGCGCCGGGACCAGGCGGCCGAGCACGTCGACCAGCGTGTGGTAGCCGAGCTTGCGGACGATCGGGCGAAAGCGTGGCCGATGGTCGAGCAGGCCGCGGTTGGCGAGTGCGGTGATCGCCTCGCGGACGGCCGTCCGGCTGGCGCCGAACTGGGCCATGAGATCCCGCTCGGGCGGCAGCGGCGCGCCGTCCGCCAGCGCGCCTGAAGCGATCTGCCGCTCGAGCGCCTCGACGATGAGGTCCGCGACCCGGCCGTCGCCAGCACCCTCTGCCTTCATGGCGAGGTCGTGCGCTGGATCGGACACCGTCCTTGCTCCCGAATGACCATGCGGTGAGTCCTAGCGCTGGGCGCGCCCGCTGTCATCAGTCCAAACAGCAACGTTTGATACGACCAAAATGACAAGACTTGCCGCCTGTCCACGCAGCTGGACGTCGACGCGCCACCCTCACGACGCAGCGATCGGGGGTTAATTGAGCGACCGGAGCCGCCATTATCGCTGCCGCTGCGGCACGATCAGCCTCGGACGTATGGTCGTGCCAAAACAGCCCGCTCAGGGGGATCTGAGACACCGAATGGCCTCGTGGCCCGATCACCGTCGGCAGAAGGGCTCCGGGTGCGCGAGCCGACCAAACGGCGGGCGCCGCGACCAGAACGGCGCCGCCACAGCGAGGAGGCTGAGATGAACAGACGCATATTGCTGGCCGCAACGGCCGTCGTAGGCCTGGCGGCGCTCGGCGCCACCAGCGTGTCGGCGCAGGACCTGCCGCCGTTGGCGCAGAAGGACCGCTATAAGGTCGGCTTCTCGCAGATGGAGAGCAACAACCCCTGGCGCATCGCCGAGACCAAGTCCTTCCACGACACGGCCGAGAGCCTGCGACTGGGACATGATCGTCACCGACGCCGCCGGCTCCGCCGCCAAGCAGGTGGCCGACGTCGATTTCGATGATCGCCCAGGGCATCGACGTGCTGTTCCTGCCGCCGCGCGAGGAGAAGCCGCTGATCCCGGCGGTGATGAAGGCCAAGGCGGCCGGCATCCCGACCTTCCTGGTCGACCGCTCGGTCGATCCCAACGTCGCCGTCGCCGGCCGCGACTACGTCGCCTTCCTCGGCTCCGACTTCGTCGACCAGGGCCGCCGGGTCGCCGAGTGGACGCTGGAGAACTTCGAGGGCGAAGAGGGCATCATCGTCGAGCTCGAGGGCACGACCGGCTCGTCGCCGGCCAATGACCGCAAGAAGGGCTTCGACGACGTCATGGCCCAGCACGACAACATGACCATCGTCGCCTCGCAGTCCGGCGACTTCGCCCGCGACCTCGGCCGCCAGGTCATGGAGACGCTGCTCCAGGCCCATCCGGACGTGAACATCGTCTACGCCCACAACGACGAGATGGCGATCGGCGCCATCCAGGCGCTCGAGCTCGCCGGCCGCACGCCGGGCGAGGACGTGCTGGTCGTCTCGATCGACGGCACGCGCGACGCGCTGCAGGCGATCATCGACGGCAAGATGGGGGTGACGGTCGAATCCTCCCCCTTCTTCGGCCCGCTCGCCTGCGAGGTGATGAACCGCTACGCCGCCGGCGAGACGATCGAGCCCTGGGTCCAGGTGCAAGGACCGCATCTTCACCGCCGAGAACGCCGCCGACCACATCGACGAAGCGTACTGACACCAGCACGGCCGGGGTCGCCAACGTGACTCCGGCCGTTTGCTCGCGGAAGGGACCGATGGCCGCAACGCTTCTCGCAATGACGGGCATCGACAAGGCGTTCGCGGGTATCCCGGCCCTGCGCGCGGCCTCGCTGGAGGTCGGCACAGGCGAGGTGCACGCGGCTGATCGGCCAGAACGGCGCCGGCAAGTCGACCCTGATCAAGATCCTGACCGGCGTGCATCGGCGCGACTGCGGCACGATCCATTTCGCCGGCCGGCCGTTCGCCGCGGCCAGCCCGCGCGCCGCGCAGGAAGGCGGCATCGCCACCATCTACCAGGAGCTCAACCTGGTGCCGCTCGAGAAGCGTCACCGAGAACGTCGTCCTGGGCTACGAGCCACGCCGCTGGGGCGGGCTGGTCGACTGGGCCCTGGCGCACCGGCCGGACGCGCGACATCCTCGCCCGCTTCGGTATCGACATCGACGTCAAGGCACCGCTCGGCGACTACTCGACCGCCATCCAGCAGCTGGTTGCGATCGCCCGCGCGGTCTCCCTCGACGCCAGGATGGTGATCATGGACGAGCCCACCTCCTCACTCGACGAGCGCGAGGTCGAGGTGTTGTTCGGGGTCATCCGCGAACTCAAGCGGGGCGGCACGTCCGTGCTCTACGTCTCGCATTTTCTCGACGAGCTGTTTCGCATCTGCGATCGCGTGACGGTCATGCGCGACGGCCGGACCGTGGCCCGGACGCCGATCGACGCCACCAGCAAGCTGGCGCTGATCGCCGACATGCTGGGCCGCGACATCGAGGAGATCCGCGCTGCCGGCATGACGGAGATCGGCGGCGGCGGCGGCAGCGCTAGCGCCGGCGAGGTGCTGGTCGAAGCTAAGGGCGTCGCCACCGATCGCCGGCTGCGCCGGCTCGACCTCGTCGTCAGGCGGGGCGAGATCGTGGGCCTGGCGGGGCTGCTCGGGTCCGGCCGCACCGAGGCGGCGCGCGCCATCTTCGGCGTCGATGCGCCGAGCGGCGGGACGATCAGCGTCAAGGGCCAGAGCGGCGCGCCGCGTAGCCCGGCTGCCGCCATCCGCGCCGGCATCGGCTTCTTGAGCGAGGACCGCAAGGCCGAGGGCATCGTGCCGGAGCTGTCGGTGCTGCGAGAACATCTCGCTCGCCATCCTCCACCGCCTCGGGTCGGGCTTGCAGATCGACCGCAAGCGCGAGCGGGCGCTGGCGCAGGGGATGATCGAGGCGCTCGGCATCAAGGCCGCCAGCATGGACCAGCCGATCCGCGAGCTGTCCGGCGGCAACCAGCAGAAGGTGCTGCTCGCCCGCTGGCTGGCGATCGAGCCCGACCTCCTGATTCTCGATGAGCCGACCCGCGGCGTCGATGTCGGCGCCAAGCTGGAGATCCAGGCGATCATCCGCGATGCGGTCGCCAAGGGCGTCGGCGTCGTTCTGATCTCGTCCGAGTTCGAGGAGCTGATCGAGGGCGCCGACCGGATCGTCGTGATGCAGGACGGGCTTTCGGTGGCGGTGCTCGAGAACCCCGGCATCACCGAGAGCACGCTGGTCAAGGCCATTGCCCATCATCATGAGGCCGGGCCCCACGCCGGGGCCGGGGCGGCATGAGCCTCGACCTCGCGCCGTCCGGCAGCCCTTCCGGCTGCAAAGCGCGGCAAGGCACCCGCGGCCAGGGCAGCCGGCTGCTGCGCGAGCACGGCGTCGTCGTGGCGCTTTTGGCGCTGCTGGTCTTCAACGCCGCCTTCACACCCAACTTCCTCCAGCTGCAGACGCTCTTCGTCAATATCAGCCAGGTCGCGACCATCGCCATCGTCGCGGTCGGCATGACGCTGGTCATCGCCACGGGCGGCATCGATCTCTCGGTGGGCGCAGTGATGGCCCTGGCCGGCGCGCTTGCGCCCTTGATCTTCGGCTCGGCGCTCGGTCTTGCCCACCCGGAGCTCGGCCTGGCGCTGGCCATCGCCTTGCCGCTGCTGGCCGCCGCGGCCTGCGGCCTCTTCAACGGAGTCATGGTGAGCCTGCTCGGCGTGCAGCCGATCATCGCCACGCTGATCCTCTTCATTTCCGGCCGCGGCATCGCGCTGGTGCTGACCAACGGCAACCTGCAGACCTTCTCCAATCCCGCCTTCAGCTATCTCGGCACCGGCCGGGTCATGGGCCTGCCGTTCCAGGGCTGGCTCGCCATCGCCATTGCCCTCGTCGTCGCCTGGGTGGTCGGCCGCACCCTCTTCGGCCGCTATCTCCTGGCGCTGGGCGGCAACGAACGGGCGGCTAGGCTCGCCGGCGTGCCGGTGCGGGCGGTCAAGATCGGCGCCTATGTCATCTGCGCGGTGCGTCGCCGGGCTGATCGTCGTCGCCATCAACTCGGCCTCGGATGCGGCGCGCATCGGCAACCTGATGGAGCTGGACGCCATCGCCGCCGCGGTCGTCGGCGGTGCCGTGCTGCAGGGCGGCCGGGCACCGATCATGGGCGCCTGCTGGGCGCGCTGGTCATCCAGCTGGTCAAGTACACGCTGCTCGCCAACGGCGTCGAGGACGAGGTGGCGCTGATCGTCAAGGCGCTGATCATCGTCGTCGCCGTCTACCTGCAATCGATGCGGCGGAGCTGACGATGGCCGGCGCGCTCGACCTCGACCTTCGCCCCTATCTGCGCGGCAGCGGCCACAGTCTCGGTGTCTGGCTGGCGCTGTTCGCGCTGATCGCCTTCGGCCTCTTGCGCTACGACAATTTCGGCAGCCTCTACAACCTCACCTCGTTCCTCAACTACAACTCGATGTTCATCGCCATCGCCGTCGGCATGTGCTTCGTCATCATGACCGGCGGGATCGACCTCTCGGTCGGCTCGGTCGCCGCCTTCAGCTCGGTCTGCGCCGCCTATCTCAGCCCCTGGGGCATCCAGGCGGGGCTGCCGGGCGGCGTGCTCGCCGGCATGGCCATCGGTGCGCTCAACGCCTTCGTCATCATCGCCATGCGGGTGCCGCCGTTCATCGCCACGCTCGCCACCATGCTTGGCGGCCAAGGGCGGCGCGCTGGTGCTGAGCGGCAACCAGACCATCTCGGTCGACTGGGGCAGCAACTTCACCAAGCTCGGCATGGGCACGCTGGGCGTGGTGCCCTGGACCATCGTCATCGTCGCCGTTGTCGTGGTAGCCGCCTGGATCGTGCTCGAGCAGACCTTGCTGGGCCGCACCGTGCTGGCGATTGGCGGCAGCGAGGAGGCTTCCAGCCTGATGGGCCTCGAGGTCAACCGCGCCAAGGCCTTCGTCTACGTCTTCAGCGGCGGCTGCGCCGGTCTTGCCGGCGTCATTCCTCGCCTCGGGCTTTGGGGCAGGGCAGCCGCTCGAGGGGATCGGCTGGGAGCTGTCGGCGATCGCCTCGGTCGTCGTCGGGGGCACCCTGCTCACCGGCGGCCTGGGCTCGATCCCGGCCACCGTCGCGGGCGCGCTGCCGCTCGGGCTGATCTTCAACATCCTCAACTTCGAGAACGGCCGCGGCACGATCAGCCTCAGCGCCTATTGGCAGATGGTCATCCGGGGTGCCGTGCTGTTCGTCGTCATCATGCTGCAGAGCCGGGTCGCCGGCCGGCGGAAAAGGCCCCGCTGACGCCGGCGCGACGCCGGCTCGGGCGCGAGCTCAGGCCACTTCGGTGGGTGTTGAGGTGATCAGAATTTGCACGTCGTTGATGTCCCTGTCGCTGTGGCCGCTCACGTCGAGATCCTCGAAGGCGACCTGCGTGCGGCCGTCGTCGCGCTCGGCGGTGCGCGCCTGCTCCTTGCCGTCGCCGCGATCGACGCTGTGGAAGACCGCGGCATCGATGGTCTGCTGATTGCCGCTTTGATCGGTGAAGACCAGGCCTGCCGCAGTCTCCTCGCTCAGCAGATCGTCCAAGGCGAGGAGGCGCCCCGGGCGCTGCGACCGCCGAAGTCGGAGCCGTCCTGGTTCTCCGGCTATGCATTGTTGCCCGCTGATGTCCGGGACTGCGGGGGACCGGAGATGGCGCGGAAGCGTTACGGGCGGAGGCGAGTGTCGGCAGGCTGCGGTGGGCGGCGGTTCTGGGCGGCCGAGGCATGCCGATGGCGGAGGCGATCCGGCAACCGGGTGCCGGCGAGGTCACGGACGACCGCTGGCGCAAGGCGTATGGCGGGTTCGGCGGTGACCAGCTGGGCCGGCTGAAGGGGCTGGAGCCGGCGTCGCACCCTGAAGAAGGAGAACGAGCGGCTTCGTCGGGCGGCCTCGGATCGCACGCTCGACAGGCAGATGCTGGGGGGAGGCAGCGCGGGTAAACGTCTGAGCGCCGTCGCCAGTGGATCGGCCCTGTTCGGACGCTTCTCGGAATCGCCGGGCCTGCCGGGTGCGCGGGGGAGCACCGCTCGACGCGGCGTCATGCCCCACGCGGTCGCGACGACGAGGGCCATCTGGTCGCGGACCGGCTCGAGCTGGCCGGCCAGCAAGGTCGTTGCGGCTGTCGCCGGATCGCTGCTCTGCTTCGCGGCGTCCTCACGAAGAAGGGGCTCGTATAGGCACGCGCGACCTCCGGCCGATGTGGTTCGGCGAACGTCTCGGTCGAGAAAACCGATCGCGCGACCAACGCAGCGGACTTTACCGGGGCTATCTCCGAACGCCGCTGCATCGACTCGCCTCCGCTTGGCCTTCTCTACTCCGTCGCATTGTGTACATAATCGCCATCAATACGGAAACTCCATGTGGACGGTGCCCGCGAGCTCCGCATTGACGCGAAAGCTCACTGCGCCGGCTCTCTAGAATATATCCGACCATCGCCATTTGGCGTGACTTTGCTCCGAGGAAAAACGCAAGCTTGACTGACGAGGGATTTCAATATTCGTCACGGCCGGGTGCACCGCTGCGCTTCTCGAGTAACAAGCCAGCCGAATTACATTTCCTGATTATCCGTTTTTCTCATCCAGCGATGATGGCCCGATACGGGCGCGGCTTGGCCTGCAGCGCGGCCCACATCAGGCGCTCGGTTATGGTGTCGAGTTGGTAGCGGCGGTTGAAGCGCCAGGCGAAGCTGGCGAGGTAGCGCTGGGCGTGTTTCTGGCTGACGTGGTGGTATGTGCCGGCGAGCGCCGTCTTGATGTTGCCGAGCGTCGTGTTCACCCAGTTGAACGACGGCCACTGCGCTGCCTTCTTGCCACTGCCGCTGAGCATCGGGAAGTGGTCGCAACCGGCGGCCTCGACGCTCCGCCAGCACGACAGGCCGTCGCTGACGATGTTGGTGCCGGTGGCGAAGCTCGACCGGGCCAGCTTGGCGATCTCGGCTTTGCGGAAGCCCTTGACCACGAGCAGCTTCAGGCGCCTCGGCTTGCGGTCGAGGCTCGTTTCGACCGCAGCGACGAACGGTGTCTTGCCGGCCGCACCGCGCCCACGCTTGCCGCCGCTGCGCACGCCGCCGAGATAAGCGTCGTCGAGCTCGACCCGGCCGCTCATCTTCGGCTTGCCGGCGTCGCGTTCCGCCATGGCGGACATCAGCTTCTGCTTCATCAGCCAGGCGGTCGGCTGCCGCACACCCAGTCGTCGCGCCAACTCGATCGAGCTGATCCCGCCCTTGGCCTGCGTCAACTCGTAGATCGCGCGAAACCACGTCGTCAGCGGCAGCTTCGTGCTGTGGAAGATCGTGCCCGCCGTGAACCCCGTCTGATGCTTGCAGGCGTTACACTGGACCTGCTTCCTGCTCTTCATCCGCGAATACTTTTCACAGCCGCACCGCTCACAGATCAAGCCGCGGCCCCAGCGCATCTCGAACAGCACCGCCAGGCATTGCGCCTCGGTCCCGAACCGCGCCCGAAACGCCAACTCGCTCAATCCACGCATCTTGGCCGCCAGATTATTCACTGTGCTCGCCTCCAATCCACCATAACCACATGATTCTGCTAGCATAGCTCTAGACGAAAATAATGGATAATCAGGTTACATTTTCGCGTCGCCACCGGCAGCGCCGGTTGCTTACCCCTTCACCGCGCCGCTGAGCAGGCCCTCGACCACGTAGCGCCAGACGACGACGACGAGGACCAGGGTGGGCAGGACGGCGATGACGATGGCGCTGTTGAGGAGGCTCCAGGAGACGTCGACGCCGCGGGCGAGTGCGGCCATGACGGCGGAGAGCGGCCGGCTGCGGGCGTCGCCGGAGAGGACCATGGCGAAGAGGAACTCGGTGTAGGAGAGCATGAAGGCGAAGAGGCCGGTGGCACAGATGGGCGGCAGCGCCAGAGGCAAGGCGATCCTTCGAAAGCTCTGGAAGCGGTCGCAGCCGTCGAGCAGCGCCGCCTCGAACAGCGCTTTCGGGGATCTTGCGGAAGAAGACCGAGAGGATCAGCACGGTGAACGGCAAGGTCCGCGCGGTGCTGACCAGGATGACGGCGAGCTTGGTGCCGAGCAGGCCGATGCCGTCGACGATCATGTAGATCGGCGTGACCAGTGCTATCGTCGGCACCAGCGGGCTCAAGATCAGAAAGAGGAAGGCCAGCTTCTTGCCCTTGAAGGTCATGCGCGCGAAGGCGAAGGCGGCAGGCGCGCCGAAGAGCAGATTGAGCGCCATCACGGCCAGCGAGATCTGCACCGAGTTCCACAGGCTGCCCGGCACCTGGCGGGCCGCGTCCGAGATCATCGCCCGGTTGGCGCCCTCGGTCATGTAGGCGGACGGCAGCTCGCCCCAGAAGATGTAGCGGTAGTTGTCGAGGGTGGCGCCGCCCTCGAGAATGGAGCGGTTCGGGTCGAAGAGGATGGGATCGGGGATGACGCTGCCGACCAGCGCCAGCAGCACTGGGCCGGCAGCGAAGGCGAGCACCGTGGCGGCGGCGAGATAGAGCAGGCAGCGCGAGACGAGCCGCCTCATGCGTCCTCCTCGGACTCGCCGCCGGCGAAGAGTTCGGACGGCAGCATCCGGGTGATGGCCGTGATCATGACGGCGGAGAAGGCGACGACGATGAAGGCCACGGCCGCCCCGGCGCCGAAGTCGTACATCGAGAAGCTCTCCCGCCAGATCTGGAAGGAGAGCAGCGAGGTGGCGGTGCCGGGACCGCCGCCGGTCATGGCGTAGACGACGTCGTAGGTCGTGAACGCGACCAGCGAGTTGTAGACCAGGAGCAAGACCAGCATCGCCTTGATGGCCGGCAGGGTCACGTGGCGGAAGCGGGCGAGCGTGCCAGCACCATCGACCTTGGCGGCCTCGGTGAGCTCGGGATCGATGGTCGAGAGCGCCGCCATCAAGAGGACGACGGAGAACGGCACCTGGGTCCAGACATGGGCGACGGCCACCGCGACGAAGGCCAGATCGCCGTTCGAGAGCCAGGGAATCGAGCTGGAGATGAGCCCCAGGTCACGCAAAGCCGTGTTGAGGATGCCCCAGCTCGGGTTGAACACCCAGATCCATAAGACGGCGCTGATGGCGCCGGGCAGCACCCAGGGCAGCAGCACCACCGAGCGGACCACGGCCCGGCCGACGAAGCGCTGCTGCAGGAGCAGCGCCACCAGCAGGCCGAGGCCGACGACGACCGGTGCGGTCACCGCGGTGAAGGTGAGCGAGTTCCCGAGCGTCGTGAGGAAGTAGCTGCTGCCCAGCACTCGGCGGTAGTTCGCCAGTCCCGCCCAATCGAGCTGGTCGGGGAAGAGGAAATGCGCCGAGTGCAGGCTGGTCCAGAGCACATGGCCCACGGGCAGCACGATGAGCAGCAGGACCAGAACGAGCGGCCCGCCGACCCAGGCGAGCGGGAAGCGGGCCGTCTGCCACATGCGCGCCTGCCCCTACTGCTCGATGCCCGCGGGCCCGGCCCGGATCAGCGGTTCGCCATCTGGTCGCGCAGCTCGTTCCAGCGGGCAGCGGCCTGGGCCATGACGTCGTCGACGCTGGCCTCGCCGATCATCGCCTGGGCCATCATCGGCCGGAAGGAAGCCGCCCAGATCGACGTCCACTCGGTCCAGGTGCCGGCACGCGCCGTCTCGACCTGCGCCTGCAGGGTGGGCATGTCGACCCAACCGCTCCAGGCCTCGATCACTTCCTGGTCCTCGAGCAGCGGCAGCTGGCCGAAGCCGAGACCCTTCTCGACCGCCCAGCGCTTGGCCACGGTGTAGGGCGGGCCCGCCATGAACGAGACGAACTTCCAGGCCGCCTCGCGCCGGGCTTCGTCCTCGGCGGCCTGGCTGGTGATGGCGTAGAACTTAGTGAAGCCCAAAGTCGACTGCGCTTCGCCCGGCATCCGGGCGAGCGCGAACTCGCCGGCCAGTGGCTGGTCGGCCACGTTGTTCATGGCGGCGAGAACGTAGTTGTAGACGATGGTGAAGGCGTGGTTGCCAGAGTTCATCGCCGGGATGACCGTCGATTCGTGGTTCTCGAAGGCGACGAGGCCTTCGTCGATCACGTCGCGCAGCCAGCTCAGCTGCTGGTACGCGGCGTTCTCCGGGTCGTTGAAGATCGCCTCACCGTCCGCGTCGAAAAGGTCGCCGCCTCGGCCGTAGACCTGGGCCACGAAGGCGTCGAAGAAGTTCGGCAGCTCCTGATTGAACTCGTAGACGATCGGCATCTCCATGCCGCCTGCCTTGAGGGTTCGCGCCGCCTCGGCCACCTCCTCCCAGGTCGTCGGCACGGCGATGCCGGCCTCCTCGAGGATGCGGGCGTTGTAGAGGAAGGAGATGGTGTCGGCGTAGTAGGGCAGCCCGTAGAGGTGGCCGTCATAGGTCATGTCGCTGAGCGTGAACTCGGCCAGGTCCTTGCGGTACTCGGCGATGGCATCGGGCGCGATCTCGTCCAAGGGTGCCAGGAAGCCCGCCGCCGCCCAGCCGGGGAGCCAGTCCTGGCCGCCGTAGATGACGTCGGTCGGGGTGCCGCTCCTGAAACGCAGGACCAGGCTGTCGTGGTAGTCGGGCCAGGTGTAGTCGGTGACGTTGACGGTGATGCCGGGGTTCGCCTCCTCGAACAGCCGGACATTGTCCTCGATGGTGTCGAGCGAGTAGTTCCAGACGACGAACTCCAGCTCGATGTCCTGGCCCTGGGCGGGCGCCGCCAGCAACAGCGCCACGGCGAGGCTTGCCGCACTGGCCATGCCTCCGGCCTTGATGAGATCGTTGGGTCGCTTGGTCGTCATAGCATCCTCCCGTTTGCGCAAAGCCAAGTCGTCGCCATGGCGACGACATCGAAAAACTCGCGGCGGTTCCCCTAGCCTCGTTTTACCTCGACCGGTACAGCGGCCTCGATCGAGGCGAAGATCGCATCGATCACGGAGATCGCGTCCAGCGCCTCGCGATAGTCCTGGACGAACGGCTTGTCGCCCAGGATCGCCGAGGCGAAGTGCATCAGCTCGTCCCGGAGATCGCCGATGATCTGGCCGTTGATTTCGGGCCAGAGATGCGTGTCGCCGGCGGTCGAGCCGTCCATCGTCACGGTGTGCAGACCCTGGTCGCGCACGTCGAGAAAGCTCGCCCCCAAAGTACCGACCACCTCGAAATGGGCATAGTAGCCGTTCGGCAGCCCGTCGGGCCAGGCCCAGCTGTAGTCGAGCGTGCCGATTGCACCATTGGCGAAGTTGAGCACGGCGTAGAGCGCATCCTCGTTGCCGTTGGAGAGCTTCTGCACCTTTTGCGCATAGACGCGGGTGATGGGCGAGCGCGCCACCCACTGCATCATGTCGATGTCGTGGACGCCCAGGTAGTAGAGGATCGAGGAGTTGCTGCCGAGCCGTTGCGCCAGGCTCCTCACCGTGTTCCGCTTGGCGCGGAGATGGATGGGCTCGCCCAGCGTCTCCGGTGCCGCCGCAGCTTGCAGCTGGACGTAGCGCGGGTCGAAACGCAGCACATGCGCCACCATGAGGCGGACGCCGTGCCGCTCGACGGCGGCGGCGATCTCGGCGGCGGCGGCCGCATCGTGCGCCATCGGCTTCTCGAGCAGGATGTGCTTCTTGGCGGCGGCCGCTGCCACCGCCGGGGCCACGTGCAGGCGGTCGGGGGTGACGATGCTTACCGCATCGATGTCGTCCCGCACCAAGAGCTCGGCCGCATCGCGATGAAAGGCGCAGCCGAGGCGCTGGGCCAAAGGCTCGCCGGTCGCCGGGTCGATATCGGCGACCGCGACCAGCTCGGTATGCGGCAGCTCGTGCCAGAGCCGGGCATGCAGGGCGCCCATGAAGCCGAGGCCGATGACGCCCATGCGCAGAGGCGCGTTCTTCATCTCTCTCTGGTCCTTTGCTCAATCGTTCGAGGTCGCCTGGTCATGCTGCCGCGCGCCCGCCCAGCTCGATCCGCCGGCCGTCACCGCCGTCGAAGAGGAGGCAGCGGGCCGGATCAGGGGCGACGAAGAACCGGCTGCCGACCGCGGCCTCGAGGTCCGCCTCGACCAGGGCCCGAATCCGCCGCCGCCCCTCGTCCTCCATGATCAAGACGGTCTCGCGGCCGAGATGCTCGAGCGCGAAGAGCGTGCAGGCGAGCGCGCCATGGCCACCCTCGGGCTCGAGCGTCAAATGCTGGGGCCGGAAGCCCAGTGTTGCCGGTCCCGGCCGGGCCGCGATCGGCACGCGAAGCTCGCCCGCGACGAAGACGCTGCCGCCGGCCTCGGCCACCACCTCGCCCGGCACCAGGTTCATCGGCGGCGAGCCGACGAAGCCCGCGACGAACAGCGTCTCCGGCGCCTTGTAGATCTCAGTCGGCGTGCCGACCTGCTCCAGCCGGCCTTGGTTCATGACCGCGATGCGATCGCCCATGGTCATCGCCTCGACCTGGTCGTGGGTGACGAAGACCGTCGTCGTGCCCAGCCGCTTTTGCAGGTTGACGATCTCGGAGCGCAGCGTCAGGCGCATGGCGGCATCGAGCGCCGAGAGCGGCTCGTCGAGCAGGAATGCGGTGGGTTGGCGGACGATCGCCTTGGCCGTCGCCACCCGCTGGCGCTGACCGCCGGACATCTGGCTCGGCAGCTTGTCCAGCAGGTCCTCGATCTCGAGCAGCTTGACGACGCCGTCGACCCGGCGATCCAGCTCGCCCGACTCCAACCCGGAGCGGCGCAGGCTCGCCTGGATGTTCTGCCTGGCCGTCATGTGCGGGTAGAGCAGCGCGGACTGGAAAACCATGGCGATGTTGCGGGCGTGCGGCGGCTGGTCGGTGACGTCCTGGCCTTTGAACAGGATGCGGCCTTTGCTCGGCTGCTCGAGCCCGGCGATGCAGTTCAAGGTCGTGGTCTTGCCGCAGCCGGAGGGTCCCAGCAGCACCAGAAGCTCGCCATCGCGGATGTCGAGATCGAGCTGCTCGACGGCCACGAAGGCGCCGAAGGTCTTGCGCATCTGCTCGAGCCGGATCTCGGCCATCGTGCTCCTTTCCCGACCTTCAGCGAATCGGATCGACGAGGTTCATCTCGCCGATGTGACGTTGCAGGAAATAGGCGACGAGCGCCGGCGGGATGATGCTCACCGCGAGCGAGGCGGCCAGATGCGAGCGGCTCGGGGTGCTGGAACAGAAAGCCCGAGATCGCCGTCGGCAGGGTATTGGCGGGCGTGCCGTTCACCAGCACCAGCGCATAGGTGTACTCGTTCCAGGCGAACAGGAAGGCGATGACGGCGGCGACCGCGATGCCGCTCTTCGCCAGCGGGATGATGATGAAGAGCAGCGTCTGCAGGCGGGTGTAGCCGTCGACCCGGGCCAGCCGCTCGACCGGCGGCAGGTTGCGCAGGTAGCCGATCAGCATCCAGGTGACGAAGGGAATGGTGATGGTCAGCGTGACGATGACGAGGCCGGTCCGCGTGCCGGCGAGGCCGAGCTGGATGTAGAGCGAGTAGAACGGGATCAGGGTCGAGACCGGCGGCAGTGCCACCGACAAGCAGGATGGTGATCAGAAGTGGGTTCTTGAAGCGGAAGTCGAGGCGCGCGAAGACGTAGGCCAGCGGCACCACGACGACCATGGTGATGGCGGTGACGACCAGCGAGACGATCAGGCTGTTGGCGAGCCCGCGGATGATCTGGTTGGCCTGGCCCGAGCCGCGGCGCACCAGTTCCTCGCTCACCTGGTAGTCAAAGCCGAAGATGTTGAAGAAGGCGGCCGGCGTCGGCTCGAGCGGCCAGAGCGGCGGCGGGAAGCGGGCGATCTCGTCGGGCGTCAGCAGTGAGATCTTCAAGAACCAGTAGATCGGCAGGAGGGTCCAGAAGACGGCGATGACGACCGCGAGGACCAGCCAGAAGGTGACCCGCATCAGCGCTCCGCCTCCCTGCGGCCCCAGAAGACATAGAGGGCCATGGTGGAGCCGACGATCAGCGCCAACAGGAAGAAGGACTGGGCGGCACCGTAGCCGAGCTGCAGGTCGCGAAAGCTGATCCGATAGATGTTGAAGGTCATGGTCGCCGAGGTGGTGCCCGGCCCGCCGCCGGAGAGCACGAAGATGAAGTCGAAGAGCTTCATCGAGAGCACCGTGGTGATGCAGGTGAAGACGAAGATGGTGAAGCGCAGCGGCGGCAGGGTGACGTTCCAGAAGGTCTCCAGCGCCGAGAAGCGGTCGATGGCGGCGAGGTCGTAGAGCCGGCTCGGAATGGTCTTGAGGTTGGCCAGGAGGAAGAAGGCGACCAGCGGCGCCATGTTCCAGGCATTGCCCACGGCCAGCACCTCGATCACCCAGCGCTGGTTGACCAGGTTGACCGGGCTGTCGGCGCCGAAGAGGTAGGCCAGCGACGTGCCGAAGCCGTTCTGCCCGGTGGCGAGGTAGGAGAACATGATGCCGGTGCCGTAGAGCGAGACGCACCAGGGCAGGATGACGATGGTTCGGACCAGGCCGGCCATACGCATCGGGCGGTTGAGCAGCAGCGCCAGGCCGAGCCCGATCGCCATGGCGAGCACGACCGATTGCAGGGTGAAGCGGATCGTCACCCAGGCCGACCACCAGAATTTGTCGTCGGTCAGCATCTGGGCGTAGTTCTCGAGGCCGACGAACTGGGTCGCGATAGCCGCCGAAGAAGATGATCCGATGCAGGCTCATCCAAAGCGCGTAGCCGAGCGGGTAAGCCACCACCAGCACAAGGAAAACCAGCACCGGCAGCGCCAGGAGCAGCGCGAAGCGCAGGTTCGAGAGCTCGCTGGTGCGGCTCTGGAGCTTGCTTTGGGGCATGGGCCCTATCCGCCCGCCGAGGCGATCGACAGCGCTCGCGGCCGATGGGGAGACGAGATCCGGCTCGCCTCCCCGCAGCGTGCCGCGATGCGGCCGATCAGATGCCGTACTTGCTGTTGAGCTCGTCGATCTTCTCGTTGATGGCGGTCAGCATCTCGCCGATGTCGCCGTCATTGAGCAGGAAGTCCTGCAGCTCGTCGCGCAACCAGCTGTTCAGCTCCTCCGACCAGACGACGTTCCAGATGCCCTTGGGATAGGGCGTGGCGGCATAGACCTCGAGCACGGCCGGGATGTCCTCAGGCCGGGCCAGCGCCTCTTCCATCCGCGCCGCCGTGGCCTCGCTCTCCATCACCGACTTGTAGCCGGAGAAGAGCATCGATTCCTGCATCCAGCGCTGGCCGACGAAGACCTCGCCGTTCTGGTCCTCAAAGCCGTACCAGCTGGCGAACCGCTGCACGTCCGTGGTGTGCGCGTCGCTGCGCTCACGACTGGTCATCAGGTAGACGGCGCTGTCCAGGAGGCCCCAGCTCTGGCCCTGGTAGGGCAGGAGGCTGGCATGGCCGGCGATCTGCGAGCGGTCCTCGCGGTTGAAGGTCTCGAGATCGTAGAGCTGCTGCGGGCTGAAGACGTAGCGGCCGGACGCATAGGCATCGATATAGGCGCTCTCGTTATAGGTCAGCACCTCCTCCGGCACGAGGTTGTCGTTCCAGACGCGCTTCCAGTCCTCCAGCGTCGCCCAGGCCGGGCTGCCCTCGCTCGTGTCCATCACGGGCTGGTGGGTCTCGGGATCGGCGATCTCGCCGCCCCGGTTCATCACCTCGAAGACGAAGCGCCCAGGAGATGCCGTACCACTCGTTGATCCAGTGCGGCAGCAAGGGCTGCTCGAGCCCCTTGTCGCGCATCTCGTAGACCTGGTCGTAGAGCTCGTCCCAGGTCGCCGGGAAGTCGTCGTCGGTGTAGCCGAGCTCGTCGTACTTCTTCGAGGTTGACGTGCATCACGCCGCGGGTGCTGACGAAGTAGGAGAGCCCCGTGAGCTCGCCCTTGTAGGTCCAGGCCTCGAGGATGTTGGGGTACATGTCGGCCTTGATGGCGTCGATGTTGGGCAGCTCTCGGCGGTCATCACCCAGCCGCCGTCGTAGTAGCGGGCGGCCTGCGACGGGTTGGCGTAGAGAATGTCCAGCTCGGCGCCGGCGATCAGGTTGGTCTCCATGATCGCGGGGTAGTCGCCGGTGACGGTGGCGTAGTCGACATTGCCGCCGAGCTCGTTGTTGTAGCGGTCGACATTGTCCTGGACGATGTCGGTCTTGTACTGCCAGCCGCGAAAATAGACCGTCTCGTCGCTGGTCGGCGCCAGATCCTGGGCCTGGGCGGTGGCAGCGGCGAGCAGCGCCAGTGTCAACGCACTGGCGTTGGCGCTGAGGGTGCGTTTCATGTTGTCTTTTCTCCCGACGCGAGGCGTTGCCGCGGCCGCAGCGGGCCGGCCGCTGGTATGTGATCATACCGGGCGTGTGGCGCGCGTCCAGACCTGTTCGCGCGCGGCGCGACGGCGGTCAGCGCGCCGGCAGGTTGCTCGACATGATGTCCCGGGCCATCAGCCAGGCGCCGCCGACCTGCTTCCAGACGACGATATACTTGCCGTGGTCGAGGCGCGCGCCGCTTGCGTCGGCGGTGGTGAACAGCCCCTCCTCCCAGGCCGTGTCGCCCAGGACCTCCAGCGCGACGGTCTCGAGCGTGAGATGCGCAATGCCCGTCCGAAAGCCGTCCGCCACGACACCCCGGATGGCCTCGCGGCCGACATGCGCCGTGGCGTGCGGGGTCATCAGCTTGCCGTCATCGGTGTAGCAGTCGGCGACGGCGGCGGCGTCCTGCCGCTCGAAGGCCGCCATCAGGCGAGCATTGACCGCGGCAATGGCATCCCGGCTCAAGACGTTCCTCCTCGAATGCGCCCGATCCGGCGCGTGCCGTAGCGTTAACCCGGTTGCCGGCCAGAGGGTAGCCACGGCGCCGTCTCGACCAACTGGACGGCTCGAAGGCCGCAGGCTTCAGCTTGGCGCTCTTCCCCGGCGGGGTGTCCAAACATGTCCCCATGCGCCCAAGAGCATCTGCGGCTCAGTTCTCGTAGACGGTCTGATAAACGCCTTGGTTGTTGAAGTGGCACTCAAATAGCGTCACCCGGCTGCCGTCTGGCGGGTACTGGCCATAGACGACATAACCGCCTGGATCGCGCTCCAACGGCAAGGTCAGGATGTCCTGCGGCCGCTGGCCGAAGGCGGCCGACGCTTCGCCGGCGCAGAAGCGTGGCATGTCGGCTTCGGCCACCGGGTCGCCACCACGATCGTGGGACTCCTCGCCGCCACCGGTGAGCTTGACGCGCTTCCATTTCCCATTCGAGCCGAAATGGCACTCGAAGGTGGTCACGTTCTGCCCGTCCGGCGGATACTGGCCGTAAACGACCGACCCGTTGCCGGCGCTCTCAACCGGCAACGTGATGATGTCGCGCGGGCTGACGTGGAATTTCTGGGCGGCACGGCCCTGGCAGTAACGCTGCATGTCACCTTCCGCCACGACCTCTTTGGCCATCGCTGGTGCCGCTGCAGCGACACTCATGCCCGCGCCGAGCAGCAGCACAAGCACGAACCTCGAACAACGTTGATCCATCGCTAGATCTCCTTTCGGCTTGAATAGGATTCTGGGGTCCGTTGCGTGAATGGCCCGGTCGGAAGAAACGGCTGGCAACTGGCCGGCGCCCTGCCGCGCTCTGCGCTTTCCGCGTCTTGTCCATCGTCGGCCGCGGCCTATCAGGCGCCCCGAAGGCGATCTCAAGCCGTTCTCAATTGTGCGGGATTCGCAAAACCTGCCCCGGGTAGATCTTGTCGGGATCGCTGAGCATCGGGCGGTTCGCCTCGAAGATCTCGTTGTACCGGGAGCCATTGCCAAGTGTCGCCTTGGCAATGGCCCAGAGCGTATCCCCTTTCACCACGGTGTGAAAGACCGGCTCCGCCGCGGACTCATCCGTCGTAATGTCGTCCTCGACCTTGGCAACACCAGCGACATTACCGACGGCGAGGATAACCTTCTCCTTTTCGGCCTGGGTTGCGGCGTGACCCTTCACCTTCACCGTGTCACCGTCGACGGAAATAGCGAGATCGTCGGCTTTGAGACCGAGATCCTTGATCTCTTTTTGCAGCGCCTCGGCCTCCGGCGGGGTCTCCGCTGCCTCCGCACCGCCAATGCCTATTGCTTTCCCCGCACTCTTGACGAAATCCCACATGCCCATCGCGTCTCTCTCCGTTGGTCAGGGTCGTGGCCGCCGCCCAGCCGGGCGCGCGACAAGACAGTGCATCTTCTTCGTTTCCGCACCGAGCCGCAGCACGGGCATGAGCCTCGATCTGGTTTCCGGGCTAGCCATGACCCACCGTGCCGCCGCGTCGATTTCCCGCGCTGGGCTGCCGGCCGCGCCACCGGCAGAACCCGCCAAGCAGAGCGATGTTGAGCGCCGGCGCGAGCGCGGCGAGCCAGGGCCAGAGCGGCTCTGGCAACGGCTCGATCAGCAGGTTCCACGGCAAGCCGAGCGGCAGGAGGTAGACCGCGCCGAGCGGATCGCGCGGCTGCCCGAACAGCCCGAAGGTCGCGATCGCCAGGATCGCCAGCGCTGCGAGGTATGTCACCACGTAGATACCAAGCGCCCAGCGGCAGACTCGGCTTCGGCCGACGCTCATCCATTCCTCGACCAGCTGCGAAAGTCTGGCACCATAGGCTGCGCTACTCGCTCGCCGCCGCTTTCAGATCGGCCACGACCTGGGCGCAATCCAGTTCGGCCTCACCGTCGCCGGTTTCGCTCGGCAGCTCGGAGGCGGAAATCTGCGCAACCGCTGCCCGCAGCACCTCGTCGACCTGGTCGTCGCTGATCAGGCCCTCGGACTTCGCACCCTCGACGGTAAGGCAAGCACCAGCCTTGAGTCCAGTTGCAATGCCGACACCCGCACCCACCGCCGTGAAGAACGGCGACAAGACCAGAACGCCGGCAACGGCGCCGATGACGATGCCGAGCAAGACCAGGAGAAAGCTCTTCATGATATTCCTTCAATGCGCAACCTGATTATCCGTTTTTCTCATCCAGCGATGATGGCCCGATACGGGCGCGGCTTGGCCTGCAGCGCGGCCCACATCAGGCGCTCGGTTATGGTGTCGAGTTGGTAGCGGCGGTTGAAGCGCCAGGCGAAGCTGGCGAGGTAGCGCTGGGCGTGTTTCTGGCTGACGTGGTGGTATGTGCCGGCGAGCGCCGTCTTGATGTTGCCGAGCGTCGTGTTCACCCAGTTGAACGACGGCCACTGCGCTGCCTTCTTGCCACTGCCGCTGAGCATCGGGAAGTGGTCGCAACCGGCGGCCTCGACGCTCCGCCAGCACGACAGGCCGTCGCTGACGATGTTGGTGCCGGTGGCGAAGCTCGACCGGGCCAGCTTGGCGATCTCGGCTTTGCGGAAGCCCTTGACCACGAGCAGCTTCAGGCGCCTCGGCTTGCGGTCGAGGCTCGTTTCGACCGCAGCGACGAACGGTGTCTTGCCGGCCGCACCGCGCCCACGCTTGCCGCCGCTGCGCACGCCGCCGAGATAAGCGTCGTCGAGCTCGACCCGGCCGCTCATCTTCGGCTTGCCGGCGTCGCGTTCCGCCATGGCGGACATCAGCTTCTGCTTCATCAGCCAGGCGGTCGGCTGCCGCACACCCAGTCGTCGCGCCAACTCGATCGAGCTGATCCCGCCCTTGGCCTGCGTCAACTCGTAGATCGCGCGAAACCACGTCGTCAGCGGCAGCTTCGTGCTGTGGAAGATCGTGCCCGCCGTGAACCCCGTCTGATGCTTGCAGGCGTTACACTGGACCTGCTTCCTGCTCTTCATCCGCGAATACTTTTCACAGCCGCACCGCTCACAGATAAAGCCGCGGCCCCAGCGCATCTCGAACAGCACCGCCAGGCATTGCGCCTCGGTCCCGAACCGCGCCCGAAACGCCGACTCGCTCAATCCACGCATCTTGGCCGCCAGATTATTCACTGTGCTCGCCTCCAATCCACCATAACCACATGATTCTGCTAGCATAGCTCTAGACGAAAATAATGGATAATCAGGATGCGCAATGGGTGCCAGGGGGACAACTCCCTCTTTAACCCTTCCGTTCGACCGTCTTGCCATAGCGAACCCTTATGACGAGCCACACTCTCTGTTAAAAACGTTGCATATAGTGTAACGGAACCCAAGCGCTGCTGCATATCGTGCAACGAAACCGCCGAGTCGTTGCGTGTAGCGCAACTGAACCCGAGAAATGGCGCGTATAGCGCGACATAAGTGATCGTTATGGCGCATATACCGCGCATTTCGGGGCGAACGAACCCACGGCGGCAGCAAACAGCGACGAACGAACCCATCGAAACAACAAGCGAACCCGAGAAGCCGGCGCTCGGGATCGGACCCCGAGCTGACAGCTTGTCGCAGGTGGCCGCCGTCCCAGGGAGACAGGCTCACCCTCGTGACCACCTCGAGCGGTCCGCGCCGGGAGGACCGCGTCGGGAGGACCGCTGAACCCGGCCCTTGCCGATCGCCGAACGAACCCGATGGATCGCTGTGCCGGGCACGGCGTCGTCCTCGGCTGCGGCCATGTGTCCGGCGCCGAGGCGGTGCGGCTGGTCGAGGAGGCCGATGCGGCGGCGTGGCCGCGCCGGCGCCACCCGCCCGGGTGACGGGTCGGCGCCGCCGAGCGGCACGGTGTTGGGGCGTCGGGGTCATGAAGCTGTTGCTGCAACGGCGATAGTGCGTATTCATGGTCCTGCAGGCGGCACTTTCGCGAAGCGGGCGATGAAGCGGGCCTGTAGCGGCCGGTCGAGGTCGCGAGACGCCACGTGCTGCCGTCACGGCGCAAGCCGGAAATGCGACGGCGGTCGCCAGGGAGGGGCAACGACATGCTGCAGATACGCATCCACGGCCGTGGCGGCCAAGGCGTGGTGACGGCGGCGGAGATGCTGTCGATCGCGGCCTTCTGGCAGGGCAGCCACGCCCAGGCGTTTCCCAGCTTCGGCTCGGAGCGCACCGGCGCGCCGGTCGTCTCGTTCTGCCGCATCGACGATCGGCCGATTCGCCTGCGCGAGCCGATCCTCTCGCCCGACGTGCTGATCGTCCAGGACCCGACGCTGCTGCACCAGGTCGATGTGTTCCAGGGCCTGAAGCCGGACGGCTACGTGCTGATCAACACGCGGCGGGCCTTCGACGAGCTGCAGCTCGAGGAGGTCGCCGCGCGCCACCGCCGCGATCGGCTGGTGACGCTGCCGGCGAGCGAGATCGCGCTCAAGCATCTCGGCCGGCCGCTGCCGAATGCCGTCCTGCTTGGCGGATTCGCCGCGCTCACCGGCATGATCCAGCTCAATGCGGTGGTCCACGCGATCGGCGACAAGTTCAAGGGCGCGGTCGGCGAGGGCAATGTGGCGGCCGCGACCGAGGCCTTCCAGACGATCGAGGGCATCATGCATCGAGTACCAGCGACGCCGCAGGAGGCGAGGCCGTGAAGAAGCAGATCGAGGGCTCACAGGCGGTCGCCGAGGCCGTGGCGCTGTGCCGGCCGGAGGTGATCTGCGCCTACCCGATCTCGCCGCAGACGCACATCGTCGAGGGGCTGGGCGTGCTGGTCAAAGGCCAGACGCTGACCGACTGCGAGTTCATGAACGTCGAGAGCGAGTTCGCGGCGATGAGCGTCGCCATCGGCAGCTCGGCCACCGGTGCCCGCACCTACACCGCGACCGCCAGCCAGGGCCTCTTGTTCATGGCCGAGGCGGTCTACAATGCGTCCGGGCTCGGCCTGCCGATCGTCATGACGGTGGCGAACCGGGCGATCGGCGCGCCGATCAATATCTGGAACGACCACAGCGATTCGATGAGCCAGCGCGATTGCGGCTGGATCCAGCTCTTCGCCGAGAGCAACCAGGAAGCGCTCGATCTGCACATCCAGGCCTTCAAGCTCGGCGAGGAGCTCTCCATGCCGGTGATGGTCTGCATGGACGGCTTCATCCTGACCCACGCCTACGAGCAGGTCGACATGCCCGACCAGGCACAGGTCGATGCTTTCCTGCCGCCGTATGAGCCACGCCAGGTGCTCGATCCGGCCGATCCCGTCTCGATCGGTGCGATGGTCGGCCCGGAGGCCTTCATGGAGGTGCGCTATCTGGCGCACGCCAAGCAGCTCATGGCGCTCGAGCGCATCCCCGAGATCGCCGCCGAGTTCGAATCCGTCTTCGGTCGCGCCTCGGGCGGCCTCGTGCGGCCCTACCGCACCGAGGATGCGGAGACGATCGTGGTGGCGCTGGGCTCGGTCGTCGGCACGCTCGAGGAGGTGGTCGACGCGATGCGCGACCAGGGCCAGAAGGTGGGGCTCCTGTCGATCCGTTCGTTTCGGCCCTTCCCCCTGGCTGCGGTCCGGGCGGCGCTCGCCAACGCCAGACGAGTGGTGGTGCTGGAGAAGAGCTTCTCGGTCGGCCTCGGCGGGGTCGTCTCCACCGACGTGCGCCTGGCCCTCTCCGGCATCCAGCTGCAGGGCTACACCGTGGTCGCCGGGCTCGGTGGCCGGTCGATCACCCAGGCGTCGCTCATGGGCGTGCTCGGCAAGGCCATCGAGGACCAGCTCGAGCCGCTGACCTTCCTCGACCTCGACCACGGCATCGTCGAACGGCATCTGGCGCGCGAGGCCAAGATCCGGCGCAGCGGGCCGATCGCCGAGAGCCTGCTGCGCGACATCGGCACCGTTGCCGCCAAAGTCCATTGATCAAGGGAACTCGATGACCCAGCAGATCAAGTTCTACCAGACCGGCACCTTCACCGTCGGCAACCGGCTGCTGCCGCAGGCCGACCGCACCGTGCAGGCCTCGGAGGCCCGCAACAACTCGATCAACTCGGGCCACCGCGCGTGTCAGGGCTGCGGCGAGGCGCTGGGCGCCCGCTATGCCGTCGACGCGGCGATGCGGGCAACCAACGGCCAGCTCATCGCCGCCAATGCGACGGGCTGCCTCGAGGTCTTCTCGACGCCCTATCCCGAGACCTCCTGGCAATTGCCCTGGCTGCATTCGCTCTTCGGCAACGCGGCCGCGGTCGGTAGCGGCATCGCCGCGGCCTTGAAGGTCAAGGCGAAAAAAGCGGGTCTCGAGCAGAGCGTGACCCGGGTCATCGCCCAGGGCGGTGACGGTGGCACCACCGATATCGGCTTCGGTTGCCTGTCCGGCATGTTCGAGCGCAACGACGACGTGCTCTACATCTGCTACGACAACGAAGGCTACATGAACACCGGCGTGCAGCGCAGCTCGGCGACCCCGCCGGCGGCCCGCACCGCGACGACGATGCCGCTGGGGCCCGAGCCCGGCGCCGAGTTCGGCAAGGGCAAGGACCTGCCGCTGATCGCGATGGCGCACGAGATCCCCTACGTCGCGACGGCCACCGTCGCCGACCTGCACGACCTCGAAGCGAAGGTCGTGAAGGCGATGTCGATGCATGGCGCCCGCTACATCCACGTCTTCGTCCCCTGCCCGCTGGGCTGGGGCTCGGCCAGCTGCGACACCATCAAGCTGGCGCGGCTGGTGCGCGAGACCGGCATCTTCCCGATCTTCGAGGCCGAGAACGGAGCCGTGACCGAGGTCACCAAGATCCGCCACCGCGTGCCGGTCGAGACGTATCTCAGGCCGCAGAAGCGTTTCGCGCATCTCTTCGGCAACCCCGGCCGGCCCGACATCGTCGCCCGCATCCAGGCGGCAGCGGACCGCAATATCGAGCGCTTCGGCCTCCTCGACCAGGAGACGGCGGCATGACCATGCACAAGCCCTTCGCCATCACCCTCGACCCCGGCTCGTCGCTCGCCAACAAGACCGGCAGCTGGCGCACCGAGCGGCCGATCTATGTCGACCGGCTGCCACCCTGCAACAACGAGTGTCCCGCCGGCGAGGACATCCAGGGGTGGCTGTTCCATGCCGAGAGCGGCGACTACGAGGCGGCCTGGCGGCATCTGACCAAGGACAACCCGCTGCCGGCGATCATGGGGCGGGTGTGCTACCACACCTGCGAGAAGGTCTGTAACCGGGCGAAGCTGGACACGGCCGTCGGGATCAACTCGGTCGAGCGCTTTCTCGGCGACGAGGCCTTGCGCTGCGGCTGGCGGTTCACGCCGCCGGCCCAGGAGACCGGCAGGCGGGTGCTGGTGGTCGGTGCCGGTCCGTCCGGCCTGTCGGCCGCCTACCAGCTGCGCCGCATGGGCCATGCCGTGACGGTGATCGAGGCCGGCTCGGCGCCGGGCGGCATGATGCGCTATGGGATTCCCAAGTACCGGCTGCCCCGCGACGTGCTCGACGGCGAGGTGCAGCGCATCGCCGACATGGGCGTGACCTTTCGCTACAACGAGCAGGTCGAGGACATCGCAGCCACCATGGAGGCCGAGAAGGCCGAGGCCGTGTTCCTGGCGATCGGTGCCCACATCGCCAAGCGCGCCTACATCCCGGCCAAGGATTCCGCCCGCATCCTGGATGCCATCTCGGTGCTGCGCTCGATGGAGGACGCCGACGAGAAGCCGATGCTCGGCCGCCGGGTCGCCGTCTATGGCGGGGGCAACACGGCGCTCGACGTGGCCCGCACGGCCCGGCGCCTGGGTGCCACAGAGGCGGTCATCGTCTACCGCCGCAACCAGAAGCGCATGCCGGCACATCAGTTCGAGCTGGAGGAAGCGCTCGAGGAAGGTGTGAAGGTCAAGTGGCTGAGCACCATCACCAAAGCCGAGGGCACCACGCTCACCATCGAGAAGATGGCGCTGGATGAGAAGGGCTACCCGCAGCCGACCGGCGAGTTCGAGACGCTCGATACCAATTCGCTGATCCTGGCGCTCGGGCAGGAGGTCGACATGTCGCTCCTGCAGAGCATCGAGGATCTGGTGATCGAGGACGGCGTCGTGCAGGTCGATCCGCAATCCATGATGACCAACCATCCGGGTCTGTTCTGCGGCGGCGACATGTCGCCCGGCGAGCGCAACGTCACGGTCGCCATCGGTCAGGCGAAGAAGGCCGCGCGCTACATCGACGCCTATCTGCGCGGCGTCACCCTCGAGCCGAAGCAGCCCAAGGAGGTCGCCACGTTCGAGCGGCTGAACAACTGGTACTACAGCGACGCGCCGAAGACCGTGCAGCCGCAGCTCGACATCGCGCGGCGGACCAGCAGCTTCGACGAGGTGCAGGGCGGGTTGACCGAGGAGACGGCGCTGTTCGAGGCACGCCGCTGCCTGAGCTGCGGCAATTGCTTCGAATGCGACAACTGTTACGGCGTCTGCCCGGACAACGCGGTGATCAAGCTCGGCCCGGGCAAGCGCTTCGAGTTCAACTACGACTACTGCAAGGGCTGTGGCATCTGCGCCGCCGAATGCCCGTGTGGCGCCATCGACATGGTTCCGGAGGAGGTCTGACCCGTCCACCGGGCGCAACCCCCAGGATGATCCAGCCCCGAGCCGGCGGGAGACGGCGATGACGCCTCGGGCCGATCTGGCGAAGGTCGACGCCACGCTCGCGCTGTTGATGCGCGCGTTCGCCCAGGTCCTCACCGACCTGGGTGAGCATGATATCGTCCGGGCCCTGCCCTGGGGCGCGCTCTGGCGCGACCAGTCTGACGGCGACGGTGTCTGGCCCGCGGCGCGGAGCGAGCGTGTGCTGCAGGCCTGGACGATCGCCCTGCAGCTTCTCCATCAGGCCGAGGAGAACGCCATCGCCCAGGCCAGGCGCGGCCTCGAGGTCGAAGGCGCACTGGCGACGGACGCCGGCTCCTGGGACCAGCAGCTCGGCCGGCTCAAGGCAAGCGGCTGGCGTGCGCCGGAGATCGCTGCAGCGCTCCGCACCATCCGGGTCGAGCCCGTGCTCACCGCGCACCCGACCGAGGCCAAGCGGCAGACGGTGCTGCACCACCACCGGGCGCTCTACCGCCTGCTGGTCGAGCTCGAGAACACCATGTGGACGCCGTCGGAGCGCGCCGCGCTCGAAGATCGGGTAAAGGCCGCGATCGAGCGGTTGTGGCGCACGGGCGAGGTCTATCTGGAGAAGCCGGCAATCGCCGACGAGCGGCGCAACGTCATGCACTATCTGGCCCAGGTCTTTCCCGACGTGCTGCCCTGGGTGGACGAGCGGCTGGCGGCGGCCTGGGCACGGGCGGGCTTCGACGCGGCGCTGCTCGCGGGGCCGGATGCCCGGCCCAGGCTCGCCTTCGGCGATTGGGTCGGCGGCGACCGCGACGGCCACCCCTTCGTGACCGCGGCGACGACGAGGGAAACACTCGCCGCCTTTCGCGAGGCGGCCCTCGCCCTCGTGCGCGAGCAGCTCGAGGCACTCGCCGCCGGGCTCAGCCTCTCCAGCTTGCGCCAGACGGTGCCAGCCGAGCTCGAGCGCTGGATCGAGAGCCGCGCCGCCGAACTCGGCGAGGCCGGCCGGGCGGCGGTCGCGCGCAACCCGGACGAGCCGTTCCGCCAGGCGGTGAACCTGATGGTGGCGGCCCTGCCGTCCGCGCAGCTGCCGCCGGTGGCCGGCGCCTATAGCGACGCCGACGCGCTCCGCGCCGATCTCCGGCGCCTGCGCGAGGCGCTGCTCGCGGTCGGTGCCGAACGACTTGCGGCCAGCGACCTCGATCCCGCCTTGCGCCTGATCGACTGCTTCGGCTTCCACCTCGCCGTCCTCGACGTGCGCCAGAACAGCGCCTTTCACGACCGGGCGCTGGGCCGGCTCCTGGCCGCTGCCGGTGAGCCCGAGGCGCATCACTTCGCCGACTGGCCGGAGGCACGACGAGCAGCACTCCTCGAGCGCGAGATCGCCACCCCGCGCCCCTTCGCCCATCCCAGGGACGAGATCGGCGGCGAGGCGCAGGCGGTGCTCGACGTGTACCGGGTGCTGGCGGAGCACCTGGATCGGCACGGCGGCGCCGGGCTCGGCGCGCTGATCGTCAGCATGACGCGCTCGGCGGCGGACCTTCTGGCCGTGCTGGTGCTGGCCCGCGACGCCGGGCTCCTGCGGCACGGCGCTGACGGCGCCTGGTGCCCGTTGCCGGTCGTCCCCCTGTTCGAGACGATCGACGACCTGCGGGCGGCACCGGCCATCCTCGACGCCTATCTGGCGCAGCCGCTGGTCCGCCGCTCTCTGGACCGCCAGGCAGAGGCCGCACGGCTCGACAGGCCGGTCCAGCAGGTGATGATCGGCTACAGCGACAGCGGCAAGGATGGCGGCTTCGCCGCGAGCTTCTGGAGCCTCTACCGGGCGCAGCAGGCGCTGTCCGAAGTCGGCCGCCGGCATGGGGTTCGCATTCGCTTCTTCCACGGTCGTGGCGGCACGATTGGCCGCGGCGCCGGGCCGACCCACCGTTTCCTCGCGGCGCTACCGCCGCGAACGCTCGAGGGCGATCTCCGCCTCACCGAGCAGGGCGAGACGATCTCGGAGAAATACGCCAACCGCATCACCGCCGCGCATCATCTCGAGCTGCTGCTCGCCGGCACGCTCGGCACGACGCTGCGCGACCGCCGATGGCGCCGACGAGCCGGAGGAGCTGCTGCAGGCGATGGACCGGGTCGCCCGGTGGAGCCACGACGACCTATCGCGCCCTCGTGACGGCCGACGGCTTTCTCACGCTTCTTCGCGACGGCGACCCCGATCGACGCGCTCGAGCAGAGCCGGATCGGCTCGCGGCCCGCGCGCCGCACCGGCCAGCGAACGCTGGCGGACCTGCGGGCCATTCCCTGGGTCTTCGCCTGGAACCAGTCGCGTTTCGTCCTGCCCGGGTGGTACGGCCTCGGCGCCGCGCTCACGCGACTGCAGCAGGAGGCGCCGGCGCTCTTCCAGGCCCTCGTGCGGGCCAAGAGCGAGGCGCATCGCTGGGCGCCGGCGCACTACCTGATCAGCAACGCGGCAACGGCCTGGGCCTCATCGGCGCCGGAGATCATGCGGCTCTACGCCGAGCTGGTGCCGGATGCCGAGGTGCGCGACCGGGTACTCGCCATGATCCTCGAGGAGCACGAAAAGGCAGGCACGTCCCTCGAGGCGATCTATGGCGCCCCGCTCGCCGAGGCCAGGCCGCGCATCCAGCGCGTCCTCGAGCGGCGCGCCGAGGCGCTCTTGCCGCTGCATCGGCACCAAGTTAGCCTGCTCGCCCGCTGGCGTGGCGCTCGTGACGCCAACGACGCGGCGGCCGCCGACGCGCTCCTGCCGGAGCTGCTCTTGAGCATCAACGCCGTCGCCGCCGGGCTCGGCGCCACGGGCTAGCGACGGTTAGAGCTCGTTGAGCAGTGCCTGGCGGCGGGCGTTGTATTCGTCCTTGGTGATATAGCCGCCGGCCGCGAGCTTATCGAGGGTGTTCAGCTTATCCTCGATCGAGGTCGCCGAGGGCCCTGCCGAAGCCGATGCAGCTGCCGGCGCCGGTGCAGGCGCCGCCTTCTGGTGCGATTCGCTGGAGCTGTCCATGACGCTCTTCACCGCATAACCGCCGACCAGGCCGCCGATCAGCGGCAGGCCCCAATCGTCGTGATGGGCCAGGGCCAGCCGTTGGCCGCCCGCTGTCGTCAGGAGCACGGCGACCGTGGCCACCGTCAAAGCTCTACCGATCACCATCGTTCCTCCTGCTGCGAATGCCGACTTACGGCTACCTCTTCATGGCGATTGCGTATAGCCTTGGGCGGCAGCTTGAACCATGAATTTGTGGCGCTTGCGCCGACCATGTTGCCAGTGAAGGTAGGGTCCCCATGACGAGATCGCAGCGAATCACCGCCGTTATCGGCGCCCACCTCTGTGCCCTGGCAATCGCCGGCGGCGCCATGGCGGACGAGGTGCCTGAGGACTATCTCGTCGGCATCTGGGCGCTCGGCGGTGCCGAGGGCTGTGATGCGACCTCAGGCGAGCGGCTCGTCTTCGCGGCCGACGGCACGTTCACGAGCACCCTGGACGGCGAGCCCTCGGCAGCCGGCTTCTGGCAGCTGACCGAGCACGAGCTGGAGCTGCACATGGTGAGCTCGCCCGCCTACTTCGACGATCCCGCGCGCACCGACGACGACGTGCTCGCCAGCATGACTGGCCAGTACACCTACTACTATGCCCGGGGCCTGACCTTCGACGTCGAGCCCGATGACTTCCGCGTGGTGGTCAACATGGGCGAGACGATGCGCGGCGCCGACCTGCACCGCTGCCCCTGAGAATCTAGCGGGCGACCCACTGCACGCCGGCGGCCGGCAGGGTCACCCCGGCATGCGTGACCGGATCGGGGCCGTAGTTGAAATAGAAGCGCTGCGCTACGCTGTCTCGGCGCCGAACGCCCTCGGGCATCGGCTCGATGGCGATATCCTGCTCGGCGCAGGCCTGCCGCAGCAGCCGGTCGAGGGCGACATCGTCCGGCCAACCGCCGAGATAGCGGAGCGGCCCGGCTGACATCACCGCCGGATCGCCGTCAACCGTGCGCTCGATGACCGTGGCCGCGCCTTCCAGCCGCTCGCGCCAGAACGATGAACGCCCCGCCGGCTTCTAGCGGCACCTCGACGTCCGGCGGCAGGCTCTCGACCCGTGCGACCCGGCAATCCAGACCCGGAAGGCTCGGCGGCAGCGGCACGGGAATGGCGAAATCGGCGGTCTTGGAGTTGGTTCGAGGGCCGACCAGCGCCACGCCACCGAAGCTCTCGAGCGCTGCCTCGAGCGCCGGCTGCAGGGTCATGATGCCAGGGGCGAGCACCAGCCGGTAGGCGCCGAGATCGTCGCAGTCGGCCGGCAGGATGTCGACGGAAAGGCCGAGCCGACGCAGGCCTCGATAGAAGTGAAAAGCCAGGCGGAAGTAGTCGAATTCCCTGCCCTGCGGCTGGATCGCCCAGGCCCAGGCGCTCGCATAGTCGAAGACCAGGGCGACCGGTGCGGCCGCGACGTCGGCCTCCGGCAGCGAGGCGAGCTCGGCGGCCACCCGGGCGGCCTCGTCGAACGCCGGTAGCCGGGGCGCTGTCGGGGCGGAGCAGGCCGGCATGCATCTGCTCCTGGGCAAAGGGCGCCTGGCGCCAGCGGAAGTAGCAGACGGCCTCGGCGCCATGCGCGAAGGCCTCCCAGGCCCAGAGCCGGGCCATGCCGGGCAGCGGGTCGGGGTTGTAGGGCGCCCAGTTCACCGGCCCCGGCTGCTGCTCCATGACCCACCAGCGGCCACGCCCGACAGCGCGGTAAAGGTCATGGTGGAACGCCTGGAAGTCCGGGTCGCCCTGCCGCAGGTAGCGCCGCTTGTGGTCCGGGGTCGCCTCCAGCCGGTCGGCCAGGAACCCCAGCGGGTAGGAGTCCCAGGACGCGATGTCGAGATCGGCGCCGACGGCGAAATGGTCGAACGCGACGATCCGGCCCATGTAGTTGTGGGCGATCGGTGCGCCGGAATGCCGGCGGATGATGTCGACCTGCAGGCGGTTGAAGCTCACCACCTCATCGGAGGCAAACCGGCGGAAATCCATGGCATGCGCCGGGTTGGGCTCGGTCACCGTCAGGTTCGGCAACTCAATCTCGTCGAAGCCGGCATAGTCCATCGACCAGAAGACGTTGCCCCAGGCCCGATTGAGCGCGTCCGGCGACTGGTACTTCTGCGCCAGCCAGTCGCGGAAGGCGGCGGCCGCCGCCGGCGAGTAGCTGAGCGTGGTATCGTGGCAGCCGTATTCGTTGTCGGTCTGCCAGGCCGCGATGTGCGGGTTCCGGCCGTACCGCTTGGCCAGGAGGCCCACGATCCGCGCGCACTCGTCGCGGTAGCCCCGGTGGCTGAAGCAGTAGTGGCGGCGCGAGCCGAAACGCCTGGGCCGGCCGTCCGGGTCCAGGGCCAGCATGTCGGGGTGGCGGGTCAGGACCCAGCGCGGCGGGGTCGCTGTCGGCGTGCCGAGCACGACCCTCAGCCCGGCCTTGCCCAAGATCTCGATGGCGCGGTCGAGCCAATCGAAGCGGAGGTCACCGGGCTGGGGCTCCAGCCGGCTCCAGGCGAACTCGCCGATTCGCACCCAGGTCAGGCCGAGCGCCGCCATGCGCGCGGCATCGTCCGCCCACTGCTCTTCCGGCCAGTGCTCGGGGTAGTAGCAGACGCCCAGCGTGCGCTTGCGGTTGGTCATGCGCCTACCTGCCGGAGCGGACGGTCTCGCGCAAGCCGAGCCGGACGGTCAAGGCCCAGATCGAACGACGCGCGCCGCTTTGGGGCTTCAACTACGGGCCCATCTGGCCTAAGGGCATCGGTCCCGGCCGCTAACGGTCATTTCTTCGGTTGAGAGAACGCAAGCCATGGACGTCAAGGGCAAGAAAGCGATCGTGTTCGGCGGCACCTCGGGAATCGGTCTCGCCGCTGCCAAGCAGCTGGCCGCGCTGGGTGCCGAGGTGGTGGCGATCAGCCGCAATCCGGAGAAGGCGGGTGACCTGCCAAAAGGGATCACGCTCGAGAAGTGCGACGTAAGGGACCGCGCAGCACTGCAGGCGCTGTTCGCGAAATGCGCGCCCTTCGACATCCTGATCAGTGCTGCCACCGGCGGCGGCCGAGCCATTGGCCCCTTCCTCGAGATGGACATGGACGGCTACCAAGCCTCGTTCGACAAGCTCTGGGGCTATGCCAACGTCGTCCGTTTCGGCACGCAGCATCTGAGCGAGGACGGCACGATCGTGCTGGTCAGCGGTGCGCCGGCGCGCAAGACGCTGCCGGGTCAGGTGTCGCTGGGCTCGGTCGGCGGTGCCGTCGAGGCGCTGGTTCGAGCGGTGGCGCCGGAGATCGCCCCGCGCCGCATCAACGTCGTCTCACCCGGCTTGATCGACACGCCGATGGTGCCGCTCGACACCAAGGGTCGCGACGAGATCTACAAGCAGCGCTCGGCCAAGAACCTCATTCCTCGCGCCGGCACGCCGGACGAGGTGGCGCAGGGCATTCTCTTCGTCGTGCAGAACGACTTCGTCACCGGAACGACCGTGGACGTGGACGGCGGCTGGCTGCTCTCCTGACCGGCACTGAGGACACTCCTGAAGTCCGGTCCGTCTAGGCGATGGCTTCGCCGACCGCGGCTTCGCGCCATCTGTGCTCGAGCCCGCCCACTGCCGCGACCCTGCCGTCGGTGACAGGGCGGAACATCCGGCGATAGGCTCCGGGCGTCAGCCCGGTGCAGCGCTTGAACAAGCGTCGGAAGAAGGCAGGATTGTCGTAGCCGATCTCGGCTGCAATCTCGTCGGCAGGGAGTGCCGTCGTCTCGAGCTGCCGCTTGGCTTCCTCGATCCGCAGATTCTGCACGTACCCTATCAGCGTCGCACCGGTCGCCACCTTGAATCGCCGCTTGAGACTGCGCTCGGGGATGCCGCTCGCCAGAACCGTCTCGGCTACGGCGAACTCGCTGCGAAAATTCTCGGCAAGCCAGTTCTCGGCGAAGCGGACCACGGAATCGGCATGCGGCTGGCGCCGGACGAGGTTCTGGTAGGGGAGCTGCCCCTCGGCGTGCCACTTCAAGAGATAGACCTTGGCGATGCGCACGGCCTCGCCTGGGCTGCAATGCCGGGCGATGATGTGCAGGGCGAGATCGTGCCAGGAGGTCGTGCCGCCAGCGGTGATGATGCGCCCTGCCGCATCGGCGACGATCAGGTTGGGCCCGGGATCGAAGCGCACCTTTGGAAAGCTGCGCGCGAAAAGGTCCTGATAGCCCCAGTGGGAGGTGGCGCTCGCCCCATCGAGCAGACCGGTGGCGGCAAGCAGAATCGATCCGGAGCATGCCGTGTAGATGACGCAACGCCGCTGGTAGCACGCCCTGATCCACTGCTTGAGGTCGTCATAGCGATCCCGCAGGTCGTCCGTCGGGGCGAGCCATAGCTCGGGCAGGATGAGGATCTCGGGCGTCGGCGCATCGTCGATCGTGAGATCAGGACTGACCGGAATGGCGTTGCCGCACCGGAACGGCTCGCGCGACGTCGAGACGATACGAGGCTCGATCAGGCGGTGGCCGGGCCCATCGCCGGAAAGTTCGCGCCAGAGCGTCCCGGTCGCGGCCAGGACGTCGACCATGCCGTACAGCGCCGACCCTGCGGTCTCGGGCAATGCCAGGATGAGAGCCTCGATCGGCTTTCCGGAGTCGTGCTGCATGTCGCCTCCGCGTTATTGGCATGAACGGAACGATCCTGGCAGAAATCGCGCTGAAATCGTCGCCTGTCCAGCCGTAGCTTTTCCTCATCGCCCATGCCGACCCGGCAGGGCACCAAGAAGATGAGGGAGTACTCGAGATGACCACGATGACCACCACGCGCGAGCCCGAAGCCACCGCGCAGGTGATCAACGGCCTCGATGTCGGGGCCGCCATGGAAACCATCGCCGCGCTCAAGGCCGACAAGAGCCTCGCGCGGTTCCAGTTCCGCGCCAACAATGCGTGGGTCAGCGGCGGCGAGAACCGCTCGACGATCCAGGGATTCTTCGGCGCTGGCCGGGAAGACACCTCGCGAAGCCAACCCTACGTGTTCACCAATGGCGAACCGCCTGTCCTGCTCGGCAACAATGAGGGCGCCAATCCGGTGGAGTTCCTGCTGCATGCGCTGGCCGGCTGCGTGACGACGACCTTCGTGCTGCACGCGATGGCGCGCGGGATCACGATCAAGAGCCTCTCGACCGAACTCGCAGGCGACATCGATCTGCGCGGGCTCTTGGCACTCGATGACACCGTCTCACCAGGCTACGAGCAGATCACGATCCGCATGCAGGTCGAGGCCGATTGCTCCGAAGCCGAGCTCGACGACCTGATGACGTTCGCCAAGGGCCATTCGCCCGTGTGCAACACGGTCTGCCGGCCCGTGCCCGTGACGATCGAACGCGTCCGGGCCTGAAAACGCACCACGGCCCCGGCCGGGAGGGTTTGCGAAGCGCGACCCGGCCGGGCGCCGGATGTTGCCAATGCGCAAGGGTCGGCAATGCGCAAATTGAGTTGGCGGGTTCATCAAGCGGCCAAATCCATGGCACCTCATCCCGTCACCACCACACCGCCGTCGATCACCAGCGCCTGCCCGGTCATCATCTTTGACGCCGACGAGGCCAGGAAGAGGACGCCGCCTATCATGTCCTCTGGCGCGAGCGTGTCCTTGAGGCACTGCCGCTCCAGATGCCCGGCCAGCGCCTCGGGGGTGACCCACATGTCCTTCTGCTTCTGCGTCATCACCCAGCCGGGCGCCAGCGCATTGACCCGGATCCGGTCGGGGCCGAACTCGCGCGCGAGACTCCGGGTCAGCCCATTGATGCCGGAATTGGCCGCCGTGTAGGCCGGGTAGCCGGCATTGCCCATCATGTAGCTGATCGAGCTGAAATTGATGATCGACCCGCCGCCGGCCTCGCGCATGCCCGCGACGACGGCCTGGCAGGCGAAGAAGTAGGACTTGAGGTTGATCGCCTGGCTCCAGTCCCAGAATTCCTCGGTCACCTCCTCGGTCAGATGCCGCTTGTCGTTGGCGGCATTGTTGACCAGGACGGTGACCGGCCCATGCCGCTCGGCGGCCGTCGCGATGGACCCTTGCAACGCCGTCACGTCGGTGATGTCGCAGGGCATGAACAGCGGGCGGTTGCCGGTCGCCGCCGCCATCTCGTCGGCAAACGCGCTGGCGTCCGAGCGCTGGACGAAGGCGACCTTGGCCCCTTGCCGCAGGAAGCCCTCGGTCAGGCTGGCACCGATCCCCGACCCGCCGCCGGTGATGAACACGGAAGCGCCCTCAAGATCGGGGAAGATCGCCGGATAGGCTGTCGTTTCAGTCATGGGTGGTTCTCTCCAGGAATGGGGGCCATGGTTGGGGTCAGGCCAGCCGTGTGCCCTCGATCACCCAGATCGTGGCCGGGAAGGACCAGGGCAGCGTCAGGCCGTGCTGCATGAGGTACTGGCCCGAGACCTCGATCGGGCCATGCTTCAGGGCCGGCGTGCCGCGCGACAGCTTCGCCACGTCGTCCCGGTTGGCGAGCGCCACCCGGTAGCGTGCCTCGGGATCGAGCCGGGTGAGGCGGAGCGGCCGTGGCGCGATCTGCGCCGAGGTGCCCGCCTTGCCGGCGAAGACGACGAAGCGCGAGCCGTCCGCCGCCTGCTGCTGCTCGGCGAGTACTGCGGGGTCAGGGCTGTCGAGGCGGAGGATGTCGGCCCGCATGAGCCAGTCTCGGTTGGCCTTCCACCAGGCAGTGACGCGCATGAGGCTCGCGGTCTCCGCCTCGGTCAGCTCGCGCGGGTCCATCTCGAAGCCCAAGTGCCGCTGCGCCGCCACCCATGCGCGCATGGCCATGTCGATCACCCGGCCCGAGGTGTGGCAGCGCCGTGGCCCGACATGGCTGCCGGTGACGGCGGCCGGCAGGAACAGCGCCGCGTCGTGCTGGATGCGCAGCCGCTCGATGGCGTCGTTGCTGTCTGAGAGCCAGACCCGCTGCGTCCATCGCATGATGCCGAAATCGATCCGCCCGCCACCCGACGCACAGCTCTCGATCTCGACATGCGGGAAGTCCCGGCGGAGCTGGTCGAGGAGCGCGTAGCTGGCGCGCGCCTGCGCGGCATCGGGCATCGGCAGGACACGGTTGTGATCCCACTTGACGTAGTCGATGGCGTGATCGCGCAGCAGCCTGCCAATGCGCTCGAGGAGGAAAGCCGCAACCGCCGGCTGCGTCATGTCGAGCACCATCTGGTGGCGGCCGAGGATCTGGTCGCCCGGCCCCAGCGCCCACTCGGGATGGGCGCGAAAGGCGTCGGACTCCGGATTGATCATCTCGGGCTCGAGCCAGATGCCGAAGGTCATGCGCTAATCCGCGGACGTGGTCGATCAGCGGCCCGAGCCCGTCCGGGTATTTGCGCGGATCGATCTGCCAGTCGCCGAGCGAGCGGGTATCGTCGTCGCGCTCGCCAAACCAGCCGTCATCCAGGACGAACCGCTCGGCGCCCAAGGCCGCGGCCCGCTCGGCGATGTCCTTCAGGATCGGCAGGTCGTGGTCGAAATAAACCGCCTCCCAGCAATTGTAATGCACCGGCCGCGGGCGATCGGGTCGTGGGAAGGTGACGATGCGGTCGCGCAGATGCCGCTGGAAGGCGACCGCACAGCCGTTGATCCCCTCGCCCGAGTAGGTGGCGAAGAGCGTCGCCGTGGCGAAGCTGGTGGCGGGGCCCGGCTCCGTCCGGCTGGCGTGCCCGAACTGGATCTGGCGGCGGCCGTCAGGCAGCTCCTCGGCGATCATCCGATGGCCACCGGACCAGCCGTAGTGGAAGGCGTAGGCCTCGCCCCTGGTGTTGGTGGCGCCGCGCAGCGGCAGGATCAGCCCCGGGAAGTGCTCGTGGCCGCTCCGTCCGGTGCGGCTCTCACGGCAGCGGCTGCCGGCCGACCAAGGGGTGACGCTCGGCTGGAGCTCACCGCACCAGCGACCGGCGAAGTCGATCATCTCGTCGGCGAGCTGCGGTGCCGGAAGGACGGGCGCGGCGAGCCACTCGAGATACACCGGCATGTCGGCATCGAGCGATGCGCTCAAGGCGAGGATGTGGGTCGTGGGATCGATGGCGATCTTGGCTTGGTAGGTCAGCCCGTGGCCGGCGTCGCGGTAGCGCAGCAGCAAATCTTCCGCGCCCGCTTCAACGCTCTCGAAGCGGAACTTGGGCAGGATGGGTGCGCCGTCCGGCACCCGCAGCACCAGCCCCGGCTGGCCCGGAAAGCTGCGGATCGCTTCCGGGCAGAGCGAGAGGTCGGGGTTGGCATCGAGCATGCCGCCGGTGACGTCGATGGCATGGGCCTGCTGCAGCACCGCCAGGTCCTCGCCGTCCGGCAGCCGGGCACCCCAGTAGACGACCTCCGGCAGGCGCATTCGCCGTGCCGCGAGGACCAGAGTCTGCCGGCTATCGTCGAGCCGCCAGGTCCGGATCACTACTTGACCGCGCCCAAGGTCAGGCCGGCGATGAAGTGGCGCTGCATCAAGAAGAACATGATGACCGGCGGCATGGCGGCGACGATCGAGCCCGCGGAGACCAGCTGCCACTGCGCCACCCATTGGCCGTTGAGCGAGTAGAGGCCGGCGGTGACGGGCTGGGTGTCGGCGCCCTGGGTCAAGACCGTGGCCCAGAAATAGTCGTTCCAGATGAAGGTGAAGACGAGGACCGCGAGTGCTGCGATCGCCGGGCGCATCAGCGGCAGCACGACGAACCAGAAGATACGGATCTCCGACACGCCCTCGACGCGCGCCGCCTCGATGAGCTCGCGCGGCAGTGCCCGGATGAAGTTGCGCATGAAGAGCGTGCAGAAGCCGGTCTGGAACGCGATGTGGAAGAGGGCCAGGCCGGCGGTCGTGTTGTAGAGCCCGAGATCGAGGGTCAGGTTGCGGACCGGCACCATCAAGATCTGGAAGGGCACGAAGTTGCCGGCGACGAAGATGAAGAAGACCAGCAGGTTGGCGCGGAATTTGTAGATGCCGAGCGCGAAGCCGGTCATCGTCGCCAGCGCCACGGTGCCGATCACCGTCGGGATGGTCACCTTGAACGAGTTCAAGATGTAGCTGGCAATGGGCGAGTTACGGAAGACGTCGAGATAGTTGCTGAACGCCAGGTAGCTCGGCGGGCCGAAATAGTTGCCGGCGGCGAGGTCGCTCGACGGCTTCAACGAGGTCATCGCCACGCCGAGCAGCGGCAGCAACCAAAGCAGGAGCGCTATCGGCAGGGCGATCTTGTAGAGCAGCTGGGTGCTGGCCGAGGTCTCCTCGATCGGGCGAGGGAACATGGTCAGTACCCCTCCTTCTCGTCCCGGACCATCTTCCAGATGAAGCCGGAGATGAAGACCATCATGATGAGGAACAAGATCACTGCGATCGCCGCCCCGTAGCCCATGCGGTAGCCGTATTCCGAGAGCGCCGTCTCGTACATGTAGAAGCTGAGCACCCGGGACGAGCCGTAGGGCCCGCCATCGGTCATGATCGAGACGAGGTCGAAGGAGCGCAAGGCACCGATCACCGTGACGACGACGGCGATGAAGGTGGCAGGGCGCACCTGCGGCAGGATTACGTGGCGGAGCATCCGCCAGCCGCGCGCGCCATCGAGCCTCGCCGCCTCGATCTGCTCCGGCGCCACGTTGTTCAGCCCGGTCAAGTACAGGATCATGCAATAGGCGATCTGCGGCCAGAGGCCGGCAGCGATGATGCCGAAGGTGACGTAGCGCTCGTCGGCGAGGACGGCCACGCCCGTCCCGGTCAGCCACTCGATCAGCAGGTAGAAGAGCCCGAAATTCGGCGCGTAGAACCAGGAGAAGATGAGACCCACGACGACCTGGCTGATGACGAACGGGAAGAAGAACAGCGACTTGTAGATGCGGATGCCGGTGACCGTCTGGTTGAGGAAGATCGCGATGAAGAGGCCGGCCGGCACTGCCAGCATGTACAGCACGAGCCAGAGGATGTTGTTGTAGAGCGAGGTGTAGAAGGCGTCGTCGTCGAAGAGCTCGACGAAATTGCCCATGCCCACCCAGGTCGCCTCGCCCAACCCGTCCCAGTCGTAGAGGCTGAGCCAGAGCGAATCGAAGATCGGCCAGATGACGTAGACGGCGAACATCAGCGCGCCCGGCGCCAGGAACAGCCAGGGTGCGAGGCTCTGCTGATTCTGCTTCCACCAGCTGCGCTGGGCAGCGGCTTGGGGCACGGCGATCGACAAGTCGCGTCTCCCGGGCGGCGGTCGACCGGGCCGGAGGCTCCGGCCCGGTGCGGGCGACCGCGCTACTTGTAGATGCGCTGCCTCACCTTCTCGAGGCGGTCGAGGATTCGGTCGAGATTGTCGGGTTTGACCATGAACTCCTGGAAGCCCTCCATCCCGGCCTTGGCCATCTCCGGCGACGCGTCACGATCGAAGAACTGGGCCAGTGCATAGGAGGTCGACAACAGCTCGAAGCCCTGCTCGAGGAACGGGTCAGCCGGCACCGAGGATTCGTTGTTGACCGGCAGCTGCAGCAGGGTCTCGTTGATCTTCGTCTGGGTGTCGGCCTGGGCGAGGAACGCCAGGAAAGTGCGCGCATCCTCCTTGTTCTCAGCGGCCGAGGCGATGTGGATGGTGTCGGTCGGCGCGTCCTCGGCGCGGGGAATGTCGGGCGTGATCTCCGGGAAGGCGAAGAATCCCAACGTGTCGTCGGTCATCCCCGCATCCTTGAGCGGCGCAACGGCGAAGTTGCCGATCAGGTAGGTTGCGGCCTTGCCCTGGGCCAGGAGCGGCAGCGCGTCCTGCCAGTCGATCGCCGTGTGGTTGGCGGTGACGTAACCGCCCTCGATCAGCTTGGCCCACTCGGCGAAGGTGTTTCGCACCCGCTCGTCGGTCCACGGCACCTTGCCCGAGGTGAGGTCCATGTGGAACTCGTAGCCGTTGGTCCGCAGGTTCATGTAGTCGAACCAGCCGCCGGCCGGCCAAAGCGCCTTGGTGCCCGTCGTCGTGCAGTCGATCTCGGCCGCCTTGAAAACCTCGCAAGCGGCGAGGAACTCGTTCCAGGTCGTCGGAATGGCGACGCCGTGCTCCTCGAACAGCGACTTGTTGTAGTAGATGCCCCACTGGTAATACGTGTAGGGAACACCCCACTGCTTGCCGTCGATGGTCATCGACGCTTCGGCGGACTTCAGCGTCTCGTTCATGCCCTCGGCGGCCCACAGGTCGGAGATGTCCTCGAACATGCCGGCCTCGACGAAGGGCGCCATCCGATTGCCGGCGTACCAGTTCACCAGGTCGGGCGCGTCGGCCGTCAGGAAGTTGCGGATCGAGGTCTTGTAGCCTTCGTGGTCGAAGATGTTCCACGTCACGCTGATGTCGGGATTGGCCGCCTCGAAGTCGGCGATCAGCTGCTCGAACGCGGCCTTCGGCGCCGGGTCGGACGTGTCGGTGTTGATCACCAGCTCCCGCTGCTGCGCCATAGCCGAGCCTGCCAGCAGCGCCCCGGCCAGCACGGTGGCCAGGGTCATGCCATGCTTGTCGATCATGCGAAGTCTCCCTGTTCGCTCCCTTGTCGGAGCCTGCGTATTGCTTGTTGAAAACAATGTGCGGACGACATAACCCTGTCAACCGAGAGAAAAGGAATTGGCGGGTCACGCCGATCGGTTGAGGGAGGACGGCCCATTCCGGACTCAGCGACTGCGCTGCCGGCAAGGCACTGCGATGGCTGCCGCAACGCGCCCGGCGCCGATACTTCGACGGCGTGGGCCATGGCCGCCCGGCGCTCCGTCGAGCGATGCCCTCACCATCCGGGGAAGGAGCACCTGCGATGTCCGGTGTAGCGCTGCACGACGTCCGCAAGAGCTTCGGCGAGACGGCCGTCATCCATGGCGTCGATCTCACCATCGAGAACGGCGAGTTCTGCGTCTTCGTCGGCCCCTCGGGCTGCGGCAAGTCCACGCTTCTGCGAATGATCGCCGGGCTCGAGAAGACGACCGCCGGGCGCATCGCCATCGGCAGCCGCGACGTGACGACGCTCGATCCCTCGGACCGGGGCGTGGCCATGGTCTTTCAGACCTACGCCCTCTACCCGCACATGACCGTCGCCGAGAACATGGGCTTCGGCCTGCGCATGAACAAAGTCCCGAAAGACGAGATCAAGCGCAAGGTGGCGGAGGCCGCCGGCATCCTCAAGCTCGAGCCCTATCTCGAGCGCAAGCCCAAGGCGCTCTCCGGCGGCCAACGGCAACGCGTCGCGATCGGCCGCGCCATCGTCCGCGGGCCCGAGGTCTTTCTCTTCGACGAGCCGCTCTCCAACCTCGACGCCGAGCTCAGGGTCGACATGCGCGTCGAGATCGCGCGCCTGCACCAGGAGATCGGGGCGACGATGATCTACGTCACCCACGACCAGATCGAGGCCATGACCCTGGCCGACAAGATCGTGGTGCTGCGGGCCGGACAGATCGAGCAGGTGGGCGCCCCGCTGACCCTCTACGACGACCCCGACAACGTCTTCGTCGCGGGCTTCATCGGCAGCCCGCGGATGAACTTTCTCGATGCCGTGGCGGCCGAAGGTGGCGTCAGCGTGCCCGACCTCGGCGGCATGGTCATCCCCACCAATGTGCGGCTGAACGGCGGCAAGGTGCAGGTAGGCATGCGGCCCGAGCACATGGAGCTGGTCGAGGGCGATGCGGTGACCCTCGACCTGATCGAGCATCTGGGCGGCATCTCCTACGTGCATCTGGTCACTAGGGGCGGCCAGCGAATGATCGCCGAGGCCCGCAACGCCCGCGGCGTCGAGTCTGGCAGCACCTGCAGCATCGCGATCGATCCCGAGCATCTTTATCTCTTCGATCCGAAGACCGGGCTCAGGATACGCTGAGGGCGACACCCGTCGCTCGCCAGCAGGGCGTTGATCTGCTAGTTTCCCAGCCATGGCGTTTTTGCGGGGTGGCACGAACGCCTCACGCCATGTCGAGAGCGCCATGAGATTTGCCCGGCTGGTCCACGAATCCGGCATCGCCATCGGTGCTGCGCCGTGTCGCGGCGCGGCGGCGCTTTAGGCCGCCGCCATGCCGAGCCGACCGCCACTCCTGCGCCGCGTGTCCGGCGGGCTGCAGAGCCTGCTCGGGACGCTTCTCGGCGGCCTCTATTTGATCGTGCTCTACGCCTTCACCGTCTGGCTGGTGGTCGGCTCGCTCTCCGCGATCCAGGTTCGCGATGACATGCGCGAGGACAACGAGAGCATCACGTTCGCCGATGTCGAGCGTTCCTACAATCGCTACCTCGAGAGCACCAACACCATCTACGCGCAGAACCACGACCCGCTGAACATGCGCTACAACGATGAGCAGGCACGGCTGGTCGGTCTGCTCGATGCCAAGATGAGCCAGATCCAGCGGCACATCGCACCGGACTCGCAGCTCGCGCCCTACGAGTTCGAGCAGTCCGAGGACTACATCGTCGCGAGCAGCAACTGCGCCGACTTCCAGCTCTCGCCCGGGGTCTCGCTCTGCACCCTGGTCAACGAGTTCGCGACGCTCCGCAGCGACCTCGATGCGCTCGATGCCGGTTACTACCAGGAGCTCGAGCGAATCAACGCGAACTTCCAGGCGCAGATCACGAAGGCCCGGGAAGCGGAGCCTCTCGCCGCATTTTTCGACACCTATGCCTTCTTCAGCGCGCTCTACTACAAGGAGTTTCTGAAGGAGCCGCCGCAGATACTCGTCCTCCAGCTGACCATCGTGATGGGGATGCTCGGCAGCGTCATCACCATGACCTGGTCGTTCATCAAGAAGGACAGCGGCTTCACCTTTAGACGCTTTCTCATCCTGCCGTTCGTCGGTGCGATGAGCGCGTTCATCATCTTCGTCTTCGTCAAGGCGGGGCAGCTCACGCTCACTGCCGGCGGCGCCTCGGAGCCGCTCAACCCCTTCGTGCTCTCGTTCGTCGGCATCATCTCTGGCCTGCTCTCCGAGCGGGCCTACGCCCGGATGTCCGAGGTCGGCAGCAATTTCTTCAAGATCGACGAGGACAAGCCGCGCTACGGCATTGACCTGCGGGCAGCGCTCGAGCAGGGCGGCGTGAGCGAGACCGAGCTCGCCGGCTACCTCAAGCTCACCGACGAGGAGACCACGCGCCTGCTCGACGGCAAGGCGCCGGCCACCTCGCTGCAGCAGCAGCTCACCGGCGCCTGCCTGCGGCGCAGCGTTCGCGAGCTCTTCACCGACCTGCCGCCAGAGGCCGCCGCAGCACCGCCGAAGGAGCAGCACGACGCCCCGGCACCAGGCGGCGTGCCTCCGCTCCAACCGGCCGGCTAGCCCACGGGCGAGGGTTTGATCTGCGTCAATGCGCAGGTCGGCTCGAAAGCGCACCCATCGTGGTCGCCGTTCGCGCCGCGCCAGTGGCGGGCGGCCAAGAACCCAGGAGAGAAAGCGTGCGCACCTCTGTCATTACGGCGGCCGTGGGGCTCATCCTCGCCGGCTGCACGTCGGTCGGGCAGGTCGGCATGATGACGACTCCCAGCGCCAATGTCGGCGCGATCATCAGCGAGGCCCGGACCTATCAGGAGCTGGGCTCGGTCCAGGGCGAGGCCTGCCGCTACTTTGCGCTCGGCGTGGCGCCATGGGGTGATTCCACCGCCAGCAAGGCAATGGAGAACGCGCTGGCATCGGTCGGCGGCGATGCCATCATCAACGCGTCGATCGAGACCTCGCTCTACGGCTTCATCCCGATCTACAACGCCTTCACCTACACGTGCACGACTGTCCGCGGCATCGCGATCAAGCTCGACCCGAGTTGACGCCACGGCGTTTGACGCCTCGGCCGCGAGGGGCTGATGCCGCGGCGTCCTCCCCCTCCGCCAGCACTGTCGAGTTGCCCCCGATGAGTGGCGCTGAACGCTCTGATTTTCCTTGTTTCCTATAGGCAAGTCGTGCTTACGATACGAAACGGAGCGTGAAAATCACCTGTCGGGCCGGGCCGGCCCGCAGCGCCTCGATGTCGCTGCCGAAGGCTAGCACGGTCGGTCGAAGAGAGAAGCGCGCGCTGCCCGGCAGCGCAAAGTGCCACCCAAGGGAAGGAAGCCCTCATGCCCGAGCTGCGTCGACCTGCGAGCAATCTCGAGATCCGGCAGCGCAAGCTGCGCAACTACCTGATGCGGCGTCGCGCCGTGCTCGGTGGCGGCCTGGCCGGCGCCGCGGCGCTGGCCCTGCCCGGTGCCGGGCGGCTGGCGCTGGCCCAGGACAAGCCGCCGCTCAGCTTCGTCGGCTGGCAGTACAACCCGCAGATCGTCGAGGAGAACGTCAATATCTTCCGCGATCTCTACGACGAGAACGTCAATTACGAGCTGGTGCCCGGCGAGTATCACGCGGTGGTCGAGACCAAGCTGATCGGCGGCCAGAAGATCGACATGATGTATTCGGAGGAGGATCGCCTGGTCCGCTGGTGGCGCGCCAACTGGGTGCGTGACATCGAGGATTTGCCGGGCGTGCCGGAAATCAAGGCCGGCATGTTCGACATCAACGTCCACAACATGTCGCTGCCCGACGGCAAGCTCGGCGGCCTGCCCTACTACACCGGCTTCAATTCCTTTGTCTGCAACGCCCGCCATCTCGACGCCGCCGGGCTCGAGCCGCCCGCGACCTGGGAGGAATTCCTCGAACAGTGCCGCAAGCTCAAGGCCGACGGCATCGCCGAATATCCCTACATGAGCGCCTGGCAGAGGCAGTGGGCGAGCCTGAGCTGGAGCCTGTTCTCGATCTGGTACTCCGAAGGTGCGGAGGTCTTCGACGCCAGTTTCGACCCGGTGTTCGACGACTCTTTCCGCGGCGTGCTGGAGATGCACCGCACCCTCTATGAGGAGGAGATGGTGCCGGGCGACATCTTCACGCTCGACCAGGAGGGCGTGCCCGCCTTCGCCACCGGCAACCACACCTACATGGTGGTGCACGAATACGATCAGAAGGTGTTCAACGATCCGGAGCTGTCGCAGTTCGCCGGCGACTGCATCAATGCGATCATGCCGGGCCAGACGCGCTCGACCTTCATCTGGACCGCGCTCTACCTGATGGGCAAGGAGCCCGTCGACCTCGAGCGCGCCTGGAACCTGCAGCAGTTCTTCGGCGGCAAGGCCAAGGACGGCAACTACTACGTCGCCACCCGCTGGGCGCTCGAGTTCGGTCTCGGCACCCCGCACAAGGAGGTGATCAACTCGCCCGAGGTGCAGGAGGCCTTCAGCCAGTGGAAGGACATGGAAGTGTCAGCCACTCAGCAGGAGACTGCCACCACCCGCGACGTCGCCAAGACCATGTGGTTCCCGGAATGGGATTGGTACATGATGGGCGAGGTCCAGGACTACATCCGTGGCGCCCAGGAGACCGACGAGCTGATCGACAAGCTCCAGGCCAAGGCGGTCGAGCTGAAGGCGCTCTATCCCGAGTAGACGCTTGAGCTGGCGCCGCCGGTCGGGTTGACCGGCGGCGCCGCGCCGATCGGCGCCAACCGGACCAACAGCGTCTCGCCCGCGGAAATCGATGAGCACAACGTCCATCAGCGATGCACGCCGGAGCTCCCGATCGGCCAAGCGTAGCAGCGTCGAATCGCTACGCCTGCCGATCCTGCTGACCCTGCCGACGCTGATCATCGTCTTTCTGGTGATCGGCATCCCGCTGGTCTACTCGCTGACCTTGAGCCTGCACCGCATCAACATGCTGACGCAGCAATGGATCTTCGTCGGCCTGCAGAACTACCTCGAGATCCTGCCGAACCCGGACTTCATCGAGGCGATGGGGCGGACCCTCTATTTCGCCGTCGTCACCGTGGGCGGCGGGCTGGCGCTGGGCATGGCGATGGCGCTGGTGCTCAACAGGCGCTTTTGGGGCCGCGGCATCCTGCGCAGCCTCGTCCTGGTACCTTGGGCCATGTCGCCGGTTGCCGTTGGCATTCTCTGGTCTTGGATGCTGAACGGCAACTACGGCACCTTCAACGGCATCCTCTTCGACCTCGGGCTGATCGACCAGCCCATCGCCTGGCTCGCCGACGGCTGGACCGCGCTCAATCTTGTTGCGCTCGTGCACATCTGGAACCAGGCGCCACTGGCATCGCTGCTGATTCTCGCCGGCCTGCAGTCGATGCCGGAAAACCTGCACCGCGCCGCCCGGATCGATGGCGCCGGCCCCTGGGCTCGATTTACCAAGATCACCCTGCCCTGGCTCAGGCCGATGCTGCTGCTCGTCTTGATCCTGACCAGCATCAACTCGATCATGGCTTTCGATCTTTTCTGGACGATCACCAAGGGCGGGCCCGGCAGCGCCACGACCGTCTTCTCGTGGATGGGCTACGCCTACGCCTTCCAGTTCTTCCGCTTCGGCGAGGGAGCGGCGATCCTCTACGTCCTCACCATCCTTTGCCTCGTTCTGGCCTTCGTCTACCTCAAGCTGTTCTTCCCGACGGTAGGGCAGGGCCGGCCATTGCAGCCGACACTGGCGGCCGATGGCAGTGCTGTCGGTCCGGGCTCGCTCGCTGACGAGTTGGTCATCCGGCTCGAGGCACATGGTGCTGCGGTGCGTGGCCGCTTCGCCGCGCTGGGTCAGCAGATCAGCCGGCGGACCACGCTCGGTGGCCGGCAGCGGCGGCTGCTCGGCGGCATCGGTCTCGTGATTGGAGTGGTCGCCATCTTCGTGTGGTCCGCGGGCCCGTTTCTCTGGCTCGTGATCATGAGCCTCTCGCCATCGGTCGACCTGGTCCGCACGCCGCCCACGGTGATCCCCCAGGCACTGACCCTAGAGAACTACCGCTACGTCCTGTTCCCCGGCGGTGCCGTGGACGGTCAGTCGAGCGTCCAGGCGACCCGCGTGCCGTTCTCGATCTGGAACAGCTTCGTTGTCGCCAGTGCGGTCACCGTCATCAACGTGGCGATCGGCTCGCTGGCCGGCTACGCCTATGCGCGGCACGGCCGCGGCAAGTTCATGACCGGCTCGCTTTGGGCCTTGATGATGACCCGGATGACACCGAGCCTGGCCTTGATCTTGCCCTTCTTCATCATCTTCCGCACATTCGACCTGATCGACACGCGAACGGCGCTGGTCATCGCCTACTGCAGCCTCATCCTGCCGCTCTCGACCTGGATCATGAAGGGCTACTTCGAGGGCCTGCCGCCCAATCTCGAGCGTGCCGCCCTAGTGGACGGCTGCACGCGGTTTCAGGCGATCCGCAAGATCATCCTGCCGGTGGCCCGGCCGGGGCTGGTGGCAGCTGGCATCTTCTGCTTCCTGGTGAGCTGGAACGAGTTCATCTTCGCGCTCATCCTCACCAGCACGCCGCAATCGCAGACCATCCCCGTTATCATCGCGGGCTTTCTGGTTCAGCTCCGCTTCTACGATTACGGTCCCATGTTTGCGGCGAGCGTGCTCGCCATCCTGCCGCCGGTGCTGCTCGCCCTGGTGTTCCAGCGCTATTTGGTCAGCGGCATGCTTTCCGGCTCGTTGAAGGGTTAACGATGGCGCGCGTCACGATCGAGCGGCTGTGCAAGGACTATGGCGACGTGCGCGCGGTCGACGCCCTCGACATCCGCATCCCCGATGGCGAGCTGCTCACCCTGCTGGGCCCTTCCGGCTGCGGCAAGAGCACGGCCCTTTCCTGCATCGCCGGCCTCGAGCGGCTGAGTGGCGGCAGCATTCGCTTCGATGACCAGGACGTTTCCGAGCTCGAGCCGCACGAGCGCAACGTCGCCATGGTCTTCCAGGACTACGCGCTCTACCCGCACATGGACGTCCAGGACAACATCAGCTTCGGCCTCAAGCAGCAGAAGGTCGACCCAGCAACCATCGCCCGCCAGGTGGGCGCCGCGGCCGAAATGCTCGGCCTCGAGCCGTATCTCCACCGCCGGCCCGCGGAGCTCAGCGGCGGCCAGCGCCAGCGCGTCGCTGTCGGCCGGGCCGTCGTCCGCAACCCCGCCGTCCTCCTGATGGACGAGCCCTTGTCGAACCTCGATGCCGGCCTGCGGTTGCGCACCCGAACCGAGATCAAGCGCATCCAGCGCGAGCTCGGGATGACGACCGTCTTCGTCACCCACGACCAGGAGGAGGCCATGGTGCTCTCCGATCGAATGGCGGTGATGCGCGATGGCGTGCTGCAGCAGATCGGGCCGCCAATGGACCTCTACCGGGAGCCGGTGAATCTCTTCGTCGCTTCTTTCATCGGCTCGCCAGGGATGAATTTCCTCGATGTCGAGATTGGACGCCAGGAGGGCGCGCTGGCCTGCCGCTTTGCCGGCCAAGTGCTGCGCTTGCCCCTTTCGACCATAGACGCCAGGTCACTAACGCAGCTCGCTACACCGATCCCCGCCATCCTTGGCATCCGGCCGAGTGATCTGGTGCTCGGCGGCGAGCGCGAGCAGCAGATCAAGGGCCGCGTCTTTCTGGTCGAGCCGGTGGGTCCGGTGACCTATCTCGACGTCGATATCGAGGGCCGCAGCGTCAAGGCCGCATGTGAGCCGGATGACGCCCCGGCGGTAGGCGAGCGGGTCACGCTGGGCTTCGCGAATAGCCGGATCAGGCTCTTCGACCGGGCGACCGAAGCCAGGCTTTGAGCTGAACGACAGGACTCTGGGGAGAGCAGGCCATGCGGCCGGAAGATCGGAGAAGACGGCGATGAAGGCACCCTTGCAGCGAGCCAGGACACTCGAGAGGCTGATCGCGGTCATGCTGCCCGGCGACGACGACTTCCCGAGCGGCGCCACCGTCGGTGTCCAGGGCAAGCTCGCCGATCGCCTGTTCGACCAAGAGGGCGAGAAGACGCTGGACGCCGTGCTCGACGCGCTTGCCGGCCTCGGCGACGCCGCACCGGGCGAGGCGCAACGCAGCATTGTTGCCGGCTTCGAGGCCGGCCAGCCCCAGCTCTTCGCGCTCGTCCGCAGCATCGCCTACGTCACGTACTACGAGAGCCCGTTCGTCCAGGAAACGATCCGCAGCCTCGGCTTCGCCTACAACCCGGCCCCGCTGCCGAAGGGCTACGGCATCCGCCGCTTCGACGTCGCGAAGGATCGGCCGAGCCACGGCCGCGGCCATTACGTGCCGACCGACCAAGTGAAGAGGGTCGATCTCAGCGGCCTCGACATCCAGGAGCTGCGCCATGGCCAATAGCGCCAAGACCGAGCATGCCGACGTTCTCGTGATCGGTGCCGGTGCCACCGGCGCCATTACCAGCCTGGTCCTGAGCCAGGCCGGACTCGACGTCGTCTGCCTCGAGCAGGGCGGCTGGACGGCGCCCGAGGACCACCCGCATTTCAGCCGCGACTGGGAGTGGCAGAAGCAGAAGCGCTGGAACGCGAACACCAACATCCGCAAGAACCAGGACGACTACCCGGTCGAGACCAACGCCTCGAACGTGCTGATGTGGAACGCCGTCGGCGGCTCGACCAACATCTACGGCGCGCTCTGGCCCCGCTACCGGCCGTCCGATTTCCGCAAGGGCGTCGAGCACGGGCTCGCCCCGGACTGGCCCATCACCTACGAGGACCTTGCCGACTACTACGATCGCGCCGATCGGCTGGTCGGAGTCAGCGGCCTCGCCGGCAACCCGGCCATGCCGCCGCAAGGCGACTACCCGACACCGCCTTTGCCGCTGCGCAAGTCGAGCCAGACCCTGGCCCGCACCTTCGACAAGCTCGGCTGGCACTGGTGGACGCTGCCCGCCGGCGTCATCTCGGAAGACTATGACGGCAGGCCAGCCTGCAATGGCTGCGGTGCCTGCGCCGCCGGCTGTGCCCGCAACTCGATGAGCAAGTTCTCGCTCTCGGTCTGGCCTAAGGCGCTCGCCGCCGGCACGCGGCTGCGCACTCATGCGGCGGTCGAGCGGGTCGAGCGCGGCAAGGACGGGCGCGCCACGGGTGCCATCTATCTCGACCGGCAAAGCGGCCAGCGGCTGCGGCAGACGGCCGATGTCGTGGTCCTGGCCTGCAACGGCGTCGGCACGCCCTGGCTGCTGCTCGCTTCCGACAATCTCGCGAACAGCTCGGATCAGGTCGGCCGCAATCTCCTGCACCACACGCTGACTTCGGTCGATATCTGGGGCGACGAGATCGTCGACACCCATACCGGGTACACGGGCTCGCTGATCAGCTCGGAGTTCGCCGAGACCGATACCAGCCGCGGCTTCGTCAACGGCTTCAACTTCAATTGCGCGGCCACCGGCCATGCCGGCAGCCAGGCTTTGGGCCTCCTCACCCAGACCGCGGCCCCGTGGGGAGCGGCGCACCACGACTGGTTCAAGCGCCGGTTCGACCGCGGCTTCGGCGTCTTCGCCATCGGCGACGACCTGCCCAATCCGGAGAACCGCATCACCCTCTCGGCCACGCTGAAGGACGAGCTGGGCCGCCCGGCGCCCAAGCTGCACTACGTGCCGGGCGATAATGACGAGCGGATGATGCGCTACCAGCTCGACCGGCTCGAGGAGATCGCCAAGGCCGCCGGCGCGGTCGACTACAAGCTCAACGACTACAAGGACGCCAACGGCGTCTACCGCACCCCCGCCTGGCACCTGCTCGGCACCTGCCGGATGGGCGCCGATCCCGAGACCTCGGTGGTCAATCGCTGGCAGCAGAGCTGGGACGTGCCCAATCTCTACATCGTCGACGGCAGCGTCTTCGCCACCGGCGGCGTGGTCAACCCGACGCCCACTGTCTGCGCCCTGGCCTTGCGCGCGGCCGAGCACCTGCGCGACCACTTCCAGGAGCTGCGCACCACGACCAAGCCCTTGGCGGCCTGACGCGATGCGCCCCGCCGACCTCCGCGCCAGGCTCGATGCCCTGCCCCACGTCGCACTGGCGCATCTGCCGACCCCGCTCGACCCGGCCCCGCGGCTGAGCGAGGCCTTGGGCGGCCCCGAGATCTGGATCAAGCGGGACGACCTCACCGGCCTCGCTTTCGGTGGCAACAAGACGCGCCAGCTCGAGTTCGTCTTCGCCGAGATTTTGGCCAAGGGCTGCGACACGGTGATCGGCAGCGCCTACACCCAGTCCAACTGGTGCCGGCAGATGACGGCGGCCGCCAAGAAGCTCGGGCTGGACATCCATCTGGTGCTGCTGCACGGCGAGAAGGGCCCGAAGCTGCAGGGCAACTTCCTTCTCTACCAGCTGCTCGGCGCCGAGGTGGAGGTGGTCGATCTCGACAGCCTCGAGAAGGTCCAGCCGCTGCTCGACGCCAAGGCCGATGCGCTGCGCGCCCAAGGCAAGAAGCCGCATGTCGTCGGACCGATGGAGACCGCGAACCTGGCGACGGGTGCGCTCGGCTATGTCGGCGCAGCCTTGGAGCTTGACCAGCAGCTGACTGCGCTCGGCCAGACGCCCGGCCACCTCTATTTGTCCGGTGCCAACATGACACCCGCCGGGCTCGCGCTGGGCTTCAAGGCGCTCGGCCGCAAGATCCACCTGCGCAGCGTGGCACCGATCAAATGGAGCAGCGACCGGGCCTGGGACATCGCGCGGATCGCCACCGTCACGGCCGGCCGGCTGGGCCTCGACCTCACCGTGGACGCCAGCGATATCGACAGCACCGACGCCTATATCGGCGAGCGCTACGGCGTCGTCACCGATGCCGCGCGCGAGGCCCTGGCGCTGACCGCCCGCACCGAAGGCATCATCCTCGACCCGGTCTACAGCGCCAAGGCGATGGCGGCGCTCATCGACGATGTCCGCCAGGGCCGGCTCGGTCGTGACGACCAGGTCGTCTTCCTGCACACGGGCGGCACGCCGGCGCTCTTCGCCTATGCCGACGAGGTGCTGCAGCCGGCCGCCTGACGGCGCGCAACCAATGCGCCTTTATCCGCTGTTCGGGCTTGGCGGCAGGGCCACTCTCCGCCACTATCATCGATCTGTCACAAGCCGGCCCTAGGGAGGCGCCGGTTCGAAGAATGAGCCCGGGCGGGAGCTGCCGCCGGGCCAGCGGCGATGCGACATGGCCAACGCGGCATTTCTGGACATCGACCGACTGGCGGTTCGCTACGGGCCGACACAGGTGCTGCACGATCTCTCGCTGGCGGTCGCCACGGGCGAGTTCGTGGCGCTGCTCGGGGCCTCTGGATGCGGCAAGACCACGCTGCTTCGCGCTATCGCGGGTTTTCTCCGACCGGCAAGCGGTCGGCTTACGGTCGGCGGTCGCGACATCACGAGCCTTGCCCCCGACCGCCGAGGCATGGCCATGGTCTTCCAGTCCTATGCGCTCTGGCCGCACATGACGGTCGGCGCAAAATATCGGCTACGGGCTCAAGCTGCGCCGCCTCGATCGTGTCGACCATTGCCGCCAAGGTGACGGAGCTGCTCGCCATGCTCGGCCTCGACGGGCTCGGCCAGCGCAACGTCACTGCGCTCTCGGGCGGGCAGCGCCAGCGCGTGGCGCTCGGCCGGGCGCTGGCAATCGATCCCGAGATACTGCTACTTGACGAACCCCTGTCCAACCTCGACGCGCGCATACGCCAGACGGTGCGCCACGAGATCCGGGCCTTGCAGCGGCGCCTCGGCATCACCGCAATCCATGTCACCCACGACCGCGAGGAGGCGATGGTCATGGCTGATCGGATCGTCATTCTCGACGCTGGCCGGATCGCCCAGGCAGGGCCGCCCGAAGCGATCTACAACAATCCGGCGAGCCCCTTCGTCGCCGACTTCATGGGCGCCGACAACACCGTCCCGCTCGAGGCCGAGGTCAGCTCTCGCGAGGTGGCGATCGCCGCCGGTGCCGATCACGCAGCGGCGCGCCTCGCCCGCGACCTCTTGCCGACGGCGGCCGCGTTGCCCAGCCAGGGTAGCGTCCGACTGCGCGCCTTCTTCCGCGGCGAGGCAGCCGAGCTCATTGCCAACGGCGACACGGCCAGCGCCAGGGCGCCCGAGACCTCGGCCCTGCTGTTGTCTGGCCGCGTGACCGCCGTGAGCTACCCAGGTGGTGTGTGGCGGCACGAGATCGCCATCGGCGAGCGGGTGTTCCTGGTCGACGACACCAGCTGCCATGCGCCGGGTGCTGCGGTCGCCGTTCGTTTGCCGGCCAAGCATCTCTTCCTGTTCCCCGCCGAATCCGATCGGGCCACCGCGCCCGCGTCCGGCGGTTCGTCGCGCAACCAGGCCTGAAGGAGGGCAACGTGCAAAAGTCAAAGCTGGTAATCGGTGGTCTGATTGGTGGCACCATGCTGGCGACCGCGTCACTGGCGACGGCGGAGACCCTGACAGTGGTCACCGCCGGCGACCAGAACATGGTCGACTACATCAACGAGTTCCTGGCACCCAAATTCGAGGCGGCCAATCCGGGCTCGACCGTGCGCGCGCTGGGTACCGGTCCCGGCGATGCCGGCTCGCAGATGATCTACGAGCGGCTCGCGGCGCAGAGCCGCGGCCGGCGCCACCGAGGTCGATGTCGACGTCGCCGTCGTGCACCAGAAAATGGCCGGCCAGATGGTCTCGGAAGGTCTCCTGGAGAGCTATCGCGACAAGCTCGGCACGGCCGACCTGGTGAGCCGCGACACCGCCAAGATGGCGCTCGGCACGCCGGTCGAGGGGTACGTCATGCCGATGTTCCACAGCCAGACCGCGATCGCCTACAACCCGGCGCTGGTGGCCGAGCCGCCCGCAACCTACGCCGAGCTGGTCGAGTGGGTCGCCGCCAATCCCGGGCAGTTCGGCTATAACGGCATCAAGGGCGGGATGTCGGGCGTCAGCTTCGTGATGGGCTGGATGTACGCCTTCACCGACCAGGGCGAGCAGCTCATGAACGGGCCGTTCGACGAGGCGATCGAGGCTGCGTGGAGCGAGCCGCTGGCCGAGCTCAAGGCGTTCAACGAGAACGTCACCTTCAGCCCGGGCAATGCCGGCACGCTCGACATGCTCAATCGCGGCGAGATCGCCATGGGCCCGGTCTGGGTCGACATGTTCTACACGTGGCAGGCGGACGGACGACTCAACCCGGACCTCAAGCTGGCGCTCATCGGCCCCGGCATGCCGGGCCAGCCGATGTACTACGTGGTGCCCAAGGGGGCCGCCAATGACGCGCTCGCGGCGAGCTTCGTCGAGCTGGCGACCAGCCCGGCGGTCCAGGCCGAGGGCATCGTCGAGCGCTTCAACTGGTATCCCGGGATCGACGCCCAGTACGTTCAGGCAGAGCTCGACGACGCCACCTGGCAGCGGCTGTTCACCGATGTCGGACCGGAGGAGCTGGCGGAGAAGGGCAAGCCCTTCCCGATCGGCCCGTATTTCGACGCCATTCTCGAGGCCTATGAGCGCCAGGTGACCAACTGAGCCCGATTGGCCGACCGAACGTGGTGAGCGGGGACGCCGGCCGCGGCGTCCCCGCCGCCACGGGCACGGCAGGCTTGATGTCGCCCCGTCTGCTCGGCCCGCTCCTGGTCCTGCCGGCGCTCGCCGTCATTATCCTGCTGTTCGTCTGGCCGCTCGTCTATTCGCTGATCGGCTCCTTCGAGACGGACGCCGGCTGGGGCTTCGGCAATTTCGTCAAGGCGATCGAGCTCTATCGCCGCGACATCGTCTTCACCTTTCTCATCGTCGGACTCTCGACGCTGCTGATCGCGCTCTTCTCGATCGCCATCGGCGGCTATCTGGTGCTCGGCAGCAACCCGCGCGCCCAGGCGATCCTGCGCTGGCTGTACCGTTGGCCGCTGTTCATCCCGTTCATCGTGGCGGGCCAGCTCATGCGCACCTTTCTCGCCAAGAACGGGCTCTTCAACGGCATGCTGGTCGAGGCAGGCCTGCTCACGCCGTTGCAGGCCATGAGCTTCCTCGACTGGCGCGGCATCGTCATCGCCTTCGTCTGGAAGCAGACGCCGTTCGTGGCGCTCCTGGTCTCTGGCGCCATGGCCGGGCTCGACCGGTCGATGCTGGAAGCCGCGCGCAATCTCGGCGCCTCGCGGCCGCGCATCCTGGTCGAGATCGTCGTGCCGCAGGTGGCGCAAACGCTGCTGGTCGGGCTCATCTTGAGCTTCGTGATCATGCTCTCCGTGCTCTCGGTGCCGCTGATGATCAACGCCCAGACGCCCACCATGATCACCGCCAACATGGCATTTCGCATCAACGCCTACGGTGACTACGGCGTCGCCAATGCCTTGGGCGTGATCTCGTACCTGATGGCCGGCGCCGTCGCCTGGATCTACCTGCGCTACGCCGTGCGCGAGCGCATGGCGCAGCGTTGATGGCGTGGCGCTGGCTCGTCCGCGGGCTGTGTCTCGGGCTGCTCGCCTTCGTCGTGTTCGGGCCGCTCGCTCAACATGGTGCTCTGGGCCTTCACCGAGCGCTGGTACTTCCCGCACGCGCTTGCCGCTGGAGTACGGCTTCAGCTTCTGGGAGCGGGTTTTCGCGCCGCGCGGTGGGGCGATGGAATCGCTCGTCAACAGCTCACTGATCGCGGTCGGCACGGTGGTGTTGTCGCTGGCGCTGGCGGTGCCGGCCGGCTACGCGCTCGCCCGCGCTCAAGCTGCCGTTCCGCAGCCTGATCCTCCTGGCATTCCTGCTGCCGCAGGCCTTCCCCAACCTGCCCGTCTACATCAACATCGCCCGGATCTTCTACGGCTTCGGGCTGAACGGCACCTATCTCGGCGTGGTCCTGGTGCACACCACGCACGGCCTGGTCTACGCCGTCTGGATCGCCACGGCCGCCTTCGCCTCGGTCGAGGGCGAGCTCGAGGAGGCGGCGCGCAATGTCGGTGCCGGGGCCATGCGCACCTTTTGGACGATCACCCTGCCGCTCGCCGCACCAGGGCTGATGGCCAGCGCCATCTTCGTGTTCCTGGAATCCTGGACGAGTTCACCGGCACCTATTTCGTCGGCGCGCCCGACGTCCAGACCCTGCCGCTGCTGCTCTACAGCGCCAGCGCCGGCGGCAACTACCAGATCGCCTCGATCACGGCGCTGATCCTGCTCGTGCCCTCGATCGCCTTCATGTTCGTCGTCGAGCGCTTCCTGCGGGCGGATGTGCTGGCCAAGGTGGGGCGGTAGGCATCAACGCTCGAAAGGTTGTTCACCCGCGTTCGGGTCGGGCCGAGGTCGATGTCGGTCTCGGCGGGCGTCGGCCCCGTGAGGTTGCCCAACGGCTTGGGCTCGCCCGGCACCATGCAATGCTGCGATCGTCGAGGCTCTAAAGTATCGTTCGCTCCATCATGTCTCCCGGCACGCACCTTGTGCTCCTACCCGGGGATGACGAAGGAGATGCCGAAGACGAGGCGGCGGCCGTCGAGCTCGTCGACCCACTTGCAGACGCTCAGCGTCGCCTCGCCGTGCTCTGAGTGGTCGACCTTCTCGTGCAGGTAGTGCGGCTGGCCGCTCTCGAGGACCTCGATGTCGTGCTTGACGAGTGCTGCGGCATTGGCCTTCCAGACCAGCTCGTCGTCCTTCTTGCCCGCCACGTCCTCGCCGGCGAGATCACAGATCGCCCGATTGCCCCAGAGGTAGCGCCAGTCCTCGTCCTTCACCCAATAGAGAAAGGGGACGTCTTGGAAGGCTTCGAGGTCCTTGGCCCGCATGTCGGTACTCCGTGGGTGGTGATGATCGGGTAGCGCCATCGCGCCCAAGACTGTGCGTGAAGGCGCCGGTGGTCAACCAAGCTGGCTCCTGACCGCCATTTCCCGTCTCGGGCCGACCCTTTGCCAGGAGAGCGCTACGGCTTCGCGTCTGCCTCAGGCAACCGCTTCCGCCACCACGGCCTCCTCGCTGCTGGGCAGGCCGAGGCTCGCGAAGCTCGTGGCACCGTTGACGACGACGATGTCCTCGTCGGCACCGGCCCAGAGCACCACCGAGCTGGTGGTCTCGACGTGCCGGGTCACCTCGCTGCCGCCGAGGTCGATGAGGTCCTCGAGCGGGTCGTAGTCCTGGATGATGTCGAGCTCGCTGATGCCGTTGCTGAGCTCGGCGCCGAAGACGTGGGTGTCGGCGCCGTCGCCGCCATAGGCGATGTCGACGATGCCGGCGCCGGAGACCAGGATGTCGTTGCCGTCATTGCCGATCAGCGTGTCCGAGCCGTCGCCGCCGTCGAGCCGGTCGTCGCCCGCGCCGCCCCGGACCGTGTCGTCGCCGTCGCGGGCGACGATCGTGTCGTCGCCGCGAAAGCCGAGCAGGATGTCGAATTCCTTGGAGCCGTAGATGATGTCGTCGCCGTCCGTGCCCGGCTGGTTGGCGAGGGAGACGGCGCCGTCGATGATCTGCAGGTTGATGCCGTTGTCGCTCAGCGAGCCGTCGACGGTGACGTCGGACTGCTGGACCCGTCCGGGTCGAGATCGATGACGATGCTGCTGATCTCGGTCGCGTCGATGAGTGTCGTCACCGACGGTGATCGACATCAATTCGGAGCCGCGAACGGTGATGGTCGCCGTTTGCGGTCTCGCCGGAGACGCCGTTGTCGAGATCGAGGACGAGGAGGTCGCTGCCGCTGCCGCCGGCAACCGTGTCCGAGCCGTCGCCGAACGACCAGTTGATCGTGTCGTTGTCGTCGCCGCCGTCGATGCTGTCGGCGCCCTTGCCGCCGTCGATGATGTCGTTGCCGGCACCGCCGCTGATGGTGTCGGCGCCGGCCGCGGCACCGCCGCGTGAGGCCGCCCGGCTGCTCGCCGTAGAGGTTGTCGTCGCCGTCGCCGCCGATGAGCGTGTCGGCATCGCCCAGGCCCCAGATCGTGTCGTTGCCGTCGCCGCCGTCGAGCGTCTCGCCCGAGCCCGCTGCCGACCAGCGTGTCGTCGCCGCCCAGGCCGTGGAAATCGGCGGAATAGAGGGCATATGGTGCTGTTGCCGCCGTCACCCTTGAACGAGTCGTCGCCGGGGTGCCGACATAGGCCTCGACGCTCGCCCGGTCGACCGTGTCCTCGAAGCCGAAGGCATCCACCCACAACCCGGACAATTCGACCCCGTTATTGTAGGCGAGATCCACCTTAGCGCCGCCCAGGGTCGCTGGAGGCGAAGCGAACGGTGTCGTAGCCGTCGCCGCCGCTGATCGTGTCGGCGCCGGCAGCGCCGGTCAGCGCATCGTCGCCGCCGAGGCCGGAGAGCACGTTGGCGCCGGCATCGCCGGTGAGCGTGTCGGCGTTGTCGCTGCCTTCGAGATTCTCGAAGTTGGCCAGGGCGTAGGGCTTATCAGGCTGTCGGCCTTGTTGCGTGCTGGTGGCGTTGGGAGTCGTTGAGCGGATCGAGGTGGTCGTATACAAGTCGGCCGATCACCTCGCCATTGACATAGCGGAACGACACGGTGTCAGTCGCCGTCACCGCCGTCGGCAACGGCCGACATTGAGGTCCGCCGAGATAGATCAGGTCGTCGCCGTCGTCGCCCGTGAAGGTCTCGACCGAGCTCCACCCCCTCATGGCCGATCCCGTAGATCGTGTCGTTGCCGTCGCCGCCATAGAGTCTCGTCCTGACGCCGTTGCCACCGAAGACGATGTCGTCGCCGTCGAAGCCCTTGACCAGCGACGGTCAGGCTGGTGAGGTTGCTTGGCCAGGTAGCCTCGGCGGCGCGAAGCCGTACTGGTTGACACTCAGGATGTCGCCCATGTCGGTGCCGGCGACCATGACGGTCCCGCTCGTGATGGCGGGCCCATAGATCACCTGGGGCGCGAAGGCGCCGAAGAGCGCGGTTTGCGTTCCTGCCGGCGCCGACAGGGCGAGCTTCTCGGCAGCGTTCTCCGGGACCACGCCGTCGACATAGTCGGCGGGATCGTCGGAGAAGGGGTAGGACCGTCTCGGCGTTCTGGATGCCGCCGGTATCGGGGTCGTCACCGGCATCGACGGTCAGCGACGTGCTCATGATGTTCTCGAGGAAGGCTTCCGACGCAGCGTCGCCCTTAGTGAGCTTGAACTCGCTCAGGAAGTCCTGGTCCAGGAAGACCTCGGCAAACACGCCGTCGCTCGTGGAGAACGTCGCCCCCCAGCCTTCGAGGCCGGACACCGCGGCGCTGGGGAAGTAGGCGGCGTCCACCGTCAGGCTCTTGCCGCTCTGCAGCGGCAGGAACAGCACGTCGACCCGGGGATCGAAATCGGCGACGACCATGACGTCCTCGGTCGTGACCGGCGGCGGCGGCGGTGTGGTCTTGCCGAACAGGCTGTGCAGGAGATCACCTACAGCGGTGCTTGCCGCGTTGACGACCCCGCCGAGGATGATCCCGCCCGCCATCGTCTCGAAGAAGTCTTCCGACGCAGCCTCAGCCATCTTTTCGACGATTTTCGAGGTCGCGTCCGTGCCGGCGCCCACGACGACGCTCTCCTCCCACGCCGACCACCAGGACGCCTCGGCGTCCGCGCTCGCGTCGGTCTCGTAGCTCAGATAGAAGATGTCCGCGCCGTCGCCGCCATAGAGGGCGTCGGTCCAACCGCTGCCACGCGGCCCGCCGTCGAGCTGGTCGTTGCCGTCGCCGCCATAGAGCGTGTCGCCCTCGGTGCCGCCACTCAGCATGTCGTCGCCGTCGTCGCCCCAGAGCGTGTCGAAGCCGTCGTCTCCTTGCAGCTGGTCGTCGCCGCCGCCGCCATAGAGCTTGTCGTCTCCACCGCGACCCATCAGAATGTCATCGCCGTCCACGACCGAGGAAACGGGGGCGGTCGGCCTTGTCCATTGCTCGTTGTTCACGAAGACCGGTGCGTCCGCATAATCGCCGTACAAGCTGTCGGGCTGCCCCTCCCCATTCACCGTGTCGTTTCCCGACCCGCCGAAATACGTCTTGCCCTTGAGATCTTTTGTTGGATAGCCACTGCTGTCGATAAAATCGTTTCCGGGGCCAGCGTAAATGTAGTCGGAATTGATGCCGCCCCTGAGAGTGTCATCCGTGACGACTTGGCCAAAATTGTTGAGATCTGGATGACCGACGGCAATATTATAAGTGATATCGACGGTGTCATCTCCTCCATAATTCCATCCTAGAGGATAATTCATTACGTAGGAGTCGACACCTTCCGGTCCTAGTAAATAAAAATAACCAGGAGCGCCAGAAGTTGCATCGAGAGGTATCGGATACCATTGCGAACGTGCGTCATAGAAAACATAATCTCCATAAGCTCGAAAATCATCTGTAAGTATTGGGCTGACAATTTTTTCGTTGCCATAGTCATAAACGGCAACGTCAGATGTCTCAATTTGGACGGTACTCATGGCTATCCTGACTTTCAGTGCTTTCTGGTTTCCGTCCAAGGGAGCTTCCCGCCCCCTCGTCCCGCGACGCTTCTTTGGGCCCGCCGATCAGGCCTTTGCATGGAGCGTGGCACAAGAACGCCATTCAAGTCCTTGGCCTGCCGTCTCGACACTTGTTCCGTGGATGGCGTGCATGCGCGACGGCGTGTTCGCGGAAAAGCTCGGCGACGCACGGCGCTGCCAGGCGACGAGACCCGAGATTGTTGGCGCTGCGTCTCAGAAGAACGACGTGACGTGCCGTCGGGCAGGCCGCGTCAGAGCCGGCGCATCCACTCCTGGACGGGGTGGGCCGGCACCTCGGCCGGGGACGCCGGCTCTCGGCCAGTCGAGGCAGTCGGAGGGTGCGATGCCGAACCGGGCCCGGAAGCTGCGGTTGAACGACTTGCTGTCGTAGAAGCCCCACCGTTCCGCCACCTCGCGCACCCGGCCGTGCCGGCGCGGACCTTCGCGCAGCTCGTCGAAGCAGCGGTCGAGCCGGGACGCGACGATGTGGCGCCGCACCCCGCCCTGGTCCTCGAACAGCCGGTAGAGCCCGGCACGCGAGACGCCGAGCACGGCGCAGAGCTGCCCCGGGTCGAGCTCCGGATCGGCGAGGTGGTCGTCGATGTAGCGGCGCAGCAGCAGCGCGTCGCCGTCCCGGCGCCGCTCCGCCATCTCGCGGTCCGAGGCACCGAGCAGCAGCCGGCGCACGACGCCCGCGAAGCTGTCGCCGAGTGCTGCTGCATCGTCGTCGTCGAGCCCGTCGCCCGCCTCGAAGAGCGCCGTCATCGCCGCCGCCAGCATGGCGCCGCGCGGCGAGGCGGCGTCGAGCCGCGCATAGCCGTCGTGCCGGTCGGGGACGTAGCCGACGAGGTCGTGCGGGATCACCACGCTCTGGCACTCGGCCGCCGAGGCCTGCGTCCGGTAGGGCCTCGACATGTCGATGCAGTGGATGGCGCCGGGGTCGAGCCGGGTGTCGACTTCGCCGACGCGGCCCCGGTTCTCGCCGCTGCTGTAGCGCTCGAGCAGCAGGTAGCCGTTGTCGAACTCGTCGTGGCGCCGCGGGTCGTGGTCGAACACGGCGCCGTCGAACCCCACCTCGCTGACGATCAGCCGGCCGCACTTCGTGCTGCGGACATGCGCGCGAAAGTCCTCCGGCGCATCCGTCGCGACGACGTCGAAGAACGGCCGCGCGAAGCTGCGCCAGGTTTCGAGGTCGATGCTGTTCTCGTTGCTGATCATGGCTGCCGTCTCGCCCAACGACGAAGAGACGGGGCCACAAGGAACAAATCGAGTCAAGCGGCGGCAGTCAACCCACGCCAGCGGCACAGTATTGCCAGCGCCTCCAACGCCGCCTTCACTTCGTCTCGCGCACCCGCCCGGCGACCAGCAGCATCATCATGATCAGGCTGCCGAAGAGGATCATGCGCAGGCCCGGCGAGGCGTTGACGACGGTGATCAGTGCGGTGAGCGTGACCAGCAGGATCGCACCGGCGATGGTGCCGAGATAGCCGCCGCGGCCGCCGAGGATCGAGGTGCCGCCGACCACCACCGCGGCGATGGTGCCCAGGAGATAGGGATCGCCGAGGCCGACATAGCCCTGGCGGTTCATGCCGAGCAGCAAGAGGCCGGCGAGGCCGGCGGCGAAGCCGGAGATGGCGTAGGCCAGGATCAGGGTCAGCGACACGTCGACCCCGGCCAGACGGCTGGCGCGGGGGTTGGTGCCGATGGCGTAGAGCCAGCGGCCGAGCACGCTGCCGTGCAGGAGGACGAGGACCGCGGCGGCGACCACGATCCAGGTGAGGATGGTGACCGGGAAAGCCCTCGATCCGCGCGTTGCCGAGCCAGACCACCGTGTTGATTGGTGGTCGAGATGGCGCTGCCGCCGGCGATCAGGAGCAGCGAGCCCTGCAGGATGGTGGCCGTCGCCAGCGTGACGATCAGCGGGTGGACGCGCAGCAGCACGACGCCGACGCCGTTGATCGCGCCGATGCCGGTGGTGATCGCGAGCACGACCAGGACGCCCGACAGGCCGACCGGGTCCCAGCCGGCAGAGACGATGGGCAGCATGATGGCGGCAAAGGTGATGACGCTGGCGACCGAGAGGTCGATGCCGGCGGCGATGATCACCAGCGTCTGGCCGGCGGCCGCGATGCCGATGACGGCGGCCAGCTCCATGAGGTAGCGCAGATGGCCGATCCGGGCGAAGCCGGGCTTCATGATGCCGGCGATGATCCAGATCGCGATGATCGACCAGGTAGACCAGGGTCACCGGATGGAGGAGCCAGCGGCCGCCCGGGAGCTTGCGGCTGCCGTCCAGCATGCGCTCAGCGCTCGCGCAACAGCCGGAGCGCCCATCGCGACGACGATGATCAGGCCCTTGGCGACGTACTGGGCGACGGGCGGGAAGCCCAAGAAGAACATGACGTTGATCATCACGGCGAGCAGCAGGCTGCCGGCGATGGCACCGCGGAAGGTGCCGATGCCGCCGAGAAAGCCGACGCCGCCGAGCACCGCGGCGGTGATCGAATCGAGGATCAGGGGCGTGCCGATGATCGGATCGCCGGAGCCGGTCTGGGCCGCGATGTAGACCCCGGCGAAGGCGGAGAGCGCGCCCGAGATGGCGTAGGCCGACGATCCGGGCCCGGGCGACGTTGACGCCGCTGCGATAGGCGCCTTCGCGGGTTGTTGCCGGCCGCGTTGATGTCCTGGCCGAGCGGCGTCGCCTGCAGGACGCGCCAGCCGATCAGCGAGCAGAACGAGCAGGAAGAGTGCGGTCGGCAGCTCGCCGGCGAGGCCGTCCGAGAGCCAGGCCGGGACATCGAGCCGCCGGGCCGCGGCATGACCAGCAGCGCCGCGCCGCCGATGATGAAGGAGGCGGCGAGCGTGACGACGATGGCTGGAGATGCGCAGGAGCGCCACGATGGCACCGACCACGCCGCCGATCGCTGCTCCTACGCGCTATCGCAATGGCAATGCCGATCGCGGCCCCGCCGTAGCTGTCGCCGATGTAGGCGGCGGCGAGGACGCAGCCGAGGCAGACCGTGGCGCCGATGGCGAGGTCGATGCCGCCCATCAGCATGATCAGGGTCTGGGCGAGCGCCACGACGGCGATCGGAAACCAGTTCTGGGTGAAGCGGGCGACGCCCGGCGATGCTCAAGCAGGCCCGGGTAGAGGTAGATGTAGACGCCGAGCAGCGCGGCCAGCAGCACGTAGAGGCCGACGAGGCCGCTATTGCGCCGCCAGAGGATGCGCAGATGCAGGGCCAGACCGCTCATGCGGCAGCGCCGATCGCGGCATGATCGACGCCAAGCGAGGCCGCGACGATCGCCTCCTCGCTCAGCGTCGACCGGTCGAGATTGGCCACGACCCGACCGTCGCGAAAGACGGCGACGCGATCGCAGACATGGATCAGCTCGAGCGTGTCGGAGCTGAGGAGCAGGATGGCGACGCCGTCCTCGGCCATCTCCCGCAGCCGGGCATAGATCTCGCGCTTGGTCTCGACGTCGACGCCGCGGGTCGGATCGTTGAGCAGGAGGATGCGTGGCTCGCAAGCGGCATCCAGCGGGCCATCGCCACCTTCTGCTGGTTGCCGCCGGAGAGGTAGAGGGTCGGCTGCTCGGGATCGGCGACGCGAATGGCGAAGCTCCGGATCGCGCTCCGCCGCGCTCTCGGTCTCGGCCTTGCGCCGGCGCAGAAGCCGGCCGGGCGAGCTGGCGCAAGGACGGCAGCACCAGGTTGAAGTGGATCGAGAGCGGCAGGAGCAGCGCCTCGCGCTTGCGGTCCGCCGGCACGTAGGCGGCACGCTGGTCGATGGCGCGCATCGGCGACAGGATCGCCTGCCGCCGGCCAGCGATGGTGCTCGTCCCGCGGCAGGCTTGAGGTCGCCGTAGAGCGCGCGCAGCGTTTCCTCCTGGCCCTGGCCGACGAGGCCGCCGACGCCGAGGATCTCGCCGTGGCGCGAGCTCGAGATCGACGCCGTGCACCGCCTCGGCCTTCAGACCCCTGGACGGCGATCGCGGTCTCGCCGACTTGCGCCGGCTCCCAGGTGCGGGAACAGATCGCCCGGCTCGCGGCCGACCATCAGACGGACCAGTGCCTTGGGATCGCTGCCGTCGAGCGACTGGTCGGCCGTGCGGCTGCCGTCGCGCAGCACCGTCACCCAGTCGCAGAGCTCGAGCACCTCGTTCAGCCGGTGCGAGATGTAGAGGATGCGCGACGCCCTCGGTCTTCAGCTCGCGCAGAAGGCCGAACAGGATGCGCACCTCGTGGCCGGTGAGCGACGAGGTCGGCTCGTCGAGGATCAACAGCCGCGGCTGGCGGTAGAGCGCCTTGGCGATTTCGATCAGCTGGCGGCGGCCGAGCGACAGCTGCGTCGACCGGCGTGTGCAAGGGCATGTCGAGGCCGAGACGCCGGCAGAGCGCGCCGCGCCGCCTCGGCGAGTGCGGCCGTAGTCGGTGAACACGCCGCGCCGTGGGCACGGCGCCCATGACGATGTTCTCGGCGACCGAGAGATGCGGGGCGAGGCTCAGCTCCTGCTGGACGACGGCGATGCCGAGCTCACGCGCCAGGCTCGGGGTCAGCGAAGCGTGGTCCCGGCCGTCGATGCGAATGCTGCCGGCGATCCGGCGCCAGCACGCCCGAGATCAGGTTGATCAGCGTGCTCTTGCCGGCACCGTTCTCGCCGAGCAGCGCGTGCACCCGGCCAGGCACGATCTCGATCGACACGCCGCTCAAGACGGTATTCTCGAAGAATCGCTTCTCGAGATCCGTTGCCACCAAGAGCGGCTCGGCGTCGGACATCAGGCGCCAGTGTCGATCGAGTACCGCGAGGTCGGCTACTTCAGGCCCAAGATCTCGTCGAACAGGGCCAGATCATAGGGCGAGTAGATGTAGCCGTCCGCCGGGAAGTCCTCCGCCCGGGCCAGGTACTCGTCGAGGTTCTCGTTGGTGATGATCGGCAGCGGCACCTCGACGAAGGCCGGGATGTCCTCGCCCTCGAGCGCCTTGACCGCGGCATAGACGCCGAGCCCGCCCAGCCAGTTCGGCTGCATGGTGGCCCAGCCGGGGAAGCCCTTCTCGTTCCACATCTCGAGGAACTGCCGGTAGTTCTCGCCGCTGCTCGGCGGCACGTCGCGGCCCTGCCGGTCCATGGCGAGGATGGCGCCGGCGGTCAGCGCGCCGCCGAAGCTCAAGATGCCGTCGATCTCCGGGTACTGGAACAGCAGGCTGGTCATCGCCTCCTGCGCCGGGGCGGCGTTGTAGGGCGTGTTGGTCTCGGTCAGCACCTCGATGCCGGGATTGGCCTCGAGGACCGGCGTGGCGCCGGCCCGGCGGTCCTCGCTGACCGAGACGCCGGCCGGACCGTTCATGATGATGATCTTGACCCTCGCCGCCCAGCTGCTCGACCATCCATTCGGCGGCGAGCTGGCCCCACATGTTCGAAGTCGGTGTTGATCTTGGCGGTGATCTCGTCGGTGCTCGACCAGGCTGTCGACATTGATCACCGCGATGCCCTTCTCGCAGGCCTGGGCGATCACGCGGTCGAGCGCGGTCGAGGAGCCGGCGATCACGACGATGCCGTCGACATCGGCGTCGATCATCGACTGGATCTGGGTGATCTGGGTGTTGGCGTTGCCCTCGGCGTCGGTGATCACGAACTCGTCGGTCAGGCCCTGCTCCTTGAGCTGGTCGAAGACGTCCTCGATCGTGCCCTGGGTCTGCTTCATCCAGGTCGGGATCGAGTAGATGTTGGCCCAGCCGATGGTGTAGGGCGCCTCGCGCTCACCGGTCATGCACTTGGCGATGGCCGCGGCCGGCTGCTGGCAGCCAGCTGAAAGCCGAGCGCGGCCAGTGCCGCGACGCCGGCCAGAAGCGTCCCCGCAACTGATCGTCATCCGTTTCGTCCCCCTGGTTGGCAGCCGACTGCGCCCGCGCGCAGCCGTCATGCTAGGATTGCGTTGATAGGCCCGTCGATCCGGTAGGCCTGCCGCGCGCATTGTCGGCGAAAAGGCGACGCTGCTCCGCCTCGCCAGATCGGCCGTGATGGTCGCAAAGACGTCGTACATCTGACCGTAGCCGGCATGCAGGCCGGCCACCGGGAAGTCGCTCGCGAACATCGCGCGCTCGGTGCCGAACGCCTCGAGGCAGTCCGAGCACCACCGGGCGCAGGCTGTCGAACGTCCAGTCGTGATCGTAGGCGACGAGGTCGGAGATCTTGAGCCGGACATTCGGCCGCTCGGCCAGCGTCTTCAGCCCCTGTCGCCAGCGCGCCATGCCGTCCGGGTCGCGATCGACCGGGCTGCCGGCGTGGTTGACCAGGATCGTCGTGCTCCGGGAAGCGTTCGGCGAGGCGGCGCGGCCTCGGCCATCTGGCCTGGATAGATCATGAGGTCGAAGGAGAGGTCGAAGCGCGCGAGCAGGGCAAAGCCGTCGAGCCACTGCCGGTCCACCATGTAGTCGGCCGCGCTCGACGAAGCGCTTCATCGGGTCCTCGTGCCAGCTGAGGATGAAGCGGACGCCGCGGACGAAGGCAGGCGCACTGCGCCTCGAGCACCGCGCCGACGGCAGGATCGTCGAGCGGGGCGTGGACGACCAGGCCACCGTCGGCAGGCGCTCGGTGCTGTCAGCATGGCCGAGCCAGGCCGGTCTCGCCGACCGGATCGCTTCGATCCCAGCCGGCCTCGACGTGCACCGACGCGACGAGGTCGTGGTCCGGCGCGCGTCCGCTTCGAGATCGGCCGGCAGGTAGTTGCGGTAGAGCGGCGTCGGATCGCCGAACACCATGTCGGCCGCGGCGTCGGCACGATCCAGGGGTGCTTGCCCAGCTTCAGGTCCCACAAATGGTGATGCGCGTCGACGATCGGCCCCGTGTAGCGCACCAGCTCGGGTCCGGGCCTCGCCATGGTCAGCCCGCCTCCACGGCTGCTGTCGTACCCTCGGGCCCGGCGCCGCAGACGAGCGCGCAGATGTGCCGGGCATCCTCGAGCGCCGTGACGCCCTGGCGAAGGGCGGCGAGCGACGCGGCGCCGGAGAGGTCGGCGGCGACGCCGAGCTCGAACCAGAGCCAGCGCGCCGCGTCCTGCATGGCCGCGTCGCTGACCAGCACGATCTCGTCGACCGTGTCCTTGACGGTGGCATAGATGCGTGGGTCGGTCCGTGCGCATGCCATGGTCGGCACCTTGGTGGTCACTTCCGGCAGGGTCACGACCTCGCCGGCATCGAGGCAGGCCTTCAAGGTGGGCGAGCCAAGGGGCTCGATGCCGATCACCCTGACGCCCGGCCGCCGGGCGCGGATCGCGGTCGCCATTCCCGAGATCAGTCCGCCGCCGCCGATGGCGATCAGGATGGCGTCGATGTCGGGCAGGTCGTCCAGGATCTCGAGGCCGAGCGTGCCCTGCCCCGCCACCACCAGCGGGTCGGCGAAGGGGTGGAAGTAGACGGCGCCGCTGCTCCGGCTGAGCGCCTGGGCGGCCTCGTTCGCCTTGTCCCAGACACTGCCCACGACCCTGACGTCGGCGTTCCAGCGGCGCATCTTCGAGACCTTCTCCGGCGAGACGCCCTCGGGCACGAAGATCATGGCCGGCACCCCGGCGGCGTAGGCGGTGCGGGCGACAGCGAGGCCGTGATTGCCACCGGACGCGGTGACGATGCCGGCCTCGGGCACACCGCCCTCGGCGCCGAGCAGGCGATTCATCGCGCCGCGGGCCTTGAACGAGCCGGTCACCTGCAGGCATTCGAGCTTGAGCGTGACGCCGGCCTTGGTCGATGGCGGATCCTTGAGCTGGCCGAGCGGCAAGACCGGTGTGCGCCGCACCCGGTCCGCGATGCGCGACCTGGCTGCCTCGATGTCGCCGATATCGATCATCCGAGCTCGCCTTCGTAGGGTGCGGCAACGACGAGACAGCAATTGCCGGGCCTGGAGCGGCCGGGCTGGCGCCGGCCATAGAGGATGCCGTCCGCCTGGTAGTGCAGCGTCTCGGGCGGCCTCGTGGGGTCCCAGGTGCAGTGCAGCCGCCCGGCCGGCTGGCCCTCGCGGACTTCGACGCCCAAGGGGTGGAACGGCTCGAAGATGCCGTCCATGGTGGCGAAGACGAAGGCCTTGCTGCCCGGCAGCTCGAGGATCTGGGCGTCGCCGGTGCGCGGACTGGCATGCGCTTCGCCCAGCACGCCCAGGTGGGCCAGAACGTTCCTGATCCCGCGGCGGCAGACGCCGAGCGCCTCCAGGGAGACGCCACCACCGCCGCCCATCTCGGTGCCGACGGTGACGAGGCCGGCGCGGCAGGCAGCGGCGGTTGCGGTTCGCGGCTCGCCCAGGTTGCTGATGACGACCGTCATCGGCGCGTCGAAGGCGTGGACGGCGGCGATATTCCGCTGCCAGAGGGCCACGTCGTCGGTCGGCTCGATGATCGCCGACGGCAGGATGTCGAGCGACGAGCCGCCGGAATGCAGGTCGAGGAAGGCGTCGGCCTCGGGGAACAGGTGATCGGTGACGAAGGCCGCGATCTGCTGGGTGATGGTGCCGGTCGGATCGCCCGGGAAGACGCGGTTGAAGTTGAGGCCGTCGACCGGCGAGGTGCGCTTGCCGGCCATGACCGCATGGACGTTGTTGGCCGGCATCAAGACGAGGCGGCCCTGGATCTCGGCCGGGTCGAGATCGCGGATCAGCTCGCACATGGCGATCGGGCCCTCGTACTCGTCGCCGTGATTGCCGCCCTCGAGGATGACGGTCGGCCCCTTGCCGTTGGCGATCACCGCGACCGGCACCCGGGTGACGCCCCAGGCATCGTCGTCCGGCGAGTGCGGGATCATCAAGAAGCCCACCTGCTTACCGGGCTTGTCGAGGTCGACCGTGAGGAAGGCGGTGGAGGGGCGGATGGCCGTGGCATGGCCCATGGTTGCGCACTTTCGGGTTCGGGGCGCGGCCGGACGCGGGCCGCTGGGAGCCGCCGGGCCGAGAACCGGGCCCGACGGCGGTTGGCGGACAGTGATCAGAGGGTCGGCAAGGGGTCCATGGCCATGCCCAGGTGGTCCTGGTGCAGCCGCTCGAGCTCGCCGTTCAGGGTGTTGAAGAAGATGAACGAGTTCAGCCACTGCAGCAGATTATGCTCGCCCATGGCGACGCCCATGTGCGCCGGACTGAAGCGGATCACGAACTTGCGGTCGAACTCGGTATCGGGGTTCTGAGCGGCGAGCGACTGGGCGACGATGCTGGCCGTGGCGAAGAGATCGGCCTGGCCCGAGAGATAGGCCGCGGCTGCCGTCGCGTCGTCCTCGGTGCGCATGATGTCAGCATCCGGATTCTGCGCCGAAAGCGTCATCTCCTGGGTGGTGCCCTTGGCCGCTGCCACCTTGAGATCGCCGAAGTCCTCAGGTCCTGCCACCTCGGCCGAGGCCGGGCCGTAGACCGCGAGGAAGAGGTTGGCATAGGGCGCCGTGAACATCACTTGCTTGGCGCGCTCGGGCGTCAGGCCCATCACCGAGATGACGATGTCGACCTTGTCGGTGAGCAGGAAGGGGATGCGGTTGGCGCCGGTGATCTGCTGCAGCTCGACCTCGACGCCGAGCGCCTCGCCGATCATCTGGGCCAGCTCGACGTCGAAGCCCACCGGGTTACGGTTGGCGTCCTGGTAGCCGAAGGGCGGCACGTCGAGCGGCACGCCGATGCGGACGACGCCGGCCTCGAGGATGTCCTGCGAGCTTGTCGGCCGTGGCGCCGGCACTTGTCGCGAGGCCCAGGGCGATGACGCCGATGGCGGCGAGCAGGGATTTCATGGTCGTCTCCTCTCCATTTGTCCTCAGTGCAGGACCGCACCGAGGAAGGTTTCGAGCTCGGTCGTCTGCGGGCTCGCCAGCGTCGCGGCGGCGGGCCCCTGCTCCCAGATCCGGCCCTGGTGCATGAAGACGACCCGCGAGCCGAACCGCCGCGCAAAGCCCATCTCGTGCGTGACGAGAACCATGGTCATGCCGCTCTGCGCCATCTCCTCGAGCACCTTCAAGACCTCACCGGTCAGCTCGGGGTCGAGGGCCGAGGTGATCTCGTCGAACAGCATCAGCTTGGGCGCATGGCGAGCGAGCGGGCGATCGCGACGCGCTGCTGCTGGCCGCCGGAGAGCTGGTCCGGGTAGGCGTCGAGCTTCTCCTCGAGCCCGACGCGGCGGAGCACGTCGTGGGCCAGCCGCCGCGCCTCGGGCTCGGGCATCGCCTTGATCAGCGGTCGGTGCGAGGGTGATGTTCCGGGCGACCGAGAGGTGCGGGAAGAGGTTGAAGCTCTGAAAGACGATGCCGACCTGCTGGCGGAGCTTGCGCAGGTCGGTGGCCGGGTCGTTGACCTGCGATCGCCGTCGACCGTGATGCGCCCGCCCTGGATCGGCTCCAGGCCGTTGATGCAGCGCAGCAGCGTGCTCTTGCCCGAGCCCGAGCGGCCGATGACGGCAATGATCTCGCCAGCCTCGACCTCGAGCGAGACGTCGTCCAGCACCGTGTTGCGTGCCGAAGCGCTTGGTCGACGTGGTCGATCTCAAGCAGCGCCATGGAGTGCTCCGCTCGAGCTTTCGGCTCCACTGCGTCAGCGGGAAGCAGATGAGGAAGTAGAGCAGCGCCACGGTCAAGTAGACCGCGAAGGGCTGGAAGGTCGAGGCCGTGGTCAGCTGGCCCTCGCGGGTCAGCTCGACGAAGCCGATGGTGGCGGCGAGCGAGGTGTTCTTGATCAGCTGGACGAGAAAGCCGACGGTCGGTGGGATGGCGATGCGCACCGCCTGGGGCACGATGACGTGGCGGAGCTGCTCGGCGAAGCTGAGCCCGAGTGCGGCGCCGGCCTCCCACTGGGTCTTGGCGATCGACTGCAAGGCACCCCGCCAGATCTCGCCAAGGAACGCCCCGGCATAGATCGAGAACGCCAGTGCGGCGGCGATCCAGGGCAAGACCGGCAGGCCGACGATGGACAGCCCGAAGAAGAAGACGAAGAGCAGGACCAGGAGCGGCGTGCCCTGGATCGCCTGGGTGTAGACGATGGCGAGCGCCTGCAGCGGCCAGATGCGCGAGACCCGGAGCACCGCCACGAGGATGCCGATCAGCGCCCCGCCGACGAAGGCCGTGGCGGTCAGCGCGATCGTCCAGCGCATCGCGAGGACGAGGTAGAGCAGGTCGATCCAGCCGAATTCCCTGATCATCGGCGGGCAAACGCGAGCTGGTAGAGAACAGCGAAGAGGCCGCGGAACAACAGTGCCAGCGCCAGATAGAGCACGCCCACGACCGTGTAGACCTCGAAGTCGCGGAAGGTGCGTGACTGGATGATCGAGGCGACGTGGAACAGATCAGTGACGGCGATCTGCGAGGTGATCGACGTGGCCAGCATCAAGAGGATGAACTGGCTGGCGAGTGCCGGGTACATCATCTGCAGGGACGGGAAGAGGATGATGTGGCGGAAGACCTGGAGGCCGGAGAGGCCCAGCGCATGACCCGCCTCGCGCTGCGCCCTGGGCACAGCCTCGAACCCGGCGCGGACGATCTCGGTCGCATAGGCGCCGAGATTGACGGTCAGCGTGACGACGGCGGCGGTGGTGGCGGAGAAGCGCAGGCCGATGCTCGGCAGGCCGAAGAAGACGATGAAGAGCTGCACCAGGAGAGGCGTGTTGCGGATCGTCTCGACGTAGGCCGCGACCAGCCAGCGCAGCGCGCGTGGCCCGTAGACCCGGGCGGCCGCGCAGGCCACGCCGATGACGAGCCCGCAGACCATGGTGACGGCCGAGAGGTAGAGCGTCATCCATACGCCCTCGAGGATGACCTCCCAGGCGGCGAGCACGTCGCGGAACTGGAACGTGTAGCTCACGCCGACCTCCCCCTGCCGCGACGTGGATCACATGGCGAGCTTGCTCTGTTCTGTATTTGACGTCAAGATTTATATATGAACCGATCCGGTCATCAGGGAGCAAAGGATGGGCGCCGTGGATCAGGGCCAGCAGGCGGCGTCGGGAGAGGTCGCACGGCGGCCGGCCTATGCCGCGCCGGCCTTGGAGAAAGGGCTCGATATCCTGGAGCTGCTGGCCGAGGCAGCGGCGCCTATGTCGATGCGCGCCATGGCCGACCGGCTCGGCCGCTCGAAGGCCGAGATCTTCCGCATGGTCGTGGTCCTGGTCGAGCGGGGCTACCTGGCGCGGGACGCCGCCGACCGGCTCAGCCTCACCAACCGGCTGTTCGAGCTCGGCATGCGCACGCCCCGGCCACGCCAGCTCACCGAAATCGCTATCCCGGTGATGGAGCGGCTGAGCGAGGAGACGGGCCAATCGGCGCATCTCGTGGTCATCAACCAGGGCGACACGGTGGTCATCGCGACGACCACTGGCGGCGCCGATCTCAGTTTCGCGCTCCGCCTCGGCTATCGCCGACCGATGCTGGACGCCACGTCCGGCCTGCTGATCCTGGCGTTCCAGCCGGAGTCGCTGCAGCGGCGGCTGATCACCGATTGCGCCCTGTCGACCGGCACGCCCGTCGACGCGGCGGCGCTGATGGCGACGCTGCAGGACATTCGCCGGCAGGGCTCGCGCGTCTCGGAGAGCCGTGACGTGGTCGGCGTCACCGATATCGGCGTGCCGCTGCTCGGACCGGATGGGCGGGCCGTCGCCAGCATCGTCGTCCCGCATCTCCGCCGCCACGGCACGGCGGCGCCAATCGACGCCATTCTCAGCGCGCTGGAAAAGGCCGGGACGGAGATCTCGGCCGAACTGCTGGAGACCGTGGGCTCGAGATTCTGACGGCTGGCAGCGACGCCCGGTGATCCCGTTGACGATCCGGCCTGGACAAGTTTAACGTTCAAGTAGCGAGGCTGGCCACACGTCGTCGCGTTGCGATCGCGTCGTGCGCCCTGCCCGAGCCTCGGGGACCTTTTGGAGCTTCGATCATGCGGTTTGCCGTCGACACCGGTGGCACCTTCACCGACCTGTTGGTCGAGGCCGCCGACGGCACGCTCGCCGTCTACAAGGCCTCGACAACGCCGGCCGATCCGATCCAGGGCGTGCTCGACAGCCTGTCGCTCGCGGCGGCCGACACCTGCCTGACCCGCCGGGAGCTGCTGTCCCAGGGGGAGCTCTTGATCCACGGCACGACGCACGCGATCAACGCCATTCTCACTGGCAACACGGCGCGCACCGCACTCCTGGTGACCAAGGGGCATCCGGACATCCTGGTCCTGCGCGAAGGCGGGCGGAGCGACGTCTTCGACTTCTCCGTGCCCTACCCCGAGCCCTACATCCCTAAGCGGCTGACCTTCGAGGTCGACGAGCGGGTCATGGCCGACGGCAGCGTGCGCCGGCCCCTGGACGAGGCGGGGGTGATCGAGACGCTCGAGCGGCTGGCCGGGCTGGAGGTCGAGGCCGTGGCCGTCTGCCTGCTCTGGTCGATCGTCGAGCCGGCGCACGAACTGCGCCTCGGCGAGCTGATCGAGGCACACCTGCCGGGCGTGCCTTTCACCCTCTCGCACCGTCTCAATCCCAGCCTGCGCGAGTATCGACGCGCCTCGTCGACGGCGATCGACGCCTCGCTCAAGCCCTTGATGAGCCGCTATGTCGGCAGCCTGACCGAGCGCCTGGCTGCAGAGGGCTTCGCCGGTCGGGTGCTGATGGTGACCTCCCAGGCCGGGATGATGGACGCCGACCGGGCGGCGGCGGCCCCGGTGCAGCTGATCAACTCGGGGCCGTCCATGGCGCCGGTCGCCGGCCATCGTTATGCCGCGGCCGACCTTGCCGCGGAGACCGTGATCGTGGCGGATACCGGCGGCACGACGTTCGATGTCAGCGTGGTCCGTCGCGGCCGCATCCCGCGGACCCGCGAGTGCTGGATAGGCCGGCCGTTTCGCGGCCACATGACCGGCCTGCCCTCGGTCGACGTGCGCAGCATCGGCGCCGGTGGCGGCAGCATCGCCGCGGTCGACGCGCACGGCCTCCTGACCGTCGGGCCGCGGAGCGCCGGTGCGGTTCCCGGCCCCGCCTGCTATGGCCGCGGCGGCACGCTGGCCACGGTGACCGACGCTGCGGTGGTGCTCGGCTATCTCGACCCCGCGTTCTTCCTCGGCGGTGCGCTGGCGCTCGATGCCGCAGCCGCCGAGGCGGCGCTCGGGACGCATGTCGCGGCGCCGCTGGGCTTGGATGTCGCGACGGCGGCGCACGCCGTGCTGGAGCTCGCAACCGAGAACATGGTTCAGGCGATCTTGGATATCACGGTCAACCAGGGGATCGACCCGCGTGGTGCCGTGCTGGTCGGCGGCGGTGGTGCGGCCGGGCTCAACGCCACCAGCATCGGCCGGCGCCTCGGCACGCCCGAGGTGGTGATCCCAGAAGTGGGCGCCGCCTTGAGCGCAGCGGGCGCGCTCCTCTCGGATCTCGCGTCAGAGCATCGGGCCACGTTCTATGCGACCACCGAGCGCTTCGATGCGGCCGGCGCCAACGCCGTCCTCGAGCGGCTAACCGGCGAGGCGCGGGCCTTCATCGACGAGGCTGGCACCGGTGCGCTCGAGGCATCGATCGCCTATTTCGCCGAGGCCCGCTACCCGGATCAGGTCTGGGAGATCGAGGTGCCGCTGCGCCAGGGTCGGCTCGCGGGCGACGCCGACCGCCTGGCCCTCGAGGAGGACTTCCACGCCGCGCACGAGGCGCTCTTCGCGGTGGCCGACCCGGGCTCGCCGATCGAGATCGTGAGCTGGCAGGCCCAGGCGCGCTGTCGGCTGCGGGCACAGGACTTGCCGCGCCTGGCGCCCGGCGCCGGTCCGGCCCGCGAGCGCGGCGAACGGCTGGTCTTCTTCGGCCAGGCCGGCCACTGTCGGACGCCCATCCTCGACTTCGCCGCGATGCCGGTGGGCGCGACAATGACCGGGCCGCTGATCGTCGAATCACCCTTCACGACCATCACCGTCGACCCGGGGGCCAGCTGTCGGCGCACCACCTCGGGCAGCCTCGTGATCGACCCCTTTGCCGGAGAGCGACACCATGCCTGAGCTTGGGACCATGGACGGCGTCCAGCTCGCGATCCTCAACAGCCGGCTCAACGGTGTCGCCCGGAAGATGGCGAACACGCTGCTGCGGACCGGCCGGTCGGGCATCCTCGCCATCGCCCGCGACTTCTCGTGCTGCATCCTCACGGCCGAGGACCAGCTCATCGCCTTTGCCGAGAGCCTGCCGATCCACATCCTCTCCGGCCCCGACGTCATGGCCCGGACGATGCGGGAGAACCACCCGAAGCTCACCCGGGGCGATGCGTATCTGCACAACTCGCCCTATCACGGCTGCACGCACCCGGCCGACCACTCGATCCTGATTCCGGTGATCGACGATGACGGCAGGCACCGCTTCACCGTGCTCGCCAAGGCCCACCAGGCGGATTGCGGCAACGCCCTGCCGACCACCTATATGGGCACGGCGGCTGACGTCTACGCCGAGGGGGCGCTGATCTTCCCAGCCGTCCAGGTGCAGCGCGACTACGAGCACGTCATGGACGTGGTGCGAATGTGCCAGATGCGCATCCGCGTGCCGCGGCAGTGGTGGGGTGACTACCTGGCGACGCTGGGCGCTGCCCGGGTCGGCGAGCGCGAGCTGCTGGCCTTCGGCCGCGAGGTCGGCTGGGACACGCTCGATCGCTTCGCCGAGGCCTGGCTCGACTACAGCGAGGAACGCATGGCAACCGTGATACGCGGCCTGCCGGCGGGCCGCGTGACCCGGTCCAGCACCCACGACCCGGTGCCCGGCACGCCCGAGGACGGCGTGACCATCAAGGTCGATGTGGCCGTAAACCCGGAAGAGGGTCGGATCTGCGTCGATCTTCGCGACAACCCCGACTGCATGCCCTGCGGGCTCAATCTGAGCGAAGCCTGCTCGCGCTCTGCAGCGCTTCTCGGCGTCTTCAACAGCATCGATCCGACGGTGCCCAAGAATGCCGGCAGCTATCGCCGGATCGAGGTGAAGCTGAGGGAGAACTGCATCTGCGGCATCCCTGAGCATCCGACCAGCTGCTCGGTCGCGACCACCAACATTGCCGATCGCGTCGCCAACCCGATTCAGGCGGCCATGGCGGAGATCAAGGACGGGCTCGGCCTGGCCGAGGCCGGGCTGGTCATGCCGCCTTCGATCGGCGTCATCTCCGGCACCGATCCGCGCAGCGGTGAGGCCTATGTCAACGAGGTCTATCTCGGCATCACCGGCGGGGCAGCCTCGCCCACCACCGACGGCTGGCTCTCCATCGTCCATGTCGGCAACGCCGGCATGTGCTACCAGGACAGTATCGAGCTCGACGAGCTGCGCCAGCCGATCTTCGTCGAGGCCCGCCGCCTGCTGCCCGACACCGAGGGCGCCGGGCGGACGAGAGGGGCCCCCAGCGCCTACGCCGCGTTCGGGCCGACCACCGCCCGGATGTGCGTGGCCTATGTCTCCGACGGCGGTGACAACCCGGCGAGAGGGACCCGCGGTGGCGGTGCCGGCGGCAGGTCCTGGCAGACCAAGCACCGCGCCGACGGCAGCAAGCAGCAGCTGGCCAACTGCGCCGAGGTCTGGCTCGAGCCGGGGGAGCTCATCGTCTCGGCCTCCTGCGGCGGTGGCGGCTATGGCGATCCGTTGACGCGCCCGGTCGAGCAGGTGCTGCACGACGTGGCGGAAGGCTGGGTGAGCGTCGAGCGTGCACGCGCGGTGTATGGCGTCGCCGTTCTTGCCGACGGCACCCTCGATGCCGCCGAGACCGAACGGCTCCGCGCGTGAGCGTCCTCGACCTCGGCGGCCGCCGGGCCGTGGTCACCGGCGCCTCGGGCGGCATTGGTGCGGCGATCGCCCGGCTGCTCCGGGCGCAAGGTGCCGCGGTGTTCCTCACCGGACGCGACCAGGCGCGCCTTGAAGCGCTGGCGCGGGAACTCGACGCCCCTGCCCTCGCGATCGACCTCGTGGTGCCGGGTGCGGCGGAAGGGCTTGTCACGACGGCGGCCGAGGCCATGGGCGGGCTCGACATCCTCGTCAACAATGCCGGGATATCCGCGCGCGAGGCGACGCTAGCCACTGCCGACGACGACTGGCGCCGTGTGATGGCGGCCGACCTCGACTGCATCTTCCCGCTCAGCCGCGCCGCCCTGTCGCTGATGCAGCCCAACGGCTGGGGCCGCATCGTCAACATCAGCTCGATTCTGGCGGTGACCGGTGCCTCGGAGATGGGCGCCTATTCGGCCGCCAAGGCCGGGTTGATCGGTCTAACCAAGGCTCTGGCGCTCGAGTTCGCGGCCCATGGCATCACGGTCAACGCCGTGGCCCCGGGCTACATCCGCACCCAGATGATGGACATGAACCCGCCCGAGGTGAAGGCCGAGATCCTGTCGCGCATCCCGGCCGGCTTCTTCGGCGAGCCGGACGACGTGGCGGCGGCGGTGCTCTACCTCGCCAGCGCGGAAGCGCGCTTCGTCACCGGCGCCACGCTGCACATAAACGGCGGCATGGCAATGATTTAGCGGGCGTCCTTCCAGTCATCTTCGAGAAAAGCGTCGAGCACGTTTCGGGTGATCCGCGAGGTGTCGCCGGTGTAGCCGTTGGCCGAGAGCGTGGCAGACCAGTTGATCGAGCCCGTGCTGAAGACGGCCCCGCGCTTCGGGTATTCGAGAAAGAGCAGGTCGGCGCCGAGCCGCTCCTGGTCGCGGCCGCCACCATGGCCGTCCAGCGACTTCGTCTCCTCGACGACGAACTGGTAGGCGTCGCTGAGGCGGAGCGACGAGGCGAGGATCACCGCGTGCGCCGGCGTGCCGAGGACCGGGTCGGCCTTGTCCACCTCGAAGCCGGCGGCGCCGTGGTTGAGGACGAGCGACGGCCCGGCCCCCACGATCTCATCCTCGACGCCGCGGAAAATCCAGGCCCAGTCGGGGTCGCGGCTGGCCGCGGTCCGGCCGTAGGCGGTGCCGCGATCGAAGCCCTGCCCGGTGAAGCCAACGCCCACCGTCTTTTGCGGCGCGCGGCCACGATCCCGCCACAGGCCGCCGGGTTCGCCGGTGAAGGCGAGGCACTGCTCGCCCGGCTCGCCCGACCAGGTGCGCGTGCCATTGTAGCGACGGATCTCGACGAGTGAGGGGTCGTCGGGGGCCACGCCCGTGACCCAGTAGAAGCCGTTGCCGCCCATGTAGACGAGCCGGCCCCCGTCCCCGAGCCAGTGGTCGCGCGCCTCGAGCATCTCCAGCGTCCAGTACTCCGGGTGGCTGCCGGTCATGACGCAGCGATAGGGAGCGAGGCGGCCCGCACCTTCGGCGTGGACCTCGTGGTCGGTGATGACGTCGAAGGCGATGCCCTGCCTGGTCAGCCAGTCGACGATGAAGAGGTCGGCCGGGAACTGGTGCGGGGCATCGAAGGTTCGGGCGCGAGCGTCGGGTCGAAAGTCGAGGATCGGCCGCTTGAGCGAGGCGATCGAGATGCCGCTGCCGTCGCCGTGCACGTCATAGGTGCTCTTGAGACCGTTGGCAGCGATATAGGCGTAGGCTTCGGGCTTCAGACCCATGTCCTGCAGCGGTGCCAAGTGGACGCCGTCGCTGACGTCGAGCAACTCATTGGAGTAGGCGAGATAGCTCATGGTGGGCAACAGCAGCGCGAGGGCCGCGGTGGCCTTCCCGGGAGGCGGCACGACGATGAACGGCAGGTAGTCGGTGGCCCCCTCGGCATCGAGCCTGAGCGCATAGACCCCGCTCGGCAGGTCGCCCGGGACGTCGAGCACGTGGCTCACCGGCCAGCCGCAATCGGCAACATCGTCGTCGTGGAAATGGATGGCGTCGTACTCGCCGGGCGCGTGGCGAAAGCAGGTCTCGCGGCCGGTCCAGCCGGGACCGGTCATCGCCCTTGTGGGGTGGTTCAGCGTCCACCCGTCGAGCCCGTGCGGCCCGCTGTCGGTCAGCGTCGTGCCGGCGACGTCACGGCCGAGATCCCAGGCGGCGAGCATGGTGCCGGCACCGTCGAGGAGCGACGGCCGTGCGATCTTGCCGTTGAAGATGCCATCGCTGCGTGCCCGCCCGGGTGCGGCGAGCAGATCGGCCGCGGCGATCACGAGGTGCTTCGGCGTGCCGTCGATCCGCCCCCTGGCCTCGCGCGTGACGTCGCCCGGCCAGGCGGGCGAGAAGCGCTGCCGGCGGCAGCCGAGCCCGAGCGTGCCGTTCCGGCACTCGGCCCAGACCTCGTACCATTCGCGGGCATCGAGCGGCCGGTCGAGCGTGAGCACGGCCCTGCCGCCCAGCACCAGGGCCGGCTGCCCGTCGATCAGGGCGAGCGAGAAGAGTGACGCACCATCGCCGTCGGTGAGCGCCAGGATGCCCTGGTGCCGTTTCCTTGACGTCGTCGGCCAGATCGCGCACTCGAGACGGAAGTCGGTGAATGCCAGCGAGCGCAATTCGACCACGCCGTGCGAGCCCTTGTGGATCGGCTGCGCTTCGCCGCGATGCGCGCCATTCAGCGGGCAGTCGAGCGGGATCTCCTGGTGACCGGGGCCCCTGGGATTGCGGTCGCCGTGCAGCAACCGGACCAGGGTTGCCGTGTAACCACCGGTCGCCGCGTGGATGTGGAAGTCCAGCCGACCGCCCTGCGGGACGGACCAGCGGCTGGTGTAGCCGGTCAATTGCAGCATGGCGCTCACTCCTCGCCGCGCATGAGAAAGCTCACAGCCACGGCGGTGAGACCGAGGCTGATGACGGTGATGATGGCGCTCAACGCGTAGACCAGCGAGATCTGCGAGATGTGGCCCGAAGACTGCGTCCAGAGAAAATAGGGCAAGGTCTCCGCCGCACCGCGGGCGTAGATCGTTCGCGGCAGCTCGTTGAAGGAGAGGAGAAAGCCGAAGAACAAGGAGGCGACGATGCCGGGCTTGAGGAGCGGCAGCTCGATCTGGAAGAAGCGCTGCCAGGCATTGGCGCCCAGATCCTTCGCCGCTTCGACCAGCCGGACGTCGAAGCGCACGGTAACGAGCAGCACGCAGAGCAGCGAGAACGGGAACGCCCAGGCGAAATGCGCCAGCAGCAGCGACCAGAAGCCGGTGCGAATGCCGAGCATGGCCCGGTAGAACATCAGGATGGCGAAGCCGATCACCATGCCCGGCAGAAAGATCACGACCATGAAGGTGAGCAGCAGGCCGTTGCGCCGGCGGAGCTGCGGCAGCTGGCGGCCGACCAGGGTGGCGGCCACGGTCGAGAGCAGGCTCACGGCGAGGCCGATCAGGATGCTCGTCCAGGTGGGCGCCAGCCACGGCACATCGCCGGCGAAGAGATCCGTGTACCAGTCGAGCGTGAGCGGCCAGGGCACGCCGGCCAGCGGCTGGGCGCTGAACGAGAGCAGGACCAGCCCGACGATCGGCACGTAGAGCAGGAACATCGCCGCGTAGCCGATCGTCGCCGCGAAGGCCGCGTAGCGTCTGGTCTGTCGGGCCGCGCGGCTGGTCATTGCCGAAGCGCAGCAAAGATGTCGCCGCCGAGGTCGAGCCGCCGGAGAACGATCCAGAACAGCGCCTGCAAGACGACGATGGTCAACAGCACGACCGTCGCCATGGCCGCGGCCGCCGCGTAGTTCATGACCCGGACGAGGTCGTTCATCCCTTCGGCAATCAGCGAGACCTGGCCGCCGCCCAGAATGGCCGCGACGACGTTGTCGCCGAGCATCGGCACGAAGGTGAAGATGATGCCGGCGATCACGCCCGGCAGCGCCAGGGGCAGGATGACGAGGCGGAAAGTGTCGAGGTCCCTGGCGCCCAGGTCGCGGCTCGCCTTGATGAGCTCGTCGTCGATCAGCGAGAGCGAGATGAAGAGCGGCCAGACCATCGACGGGAAGTACGGGCCGATGAGCCCCAGATGCACGGCGAACTCGGAGAACAGCAGCCAGTCCTGCGGCTCGTCGATGATGCCGAGGCCCAGGAGCATGTTGTTGACGAGCCCCTGCCGCCCGAGAATCGAGCGCCAGACGATGGTCCGTGCGGCCGGGCTGAGGAAGAAGGGAACCACCAGGAGTACGAGGGTGACGATCTTGAGCCAGCCGTTCTTCAGCCCCTTGGCGAGCCAAAGGGCGAAGGGGAAGGCGATCAGCAGCTCGATCAGGGTGATGGTCGCCGTGATGCGAATTGAGCGGCGCAGGATGTCGAGGCGGAAGTCCTGGAGGATCGCCGCATAGGCCGCGAGGGACGGCTCGAACAGCACGGCGATGCCGCGCGTCTTTAGAAACGCCACCAGGAGCAGGGCGGCGACCGGCACCAGCACAGCCAGGACCCAGAAGGTGACAAAGCCGGCGACCAGCGCCTGACCGCCGTCGAGACGGCGGCGACGCTGGTCGCCCGGCTTCAGGAGTGGCACTTGTGTCAACGCCAGGCTGAGGGCGATCAGGCGTTGCGGAAGCGTGCCATCTCCTCTTCATGGACCGCCAGCTCGTCCGGCAGGCCGGTGATCCAGAAGTCCGGGTTGGAGAACTTGAGCTCGACCTTGTCCATGTTCTCCTGAACCAGCGCGATCTGCTCGGCGTCCCAGCCGCGCTCTTCGGCGAAAGCGAGACCGAGATCCATCCGCGATGCCGCGTAGCCGCGGAGAATGGCCAGATTGGCCGCATAACCGCCACCGAGGAACCAGTCGAAGGCCCGGTAGATCTCGTCGATGTTGTCGCGGTCGGCCGCCTGCACCGGGATGAAGGCGGCATGCATCCAGTTGACGTGGAAATCGCTGCAGGTGGCGTACTCGACGTCAAGTCCCTGACGCTGGACGTCACGGACCGCGGGCTCCCAGCAGCGCTGCACGAGCACCTCGCCGTTGACGAAGTTGGCGACCTGCTCGTCGTAGTTGCGCCAGAGCGTCCTGAACTGGCCGGCCTGCTTCCGCTCGATCAGCCAGTCGGTGGCGGTCCTGCACTCGGCCGCCGTCATATTGGCGGGATCGCCGATCTCGGCCAGACCGCGGGTCTTGAGATACATTCCGCCATACATCAGCGTCAGGTAGTCGCCGTCGATGGCGCACTGGCCGAGGGTCTGCTCGCTGTTGAGCAGCAGGTCCCAGTCGAGCCGCTCGGGCGGGCGGGGCAGGCCGAGGCGCTCCGGGAAGTAACCGAAGCTGTCGGCGTTCATGTACATGGGCACGCCCCAGTCCATGTCGTCGCCCTGGTAGAGCAGCGGGTTGCGCTTCACACTGTCCGGGACGCCGGCATAGTTCTGCATCTTCGAGGTATCGAGCGGGGCCACCATGCCCTGCTCGACGAGGCCGCGATGCACGCCGGCGAGCACGTTGATGATGTCGAAGCGCTCGCCGGCCTCGTTCACGATGATCTCGTTGTAGAGCGCGCCGACGTCGTCGACGTGGAACGGCGTGAACTCCATCTTGAGGCCGGTCTGCTCCTCGAACAGGCTCCAGTCCTCGAGCGCCAAGGTGGGCCCGCCCATCATCCGGATCGTGCCGGGCGTCTGCGCCTTGGCCTTCTTCAGCCCGTCGCGCATGACCATCGGTGCGGCCACCAGGGTAGAGGCGGCGGCGGCGGTCTGCAGGATGCGCCGCCGCGTCGTCTTCGGGCGGGTCATAGGGGGAATCAGTCGCGGTGCCATGAGGTCGTTCTCCTTGGTTGGCTCACTTGCGGCTAGCTCTCGAACGGCGGACCCAGCCGGCCGATGACGCAGCGGGCGGGCTCCCAGCCGACGGCCGCCTGGCTGTCGGGCGGCCGGTCCGTGTCCCACAGCCGGGCGGTGATCGGTCCGATGGGCGTGCGGGCGCGGATGTCGTGATACTTGCCCTTGTAGACCCGGTCCTCGGGCTCGACCGGCAGGCAGTCCGCGCCCGTCCCGGCGAAGCGGACGTGCTCCGCGCGGATGGCGGCGAAGCCCGGCTCGCCGGGCCTGAGGCCGGGGCCGGCGGCGGTGCCCAGGACGCGGGTGTCGCCAACCGCCAGCACCACGCGGGTGCCGTCGACTTCGGCGATCCGGCCGTCATAGATGTTCTCGACGCCCATGAACTCGGCGGCGAAGCGGCTCCTCGGCTGCTCGAAGAGCTCGACCGGCGTGCCGGCCTGCTCGATCCGCCCCTGGCGCATGAGCACGATACGATCGCTCATGGTCACCGCCTCCTCCTGGCTGTGGGTGACCAGGATGAAGGTGCCGCCGATCTTGCGGTGGAGCGCCTTGAGCTCGAGCTGCATGGCGACGCGGAGCTGCTCGTCCAGGGCACCAAGGGGCTCGTCGAGGAGCAAGAGGTCCGGCTCGGTGACCAGCGCCCTGGCCAGGGCCACACGCTGCCGCTCGCCTCCGCTCAACTGGTGGATGCGCCGCTCGTACTTGTCGGCGAGGCGGACAAGATCCAGCCCCGCCGCCGCCCGCCGCCGCCGCTCGTCGGGCGCCACCCGGCGGACGCGCAGGCCGTACTCGACATTGGCGCCGACGGTCATGTGCGGGAACAGGGCGAAATGCTGGAAGACGGTGACGACGTTGCGCTCGTTCGCCGGCAGCCCGCGCACATCGTGGCCGGCAATCGCCAAGCGTTCGACGGATTGCGGCTCCTCGAGGCCGGCGACAACGCGCAGCAAAGTCGACTTGCCCGAGCCGCTGGGCCCGAGCAGGGTGACGAAGGCGCCCTTCGCGACCTCGAGCGAGACGTCGTCGAGAGCCAGGACCTCCTCGTAGCTGTGCCGCACGCGGGCCAGCTCCAGCACGGGCTCGGCCCCAGCGTCGCCGGCGGCCGGGGCACCGGCCTGCCGCACGATTGTCGAAGCGCCGCCTGCCATCAGCATGCGCAGATCGGGTGCCTGGGCAGTGTCACGCCATCCTCCCGGGCCAGCGATCGAGCTGGCCCCGAGTGCCCTAGAACTGTATTTAACGTTAAAGATGATGAGCGTGCCGTCGCCTCGTTGTCAACAGGCGCCAGCGCGGCTCGGCGTCGATTGACAGGCTTGAGGCGGCTTCGTAGAGCGTGTTGAACGTTAAAGAGTCGTGATGCCCGCATAATGGTCAGGCGAGAGGTTAGTGATGGCTGGATTTCCCGCGCGCGAGGTGATCGTCGAGAAGCTGTACAGCGCCGTTCTCTCGGACACGCTCGACGGCATGGGGTTCACCAGGCAGGCGATGCAGCCGTTCGTCCGGCCGCTCGACGAGCGCCTCGTCCTCTTCGGCCGCGCCCGGACCGGGCTCTACATGGATTGCTATGCGGTGCCCACCGGCCGCAACCCTTATGAGCTGGAGATCGCGCTGGTCGACGACCTGCAGCCGGGCGACGTCGCCGTGCTCGCCTGTCGCGGGCCGACCGACCGCATCGCGCCCTGGGGCGAGCTGCTGTCAACCGCGGCCACCTGCCGGCAGGCGACGGGCTGCGTCACCGACGGCTTGGTGCGCGACATCAACCGCATCCGTGACATGCGCTTTCCGGTCTTCCACGGCGGCATTGGACCGCTCAACTCCAAGGGCCGGGGCGAGATGAAGGAGATGGACACGACCGTCGTCTGCGCCGGCGTGACGGTGGCCAGCGGCGACTATGTGCTGGGCGATTGCGACGGGGTGATCGTGCTGCCCCAGGCGGTCGCCGAGGAGGCGCTGCGCAAGGCGCTGGAGAAGGTCGACGCCGAGGATCGCACCCGCCAGGAGCTCTTGGCCGGCCGCTCGCTCAAGCAGGTCTACGACACCTACGGCGTGCTCTGAACGGAGCAGGGCTCAGTCGGAATCGCCGGCCAGCAGCTCCACCGGCAGGACCACCTCGGCCATGCCGAACGCACCGCTGGCGACTCGCTCAAGCAGCAGCGCCCCGGCCCGCTCGCCCAGCGCCAGGGCCGGCGAGTGGATCGAGGTCAGTGTCGGGCTGGCATAGCGGCGAAAGGCGAAGCCGTTGAAGCCGGTGACCTTGACCTCGGCCGGCACCTGGTGGCCTCGGGCCTGCAGCCAGAGCAGCGCCGCGATCCCCATTTGGTCGTTGCCGCCGAGCACGGCGTCCGGCAGGCCGTTGGCCGCGACCCAGGCGGCGAGCGCCGCCTGCGTATCCTCGATCCCCTCGCCGGCCGTGCGCACCACCTCGAGCGCTGCCCCTGGGGCTGCCGCCACGGCTGCCGCGACACCGCGCTGGCGCTCGGCCATGGCCGGCCATTGCTGGCGCGGCACCAGCAGGACCAGCCGCCGGGCGCCGCGCTCGAGCAGGCGCCCTGCGATGAGCCGGCCGCCGGCGGCATCGTCCTGGCGTATCGAGGCCGCATCCGCGAGGCTGCGCGGCGGCCGGTCCTGGACGACCAGCACCGGCTGGCGGGCATCGGCCAAAGCGGCGAGCGCCGCTGCCCGCTCGCGCGGCGAGCCCGAGGGAATGACGCAGAGCGCGTCGGTGTCGTGCTTGCCGAGCAGCACCGCATCCGCCAGGCGGCCGGGCGCCACGCCGTTGACGATCAGGCTGAAGCCGTTGCGGTTGAGGTGGTTGCTCAGTCCGGCGATGATGTTGGTGTTGAACGGATCGGCCAGGAACGCCGGCGAGGCGTCGATGACCAAGAGGCCGATGGCGTTGTTGCGGTTGAGCCTGAGCCGTCGCCCGGCGGCGTACGGGCGGTAGTTCATCTCGCTGATCAGTCGCTCGATCTGGGCGCGCGTCTCCGCTGCCATCATCTCGAACTTGCCGTTGACGACGTTCGACACGGTCGTCGCCGATACCCCGGCCGCCGCCGCGATCTCGTGCAGGGTCGCCCGTTCTGACGACCTGCGCCGCGGCGGCCTCGGCCGGACCGTTTCGATTGCTCGCAAGTTCGTTGCACCCCGCCGTTTGGTCAGCTGGCCGTGCGCGACCGGGCTCCTGATACACGAGCCATCGGCCGGCGCCAATTCCCCGGGTCAGGCGGAGGCCAGGGCGCTGGAGTCCAAGGTGGCCAGCACCTGGTCGAGCGCCGCCGTCAGCCGCCGCACGAGCTCGTCGATCTCAGCGGTGGTGATGATCAAGGGCGGCGCCATTACGAGGCAGCCAGCAAGCGGGCGGACGATGATGCCGTGCTCCAAACCGGCCTCGTAGATGCGCTTGGCAAGGCCGCCGACCAGCAGGCTGGCGGCCGCCTCGTTGCCGTCGCTGCCGGGGGCGGCAATGTCCAAGGCACCCATCAGGCCGAAGCGCCGGGTGCCCGCGACCAGCGGATGCTCGGCCAGCCGGTCGAGGGCTCTGTTCCAATACGGGATGACCCGGTTGACGTGGCCGAGGATGTCGCGCCGCTCGAAGATCGCCAGGAGCTCCAGGGCGACGGCGGCCGAGACGGTGTGGCCCTGATGCGTGCCGCCATGCGCGAACCAGCCCTTGGTGTCGCTGCCGCGCTCCAGTCGCTCGCCGAACGCCTCGCCGATGAGCAGGGCGGCGAGGGGCATGTAGGCGCCGGTGATGCCCTTGGCGCAGCTGACGCAGTCGGGCTCGAGGCCCATCGCCTCGCTCGCCCACATCTGGCCGCTGCGGCCGAAGCCGGTGACCACCTCGTCGACGAAGAGGCGGATGCCGTAGCGGTCGAGCACCGCCTTCACCTTGGGAAAGTAGCCGGCGGGCGGCGGGAACATGCCGCAGGAGACCGAGACCGGCTCGGCGATCATCCCGCCCACCGTCTCGGGCCCCGCCGCCTCGATCGCATCCTGCAGCTCTGCGGCGAGCCGATCGGTGAAGGCCGCCTCGTCCTCGCCGGGCTCGGCCGCGTTGGGCCAGGCCGGCTGCGTCACCAGGATCAACTCGTCCATCGGCAGCGCGAAGCTGGCGTGCAGATCGCTGCCACCACCGAGCGCCGCCGTGGCGATCGTGCTGCCGTGGTAGCTGCCGAGACGCGAGATGATCTTGCGCCGCTTCGGTTCGCCGGCGAACAGGTTGCCGTACCACATGAACTTGATCAGGTGGTCGTTGATCTCCGAGCCCGTGGTGCTGAAATGCACCCGTGCATTGGGCATGGGTGCCAGGTCGGCGAGCTTGGCGGCCAGCTCCAGCACCGGCGTCGTGGTCCGGTGGATGGCCGACGGGTACATCGGCAAGGCGCGCAGCTGACGGCTCGCCGCCGCGGCCAGCTCCTCGTCGCTGAAGCCGAGGCTCGCACAGTAGAAGGACGAGACGCTCTCGATATAGTCCTTGCCGTTCTCGTCGATGACGAAGATGCCGCGGCCGCGCTCGAAGACCAGCGGCCGCTCGCTCTTCAGGCGGCGCAGGTCGCTGAAGCCAAGCAGCAGCCGGTCGGCCTGGTGGTTGCTGGGGGCGATCTGCAAAGTCATGGCAGTCTCCTGCAAAGCGCCGGTCGATCCAGCGCGGTTGGGGTGAACGACGCAGCCGGGGTCAGCCCGGCAGGTCGTCGAACGATGCGTAGTTCAGGCGGTAGAGGCGTGCATAGAGCCCGTGGCCGCGCATCAGCTCGGCATGGCTGCCCTGCTCGATCAGCCGGCCGTCCTGCAGCACGAGGATCTTGTCGGCGGTGCGAATGGTTGCCAGGCGATGCGCGATGACCAGGGCCGTCCGGCCCTCGAGCAGCCTGACCAACGCCTGCTGGATCGTCTGCTCGGTATAGCTGTCGATATTGGCCGTGGCCTCGTCGAGCACGAGGATCTCGGCATCCGCGACGAGCGCCCGGGCGAAGCTGATCAGCTGGCGCTGTCCGACCGAGAGATTGCCGCCCTGCTGCTCGAGCTCCGTGTCGTAGCCCTTCGGCAGCCGCATGATGAAGTCGTGGGCGCCAACCGCACGGGCCGCGTCCTCGACGCTCTGGCGACTGGCCCCGGTGGTGGCGTAGCGGATGTTCTCCAGCACGGTGCCGGTGAACAGGAACGGCTCCTGCAGCACCATGGCGATGTGCCGGCCGAGCGAGGCCTGGGTCAGCTCGCGGACGTCGCGGCCGCCGACCAGCACCTCGCCACTCCAGACGTCGTAGAAGCGGTGCACCAGGGCCATGGTGCTGCTCTTGCCGGAGCCGGTCGGGCCGACCAGTGCCACGGTCTGGCCGGGCTCGGCGCGAAAGCTGACCCGGTCCAGCACAGGCATCCCCGGCACATATCCGAAGGTCACGTCCCTGAACTCGACCGAGCCCTCGATGGTCTCGGGGTCGAAGGCGTCCGGCCGGTCCTCGACGTCGACCCTGACGTCCATCACCTCGAAGATCCGCTGGCCCGAGGCCATGGCCCGCTGCATGACGCTGTACTGCATGGTCAGCGAGCGGATCGGATCGAAGAAGCGCTGCACGTAGAAGATGAAGGCGACCATGACGCCGAGCTCGAGCCCGCCTTCGAGCACGGCAATGCCGCCGATGATGACGACGATCGCCATGGCCGCACCGGTCAGCGTGTCGACGATCGGCACCATGATCTGGGCGAGCCAGGTGCCGCGCAGCTGGGCGTCGAGATTGTCGGCGGCCTTCTCCTCGAACAGCCGGAGATTGACCGCCTCGCGGCCCATTCCCTGCACCGTGCGGACGCCGTTGATGCCTTCGGCCAAGGCGCCGTTCAGGGTCGAGCTGGTCACCCGGGCGCGGAGGAAGGCGCGGCGGGCCTTGGGCAGCCAGATGATCCGAACGACCAGGAGCACGAGCATCACCGAGAGCGTCAGCAATGCCAGCCGCCAGTCGAGGACCAGGAGCACGACGGTGATACCGACCAAGAGAACGAAGTCGCCGACGGCGAAGACCGACGTCTCGAGAAACTCCTGCAGCGCGTTGACGTCGCCCTGCAGCCGCGACATCAGCCGGCCGACCTCGGTCTTGTCCATGAACGACAGTGAGACCCGCTGCAGGTGCGCAAACATCGACCGCCGCAGGTTGACCAGGAGCCGCTCGCCGATCCGCGCGGCCAGGGTCTCCTGCACCAGGTTGGCGATGAAGCTCAGCGAGACGATGGCGAGAAAGACCAGGACGCCCAGGAGCAGCAGGCGGCCGCGCTGGTCTGGCGCCAGGACATTCTCGCCGACGAGAGCACCGTCGACCACGGCGCGGAGGATGAGCGGGATGGCGATCTGGCTGGCGGCAAAGGCCAGCACGGCGGCAATGGCGAAGGCCAGCTGGCGGCGATAGGGGCTGATGAAGCCCCAGAAACGCCTGAGGATGCGGCCGTCGAAATCGGCAAAGATCAGCTCCTCGCTGTCGACCTGGGAGCCGACCACGGCGCGCGGCGGCCGGCCGGCATCGGCGGCGGCATCAGGCCGGCTGGTGGTGCGGGCGGCGCTCACGGCTCGGCCTCGCCGCCGCGGCTCTGCAGCGCGTAGAGACTGGCGTAACGGCCGCCCAGCCGCAGCAGCTCGTCGTGGCTGCCGCGCTCGACGATCCGCCCGGCGTCGAGAAAGACGATCTCGTCGGCGTCCATGAGCGAGCCCAGCCGGTGCGCGATGATGATCGTCGCCCGGTCGGCCGCCCCGCCGCGCAGCGCCTCGCGGATGCCCTGCTCGGTCGCGGCGTCAACGGCCGCGGTCGAATCGTCGAACACGAGGATCGGGGGTGCCCTGAGGATGCTCCGCGCGATCGACAGGCGCTGGCGCTGGCCGCCGGAAAGCGACACGCCGCGCTCGCCGACCAGCGTCTCGTAGTCCTTGGGCAGGCCCGCGATGTAGTCGTGCAGCCGGGCCACCTCGCTCGACTGGGCGATCCGCTCGCGCTCGGCCCAGGGGTCGCCATAGGCGATGTTGTTCTCGATGGAGGCCGTGAAGAGGAAGGTGTCCTGCTGCACCAGGCTCACCGCCCGACGCAGCGAGTCGAGGGTCACGTCGCGCACGTCCTGGCCGTCGATGGTCACCCGGCCGGAGACGACGTCGTAGTAGCGCGGGATCAGGTGGGCGATGGTCGACTTGCCGCTGCCGGGCGGGCCGACGATGCCGAGCGTGCGGCCGGCCCGGACCTCGAAGCTGACATCGTGCAGGGTCGCCATCTCCGGCCCGTCGCCTTCATAGGCGAACGACACGTGCTCGAAGCGCAGCGCCGCATCGGTGATCTCGAGGTCGCGGGCGCCGGGGCGGTCCCGGATCTCCGGCTCGCGGTCGAGCACCTCGAACAGCCGGGCACCGGACATGGAGGCCCGGGCGAAGGCGTTGACCATCATGCCGAGCTGGCGCACCGGCATCTGCAGAATGGCCATGAAGGCGAGGTACTCGGCGAGGCGGCCGACGGTGATCTCGCCGGCCAGGACCTGGTTGCCGCCGACCCAGAGCAGGAGCCCCATTGCGAGGAAGAAAGCATAAGTCATGGCCGCGGTGTTGCGTACCCGGAGATCGACGCGGCGATTGGCGAGCGCCAGGGTCTCGTCGGACACCGCGTCGAACTTGCCGAGCTCGTAGGGCTGGGCCGCGAAGGCGCGCACGACGCGGATGCCGGCCAGGTTCTCCTCCATCACGCGGGTCAGGATGCCCAGCTTCTCCTGCAACGCCAGCCAGCTCGGCCCGCAGACGCAGCCGTGCCACCACCGAGCGCCAGGCGGCAAATGGCACGAAGCTCAGGGCAATCAGCCCGAGCACCGGGTCCTGGCTCAAGAGCAGGCTGGCGCCGACGCCGACCAGCACGGTGATCAGCACGACACGCATCAGGCCGGCATTGACCACCATGCGGATGCCCTCGATGTCGAGCATGCCGCGGGTGATCAGTTCGCCGGTGTGCACCCGGTCATGGAAGCCGAAGCTGAGGCGCTGCAGCTGGGCATAGTAGGCCATGCGCAAATCATAGGCGACACGCTGGCCGACGGCCTCGCCCTGGTAGTTGTGCCACATGGTGAAGAGGCCGCGCAGCACGCTGGCGCCGAGCAGCAGGGCGCCGGTCTGCCAGAGCGCCGCCCGCGCCGTATCGGCGTCGGCGCTGCCGAGCAGGCCCTGCGCGGCGTCGACGGCCCGGCCGAGGAATTGCGGGATCAGGAGCTGGAAGACGGCGGCGATGACCGTCGTCGCCATGGCCATCGCCATGGCGGCACGGTAGCGGAACGCCATCTTCAGCACGCGGCGCAGCACGGCGAGATCGGAGAGCCCGACGCCGACGGAAGCCGGCGCGACGCGTCGGCTGATGATGGTCTTGCTGGCGGCCACGACAGCCCCGACTGGACGATGCGGCGAGCATGGCCACGCGCCGCGTGACGGCTCTCACCCGAAAGGTGGCCCGTCACCAGGGCGCGACGCACTCTGCCGAAAGGGTCTTCATAGTCGCCACCGGCGCCAACACCAAAGGCTTTCATGTCTGGCTGACCGATCAGGTCAGCGACAAGATCACGGCGGCGAAGAGCGTGACGAAGCGGATCACGTTGGCGGCAACGGCATCGCCAGGGTGCCGGTCGGCGGCGCGCCAGACACCGATCACGGCTGCGACGTTGTAGGGCACCGAGCAGCCGTAGCCGATGACCAGCGCCAAGATCGGCCGGTCCATCGAGATCAGCGCCAGGAAGGCGAGGCTGGTGACGATGTTGACGACGAGACCGCCGCCGACCGCCCAGGTCCAAAAGGCCTCGCCGAGAGGCAGCTCGCCCGCGAGGAAGCGGCGGAAACCTCCCATGCCGGCGTCGCCTAGCGAGGCGGGCGCGAGTGCCGGCCGGGCCTCATCGGCCGGTCGGCAGATCGAGGCCGGCGCCCTCGAGATGGGCGAAGAGGGAGCGCAGCCGCTCCGTTGCGGCCACAGGCAGCGGTGGTCTGAGAATCGAGGCGACGTTGCTCGCCAGATGCTCGATCTCGCCCGTGCCGAAGAGAACGACGTCGACACCCGGTTCATGGCGAACGTAGCGATAGGCGGCGTCGATCAGGCTCTCGGCACCATGCTCGTCGACGAGGAATTGCAATGGCTCGTCGAGCGCCGCCAGAGCCCGCGGCACCTCGCCCGCGGCGGCAAGCTCGCGCATCGCCTGCCGCAACCGCTCAGGCCGGCTGAAGATGGCGCGCACCGCGAACATCAAGAGCGTGCCGATGCGGTTCTCGATCGTCTGCGGCAGCACCGTCTCGCGGGCGCTCTGATGCATCATGTGGAAGGCCAGCATGACGACCTCCCAGGCCGGGTCGCGCGTCGCCTGCTGCAGCATCACGTGCGCCGGATCGAACGGCCCCGTCTCGGTGATCCCGATATGGCCGATCTTGCCGGCGTCCCGTTCCGCAAGCAGCGCCTCGCGCAGAACCAGCGCATGGGCGTAGTGGTCCGGCCGGACTGCGTGCAGCAGGTAGACATCGACGTGCTCGAGGCCGAGCCTGCCGAGCGAGCCGTCGAGATTGGCCCGCAGCTCGGCAGCCGAGAGCATCCGCCCGTCCGCCGCGACCTGACTCTTGGTGCAGACGACGACCTCGTCGCGCGGCAGGTCCTTGAGCGCGAGGCCGACCGCAGCCTCCGTGCCATAGGCCATGGCGGTATCGAACAGGTTCACCCCGAGATCGAAGGCGGCACGCACAATGGCGGCGGCATCGTTCTCGGAACGCCCCTTGCCGAGCCCGATCCGGCTGCTGCCGCCGCAGCCGAGTCCGGCGACGCTCACCCGAAGCCCTGTCTTGCCGAGCTCTGTGTATTCCAAGCGCGATCTCCCGGTTGGACGAGGCAGGCGGACGAGGGCGACGACCGAAGGCGCCGATCCGGTCAACGCCCCATCGCAAGTCAATCTAGCAAGGCAGCGTTGGGGCTGAAAGGCAACCTCGCCACCGCAACCGATCCGCCGCTCACCATTCTCCGTTCGGGCTGGGTTTGGATGTCGCAGTGGTGTTTGTTTGATGGTGGATTGGCGGCAATGGGCTGGCCGTGTGTGTCGGTTGGGCTTATCTCGTCGGTTCAGGCCCCGCCCTGTTCAGCTCTTGCCCGGTTCAGCTCCTGGCCGGTTCAGCTCCTGCCCGCATCAGCTGCTGCCTTTCTCGAACCAATAAAGGGTCCGTCTTGCCGCTGGGTGTGTTGTCGCTGATGCTGGGCTATCTGCGTCCCTATCCCTGGATCCTGCCCGGTGTCGCGGTCTTGGGCGTGGTGGCCTCGCTGGCCGAGGGGATCGGCATCGGCCTGTTGATCCCGTTCTTCGCGGTGCTGGCCGATACCGGCATTCCCGATGGTGGTCTGGTGGCCGAGTACGGCGAGCGCTACGCGGCGCTGTTTCCCGAGGAGCAGCGGGTGTTGATGGTGAGCGTGACCATCGTGCTCCTCGTCGTCGGGCGCTGCCTGGTCAATTTCGGCTATGTGGCGATCTTGACCTTCGCCGGCTCGCAGGTCACCCACGAGCTGCGCGGCCGCCTGGTGCGGCGCTACATGAGCGTGAGCTACACCGGCCTGACCGCGCAGCAGCAGGGCAAGCAGGTGAATGCCGTGGATGGCGCCTGCAGCCGCGCCGGCGTCGCCGTGATGGATGCGCTGACCATGGTGGTCAACGCGGCGACCGCCTTGATCTTCGTGACGCTGCTCTTGCTGATCTCCTGGAAGATGACCCTGGTGATCATCGTGGGCGTCGCCATCGCCGGCCTGGTGACCCGGGTCGTGGTCAGGCGCAGCCACCGCATCGGCCAGAGTGTCGAGCAGGGCGGGGCGATGCTCAACGAGACCGTCGTGCAGATCCTCAACGGCATGCGGATGATCCGGATGTTCGGCCAGGAAGGGCGCGAGATCGACCTCTTCGACGCGGCCTCGACGCGGGTCCGCCGGGCCCAGCTCAGGCTGCAGTTCGTCTGGCGGGCGATGGGGCCGCTGATCGACCTGCTCTACGTGCCGCTGCTGCTCGGCGCCCTGGTGATCGCCTGGTACGCCGATGTCGGCGTCGCCGTGCTGCTGCCGTTCCTGTTCCTGGTGTTTCGCCTGCAGCGCTATGCCCGCGACTTCGACACCTTCCGGCTCCGGGTCGTCTCGGCGGCGCCGGCGCTCACCGAGATCGACCGGCTGCTGCGCGAGCCGGACCCGGCGCCGATGGTCTCGGGCACGCGGCCCTTCACCCGGCTGGTCGACCGGATCACCTTCGCCGGCGCCAGCTACAGCTTCGGCAATGTCGCGACGGGCACGCTCCGCCCGGCGCTGCACGGCGTCGACCTCGAGATCGCGCGGGGCGAGACGCTGGCGCTGGTCGGCGGCTCCGGCGCCGGCAAGTCCACGCTCGTCAACCTGCTCTGCCGCATCTACGACCCGACCGGCGGCGAGATCCGCGTCGACGGCGTGCCCCTGGCCGAGCTCGATCTCGCGCAATGGCGCCGCCGCATCGGCTTCGCCGGCCAGGACGCCGACCTCCGGCCGGGCACGATCGCGGCGAACATCGCCTATGGCGAGCCCGACGCCACGCCCGAGCGGATCCGGGACGCCGCCCGCCGGGCCCACATCCACGATTTCATCGCGGCCCTGCCGCAGGGCTACGAAACGCCGGTCGGCGTGCGCGGCACCCAGCTCTCGGGCGGCGAGCGGCAGCGCATCGCGCTCGCCCGGGCGCTGCTGCGCGAGCCCGACATCCTGATCCTGGACGAGGCCACCAACGCCGTCGACAACGTCACCGAGCGCGAGATCGGCAAGGCGCTGGCCGAGCTGCGCGGCCGCATGACCGTGATCATCATCGCCCACCGCCTGACCAGCACCCGCGGCGCCGACCGCATCGTCGTCATGCAGGAGGGCCGGATCGTCGAGATCGGCCGGCGCCAGGACCTCCTCACCCGCGGCGGCCCCTTCGCCCGCCTCGCCGCCGCCGAAGCCGAACCCGCCGCGACGACCGCCTGAACCATGACCTTCCTCGACGCCAGAGCGGAGCGCTCGAAGACACGAGACCCGGCATCGCCGAGCTCGAGCGGTAATCCAGTTTGCTCGCCGGGCAATCTTCGGCCGGGCGATGCGGCCGAGCGATTGCGCCGCCGGGCAGCCTGGTCGCCGAGCATCCCTTGCCGCAGGCAGAAGGCAAGATGGCATGACAACGCCCTGCGAATGAGCAGCTGACGCGGCGACGGCACCCAAAGGCCGGCACGGGTCTTGCTAGCTACGACAGAAGGATCGCCGAGGCCGGGTCGCGCCTGGATTTGCACCTCGAAACCGTGTAGCCCCATGGGTGTAGATGCCTCAGCAATCAGCGCTCGCCGTGTCGCTGCAGCCGTGTGCACGGTCTGCCGTCGGTGCAAGCCGGGCGATCACGATGCGCTTTGCCCAATCAACGAGGAGGATGGCCCTTGGCTAGAAAGATCCTGCAAGCGACACTGCTTGCGACACTCGTGGCCGCGACGGGCACCACCGTGCTCGCGCAGGATACGATCCGCATCGGCGCACCGCTGCCGCTCACCGGGCCGCTCTCGCCCGAGGGTCTGAAGCAGCAGCGCGGCTACGATCTCTGGGCCGAGACCACCAACGCGAATGGCGGCATCACCGCCGGCGGCAAGACCTACGACGTCGAGATCGTCTATGTCGACTACGCCTCGAACACGCCGCGCGCCGTGCAGACGGCCGAGCGGCTGATCACCGAGGACGAGGTGAACTTCCTCTTCGCGCCCTTCGGATCCGGGGCTGCCAAGGCGGCGAGCAGCGTCTCAGAGCGCTACGGCATTCCGACCATCGCGGCCACGGCATCGTCGGAGGAGGTCTACGACCAGGGCTACTCATTCCTCTTCGGCACGTTCACGCCGAACTCGACGCTGACCGAGCCGCTCGCCGACATCGTCACCTCCGCCGATCCCGAGGTGACGCGCGTGGCGATCCTGGCGCGCAACGACCTCTTCCCGCTCGCCATCGCCAACGAGATGGAGGCATCGGCCAAGGCGCGCGATCTCGAGATCGTCATGTTCGAGAACTACGCCATCGGCACCATGGACCATTCCGCGGCCGTGACCCAGATGCGCGCGGCCGAGCCGGACTGGGTCTTCGCCACGGGCTATGTCAACGACCTGATCCTGATCCGTCGCCAGCTCGCCGACCAGGGCGTCGATCCGGCTGTCATCACGATGATCGCCGGCCCCGCCTACAAGGAGTTCGTCGAGGCGACCGGGCCGCTCGCCGAGGGCATCTCGAGCGCCGCCTGGTGGCATCCGGCCGTCCGCTACGAGGGCGTCGACGTGTTCGGGACGACGGAAGCCTTCAACGCCGCCTTCCGCGAAAAGTACGGCACCGAGCCGGACTACACCGAGGCCTCCTCGGCGGCCGCCGGCGCCATCTTCCAGCTGGCCATCGAGGCGGCGGATTCGATCGATCCGCAAGCGGTTCGCGATGCCCTGGCGGCGATGGACGTGGCGACCTTCTACGGCCAGGTGAGCTTCGGCGAGACCGGGCAAATCACCTCGCTCGAGCCGCCGGTGTTCCAGATTCAGGGCGGCACCCAGGTCGTCGTGCATCCGGAAGCCATCAAGCAGGCGGATTTCATCTTCCAGGGCGACTGACATCTCGGCCCGCCCGCGGCGCCACACGGCGTCGCGGGCGGGCGCCCTACCGAGCCCATGACTGGCAGCTTGCCCGGATGATCTACTTCCAAGTGCTGGCGAACGGCCTGATCCTCGGCGGCCTCTATGCCTGCGTCGCGGTGGGTTTCTCGCTCGTCTGGGGCGTCTTGAACGTCATCAACATCCTGCACGGCTCGTTCGTCGTGCTGGGCTCCTATATCGCCTTCTTCGCCTACGGCTACTTCGGCATCCATCCTTTCGTCTCGATCTTCATCGCCGGCGCCATCCTCTACGGTATCGGCCATGCGATCCAGGCCGGCCTGATCAACCGGGTCGTCGCCGCCCCGGTGCTCATCACCCTGACCCTGACCTTCGGCCTCGACCTGATCTTCAACAACGCGATGCTGCTGGCCTTCACCGGTGACTACCGCCAGGTCATCCTCGCCAATCCCCTGCCCTCGATCGTCCTCGGCCCGGTCTTCCTGCCGGGCGACCGCGTCGCCGCCATGGTCCTGGCGTTCCTGCTCACGGCACTTCTCTGGCGGACACTGCGCGACAGCTCGATCGGCCGCGCCATCGTGGCGGTGCGCATGGATCGCGAGGCGGCAGCGCTGATGGGCGTCGACGTGGCCAGGATCAACGCCATCACCTTCGGCGTCGGGGCGCTGATGGCCGGCGCCGCTGGTGCCTTGCTCTCGATCGTCTACCCGATCTCGCCGATCAACTCCGGGGCGTTTCTCGGCAAGGCGTTCATCGTCTGCGTGATCGGCGGCCTCGGCAGCGTGCCGGGTGCCATCGTCGGCGGCGTGGCGCTCGGCATCGTCGAAAGCCTGGGCGCCTTCTGGTTCGGCCCGGAGCACGCGCTGACCATCGCCTTCGGCCTCCTCCTGCTGCTCCTCTTCGTTCGTCCGGGCGGCCTGCTCGGCAAGAAGGGCTACGAATGAGGGACTGGCTCGTTCTTGCTTGCGGCGGCGGCCTGCTGGCGCTCCTGCCGCTGCTCGGCGACAACTACCTGCTGCGGCTCGCGACCATCCTGGCGATGTACGTGGTGCTCGCCCAATCCTGGAACTTCATCGGCGGGCTCGCCGGCTACCCGTCCTTCGCCACCGCCGGCTTTTTCGGCCTCGGTGCCTACACCTCGGCCATTCTCCAGGGTGCGGGCGCGCCGCTCTATCTGAGCTGGCTCGCCGGCGGTCTCTCGGCGACGCTGTTCTCGGCGCTGATCGGCGGCGCCATTCTCCACTTGCGCGGCCACTATTTCGCCATCGCCAGCCTGGTCACGGTCGAGGTGCTGCGCGAGGTCGTCAACACCACGCCGGATCTCACCGGCGGCGGCATGGGGCTCAACCTGCCGATCATGCGTATGTCGATCGAGGCGCACGCCGCCTTCTTCTACTATGCGATGCTGACCCTGGCCCTGGTCTGCATGGCTGCGGCGATCCTCGTGCACCGGAGCAAGCTCGGCTTCGGGCTGCGCTGCATCCAGCAGAACGAGGACGCGGCCAACATCCTGGGCGTCAACGCCTATGCCTACAAGACGGCCGGCCTCGCCTTCTCCGCCGTCTTCACCGGCATCGCCGGTGCCATCTACGCGTCCTGGGTCAACTACATCGAGCCACCCGACGTCTTCGACGTCCTGCTCTCGGTCAAGCCCCTGGTGATGGTCCTGCTGGGCGGCCTCGGCACAATCTTCGGCCCGGCGATCGGCGCCTTCGTGCTGCTCGCCGTCGAGGAGCTGGTCTGGCGCAACTTCCTCACGATCCACGCGGCAGCGCTCGGCCTGATCATCGTGGCGCTGGTGCTCTTTCTGCCGAACGGCCTCCTTTCGCTCACCCGCGCGCATCTGGGCCTGGGCCCTCGCCGCAAGCCATGAGCGCGCTCTTGTCGCTGCACGACGTCACCCGCACCTTCGGTGGCCTGCGCGCCGTCGACGGCGTCAGCTTCGCGCTCCAGCCGGGTGAGATCCTCGGGCTGATCGGCCCCAACGGTGCCGGCAAGACGACGCTCATCAACCTGATCACCGGTGTTCACCCGCCCACCAGCGGGAAGGTGATGTTCGAGGGCCAGAACATCACCCGGCTCAAGGCATTTCGGATCGCCCGGCTCGGCATCGCCCGCACCTTTCAGATCGTCCAGCCCTTCCCGAAGATGACGGTCCTGGAGAACGTCGCCGCCGGGTCGCTCTTCGCGGGGCAGGCCTCGAGCATGCCGGAGGCCTTACGCCTGGCGATGGAGCAGCTGCGCTTCACCGGGCTCGCGGCCGTTGCCGAGCGCCCGGCGCTCTCCTTGACGCTGGCCCAGCGCAAGCGCCTGGAGTTCGCGAAGAGCCTCGCCATGAAGCCGCGCGTCTTGATGCTCGACGAGGTCAATGCCGGGCTCAATCCGGTCGAGGTCGAGGACGCCTTGGCATTGATCCGCAAGGTCGCCGAGATGGGCGTGACCATCGTCCTGATCGAGCACCTGCTCAAGGTGGTCGTCTCGGTCTCGAGCCGGGTCGTCGTCCTGCATCACGGCAAGCTCATCGCCGAAGGCACGCCGGACGCCGTCCTGCGCGATCCGCTGGTGGTGGAGGCCTATCTCGGCGCCAAATACGCCGCCCGGTATGGAGCGGCGGGTTGAGCGGCGCCGCTCCCCTGCTTGCCGTCGCCGACCTCGAGGCCGGCTATGGCGATGTCCAGGTGCTCTGGGGCCTGTCGCTCGACGTCGCGGTCGGCGAGATCGTTTGCATGGTCGGCTCCAACGGCGTCGGCAAGAGCACCTTCATGCGCTGCATCTCGGGGCTGGTCCCCGTCCGCTCCGGCACCGTGACTGTCGCCGGAACGGACATGTCGCGGGCAACGGCGGCCGAGTTCGTGATGGCCGGTATCGCCCACGTGCCGGAGGGAAGGCGCCTGTTCTCGGCGATGAGCGTGCGCGACAACCTCCTGATGGGCGCCTATCTGCGCACCGACAAGGCGGCGGTCCAGGCGGATCTGGAGCAGGTCTATGCCACCTTCCCGACCTTGGCCGAGCGCCGTCGCCAGGACGCCGGCACGCTCTCCGGTGGCGAGCAGCAGATGTGCGCCATCGGCCGCGGCATGATGGCGAGACCGCGCCTGCTGCTGATCGACGAGCTGTCGCTCGGCCTCGCACCGCGGATCGTCGAGCTGCTCTCCCAGAGCCTGCGCGAGATCAACCGCAACGGCGTCTCGATCCTCTTGGTCGAGCAGGACGTGATCAGCGCGCTCGAGCTCGCCGATCGCGCCTATGTCGTCGATCGTGGCACCGTCACGGCCGCCGGCAAGGCGGCGGAGTTCGCCAACGACCCACGCATCCGCGAAGCCTATATGGGACTCGCCTGATGGTCGTAGTGCCGATTTTTCGGGAGATCGGCAAGGCCCGCCCGCGCGCCGAGGCACGCCGGCTGATCGCAGGACGCGGCAACTACACGGCCGATCTGAGCCGCCCGGGCCAGCTGCATGCCTGCTTCCTGCGCAGCCCGCATGCCCATGCCGACATCATGGCCGTCGACACCGCGCGGGCCGCTGCAGCGCCAGGGGTCGCGGCCGTCCTCCTCTGGGCCGACCTGGCAGCGGTCTGCAAGCCCTGGCAGACGGTCTCGAAGGCGTTCGCGGGCTTGCAATCGCCGATTCAATACCCGCTCGCCAACGGCCGCGCGGCCTATCAGGGCGAGCCGCTGGCCATGGTTCTCGCCGACAGCCGGGCCAGGGCCGAGGATGCGGCCGAGCTGATCGACGTCACTTTCGAGCCGCGCCCGGCGATGGCGGACTTCACCTGCGGCCTCGAACCCGAGGCACCGCTCGCGCATCCGGATCTGCCGAGCAATCTCGCCTGGTCGATGGACATCACCGCCGGCGATGTCGATGCCGCCTTCGCCGATGCGGCGCTGGTGGTCGAGGACGCGGTCACCTTCACCCGCCACACCGGCGTGCCGCTCGAACCGCGGACCGTGCTTGCCGATTTCGATGCCGCCAGCGGCGTGCTGGAGGTGCGCCTCTCGCACCAGATGCCGCACCAGATGCAGCTCCACCTGGCCGACCTCCTCGGCCTGCCCATGGCCCGCGTTCGGGTGATCGTGCCCGATGTCGGCGGCGGCTTCGGCATCAAGATGCACGTCTATCCGGACGAGGTCGCTGCCTGTGCGGCGGCCCGCCTGCTCGGCCGGCCGGTCGCGTTCACAGCAGACCGGATCGAGAGCATGGCAGCCGACATCCATGCCCGCGAGCATGTGGTCCACGGCCGCGTGGCGGTAGACGCTGCCGGCCGGATCACCGCGTTCGACATCCGAGACCTCCACGGCATCGGCGCGTACTCGGTCTATCCGCGCTCCAGCACCATGGAGACGGTCATGGCGCTGCGCCCGATCGGCGCCGCCTATCGGTTCGAGTCGTTTCGGGCGCACAGCAACGTCGTTCTCCAGAACAAGGCGATGACCGGCCAGTACCGCTCGGTCGGCCACCCTATCGCGACCACCATCACCGAGCACCTGGTCGCACGTGCAGCGGCGCGACTCGGCGTCGATCCCTTGGACTTTCGCGCGGCGAACTACGTCCGGCCCGAGGACATGCCGCTGACCAATCCCGCAGGCCTTCGTCTGCTCGATCTTTCGCACGCGGCCTGCCTCGCCAAGCTCAAGGACTTGATCGGCTACAGCGATCTGCGGCGCGGCATCACCGAGCGGCGGACGCCCGAGACGCTGGTCGGCCTCGGCTTTGCCGCCTTCGTCGAGATGACGGCCTCTGGTGCCGAAGCCTATGGCCGCGCTGGCGTCCCGGTCGCCGCCATCGACACCGTCACCCTGGCGCTCGAGCCCGATGGCAGCATCAAGGCCGGTGCCAGCCTGAGCGAGCTCGGCCAGGGCGTAGGCCAGGGCCTCGTCCAGATCATTGCCGATGGCGTGGGCCTGGCGCCTGAGTGTATCCGGCTCATGCTCGGCGACACCGACCTGACCCCGCATGGCGGCGGCGCCTGGGCCTCCCGTGGGATCGCCATCGGCGGCGAGGCGGCCTGGGGGGCAGCCCGGAAGCTGCGCAACGCGATCCTCGAGACGGCGGCCGCGCTGCTGCAGGCGGACCCGGGCACGCTCGATATCGTCGACGGCGCCATCTTCGATTTCGACCGGCACGGCGCGCCTGACCCTGAAGGATCTGGCCGAGATCGTGATCTTCCGCGGCTACGAGCTACCGGACGGCCTGCAGCCCCAGCTCAATGTGGCGCACACCTACCGGCGTGAGCGGGACGCAGCGATCCCGACCAACGGCATCCAGGCCTCGCTGGTCGAGATCGACGCGGCGACTGGCATCGTCCGCTGTGTCCAGCACTGGGTGGTCGAGGATTGCGGGCGAATCGTCAATCCGCTGCTCGTCGATGAGCAGATCAGGGGCGGTGTGGTCCAGGGCATCGGCGCGGCACTCTTCGAGGCCTGCCGGTACGACCATGCGGGACAGCTGCTTACGACGACACTCGCCGACTACCTGCTGCCAATGGCGGGTGAGATGCCCGATATCACCGTCGCTCACGTCGAGACCCCTTACTCGGGCTCGACCCTCGGTGCCAAGGGCGCTGGCGAAGCCGGCACCTGCGCCGCTTCCGCCGCCGTCCTGAACGCGGTCAACGATGCCCTGGCACCGCACGGCGGCTCGATCAGCATCACGCCGATCACGCCCGAGCGCGTTCTCGAGGTGCTCGGGCGGCTGCCGCGGGACGACCAGCGGTGAAGCCCGCAAGCTTCGCCTACCATCGCCCGCGCAGCCTCGACGAGGCCATGGCGCTCCTTGAGCAGCACGGCGATGAGGCGGCGATCCTCGCCGGTGGGCAGAGCCTGGTGCCGATGCTCAACCTCCGCTTGGCAACGCCGGAGCTGGTGATCGACATCAACCGCGTCGCCAGCTTCGACCGCCTGACGGAGACCGCAAGCGGGCTCGAGATCGGCCCTTGCGTCCGTCATGCCGACGTCCTGCGCCACACCAGGGGCGCGCCGCACTGGCGGCTGATCGCCGAGGCGATCCGCCATGTCGCCCACCCCGGGATCCGCAATCGCGGCACGTTCTGCGGCAGCCTGGCGCTGGCTGATCCGGCCGCCGAGGCGCCGGCCGTTGCCGTGGCGCTCGAGGCCGAGATCATGCTTGCCGGCACCACGGGCGAGCGCCGCGTCCCGGCCGCGGATTTCTTTACGGGCATCTACGATACGGCGCGCCGGCCGGACGAGCTAATCACCGGCGTGCGCTTCCCGAAGCCCGCTGCCGATTGGCATTTCGTCTTCGAGGAGGTGGCCCGCCGCCAGGGTGACTACGCCATGGCCGGGCTCTGTGCCGCCTTCCGGGTCGCGGACGGCAGCGTCCTGGAAAGCCGCCTCGTCCTTTTCGGCGTTGCCGAGAGGCCATGCCGCGCCACGGCAGCCGAAAGCTGCCTGATCGGCCGGCCGCTTGCCGATGAAACAGCATGGCGCAGCGCCGCCGCTGCTGCCGAAGGGATCGAGGCCATGGCCACCGCCGATTGCAGAGCCGACTACAAGCGTCACCTCGCGGGCGTCCTGGTCACCCGGGCGATGACCGCGCTCGCCCAGCAGGTGACCACCCCATGAGCCGCCCGACCGTCGACGCCGAGCCCATGGTCGACATCGAGACGACCGTCAACGGCCGACCGGTCGCCGCCAGCGTGCCGGCGCGCCAGTCACTGGTCGACTGGCTGCGGCAGGATCGAGGTCTCACCGGCAGCCATGTCGGCTGCGAGCACGGCGTTTGCGGTGCCTGCACCGTCGTGCTCGACGGAAGCTGCGTGCGCGGATGCCTGCTGCTCGCCGCCCAGGCGGACGGGGCGGTGATCGAGACGATCGAAGGTGCCGTCGACAGCGGCCGGCTCGCAGCGCTGCAGGAGTCGTTCCTAGAGCGCGCCGCCCTGCAGTGTGGCTTCTGCACCCCGGCGATGCTGTTGACCGCGGCCGAGCTTCTCGACGAGAACCCGCGCCCGAGCCGGGCCGAGATCCGCGAGGCACTTTCAGGGAACTACTGCCGCTGCACGGGCTACCACGCCATCGTCGATGCCATCGAGGATGCGGCCGAGAGAAGGAGAGGATGAGGAATGGTCGAAGCAGTCGAGTTCGCCGCCGGCGGCTACCGCTACGTGCCGGGTGTCACCCAGTATTCCGGCGGTGCCGCCGCCCTGCCCGGCCATGAAATCGTCCGGGTCCGCTTTCGCCGGCCTTTGCCGCTGGACGCGGGCTTCAGGCAGATCGAGGCAATCATCGGCGGGGCCGGCCGGCCCCTGACCGCGTTCTGCGCCTGCGAGCTGCGCTCGCCCGCCCCGTTCAGCGAGGCCGGGTTCAAGAGCTTCAATGCCGCCTATTGCGGCGTGCTTGAGCGCTGGGGCATCTACCGGGACGGCGTCAACCCGGTCGCCCGGAGCAATGTCTGTCCGGAGATCGCGCCGCCCGATGCACCGGCCTTCCACGCCTTTTGCTTCACCGTCGAGGCCCAGACCGCAGCTCCCTCCTTCGTCATTGCCGGCAGTGGCGAGGCGCCGGAAGGCAAGGCGACCTATCACGACCACATCGTCCGGCGGGGTGACACCAGCCCTGACGGCCTGCGCGAGAAGGCGCTCTTCGTGCTGGCCGAAATGGAGCGCCGCATGGCTTGCCTCGGCTTCGGCTGGGCCGACACGACCGCGGCCCAGGTCTACACCGTCTTCGACCTCCACCCCTTCCTCGCCTCCGAGATCGTCGCCCGCGGCGCCGCCGCGAACGGCTTGACCTGGCACTTCAACCGGCCGCCCGTCGTCGACCTCGACTACGAGATGGACTGTCGGGGATTGGCGATCGAGAAAGTGGTCTGAGACAGCGCTCTTAAGTCGATGGACGACGTGCGCCCGAGGAGCGCGCTCACTCCCCTGCCGGACGCCCGGGCCGGCTGGCGAAGGGATTGAGCGCTGCGATCTGCCGATGCACCCACGGGATCTGGGCCAGGATCATGGCGACAATGGCGACCGCGATGACGGCGGAGATTGGCCGGGTGACGAAGTGCGAGAAATCGCCGTTGGCCAGGACCAAAGCCCGCCGGAGATTGCTGTCGAGCAGCTCGCCCAGCACGATGCCAAGCACCAAAGGCGCCATCGGGTAGTTGAGCAGCCGTAGCCCGTAGCCGACGACGCCGAAGAAGACGACGACCCAGATGTCGAACAGCCGCGACTGGATGGCATAAGGACCGATGACACAGAGCGTCGCCACGATCGGCATCAGGTAGCTGTCGCGCACCCGGAGCACCATCACCATGACCCGGGTCAAGCCGAGCCCGAGGACGAGGATACCCAGCGTCGCGATGAACAGCATGGCGATGATGTCGTAGACTGTCTGCGGCGAGGTCGTCATCATCAGCGGCCCGGGCTGCGCACCATGGATGATCAGCGCCGCCATCAGCACTGCGGCGACACCGGAGCCCGGAATGCCGAGGGTCAAGACAGGAATGATGGCGCCAGGCACGGCGGCGTTGTTGCCGGTCTCGGCGGCAACCAACCCCTCGATCGATCCCTTGCCGAAGAGCTCGGGCTGGCGGCTAAGCTTCTTGGCGAGCGCATACGACGACCAGGCGCCGACATCCTCGCCGACGCCCGGCAGCAGGCCCATGAGCGTGCCGAGGATGCCGGAGCGCAGCGCCACCCAGCGGTAGCGGATGATGTCACGCCAGCGCGGAATGACCCGGTCCGAGCTGTCGACGATGACCGAATCTGCCTTGCGGCGCATGACATAGATCACCTCGGCAAAGCCGAAGGCGCCGACCATGGCCGGCAGGAGCGCGATCCCGCCGGAGAGCTCCGGAATGCCGAAGACGAAGCGCTCGTAGCCGAACGCGCTCTCGCGGCCGATCATGGCCACGAGAAACCCGAGAATACCGGCGATCCACCCCTTGATCGGATCGTTGCCGCTGAGATTGCCTGAGATCATGACGCCGAACAGCGCCAGCCAGAAGAACTCATAGGCGCCGAACGATAGCGCGAACTCGCCGAGCGGCGGCGTAATCAAGGCAAGCAGCACGAGGCCGACGATGGTGCCGAAGGCGGAGCCGACCGTCGCCATCCCCATGGCCTGACCGGCGAGCCCTTTCTGTGCCAGAACAAAGCCGTCGAGTGCCGTGGCGGCGCTCGAGGGCGTGCCCGGAATGTTGAGCAGGATGGCGCTGCGGCTGCCGCCGTAGATCGCCAACACATAGGTGCAGACGAGGACCAGGATCGCGTCATTCGGCTCCAGACGGATCGTCATGGTGGTCAGGAGCGCCAGGCCCATGGTCGCCGTCAGCCCCGGAAGCGCGCCGATGACCAGCCCGCCCAAGCATGCGGCAGCGGCCAACAGCAGCGATTGCGGGTCGAGCAGGTCGGCGAAGGCCCTGCCCAGGAGATGCAGGTTTTCCATCATCGACAGCCGTCAGGGCAGCCGGATGTAGAAGAGCTCGCGAAAGGCGAGAACGACGACGACCGAGGTGACGGCCGCGGTCACCGAGGCCTTCATCGCCAGCTTCACCAGCGCCGCGCGCCCGCCGACCGGCAGGTTGAAGAGGACAATGAAGGTGGTAATGAAAAGGAAGGTGGCGAGGCCAAAATCGATCCTGCCGACCAGCCCGAGGCTGTAGATGAGCATCAGCAGCAGGGCGCCCATGGCGCGCCGTTGCGACAGCGACGGGCCTGTCTCGAGAAAGGCTTCGAATCCGGCAGAACCGCTCCGGACGATCAGCACGGTGCCCAGGATGATCAAGGCGCTACCGAGCAGGATCGGCACGAAGCCCGGTCCGGTGAGGAAAGTGGCGCCCAGATGCTCGCGGATGTCCATGTTCAGCGACGTCGCAACGATCACCAGGCCCAGGAAGATCCAGAAGGCGCCACTCAGCCTGTCCGCCATGCGGTCGCGCCGATGCTCCATCACCCTACACCCTCTCCTAGAAAAGCAGACGGCGAGCCGAGCCCGCCGTCTGTCCGAGGTTAGGGCCGGGCGATGCCGAGCGTGTCCGGGGAAACCTCGGTAGCCCCGTCGTCATACATGCGCCACGCCGTCTCTGCGACCGCGGCTTTGGCAAGCGCCATCGCCTCGTCGCCGTAGATCGGCGAGAAGATCGAGCCGTTCTCCTTGGCGTAGGCCTGGATTGCGTCGGAGTTGGCGACAGTGTCCGACCAGAGCGCCTCGAGCCTGGCGATTACGTTATCCGGGACGTCGCCTGGGATGAACACGCCGACCTGGATGACGAGGCCGGGCGCATCGAAATCCGGATAGGTGTCGGTTATCGGCGGGATCGAGCCGTAGCCCTCGATCTCGAGCGGCGCGTCGGCGAGAACCGCGAGCGGTCGCACTCGGTTGCCCTTGATCATCGGCGCCTGCCCCGGCCCGGACTGAGTCGTCGCCTGCACCTCGCCGGAGACGACCGCGACCATTGTCGGCGCGTCGCCATCGTAGCCCACTGCCCGGAAGTCGCCGCCGACATGATCGGCAAAGGCGCGCATCGCCGAATAGGCGGTGGACGGGATGCCGGAGGTGCCGACGGTGAGCTCGCCCGGGTTCTCCTGCATAAAGGTGACGACATCCTCGACGGTCTCGAACGGCGTGTCGTTGCCGACGGTTAGCACGGGCGCGTTGCGCACGATCAAGAAGACGTGCCAGTCCTCGATCGCTGTATCGAGCAGCCCCTGCACGCCATAGGTGCCGAGATCCTGCGTGCCGCCCGAAGCCCAGGTGTAGCCGTCATGCGGCGCATCCATGACGCTCTTGGTGCCGACCGTGCCGCGGGCACCGGTCTGGTTGACGACGACGACGGGTGTGCCGAGCGGCTCGGTGATCTCACTTGCCAGCATGCGCATGATGGCGTCGGTGGCGCCGCCCGCCGACCACGGCACGATGATCCGGATGGGCTCCGACGGCTGCCAATCCTGGGCGACAGCCGCACCTGAAGCGCCAAGCAGCGCCAGCGCGAACGCAGCGATGGCGGTGCGTCGAGACACGTCGAGCATTGGTTTTTTCCTTCCGATCCGGGCCTTCCGAAGCCATTGGCCGCCGGGCCAGAGCCTCCGGATCGACCCCTCCCCCTGATGTAACCGTATACATCTAGGCACTGGCGCGCCGTCAAGTCAACGACCGCAGCGTCTTTCGTCAGTCGACATGCTGCAACGCTCAGGTCCAGAGTGGCCAACATGCACCGGGCAACGCCCCGCAAGCTCCGCAACCGTCGGTCCCAGTCGGCCACTTTGCAAGACGGTTACAAGTGACTGCACTTGCCGCGCCGTCCGGCGGCTCGCACTCTGCCGAGGCTCACTTAGGTGGCGGCCCCGACGACTGGCGAACAACGATCTCGGAAGGCAGCTCGATGCCGCTTTCCGCCGTATCACCCTCGACCAGCCGGACCACCGCCTCCGCCGCCCGACGCCCAACCTCGTCGCTGGCCACGCGGACCGTGGTGATCGGGACCGGCAGCTCGCGCATGATCTCGATATCGTCGTAGCCGACGATCGACATCTCGCCCGGCACGGCGATGCCGAGCGCCTGACTCTCGAGCACGGCGCCGACCGCGAGCAGGGAGTTGCCGCAAATGACGGCCGTCGGGATTGGCTCGGTCTCGACGATCTGCCGAAACAGCCGCCGCCCTTCGGCGATCCGCCAGTTGCCTTCCTTCGAATGGCTCGGCTGAATAGCGATGCCATGCCCGGCGAGCGCCGCATGCACACCGTCGAGCCGCGCCTGCGCCCGATCGTTGTTGACAGTCGACTGGGCGATCAGCCCGAACCGTCGATGGCCAAGCCCGATCAGGTATTCGGTCATCTGGAACAGTGCGCGCCGGTTATCCGGCCCGATGCAAGGCGCCGCCGCGCCCGGATCGTAGACGAAGGTGTTGACGTAGGGCACCTTCCGCCCACTGAGGAAGGCGTCGATGGCCGGCAACCGGCTCTTGCCGACGAGCACGAGGCCATCGACACCACGCTCGACCAGCTTGACGACCTGCTTGTGCTCCTCCTCCGCCGAATAGCGTGAGCGGGCCAGGAGCAGCGTATAGTTCCTTGCCGCCAGCTCGCCCTGCAAGGCATCGATAGCGCGGGCGAAGTCGCCGAGCGCAAGCGCCGGAAAGACGGCGCCGATCGTCCCGGTCCGCCGCGTCGCCAGGGCCCGGGCCGCCCCGCTCGGCACCCAATCCAGCTCCCGGATCACCATTTCGATGCGCGCCCGAAGCGCGGGCGAAACGGTCTCGGGCGCATTGATCGCGCGGGAGACGGTCGCTGTCGAGACCCCGGCAAAGCTCGCGACCTGGCGAAGACCGACAGGCCTCGTGCCACAATCCGCCTGCCGCAGATTCCCGGGATTTTTGGGCGCGGTCGCCATCGGCCTTCAGGCCGCGCTGGCCGAGGGCGAGGCGAGGCGAACCGCGGCGTCGTCGGCCATGCCGCTCCCAATCGACGGGACGGCGATGCGGAGCGCGATCACTGCCGGTATGCCACTCAATGAGCGGCAGGAGCCGCGGGCTCGGCAGCTTGCGACGACAGTTTCCTGGTCCAGCGCATCACGTGCTCGCCTACGGCAACGACCTCGTTGCGCTGGTTCACGACCTCGATTTTGGCGATGCTCTTGCCGCCGTCGCGGTCCACCGAGTCGACGACGTAATGCACGGTGACGGTGTCACCCAGAAAGGTCGGCCGCAAGAAGCGTATCTTGTCATAGCCGGCCGAGACGGGAAAATCGGTCAGCTCTTCGTCATGGATGACATGCGCTATGCTGAGCGTCGATGCGGTCGACATGTAACCGACGAGCAAGGCACCATGGGCGATACGGCCGCCGAGGTTCGAGCGCTCCTGCATGTATTGCTCGTTGATATGCGTGTCGCTGAAATCCCCGGTGAGGCCGGCGAACATCGTGACATCGACCTCGCCGACGGTCTTAGAGAATTTATAGCGGTCACCGACCTTGACGACATCGAGACCCGACTTGCCCAAGCCACGCTCCCCTGCTGGCCACCCTGCGCGGACGAAACAATGCCTTGACAGTCGACATCGCATCCGATCATTTGTAACCGTTTACAGAACGGCGAATTTCTCGTCAACTCTGCGCCCTATGGGCGGGACGATATCAAGAGAATCGAGCGCATGAAGGTCATCGACGCCAGCGCAGCTGCCGGTCTGATCAGCAATGGCGCGAACGTCGTCGTCAGCGGATCGGGTGGCGGCCATGCGGTCCCAGAGAAGATCCTGGAGCAGATCGAAGCACGGTATCTGGCCGACCGAGCGCCGCGCGATCTCTGCCTGATCCATGTCGTCGGCATCGGCGACCGCGTCACCAAGGGGGCGGCGCGCTTCGCGCATCCGGGCATGGTGAAGCGGGTCATCACCAGTGCGCTCATCGATTCTCCCGTCTTCATCGACCTGGCACTGGCCGATCGGATCGAGGCCTATACCCTGCCCCAAGGCGTGCTGTCGCAGATGATGCGTGAGCTCGCCGCCGGGCGGCCGGGGGTTATCACCAAGACCGGGCTGCACAGCTTCGTCGACCCACGCCAGCAGGGCGGCCGGCAGAGCAACTCGGCAACCGAGAGCCTGGTCGAGCTGATGGAGATCGACGGCGAGGAATGGCTGCGCTTCCGGCCGTTTCCCATCGACGTCGCGCTGTTGCGCGGCACGACGGCCGACGAGGACGGCAACGTCACGATGGAGGAGGAGGCGATCCTCGGCGAGATGCTGTCCACCGCACAAGCCACGCGCCGCATGGGCGGCATCGTTATCGTCCAGGTCAAGCGCCTGGCCAGGCGCGGCACGCTGCCGGGGAAATCGGTCAAGATTCCGGGCATTCTGGTCGACCACGTCGTCGTCGACCCCGAGCAGCGTCAGACCTACGCTACCCACTACGATCCGAGCTATGCGGGCGAGCTGCGCGTGCCGCTGGCAGGCGTCAGGCCACTGCCCTTCTCCGCGCGTAAGATCGTGGCGCGGCGCGCGGCGATGGAACTGCGGCCCGGTGACGTCTGCAATCTCGGCGCCGGCATGCCGACCGGCATCTCGGCCGTCGCCGCTGAGGAGCGGATCATCGACCGCATCGTGCTGTCTAACGAGCAGGGCTTCATCGGCGGCGCGCCATTGACCGGTGCCGATTCGGGCGCCGCCCAGAACTACCACGCGGCGGTCGATCAGCCCTACCAGTTCGATTTCTATGACGGCGGCGGCATCGACTGCGCCTTTCTCTCTTTCGTCGAGGTCGACATGACCGGCAACGTCAATATCAGCCGCTTCGGCAAGACCATCGTCGGGATTGGTGGCTTCATCAATATCAGCCAGAACGCCAAGAAGGTCGTCTTCTGCGGCACCTTCACGGCCGGCGGCCTGAAGGTCGCCTGCGCGGACGGCAGGCTACGGATCGTCGAGGAAGGCCGCCATACCAAGTTCGTCAACGGGGTCGAGCAGATCTCCTACAACGGCGCCTTCGCGAAGGAGCAGGGCCGTGCTGCCGCATTCGTCACCGAACGGGCGGTCTTCCATGTTGCCGGTGGCGGGTTGGAGCTCAGCGAGATCGCGCCCGGTATCGACGTCGAGCGGGACGTCTTGGCGCATATGGCATTTCGCCCGAAGATCGCCCACGATCTGCGGGAGATGGATGGCCGCCTCTTTCGCGAGGAGCCCATGGGACTGCTTGCCGATCCCGTGTTCGAAGGCGCATGATCGGCACAGGCATGCTCGGCACGGCCACTGCGGCCCAGATTGCAGGGGAGGAAGATCAGATGCCGCACGATAAGGTGCTAATCATCGTCGGCGACGCCACCGAGACCGTCGACACGCTCTACCCCTATTACCGCCTGCAGGAAGCCGGCATCACACCGGTCGTTGCCGGACCCGAGAAACGCACCTTCCAGATGGTGCTGCACGAGATCCGGCCCGGCTGGACCATCACGCGTGAATGGGAAGGCTACCAGATCACGGCCGACCTCGCCTTCAGCGAGATCGTGCCCGAAGAGTATATCGGCATCTTCTTCTCAGGCGGGCGGGCGCCGGAATACATCCGCGACGATCCCGACCTGATCCGTGTCACCCAGCACTTCTTCCGCGAGAACAAGCCAATCGCCAGCGTCTGCCACGGCGTCGAGATCTTGGCCCGCGCCGACTGCGTCAGGGGCCGCCGCATGGCCACGGTGGCCAAATGCCAGTTCGACCTCGAGGTCTGCGGCGGCATCTACGTCAACCAGCCCTGTGTGATCGACGGCAATCTAGTCTCGGGCCGCACCTTCCACGATCACGGCCACTATATCGGCCCGTGGATCAAGATGCTGCAGGACCATGCTGCGGCCAGCCGGCCGATCGCTGCCTCCAAAGTCGCGGCGCTGCAGAATTGAGTATTGCGCCTGCGCGTGCGGCAAGCGGGATCGAGGCATGACTGACCGCGTAGCCATCGTCACCGGCGGCAGGCGGGGGATCGGCCGCGCCATCGCCACGCACTTGGCGCGAGCCGGCTTTCATGTGGCAATCGTGGACCTCGAGCAGGATGGCGACGCGGCCGCAACGATGGCCGCCATCAAGGCCGCCGGGCGGCAGGCCCGCTTCGTCGCCGCCGACATCGCCGACCTCGAGACGCACGAGGCGATTCTCGACCGTGTCGCCGCTCTGCCGGGCAGGCTGTGCACGCTAGTCAACAATGCCGGCGTCTCCTCGCTGGTGCGCGGCGACATGCTGGATCTCTCGGTGGAGAGCTTCGACCGCGCGCTCGGCGTCAACCTGCGCGCCGCATTCTTCCTCACTCAGCGCTTCGCCAAGCGGCTGACCACCGAGGTGGGGCCCGTCGATTCCGCGCCGTTCCGCTGCGTGATCAATGTCACCTCGGTCAACGCCGCCGACATTCTCGCGCCCACCCGCGCCGACTACGGCATGAGCAAGGCCGCCATGTCGATGATGAGCCGGCTCTACGCGGCACGCCTGGCCGAGGCCGGGATCAATGTCTACGAGATCCGGCCGGGCGTCATGAGGACCGACATGACCGCTCCGTCGGCCGAGCGCTACGACGCCTTCATCTCATCCGGCGGCGTGCCGATCGCCCGCTGGGGCACGCCCGACGACGTCGGCCAAGCAGCCGCCATGCTCGCCAATGGCGGGCTCGGCTTCACCACCGGCAGCGCCATCGAGGTCGACGGCGGCATGCACCTGCATCAGGTTTGAGTTCGCAGGCCGGAGGCATCCCCGTGCAACCGTGATTGGCTGCACGGGGATGCCCCTCTCGCGTCAGGCCAGATCGAAGCGGTCGGCGTTCATCATCTTGGTCCAGGCCGCAACGAAGTCGTTGACGAACTTTTCCTGGTTGTCGTCCTGGGCATACACCTCCGCATAGGAGCGCAGGATCGAGTTCGACCCGAAGACGAGATCGGCCCGCGTCGCTGTCCACTTGGCCTCGCCGGTGTGGCGATCACGGATCTCATAGAGATTGCTGCCCGTGGGATGCCATGAATAGGCCATGTCCGTGAGGTTGACGAAGAAGTCGTTCGTCAAGGCGCCCTCCCGGTCGGTGAGCACGCCGTGCTTGGTGCCGCCATGGTTGGTGCCGAGCACACGCATGCCGCCGATCAGGGCGGTCATCTCGGGCGCGGTCAGGCCCATGAGCTGCGTGCGATCGAGCATCAGTTCCTCAGGGCTGACGGCGTAGTCCTTCTTGAGCCAGTTGCGGTACGCGTCATGGATCGGTTCCAGCGGCGCGAACGAGTCGGCATCGGTCATCTCGTCGGTGCAATCGCCGCGTCCGGGCGCGAACGGCACCTCGATGTTGAAGCCAGCCGCCTTGGCCGCCTGCTCGATGCCGACATTGCCGGCCAGGACGATGACGTCCGCCACGCTGGCACCGGTCTCGGCAGCGATCGGCTCAAGCACACCCAGCACCCTAACCAGACGCTCGGGCTCGTTGCCCTCCCAGTCCTTCTGCGGCGCTAGCCGGAGACGGGCACCGTTCGCGCCGCCGCGCATGTCGGAACCGCGATAGGTGCGCGCACTGTCCCAGGCGGTGGCAACCATGTCGCTGATAGAAAGCCCGCTCTGGGCGATCCGCCTCTTGACGGCGGCCACATCGTAATCGCTCGGGCCGGCGGGAACCGGGTCCTGCCAGATCAGATTCTCCTCTGGCACATCGGGACCGAGATAACGCACCTTGGGACCCATATCGCGGTGGGTCAGCTTGAACCACGCCCGCGCGAACACCTCGGAGAGATATTCCGGATCCTTGTAGAAGCGCTCGGAAATCTTCCGGTAGGCCGGATCCTTGATCATGGCCATATCGGCATCGGTCATGATCGGGCTCAGGCGAATCGTCGGATCCTCGACGTCGACCGGCTTGTCCTCTTCCTTGATGTCGACCGGTTGCCACTGCCAGGCACCGGCCGGGCTCTTCTTGAGCTCCCACTCGTGCTCGATCAGCATCTTGAAGTAGCCATTGTCCCACTTGGTCGGGTGGGTCGTCCAGGCGCCCTCGATGCCGCTCGTCACCGTGTCGCGGCCAACACCCTTGCCGTTCGGGTTGCGCCAGCCGAGGCCCTGCTCGCCGACGTCGGCAGCTTCGGGATCGGGACCGAGGAGGTCGGCATTGCCGTTGCCGTGGCACTTGCCGACGGTATGGCCGCCGGCGGTCAGCGCCACCGTCTCCTCGTCGTTCATCGCCATGCGGGCGAAGGTCTCGCGCACCTGGGCTGCCGTCTTCAGCGGATCGGGCTGGGCATTGACACCTTGCGGGTTGACGTAGATCAGCCCCATCTGCACGGCGGCCAGCGGGTTTTCCATCGTCGACGGGTTGTTGACGTCCGCGTAGCGCTCGTCGCTCGGCGCCAGCCACACCTTCTCCGCTCCCCAGTAGATATCCTCCTCGGGATGCCAGATGTCCTCGCGGCCGAAGCCAAACCCGAAGGTCTTCAGACCCATCGATTCATAGGCGACATTGCCCGCCAGAATGATCAGGTCGGCCCAGCTCAACTTGTTGCCGTACTTCTTCTTGATCGGCCAGAGCAGACGCCGCGCCTTGTCCAGGCTCACATTGTCCGGCCAGGAGTTCAACGGCGCAAAGCGCTGGTTGCCCGTGCCACCGCCACCACGGCCGTCGGCGATGCGATACGAGCCGGCGGCGTGCCACGCCATGCGGATCATCAGACCGCCATAATGCCCCCAGTCGGCCGGCCACCAGGGCTGGCTGTCGGTCATGAGAGCGTGCAGGTCCTTCTTCAGTGCGTCGAAATCGAGCTTCTTGACCTCCTCCCGATAGTTGAAGTTCTTGCCCATCGGATTGGTCTTGGTGTCGTGCTGATGCAGGATGTCGAGGTTCAGCGCATTGGGCCACCACGACATGTTCGTCTGATTGATGAGGGTCATGCCCCCGTGCAGCACCGGGCATTTGCCGGCGGTGGTCATGCTGTCTGCGTCCATGATGCTCTCCGATTGTCGCTATTCTTGCTGCAGCGTCGGAAGATGGCGGCCGAGCCTCGAACGACGTGTCCTGCGCGCCACGTCCTCGGCCCGGCGTCCCGCGATGCCCGTTCGGCTCGCCTCCCGACAACAGCCCTGTTGCAGGCCATCCCCTCAACAGGCGATACCTACCATCGAAAGCCCATAATGAAAATTTCCATTTTCTGATCGCTCTGATAGTTTTTCCTGATGAATTCCATCTCCATGAAACATCTCCGCTATTTCGAGGCGCTGGCGCAGCATGGGCATTTCCGGCGGGCCGCCGAGGCCTGCGCGATCTCGCAGCCGGCGCTGACGGCGCAGGTCAAGGAGCTCGAGGAGATCCTCGGCGCGCCGCTGATCGAGCGGGGGGCGAGACAGAGCCGGCTGACGAGCCTCGGCGAAGCCCTGGCGCTGCGCGTCCGCGACATCCTGCGCGCCGTCGACGAGCTGGACGACCTGGCACGCGCCTCCCACAGCCCGCTCGTCGGCCGGCTGCGGATCGGGGTCATTCCCACCGTCGCCCCCTATTTCCTGCCGACCCTGATCAACGACCTCACCCAACGCTACCCGGGACTGGACCTGCGGCCGCGCGAGGCGGTGACCCAGAAGCTGCTGTTGGACCTCATGGAAGCCCGCCTCGACACGGCCATCGTCGCCCTGCCGATCGCACAACCCTTCCTGACCGAGGTGGCCCTCTTCGACGAGGAGTTCGTCCTGGTCCGCCCGCCGGAGGACGCCGGCAAGCCCGTTCCCAGCGCCGAGCGGCTGCGCGAGATGCGGCTGCTCCTGCTCGAGGAGGGCCACTGCTTCCGCGACCAGGCGATCTCCTACTGCAAGCTCTCCTCGCCCTTGCCGCGCAGCCTGATGGAGGGCAGCACGCTGACGACACTGGTGCAGATGGTCGCCGCCGGCCTCGGCGTCACCCTCATCCCGGAGATGGCGCTGCCCATCGAGACCCGCTCGGCCACCGTCGCCGTCGCCCGCCTGCCCCGGCCCCGTCCGTCACGGACCATCGGCATGGTCTGGCGCCGGTCCACGCCGCTCTCCGACCAGCTCGTCCACATCGCCGACACCATCCGCGACGCCGGCAAGCGCCGCGCCAGCCAGACGGCCAGCCTGCTCCGCGACCCCCGACCGGCGCCACCGCCAGCCCGCTAGACCAGCCAGCGCCCGCCGTTGGCATCGCGGCCAGCAGGCGCCCTGCGCCGGGATTCGGCCCAGCCGGCGCCCGTCGCCAGCACCCGGCCCATCAGGCGCTTGTCGCCCACATGCGGAAAGGCCGGGTTCGTTCGGGCATCCAGCACCCCAGGGTCCTGCTCCCCTGGCCGCTCGCCTGCCGAGCCCCACACCAGCACCCGCACAGGCGCGCCGGGCCGCCGCCAGCTGCGACATTCCGTGCCCTCGGGTTCCCATCCCGGGCCTCGGGTTCGTCCGTCGGATTCCCGGGTTCGCTCGTCGCTCTCCCAGGTTCGTTCGTCACACCCCGGGTTCGTTCGCAGGATCGATCACCCCGAATCACGCACCCCACGCGACATAAGCAATCGTTATGTCGCACCTAGCGCGCCAATTCCCGGGTTCCGACGCGCTATACGCGACAATCTCGCCCAACGTGACGCGCCATACGCGTCAGGCTCGGGTTCCCGTCGCACGAGACGCGGCAATTGTCGCCCATTCGTCCGTAGACACACGACTTGCCATAAGCATTCGTTATGACGGCCAGCGCGGCCGGCACGAGCCGCGATCCGGCCAAGAAAAACAGCGGGCGGGTAACCCTTTCTCAATCCTTTTCAGCCATTCTCGGGAATGGTGGAAAAGGTGCGGCCCCGGGGGATGGGCGGCGGGGACTGGAGGGCGGGCGGGAAGCGGCGAGAGAGATGGGAAGAGACGCGAGAAGAAGAAGATAGAGTAGAGTAGAGTAGAGTAGACTTGAATAGAATGGGGAGCGGGAAGAGGCTTGAAGAATAAAGAGAGGGAAGACAGGGGAAGATGATCTTCCCCTGGCCCCATCGGTTGTTTTGGTGACGGGTGCATGGTGGGTTGGGCGATGACGCGGGCCAGGGGCATGCGGGATGGCTCGGCCTTGGCGGGGTAGGCTGCTGCAAACACCAAGCAACTGGGGTTGGTGGGCAACTAAGACCGACAGACCGCCGAGAGCGGCAGGCTCGGGTTTCCGGTTACACCATCCGCAACGCAGTAGCCCAGGCGCACCGCGATCTACTAGCGATGGTTACTTGGATCTTAGCGGGGAATTTATACGGCCCGGCTGCGTCTTCCGCCAGTAAGCTACTCGCCTGAAGCGAAGCGCTCACAACCAGAACGACCGAAACTTGTGGACAGCTCATCATCTAGAGTTGTCTGCCCACGTATTTTCATGTATGTCCCATCATGATCATGGAGAGATTTATCCACTACTAAGCACGCACCAATCAACTGACGCGTGATCTGCCTCTCTGGCTTGCCGTTTGCGGCCAATCGAAGGAGCAGTTATGTTCGTCACGCCATCGCACACAAGCGTTCTAGTGGCTAGCACTGCTCTTTGCAGCGCTCTATTGATTGTACCAAGTACAGCAGAAGCCTCGTGCTTTACGCCCAATCAAACTGAAAGAAATATTAGTCAACAAGCCTGCGCTATCGATGGCTACGTCACTGGACAAATTGCGACGCCAGGCGCGAAGATCATTGATCGTTTTTTAAGCGACAGAACAAGCGCAGGCCTAAGAGAAGGCCCGAGTTTGGACCAGCAGCCGTTTTCTTATGTATTACCTGACGAACAAATCTCAGACGCCAACTTCCTGGCTTTCGCACCCCAAGAGAAACAGCACTATTCCGTCGCCCAGGCGTCAAACGGGACGCCGGCAACAGTTGATCCAGCACGTCTCGGGCGCACTGGACCACCGAACTTAGCTTTCTACGCCACGGGCTTGATAAGCGACGAATCACAAGACCAAACATCTCGTGAGGCTTCATCAGATACCACACGCATCATCGGTGGAATGGGCTTGCAGTTTATACAACCCGACTGGCTGCTTGGGGTTGGAGTTGACATCTCAAGCGCAGATATTGACTACGGTCGTTTTGAAGCGGAGCAGAATAATGTATCATTTCGCGCTCCAAGAACAGAGCAGAACACGGACGAATACGGTTTACAGGTTTTCGGGCTGAAGTTTTTTTCAGATTTCTTTGCCCAAGGCGCCCTTCGAGCGGCATACTCAGATAACAATATTCATCGCTATAACCTAGCTATACTCAATGATAATACTGCTGATACGATAAAACATCAGGAGATACAGACGGATATAGCTTTTCTGGTTTTGTTGGGGCGGGGCACATATTTTCTCTTACATCGCGAATGACTTTGATAATAAGCGGAGGTGTGGACACCACATATTTCAATACTGATGGCTACGAGGAGACCATCGCGGGGGGCGATGAAGATATTCCGACCGTAACGCCGAAGCTAAGCTTCGAGGACGATGATAGCCTATCGGTCACCTCAGTGATCGAAGCAAGGCTTCAGACGGTGTTCCAGTTTGCTGGCATAACACTTCAGCCCTCGCTGGCTGGCAGCTACTTTCACGAATTTGCCGACGATGCGCGCGATATTGACTACAGTTATTTGGGGGCAGAGGGGGGGGGGCTGAGGCTGGCGTACGCCAGTTTGAGTTGTTTAAGACGAATTCCCCAGATCGGAACTTTTACCATATCGAATTCGGGCTAGCAATTCCCGTCGGCGAGCGATTGCTTTTCGAAGTAGCCGCTACGAAGCTTCTCGGCCATAGCTTTCGCGATGAGGAAAGCGTTTCCTGCGGCATCAGGATTTCGTTTTGACTACCTCTCCGCAACCCTCAGGCTGGCTTGACCGAAACGCGGCTCGGGGCTAGGGTGAACATATCAAGAACAGACGGTAGAGGGTTCCATGTCGGACGCGCTGTTGCGGGACCTGCCACGTGATCTGCCGAGCTTCCTGAAGCGCTTCGGCACGGATGCCAAGTGCCGGGCGTACCTGGTCCGGGCGCGGTGGCCCGAAGGGTTTCGCTGCGCCGGATGCGGCCATCGCGAGGCCTGGAGCCACAAGCGGCGGCTGATCGAGGAGTGTCGTTCTTGCGGCAAGCAGCACTCGATCCTGGCCGGGACCATGTTCGAGCAGACCAAGACCGGGCTTTCGAAATGGTTTCTCGCCATCTACCTGGTGACGTCCAGCAAGGGCGGCATCTCGGCGATGGAGCTGCAGCGGCAGCTGGGCTTCGGCAGCTACGGCACGGCTTGGACTTGGCTGCACAAGATCCGCCGGGCCATGATCCGGCCGGATCGCGAGCCCCTACAGGACCGGGTCGAGGTCGACGAGACACTGGTGGGCGGCGCCAGGCCCGGTAAGGCTGGGCGTGGTGCGGCCGGCAAGACCGTCGTCGTGGGCGCGGTCGAGGCCAAGCCCGGCAAGGGCCGGAAGCGCCCGCTGGGTCGGCTGCGGCTGCAGGCGATCCCGGATGCCTCGGCGAGCAGCCTCGAAGGCTTCATCAGCGTCGACACGGCAAGGCCACTCACCATCGCCACCGACGGCTGGGCCGGCTATCGCGGCCTCGACGGCAAAGGCTACAGCCACGAGCCGATCAACCTCTCGGCCAGCTGGGGCGACGCCAGCCTGCGCCTGCCAGCCATCCACCTCGTCTTCAGCCTCGCCAAGCGCTGGCTGCTCGGCACCCACCACGGCGCCGTCCGGCCCAAGCACCTGCAACGCTACCTCGACGAGTTCGTCTTCCGCTTCAACCGCAGAACGGCCAAGGCCACCAGCCACGGCTTCGCCCGGCTGATCCAGCACGCCGTCAAGACCCCGCCCACCACCTACCGCGGCATCGTTCACGGGGTCGCCGCCTGAGGGTTGCGGAGAGGTAGTTCGTTTTGATGGAGCCGTTTCTTAAGGTCATGGAGCTAATCCTCGAGTTCACAAGAGAGCATGCCACTGCAATTCTCGCTCTCTTTGCAACTGGCGGTGCGGGCACGCTTGTGGTCAAGCGTTTTCTTGGCAATACTGACAAAATGCGGGCAGTAAGCTCCAATACGGCCAATGCAAACAATAGAGGAACAGCCATCATCCAAACCGGAGACGGCAACGTTTCAATCAAACACGATGACAGCCCGCCAATAAGCCGCGAAACACTACGTCAGCGGTTTAGTCTTCCGCGACATGAGAGGTGGCTGGGTTCGTCTGGACAGATTTCCGCTCGCGATAAGTGGAGCCTCTGCCGTTTGCCGTTGGGTGCCGTTTTCGGGGCGTCACGCCGGGAGGGCGTAGCCCGACCAGAGTGACGCCCCGAAAACGGCGACGCAATTCATGCTGCCGCGACCTGCGGCAGGCGGTGGAAGTAGGCGTAATCCGGCGTCCGGGCGTCAAGGCTCGAATGCGGGCGCTTGCGGTTGTAGAAGTCCAGATAACGGCCGATCGAAGCGCGGGCCTCGCGGACGCTGTCGTAGGCTCGGAGATAGACCTCCTCGTATTTCACCGAGCGCCAGAGCCGCTCGACGAAAACGTTGTCCCGCCATGCTCCCTTGCCGTCCATGCTGATGGCGATGGCCTGCCCCAGAAGGAGGCCGGTGAAGTCGGCGCTGGTGAATTGGCTCCCTTGGTCCGTGTTGAAAATCTCTGGCCTGCCATGCTTCGCCAGCGCCTCCTCGACCGCCTCGAGGCAGAACGCCACTTCCATCGTGATCGAGAGTCGCCAGGCCAGGACCCGGCGGCTGAACCAGTCGACCACGGCGGCGAGATAGACGAAGCCGCGCGCCATCGGGATGTAGGTGATGTCCATCGCCCAAACCTGATTCGCCCGTTCGACCGTCATCGAGCGCAGCAGGTACGGGTAGATCTTGTGGCCCGCTGTCGGCTTCGAGGTGTTCGGGCGACGGTAGAGCGCCTCGATCGCCATGCGCTTCATCATCGTCGCGACCCGCTGGCGACCGATCGCGACGCCCTCGCCACGCAACAGATCGCGCAGCATCCGGCTGCCGGCGAACGGGTAGTCCAGATGCAGCTCGTCGATCCGCCGCATGATCGCCAGATCGGCCGGCGGCACCGGACGGGCCTGATAGTAGAGGCTGCCACGGCTCAGCTTCAAAAGCGTTGCCTGCCGCGTCAGCGGGAGCGCGTGCTCGCGGTCGATCATCGCTTGACGCTCAGCATGCCGGCCTTGCCGAGCGCACCGGCCAAAAATCGTTCTCCAGCGCCAACTCGCCGATCTTCGCATGTAGCGTCTTCAAATCCACCGCAGGTGCCGCCGCCGGGCCCGCCGAGCCGGAGCCGAACACCCCGGCGGCGCCTTCCAGCAGCTGCGCTTTCCAGGTCGTGATCTGGTTTGGGTGAACATCGAAGAACTGCGCCAGCTCCGCCAGCGTCTTCTCGCCCTTGATGGCCGCCAGTGCCACCTTCGCCTTGAATGCCGGACTGTGGTTCCGACGTGTTCGCTTCGTCATGTGCTCTCCTGATCCGCGGCGATCCTCGCCGCCCTCAGGCAGAAAATCCACTTATCCCACTGTCCAGATTCTCCGGGCCACCTCTATGTCATAAACGAACTAGAGCATTTTCCGATCATTCGAAGTCGTACCCTGCGGCCTGGAAGTAGTTTCTGCATTCGTCGGGCGTGAAGTGCCCGATTGCGGTGCCGATGGTGTTCCAGAGGTCGTCGATGGTTCGCGCTGCGACCTTGTTCAGCCACGCCTTGAGTTTGGCGAAGGCGAGTTCGATCGGGTTGAAGTCCGGCGAATAGGGCGGCAGGAAGCGGAGTTCCGCGCCTGTGGCCTCGATGGCTTGGCGGACGGCGGCAGGCTTGTGTGCGGGCAGGTTGTCGAGAACGACGATGTCGCCGGGTCGCAATGTCGGTGCAAGAACCTGCTCGACATAAGCCTGGAAGGCGGCACCGTTCATCGGCCCATCGAGGACCATGGGTGCGGTCATCCGGTCGTGGCGCAGGGCTCCTACGAAGGTGGTCGTCTTCCAATGTCCATGTGGCAAAGGTGCCCGGCAACGCTCTCCCTTGACGGCCCGGCCGTAGCGTCTGGCCATCTTGGTCGAGGCGCCGGTTTCGTCGATGAAGACGAGGCGCTCGGGCTCCAGCTCTGGCTGGGCCTCGAACCAGGCCAGCCGCCGCTGCCAGACGTCAGGCCGCTGCTGCTCGGCGGCGTGCGCCGTTTTTTTTGAAGCTGAGTCCGTGGCGGTCGAGCAGTCGCCACACGGTGCTGGGTGCCACAGTCAATCCGTGCTGCTGGTCGAGATGCGCGACGATTTCCGCGAGCGTCATGTCCGGCGTCGCATCGATCAGCGCCAGGATTTCCGTGGCATGAGCCTCCAGCCGATGCGAGCGCTTGTCGCCGTCGCGCGACCGCGGCTGGACGCTGCCCGTACGGCGCCACCGCTGCAGCCATTTGATCGCCGTCGACGGAGCGATCTCGAAGCGGGCCGCGGCGGCGCGGCAAGATACCCCCTCTTCGACCGCCGCCACGACACGGCGACGTAAATCATCGGAAAGCGCGAGAGCCATCGAGGCTGGCCTCCTTCACCAGCCCCAATCTTGAATCACAAACTGTCGGTCTTGGGAATCCCTAACGATTCCATGGCGTTAGAAAATGCTCTAGTTGAAAAAATGAAGAAGGAGAATTGCGACGCGGAATCTGTTGAAAAATATATCTCTCAATTTGCTAGTGAATACCACGACAAGGGCAATGGAAATTGGCTCCGCTGTATCGGAGCCGTGGCTGCCTGTTGCCGCCCCGCGGGGCGGCAACAGGCAAATCGAGCATATGGGATGTTCCTCCCGCCAAGAAGGAACGCCCGATGCCAGACAAGACCAGCGATACGATCATTGCCGCCGTCATGGAACAACTCGTTGCTGAAGGCCCCCAGGCAATGGCCCAGGTCATGACCGCATTGATGAACCTCGCGATGCGGATGGAACGTGAGCAGTTTCTGGGTGCGGGCCACTACGAACGGGCGGCCGAGAGGCGTGGTTACGCCAACGGTACCAAACCCAAGCTGATCGACACGCTCGCCGGCACGCTCAGCCTGGATGTGCCCAAGACTGTTGGAACGGACGAGCCATTCTACCCACAGGCGCTGGAACGTGGCCGACGTTCGTGCCGCGCCGTCATGCTGGCGGTCGCCGAGATGTATGTGTGCGGCGTCTCGACCCGCGATGCCGAGCGGGTCATGGCCGAATTCGGCTTGAAGAGCCTGTCATCGACCCAGGTCAGCCGCGCCGCCAAGCTGCTCGATGACGAGCTCGACGCTTGGCGCAGCCGGACGCTCGGCGAAGTCCGCTATCTCTTCCTGGACGCGCGCTACGAGAAATCTCGGCAGGGTGGTGTCGTGCGTGACGCTGCCGTGCTGTCGGCAGTTGGGGTCGGGCCAGATGGCCGCCGCCGTGTTCTCGGCGTGTCGGTTGCCGTCTCCGAAGCTGAAGTTCACTGGCGGGCCTTTCTGGAGGATCTGGTTGCGCGCGGCATGCGCGGCGTCCAGTTCGTCACCTCCGACGATCATGCCGGCCTCGAGGCCGCCCGCAAGGCCGTGCTGGGTGGCGCCGTCTGGCAACGCTGCCAGTTCCACTTGGCGCAGAACGCCATACATCACGCCCCTAATGTCCAAATCCGAAAATGCATCGGCAGCCAATTGCGCGAGATCTGGAACGCCAAGAACCTCGCCACCGCCGAGGCCGAACTGAAATGCCTCGTCGAAGCCCATCGCAAGAACGCGCCAGAGCTGGCCGCTTGGCTCGAGGTCGCCATCCCCGAAGGGCTCGCTGTCTTCACCCTGCCAGAGCATCACCGCAAGCGCATGCGCACCTCGAACCCAATCGAGCGCGCCGTCCAGCAGGAACTCAAGCGACGCACCGTCAAGGTCCGCGTCTTCCCCAACAGTGCCTCGCTGCTGCGTCTCGTCACCGCTGTGCTCGTCGAAATCGACGAAACATGGCAGGCTTCAACACAACCCTACATCAACTGGAACGCCCCGGATGCTTGATAGGGCCACAACCGAATTTCCAGACATCAGGTTGCGCAATCCCGGCAAGCGGCCTTCGGAGGGGCTGCAGAGGAAGAAGACCAGTGCTTGAAGGAGGTGCGCGAGGCGCTGGCAAACGAGGATACGAAGCTCGCCATACGCCTTTTCGGCTTGGTAATTGAAGCCGGTCAAAGATCGGGCTCTTCAATCGATGATTGATAGCGGAGGGGATCGATCTATCCATGCTGCAGAACAGCGCGAGAGCTAGCACCGGCGGCATCTCGATCGTCCAAGTCGGAAACGGGATCGTTCGGATCGGGATACGCGACGCCGATGCCCACAGAACGCTTCAGGCCTATGCTGAAGAGCTCGACGTCACCGAGCAGGCGCTTGCGAGCTTCTTCGGGATGCTCGGTGACCGCCCCGTTGCCTCCGACTTGCTCGATAGCCGGTTAAGGACTTGGGCCGAGCGCTATCACCGCATCCTCAGGGGCTTGGACTTGTTCCAGCCCGATATGGAACCAATCGAGGCCGTTCGACACAAAGCCATCGAGGCGGTCAAGAGCGGCGAGCTGGACCTCGCCGCCGATCTCTTCAATGAAGCACACGCAACATGGCGCGCGAGGACTTCGGCGCCCGCAACGGAATTCGACAAGACCGCAATCATCGGTGCAGAGCTGCTTCGAAACAAAGCCGAACTCTTGGTATTGCGCCAACGCTATGCCGAGGCGATTGAGGCCTTCAAGGAGGGCTGCGATCAGCTGCCCCCGCGGCTCAATGGCCCGGCTGCTCACTGCAAGCGCGCGTGGGGCATTGCCGAGTTTGAGTGGGGACGATTCTCTAAGGCATACCAAATCCTCGTCGACGCGCACGAGCTTGACCCTGACGCTTGGACACGCGAACCGAATGCCGTGTCAGCTCTGGCGACCACCGCACGTGAGCTCGGTAAGCACGAAGAAGCGGAAAAATGGCTGCGAGAAGCGATCGATCTATCGCCTGATCCAATCCAACAAGCGGCATTCTCAATTGAACTTTCTTCTGTTCTTCGAGAGTTGGGCGACCTCAAACGCGCTCAAGAAGTTATCGGTGCAGCTACCACAATCCTTCGAGATAAGACACAGCAGTCGAATCAGCGCATTCGGCTGCAGCGAGAAGTGGCGCGTCTCTACGATGATCTCGGCGATCCCGCCAGGGGGCTTGAGGAGATGGAGCAGGCTTGGCAGCAGGCACAAGCTACTCTGACACCCACCCATCCTCTCGCACGGCGCGTTGCCCTCGACTACGCCGGGCTGCTTTGGCGTAGCGGTCAACTGAGCGCAGCAGAGGAATGCTATCGCAAACTAGGTGAAGCGGTGGAGAAGGATTTCAGCCCAGATCACCCAGAGCTGGTTACCGTCTTGGATCATCGGGGAACTCTCTACATGGAGCAAGGGCGCTTCTTCGAGGCGGTCGAGGTCTTGCAGCTCGGGTGTGCGATTGCCAAAAGGCGTATGCCACGAGATCATCCTGATCGAGCGCAAGTCTTGAACAATCTAGGCCGTGCACTGCTAAATTTGGGCGAGTTCGAAGAGGCCAGCGAACACTTCGAGGACGCGGAGGCAATCTTTCGCTTGGCGTTCGGTCGTGGACACAAGGACCGCGCCACGGCGATTGCAAATCGAGCCGTCGCTCTTTTCAAACTAGGCCGCCTCGATGACGCAGTAGGACAAGCCAAAAAAGCGCTAAGTCTGCGCGAGCTTGCGCTCGGCTCGTCGCACCCTGATGTGGCCGAGAGCTTGGCGACGTTGGGTGCTCTGCACCATCAGCGTGATGAATTCGATGTGGCAGAGAGATTGCTCGCGCGCGGCCAGCAGATCTACGAATCGATCGCTCCTAACCATAGCAGCGGCTTCTCGCGGCTTCTGTTCAACCAAGCCAGCCTTTATCTTGACGGCGACAAGCCGGCCTTCGCGGAGAAATCGGCAGGGCGAGCTTTGTCGCTTGCACGCCCAATCTATAAAGATCATCCAATGGTCGTGCAAATTCTCCAAACACTAGGCGTGGCACAAATGCTCAATGGCAACACCGACGCTGGGCAGAAAACACTTTCGGAAAGCGAGGGAATGGCAAAGCGCTTGGTGGATAGAAAACCATGAAGGCGCATGTCGACTTCGGGCACTAGGGAAGAGGCTGGATTAAGCACCTGATTGCAAGGTCAAGGCCTGGCTCGCCCGGCATCCGCGCTGGACCTTCCACTTCACGCCCACCTCGTGCTCTTGGCTGAACGCCGTCGAGGGCTTCTTCGCCAAGCTCACGCGCAGACGACTGAAGCACGGCGCCTTCAACTCCCTCGTCGACCTCCAGCAAGCGATCAACTCCTTCATCGAAACACACAACGCAAAGCCGAAGCCCTTCGTCTGGAAAGCCGATCCGAAGGCGATCATCGCTGCCGCCAAAAGGGGACATCAAGTGTTGGAAACAATCCACTAGACGGCCGAATGGCGCAAAAGGCGCCGTCGCAAGAAGCGAAGCGGGATTGACCCGAAGCGTGGAGCTGATCGCGTGGCCGAATTCGACGCAGGACTTCAACAGCACTTAATGCCAACCGGCAGCCTCCGACTAGCATGCCCCAAAAGGAATGGTGGGGCACGGGGAGGCGAGCCTTCCCGACCTTCTATCTCTGTCGACCGCCCTGCCCTCAGCCGAGGCGGTCGAGGAGGCGTTGGAGGGCGGTCAGGGTGAGGAAGGCGAGGATGGCCCAGATGAGGAGGTCGAAGGGGGCGGCTGGGGTGTTGCGGAGCCAGGTGGCGAGGAGGTTGCCTTGGGGTGGGAGGGCGGTCCAGCCGAGGAGGCCGTTTGGGCTCCAGAGGCCGGGGGGCCAGAAGCGGGAGAGGTAGAGGAGGACGAGGCCGGTGGCGAGGGTGAGCAGTGGGCGGAGGCGGGTCATCAGAGCCTGGTGATGGTGGTGGGGTCGATCTGCATGACGAGGAGGTCGCCGCGGCGTTCGATGTCGGCTTCGAGCGAGATGTAGAGGCCGACTTGGTCGTAGAGGTCGGCTGGCAGCGGGCCGCCGTCGGGGCCGGCGATGAGGAGGAATTCGGCGCCTTCGACGGGTTGGCTGGAGACGAAGACGGGGGGGATGCCGCCGCTGAGGCAGAGATTGGCGCAGGCCTTGTGGGCGAGGCCGGTGCCGGGGCGCATGGCGCCGGCGAGGCATTTGCCGTCGCAGATTTCGCCGGCGAGCTTCCAGCGGCCGAGGGGGACGGGCGCTGGCAGGGCGGGGTCCGGGAGGACGGCGTCGCCGTCGGCGGCGCTGAGGCCGTCGGTGCCGCCCTGGAGCTGCAGCATGTCGAGATCGCCGCGGGCGAGGATGACGCCGGATGCGGTGACGAGCTGGCCGGCGAGGGGCTCGGCGCGGTCGACGACGCCGCGCTTGCCGCCGCCGGCGAGCATGAGGACGTGGCCGGGGGCGATGTGCTCGGTGCCTTCGGTGACGTGGAGGATGGGATAGGGGTGCAGCTCGAGGATGCCGGTGACGGTCTGGCGGCCGAGGTCGAAGCGGAAGGCGCCCGGGCCCGGATCGTCCTGGGCGGCGCCGATGGCCCAGCCGGCGGCGAAGAAGCCGGCGGCGAGGACGAGGCTGACGGCGGCGAGGAAGGGGCGGAGGGTGGCCGGGACCGGCAGGTAGCCGACGAAGAAGGGCTTTTCGTTGTTCTTGCTCATGGCGTGCCGTGGGCTCCCTCGCTCGAGGAGCGGCACCGGCTGGACGTAGGTGCCGGGTGGGTTGGCGTTGCGGTCGACCTGGACCATGCCGTCGTGGAGGCGGAGCTTGTAGGTCGGGACGGTCTCGGTGAAGGGGGCCGGCGAGCGGCCGTCGGTGACGTTGTACTGGAAGCCGTGCCAGGGGCAGGTGACGAGGCAGTCGATGATCTTGCCTTCGCCCAAGGGGCCGTTCTGGTGGGCGCAGGCGTTGGCGATGGCGGAGAGCTGGTCCTGGTGGCGGAAGACGGCGACGCGCTCGCCGGTCGAGAGGATGGCGATGCGGGCGAAGCCGTCGCGGATGTCGTTTGGTGCGCAGACGGTCTCCCAGTGGCCGGTGCCGGGCCTGGCGGCGGGGTCGCCGGCGCGGCTTTCGTGCAAGGCCGCGGCCAGGTGCAGGCCGATGACCAGGGCGGTGGAGAGGCCCACCACCCAGGCGAAGGTCTGGTTCTGGAAGTCCTGCAGCACGCCGAGGCTGACGTGGGCCACGACCGCGGCGTAGGCCGGGTAGACGAGGTAGTGGAGCGACTTCCAGAGGCGCGGGGTCAGGAACTTCATCCAGAAGTCGTGGCTGGTGGTGGAGAGGACCAAGAGACAGACGAGGGCGAAGATGCCGAACGCCTCGAAGGGGAAGCCCAGGACCTGGCCGTAGCTGGTGTTGGCGAAGAGCAGCGCCTCGTAGCGGTCCGAGTCGGAGAAGGCGAAGTACCAGCCGAGGATGTAGCCGGCGTGGGTGAGCGCCACGAAGACGGTCATCACGCCGAAATGGCGGCGGTTGTAGAGCAGCGGCAGGAAGCGGCGGTCGAGGCGGGCCATGGGGCCGATGCAGAGGATGACGGTGAGCATGAGAAAGGCGCAGGCGCCAAACGCGCGGGCGTTGTGGATTTGCGGGCTGATTGGGCGCTCGTGGCCGAGCTGGCCCGGGGTGAGGTAGAGGAAGATCAAGAGGAAGCCCGTGACCGCGGTCAGCATGATGGCGTCGTAGCGCCACTTGTTGGTGTTCCATTGGACGGGGGTGTACTTGACGCTCACGGACGGATCTCGGGCGGCGAGAGGCGTTCGGGGGCCACGTCCGCCGGCCATTGCTGGCGCAGCGCCAGGGCGCCGATGAAGGTGACCGGGATGACGATCGCCAGGAGCCAGGCGGCGGCGGTGTGAGCGCGGCGGGGCGGGGCGTGGCGGAGCGGCCAGCGGTCGCGGCCGGTCTCGAGGATCCACCAGCGCCAGAGGACGAGCGGCCAGAGCAGCATGACGCCCGGGATGATGAGCAGGCGAAAGGCGTAGGCGCCCCTGGCGTCCTCGTCGATCCGGTCGATGCCGATGGCGAGGAAGACGAGTGCCACCAGCGCGCCCGCGACGCCCCAGAGCATGACGGCATCGAGGATGAGGGCTGCCGCGGTCATCCGACGCCGCCGAAGCGGACGCCGGAAAGGTCGGCCATCTCGCGCTTCCAGGTGGTGAGGTCGTCGGTGGTGAAGCCCGAGAGATGCTTGTGGCCGCAGGCGCGGGCCATGACCTGCATCAGCTCGGTCGAGGCCGCGAAGAAGTTCTTCAGGCGGGTGGCCGACTGGTCGATGACGAGGCGGCTCACCAGATGCGGCTTTTGCGTGGCGATGCCGACCGGGCAGTTGTTGGTGTGGCAGGCCCGCATGGCGATGCAGCCGATGGCCTGCATGGCGGCATTGGCGACGGCGATGGCGTCGGCGCCGAGCGCCAGGGCCTTGATGAAGTCGGCGGGCGAGCGGAGCCCACCGGTGATCACCAGCGTGACGTCGCGCCTACCCAGGCTGTCGAGATGACGGCGGGCGCGGGCCAGTGCGGGGATGGTCGGCACCGAGATGTTGTCGCGAAAGATGATGCGGTGCCGCCCCGGTGCCGCCGCCGCGGCCGTCGAGGATGATGTAGTCGACGCCGACGGCCAGCGCGGCGTCGATGTCCTTCTCGATGTGCTGGGCGGAGAGCTTGTAGCCGATCGGGATACCGCCGGTGCGGTCGCGCACCTGATCGGCGAAGTCGCGGATCTGGTGGGTGTCGGTCCAGTCCGGAAAGCGGGCCGGCGAGATGGCGGGCTCGCCCTCTTCGAGGCCGCGGACCTCGGCGATCTTGGCACTGACCTTGTTGCCGGGCAGGTGGCCGCCGGTCCCGGTCTTGGCCCCCTGCCCGCCCTTGAAATGGAACGCCTGGACTTTTTCCAGCTTGTCCCAGCCGAAGCCGAAGCGGCCCGACGCCAGCTCGTAGAAGTAGCGGCTGTTCTCCTCCTGCTCCTCGGCCAGCATGCCGCCCTCGCCCGAGCAGATGCCGGTGCCGGCGAGCTCGGCCCCTCTGGCGAGCGCGCGCTTGGCCGGCTCGGACAGGGCGCCGAAGCTCATGTCCGAGACGAAGAGCGGGATCTCGAGCCTGAGCGGCTTTTGCGCATTCGGGCCGATGACGACGTCGGTGCCGACCGGCGCGTCGTCGAGCAGCGGCGGGCGGGCGAGTTGGCCGGTCAGGATCTGGATGTCGTCCCAGCTGGGCAATTCGCCGCGCGGGACGCCCATCGCCGCCACCTGGCCATGATGGCCGACCTTGCTGAGCCCGTGCGCGGCGTAGTGCTGGATCAGCCAGTTGTGCGGCTCCTCCGCGGTGCCATGACCGGTATCGGCGTAGAGGCCGAGATACGCGGCCCGGTCGAAGGGTTGGGGGTTGTCCTTGGCCCAGGAACTGATCTCATCCGCATCGACCCAGACCGCACTGTCCTCGATCCAGGAGGTAAAGACCTTCAGTTTCTCCTGGTTGGCGTATTCCGAAACGCCGGTGTCCAGGCGATAGTCCCAGTTGTGGACGCCGCAGATCAGGTTGTTGCCGGTCACGTGGCCGTCGGCCATCAAGGCGCCGCGATGCAGGCAGCGGCCGTACATCACCGAAACCGCGTCGTCGAAGCGGACGACCACGAGGTCGACCTCGCCGACCAGCGCATAGGCCGGCTTGCGGTCCTCGAGCTCGTCCCACCGCGCCACCGACGTCTTGTTCACCAAGGGTCACCTCCGACGACGCCCGTCTCGGGCATGCGTGAACGATCGGGCTCTTCCCCGACCCGCCGGACGCCCTGCGCCGCGGTCGCCCTCTGCAGTACGGCGCTGGCCGGCGGGGTCAAGCCCGCGATCGGTCGGATCCGCACACGACATCGTGACGTGCCGGGCCGGTGCAGCGCTGCCAACACCAACCCGTGAGGTGATTGTTTGTCGCCTTGGCGCTGCGGCCGCTGGCGAGCGCCGGGCTTCAACGATCCGGCAGAGGCGTGTCGGAGGAGCGGGAAAGCACCATGGCCAAGAGCAGCGCAGGGCAAGACCTCGACTGGATCAGGGTCGGCCGCGTCGGGGACCTGCCCGAGGGGCGGGTCAAGACGGTGACCGCCCGGACGACATCGCTCTGCCTCGTGCACTTCGATGGGCAGTGGACGGCGATGGACAATCGCTGCCCGCACCAGGGCGGACCCTTGGGCGAAGGGTCGATCGAGGCAGGGGTGGACGGCCAGTGCTGGATCCGTTGTCCCTGGCATGGCTGGGATTTCGATCCGCTGACCGGGGCACCGCCCGGCGGCCACGAGGACACGGGCCAGCAGCTCTTCCCGGTCGATATTCGCGATGGCGAGATCTTCGTTGGACTCGCGCCCGAGCAGGCGCACGAGCGCACGAGCAGCGACGTGATCGCCGAGACGCTGGTAGGCTGGGGCGTCAAATCGGTCTTCGGCATGGTCGGCCATTCCAATCTCGGCCTCGCGGACGCCATCCGCCGCCGCACGGTCGCGGGCGAGATGCGCTATTACGGCATTCGCCACGAGGGTGCCGCCGCCTTTGCCTGCTCGGCCTACGGCAAGCTGACCGGCCAGCCCGCCGCCTGCCTGACCATCGCCGGCCCCGGTGCGACCAATCTCTTGACCGGGCTCTGGGACGCCAAGGTCGACCGCGCACCGGTGCTTGCGCTGACCGGGCAGGTGCAGACCCAGGTCTTCGGCCCCGGTGCCTTTCAGGACATCGACCTGGCCGCGGCGTTCGCGGCGGTGGCCGCCTTCTCGCAGCCGGTGCTGCCCAGCTCCAACCATGCCGAGCTCGCGTCGCTCGCCTGCAAGACGGCGATCGTCGAGCAAAACGTGGCGCACCTGATCTTCCCGGACGACGTGCAGACCATCCCGTCCGACGCGCCCGCCAAGGGACCGCAAGGGCGGATGGGCCGCGCCGTGGTGCTGCCGTCGGGCGAGGACATGGGCGAGGCGCTGGCGATGATGGCAGCGGCCGAGCGCCCCTTCATCGTGCTGGGCCATGGTGCGAAGGACGTGCGGGGCGACGTGATCGCGCTCGCCGAGGCGTTGCATGCGCCGGTCGCCACGACCTTCAAGGGCAAGGGGCTGATCCCCGACGACCATCCGCTGGCGGCGGGCGTGCTCGGGCGGTCCGGCACGCCGATCGCCAGCTGGTTCATGAACGAGTGCGATTTGGTAATCGCACTGGGCTCGTCCTTCGCCAACCACACCGGCATCGCGTCCTACAAGCCGATCATCCAGGTCGACTACGAGCGGATGCAGCTGGGCAAGTTCCACGCCGTGAGCCTGCCGGTCTGGGGCGAGATCGGCGCTTTCTGCCGGCAGGCCATCGGCGCCATGCCGCAGCGGCCGAAGGGCGTCGACCAACGCGCCGAGGTCGTCGAGCGCTGGCGCATCTGGCGCGAGGAGAAGGCGAGCCGGCTGGTCGATGACCGCGGCCAGGGCATCGGTGCAGCGAGCATCTTCGCAGCCCTTACCCGGCAATGCCCCAAGGATGCGATCATCGCGGTCGATGTCGGCAACAATACCTACTCCTTCGGCCGCTACTTCGAGACCAGCGGCCAGCGCGTGCTGATGTCAGGCTACTTGGGATCGATCGGCTTCTCTTTCCCGGCCGCCATGGGTGCCTGGGCGGCGACCCAGGACCTAGAGGCCTTCGCCGGGCGCAAGGTCGTCTCGGTCTCCGGCGATGGCGGCTTCGGGCAGTATGCGATGGAGCTCACCACGGCGGTGAAATACGGCATGGATATCACCCATATCCTGCTCAACAACGCGCAGCTGGGCAAGATCACCAAGGAGCAGCGCGCCGGTGACTTCGAGGTCTGGCAGACGGACCTGCACAACCCGAACTTCTCGGCCTATGCGCGGCTCTGCGGTGCGCATGGAACACGGGTTACAGATGCGGCGAAGCTGGACGAGGCGATCCGGACGGCGATCGACGTCGAGGGCCCTGCCCTGGTCGAGATCGTCTCCGACATGGAGCTGATCTAGCCGGCTAGCCGATCGGCGCGTTGCCGAAGCCCATCAAGCGCTGGCCCGAGTTCGACGACGAGGGTATGGCCCGTGACGTGCTCGGCACGCACCAAATAGCGCACGGCATCGACGATATGCTCGGGCCCGAGGCCGGCACCGAGCGGCGTCAGCTTCTGGCGCTGCTCGAATTCCTCGCGCGTCTGGGCGCTCTGCAGGACGAGGCCGGGTGCGACGGCATTCACCCGCACGCCCTGCTGCGCCAGCTCCATGGCGGCGAGCCGGGTGGCGCCATCGAGCGCGAACTTGCCGCAGAAATAGCTGAAGCGCTCGGGCGAGGCCGAGGTCATCTGCGTATCGAGGATGTTGATGATGGCACCACCCTCGGGCGCCGGGTCCTGGCGGGCAAAGGCCTGCATGAGAAAGACCGGGGCCGCGACGTTGACGTCGATGAGCTTGCGCCAGGTCTCGGCCGTGAGCGTCGCCAGGCTGTCCGTGTCGAAGGCCGAGGCCGAGTTGACGAGCACCGTCACCGGCCGACCCAAAGCCGCTGTAGCCTTCCCGATCAGCTCGCCGGCCTTTTCCGGGGCGCTCAGGTCCTGCTGGACCGGTGCCGCATGGCCGCCCGCGTCGCGAATCTTCCGCGCCAGCGCCTCGGCACCGTCAGCCGAAGTGTTGTAATGCAGGGCCATGGCGAAGCCGTCTTCAGCGAGGCCCTCGGCGATGGCGTAGCCGAGGCGGGTGCCGGCGCCGGTGACGAGGGCGATGCGCCGTTCAGGCATCGAGGCCCTCGAAATCCAGGAGGTTGATCACCGGCTGCACTTTCGGCACTTCGTGGCTGCGCAGCAAATTCGCCCGCGAGATCGAGGCCAAGGTCGCGGCGCTGACCGCACCGACCCGCACCTCGTCGCGAAACAGCCAGACGGAGCCGGTCATCTGCACCGCGACCGGCCAGCCGAGCACGCGCAGGCGGAACGATTGGAGGATGCTCTCGGTCTGGTAGCGGATGCGCTCGGGCCCGTCGGAAAGGTTGAGCGCGAAGCCGAACCCGGGGTCCAGCCAGATGCGCTCGACACCTTGGCCCTGGGCGAGATCGAGGCGCTCGCGGAAGAACGCGATCTGGGCGTCGAGGATCTCGTGCGGCGGCGGCAGCACGGCCGATGACCGGGCATTTTCGCCGGGCGTGTAGCACAGCACCAGGCCGGCGTCGTGGCGGGCGATGGCCCGGTACAGCTCCGGCTCGTCGACCCGGCCGGTGAGATTGACCACACCGGCACCGGCCTCGAGCATCGCGATCGCGACCTCGGGGTGATAGGTCTCGGCCGAGCAGAGGATCCCCTCGGCGGCGAGCGGCGCCACCACGGGGCGCATCCGGTCGATCTGCCGCTCGATCGAGACCATGTCGGCCGTATCGCCGGTCGAACTCGGCGCCGATATCGACCATGGCCGCACCCTCGAGCGTCATTCGGCGCGCCCGGTAGAGGGCAGCCTCGACGGTGTGGCAGACCGATTCGCGGTAGGTGCTGTCGGGCGAAAGGTTGAGCACACCCATCTGGTAGGTGCGGTCCTCGAACCGCTTGTTGAAACGGGGCAGCTCGAAGCTGCGCACCGGCGCCTCGAACGCATCGCGGTAGCGCGTCCAGAGCTCGAAGAGGCGGGGACCCTGTATCATGTGGCTAGGCCGAAAGCTCGATGGCGGGCAGGCCCCACACCGGATCGATCATGGTCAGGTCGCCGGGCTCGACCGGCAGCCGGGCGAGCAGCTCGGCCATGGAAAGGTCGAGCCGCGGATGGCGCCTGTCGGGGACGATGTCGCAGACCGGCACCATGACGAAGCGGCGCTCGTGCATCCGCGGGTGCGGCAGCAGCAAGGCCGGATCGTCGCTGACCGTGTCGCCGAACGTCAGCAGGTCGAGATCGAGCGTCCGGGCCGCCCAGCGGATCACCCGCTCGCGGCCGCAGGTCCGCTCGATGGCGTGGAGCGCGGCCAGGAGCTCGGCCGCGGGTAGTGCTGTCTCGACCGAGACGACCGCGTTGAGGAAGGGGCCCTGATTGTCGGGGCCGCCGACCGGGGCAGTCTCGTAGAGGGCAGAGCGGCCGGTCACCGTGGTCCGCGGCATTGCCTGCAGGCCGCGAAAGGCGTGGGTGACGTTGGCGTGGCGGTCGCCGAGATTGGAGCCCACGGCAATGAGCGAGGCGGTCATCGCATCAGCCCCGGCAGCGAACGATGCGGATGCCGACACCGGCAGCCCGCTCGAAAATCTCGGTCTTCAGCACGCTCACGCTCACTTTCGCCACCAAGCTGTTCTCCAGGACGAAATCGGCCACGCTGGCGGCCCATTCCTCGACCAGCCGCACATGACGGCCGCTTGCCGCCTTGGCCTCGATGTACGCGACCACGTCGGCATACGACACATAGTTGTCGGTCGCGTTCACGTGGTCGAGATAGCCAGGGACGGTTTCGATCTCGACATCGAAGCGGACGGTCTGCGGCTTCTGGTGCTCGACATCGTAGACACCGATATGCGTTTGCACGCGCAGGTCGTCGATCACGATGACATCCGGCGCGCCTTCGACGCTAGGGGGTCTTGACACTCGCTTGGCTCCGCAACCTGTCTGGATGAATTGAACTAGGCCCGGAGGACCGGAAGGGAAATGGCTGAGACAGCCTGTCCCTGATCACTGCACGGGCAATCGGCGCCGCTTCTTGTCCTGCCGGCAGCGATCCGAGCAGTACCGCACCTCCGGCCACGTGGCGGACCATTTCTTGCGCCAGGCGAACGGCCGCCCGCACGTGGCGCAGATCTTTTCCGGCAGGTCGGACTTGGCGACCGTGCGCCCGCGCGCCGACTTCATGGCTCCGAGATCTCGCTCTTGGCCGGCGGCCGGCCGAAATCCAGGGCCAGCTGCGGGCGTGGCGCCGTGCTGGTGCTCCGGCGCCGGGTCTTGGCTGATTTTTGTCCGGTCCTGGGGATGCCGCTCTTGCGGCTGCCGTGCCTGGCCTGGATGGCGTTGGCGGTGTCGCGAAAGGCGCTGCCTTTCCGGGCACCATAGATCCGTTCCCGGGCCTCGCGCGCGGCCGCCAGGTGATCGATGATCGGCAGCGGGTAGGTCCGATCGAGGATCTGCCGGGCCTGCGCCGATGTGCCAGGGCTCGTGCACCTCGGGGCCGTCGAGCATCGCGAGCTCCGGGACCCAGCGGCGCACGAAGTCGCCGTTCGGGTCCTGGTCGTGGCCCTGCTTGATCGGGTTGTAGACCCGCACCGTGTTGATGCCGGTCGTGCCGGATTGCATCTGGATCTGCGGCCAGTGGATCCCTGGCTCGTAGTCGGTGAACTGCCGGGCGAGATGCAGCCCGGGCGCGCGCCAGTGCAGCCAGAGATGATAGCTGGCCACAGCCGTCAGCATGGCCCGCATGCGGAAGTTGAGCCAGCCCGTGGCCGCGAGGTAGCGCATGCAGGCGTCGACGAACGGCAGCCCCGTCTCGCCCCTGGACCAGGCGGCCAGCCGGGCGGCATCGGACTGGGCCGGCTGGCGCAGCCCGTCATAGGCCGGGTGCAGGTTGGCGCGCTCGAGCGCGGGCTCGTCCTCGAGCTTCTGCATGAAGTGGCAATGCCAGTGCAGGCGGCCGGAGAACGACACCAGCGAGCGTCGCCAGGGCCCCGCGCGCGCGTCTTCGTCCTGCTTCAGCTCGCGCTGCCGCGCCCAGGTCGCCTGGGCCACCTCGCGCATCGATAGCGCACCCCAGGCGAGATAGGGCGACAGCCTGGAGCAGGCGGCTTCGCCGGAGATCGGGCTGGACATCGCGGAGCGGTAGGATGCGCCGCGCTCGCGCAGGAACGAGGCGAGCGTGCGTGTCGCCGCTGACCTGCCGCCTGGTTGGCGGAGCGGCGGGTCGTCGAGGCCAAGGCCGAGCTCGGCCGCTCGCGGCAGGCGCTGATCCTCGCCCGTCACCAGGGGTGCCAGTGCCGCCGGCTCGGGCGTGATCGGCTCCGCCATCAGCCGGTCCCAGCGTTTGGCCCAGCCGTCGCGTGACGTCAGCCGCCGGACGACGCCGTCCTGGCGGAACTCGCGCCAGGCGATGCCGCGCGAGCGGCACCAGTCCCGCACGCGAAGGTCGCGGCGGAAGGTCCAATCACCGCCGGTCTCCTCGTGCGACCAGAGGCCGTTGATGCGGAACCGCCCGGCAAGCTCGTCGAGGACGGAAACGACGTCGCCGACCCGGACGACCAGAGGCTGTCCGAGGGCGCCCAGGGCGTCGGCGAGCTCGGCCGCGCACTCGCCGAGAAAGGCGTAGTGCCTCGCCGACATGTCGGGCTCACGCCACCATTCCGGCTCGATGACGAGCAGCGGCAGCACCGGACCACGCGCACTGGCCTCGGCCAGCGGACGATGATCGGCGATCCTGAGATCGCGCTTGAACCACACGATCTCGATCGGTTGCTCGGTGCGGGACGGCGCCATGGGGACAGTCGGTTGCTGCTCGACAGGCTGCAATACGTCGATCGTCCGGATCGGGATCGCCTGGAGCAGGTTGCCCGGCCGATCGGGCATGTTGGGCTCAGGCGGTGGACTCGAGCTCGCCGGCGAGCGGGAAGTAGCAGGCCGCCTCGTGCGTCGACTTCGTCTCGAGCGGCGGGAAGCGCTCGCGGCAGACGGCTTCGGCCCGCCAGCAGCGCGGGTTGAAGCTGCAGCCGGGGGGCGGGTTGAGCGGCGACGGCAGCTCGCCCTCGAGGCGGATGCGGTGCTTTTGGCGCTCCGGGTCGGCGACCGGCGTCGCCGAAAGGAGAGCTGCCGTGTAGGGGTGCTCAGGCCGACCGAAGACCGCCTCGGCGGGACCGGTCTCGACCGGCTTGCCCAGGTACATGACCATGACGTCGTCGGCAAAGTGGCGGACCACCGAGAGGTCGTGGCTGATGAACAGGTAGGCGAGCGCGAACTCTTTTTGCAGGTCGATCAGGATGTTGAGCACCTGCGCCTGGATCGAGAGGTCGAGGGCCGAGAGCGGCTCGTCGAGGACGAGGATCTCGGGATTGAGCATCAGCGCCCGGGCGACGGCGATGCGCTGGCGCTGGCCGCCCGAGAACATGTGCGGGTAGCGCTCGTAGTGCTCGGCCCGAAGGCCGACGCGCTCGAGCATGTCGAGCGCCTTGTTGCGGCGCTCCGAGGCGCCGGCGGCGGTGTTGATCTTCAGCGGCTCCTCGAGGATGGAGCCGATCTTCTGCCGCGGGTTGAGCGAGCCATAGGGGTTCTGGAAGACGATCTGGACCTTGCGGCGCAGCTCCTTGTCGGCCGGATCGGCCGGCCGGCCGGAGATCAGCAGGCTGCCGGAGCTCGGCCGCTCGATCATCGTCACCAGCCGCGCCAGGGTCGACTTGCCGCAACCGGATTTGCCGACCACGGCCAGCGTCCGGCCGGCTTCGAGGCTGAAGCTGACGCCGTTGACCGCATGCAGCTGGCGGGGCTGGCGGAACGGCCCCTGCGAGATGTCGTAGCGGCGGGTGAGGTTGTCGGCCTCGATGACCGGACCACTCATGGCAGCACCTCTGCCGGCACGGCCCCTGGATGGCCGATCGGTTGGCCCTGGCTGAGCGGGTAGTTGCAGAGCGCCTGGCCGAGCTCGACCCCCTGGCGGACGACCTCCCGGCGGCAGCGCTCGGTGGCGAAGCGGCAGCGCGGCCCGAACAGGCAGCCGCTCGGCCGGTCACCGTGCCCTGGAACGACGCCCGGGATCGACGGCAGCTTGCCATGGCGGGTGGCGCGCTCGGGCAGCGCTGCCAGCAGGGCCGCCGTGTAGGGGTGATGCGGGTCGCGGAACAGCTCGATCACCGGCTGCTCCTCGACCTTCTGGCCGGCATACTGCACCTGGACGCGCTCGGCCGTCTCGGCGACCACCCCCATGTCGTGGGTGATCAGGATCAGGCACATGTCGTTCTGCCGCTGCAGGTCGACCAGGAGGTCGAGAATCTGCGCCTGGATGGTGACGTCGAGGGCGGTCGTCGGCTCGTCGGCGATGAGCAGCTTCGGCTTGCAGGCGAGCGCCATGGCGATCATCACCCGCTGGTTCATTCCGCCCGAGAGCTGGTGCGGGAACTGGCTCAGGCGCTCGGCCGGGGCCGGGATGCCGACCTGGTCCAAAAGCTCGATGCTGCGCGCCCGCCGCTCGGCGCGGTCGAGGCCGAGATGCAGGCGCAGCGCCTCGCCGATCTGGAAGCCCACCGTGAAGCAGGGATTGAGGCTCGACATCGGCTCCTGGAAGATCATGGCGATGTCCTTGCCGATGATCCGCCGCCGCTCGCGCGCGCTGATGCCCAGAATCTCGCGGCCGTCGAAGCGCAGGTGATCGGCGGTCACCGTGGCGTTGTCCGGCAACAGCCCCATCACGGCCAGCATGGCCACCGACTTGCCGGAGCCGGATTCGCCGACGATGGCCAGGATCTCGCCCGTGTCACAGGTCAGCGAGACGCTGTCGACAGCGCGAAACGGCCCGGACGCGGTCGGAAACTCGACGGTGAGATTGGCGACCTCGAGCAGCGCCATGGCTCAGCCCCGCTTCATCTTCGGGTCGAGCGCGTCGCGCAACCCGTCGCCGACGAGGTTGATGCTGAGCACGGTCGTCAGGATGGCGATGCCCGGAAAGGTGACGACCCAGGGGGCACGAAGGATGAACTCGCGCGCCTCGGCCAGCATGGTGCCCCATTCCGGGGTCGGCGGCTGCGCGCCCATGCCGAGAAAGCCGAGCGCCGCGGCATCCAGGATGGCGTTGGAGAAGGAGAGCGTCGCCTGGACGATCAGCGGGCCCAGGCAGTTGGGCAGGATGGTGACGAACATCAGCCGCAGGCGGCCGGCGCCCGAGACGCGGGCGGCGGTGACGTATTCGCGGCCGCGCTCGCTCATCACCGAGGCGCGGGTCAGGCGCACGAAATGCGGCTGCAGGATCAGTGCTATGGCGATCATCGCGTTCATCAGCCCGGGGCCCAGGATGGCGACCAGGACGAGCGCCAGGAGCAGCGACGGGAAAGCCAGGATGACGTCCATGACCCGGACGATGGCGGTATCGACCCAGCCGCCGAAGAAGCCGGCGACGAGCCCGATCATCACGCCGATGGAGGACGCGATGGTGACCACCACGAGGCCGATGAAGAGCGAGAAGCGGGCGCCGTAGATGAGCCTGGAGAGGATGTCGCGGCCGACCGCATCGGTGCCGAGCGGGTAGGTCAGGGAGCCGCCGTCCATCCAGAACGGCGGCACCAGGAGAGCATCGCGGTTCTGCAGGATCGGGTTGTGCGGGGCCAGCAGCGGCGCGAAGATGGCGATCGCGATGACCGCGAGAAAGATGTAGAGGCCGATGACGGCGCCGCGATTCTGGCTGAAGTAGTACCAGAACTCGGCGAGCATCGCGCGTCGCATCGCCCAGGCATCGACCGGTGCCCTGTCGGGCTGGCCGTTCGCCGCTTGCTCATGCGCCATCTTGGTTCCTTCGCTCAGCACCGTCAGTGGCGGATGCGCGGGTTGATCAGGCCGTAGGCCAGGTCGACCAGCAGATTGACGAGCATGATCACGCCGGCGATCAGCAAGAGGCCGCCCTGCACCACGGCGTAATCGCGCTTGAAGACGGAATTGACCATCCACTTGCCGATGCCGGGCCACGAGAAGATGGTCTCGGTCAGGATGGCTCCGGCGAGCAGCACGCCGACCTGCAGGCCGATGGTCGTGATCACCGGGATGAGCGCGTTTCTCAGCGCATGCAGGCCGATGACACGGCTCGGCGGCAGGCCCTTGGCCCGGGCGGTGCGGACGTAGTCCTCGCCCAGCACCTCGAGCATCGCCGAGCGGGTCTGGCGGGCCACCACGGCGAGCGGGATGGTCGCCAGCACGATGGTCGGCAGGATGAGGTGGCTGACGGCAGAGCGAAAGGCGCCCGCCTGGCCCGAGAGCAGGCTGTCGATCAGCATGAAGCCGGTGACCGGCGGGAAATAGTAGAGCAGTGAGATGCGGCCCGAGACCGGCGTCCATTGCAGGGTGCCGGAGAAGAAGATGATGAGCAGCAGGCCCCACCAGAAGATCGGCATCGAGTAGCCGACCAGGGCGACGCCCATGAAGCCCTGGTCGAGCCAGGAGCCGCGCTTGACCGCGGCCATCACGCCGATGCTGACGCCGACGACGGTCGCCAGGATGATGGCGCAGAGCGACAGCTCGACGGTGGCCGGGAAGAGGGTGAAGAACTCCTCCAGCACCGGCCGCTTGGTGACGATCGAGGTGCCGAGGTCGCCGGTCAGGACGTCGCGCAGGTAGATCAGGTACTGCACGACCAGTGGCTTGTCGAAGCCGTAAAGCGCCTGCAGCTGCTCGTAGCGCTCGGGGCTCAGGCCGCGCTCGCCGGCGAGCAGGACGATGGGATCACCCGGCAGCAGCCGGACGAACGAGAAGGCGACGAGCGAGACGCCGATGAAGGTCGGCACGAGAAGAGCGATGCGGGAGAGCAGGAAGCGCAGCATCGCTCAGCGCCGGCCCGAATTCTGGTGTGGGCGCTGAGCCCGGTGCGGGCCGGCGATCCGGGGTGTCGCCACCCCGGATCGTATCGGGTTCACGATCGCGCCTTCACTCGGCCAGATCGACGCCGTCGAACCAATGGCCGCCCAACGGGTCCATCACGTAGCCCTCGACGTTGGCGCGCATCGGCATGAACACGACCGAATGGGCGATCGTGCCCCAGGGCGCCTCGCGCTTGAAGACCACCTGGGCCTCTTCGTAGAGCGCGGTGCGCTCCTCGGGCGTGCCGACCTTGGCCTTCTGGATCAGCGCGTCGAACTCCTCGTTGCACCACTGCGCCCGGTTGGCGCCGCCGACCGCGTCGCAGCCGAGCAGCACGGCGAGGAAGTTGTCGGGATCGCCGTTGTCACCGGTCCAGCCGAGCAGCACGGCGCCGTCGCGCTGCACGTCCTTCGAGCGCTCGAGATACTCGCCCCACTCGTAGGAGACGATCTCGGCGTTGACGCCGATCGCGGCGAAGTCCGCCTGGATCAGCTCGGCCATGCGCCGCGCGTTGGGATTGTAGGGACGCTGGACGGGCATCGCCCAGATGTTCATCGAGAGATCGCTGACGCCGGCCTCCGCGAGCAGCGCCTTGGCCGCCTCGGGATCGTAGGGATCGTCCTCGATGGCGTCGTTGTAGGACCACATGGTCGGCGGGATCGGGTTCTTGGCGATCTGCCCGGCACCCTGGAACACGGCGTCGAGGATCGCCTCCTTGTTCATCGCCATGTTGAGCGCCTTGCGCACCCGGGCGTCGTCGAACGGCGCCACCTGGGTGTTGTAGGCGAGGTAGCCGACGTTGAGCCCCTGCTGCTCCATCACCTGGATGTCGGGGTTGTCCTTGAGGCTCGCGATGTCGGCCGGGTTGGGATAGGGCATGACGTGGCATTCGCCGGCGATCAGCTTCTGCTGGCGGACCGAGGCGTCGGTCGTGATCGCGAAGACGAGATCGTCGATCGGCTGCTTGCCGTCCCAGTAGTCGGCATGCGCCTGGTAGCGGATGACCGCATCGGGCTGATAGGCGACGAACCGGAAGGGGCCGGTGCCGATCGGCTTCTGGTTGAGATCCGAGAGCGTGCCGCTCGCAGCCAGGCTATCGGCATATTCAGCCGAGAGGATCGAGGCGAAATCCATCGCCAGGTTGGCGAGAAACGGTGCCTCGGGCCGGGTCAGCACGAACTTGACCGTCATGTCGTCGACCTTCTCGATCGACTGGATGAGGTCGGGCATCGACATGCCGTTGAAATATTCCCAGCTCGCACCCTCGACATAGGCGTGGAACGGGTTCTCCGGGTCGAGCTGGCGCTCGAACGAGAAGATCACGTCGTCGGCGTTGGCGGTGCGCGACGGCGTGAAGCTCTCATTGCTGTGCACCACGGCGTTGTCGCGCAGCTTGAACGTGTACTCGGTGCCGTCCTCCGAGATCTCCCAGCTCTCGGCCAAGCCCGGCTGCACCTCGGTGGTGCCCCGCTTGAACTCGACGAGGCGGTTGTAGACCGGCTTGGACGAGGCATCGAAGGTCGTCCCGGCGGTGTACAGCGCCGGGTCGAAGCCCTCGGGCGAGCCCTCCGAGCAGTAGACCAGCGTCTTGGCTTCCGCGGTCATCGCGAAGCCGGTGAGCAAGGCCGTGACGGCCAAGGTCGCGGTAAGTGTCTTGCGCATGCAGATGCGTCCCATTTGTTATGGCGCCCAGAAGGCACTCTCTTGGTTGCCGCCCGGGCGATTCGTGGCCGTCAGGGAACCGCAGTTTCGGCTTGGATGCAACAGCTAACCCGTTACTCACCGGTGATGGTGGCCGCCGAGCGGCGATATCGGTCGAGGGTCCGACGACGGTGGCCGGGATCGCTTCCCCGGGACGCTACTCGGCCGGCTTCTCGACCGCTGCCTTCGGCTTGTCGTCGATCGGCCCCTTGGCCCGCTCGCGCACCCACTGGAAGACCACGTAGAGGGTCGGGATCATGAAGATGCCGACGACGGCGGAGCCGATCATGCCGCCGAACACGGCCGTGCCGACGCCGCGGCGGCTGAGCTCGCCGGCGCCGGTGGCCACGACCAGCGGCAACAGGCCGGCGATGAAGGCGAAGCTGGTCATCATCACCGCCCGGAACCGCTCGCGCGCGCCCATCACGGCCGCCTCCGCGATCGGGTGCCCCTCCTCGCGGCGCTTCTTGGCGAACTCGATGATCAGGATGCCGTTCTTGGCGGCGAGCGCGATCAGCACGACGATGCCGATCTGCGCGTAGAGGTTGTTGTCGAGCCCGGCGACGAGCAGGCCGAGCAGCGCCGCGGAGATGCCGACCGTCACCGACAGCAGCACCGGCACCGGGATCGTCCAGCTCTCGTAGAGGGCCGACCAGGAACAGGTAGGCGAACAGCACGGCGAGCCCGAGGATGATGCCGGTCTGGCCCGCGGCCTCCTTCTCCTGCAGGGCCGTGCCGGTCCATTCGAAGCCGAAGCCGGCGGGCAGGTGGTCGGCGGAGACCTGCTCCATCGCGGCGAGCGCGTCGCCCGAGCTGACCGGCCGGGCGCGGGCTCGCCGTTGATGGTGATGCTGCGGAAGTTGTTGTAGCGGATGATGAACTGGGGCCCGAGGATCAGCCGCGCCTCGGCGAAGGCGCGCAGCGGCACCATCTCGCCCTCGGCGTTGCGCACATGGATCTGGTAGATGTCGTCGATCCGGGCGCGGTCGGCCTCCTCGCCCTGGACAGTGACCTGCCAGGTGCGGCCGAACAGGTTGAAATCGTTGACGTAGAAGCTGCCGAGCGTCGACTGCAGCGCGTTGAACACGTCGCTGAGATCGACGCCCAGCGTCTGCACCCGCTCGCGGTCGATGTCGAGGAAGATCTGCGGCGTGCTGGCGGCGAAGGTGGTGAAGACGCGCGGCGAGCCGGTCGTCCTGGTTGGCGGCGACGATCAGGCCCCGCGCGGTCGCCGCCGAGATCGGCCGGGGTCGCCGCCCTGCAGATCCAGCAGCTGGAACTCGAAGCCGCCGCCGGTGCCGAGGCCGATGATCGGCGGCAGGTTGAACGGAATGACGATGGCCTCGCGGAAGCGTCGAGAACTGCTGTCGGCAACGCGGCAGCAGATGCATCGACGCGCGCCTCCGGCTCGGTGCGCTCCTCGAACGGCTTGAGCGTCAGGACCAGGAAGCGCGCAGTTCGACTTGGCGAGGCCGTCGAGGAAGCTGTAGCCCGACGACCGCCGTGACGCCGGCGACGCCCGGCGCGTCCTGCGACCATGCTCCTCGACCTGCTTGATCACCTCGACGGTGCGGTTGACCGAGGCGCCTTCCGGCAGCTGGACCTCGACGAAGAACGCGCCCTGGTCCTCGTCGGGCAGGAAGCCGGTCGGCGCGATGCGCTGAACAGCCAGCCCGTGCCGACGATGACGCCGCCGAGCACGACGAGGCTGAGGAAGGCGACCCGGACCAGGCGCTCGCACGATCGCGGCATAGCCGTCGCGCGCCTTGTCGATGCCGCCGAGGACATAGCGCATCGGGCCGCGCTTGGGCCCGTGCGACCGCTTCAGCAGCACCGAGCAGAGCGCGGGCGAGAGGGTCAGCGCGTTGATCGCCGAGATGACCATCGAGACCGACACGGCGACGGCGAACTGCTGGTAGAGCTGGCCGGAGATGCCCGGGATGAAGGCGACCGGCACGAAGACCGAGAGCAGCACCAGCGTGATGGCGATGATCGGCGCGGTGATCTCGCTCATCGCCTTCTTGGTGGCGTCGGCCGACCGACAGGTCCGGCTTGGTCTCGAGCTTGGCCTCGACCTTCTCGACCACGACGATGGCGTCGTCGACGACGATGCCGATGGCCAGCACCAGCGCCAGCAGCGAGACGGTGTTGGCCGAGAAGCCGAGCGCCAGCATGACGGCGAAGGTGCCGATCAGCGAGACCGGCACGGCGATCAGCGGGATCAGGGTGGCGCGGAGATTGCCGAGGAAGAGGAAGACGACGATCACGACCAGCACGAAGGCCTCGACCAGCGTGTGGATCACCTCCTCGATGCTGTCGTTGACGAAGACCGTCGTGTCGTAGGGGATCTCGTAGTCGACGCCCTCGGGAAACCGGGTCTTGAGGTCGCTCGAGCATGGCGCGAACCTGCTCGGCCGCGGCGATCGCGTTGGCGCCCGGCGCCTGGTAGATGGCGATCACCGCGCTGTCGCCGCCGTTGAAGCGGGCGAGCACGTCCCGGCGTCTTCGCGCCCAGCTCGACCCGGCCGACGTCGCGGATGCGCACGAAGGAGCCGTCCGGGTTGGCGCGGACGACGATGGCCTCGAACTCGCTCGACCTCGGTCAGCCGGCCCTTCGTCTGCAGGTTGATCTGCAGCTCGGCGTCGGCCATCGGCTGGGCGCCGATGCGGCCGACCGCGGCCTGGACGTTCTGGCCACGCAGCGCCGTTGCGATGTCGTTCGGCGTCAGCTCGAGCGCGGTCAGCCGATCGGCGTTGAGCCAGATGCGCATGCTGTAGTCGAGCGGCGCCGAACAGATAGGCATCGCCGACACCCGGGACGCGCTTGATGGCGTCGAGGATGTTGATGGTGGCGTAGTTGGACAGAAAGAGCAGGTCGCGGCTCTGTCGGGCGAGTAGACGTGACGACCTGCAGCAACGCCGAGGACTTCTTCTCGGTCGTGACGCCCTGCTGCTGCACCTCCTGGGGCAGCTGGGAGAGCGCCTGGCTCACCCGGTTCTGGACGTTGACCGTGTTGATGTCGGGATCGGTGCCGACCGCGAAGGTGACGGTCAGCGTGTAGCTGCCGTCGTTGCCGCTGGTCGACTTCATGTAGAGCATGTTGTCGACGCCGATGACCTGGGCCTCGATCGGCTGCGCCACCGTCGCCTCGACCACCTCGGCGCTGGCGCCCGGATAGGTGGCCGTCACCTGGACCTGCGGCGGCACGATGTCGGGGAATTGCGCGATCGGGATCGCCTGCATGGCGATCAGGCCGGCCAGCGTGATGACGATCGAGATCACGATCGCCAGCCGCGGCCGGTCGACGAAGACGGCGGAAATCATGCGCTCAGGCCCCGTTGCCGGCGGGTCCGGGATCGACGACCATCCCTGGCCGCACGCGCTGAATGCCCTCGGTGATCACCCGGTCGCCGGCCTCGAGCCCCTTGGTCACGACGAACTTGCCATCGATCGACTCGCCGACCTCGATCGGCCGCTGCTCCACCTTGTTGTCGTCGTCCACGAGCAAGACGTAGCGGCCCCCCTGATCCGCCAGGGTGGCCGCCTGCGGGACGAGCAGCGCGCTCACCGGATCGGCCGCCTCGACGAGCGCCTGCACCAGCTGCTGGTCGATCAGGAAGCCATCCGGATTGGGGAGCACGGCCCGCACCGTCACGGTGTCGGTGCCGGGATCGACCTCGACGTCGACGAAATCGATCTTGCCGACCTCCTCATAGAGGCTGCCGTCGGCCAGCTGCACCTTGACGGCAAGCGAGGTCTCGTCGTCGCCGGATTCGGCCGCGCGCCTGCGGAAGGCGATGATCTGCCGCTCGGTGACGGGGAACGTCACGTAGATCGGATCCTGGCTGACGAGCACCGCGAGCGTCCCACCGTCCGGCCGGACGTAGTCGCCGACCGAAGGCGCCGAGCGACCGATTCGCCCGGCGAACGGTGCCCGGATATCCGTGTAGCTGAGATTGAGCTCGGCTTCGGCGCTTGAGGATTTGGCCCGCTGCAGGGCGGCCTCGGCCTTGCCCGCTTCGGCGGTCGCCTGGTCCAGGACGGCCTGCGCCGCCGCCTGCCGCTGCACCAGGGTCTCCTGGCGGCCGACCTCGAGCTCGGCCAGCGTCACCTCCGCCTCGGCGGCCGCGATCTCGGCCTGCACCTCGCCGAGCCGTGCCTCGTACGGCGCCTTCTCGATCGCGAAGAGGAGATCGCCCTGCTCGACCAGGCCACCCTCGCGGAACGGCCGCGCCTCCAGGAAACCATCGACGCGGGCGATGAGCTCGACCTTCTCCATCGCCTCGATACGGCCCGTGAAGGTCACGCTCGGCGTGATGTCGGCGGACTCGACCGCGACCACGGTCACCGCTGGCGGCGGCGGCGACGCGTCTTGCGCCGAAGCCATTCCAGCAATGCCGATCAGGCCAACCAAACCCAAGACGAACCGCACGCGCCGACGCTCCACGAAAGTGATGCTCGAGCGAGAGAGTAGCCTCGGCGGTCTGCCGGGACCACCCCTATTACCCGCCGTCCCACCGCTGGTTTTTCTCTATTCGGGCTGGCCGTGTGTGTCGGTTGGGCTTATCTCGTCGGTTCAGGCCCCGCCCTGTTCAGCTCCTGCCCGGTTCAGCTCCTGGCCGGTTCAGCCCCGCCCGCATCAGCTGCTGCCTTTCTCGAACCAATAAAGGGTCCGTCTTGCCGCTGCGTGTGTTGTCGCTGATGCTGGGCTATCTGCGTCCCTATCCCTGGATCCTGCCCGGTGTCGCGGTCTTGGGCGTGGTGGCCTCGCTGGCCGAGGGGATCGGCATCGGCCTGTTGATCCCGTTCTTCGCGGTGCTGGCCGATACCGGCATTCCCGATGGTGGTCTGGTGGCCGAGTACGGCGAGCGCTACGCGGCGCTGTTTCCCGAGGAGCAGCGGGTGTTGATGGTGAGCGTGACCATCGTGCTCCTCGTCGTCGGGCGCTGCCTGGTCAATTTCGGCTATGTGGCGATCTTGACCTTCGCCGGCTCGCAGGTCACCCACGAGCTGCGCGGCCGCCTGGTGCGGCGCTACATGAGCGTGAGCTACACCGGCCTGACCGCGCAGCAGCAGGGCAAGCAGGTGAATGCCGTGGATGGCGCCTGCAGCCGCGCCGGCGTCGCCGTGATGGATGCGCTGACCATGGTGGTCAACGCGGCGACCGCCTTGATCTTCGTGACGCTGCTCTTGCTGATCTCCTGGAAGATGACCCTGGTGATCATCGTGGGCGTCGCCATCGCCGGCCTGGTGACCCGGGTCGTGGTCAGGCGCAGCCACCGCATCGGCCAGAGTGTCGAGCAGGGCGGGGCGATGCTCAACGAGACCGTCGTGCAGATCCTCAACGGCATGCGGATGATCCGGATGTTCGGCCAGGAAGGGCGCGAGATCGACCTCTTCGACGCGGCCTCGACGCGGGTCCGCCGGGCCCAGCTCAGGCTGCAGTTCGTCTGGCGGGCGATGGGGCCGCTGATCGACCTGCTCTACGTGCCGCTGCTGCTCGGCGCCCTGGTGATCGCCTGGTACGCCGATGTCGGCGTCGCCGTGCTGCTGCCGTTCCTGTTCCTGGTGTTTCGCCTGCAGCGCTATGCCCGCGACTTCGACACCTTCCGGCTCCGGGTCGTCTCGGCGGCGCCGGCGCTCACCGAGATCGACCGGCTGCTGCGCGAGCCGGACCCGGCGCCGATGGTCTCGGGCACGCGGCCCTTCACCCGGCTGGTCGACCGGATCACCTTCGCCGGCGCCAGCTACAGCTTCGGCAACGTCGCGACGGGCACGCTCCGCCCGGCGCTGCACGGCGTCGACCTCGAGATCGCGCGGGGCGAGACGCTGGCGCTGGTCGGCGGCTCCGGCGCCGGCAAGTCCACGCTCGTCAACCTGCTCTGCCGCATCTACGACCCGACCGGCGGCGAGATCCGCGTCGACGGCGTGCCCCTGGCCGAGCTCGATCTCGCGCAATGGCGCCGCCGCATCGGCTTCGCCGGCCAGGACGCCGACCTCCGGCCGGGCACGATCGCGGCGAACATCGCCTATGGCGAGCCCGACGCCACGCCCGAGCGGGTCCGGGACGCCGCCCGCCGGGCCCACATCCACGATTTCATCGCGGCCCTGCCGCAGGGCTACGAAACGCCGGTCGGCGTGCGCGGCACCCAGCTCTCGGGCGGCGAGCGGCAGCGCATCGCGCTCGCCCGGGCGCTGCTGCGCGAGCCCGACATCCTGATCCTGGACGAGGCCACCAACGCCGTCGACAACGTCACCGAGCGCGAGATCGGCAAGGCGCTGGCCGAGCTGCGCGGCCGCATGACCGTGATCATCATCGCCCACCGCCTGACCAGCACCCGCGGCGCCGACCGCATCGTCGTCATGCAGGAGGGCCGGATCGTCGAGATCGGCCGGCGCCAGGACCTCCTCACCCGCGGCGGCCCCTTCGCCCGCCTCGCCGCCGCCGAAGCCGAACCCGCGGCGACGACCGCCTGAACCATGACCTTCCTCGACGCCAGAGCGGTCGACACCACCGCCCCCGTCGAGAGCGACGTGTGCATCGTCGGCGGTGGTGCCGCCGGCATCACGCTGGCCTGCGACCTGCTCCGCCGGGGCCTGCACATCGCGCTGATCGAGAGCGGCGGGCAGAGCGCCGATCGGGCCAATCAGCGCCTCTACGCCGGCCGCAATATCGGGCTGCCGAGCTACCCCTTGAGCCAGTCCCGGGTCCGCAGCTGGGGTGGCTCGACCACCCAATGGGCGGCGCAATGCCGGATGATGGAACGCCTGGATTTCGAGCGTCGGGAGTGGATCGACCACAGCGGCTGGCCGTTCGACCTGACCGCGCTCCTGCCCTACTACGAGCGGGCGGCGGCGACCTGCCATCTCACCGATTTCGACGTGCGCGACCCGGAGCGGCTGCCGGACGACGCGCTGTCCCTCACCCACCCCGAGCTGCGGCGGGTCAAGTTCGGCTTCGGGCATCCGACCGATTTCGGCACCTCGCATGGCGAGACCCTGCGTCTCGATCCGAGGGCCAGGGTCTACCTCCACGCCAACGCGGTAGCCCTGGAGCTCGACGACAATGCCCGGCAACTGCGGAGCATCGCCGTCCGCACGCTGAACGGCCGATCACTGGCGTTTCGCGCCCGGGCCTTCGTGCTGGCGGCCGGCGGGATCGAGAATCCGCGCCTCATGCTGGCATCGCGATCGGTTGCCTCGGCCGGTGTCGGCAATCAGCACGACCTCGTTGGCCGCTACTTCATGGACCACCCCTACATCACGACGGGGTACCTGGTGCCGGCCGACGCCCGGGCCGGCGACGGCCATCACGTGATCCGCACCTTCAAGCGGGTCGGCTGGGAGCAGACCTGCCATTCCGGCTTCACGCTGTCCGAGGCCGTGCAGCAGGGCGAGGCGCTGAGCGGCTGTGTGGCCTACTTCATTCGGCGCCTGGCGTCGGAAACCACGCCGGACTACTACAATCCTGGCAATCGCGCGCGCAACCGGCTGCGCGACGCCTGGCGGTTCCGCTCGACGCAGGATGTCGCCGTCGGCCGTGACCTCATGACCATGGCAGGCAATGCCGGCGACGTGCTGCGCACCTATACCAAGCGCGCGGCGGAGATCGTTCGACCCAAGCACCTGCTGGCGTTGCGAACCGTCGTGGAGACCACACCGCGTCCCGATAGCCGGGTTCTGCTCGACACTCGGACCGATGCGCTGGGCCAGCACTGTGCTATGGTCGATTGGCGTACTTCCGACAGCGACCGGCGCGGGCTCGATCGCCTGCGCCGGACACTCGCCGAAGCCTTTGCCCAGCAGGGGCTCGGCCAGATGGTCGATGACTGGTCGTTGAATGAATCCGGCTGGCCGCCGTCTATGGAGGGGGGACGTCACCATATGGGTACAACCCGGATGCATGCCGACCCACATCAAGGCGTCGTGGACGAGACGGCACGCGTGCACGGCGTGGCCAATCTGTATGTCGCCGGCAGCTCGGTCTTTCCGACCGGCTCCTATGTCAACCCGACGCTGACCATCGTTGCGCTTGCCCACCGCCTCGGCGACCATCTCAGCGGATCACTCAAAGGCACGGTGGCCTGACGTGACCCGCTCTGACCTCACGGCGATCATCATCAACCACAACGGCGGGGATCAGATCGTCGCCGCAATCGAGCATTTGCGGCGTCAGTCGCCGCAGCCCGAGGAAGTGATCATCGTCGACAACGGCTCGACGGACGGCAGCGCGGCGGTAGCCGGCGCCACCGGCGACAATGTTCGGTTGATCAAGCTCGGGAAGAATCTGGGACCGGCGATCGCCCGCAACCGCGGCATGGAGGCGGCCGGCACGACCTTCGTCCTGCTGGTCGACGATGACGTCTATCTGGCCCCCGACTGCATCGCCAAGCTCCGGGCGCATCTCGACGAACCGGGGGTTGCCGCCGCCGTGCCGCGGCTCGTGCTCTATCCCGAGAACGATCTCATCCAGCTCGACGGCGCGGAGACCCACGTCGTGGGCTCGATGGTTCTGTGCAATGCTCGCCTGCCGGCCGCGACCACCCCGCCGCAGACCCGACCGGTGGGCGCCTTCTCGACCTCGTGTGTGCTGGCGCGCCGCGACGCCATGCTCGCGGCTGGCGGCGTCGACGAGAACTACTTCATCTATCTGGAGGACCAGGAGCTCGGCCTGCGGTTGCGGGTCCTGGGGTTCAAGTTGATCTGCGACGCGACGGCAGTCGCCTTCCACGATCGCGGCGATGGAACGCCTGATCTGTCGTTTCGTGACCAGGGTGTCTACCCGAAGCGCCGCGCCTACCTGACGATGCGCAATCGCTGGCAGACGATCTTGATCCACTACAGCTGGCAGGTTCTGCTACTGCTGGCGCCGGTTCTCGCCCTCTACGAGCTCGCCGCTCTGGGCATGGCGGCCAAGCGGCGATGGTTGCCGGAGTGGTTCGGCGCGTGGCGTTGGCTCTACCAGAACCGGGCCAGCCTCCGCACCCGGCGGGCCTTCGTGCGAGAGCGGCGGCAGATCGGCGTCGGCCATCTGCTCATCGCCGGCGAGCTGCCGCTGGCCCCTGGCCTGATCGGCAAAGGCCTCGAAGGCAAGGCCGTTGCCTTGCTCACGGCGATGATCAACTCCTACTGGTGGCTGGTTCGGCCCCTGGTCACCCGCTACGCCTAGCGGCGCGCAATCAGCGTCGTCCGCGCCGTCCAGGGCTCGCCACCATAAGGCTGGAACGTGTCGCTGGTGGGCTCGGCCCACCACAAATCGTAGCCTCGATCACGAAAGGCGCCAGTGACCACCGCCGGGTCGCCGCCCATGCCCGGGTGAATCTCGACGATCCAGGCGCGCGCCTCGGTCATGTCGTCGATCTGCTCGGGAATGACCGTGAACTCGGCGCCCTCGATGTCGATCTTGAGGACGGTCGCCTCGGGCAGCACGGTCGCCAGGCGCTTGGCCTCGACCTTGACGCCGCCCCGCTCGACGATGTGCCCGCAGGTGTCGAGCGAGAAGGCCACCTCGCCGTCCCGGTTGCTGATCGCACAGTTCTCGATCCGCACCGGCAGGCCGTTGATGGCCAGATTGGCCTCGATCACCGCGCAATTGGAGGCCACCGGGTCCACCGCCACCACGATGCCGGCGGCACCGGCGGCACGGGCAAGAGTGGTGGTGTAGAGGCCATGGAAGGCACCGGCGTCGATGATCTTCGCACCGACGAGATCGAGGTTCTCGATCAGCCACTCGAGCTCGCGGCGGTTCTTCTCCTTGAACGGATGGTACCAGTCGGCGGCCTGGGCGGTGGCGACGAAGAACCGCTGCCGCCCGCCGGCGATCTCCAGCTCCTGGATGAAGGGGCGAAAATCGAGCACGCGATCCGCCACGAAGGCACGTATCTTGGCGAGCTTCGCATCGACGAGGCCGGCAGCCATGGGCACTTTCCTGAACGAAGGGAGGTGACGACGTCACTGGTACAGCAATGGCGCTGCAACCAAAAGCGAGGCGCGGTCGGCCGCGCCGTCATCATTGGCACGTTGTCATCGATTATCACGGTCATCGATCATCGCCCGCGCCGCTGCTCGATGAGGCGGTCGACCCGCTGACTGAAGACCTGGGGCGAGCGCTCCAGCGCCCAGGCTTCGAAATCCCCGGATGCACGCCGCGACAGCTCCAGCGCCTCGCGCAGCGACGGCAGCATGTCATCGACGGTCCGATAGACGGCACCGACGCGGCACGGCTCGCTCACCTGACGCCGAAAGACGGGAAAGTCGGGACAGACGACGGCGGTGCCGAGATGCGCCGCGTCGTGGATCACGCCGCTGCTGCGGAAGAAGTAGTGCGTCCGGTCATAGTGGATGAGCAGCACGTCGACCCCGGCGACCGCCTGCTTGTAGTCCCGGTAGTCGAGCGTTTGGACCGTCGCCACGCCCTTTCCGGCCCACGTCTCCAAAACATCCTTGTCATTCGAGCCGAGAACGATCTCGGCCGGCAGATCGCCGGCGGACCGCCAGCCCACCAACAGGTTCATCAGGCGATCGGTGTTCTTCTCCGGTAGCTCGCGGCCGATCACGCCGATCGTCGGGGGGCCGTCGCGCCGCCTTTCGTGGCGGGAGCTCTGTCTCGGGAAGATGGGGATCGGCACGACGACGAATTGCCGGTCGTCGAAGGGAACGCCGAGCTCCGCCAAGCCGTCAGCCGCCTCGAGAAAGGCGAACTGAAACCCGAGGCGGCAGAGCAGCTTGAAGTACCGGCGCTCCCGCGCACCGACATGCGCCAGCTGCATGTTGTTCTGGATGGTGAAGAGCAGCTTCTTGCGGAACGGCCACAGGAGTGGTGCCGCCACCAACAGCGCCTTGGTCGTGAAGTACCTGATGATGATCAGCTCGGCGCGGTGGTGGCGGATGGCAATGAGCAGGATCAGCGGATGCACGAGCAGATCGCGCACCTTGAACAGCAGCCCATCGGTCGCCCGCCGCAGCGCGCGGAAAGGCACGAGATCGTAGAGCGGCGGCGCAATCACGATCCGATATCGGGAGAACGAGATCGCCTCCTCGAAATGAAAGACCGTGGTCACGCTGACCTTCGCCTCGCGAGGCGACCGTGCGCTCATCCGAGCCGATTCCCGATCGGCCGACGACCCGGCGCACCGGCCACGAGCGCTGCCAGGCGATGTGCCGCCGTCGACGCCGACAACGGTGCCGAAGCGTCGCCCGGCCGAGGCGAGCCATAGGGGCATGCCGACCACGAGCCAGGGCGCCGGTCCGGCGATCGTTCATTCAGCGCCTTCACCTTTCAGTGGGACCTGACCCAGAAACGCGTGTCCCAGAGCCCGTCAGAGGTGTGGATCGCCCGCCAGGACTGCAGCCGATCCATCACGGCCCGCCAGCCGTCGTCGAGGGGTTTGTCGCGATAGATCATGATGGTCGAATGGCTGCCCTCGAAGGCGTTGGGCAAGTAGCGGTTGGCGCCGTCGAGCACCAGGAGCCCGCCCGGCTTGATCTTGTCGATCGCCCGCTCGATGCAGCGCAACCGCATCTGCCCGTCGACAACGGCGAAATCGAGCGACTGGTCGGCGAAGCCGTCCGCAATCTGCGCATAAGGGTGGTCACGGGGCTCGTCGAGCTGGTCACCCACGGCCTCGACCAGACGGTAGTCGACCTTCTCGGCGAGGCCGCGCGCGGCGATGTCCGCCTTGACCTTGGCGTGCCAGGCGGGATCGTGCTCGACCGTGACCAGATGCGCGACGCGCTCGGCGATCCAGGTGCTGCTCCGTCCTGATCCCCATTCCAGCCCGCGGTCAGCGGGCTTGAGCCAGGCGTTGAGCAGCAGCACCGCGTTGGCCACCATGACCGGCGCCTGCGGATGCCGCTTCTGGAACGCCTGCTGGACGAGGTACCGCCACGTATAGGGTGGGTAGAGCTTCTCTTTCTTCATAGGCCCTCGTAGATCAGCTTCGTCTTGAGCGCGAGATTCCGCCAGTCGAGATGGTCGATGTCGGGCTGACCCCGCTCGCCGGTCCGCGCCCAGGCGAGTGCCGCGCGCAGGTCGTCGGCGCGAAGCTCACCCTCGTAGAGCCTGATCCAGTCATCGCCGAAATCCTCCTGGTGCTCGACCATCGACCCCATGCTCGGGACCAGGACCGGCCGCGCGAAGCTGAGCGCGAGGAGCGCCGCGCCCGAGTTGAGGATGCGCTGGTAGGGCAGGACCACCAGATCGGCGGCGAGGAAGAAGAGCTGCACCTCGTCGGGCCGGATGTAGCGCAGCTCGAGACGAACGCCGGGGACAGCTGCCGCGGCAGCCTCGACGTCGCCTCTGACCTGATCATCGAACGGCTTGCCGGCGATCAGCAGGAGGGCATCCGGCAGCGCCGCCTGGGCGAAGGTCGAGACCAAGTGTGGCACGTTCTTGTAGGGTCTGAGCAGGCCGAAATGGAGCAGCACAGGCGTTGCCGTGTCGATGCCGAGCCGCCCCCTGGCCTCGCCGGGCGTGAGCGTGCTCGGATAGCTGTCCCGATAGTGACCGTGCGGCACCACATGGCCGGGCCGCCGCTCGAGGGCCGGAAAGCGCTGCCGGGCCAGGCGCAGGGCTTCCCGGCTGAGGCAGATGACGGCATCGACCCGTGCCGTGTAGCGGCGCCAGTACCAGGCCTCGAGCCTGGGATGCCAGCGATCGTTGCTGCCCAGGTCGTGGATCGTCCAGACGACCCGCGTGCCCCGCCATCGGGCGAGGCTGAGCAGCAGGACGAAAAGCCACCGTCTCGGCCAGCGCCAGGATGGCGGAGCGGCGATAGAGCACGGTCTCCGGCAGGTGGATGTGCCAGAGCGGGCCCGGCGTGACCAAAGCGCGCCAGGGCGTCCAATCCCTGATGGCGACGCCTAATGCCTGCAGCTCGGCCGCGAGCAGGGCCGCATGCGGGTTGGCGTCGGCCTTGGCGAAGGCGGGCCAGGCCAGCACCTGCAAGGGCGGAGACGAGTCGGCGGCAGAGGTGGTCAGCGAAACGCGCCGTCGCCCGACAGCTCACCGTTATCGAGCGCCAGCTTGACGCCTGACAGCTCCATCAGATGCACCCGAATGGCGACCAGCATGGCGACCGGGACCTCGAACCAGCGCACGCCGTAGCCCGACGCCCGCTTCAGGCAGTTCTTCCAGGTGCCGGCGATCGACATCAAGAAGATCAAGGGCAAGCCCAGCGTGCCGAGCTTGAACATCCAGGCATGCGTCGCGTCGTCGTTGAGCTGGCGGTGGCGGGTCATCGAGAAGCCGGTGTAGTGCCGGGCGTGCTTCTGCATCGGCCAGCCGCCATAGCCGTGATAGGCGATCATCTCCGGCTCGAAGCGCAGCTCGAGGCCGGCTTCCAGCATGTCCACCGATTGCTGCTTCGAGCCGAACGGACCGAGCTCGTTGCGCAGCGGATATGCCAGCATGGCGTCCTTGCGGAACGCCGCGTTGTTGTTGGAGATGGTCCGGGTCGTGCCGGGACCGCCGCAATCGACGTAGCTGCGATCGATGAGCGCAAAGATGCGCGGCAGCAGGCCCTCCGCACGGTAGAGCGTCTTGCCGCTGATCACGGCAGCGTCGGGGTGTGCCCGGTGATGGCGCATGACGGCGCTGAGCCAGCCCTTGTGCGGCACGCAGTCGGCATCGAGGATGACGACGAAGTCGGCGAAGGCCGCCTCGATCCCGGCATTCTTCAGATCATAGGAGGTGGTGCCATCGGTATAGACGATGCGCAGGCTGGGCAGGCTCTGCGCCAGATCGTCGGGCACGCTGTTCTGCGTGGCGCGCGGCTCGACCAGGAGAAAGTCGATTTCGGCCGGCGAAATCCTGCTCGGCCAGGGCCTTCAGCGTCAGCCGCAGCTCCTTCCAGGTCGCCGCACCGCCGGCCTTGTAGTCGATCACCACGACCACAGACGCATCGAATGACCGATCGTCCTGCATTCCCGCTCCTCCATCCCTAGGCATACGTCGCGTCTGCGACAGAGATAGCCGCCGGGCGCCGGGCGGACCAGCACAGCGACACGACTTTCTACCGATGGCGCTCGAGCCGCAGCTTCGCAGCCGGGCCGCGGATCCCCGTGCCCCGGTCGGCGCCTCGCTTTGCCGCGGCCTTGATCCGGGAGCCTCATGATAGCCGCCACGGTACGAGCCTGAAACGGCGAAAGCGAGCGCTGACCCCAGCTCAGGGCTTTCGCTCGCCGGCTTTTGCCTGTTGCCTCGAAAAAAACCGCTGCCGTCCCGCTCGCCGTTTCTGTATGCGTCGAAGGTGCAGAACAGGGAGGACAGCCTTGAGCGAGCTTCCGAGCCACGCCCGGGTCGTCGTCATCGGCGGTGGGGTTGTCGGCGTGTCCGCCCTCTACCATCTGGCGCTCGCCGGCTGGACCGATTGCGTCCTGCTCGAGAAGAACGAGCTCACCGCCGGCTCGACCTGGCACGCCGCGGGCAACGTCCCGACCTTCTCGTCGTCATGGTCGATCATGAACATGCAGCGCTACTCGGCGGAGCTCTATCGCGGGCTCGCAGCAGCGACCGGCTATCCGATGAACTACCACGTCACGGGCTCGGTCCGCCTCGGCCACTCGGCGGAGCGCCTGCAGGAATTCCGCCGCGTGGTCGGCATGGGCCGCTACCAGGGCATGGACCTCGACATCCTCGGGCCCGAGGAGATCAAGCGCCGCTACCCGTTCTGCGCGACCCACGACCTCACCGGCGCCCTCTACGACCCCTATGACGGCGACATCGACCCGGCGCAGCTGACCCAGGCCATGGCCAAGGGCGCACGCGACCTGGGCGCCGCCATCGTCCGCTTTTGCCCGATGACCGGGGCTGTCCGCGAGGCCGACGGCTGGCGCATCCGCACGCCCAAGGGCGACATCAGGTGTGAGTTCGTCGTCAACGCCGCCGGCTACTACGCTCGCGAGGTCGGCCGGCATTTCGGCCGCGACGTGCCGATGATGGTGATGAGCCACCAATACATGCTGTTCGAGACGATCCCGGAGATCGAGGCCTGGTCCAGGGAGGCCGGCAGCAAGCTGCCGCTGCTGCGCGATGTCGACAGCTCCTACTATCTGCGCCAGGAGAAGTTCGGCATGAATCTCGGGCCCTATGAGCGCAACTGCCGGGCGCACTGGGTCTCGGCCGACGACCCGATGCCCGACGACTTTTCGTTCCAGCTCTTCCCCGACGATCTCGAGCGGCTGGAGTGGTACCTGGAGGACGCCGTGGCCCGCGTCCCGATCCTCGCCACCGCCGGACTGTCCAGCACCATCAACGGCCCGATCCCCTACACGCCCGACGGCAACCCGCTGATCGGGCCAATGCCCGGCGTGCCCAATGCGTTCGAGGCCTGCGTCTTCACCTTCGGCATCTGCCAGGCCGGCGGGGCCGGCAAGGTGCTGGCCGAATGGGTCACCCGGGGCGAGACCGAATGGGACATGTGGTCCTGCGATCCCCGGCGCTTCACCGCCTTCTGCGATCGAGCCCTACTGCATCGCCAAGGGCATGGAGGTCTACGGCCACGAATACGCCATGCACTTCCCCCGCCATGCCTGGCCCGCCGGCCGGCCCCAGAAGCTCTCCGCCGTCCACGGCCGGACGGCGGCCTTCGGCGCCCAATATGGCGTGGCCAATGGCTGGGAGCGGGCCAACTGGTACGCCAAGCCGGGCGACGACACCTCCGAGGCAGCGACCCAGACCTGGCTGCGCGAGGGCCCCTGGCACCAGCGCATCCGCGAGGAATGCCAGGCCGTTCGTGACGCGGCCGGGCTCCTCGACCTGCCGGGCTTCTCCCGCTTCAGGCTCGAGGGCGACGGTGCCCATGACTGGCTCGACCGGATGATCACCGGCCGTGTGCCGAAGCCCGGCCGGCTCGGCCTCGGCTATTTCGCCGACGACGCGGGCCGGATCGTCACCGAGATGTCGATCATCGCCATGGCCGACGGCAGCTTCCGCCTGATCACCGCCGCCGCCGCCCAGTGGCACGATCGCGACTGGCTCGAGAAGCACCTGGAGGGCGGCCTCGCGCTCACCGACGAGACCGAGGCGCTGACCTGCCTGCTGCTGACCGGGCCGCTGAGCCGGACGATCCTGGCGCCGCTCAGCACCGCCGACCTCGCCCGCCCCTGGCTCAGCCACCAGCCGGCCGAGGTCGCCGGCCGGGCCTGCCATCTCGTGCGCGTCTCGTTCGCAGGCGAGCTCGGCTGGGAGGTCCACTGCGCGCCCGCGGACGCGCCTGCCATCTGGGACGCGCTGATGCGCGAGGGCGCAGCCGCAGGGATTGCAGCCCTTCGGCATGTTCGCCCTCGATTCGCTCCGCATGGAAAAGGCCTACCGCGCCTGGAAGGGCGATCTGTCCACCGACTACACGGTGCTCCAGGCCGGGCTCGAGCGCTTCGTCGACTGGACCAAGCCCGGCTTCAAGGGCAAGGCGGCACTCCTGGCGGAACGCGAGGCCGGCCCGCGCCGCCGCTTCGCCACCCTGGTCGTCGAGGCCGGCGGTCACGATGCGCCCTACATGTCGACCGTCTGGCACGACGGCCAGATCGTCGGCGAGACCACGTCGGGCGGCTGGGGGCACCGGGTCGACAAGCTCGATCGCGCTTGCCGTCGTCAGGAGCGACCTCGCCCGCCCCGGCACGGGGCTCGAGGTCGAGATCTTCGGCGAGCGCTGCACCGCCGAGGTCCAACCGCAAGGCCCATTGTGGGACCCCGAGAACGCCCGGCTGCGGGCCTGAGGAGCGAGCCTATGGTCGAGACCGATCCTCGAGGAGCCCGTTCCCCAGGAGCCGCGGGGCCGCCGCTCCGGCGGCCGGGCCGCGCGCCACGCGCTCCGGACCACCCCACTGGCACGCAATCTCCGCCCGGTGCGGCCGGGGCTCGAAGGCGGCCAGTACCGCCCGCTGAGCGACGCCGGCGTGCAGCGCATCCATGCGGCCGCCCTCGACGCGCTCGAGCAGATCGGCCTCGCCGACGCCCCGCCTTCGGGGGTCGCGATCCTGACCGGCGCCGGTGCGGTGCAGGGCGACGACGGCCGCATCCGCTTCCCCCGGGCGCTGGTCGAGGACATGCTTAGGCTAGCCGCCCGCGACATCACCCTCTGTGCCCGCGACCCTGCCTTCGATCTCGACCTCAGCGGCAGCCGCGTGCACTACGGCACCGCCGGGGCCGCGGTCCACGTGGTCGATGTCGAGACAGGGGACTACCGCCAGAGCACGGCGCAGGACCTCTACGACGCAGCACGGCTCGCCCAGGCGCTCGACAACATCCACTTCTTCCAGCGCGCGATGGTCTGCCGCGACATTCCCGACAACTACGAGATGGACATCAACACGCTCTACGCCTGCTGTGCCGGCACCACCAAGCACGTCGGCACCAGCTTCTCCGACCCCGCCCACGTCGACGGCTGCCTTGAGCTTCTTCAACTGATCGCCGGCTCCGAGGCGGCCTGGCGCGAGCGCCCCTTCGTCTCGAATTCCAACTGCTTCGTCGTCCCGCCGATGAAGTTCGCGACCGAAAGCTGCCTCACCATGGAGGCCTGCATTCGGGGTGGCATGCCGATCCTGCTGCTCTCAGCCGGCCAGGCCGGCGCCACCGCCCCTGCCCCGCTCGCCACCGCCATCGTCCAGGCGGTGGCCGAATGCCTGGCCGGTGTCGTCTACGTCAACGCCATCAGCCCTGGTTATCCTGCCGTCTTCGGCACCTGGCCCTTCGTCTCGGACCTGCGCACCGGGGCGATGTCCGGCGGCTCCGGCGAGCAGGCGCTGCTGACGGCGGGCTGCGCCCAGATGCACCGCTTCTACGGCCTGCCGGGCGGGGCTGCGGCCGGCATCGCGGATGCCAAGCTGCCCGACATGCAGGCCGGCTGGGAGCAGGCGATCTCCAACGTCATGGCTGGGCTCTCGGGCCTCAACCTCGTCTACGAGGCCGCCGGCATGCACGCCTCGCTCTTGGGCTTCTGCCACGAGAGCCTGATCCTCGGCGACGACCTCCTGGGTCAGGTGCTGCGCTGTGTCCGCGGCATCGAGGTGACCGAAGACAGCGTCTCGCTGGACGCGATGCGCGACGTCTGCCTCGGTGGCCCCGGCCACTATCTCGGCCACCCGCAGACCCTGGGCCTGATGCAGACGGAATACGTCTATCCGCTGACCGCCGACCGCACGAGCCCGAAGGAATGGGTCGAGCTCGGCCGGCCGGACCTCGTCGCCCGGGCAACGCGGCGCAAGCACGAGATCCTCGCCCGATCCGAGGGCCCGCTGATCGACGCTGCCACCGACGCCCGCATCCGGGCGTCCTTCAATATCCACGTCTGAGAGCCCGCCATGCGTCTCGGCTTCGTCGGCCTGGGCGAGCTCGGTGGCCATCTCGCCGCCAGCCTTGCCAGGGCCGGCTTCGATCTCGTCGTTCACGACCGGAATCGCAGCCGGGCCGACCGGCATCTCGCGCTGGGCGCCGGCTGGGCGCCGAGCGCCGGCGCGCTCGCCCATGACCGCGATGCGGTGCTGACCTGCCTGCCGTCGCCGGCCGCGTCGCGGACCGTGCTCGCCGACCTCCTCGAGACGCTGCCCCGCGGGGCCACCTGGATCGAGCTTTCCACCCTCGGCCGGGACGACATCCGGACGCTCGCCGGGCTGGCGGCAAAGTGCGGCGTCCGGACGCTGGAGGCGCCCGTGACCGGCGGCGTGCATCTTGCGGCCCGGGGCGCGATCACCGTGCTCACCGGCGGCGACCCCGACCTCGCCGCCCGTTTCGCCCCGGTCTTCCAGGCGATCGGCGACAAGGTCATCCACATGGGCCCGCTGGGCTCGGCGGCGGTCATCAAGGTCATCACCAACATGCTGGCCTTCATCCACCTCGTGGCCGGCGGCGAGGCCCTGATGCTGGCCAAGCGCTCCGGCGTCGACCTCGCCAAGGCCTACCACGCGATAGCGGCCAGCTCCGGCAACAGCTTCGTCCACGAAACGGAAGGCCAGCTCATCCTGAGCGGCAGCTACGACATCGGCTTCTCGATGGACCTGGCGCTGAAAGATCTGGGCTTCATCGCCAGCCTCGCCGAGGAAGGCGGCGTGCCGCTCGACGTCGCGACGCTGACGCGCGCGATCTTCGAGCGCGGCAAGGCAACCTATGGCGGCAGCGCCCCCTCGACGCAGATCGTCAAGCTGCTCGAGGACTGGCTGGAAACCGACCTTCGCGCCCCAGGCTTCCCGGACCGGCTCGTCTAGACTGCGCGCCGTCTTCCTGATTGAGCTCACCACAGTGCTGGTCGGCGCCTCGGCCTGCAGCCAGCGCTCGTTAAGGCCACGCTGGGCGCGCTGCTTGTCGACCGGTAAGACGTCGAGGGCTCAGGGGAGCAGCTTCAAGATCGTCTCCAGCCGGTCGGCTTCGTGCGCGGGCTTGTCCCAGCGAATGCGGTGGACGCGGGGGAAACGCATGGCGACGCCGGACTTGTGCCGGTTGGAGCGGGCCACGCTGTCGAAGGCGATCTCCAGCACGAGCTCGCGCTCGACCTCGCGCACCGGGCCGAAGCGGTTCGTGGTATGGGCCCGAACATAGCGGTCGAGCTCAGCCAGCTCGGCGTCGGTGAAGCCGAAATAGGCCTTGCCCACCGGCACCAGCTCCTCGCTTTCTTGATCAGTGGCACGCCAGACGCCGAACGTGAAGTCCGAGTAGAAGCTCGATCGCTTGCCGTGGCCGCGCTGCGCATACATCAAGACGCAGTCGAGGGTGAGCGCATCGCGCTTGTATTTGAGCCAGGGGCCCTTGGGCCGGCCGGCGACATAGGCGCTGTCCTTGCGCTTCAGCATGAGGCCCTCGCGCTCGCTGCGCTCGCAGCTCTGCCGCAGGGCCTCGAGCTCGTCCCAGTCGCCAGCCTCGATGAGCGGCGAGACATCCATCAGCGGCGGTCGCTCGCGCGCGAAGAAGGCGAGCAGATGGCGACGCCGATCGGTGAAGGGCAGCGGGCGCAGGTCCTGCTCGCCGTCGAACAGGATGTCGTAGAGATGAACGAAGGCGGGATGGCTCTCGAGCTGGGCAGCGGTCGGCGCCTTGCGGCCGAGCCGCTGCTGCAGATCGTTGAAGCTTCCGACCTGCCCGTCGCGGACGACGAGCAGCTCGCCATCGAGCACGCCATCGAAGCCGGCAGCGTCGATGATTTCCGGGAAGCTGTGCGAGATGTCGTCGCCGCTGCGCGAGTAGAGCCGGGTCTCGCCCGGACCGGCTGCGATCTGCACGCGGATGCCGTCCCACTTCCACTCGACCGCGTAGGCGGCCAGATCGAGCTTCGGCTTGTCCTCGTCCTCCAGCGGGCTTGCCAGCATCAGCGGACGGAAGACCGGCTTGCGGCCGAGCTCGGGCCTGGCCGCGCGGCCCTCGAGCCAGGCGAAAAGCTCGCCGTAGGGCGGGTGGAGGCCGTGCCAGAGCTCCTCGATCTCCTCGACACCGGCATGGCTGAACTCGGCCAGCGCCAGCTTGGCCAGCCGCGCCGACACGCCGACCCGCAGACCGCCGGTGATGAGCTTGAGCAGCGCCCATCGCCCATCCGGCTCGAGCTGATCGAGCCAGCCCTCGATCAGCCTTGCCTGCCCGGTCTTGGCCGTGGTCTGCAGCTGCTCGACGACGTGGCTCAGGCGCACGGTGCCGCTGGCTGTGGCGGGCGGCCAGATCAGGGCCGTGGTCTCGGCCAGATCGCCGACGAAATCGTAGGACAGCTCGAACAAGACCGGATCGCTGCGGCGCATGGCCAGCTCGCGAATGAGCGCCGGCTTGGCATGCGCGAAATCGAGCCCGCCGGTGAGCGCCGCCAAGGCGTAGCCGCGATCGGGATCCGGCGTGGCCTGGAAGTAGTCGGCGAGCAGCCTGAGCTTGGCGTTGCGCTGCGGGCTGTGGAGCAGGCGATCGAGGAGGGCGGCAAAAGGTTTCATCGGATCAATTCAGCCGTCTTCCTCGTAGCCGACGAGTGCCAGCGCCCTGGCCTTGATGCCGCGCTCCGTGCAGGCGTGGACCAGCGCTTCCTCGCGGCCGTGCGTGACCCAGATCTCGCCGGCCCCGGTCGCTTCGATCGTGGCCAGCAGCTCGTCCCAGTCAGCGTGGTCGGACAGAATCAAGGGCAGCTCGACCCCGCGCTGCTTGGCCCGCTGCTTGACCCGCATCCAGCCCGAGGCCATGGCGACCAGCGGCTCGGGCAGGCGTCGGGCCCAGCGGTCGGCGATGGCCGAGGGCGGGGCCAGCACGATCTGCCCCTTGAGGTCGGCGCGCGCCTTGCCGCGCTCGCCGGCGGTGGCGGGCTCGAGCGCGCCGAGGTCGACACCGTGGTCCTGATAGAGCCGGCACAGGGACTGCAGGGCGCCATGGAGGTGGATCGGCGCATCGTAGCCGGCAAGCCGCAGCTCCTTGATCAGCCGTTGCGCCTTGCCCAGGGCGTAGGCGCCGACGACGATGGCGCGCTCGGGAAACTGCTCGCGTGCTCTCAACAGCTTGGCGATCTCGTCCCCGGCCGGCGGGTGGCGGAACACCGGCAGGCCGAAGGTCGCCTCGGTGATGAAGATATCGCAGACGACCGGCTCGAATGCCGGACAGGTCGCGTCGGCGCGCGGCTTGTAGTCGCCCGAGTAGACCAGCCGCGTGCCGTCCTGCTCGATCACGATCTGGGCCGAGCCCAGCACGTGGCCTGCGGGTGCCAGCCAGAGCCGCACCGATGCCTTGCCAGCGCCGACGTCGATGACCTCGCCGAAGGACAGGGCCCGCCGGCGCTGCGCCGGCTCCTCGCCGTAGCGCACCTGCATGATGGCGAGCGTCTCGGCTGTGGCAATGACAGCACCATGCCCCGCCCGTGCATGATCGGCATGGCCATGACTGATCGCCGCCCGCTTCACCGGCCGCACGGGGTCCAGGAACAGATCCGCTGCCGGAAGATACAATTCCCTCCGGCCGGATCTGGACGAGATGGCTGTGCTCAGCCACGCGTGCCCGCCATCGCCGGTTCGCGATCGGCAATCGGAGCGTCTGCATCCGCGATCCCGACCGAAAGACGCGGGAGACCGGCTGGCACGCGGCTGCGCGGACTGTCGATCGACTTGCGGCGCTCGGTCAGGCACTCCACGCCGCCAGACGAGGTCGCCGGCAGGAACGGCCGGGCATCAGCAGCGACAAGGCCGGGCGCACTCTGACGCACGGCGATACGCTGGGCGTTGGACAATGCTGCCTCGAACCAAAGCGCCAATCTCAAGAGGCCGCGCTGCCGCGACCAAGCTCTGAAAGTGGGGAGGCTCGTCCCCGCTTCACGCCAGAGGCGCATCGGCCGCTCCGGAGGCCCGTTCCGTTCACCACCGGTCTCATGATCGACCACAGGCCGTCCTGCTGTTGGATCACGAATGATCGGCTCTCTCTCGATAAAGACATCCATTCAGGCTCGTTGTTTCGATTTCTTCCATCTATTTTTGCCGCACTTGCCATCAAGAGCACAAATTTCAGCAAGCCTCCCGTTTTCCGATCGCTTGAAAAGACTGTTCAGTCGATCTGGTGCGACTGGCGGGTGACCAGGGGGCAGGCCATGCGGAAGGTTTCCGTCCCCAGCGCCTGTGTCTCGAGTAGACGCTGCACGCACCACTGGCCCATCTCCCGATGCGGCAGCAGCACGGTGGACAAGGGCGGTGCCAAATGCTGGGCGATCTCCTGGTCGTCGTAGCCCATCACGGCGACGTCGCGGCCGACCCTGAGGCCCTGCTCCTTGATCGCCTCGTAGGCCCCGACGGCCATCAGGTCGTTGGCGCAGAAGATCGCCTCGGGGCGATTGCCCGATTGGATCAGCTGCAGGGTGGCAGCACGGCCGCCGCTGGGCAGGAAGTTGCCCTCGAGGATCAGCGCGGGGTCCGGGTCGATGGCGTGCGCCCGCAAGGCGCGGCGGTAGCCCTCCTCGCGCTGCTGCGAGGCCGTCATCCAGGGCTCGCCGGAGATGAAGGCGATGCGCCGGCAACCGGCCTCGATCAGGGCGGTGGTCGCAGCCTCGCTGCCGCGCCGCTCGGCCGGAACGATGCCCAGGAAACGCCCGTCGCTGTCGGCGCAATTCAGCAGCACGGCGCGATGCCGCTCGAGGAGCCGAGGCGGCACCACCTCGCGGGTCAGGATCGAGCCGTAGATGACGCCCGCGACCCCGTCCCGCGCCCATCGCCGCAGGATCGCATTCTCATAATCGGCGTCGCCGCCCGTCATGACCACGTCGAGCAGCACGCCCTCGCTCCATGCCTGCTCCTGCGCGCCCTCGATCGAGATGGCAGCAAACGGGCTGGTCGCGATCTCGTCGACCATCATGCCGATCACCTGCCTGGCACTGCGGGTAGCGGGCCGCCCCGCCGCGCGGTGCCGGTAGCCGAGGCGCTCCGCCGACTCGAGGACGCGTGCCTTGGTTTCCTCGCCGATGCGCATGCCTTCGAGGCCGTTCAGCACGAACGAGACCGTGGATTGCGAGACGCCGGCAGCCAGGGCGACATCCTTCATCGTCACGCGCGACGGCTTTTCTTCAACCATTTCAGCCTCTTGCAACCTGAGCGACCGGGTCCGTCAAAATAGGCATTGACACCATGCACGGTTGTTAGTCACTATGCTAAAAATATTAGCAAGTGATCCGGGCGATCTGGCGCCGGCGCACAGGGAGGATCGATCATGGCAAGCGGGCTTGGTCAAGCGCGGCGGACGATGTCCCGCCAGCAGGCTGCCTGGGTGTTCCTGACGCCCTTCCTCATCGTCTACACCCTCTTCCTCGTCTACCCGTTCTTCAGCGGCGTCTGGATCAGCCTGCACGACTGGAACCTCCTGGCGGTGGCCTTCAACCCCGAGGCCAAGCAGTTCGTCGGCACCAGGAATTATCTCCGGATCATGTGGGGCGAGAACATCGTCTGGGGGCCGCTCGGCCATCCGCTGATCCAGGTCCCGGCCCTCGTCGTCGGCCTCCTGGCGGTCGTCTTTCACATGCGCGGCCAGCTCACCCGGACCACGACGATCGCGCTAGGCCTCGCGGCCGCCCTGCTCTTCGTCCTGCCGGGCTTCCACCCCGGTGCGGAAGGCCGCTGGTATGACAGCCGCTTCTGGCCCACCGTCGGCAACACCCTGCTCTTCGTCGGGCTCGCGGCACCCGGCACGACCATCGCCGCGCTCGTGCTGGCCGCCGCCTTGAACCGCGAGACGCGGGCGATGGCGGTGCTGCGCACGGTCTTCTTCCTCAGCCAGGTGCTGTCGGTCACCGTGGTGACGCTGATCTGGCAGATCATGTTCTCGCCGCGCCAGGGATTGCTTGCCAATGTCAGCGAGGTGCTCGGCGCAGCGCCCGTCTCCTGGCTGACCGACGAGGGCTATGCCATGGCCGCCATCGTCATCACGACGATCTGGTGGTCGCTCGGCATCGCCATGATCCTCTTCCTCGCCGGCCTGCAGGACATCAGCAAGGACATCTACGAGGCCGCCCGGCTCGACAATGCCAAGGGCTGGAAGGCCTTCGTCTACATCACGCTGCCGAACCTGCAGCGCACGATCACGCTGGTCGTCGTCCTGCAGATCATCCTGCACTTCCAGGTGTTCGGACAATCGCACCTGATGACCAATGGCGGGCCCAACGACACGACGCAGGTCCTGGTCCGCTACATCTACCAGACGGCATTCCGCGACAGCGAGCTCGGCCGCGCCTCGGCCATGGCGGTGTTCCTGTTCGTGATCATGGCGGCCTTCTCGGCCATCCAATTCGCCGTCGGCAGGGAGCAGCCGAAATGAGCCATTCAGCGAAGTCCTACTACTGGCTCTGCCTGGGGCTCGCCATCCCGGCCTTCCTCTGGCTGGTGCCGACGCTCTGGATGGTGTCGCTCTCTTTCCAGCCCAACGACGTGCTGGCCCGCACCACGGCCTCGACGGCGCTCGGCCTGATCCCCATCCCGTTCACGGCCGAGAACTTCGCCGACCTCTTCGCCTTCGGCAGCACGCCGCTCTGGTTCTTGAACAGCATCATCGTCGCCGGCGGCATGACGCTCGGCGTGCTGGCGGTGTCCACAACGGCCGGCTACGCGCTGGCCCGGCTCGATTTCGCCTTCAAGACGCCGCTCCTCGTGATCATCCTCCTGGGCCTGATGGTGCCGGAGCAGGCGGTGTTCATCCCGCTCTACACCTTCTTCGCCGATCTCGGCTGGCACAACAGCTACCACGCGCTGATCCTGCCGCGGCTTGCCGTGCCCATCGGTGTCTTCTTGATGATGCAGTTCTTCAAGGCGATCCCCAAGGACATCGAGGAGGCCGCCCGGCTGGATGGCGTCGGCCCGTTCCGCATCTTCCTCCACGTCATGCTGCCGCTCGCCAGGCCGGCAATGATGACGCTGGCGATCCTGACATTCCTCTACGCCTGGAACGACTATCTCTGGCCGCTCGTCTCGGCGCAACGCCAGGAATACTTCACCATCACCTTGGGCCTCGCCAGCCTGCAGTCGAACTTCGCGCAGTCCGAGGGCCTCGGCCGGGTCATGGCATCGGGCGTCATCGCGTCCCTGCCCGTCGTGGTCCTGTTCCTGATCTTCCAGCGCTACGTCGTCCAGGCGATGACCGTGGGCGGCACCAAATGATCGCCAAGCTGCAACCAATCCTCGAAGGGAGGACGACCATGAAACGTCTGCTGCTCTCCGCAACCATGATCGCCGGGCTCGCGGCCCCGATCGCCGCGCCGGCGGCGTGGGCCCAGGAGCTCACGCTGGGCCGCTTTTTCGGTGCCTGCGAGGATGCCGGCACCGACACCGAGGCCAGCGTCGGCGAGGCCTGCATCATCCAGTCGATCATCAACGCCGCGAGCGCCGAGATCGACGGGGTCACGATCACCACCCTGCCGACCGACTGGGGCAACTACTACGACCAGATCAAGGCGTCCTATGCCGGCGGCACGCCGCCCGACATTCACGTGATGCACCGCCACCGGGTGCCGGAGTTCGCCGGGCTCGGGGCGTTGGCGCCTATCGGCGACGATCTGGAGGCCGCTGGCATCGACCCGTCCGACTGGTCGGAAGCGGCCCTGGAGGCCGTGACCTATGACGGTCAGATCTACGGTGTGCCGATGGATTTCCACGCGAATCTCTGGCACATCAACATGGATATCATGGAGGAAGCCGGGCTGGTCGAGAACGGCGAGCCGGTGCTGCCCACCTCGCCCGAGGAGCTGCTGGCGCAGGCCAAGCAGGTCAAGGATGCGACCGGCAAGGACTACCTTGCCGCCGACTTCGCCCAGTTCCCGATCGGCGTGCGCGTGGCGCTTGCCCTGATCTGGCAGCAGAACGCGAACATCTTCGAGGACGGCAAGGCCACCATCGACACGCCCGAGGCCAAGGCCGCGGTCGAGGCGATCACCCAGCTCTTCGATGCCGGCTACGCCAACCCGCAGCTCAACTATGCCGACAGCCAGCAGGCCTTCCTCAACGGCGAGGTCGCGATCCTGGTCAATGGCACCTGGGTGGTGGACTTCTACACCGCCGAGGCGGCCAAGGAGGAGGTGGCTCTCGCCAACTACCGCGTCGCCGACTTCCCGACCTTGTTCGAGACCGGCGCCACCTGGGCCGACAGCCACATGTGGGTGATCCCCTCGCCGGTGAAGGCCGACGAGGAGCGCTACCAGGCAGCGCTCAAGGTGCTGGCCTTCATCAACGACCACAATATCGACTGGGCCCGGACCGGCCACATGGCGGTGCGCAACTCGGTGCTCGAAAGCGACGCCTATGCCAGCCTGCCGCACCGCTCCGAGTACGCGGGAACGGCGGCGATCGCCACCGACACGCCACCGTCGGCACGCTACGGCAGCATTCAGGACGCACTGAACCGCGAGCTGCAGGCGATCTGGCTGACCGGCAAGGACATCGACACCGCCCTGGCCGACGCCAACAACCAGGTTCAGGACCTGCTGGACCGATAGCGAACGGACGACCGGCGTGCCAGGCGTGCGCCGGTCGTACCGTACTCCACTTTCTTTATGCGGGTAGCGTCATGAGCAACCTTCAGCCCCTCGTCCGCGCCCGCTGGAGCATCGCCCGGGCACAGGCCTGGTGGGACGAGCAACCCTGGATCTGCGGCTTCAACTTCCTGCCGTCGACCGCGGTCAACTTCCTCGAGATGTGGCACCCGGCAAGCTTCGATGCGCCGACGATCCGGCGGGAGCTGGGCTGGGCGGCCCAGGTGGGCTTCAATGCCTTTCGGACCAATCTGCCGTTCACCGTCTGGCAGCACGACCGGGACGCTCTCTTGGACCAGATCGAGCAGGTGCTGGCGATCGCCGCCGAGCTCAAGCTGGCTGCCGTCCCCTGCCTTTTCGACGATTGCGAGTTCTCCGGCGCGGCGCCGGTGTACGGTCCGCAAGCTGCCCCGGTCCCTGGCGTGCACAACAGCCGCGCCATCGGCAGCCCCGGCCGCCAGACGGTCGTCGACCACCGCCAGCGGGGTGCCCTGCAGGCCTATGTCAAGGACGTCGTCGGATGCTTCCGGGAGGACCACCGCATCCTCTTCTGGGATCTCTACAACGAGCCCGGCAATGCCTTGATCTTCGGCCCCGACGGCTACAGCCGCTTCGATGCCGACCTCGAGCGGCACAGTCTCGACCTGATGACCGAGGCGTTCCGCTGGGCCAGGGAGGTGGCACCTGTCCAGCCGCTGACGGTCGCCGCATGGTCCGTGCCGAACGAAGCCGAGGCCGCGGCGGCCTACGCGACGCCAGCCGATCGCACGGCGCTTGCCCTTTCCGACATCACCACCTTTCACGCCTACGTGCCGCGCGATCGCGCCTTGCAGCTGATCGAGCAGCTGCGCCCGCTGGGCCGGCCGATGCTCAACACGGAATGGATGGCGCGCACCACGGGCAGCCTGATCGACGACCAGCTCGAGATCTACAAGCACGCCAAGATCGGCGCGTTTCAGTGGGGCCTGGTCCGGGGCCGGACGCAGACCTATCACAGCTGGCCGCCACAGGTTCTCGACCCGGCGGCGATGGATGCCGGATCGGACGGCTGGTTTCACGACCTGCTGTGGCCCGACGGCACCCCCTACCGGTCGTCCGAGGTGGCGCTGATCCAAGAGCTGACGGCCACTGCTGAATAGACGGCAGCGGGCATCGTGCCCGAGCCGAAGAACGAGTCGACCAAGAGGGAGGAGATGAAATGTCGGGCGTCACTCTTGACCACGTCATCAAGCGCTATGGCGAAACGCAGGTCGTGCACGGCGTCGATCTCGAGATCGACGACGGCGAGTTCTGCGTCTTCGTCGGCCCTTCCGGCTGCGGCAAGTCGACCTTGCTCCGCATGGTCGCCGGCCTCGAGGAGACCAGCGACGGTCACATCCATATCGGCGGCCGCGACGTGACGCGGATCGACCCGGCCGAGCGCGGCGTCGCCATGGTCTTTCAGACCTACGCGCTCTACCCGCACATGACGGTCAAGGAGAACATGTCGTTCGGCCTGCGGATGAACGGCCACCCCAAGGCCGAGATCGAGAGCAAGGTCGCCGAGGCCTCGCGCATCCTCAAGCTCGACGAGTACCTGTCGCGCAAGCCCGCAGCCCTCTCCGGCGGCCAGCGCCAGCGGGTCTCGATCGGCCGGGCCATCGTCCGCGGCCCCGATGTCTTCCTCTTCGACGAGCCGCTCTCCAACCTCGACGCCGAGCTTCGGGTCGAGATGCGGGTCGAGATCGCCCGCCTCCACAAGGAGATCGGCGCGACGATGATCTACGTGACCCACGATCAGGTCGAGGCGATGACCCTGGCCGACAAGATCGTCGTGCTGCGCGCCGGCCGGATCGAGCAGGTCGGTGCTCCCCTCGACCTCTACCGCGATCCCGACAACCGCTTCGTCGCCGGCTTCATCGGCTCGCCCTCGATGAACTTCTTCAACGGCACGGCCAGGAATGGCACCTTCGACATCCCGGGCCTGCAGGCGTCGGTCACGCCACCGGTGACGATGCCGGCCGACGGTACGCAGGTCATCGTCGGGGTCCGGCCAGAACACCTCCTGATCGACACGCGACGGCGACAGCCACACCGTCGAGCTCACCGAGGCCCTGGGCGGCGTCTCCTACGCCTACCTGACGTCCGCCACCGGCGAAAAGCTGATCGTCGAGGAGCGCGGTGACGACCGGACCCGGACCGGCGCCCGCGTCGGCCTCACCTTCGATCCCAACCGCGCCATGGTCTTCGATCGGCAAACCGAGCAGCGCCTGCGCTAGCCTGCCGGGCCGGAACCGACCAGAAGGCCGAGCCCCGGCCATCGGCGGCTGTGACACACGCTGCTTGAAGACCTGAAGCAAGGGCTCTGCTGCCGCACTTGCGGCAAGCGTGAAGGCAACAGGGTCCTGGCGACCTTGGCACGGCGAAAGTCGCTCGTGCCGAATCAACTTGCCAGCCATGCTGAATTGAGCAAACAATTCAGTTGACCTCGATGCCGTCGGGAGCCGTTCTGCCCAAGATGACAGAACATGCGCGAATTGAAATGATGCAATTTCTCGCATGAGTAGAGCCTCAAGCGCCCACCGCATCAACATTTCACCAGTCGTTTTGGACTTGCCCTGGCCAGGCAGCCGGTCAGTAATTTGTCTGGCATAGTACTCGTTCCGATGCAGCTCGCGGCTCTGGTGCTGCGCGAAAGCCGTCACGTCACCCCACCGCCCGTCGACTTCGCCCGCCTGCCGTGGACCGACGGGCAGCACGACCGCAATGCCGGCACGCCCTATCTCAGCCAAAGCGTGCTGACCGGACCCTTTGCCGGCGACAGCTTCGCGCTCGACGCCGGCATCCATCTGCACTGGACCCTGCCGGCCGTCTACCGCCGGGCCTTCACCGCCGCCCATCCGACCGAAGCCGAAGCCGCGAGCCACCTCTGGGCGCCAGTGCCGAACATCTGGCTGGTGCGGCGCATCGATGGCGACGGCGCCGAGCGCGAATGGGTGGTGGAGAGCGATGTCCTGACCGCACCCGGCCATCCCGAGCGGGCCTGCGGCAGCTACCTGCCGCACCAGGCCGAGAACGGCCTGCCGCCCTTCCGCCTGCTCGGCCGGACCTTGCCGCTCCGCGAATGGCTGGTCGACGGCTCGCTGCCCGAGCGCCAGCCCCGGCTCACCGCGATGGGCTACGGCGACCCGGGCTTTGCCAGCTACTACCCAGCGGTGTCGCGTGCTTTCGGCTTTCACGATCCCGAGCGGCCCAGCGATGGTGGCGAGACGAGCTACGAGGTGATCGGCTGGCGGCGGGACGGCGAGAACGATTTCCTCAGGTGGTTGCTGGGTCAGACCAGCCTCGGCGCCCGGCAGGGCTTCGCTGCCCTGGTCGACGGCGAGAAGCCGGCGCTGGGCTGGCAACTGCGCGACCTCGAAGGCCAGCCGCTCGCCGCCCCCGAGCCGCCCGATCTCGTCGTGTGCGAGGCCCGCGTCATGGTTCGACCCGACGCCGGTGCGGCCACGCCGGGTGCCCGGGACCGGGTCGCTATCGGCGGCAACGCCCAAAACGCACTCACCGCGCATCTCGCCCGAGAGCTCGCACGCAGCGGCGACACGACGCTGGCCGCAGCGAGCATCGAGGAGCAGATCGACCACCTGAGCGCGCGGCCCGCCCTTCAGCAGAAGCGCAGCGATCGCTACTTCAAGCTCTTGGAAACCCGCCACGAGGCTGGCTTCCGGGCGGTCGCGGGCGGCCGGCGGTGGCGATTGCGCAACGAGCCGCCCGACGGTGTCGCCGACGCCAAGGCCGCGGCCGATCGCCAGGCCCAGCGCCAGCCCGCCAAGCTCCGAGGCCTGCTCCGTGAGGTCAACGCGCTCGCGGATGAGCATGCCCGCCTCGACCAGCAGCTGGCCGATCTCCGCGCCCGCCTGTTTGCCGACTGGCACCGGTTCCAGCGTGCCATGTACCCAATCGACGTGGGCAGCGCCAGCGCCGCGCATGTCGACGAGATCAAGGCCTTCATCGAGCGGGTGAGCCTGCCCGAGGCCGCCGCGGCGCTCCACGCCCGCGGTGAAATGGACGTCTTTGCCGACGCCCGGGGCCGGCTGAGCGAGGCCGGCGCAGCCTACGGCGACGCGCCGGCGGCCCCGGCGGCGACGTCGGCCGCAGCACGGCTCGCGGCGGCCCTCGAGGCGCTGAATATCCGCCTCGAGCGCTACAATCGGACCTTCATCTCCGGCGAGCTGTCGGGTGACGTGACGCTCGAGACGGATGACGACGTCGGTGGCTGTCTCCGCTTCACCGGCAACGGCGCGCATGTCTGGCTCGATCATCTGGACGGCGTGCCGGGCGGGCGCCTGCGCAAGGGTCGGGCGCTGACCGATTTGACGCTCACCTGCCACGTCAATCTGGTGGCCGGCGAAGGCGGCGTCATCCTCTCGTTCGACCCGGAGGCCTGGTTGGAGCTCGCCGTGCCGACGGACGGTCCGGACGCCGGGCGCCTCGTGCTCACCACGGTGCGAAGCGACGGCATCGTCGAGAGCCTGACCAGCGAGACGGCCGTCGCGACCGGCGCCTGGCGCCAGGTCACCGTCAGCTACAGCACTCGCACACGGCAGCGATCGATCACCATCGACGACCACCCCCCCACGACTGCGGCGGCCAGCGCACCGCTCGGCGGTCGGGCGACGCGGCAGGGCTGCCTCGGTGCCAGCGCCGGTGCCAAGCCGTTCACCGACGAACAGGTAGCCAGCGGTTCCTTCAAGGGTGCGATCACCGGCCTTCGCCTCGCAATGGGCGCCGTGGAGCCCTCTCGCCTCGCGACCTTGCGCGATCCGAAGGACCGCCCGGCTTTGGCGTTGCGCAGCACGGCCGGGGCCCGCTACTGGCAGCCGCGCGAGCCGGTCGTTGCCGTGATCGGCGACAGCGCGGCCGCACGGCTGACCGAAGACGGCCCGCGCGACGACCACTTTCCGCACGATCCGCTGCTCTGCACCGTGATCGGGGGCATGCCGGCTTCGCCGTTCCACGGCCCCGACAAACGGCGGACCCACAACATCATTCGCGAGCTCCGCCACCTCATCGCCGGCATTCGTGCGGGTGACTTGAGCCAGCATCGCATCCAGCACTCCGACGGCCGGCACTGGCAGCCGATCATCGCCGAATGGGAGGTCGCGCTCCACCCGCTCGCTGCCAGCACGCTGCACAACGGCGAGACGAGCCGCTACGAGCCGGCCTTCATCGAGACCGCCTACCGACTCGGCCGCGAGGACGTTGAGCCGGCGCTGCGCCCCGGTCACCAGGCGCTGCAGCCGCAGGCCAGCTTCGTCACCGGCAGCAGCCTGATCGGCCGCGACGCCGCGCCGGCACTCCTCGGCCGGCTCGAGGCGGTGACGGCGGCGGCCCCGGAGCGCGCCGCCCCGGAGCTGGCACTGGCCCGGCAACGCCTGACCGAGATCAAGGACAGCACGATCACCTTTCCGCTCGGCGGCCTGCTCGCCGCCATGCTGCAACAGCAGCAGGTGCTGCAGCTGGAAGTTGCCGATCCTCTGGCCTTCCACGACTATCAAGCGCTGACTGGCCTCGTCCGCGAGACGGTCTGCGAGCAGCGCACTCTCGCCCCCGACCCGACCCTGGCGTTCCATCCGATCCAATCAGGGGCGGTTTCGCTGCGCCGGTTGCGCCTCGTCGACAGCTTCGGCCAAAGCCGCGAGCTTCGCCTCGAGTTCATCGAGCGCACGGCCAGTCTCGCCGTGCCCGGCCATCCGAGCCTCCTCTCGCTGCCCTTGCGTCTGGCCCAGCCGGCGCGGATCGATTTCCGTTGGCTGGAGGCAAGACGCCCGACCCTCGACGCCGACGACGGCGGTGAGGGCTCGCCCATCGCCGGCTGGATCACCGTCAACGATCTCGACCGCGTCATCATGGTGAACGACGCCCGAGGGCGGCCACAGGGCATGCTGGTGCCCGACGGCGCGCAGCTCTGGCAGGCTGCGCCCGGCATGGAGCGGCCGATGGCGCCCACCATGATCGCCGATCCGACGCTGGGCCGCGTCGTCACCTGGCTGATCCGCCAGGCCGGTCCCTTCATCGACCTCTTCCTCGAGACGGTGGTGAGGTCGCTCGCCAACATCCACCCGGAGAGCTTCGGCGGCGACGAATGGGCGCTCCTGAGCGGCCGGCCGCTCGCCGTGGTCCGCGCCAGGCTCTCGCTCGAGCTCAAGGGCCTGCCCGCCACCGACCAGGGCGAGCCGGCGTTCTACCGCGATCTGCACAGCGCCCGCCGTGACAGCGCCGGCTTCGAGGATGTCCGCTTTCCGGTGCGCCTCGGCGATCATCGGCAGGTCGATGACGGGCTTGTCGGCTACTGGCTGGAAGAGGACGACGCAGGCCGCCTCGGCGACACGCTGCACGCGCCCAACGCCGACGCCGTCGCCCACGCCCGCGACCGGAGCGGCTACGAGGGCAGCGCCATCACCGGCGCCGAGACCGACCCCCTGGTGCCGCTGTCGCTGGCAGCTCCCGCCCGCTGCCTGACCCTCCTCGTCGATCCGCGCGGCCAGCTGCAGGCGACGAGCGGCATCCTGCCGGCCAAGTCCATCACCCTGCCGGAGCCGCTCTACGCCCCGGCGCTCGCCCGGCTGCGGCCGCAGTTCCGTCACCGCCCCCATCCTGTCGCCGGCCGACCCGCTCTGCCTGCCGCTGCCGCGCCACCAGGGCCTCGCCTGGGACTGGCTCGAGCGCGGGCGCGGCGACTGGCAGCGGATCGATCAGAGCGTGATCAAGCCGCCCCGGGCCGCCGACGGCGCTGCCGGCCGGCTGCAGATCCGCGAGGGCTGGCTGGAGCTCGCCCGCAACCCGACCGACGATCCGAGCCCCGATGGAAATGCCGATGAGTGAGTGTGCCAGATGACCGACAGCGATCCAGGCCTCGTGCTGCACCTGCCGTTCAGCGACGCGCTGGACGCCGGCCCGATCGACCGGTCGGCGAAGCGCCACGAGGTGACGGTCGTCGGCCGCCCGCTGCTCGTCGCCGACGCGACGCTGGGCTGCACACCGCTTCGCGGACGGCGAGTACCTGCAGGTTTCCGGCCTCGACCTCGCCGACCCGCCCGCCTTCACCCTGACCCTATGGGCGAAGCGCGAGGCTGCCGCAGAGCGCGTCCAGCTCCTCGCCCTCGGTGCGCCGGGCCAGGGCCGGCTCGTCCTCTATGTCTGGCCCGACGGCATCCCTGAGTTCTTCGTCGAGTACCCGGACGGCGCCCCTTCGACTCACCTCTTCGATGCCATGCTGCCCAAGGGCGACTGGGTGCATCTGGCGCTCGTCTTCGACGGCGCCACACTGCGGCTCTGGCAGGACGGCCAGCCGCTCGGCCCCGACGTGCCGGCCCCCGGCTTCAAGCTCCAGCGGCGCATGCTGACCCTGTCGTCGCCGAGCGCGGCGGCGGGCCCGTCCTTCCGAGGCAGTCTGGCCCAGCTCCGCGTCCATGATGAGGCACTCGCGGGTGACGCCATCCGCGCCCGCCATGCGGCCGACCGTGGCTTGCGCGCGGGCTTCGTCGACAGCCATCCCATCCTGCTCTCGCTGCTCGACGCCAACGACGCGGCGGCGCTCTACATCACCGACCACCCCACGGGCGAGCCGCTCACGCTCGAATTCGCCAACGTCGCCGGCCGGCCGGTGCGGCTGCTGCCGCTTCATGACGAGACGCCGAGCCAGCACAGCTGCCATTTCGAGCTGCGCTTTCGCCCCGGCACGCTGGCCAAGTCGGCGATCACGGCGGGCGGGCAAGCGCTAGCACTCGCCGGCAGTGACAATTGGGCGATGAGCGCGCCCACGACGCAGACCGATGGCACTATCGCCTTCTACCTCGCCCGCCACACGCCCGAGGCGCAGCCCGTCACCATCCCTGCCGATGCCCGCCTCCGCCTCGAGCTCACCAATGCCCGGGCCGACCCGGCCGGCGGGGCGCGCAACGCGCGGGTCGAGCTGCGCTACGGCCAGATTGCGCTGGGCGACGCCCAGACGGCGCTGCAAGGCTCGCGGATCAGCCATCTGAGCATCCTCAGCCATATCGGCCGCCACCACCTGCCGCTGCACGTGGGCTTCATCGGCCCGAACACGGTGCTACCGGGCAAGGAGGTCAAGGACAACGTGCTGCGGCTCCGGCTGACCAACACCTCGCCCGACCTGCCGATCCTCTGGGCGCCGGGCAACCCCGATCACGGGACGGCGAGCTATCTCGAGCTCACGTTCGACTACGAGGTCAAGGACGAGGAGAAGGGCTGGGCGCTCTGCACGCTCGACGAGGGTGCGAAGACTATCGCCGTCAAGGCTACCGAGCGGCCGACCCTCGAGAGCCTGCTGCTCGGGCGGCTGGTCGGCTCGGCGCAAGCGGTCGACACGGTCAATGGTGTGCTCGACGCCTGGACGATCGAGCCGCGCCCCACCAAGCGGTTGCGTGATGGCCAGCCGGTGGTTTGCCTGACCCCCGATGGCCGCGCGAGCGAGGCCCGAATTATGGCGGTCGCCGGCCTCCAGGCCGACGGGCTGGTGTTCGACCGACCGCCACCGGGCGGCGACGGCGACCTCGTCTTCATCAAGACCCCCGCCTGGGAAGCCACCCGAAGCAGCACCGGCACGGCGCCGCATTGGAAGATCTGGTCCGACGAAGCGACCCACCTCGTCGCCGGCGACCATATCGACCTCACGATCAGCGGCATCGTCACCACCCTGCCGCCGGGCCCGGCCAACCTCTACCTCCGCTACCGCAACATCCCCGGCTACCAGGGCGGCGAGCTCACCGCCGTGATCGAGAAGAGCTTCGTCACCATCAAAGAGGACCGGATCGGCATCGGCCGCAACGAGCCGAATTTCACGCTGCATCTGACCGACGAGCCGTCGGACGAGAACGCCGGCTCGGTGTTCATCGGGCCGCGCGAGAAGCTGGAGGGGCGAGGCAACGCCAATCTGCGCCTCGGCCATGCCGGCGACTACACCTTCATTCAGTCGCAGGACGGTCTGCGCGGTGACAGAGGCCTGCGCATCAACGCCCGCAACTACCAAGACGTCCTGCTTGGCTCGGCGACCCATCCCAACCATGTCGGCGTTGGCGTTAATCGTGCCATCGCGCAACTGGATGTCGGCGGCGGGCATTTCCTGCTTCGCTCGAAGCGACTGAACCTAAAGGAGATCGTCGACATGATGCGTGATGCCGACGAGGACGACCTGCTGGTCGTGGGGCCGCACGGCAAGAATTGCACGATCACCTTCTACTGGGGTCGAGCGGGGCGTGCCGGGACGACCGCTGTCAGGGGCCTCTACAGCGCCGAGCTTAAGCTTGATGCCAAGCTCGATTTCGCCAACATCTGACTGGGGTTTGGCATCGATGACCGACATCTACCCCGCCTTTTTCTCCTTCGCCACGGCGCTGCTCAAGCCGAGGAATGCGCCGCCGGAGGCGCTGTTCCAGATCAGCGATCCGACAGTGCGCAACGGTTACCGCAAGCTTTACCCGAAGCCCGAGGACGTGAAGGCGGCGATCGAGGCGTTCAAAAAGGCGGGGATGACGCGCGGTTCGGCTTGGGCCATGCGCTCGACGTCAGCGGGCCCTGTTATGCGTTGTATAAGGTGTTCGGTGTCCGACTAAAAGGCAGCGACGACCCCCTCACGGACTACCCCGTTTTTTGCTTCGTCGATGACGAATTCAACGAGAAGCTGGTCGCCGAGCCGATCACGGGTCATCCTTTGGCCGACCTCGTCATAGGGCTTCACGTCATCGATCGTGCGCCCATCGCCAACGCCTTCCCTACGCCACCGCACCATCCTGCTGCCCGTACAGGGCAACCCTGGGAGAAAGCCAAAGACTTCCACGCGTGGCCGCACCAGCTCCGGGCACGCCTTGGCGCTACCGACGACGACACTATCTTGCACGATGCCGAAGAACTCAAGGCGAGGATGAAAAGTACTGGTAATCAATACCTCAAGGATCTCCTTAAAGGCGAGCACACGCTCGGCTCCGGTCAGACCATCCACATTGTCGACGATGGGCTCGACCCACGACATGACTACTTCGACCAGCTCGGGCTTCACCGACGGGGGCCCGACGACGTTGAAGAAATCGTGATCAAACCGTCGCAGGATTTTGGCGAGCACCGCCGATATTTCGCTGAGCGAGTGCTCAGTGACCTCAATATGGCGATCACGAAACTCAGGGACGTTCACCACATCTTCGGCCGCCATATTGACGGTGAAGACATCAAGATTGCCGATAAGAAAATGATTGAGAAGACAAGCGGAATTCTAAAATACTCTGTTGACAATTTCTTTCTCAGTTATCTTTTTGAACACATCACTGTGACCGGTCAGCCATTCCAATCCCTCAAAAGCTACGAAAAAGAGATGCGTCACTGTTTGAGTGGCGGTGACGATTTTGTCGTCGAGTTGGCTGAATGGATGAACGTCTTCGTGGGTAGCTCCAGCTGTCAATTCGACGGTATCGCAAAGACGCCGAGCAGGCGGTTGCCAGCCTCTCATCCTCGGGCAACGAGTACCGAAGCCATGGCACGGGGACCGCCGCTTCGGCGCTGGGCATCGCGCGACTCGCCAAGATCGCATTTCACGCAACACAGGTAAATCCGAGTGACAATTTTTGGTTCGGGTTCACTGATTTTCACGGCAAGGCGCTAAAGCTGGCCTTGTCCCCTCAACCCGAATTGACGGCGGCAAGGTCCAGGCCGGAGTGCGGGGTGCCGGGTTGTTTCCAACAGTTGGGGTGATGTTTGGCCGAGCGCTAAGCTCGATACGAACGACGAGGGAGAAAAAAAATCCATCACTGCCAAGTTAAATCGCCTCGATTATTTGATAAAAGAAGAAGGAAAAACAGAAATAGTAATTTTTTCTTGCGCGAATTTCAATCCGAAATTAGAGTATTAACAGGATTTCATACAACTTCAGGAATTTTTGAGTATTTCGGGGGCGGTTATCGTCGGCGGTTACTGGGATCGCGGACCAGATGAAGCATCAACAATTGATGGTGAATTGGAGTATCGACTGTCGAATGCCGCAGCGGGCTACTGGAAAGATCTGGCAAATCTGTTTGGCAAAGCGACTATCGTGTCCGTTCCGGACATCTGCGGCTTGGCCGGCCCGAGGGACGGAACAACGGCGCCATACGTTTATGTGCCAGAATTGGATAACGCGTGGCACTTTGAAGGCGGCGGCACGTCCAGTGCGGCAGCGCAGGTCGCCGGCTGTTGTGCCTGCATCGTCGCCAAGTACCCGACGCTTTCGCCTCGCGATGTGAAGCATGCGCTTATCTTCGGCGGAAGAGAATTGTCTTTGGACAAAAAGGTGAGCATTTCTGCGCAAGGATATGGTGCCGCCGAAATAAATGCTGAGGCCTCCTATTGGGAGGTTGATCAGGTTGAAGACTGGCCGAAGCAACAAGGTGGCGAGCATAAGTCGCGTAAAATAACCTACCGGAAGCCTGTAGGGTTAGATATACAAGGTGCGGTTGAAGCTGCGCGGAAGATCAGCCAAGGCTTGATACGCTATGAGGGTCAACTGTGAGGATCGACCAGATCATTTCCACAGCTGGAACCTTGATCCTCGATCCGGCGGGCGCTTGCGACTGGCTGGTGCGCGATGCGCCGAATGTCTTGCGGAGCTTGGCTGAGTTCCGGAGGTCCTCGGATCAGGAAGGACGTTTCGTCCTTGTTTCAACGGCCATAGTCTGGGGCCACACGGAAACCGAGCTGGAGCTCGAGCAAGACGACATGGGCTTCGTCACCAAGCTCCGCTTCATCCCGCCCGGTCGCCGACGGGTCGCTAGCGGCTGCGCATTTGCACTCGGCCAGTGACTTCTTGGAGATCGAGGCACTGTCGCTCGAGGACGGCTCGACCCACGTCAAGACCATTCGCCGCTGGTTCTCCGCGAAGCTCGACTCAGCGTGCGGCCGGCATCTCGACATCGTGTTGCATCCGATCGGCACTGAGCGGCACCGGCTCGAGACCTCGTCTTCGCGCCCGGCGACGGGCCGTCGCTCGGGGATGTCGCGGCGCTGCTCGGCTATGCCACCTCGGCGCATGCCGACATCGGCTGCGATCTCGACTGGTTGCCGGACGCAGCTGCGCACGGGTCCGGTGGTCGAGATCACCGCGCTTCGCGCGCTCCTCGCCCATCCCGACGGGGATCATCCGGCCGTGGCGCTGCCGGGGCACCACCCGGCCGGCGGCGTCGAGATCGAGGACGTTACGGTCGAGCTGGCGTTCTTCGGCGACGCGCCTCGGGACGGTGAGCGGGTGGGGCATCGCTGGGCGCTGATTCCGGGGCACGATGTGCTGACCGTGGGCAACCTCAAGGCCCGCATTCAGGTCGAGGCGCCGCTCGACCCGGATTACCGCTTCCCGCGTGTCGACGTCACCGGCGAGATCGCGATCAAGGGCGACGGCGACGAGGAGGCGGTCATCGAGCTCACCGCCCGCTGGCCCGACTACGCGGTGAGCGGCGTGCTGCGTGAGGGTGACACGATCCCGCTCGGGCATCTCTTGGCCGAGCTCGGTGTGCCGGCCGGCAAGCACCCGGAGAGCCTGGTCATCGATCGGCTGTCGCTGCAGGCGGAGCCGGTGTTCACGCCGCGCTCGTTTTCGCTGTGGCTGGAGATCAAGAACGGTCGGCCGGCCGAGGGCGAGATGCGGCTCGAGGATGCCTGGCCGATTGAGCTCGGCTCGGGCAAGACGCTCACGATCGAAGAGGTTGGCGGGGCGATCGACTATCGGGGTGGCGATGATGGCCGTCTGACCGGCAGGCTCTACGGCCGGGTGCCACAGGCCCTTAATATTGTGGGATATTGGCTCCCACATATCAAGATTCTTTCACCACGCAGTTTATATGATAGTTTTTGTGTGCGTTTGAAAAACTATATTGCAGATGACATGTCCTGTCAGGGAAATAGATTACAATGATAATTAAGAGTTAATTACCACAAAACAAAGGAAAAAAATGGAAAAAAATATTAACGTGGATGAATTTTTAGATTTTGTTAGCAAAAAAGCAATTCAGGATGATGTAACGATTTTACAGGCAGAAAATCGTCGCCGCAATCACAGTTTGAGGAGTTCTTTAAAATCCAAGGACAATCATTTGAGTATAACGATGATTATATCGATATGGTGTTCAAAAAATACGAACTTTTGAAAAATAAAATGGAGAAAAGAAAAGAAATTCTAAGTAGATGGGAAGAAGAAGCTAAAAGTCAATTCGAAAAAGATTGTAGCAATCTTGAAGCATTTATAGAGCAATACTGCTCGGAAATGGTAGTCTAATGTCACTTGGACCTATGATGGCAGTTAAAATGTATAATAGTTCTTTATCGATATTTAATATGCATAAAACTGTGTTTAACTGGGAAGAACGTATTGTTAGTTTAAGTGATATAGATGAAAAAATTTCAACCATGAACAATAATATTCTTGAACTTCAAGAAGAGTTTGACACTTGGAGAGAAGGCAATGAAGATAATGACTAATATGTCATTTGAGATTTTAAATTTTATACAAAAGGATTGAATTATGCCGTTACCGATTATTTTAGGAGCCATGGCTCTTGGCGCAGCAGGATATGGAGTTAAAAAAGGTTTGGATGCCAAAGAAGATTTTGATACCGCAAAAGATGTAAATGAGGAAGCTCAGCGTATGTATGACTCTTCTGTAAAAAAATTAACATCAGCACGAGAAGATACAAATTCTAGATTAGAAAATTTAGGTGAATTGAAAATTACAATTTATGCTAATTTAACAATGTTTGCAAATACCTTTGCAAAAATAAAAAACATCGACTTTGATCACAATGTTGCTAAAGAAATGGGGGTTTCTATTAGTGAATCTTCAATGATCGATCTCGAAAAAGTGTTCTTGAAATTAATACCGTTTTGGGTGGTGGCATTGCAGCATTCGGAACAGGTGGACTAGCTGGACTTGGTGCATTTGGTGGCGTTGGAC